>NZ_JACJVP010000060.1:0-1992 GCF_014212125.1 Cohnella nanjingensis
GCCTGCGCCCGTCGCGCCCGCACCTGCGCCCGGCATGCCTGCGCCAGCTTGGCCCGCGCCGGCGCCAGCCGCGCCGGCCCCTGCCGGAATCGCAGGAATCTCCAGGTTCTTCAGGTCGTCCAGCGTCGCGATACGTCCGTCCACGACGATCGACTTCTCCGTCTTGCCCAGCGTGAAGATCCCGAGCGGCACGTTGACCGCGGAGCCTTGGATCATCTGCTTGACCGAATCCTCGGTCAGGCCGTACTGCGCGAGCTTCGCCTGGTCGAAGGTCAGCTTCACTTCTTTCACGAACTGACCCGCGATCTGGACGGACGCGACGCCGTCCAAGCCTTCGAGCGCCGGCTGCACTTCGTCCGTTACCGTCTTCGTCAGATCTTCGAGACCGCTCTCTCCCGAGACGCTCAGGGAGATGACGGGAAACGTATTAATGGAGAACTTCGAGATGGAAGGATCCTGCGCGGTATCCGGCAGCTTGACGCTGTCGATCGCTTCGCGAACGCCGGTCGTCGCCTTATCCATATTTTGTCCGAAGTCGAATTCCAGCGTAATGTTCGATACGTTAGACATCGACGTAGAGGTGATGTTCTTCAAGCCTTCTACGTTCTTGAGACGCTGCTCCAGCGGTGCCGTCACCTGTTCGACGACGCCGTCCGGCGAAGCCCCTGGCACGACCGTCGTCACGCTGAGGTAAGGCAACGACAGATTCGGCAGGCTCTCCTGCTTCATGTTCATGCCGGAATACAACCCGGCCACCAGGACGATGATCGTAATCATCCATAGCGCAAACTTGTTGCTCAGTGAAAACTTGATAATGCCCCTCATGATTCCACTCCTTCTGCTCTTCTTCCCAGCTTGTCCTTCCGCGGCCCCCAAGCTTCTCTCCGCCTGATCGTTGCCATCGTATCGAACGCCCGGTCGAAAGTCAATGTAGTTTTGGTGTCGCACGCGATGATGTCTACCATCTCTACTACGGCGGCAATGCTTCTGCGTTTCACTTTTCATTCGAACGGTCGGTCGAGTCGGCGGAGTCGTCCGCGGAACGATGCGTCTGCTCTCCTTGTCTGGCGTCCGGACCGCTTTTTGGCTTATTTCATTAAGATGTACATTTTGACTCTCCGTATCACAGCACGTCCATCCCTTGTCCGTCTCCCAACAAAAAGACGGCCGCCCCGAAGGCTGCCGTCTCTCTGCCTATCGATCCCTTGCATCGATGCGAACGTCAAAACTGAACAAACCGCTTGTCCGTCCTCTCGCGCGGGAAAGACGCGAACAACGAACAAGAAAAATGCGCTAACGAGGCTATAACGGTTTTATGGGTATGCATATTTCGCATGAATCATTGTTAATCATTTCACCCGTGTATCTTTCTAAAATCGGTTTGTCGTCCATTTGATATCCACTGTCTTGTAACGCTGGAAAAATGTCAGTCCATGCTTTTTGAATCTCTTCCGCCGTATGTTTGACTTTGCAAACCATATATTTTCCACCGGCAAGCTCGCTTTCGCAAATGGAATCATCCATTTGAAAATCCTTGGAAATGACGATACATGCATCATACCTGCAGTTTTCAGGAAGCGTTATTTCAGGGTGATCTTGCGGAATTCCAAGTAGAATTGCCGATTCGGTAAGTAGCTTTTTCTCCACAGCCCATTTTTTTAACCCTTCCATGGCTTGCGCATTGGCAGGACCATATGGACCGACCTGTCGCACATAAGCAATGCGATATTCCGGGATTAATTCTACATTCATTATCATATTACCTTTTTCCTTTCTTTTATTGTTTTTCGTTACAATTCGAATGCTATCATGATATAAAATGTTATTCATTTCTTTTTTTTGAATAGTGATTTGTACACTTTGCCTCCTTGTGTCACGGCTACGCTCCCTTGCTCTTCCCAATAAAAAACACGCATGACCTTACCCGGTCATAGGCTATAATGAAAACCTCCAGGCCTCCAACGCCAACCAAACAGTTGTAAATGTACAACT
>NZ_JACJVP010000060.1:2011-16643 GCF_014212125.1 Cohnella nanjingensis
ATCAAGCACCACCATCAAGTACCACCATCAGTGAGCACCATTAGCGAGCACCACCGGACAGGTCCCAGCCGATGAATTCCGGGCAACCTTTGCCAACCGAAGACGAATATTCCCTACGATGATTAGGTGTGTAAGTCCTGAAAGCGATAATGGCCAAGCCTCATTTTCATAAAAAAGACGGCCGCCCCGGAGGCTGCCGTCTCTCTTCCTATCACTCCCTCACATCCAATGCCCCGTCGTTCCCCGTCCCGTCTCAGAGCGGCATCGGGCGGCCCGCGTAGTCGACGAAGAACGTCTCCTCCGGGACGGCCGTCGTGCCTTCGACCAGGTTCAGGATGCCGGTCGCGCTGTCTTCCGGCGACAGCGGCGCGGCCTGTCCCCCCATGTCGGTGCGGATCCAGCCCGGATGCACGGCCAGCGCGCGAATGCCGCGGGGCTTCAACTCTTCGTTCAACTGCTTGGAGAACATATTCAGCGCCATCTTGGAGAGCGCGTACGGATAGTCCCCCCCGTAGGCGCCCGAGAAGCTGCCTGCCTCCGACGAGATATTGACGACGATCTCCGCGCCCGACTCGCTCTCGCGCAGGAGCGGCGTCAGGTGCTTCGCCACGATCAGCGGGCCGAACAGGTTGACCTCGAACGTCCGGCGCGTGTCGTCGAGCGACAGCGAAGCGATGCCGCCGTCGCGGCCTAGCAGAATGCCGGCATTGTTCACGATGCCGTCCAAGACGAACGCATCCTGCTTAAGCCGGTCGGCAAGCCGCTGCGCCTCGGTCTCCGAGACGATATCGAACGACTCGATGCGGATGCGGCCGGGATATTGTTCGGCGGCTTCCCGCAGTGCGACGGCGCCCTCCGTATCGCGGACGCAGGCGACGACCGTGTGGCCGCGGGCCGCCGCTTGCTTCGTTAATTCCAATCCGAGCCCTCTGCCGGCTCCGGTGATGAGCAAGTTCATCTGATAGACACCATCCTTCATGCTTAGCGGTCGTTCTCGAGTAGTTCGATCAGTACCTTCAGGTCCTTGAGCGTATCTACGTAGGCGTAACGTCCGCCCGTGTACTCGCCCTTCTGCAGCAGCGGCAACCCGCTCCGGCCGAGCGCCGCCACCTTGTCCTTCATCCCGTCGATCGCGAAGGCGATATGATGGAAGCCTTCGCCGTCGCGGTCGAGCGATTCGCGCCAGGTGCTGGGCTGATCGTCCGGCTCGATGAGCTCCAGCTGCAAGGAGCCCATGTCGAAGAAGGCCAGCTTCGCCCTCGCTTCGGAAGGCGCGCCGCGGTATTCCGTCTGCGCTACGTCCGCCGCGTCCGTCCAGAACCAATTCGGCTTGTCGATGCCGAAGAAGTCGGCATAGGCTTGCGAGGTCTTCTCGATGTCATGTACCAGCAGACCGATTTGCGTGATGACGTTGTTGCCCAGCAGATTATTGTCCATGAGGCAAAGGCTCCTTTTATATTCAAATAGATATCCAGCTTGAACGGACTTCAGAGACGCCTGCACGAATCGCGCACGATCAGATGGGAGTGTACCCAGTACCGCACGGGTCCGCTCTCGCTGGCGTTCTCGATATGCCGGATCACGAACGCGGTTAGTTGCCGCATCATCTCGGCAAAGTCGACCTTCACCGTCGTGAGCGCCGGCGTGAATCTGGAGCTGAGCGCATGGTCGTCGAAGCCGATGACCGAGAGATCGCCCGGGACGGACCGTCCGGCCTCGTGGAGCGCGCGAATCGCCCCGAACGCGACGCTGTCGTTGGCCATGATCATGGCCGTCGGCAGCGGGGTTCCCGAACGCAGGAAAACTTGCAGCGCCTCGTAGCCGCTCTCTTCGGAGAAGCCTCCCGGCAGCACCCATTTCTCCTGGATCGGCAGTCCGTAATGGCGCATCGCGGCCTCGAAGCCTTCGTACTTGTTCGGTCCCGAGAACCGCTTCATATCCCCGTTCACGACCCCGATGTCCCGGTGATTCAGTTGGGCGAGGTGGCCGATGGCCATCATCATGCCCCGGTCGTTGTCGAAGTTGACGACGATCCGGTTCGGCTCCACGTCGCGGGGCAGCTCCTGGTCGACGATGCCGACCGTGAAGCCTTCCGCGATAAGCGCTTCGATGAACGGCTCGCGATTCGCGGCCCCGATGAAGATCCCCCCGTCGATGCGCCGTTGATAGAAGATATCCTTCACGTTCCGGATCGTCTCGGCGTCGTCCGTCCCCCGGATAATATAGGTTAAGACATAGTAGCCTTGGGCCGAAGCGTTCTCGATGACGCTCGCCAGCAGCAGGTTCGACAGCATGTCGCGGGAGACGTGCCCCGCCTCGATCATGAAGAGGCCGATCGTGCGCGTCCGCTTCCCGGCCAACACCTGGGCGGACAGATTCGGCACGTAATTGTACTGTTCGATAACCTTCATCACCTTCGCGCGGGTCTCCGGCGGGACATTGGCGTAATTGTTGATGACGCGGCTGACCGTGCTTCGCGATACGCCGGCTAGACGGGCAATCTCGACGGAGTTGATCTCCGGTTTCTTCACAGGGCTCATCCTCGTTTCATAAACGCGCGTTCACAGCTATATTAACGCCTCCGGCGAACCGAGTCAATCCTTTAGCGGAACCGAGGAAAGGGTCGGGCATGCTAAGCTTGCGCGGCCGAATTTCTGGTAAGTCATACTTAACGTTGACGTTAAGGTTAGGTTGGGAATATAATAGCCATTGTGCAGCAAACGCATCGGAGGTGAGCGGTTGGAACGAATGAAGATCGAAGAAGTCGCGCAGGCGTGCGGATTGACGAAGCGGACGATTCGCTACTATGAAGAGATCGGTCTGATCCCTCCTCCCGAACGGAGCGAGGGCGGCATTCGTCTGTACACCCAAGCGCATATCGACCGTCTGAACAAGATGTTGAACGCCCGGGAGGTGCTGGGCTTCTCGCTGCAAGAGCTGCAGCAGCATATCGCCATGCGGGATGAGCTCGAAGCCTACCGGAAGTCCCCGCCGCCCGGCGCCGAAGCCGAGGTGCGGGAGAAGCTGACGGAAGTTGATCGCTTGCTTGCGGAGCATCTGGCGCTGACCGAGCGCAAGATGGCGGGCATCCGGGAGCTTCAGGGGGAGCTTCGCGGCATCCGCGAGCGGATTCGCAATCGCTTGTCACAGCTGGAAGAATCTTAATTCACCGCAAGCGTCATTACAGGTCATCATTTATCGGGAGGCATTTGGAGAAAATGAATACATCATCCGATCGATTATCGAGCGAAGGCGGCTTGTTCAGCCAACCCAAAGCGGTATGGGCCGTCGCCTTCGCCTGCGTGATCTCCTTCATGGGCATGGGTCTCGTCGATCCCATCCTGCCGGCCATCAGCAATCAGCTTCACGCGTCCGGCAGCCAAGTATCCTTGCTGTTTTCCAGTTACACCCTGGTCACCGGCCTCATGATGCTCATCACCGGCTTCATCAGCAGCCGCATCGGACCGAAGCGGACGATGATCGTGGGCATCGCCTTCATCATTGCGTTCTCCGCGTTCGCCGGCATGTCGGGCAGCGTCTGGGAGATCGTCGGATTCCGCGGCGGATGGGGGCTTGGCAACGCCCTGTTCATCGCCACCGCGCTGACCGCCATCGTGGGACTCTCCACCGGCGGCACGGCCAAAGCCATCATCCTCTACGAAGCGGCGCTGGGACTGGGCATCTCCGTCGGTCCGCTGCTGGGCGGCGAGCTCGGCTCCATCTCTTGGCGCGGCCCCTTCTTCGGCGTCAGCGTGCTGATGTCCTTCGCCTTCATCGCCATCCTGGCGCTGCTGCCTCGCATTCCGAAGCCCAAAGCGCGCATCTCGATCGCCGATCCCTTCAAGGCGCTCAAGTATCCGGGGCTGCTGACCCTCGGCATCGTCGCCCTCTTCTACAACTTCGGCTTCTTCACCCTGCTGGCCTATACGCCGCTCGTCATGGAGCTCGGCATTCACCAGCTCGGCTACGTGTTCTTCGGCTGGGGCGTGGCGCTCGCCATCACCTCCGTCATAGGCGCGCCGAAGCTGGCACAGTCGATGGGCGCGGTTCGCGCGCTGCGCCTGATGCTGCTCTGCTTCGCCCTAGACCTCGCCGCCATGGGCGTCTGGCACGACTCCAAGACCGCGCTCGTCATTCTGGTCATCGTAGCAGGCTTGTTCCTCGGCGTCGTCAATACGCTGCTGACGACGGTCGTCATGGGCGCGGCGCCGGTCGAGCGCTCGGTCGCTTCCGCCTCGTACAACTTCGTTCGCTTCGTCGGCGGCGCGATCGGTCCATGGCTGGCCAACAAGCTGCACGAATGGTTCGACAGCGTGCAACTGCCGTTCTACTTCGGCGCCTTCATCGTCATCCTGGGCATCGTCGTCACCTGGCTCGGACGCCGCGCCCTTAGCGGCGTAGATACGTCCGGCGGCCATTAAGGCAGAGACGGACAGATGGAGGGGCGAACCGCCTCCTCTGGCGGTTTTCGCCCTGTTTTTCATATAGAATAGTCTTATAAAGTTTCACATATAACCATTTCCGAATGATCTCCGATCAAAACACGCATGACCGTACCAGGTCACAGGCTTTGATGAAAATAACTGCTGTCACTTTGGCTAGGACGAAGTAGCAGCGTAACGGGAGAGAGTGCTCGGCTGGGACTGCGGATTCAGCTCGGTAATGGGATTTCGCCCGGTTAGGACTTGTAATCCGAGTAAGAAGTTGTAAACGTACAACTTATTTTGCCGAATTCGCCCCAAAACAGCAATTAAGTTGTAAATGTACAACTTAATTGGCCAATTTTTAGCTTTTTATCGATTTCCTCTCAAATAACTTGTACGATTGCAAGTTATTCACTCCCCAACGCCAATAAGGGCTAAATAAGTTGTATGAATACAATTTATTGGGGAGCGAGCACCGCCAGCGAGCACCCCTGCCGCTTGGCTCTTTGCACCGAAACGCGCGAAGCCGTTTTTTCTCGGCTTGACTCTTTGTACCGACGAGCGTATAATCTTAATTTGAAGTAAGTGCGACCCTCTGATTTTTCCTCTCTTAGGGATGAACATGCTCCCAACTCCCAATCCATTTCCTTTTTAACTGGCTGCTGGAAGGAACACGAATTCAAGACTGGCGCGGTCATTGGAGCCGCAAGAACGACTGAGAGGCAGGGCTTTCGTTGCTTTCGTGCAAGTGATTCACAGGAAAGATTGCGCGGTTGCGCTTATGCAAAGCATGCAAAAACAAGACCCCCGCAGGGTATCCCTGCGGGGGTCGTCCAATTTCCGGGCTATATGGCGTTCTGTGCAGCCGTTAGCCGACCATCATATGCATCTCGGCAGCGTTCTCGCCTTCGGGCAGCGGATTCTTCGGCTTGGAGAGCATAAGCCCCAGCACAAGGCCGAGCACCGCGACGCCGGTGAGGATGAGGAACGTGTAGCCGAACGCATCGGAGAAGATGCCGAGATCCGGCGCTTGCTTCTTCTGCTCGATCATGAGGTCCTGCATCCGCGTCGTCGACAGCGTGGTCAAGCCGGCGACCGCGAACGACATCATGACTTGCTGGGCCGCGTTCGTCAGCGAGGTGACCCGTCCGACGAGGTTCTGCGGCGCAGACTGGATCAGGTACGTGTTGAGCGGCATCATGAACAGTCCCATCCCCGCGCCCAGCAAGGCCAGCGGCAGGATGAAGGAGCTCACGCTCGCGTCGCCGGAGATCGTCGACAGCAGGTAGGCCGCCGCCGTCGTGATGACCATGCCGACCAAGACGAGCGGACGGGCGCCGAAGCGGTCGGACAGCTTGCCGCCGATCGGCATCATGACGGCCGATGCCAGCGCCTGCGGGATCATGATCAGCCCCGTCTTGAACGCCGAGTAGCCATGGGCCTGCTGCAGGAACAGCGGGACGAGGAACATCGTGCCGAACAAAGCGATCTGGGAGATCCATTGCACGACGATGCCGCGCGTAAAAGTGCTGGAGCGGAAGACGCGCAGCTCCAGTAGAGGATCCTTGCGCTTCAGTTCGACGATGACGAAGAGGATAAGCGCCACGGCGCCGACGATGATGCCCGTGAGCGTCGTCGGGGCGGTCCAGTTCGATTCGCCGTTCTTGAACGTGCCGCCTTCGGATACGCCGTAGACGAGCGCGGCGAAGGCGATCGGCGCGAGCAGGATGCCGAGCAGATCGAGCGAAGCGACCGCTTGGCGGCTAATATTCGGCAGCGTGCGGATGCCGAGCAGAATCCCGATGATGCCGATCGGCAGGTTCAGGAGGAAGATCCATTCCCAGCTGGCGTAGTCGACCAGGTAGCCGGCCAAGACCGGACCGAGCGCCGGCGCCAGCAGGATCGGAATCCCCATCATGCCCATCACTTGGCCGACCTTGCCCGGAGGCGCCAGCCGGTAGATGAACGCCATGGCGATCGGGCTGACAACGCCGCCGCCCAAGCCTTGAAGGATGCGGAAGGTGATGAGCATCTCGACCGAAGTCGAGAGCGCGCATAGCAGCGATCCGATCGTGAACAACCCGATCGCGATCAGGAAGACGCGCTTCGCGCCGAAGCGGTCCGACAGCCATCCCGCGAGCGGGATGATCGCCGCTTGGGCCAGCGCATAGCCCGTAACGGTCCATTGCACGAGCGACAGGCTGTTCTGTTTGAATTCGATCATTAATTGCGGCAGCGCGACATTGACTGCAGTACCGTCCAAGATGACCATGAAGATCCCGACGATGATCGCGATGAGCGGCGCAAAGACGTCCTTAATCGATGTTGCGGGTCCCGCGGCTGTTGCCTTGGCTGACATGGTAACGCTCCACTCTCCCTTTGAGAGTCATTCCTCCGCGCCGCCTCTCTCCCGTTGCCGTTGACCGCTCGAACCGCCAGCGCTACAATGGTCTTATGGGCTTTTGCGTGAGTTGACCTTTGTTTAACCGGACAATTGTCCGGTTTAGCTTCGATGTTACCGGACAATTGTCCGGTTGTCAATACGAATCCAAGCTGTATTTTTGGAATTTTTCGGGAGGGAGAGCTATGGCTGTCAGACGAGAACGGAGCGACGCGGCGGAGAACCGCCGCCTCATCCTGCAGACCGCCCAAGCGCTATTCGCCGAACATGGCGTTCAAGCGGTCAGCATGCACCAGATCGCCAAGACCGCAGGCGTCGGTCAGGGAACCCTGTATCGGTGCTACGCGCACAAGGGCGAGCTCTGCTCGGAACTGGCGGAGAACTTGGGCCGCGCCTACTTGAAGCAGTTGGAGGACTATTTGCAGTTGAATCGTCATCTGCCGGCACGGGAGCGCATCGCCGGGCTGATCGAGCAGTTGATCGACTTTATCGACGATAAATATGAGTGGCTTCTGCCCATTCATTCCCTTCATGCCTGCGAAGATGAATCGGCCTTCTTCCGATCGGCCAGTTACGTCTTCCTCATGGACCATCTGACGGCGCTGTTCCGCGAGATCGAGGCAGAGAACGCCGCGGAAGCCGGCGACCCCAAGGGCCGTCCCGAAGGATGCGATACGTACATTGAGGCGCACGCCGTCCTCTGCGCGCTCCATCCCTCGGGCTACGTGCATCTGCGGGAAGGGCGCGGCTATGCCAAGGAGCAGATCAAAGCGCGCTATCGCAAGCTGATCATGCATTAATCGCAGCGAAGTTACTCCTCACGCACGGCAAAAAGGCTGTACCGCGATTCCTTCGCGCGGACAGCCTTTTTTTTAGATGCGCTTCGATCAAGCGCCGTATGTGCCCCTGCTGCGTTCCCTGGCCGGCGCTTGCCGCGCGACCAGACGCTCGGCGATCACGACGACGGCGATCACGACTTCGACCAGCAGCACCGCGGCGAGCACGTCCATGATCGCATGCTGCTTGATGAAGAGCGTCGACAGGATGATGAGCCCCGACATGCTGCCGACGAGCGCGAGATTCAGCCGGCTCCGGAACTTGCTGCCGGCCAGCAGGCGGAACACCATGTAGCTGGAGAACGAGTGAATGCTCGGGAAGCAGTTGTAGGGCTGATCCCGGTGATACAGATAAGAGACGAGCCGCGTGAACGGATCTTCTCCGGTCAAGACGGGCCGCGGAACCGTCGTCTGGAATACCGAGTAGACGAGGTAGCAGGCCAGGGCGCTCAACGTGTAGACTATCAGGGACCGGTAGTACACGCGAAGGTCCTTCCTGTAGAAATAAACGATGCATACGTAAATATAAAAAATCCACACCGCATACGGCAAAGCGAAGTATTTCACGAACGGAATCGCATGGTCCAGCGGCGTCATCAGATGGTAGACCTTGTCGTCCACTTTGTTCGTCAACGCATATATCGCGCCCAGGATCGGGAAGATCAGCATGCCGAGCAACGGCGCATACTTTTTCCCGCGGAGCTTCCAAGTCACTGATCCCACCCCATTTCTCTTTCTCTGTTATTGCCGGTCCGGCAGCGACCGGACGTAGCTGTCCGACATACTCAGCAGCTCGAGCGCGTTGTCGAACTGCTGCTGCGTCGCGCTCTTCGGATCCTCCGCCAAGCCCGGGAGCGGTCTTGCGGTCCCGTCTTCGAAGTCCTTGCCCGGAATGAACATTTGCGTGTTGTTCAAGAACGAACCGGTCGGCAAATAATAACGCTCCGGCAGCAGATTGTCGTTTTGATTGATCAAATCTTGGCCAAAATGAAGATGATCGGCGAGCGAGACGCCGGCCAGATTCGCGACCGTCGGGAAAATGTCGGATTGGCCGCCGACGCCCGTCATCTCCTTAGGCTCTACCGCGTTGCCCGGGACGCGGACGATGAGCGGGATGTTGAGCATATCCGGCAAGCCGTATTCGCGGCCGTAGATCTCCTTCATGAGATCCTTCTCGCGGCCCGTCAACGAATAGATCGGCAGGCCTTGATGGTCGCCGTAGAGCACGATGACGCTGTCGTCCCAGACGCCGTTCGCCTTCAGCTTGTCGATGAACTGCCCGAGCGCGTAGTCCGCGTAATTCTGCGCGCGGATGTAGTCCCCGACGAGGGTGCCCTCGAACCGGTCCGGCAGCTCCATCTTGTATTTGCGCTCCGGCAGGTTGAAAGGATGGTGCCCCGACATGGAGATGACTTGCGCGTAGAACGGACTGCCGCCGTTCTGCATCTCCGCGAGCTTGTCGGCCGTCTTGTCGTACAGCACCTCGTCGGAGGCGGCGAACATGACCGTGTCTTCGTCGCCGAAAAACTTCTTGTCGTAATAGTCGTGCCACCCGAGCGCTTTGTACATCTCGTTGCGGTTCCAGAACACGACGTCGTTCGTATGGAACGTCGCGGTTTGGTAGCCGTTCGCCTCGAACACCTTCGGCATGCTGGGCAATTCCTTGCCGGCATATTCCTGCGACGCGGCGCCGTTGGTCGGCACGTAGAACGAAGTGTTCACGACGAACTCGGCGTCCGCCGTGTTGCCTTGGCCCACCTGCTGGTAGAAATGGTTGAAGTAGAGGCTCTCCGCCGCCAGCTTGTTGATGTTCGGCGTAATCTCTTGTCCGTCCAGCTTCATGCCGACCAGGAAGTTCTGGAACGCTTCGAGCTGCAGGACGATGACGTTCTTGCCCGCGGCCACGCCCCATTCGAGCGGCGTTCCGGCAGGCTTCTCGTTGCCCTTGAGCTTGTCGATGGCGTCCTGCGTCACGTTCACCGGATCGACCGCGTTATCCTTCGACGCGGCGAATGCGGCATAGGCTTCATAGTTGAGGATGCCCATATTCTCCGCCTGCAGGATCTCGTTCATGCTGTCCCGGTAGGGCCAGATGGTCAGGATGCAGGCCGCGAGCGACAGCGTGCCCAGCGCGGAGAAGACGCTTTTCGAGCTCCGCACCTTCAACGCGCGTCCCCAGGCGCGGAACTTGCGGCTCGCGATGAGCAGCGCCAGCAGGACGACGAAGTCGATATAGATGAGCAGGAAGTACGGATGCAAGAGCGAGAATACGCTGCCTTTGACCTCGGTGACTTGGTTGACCTGCTTCAGCGCGTGGTACGTGACGATGACGCCGAAATATTTGTAGTACATGATGACGGCGAAATAAACGGACGTCATCACCGCGTTCATCGTCAGATACATCCCCAGCTTGCGCCGCGGAGCGAGCAGCTCGATCAGGCTGAAGACCACCCAGACCGACGGCAGGCCCGTCGCGAGCGGCAGCCAGGCGCGCCAGCCTTCGAAGATGACGAATCCGGCCAAGTACATTTTAAAGATCATCAGTATCGTAAAAAAGACGAACGGTTTGGACAGCCATTTCCAGGCGCGTTGTCTCGTCGTCATCAAAACCATCCCCTAAGCGTATTGCAACGAGCTGTTCAAATCAGCGTATTCATTATAGTCGTTTGAACTTGCGAAAGAAAGCGATACAAACAATTGGCACGATTGGCACACCTTAATTTTATGTAAATAAGTTATAATAGGACGACCAGAAAGGATGTGAGAGCAGATGGCAATCCGCTATACGAGACCTTACGACGAGATTCTGGACGAATTGTCCGGCGCGCTGGCGACCATTCCCGACTGCTACGAGACTTTCGAGATGAGCGCGCAGGAATGGGACGAATTGAAGCCGGCCGAACGCGATGTCTGCATCCGTACGCTCGCAGACGACCTCTTCTACGTATTGGGCTCATCTTCGGCCGCCGAAGCCGGCTCCGGCAAAGTCGAGTACGACAAAGCGCATCACGTGATCAAAGTGATCTCGACGCCCCAATTGGTTCACCTCGTCGGCTTGCGGGAACAAGCCTGAGCGTCCCGAGCGGCTGCGTCGAAGCTCGCATCCTCGCGGAACGGCAAACCAAAAGAGGTTGTCACCGGCGGTCTAGTCAGACCCGTCCGAGGACAACCTCTTGTATATTCGAAGGGACGCGGACGACGGCCGAATCGTTTACTTGAATCCCGCTGTGGTATAATGAAATATTAACAAGTGCGCTGGTACCAGGCGGGGAAGGAACCCTCTCATGAGCCAAAAGCTGTCCCTTCAACAGATCAAGCTGTTGTGCGGGCAAACGTCCTTTGAACGCGGTCTGAAGTACGAAGAGTCCAACCGCGTCATGGAGGTCGACTACAATTCGGCCGAACGCCGCTACGATGCCTATGTTTGGGGAAGCAACCGCTACGCCGTACGCATTCTCATGGACGATTCGGGCGTCGTCGACGCGCGATGCGACTGCCCCGCCGTCCATACCCAATATTATTGCAAGCATATCGCGGCCGTTCTCATTCATCTTCACGCCGCGCAGCAGCCCGAGACGGCCGCGCCGGCGAATGCCGCGCCGTCCGAGCGGCCGGCGCCGACGCCGCTCGTCCCGGCGCGGGACGTCCTGTTCACCAAGGGATTGATCTCCCTCTTCGACGGCGCCGCCGGCGCGTCGATCCCGCAGGAAGAGAGCGAAGCGGAAGCGGGCGAGACAGCCGAGCTGGATGTGGAATTCACATGCAAAGCCGTCTCGGAGTACAGCCGCTCCCCGCTGCTCGCCATCGAGATGAAGCTCGGCCCCCGGCGGCTTTATATCGTCCAGAAGCTGAAGGAGTTCCTCGGACGCATCGAGCATCGGCAGCCGTTCGTATTCGCCAAGCACTTCACCTACGATCCGCTCCTGCATGCCTTTAAGCCCGCGGATCGCGCCATCCTTGACAAGCTGATCGACATCGCGCGGAGCGAGTCGACCTACCGGGATGCCTTCCGCACGCCGCCCGGCGGCTTCTCGATGCAGCAGGACCGCCTCCTCATCGTGCCGCCGCTCGCGTGGAAGGAGCTGCTGCCGCTGTTCGCGCACGCGGACGTCCGGTTCGAGCACGGCATGCGCACGTCCGAGCGGATCACGGTGACGGACGAACCGCTACCTCTGCGCTTCGAATTGGATGAGGCGCCGGGCATGGACGGCTACCAGCTCGATATCCTCGGCATGGAGAAGCTGCTCGTCCTGGAGAACTACGGCTATGTCGCCGCGGAAGGCACGCTGTACCGGGTCGACGACGCGTCGATGCGCCGGATCGAGGAACTGAAGCGGATGTTCGCCTATAAGCCGGCGAAGCAGGTGCTCATCTCTCCCGCGCAGATGGAGCCGTTCATGGACCGGGTCATCCCGGGCTTGAAGCGCATCGGGCAGGTCGGCATCGCCCAGCACATCTCCGATCGGATCGTCAGCCCCCGGATGCATGCGAAGCTGGATCTCGATTGGGTGAATGAACGCCTGCTCGCCCGCTTAACCTATGTGTACGACGACATTGAGATCGATGCGCTGAAGGCCGACGGCGCGCTCCGCAAGACGGGCACGGACCGCATCCTGCTGCGCGATATCGAGCGCGAGAGCCGGATCATGGGCCTCATCGAGCGCGCCGACTTCAAGTACAACGGCAGCGAGCTGTATCTGGACGACGAAGAGGAGATCTACCGCTTCCAGTACCGCCTCCTCCCCCAACTGCAGCGGCTCGCCGAAGTGAACGCCACCGGCGCCATGCGGACGATGATTCATGCGACGCCGCCGCTGCCGAAGATGTCGATCGATATCGACTCGCACACCCAGTGGCTCGAGGTCCGCTTCGATATCGACGGCATCGACGACGAGGAGATCCGGCATATCCTGCGCAATCTGGTCGAGAAAAAGCCGTACTATCGCCTGTCCAGCGGAGCTTACCTATCTCTGGAGGACAGCGGCTTTCTTGAGATCTCCCGCATGATGGATGAGATGGGCGTCCGCAAGCAGGAGATCAAGGGCTCCCGTCTGGACCTGTCCGTCGTGCGCGGCCTGCAGCTCATGGACGCGGACGTCCGGGGCAACAGCGTCAAGCTCGGCCGCTCGCTGCGCCAGTTGCTGGACAACATGAAGAATCCCGACAATCTCGAATTCGAGGTGCCGCCGTCCGTCGCGGGCATCCTGCGAGACTATCAGAAGTATGGTTACCAATGGATGAAGACGCTCGCGCACTACCACTTCGGCGGCATCCTCGCCGACGACATGGGCCTCGGCAAGACGCTGCAGAGCATCGCCTTCATCGAGTCGGTCCGCGAGGAACTGCGGGAATCGGGACTTCCCGTCCTGATCGTCTCGCCGGCTTCGCTCATCTACAACTGGCGCAACGAGATCGCCCGCTTCGCGCCCGACTTGAACGTCCAGCTCGCTGCGGGCGCTAAGCAGGAGCGGAGCGACATGCTCGGCGAGCTCGGCAGCGTCGACGTGCTGATCACCTCGTACCCGCTGCTCCGCCGCGATATGGAGCTGTACGCCGAACAGCGGTTCCATTCGCTGTTCCTGGACGAAGCGCAGGCCATCAAGAACCATGCGACCCAGACCTCGCAGGCGGTCAAGAGCATTCGCGCCGGATACCGGTTCGCCCTGACGGGTACCCCGATCGAGAACACGCTCGAGGAGCTGTGGTCGCTGTTCGATGCCGTCTTCCCGGAGCTGTTCGGCGGCCGCAAAGCGTTCTCCGATCTGCCCCGCGAGACGATCGCGAAGCGGGCCCGGCCCTTCATCCTGCGCCGGATGAAGAGCGACGTGCTCAAGGAACTGCCGGACAAGATCGAGACGCTCCAGCACTCCGAGCTGACCGACGAGCAGAAGAAGCTGTACGTCGCCTACCTGTCGAAGCTGCAAGCCGAGGCGCTTCTGCATCTGCGGGAAGAGGGCTTCCAGAAGAGCCGCATGCGGATCCTGGCCGGACTGACCCGTCTGCGCCAGCTGTGCTGCCATCCCGCGCTGTTCGTGGAGCAGTACGAAGGGGATTCCGGCAAGCTGGAGCAGCTGCTGGAGATCGTCGACGAGGCGCTCAGCGGAGGCAAGCGCATGCTTATCTTCTCCCAGTTCACCTCGATGCTCAGCATCATCCGGGAGGAGCTAAGCTTGCGCGGGCTGCCTTGCTTCTATCTGGACGGCCATACGCCGCCGCCGGAACGCGTCGAGCTGTGCCGAAGATTCAACGAAGGGGAGAACGATATCTTCCTCATCTCGCTGCGCGCCGGCGGCACCGGCCTGAACCTGACGGGTGCCGATACCGTCATCCTCTACGATCTCTGGTGGAATCCGGCGGTCGAGCAGCAGGCGGCCGACCGGGCGCACCGCATCGGGCAGAAGAAGGTCGTCCAGGTCATCCGCCTCGTCACGCAGGGGACGATCGAGGAGAAGATGTACGAATTGCAGCAGCGCAAACGGGACCTCATCGCCGAAGTCATTCAACCGGGCGAAGAAGCCTTGTCCGCGATCACCGAAGAGGAGATCCGCGAACTGTTAATGATCTAAAGGAAGACACGTCTGCAGACGTGTCCGTCCTTTTCTTCGAGGATGGACACGTTTTTTTGGGGATGGGGATGGGGATGGGGATGATCATGGGCACGCCAACGGTAAAGGGACGAATCTACCGCCGAGCCGCGGCCTACCGGGGAACAATCGCGGATAGGCGTCGGCGCCGAATCGGTGGGATCGCGCCGCGAATTCCAGAGATGTAAGCGCAGCGACCCGCTCCTTTCTAAACCCCCTATATAAGTCCTATGACCAAAATCATGCAAACGCCATATCGTTACAGCACGCCGGACCGCCCGCTTCGCGGCTGTAACGATACTTTTTATCGTTACATCACGCCGGACCGCCTGCTTCCCGGCTGTAACGATACTTTTTATCGTTACAGCACGCCGGACCGCCCGCTTC
>NZ_JACJVP010000061.1 GCF_014212125.1 Cohnella nanjingensis
AGGCTCGGGGTGTAAGCACAGTAATGTGTGTAGCTGACGAGTACTAATCGGTCGAGGGCTTATCCTACAACCAACACCTGTTAGGGTGAAGGTAAAGGCTCAAGCCGCAGCATACCACAGGCAAAGATGTTTCTAGCTTCGTTTCGCATCCGGTTTTCAGGGCGCAAGCCCTTTTTTTGTTGTCCGGAAACGGCGAGCCCGACCCACGGTCCGCAGTCGAGCCAATAAGCGAAGCTGCAATCGTGCTTCTTAGACCGCCGAAAGGTAAATAAGTTGCAATCGTACATCTTATTTCGTCCAATAGACCGCTTAACGGCCATTTAGTTGCAAATATACAACTAAATCGGCCGTTTTTTTGCGTTTGGACGGGATTTCCGCCAAATAAGTTGTACGTTTAAAATACCGACAAACCTTTGATTCGAGGTAAATTAGATGTACAAATGCAAGTAGTTGAACGGAGAGCCACACCAATATCGATTTCCCTCTAAATCCTCAGCTGCTGCCTAGACCGTCAGTAGAAGACGAAGATGCGCGCCAGTCACAGACGGGCATGCCGGTCGATCCCTCGTTGGACGACATGCTGTCGTAGAAAAAATCCCCAACCTCAATGATTGGATCGGGGCCAGTCAGATATTCACAGAATGATAAGGCTTAATAACACTAGTTTTCGCCCGAACTTGTCTCATGCTCAATTAATATGCTAAAAGCGCGGCGACAATTAGGTTTAGAAAGGAAGAGACACCTCATGAAAATATTGCTTGCCACTTATTGGCCAGTCCCGCACATAGGGGGGGTATGGCCTTTTATGCTTCAGCTTAGAAATAGGCTGGAAACGCTGGGGCATGAAGTGGATCTTCTCGGAAACGGGGACGATAGCACGAATTCATTTATTCAGATGATCGAGCCAAACCGAAAGATATCCAAAGATAAGCTGCTTCCGCTGCTGAAAGCCAAGCTGAATTTAACCTCCGATCCTGTTTTCCATGCGAATCCGCTCGTCCAATACGCAGAATTCCAGAGACATATGTTTGAGCTCGCTGCGGCGTACTTCAATATAAGCGACTACGATATCATTCATACGCAGGATGTCATTTCTACCACAGCCATGGCGAGGGTCCGCCAGCGGAGCACAGCGCTTGTAGCCACTTTGCATGGCTGCGTCGCTCATGAAATTCGAAATATTAAGCACCCGACCAATTATATAGCCCATACTTACTACAATGCGATCGAACATACGGGTGCTACCGTAGCCGAAATCACCCATGTGGCAAATCAATGGCTAAAGCGAATTTTAACCGATGAATTTAAAGTGCCCGACGAACAGTTGAAAGTGTTTCCCTACGGTTTTGATGTTGACAATTTTTCTAAACGAATGAAGGAGAAGGCCGACGTCGAGCACCCTTCCGATAAAAAGGTCATTATTTTTACGGGACGGTTGGTAGAACTAAAAGGCATCCATCATCTTTTGGCCGCTCTCGGTAAATTAAAGGCAAAACGTAAAGATTGGGTTTGTTGGATTGTGGGTGACGGGGCGAAAAAGGAGGAGCTTTTGAACCAAAGTAAAACGTTAGGTTTGGAGAGAGAAGTTCAGTTCATGGGAAAAAGGGATGACATCCCGGCACTGCTGCGTTTGGCCGATATATTTGTACTGCCGAGTCTGACGGAAAATCAGTCTGTGTCGTTAATCGAAGCCCAAATCGCAGGGAAGGCGACTGTTGTCAGCAAAGTAGGGGGGTTACCGGAGATGGTTGAGCACGACGTAACAGGTCTTCTTTATCCTGTAGGGGACATAGACGCGCTAACCCGTGGATTAGACAAATTGCTGGCAGACGAAGAGTACCGCACGAAGCTGGGCATGAATGCGCATAAGTGGGGCATGAAGAATTGGTCCATGAATGCGATGACGGATAATTTGCTCAAGGTTTACAAAACCGCGATCGAAAAAAGAAGACAGGGCCGTAGTTTATAAAGCGACTGTCGGCTTCCATGAAACGCTGGATACGAATTCAATAAGGGTGCCTAATCTCGAGTTTAATAAAGAAGATTCGGAGCAATAGGACCATAGGCCAGCCGATCTGTTTCACGGATATCGGCTTCATTTTCGTCTGGTGGGGTCGATCGTCCATGCCATACGGTAAAGCGGTCCATACAATGATCCATACAACGGCGGCTGGCGACGATCGGCCGGGATCGGACTGCGGGGCGCGAATGCTGCCATGGCGGCACAGGGCCTCCCGGGAGGAGAAGAGAGATGAACATCGTCATTATGGCCGGCGGCAAAGGGCATCGTCTGTGGCCGCACAGCGCGGGCGGGAAGCCGAAGCAGTTCCTGGCGCTAACTGCGGAGGAGACGATGCTGCAGCTCACCTATCGGCGATTGGCCCGATTCGTGGCGCCGCCTCGGCTGTACGTAGCGACGGCAGCCGCCTACGTGGGGCTCGTGCGCGAGCAGCTGCCCGAATTGGACCCCGACCGAATCATTACGGAGCCGGTGCAGCGAGATACAGGACCTTGCGTGGCGCTTTCGGCGCTGCACTTCCTGCGGAAAAAGGACGACGACGTACTGATCATGATCCCTTCGGATCAGCACATTCCCGATACCGGGGCTCTGGCGAGCGCCCTGGAAGAAGCCGAAGCGATCGCCGGAGTCGGCCGTTCGATCGTGACGCTTGGCGTCGTGCCGAATCGGCCGGAGACGAACTACGGCTATATGCAGGCCGATGCGAACGATCGGCTGGGCAGCGCATATCGGGTCGCGCGCTTCATCGAAAAGCCGGACGCGGACCGGGCGGAGGCGCTCATCCATACGCCGAACACGTACTGGAATTGCGGGATCTTCGCATGGAGGCCGTCTACCATCGCGGCCGAGATGCAGGCGCATCAGCCTGGGATGTGGAGCCGATTGGCCGGCGCGGGCGAGGAATGGGAGGCCGTGTACGCGGAACTGCCCAAGATCTCGGTCGACTACGCCATTCTGGAGAAGGCGAAGCGCGTCTATACGATTCCCGTCGACTTCGAATGGGACGATATGGGCCGATGGACCTCGCTGGAGCGGGTCCTGAACAAGGACGCGCACGGCAATATCGTGCAAGGAACGGTTCGCGCGGTCGCATCGGCGGACAATATCATCGTCGGGGATCAAACGAGAACGGTCGTGATCGGCGTCCGGGATCTAATCATCGTATCGACCGCCGAAGGTCTGCTTGTGTGTCACAAATCGAAGGAACCGCTCTTGAAACAAATCGTTCAGCAGCTTGAAAGCGAAGAAGAGGCACCCGCATTAGCGGATGAATGAAAGGAAAAAAACCGCGCTCTGTCTTGGCAAACGACCGGATAGCCGTGCAGCTTTGGATATGGAGAGGGCAGACGTGCGCAGAGCCGTCCCGATCGGGTATGATGGAGGAAAAAGGAAAGAAGGTCTTCCGCGATGATCATACGGCAATTGTCCCCCGAACACTTTGACGAGCGTATCGCCTTGTCCGAATTCGCGTTCCAATACAAGATGCCGCCGGAGCGGCTGGAGTCGGAGAGGAAGAAGTTCCGCCCCGAGGAGAGCTGGGGAGCCTTCGACGAGGCGGGACGTCTTCTGTCCGGGCTGTCCCTGCTGCCCTTCGAGGCCTGGGTGCAGGGACGGAAGATGAAGATGGGCGGGGTCGCCGGCGTGGCGACCTGGCCGGAGGCCAGAAGGCACGGGTGCGTGTCCCGGCTGCTCGCCCATTCGCTCGGCGTGATGCGCGAGCAGAGACAGACGATCAGCATGCTGGCGCCGTTCTCCTTCCCGTTCTACCGCAAGTACGGCTGGGAGATGACGGTGTCCCGCAAGCAGTACGAGATCGAGAAGAGCCACTTCCCGAAGCGGGAGGAAACCGAAGGAACCGTAGAGCGGGTGCAGAAGGATACGGCGCTGATCGATCCGGTGTACGCGCGGTTCGCGTCCCGGTATACGGGGACGCTGGTCCGCGAGGAAGCGTGGTGGGCCGACCGGCGTTGGAACAAGCCCGGCCTGGTCGCGTTGTACCGCAACGGAAGCGGTGAAGCCGAAGGCTACATATGCTATAGCATCGAGGACCGGATCATGACCGTGCACGAATGGGTGGAGCTGAGCGACGCCGCCCGGCGCGGACTCTGGAACTTCGTCCTGAATCACGACTCGATGATCGACAAGATGACCGTTACGATGCCCGTCGACGACGAGCTGCCCTTCCTGCTGCCGGAGCCCCGCATCAAGCAGGAGCTGAAGGCTTACTTCATGTCGCGGATCGTCGACGCGCCCGCGTTCGTTGGCCAGTATCCGTTCCATGGCGGTCCCGGCGAGGAGCGGCTGACCCTGCGGCTCGCAGATGCCCATGCGTCGTGGAATGACGGGACCTTCGAAGTCGTCTTCGCGCCGGGCGGCGAGGCGCGGATGACGCCGCTTGCCGCCGGGACGGCAGGGGAGGCGACGGAAGCCGACGTCGTCTGCGACATTCAGACGCTGACCGCGATGCTGCTGGGCGACCGCCGGCCCGAATGGCTGGCACGCATCGGCAGGCTGACCGGATCCGAGCGCGCCGTCGGCTTGCTGACGCGCCGAATTCCCGTCCGGACGACGCATTTGCTGGACTTCTTCTGAATAAACCCCTGGTGCCGCCCCCATACTAGAAACAGCACGTACCCGGCTTTTTTGCTGGAGAATGGGGCGGCACTTGGCAAACAAGCCAAAAGTGCGTATAATGTGATTATAGTCAAAGAAAGTCAAAGTCAGAGTCAGCGCCCGTTCGCCGCAGATCCTTGCCGCGGACGGCCTGACCGACCGAGCCATTCTCCGGGAAAGGGGGCTCAGCATGCGCAACATATCGGATTTGATCGAGCATTACTTGAAGCAAATCCTGCAGAACAGCTCCGAGGGCGCGGTCGAGATCCAGCGGAGCGATCTGGCCGAGAAGTTCTCCTGCGTCCCGTCGCAGATCAATTACGTCATCGGCACGCGCTTCACCCTCGAAAAAGGGTATTACGTAGAGAGCAAGCGCGGCGGCGGCGGGTACATCCGCATCCAGCGCGTCGACCTGCCGTCGCTCGAAGCGGTGCAGCACCATATCCACCAGACGGTCGGAGACCAGATCGACCAGACCGCGGCGGAGGGCTTGATCTATCAGCTGGCCGAGTCGAGATTCTTGACCTTGCGGGAAGCGCGGCTCATCAAGGCCGCCGTCTCGCGGGAGGCGCTGGCGCTCAAGCTGCCGCTGCGGGACGAGATTCGCGCCAAGCTGGTGAAGGCCATGCTGTTGACGCTGCTGGCCCGATAAGAAGCGACTGCGCGACTGCCGGAAGGAGGCAATGCCCATGCAATGTCAGGAATGCGGCAAGCGGCCGGCTACGCTCCACTTCACGAAGATCGTGAACGGGGAGAAGGCCGAGCTGCACATCTGCGAATCGTGCGCGCGGGAGAAGGGGGAGCTCATCCCCGGGACGCCCAGCGGATTCTCCATTCATAACCTGCTCTCGGGATTGATGGACTTCGAGCCGTCCGGCGCCGCGGGAACGAAGGCGCAGACGCACCGCTGCGAGATGTGCGGCATGACGTATTCGCAGTTCAGCAAGCTCGGCCGGTTCGGCTGCAGCCACTGCTACAAGCACTTCGCCGAGCGGCTTGACCCTCTGCTGAAGCGGGTACATGGTAATACGGTGCACGTCGGCAAAGTGCCCAAGCGCGCGGGCGGCCGGGTCAAGACGAAGCGAGAGATCGACCGGCTGAAGCGGGAGATGCAGGGACGCATCGAGCGGGAGGACTTCGAGACCGCCGCCCAGCTTCGCGACCGCATCCGGGATCTGGAGAAAGAAATCAGCAACGGGTAAGGAGGGGAGGCGGTTCCCATGACCAAACGTAATTTTTCCGAACAGGCGTTAAGTCCGTGGATGCGCAGCGAAGGTCCCGACCGCGACGTCGTGCTCAGCAGCCGCATCCGGATCGCCCGCAACCTGCGCAGCTATCCGTTCCCGATGCTGGCCACGCCGACCCAGTCCCACGAAGCGATGGAGCAGCTGCTCGGCGTCGCGGAGAGCGGACGGCTGAACGGTCTCGGACCGCTGGAGGAGCTCCGGCTCTCCGAGTTGACGGAGCTCGCGAAGCTGGTGCTGGTGGAGAAGCACCTCATCAGCCCGGCGCTCGCGAACGACTCCCGCAACGGCGCGCTCATCCTCGGACAGAACGAGGACATCAGCATCATGATCAACGAGGAAGACCATCTGCGCATCCAATGCCTGCGGCCGGGCTTTCAGCTTCGCGAGCTGTGGGACTGGGCCAGCAAGATCGACGACATCTTCGAGGAGGGCGTCGATTACGCGTTCGACGAGAAATACGGCTTCCTCACGAGCTGTCCGACCAACGTCGGAACGGGAATCCGGGCCTCGGTGATGATGCACCTGCCCGCGCTCGTCCTGACCGGGCAGATCAGCCGGATCCTCTCCGCCGTCACGCAAGTCGGGCTCGCGGTCCGCGGCCTGTACGGCGAGGGCAGCGAAGCGACGGGCAACCTGTTCCAGGTGTCCAACCAGATCACGCTCGGCCAGTCGGAGACGGAGATCATCGACAATCTGCACGCCGTCGCGCGCCAGATGATCGAGCACGAGAAGGCCGCCCGCGCGAAGCTGATGGCCGAATCCAGGCCGCGGATCGAAGACCGCGTCAAGCGGTCCTTCGGCATCCTGTCCCACGCCGTCATCATCGATTCGAAGGAAGCGTCGCAGCGGCTGTCGGACGTGCGGCTCGGGGTCCATCTGGGCCTGCTGCCGACGGTCGATCCCGAGACGCTGAACGAGCTGCTCGTCTCGACGCAGCCCGGCTTCCTCCAGATGACCTACGGGGAATCGCTCGAACCGGAGCGGCGGGACATGGCCCGGGCGGAAATGATTCGCTCGAGACTGGAAACGCGCGCCTAAATCATCTATTCTTAACTTTATAGAGGAGGTGTTGTCTCATGATGTTCGGAAGATTCACCGAACGCGCACAGAAGGTTCTGGCTTTGGCTCAGGAAGAAGCGGTGCGCCTGGGACACAATAACATCGGTACGGAGCATATCCTTCTCGGTCTCATCCGCGAAGGGGAGAGCATTGCCGCCAAGGCGCTCATCGCCCTGGGGCTCGGCCTGGAGAAGATCCAGGACGAAGTCGAATCGCTGATCGGTCGCGGCCAAGAGCAGCCGACCAATATTGCCTACACGCCTCGCGCGAAAAAGGTCATCGAGCTGTCGATGGACGAAGCGCGCAAACTCGGTCATACGTACGTGGGCACGGAGCATATCCTGCTCGGGCTCATCCGCGAAGGAGAAGGCGTCGCGGCCCGCGTGCTGAACAACCTGGGCATCAGCCTGAACAAGGCGCGGCAGCAAGTGCTGCAGCTCCTCGGAAGCAGCGAGAGCGTCTCGCAGAACCACGGGCCTTCGAACAACGTCAGCACGCCTACCCTTGACGGGCTGGCCCGCGACTTGACCGCCAGCGCCCGCGACGGGAACATCGATCCGGTCATCGGCCGGTCGAACGAGATCGAGCGCGTCATCCAAGTGCTCTCCCGCCGCACGAAGAACAACCCGGTCCTCATCGGCGAACCCGGCGTCGGCAAGACGGCGATCGCGGAGGGACTGGCGCAGAAGATCGTGAACAACGAGATTCCGGAGACGCTGCGCGACAAGCGCGTCATGACGCTCGACATGGGCTCCGTCGTCGCCGGCACGAAGTACCGCGGGGAGTTCGAGGACCGCTTGAAGAAGATCATGGACGAGATTCGCCAAGCGGGCAACGTCATTCTGTTCATCGACGAGCTGCATACGCTCATCGGCGCGGGCGGCGCGGAAGGCGCCATCGACGCCTCCAATATTCTGAAGCCGGCGCTCGCGCGCGGCGAACTGCAGTGCATCGGCGCGACCACGCTGGACGAATACCGCAAGTACATCGAGAAGGACGCCGCGCTCGAGCGCCGCTTCCAGCCGATCACCGTCGATCAGCCGTCGCCGGACGAAGCGATTCAGATCCTCCACGGCTTGCGCGACCGCTATGAAGCGCATCACCGCGTGAAGATCACCGACGAGGCGATCGAAGCTGCCGTGAAGCTGTCGGACCGCTACATTACCGACCGCTTCCTGCCGGACAAAGCGATCGACCTGATCGACGAAGCGAGCTCCAAAGTCCGCTTGCGGTCGTACACGGTACCGCCGAATCTCAAGGAGCTCGAATCCCGCCTCGAAGACATCCGCAAGGAGAAGGACGCGGCGGTGCAGAGCCAAGAGTTCGAGAAAGCGGCGGCCCTTCGCGATACCGAGCAGAAGATTCGCGAAGAGCTCGATATGACGAAGAACCAATGGAAAGAAAAGCAAGGCCGCACCGACTCCGAAGTGACGCCGGAGGACATCGCCCAAGTCGTCGCGAGCTGGACCGGCATTCCTGTCGTCAAGCTGGCGGAGGAAGAGACCGAGCGTCTCCTTAAGATGGAGGAGATTCTGCACGACCGGGTCATCGGCCAAGACGAAGCCGTCGTGGCGGTCTCCCGCGCCGTCCGCCGCTCCCGCGCCGGACTCAAGGATCCGAAGCGTCCGATCGGTTCGTTCATCTTCCTCGGCCCGACGGGCGTCGGCAAGACGGAGCTCGCCCGCGCGCTGGCCGAGGCGATGTTCGGCGACGAGAACGCCGTCATCCGCATCGACATGTCGGAGTACATGGAGAAGCACTCCACGTCCCGCCTCGTCGGGGCGCCTCCCGGATACGTCGGCTACGACGAGGGCGGCCAGCTGACGGAGAAGGTGCGCCGCAAGCCTTACTCGGTCGTCCTGCTCGACGAGATCGAGAAGGCGCATCCCGAAGTGTTCAACGTGCTGCTGCAAGTGCTGGAAGACGGCCGTCTGACCGACTCCAAGGGCCGCACCGTCGACTTCCGCAACACGCTGATCATCATGACGTCGAACGTCGGCGCCGATCAGATCAAGCGCAACTCGACGCTCGGCTTCACGGCCGCGCAGGATGCGGGACGCGACTACAACGTCATGAAGGAGAAGGTGCTGGCGGAGCTCAAGAAGTCGTTCCGTCCGGAATTCCTGAACCGGATCGACGAGATGATCGTCTTCCATCCGCTCGAGGAAGTGCACATCGCCCGCATCGTGACGCTGATGGCCGACGAGCTGCGCAAGCGCCTGCTCGAACACGACGTGAAGTTCGATCTGACCGAGTCCGCCAAGGCGTTCCTCGCCAAGGAGGGCTACGATCCGCAGTACGGCGCGCGTCCGCTGCGCCGCGCGATCCAGAAGCATATCGAGGACCGGCTGTCCGAAGATCTGCTGCTGGGCAAGATCAGCAAGGGCGACACGCTCGTCATCGACGAGAAGGACGGCACCCTCGTGGTGGAGCCGCAAGGCGAAGCGGTCCCGCATAACCCATAATCGCGCGAAGTGGATGCAGAGCCGTCCGATCCCCCGGGGTCGGACGGTTTTTTGCGTTTCTGACCGCCGAACGCCCCGGACAGCTTGTTCGGAAGCGGTCTATATTGTGCTGCCGGGCTTCCCGTGCGATAATAGGCCGCAAAAGCCGTTATCGGGATCGCATGAACGGGAGGCCTATTCATTTGAAGATCAAAGTCCTTATCGCAGACGATAACTCCTTTATCCGGGAAGGCATGAAGATCATCCTGGGCAGCTTCGACGAGTTCGAGGTCGTAGGCACGGTGGAGGACGGCGTGCAGGCCGTCGACTTCTGCCTGAACCATGAGGCCGACGTCGCGCTCCTGGACGTGCGGATGCCGAATATGAACGGCGTGGAGGCGACCCGGCAGATCTCGGAGCGCACCGCGGTGAAGCCGCTCATCCTCACGACGTTCGACGACGACGAATTCATCCTCGAAGCGGTGAAGGCGGGGGCGCGCGGGTACCTGCTGAAGAACAACGATCCCGAACGCATCCGCGACGCGATCAAGAGCGTGTACCACGATCAACGCGTCCTGCAGGACGTCGTGCTCGACAAGCTCCGCTCGACGCTGATCGCAGGCGCCGCGATCCCATCCGGGAACGCCGCCCCCGTGCAGGCCGTCCCGGTCCCGGAGCGGGGCAAGATCGACCGGAGCCTATTCACCGACCGGGAGCTCGACATCATGGCGCTCATCGCGAAGGGGCTGTCCAACAAGGAGATCTCGAAGAAGCTGTTCATCTCGGAGGGGACGATCGCCAACTACATCACCTCCGTGCTGAACAAGACCGGGCTCGAGCATCGCACGCAGATCGCGATCTACTATTTGACGGGCGAAGTGAAACTGCAGGAAGACTAAGGAGTACGATCCATGGATTTCTGGACGATCGGGAACAAGGCGGGACTGTTGTTCTACATCATCGCGGTCCTCTACTTAGGGGCCTCCGACAACACGGCTTGGCTTACGTTGGCCTACTTAAGTTACCTCAGCCTGAACATGGCGATTCCGCTCTTCAAGCGCAAGCATCCAAAGCAGCTCATGATCTTTTTGTCGGCGGCGTGCGTCGTGTACTGCGCCGTTCGCTTGGACCCGCTGTTCATCGTGCTGTTGCCCGTCAACATCTACGAGTTCGTGTCTCTGCACGTCAGGCGGCGGCGATACGCGCTCCTGACCATGGCGGTGCCGGCCTTGTTCGTGCCGCAGGCGATGCTGCCCATCTACGTCCTGGCGGCCTTCCTCAGCTACCTCCTCTATGCGGGCAACCGCGTGCACATGGACAAGCTGAAGGCTTACGAGGACGAGCGGGAGGCCATGCGGGACGACCTGCAGCGGCTGAGCCGGGCGCTGAACGAGAACAACGAATACATCCGGCAATCCGAATATACGATCAAGCTGGAGGAGCGCAACCGCCTCTCCCAGCGGATCCACGACGAGGTCGGGCACGCGATGGCCGGCGCTCTCATCCAGATGGAGGCGTCCAAGCGGCTGATGGCGTCCGACCGCGACAAAGCGTCGGAGCTGCTCCAGAACGCGATCGCGATCTCCAAGGAAGGGCTGGAGCGCATCCGATTGACGCTGAAGAACATGAAGCCGCGATCCGAGGAGCTCGGCATCAACCGCCTCCGGCTGTTCGTCGACGAGCTGTCGGCCAAGCACGCCATCGACGCAAAGCTGACCTACGAAGGGAACTTGGATGTCATCACGCCGATTCAATGGAAGATTATCCAGCAGAACGCGACGGAGGCGGCTACGAATACGCTCAAGTACGGGCAGGCGACGGAGATCCACTTCGAGGTCAAAGTGCTCAACACCGTCATCAAGGCGCTCGTCGCCGACAACGGCCGCGGCGCGCCCAAGATCGTCAAGGGCATCGGCATCGTCGGCATGGAGGAGCGGGCGGCTTCGGCCGGCGGCACCGTCATCGTCGACGGCGCGAGAGGCTTCAGCGTGACGACGCTCCTGCCCTACGGCAGCCCGAAGTGAACAATCTCATGAAGGCAAATATGATATTTCTCATATGCAAAGGATGAACTTATGCACTGACATAGGTTCATCTTTTTTCTTAGAATGAGTTCATAAGCCAATACGAAGCGGGAGTGAAACGCGATGAGCAACGTACTCGAGATTCGCAACTTAACCAAGAAGTTCGGCGACTTTATCGCAGTCGACAATATGTCGCTGGCGGTGCGCGAGGGAGAGATCTTCGGGTTCCTGGGGGCGAACGGCGCCGGCAAGAGCACGACGATCAACATGATCTCCTCCTTGCTGCGCAGCACGAAGGGCGAGATCGATCTCCTCGGCAAGAACATCGCGAAGAACGCCAAGTTCGCCAAGTCGAACATCGGCGTCGTCCCTCAGGATCTGGCCATCTACGAAGACATGACCGCCTACGAGAACGTGAGTTTCTTCGCCGGCCTGTACGGCTTGCGGGGGGAGCAGCTCAAGGAGCGGACGGTAGAGGCGCTGGAATTCGTCGGACTCGGCGACAAGCACAAGGCGTACCCGAAGAACTTCTCCGGCGGGATGAAGCGGAGACTGAACATCGCTTGCGCCATCGCGCACCGGCCGAAGCTGATCATCATGGACGAACCGACCGTCGGCATCGACCCGCAATCGCGGAACTACATCCTGAACTCCGTACGGAAGCTGAACGACATGGGCTGCACGATCATCTATACGAGCCACTACATGGAAGAAGTCGAGGAGATCTGCACCCGCATCGCGATCGTGGACCACGGGAAGATCATCGCCGAAGGTACCAAAGAGCAGCTGAAGGCGATCATCACCGACACGAAGGACATCTGGATCGGTATCAAATCGGAGGACGAGATCAAAGTCGAATCGCTCAAGCAAATTCCGGGCGTCGCTACCGTCCGGATCGAAGACCAGATGGTCATGATCAACTCCAAGGCCGAGGTCAACAACCTGAACCAAATCATTCAGCAGCTCATCCGCGATCGCGCGGAGATCCGTTCGGTCGAAGAGCAGGCGCCGAACCTCGAGACCGTATTCTTGACCTTGACCGGCCGGAACCTGAGGGACTAAGGAGGGGATCACCCGTGAAAACGTTAATTATCGCACTTAAGGAGATCAAACAGGCGCTGCGCGACAAACGGACGTTTGTGTTCATGCTGGCCTTCCCGATCGTCCTTATTCTTATCCTGGGGATGGCGCTGTCCAATGCGTTCAGCGGCAACGTCGAGCTTGGCGAGATGAAGGTGCTGTACAAAGATACGGGAGCGAGCCCGGCGCTCGGCGGCTACTGGGACGGCTTCGTCAAGACGGTCGGACAGGGGAACGTTCATTTCACGCCGCTCGGCGAGGGGATGAACGGTCAGGAGGAAGTGAAGAGCGACAACTACGTCGCCTATGTGGAGCTTGGAAATGAAGGCATTCGCTTCTACGGCAGCACGAAGAGCACGATCGAAGACAACATCGTGCAGGGGATGCTAACGGCGTTCGCGCAGCGGTACAACTTGGCGGCTTCGGCGATGAAGACGGACCCCGCGGCGGCTCAGGCGGTACTCGCGAACGCGAGCGCGCCGCACGACATCGTCAAGGAGACGGCGCTCCAGGCGGATAAGTCGCCCGGCTCCATCGATTACTACGCGATCGCGATGACGACGATGATCGCGCTGTACGCGGCCATGTCGGCGAGTTCCCTAATCCGGGGAGAGCGGTCCCGCAATACGGCCATCCGTCTCTCGGCGGCTCCCGTCTCCAAGAGCGAGATTTTCGCCGGCAAAATTATCGGCTGCCTCTTCTCGAATCTGATCTGCGTCCTGGCGGTCGTCTTGTTCAGCAAGTACGTGTTCAAAGCCGATTGGGGCGATCACTTCGGCATGGTGTTCCTCGTGCTGCTAAGCGAGGTGCTGCTCGCCGTCTCGCTGGGACTCGGCCTCAGCTACTTCTTCAAGGGCGAAACGGCGCGCTCGATCGTCATGATCTTCACGCAGCTGGCCTCGTTCCTCGGCGGCGCCTACTTCCCGATCGGAGACGCGGATAACTTTATGGGCGCGGTCACCAACCTCTCTCCGCTTCGCTGGGCCAACGTGGCCATCAACAAAATCATCTACTCGAACGAACTCGGCGCGGCGCTGCCCGCCATCGGCTTGAACCTGGCAATAGCCGTCGCCTTCCTGGCGATCGCGATCATCTCCATGCGCAGACGGGAGGCGCTCTAATATGAACGAGATTCTATGGCTGGTACGCAAGACGCTGCGGTCGACGTTCCGCAAAAAATCGAGTTGGCTCGTGTTCATCGGTCTTCCGCTGATCGGCGTGCTGGTCTCCATGCTCCTCTACGGCAGCTTCAACGGGCAGCCCTTGCGCGTCGGGATCGTGAACGCGGACGGCGATCAAGCGTTGACGCAAGACGCGATCCAGTTCATTCAAGGACTGGATCAGGTCAAAATCACGCTGATGGACGACGAGACGCTGCGCAGCGACATCGCGGCCGGCAAGCTCGACACCGGCATCCGCTTCGGTGCGGGCTTCGGGGAGAGCCTCGGAGCGGGCCGGCCCGCGGACGTTCAGGTGCTGTCGGTCAAGGGCGCGTCGGTAACCGCGTACGTCAAAGCCATGCTGAACGACTACCTGGGGAACGTCGCCTCGATCGCCCAATCGGTCCAAGGCGACAAGGCTGCCTTCGATCGGCTTTATGAAGCCTACCGCCAGAGCAGCTTCAAGGTAAGCGCGGAGACGCTCGAAGACACCTCCCACGTCAAAGACATGACTTACCAGTCGCTCGGCTTCCTTATCGCGTTCATGATGTTCTCGTCGGTGAACTTGACCGAGCTGATCCTGAAGGAGAAAGAAAACCGCACTTTCCTGCGGCTCCTTTCCTCGCCGGTCTCGGCCAGAACGTACGTCTTGTCCAATGTGCTGGTGAACCTGTTCGTCATCGTGATCCAGATCGTGGCGACGCTGTTCTTTATGAAGAACGTCTTCCACATCGACTCCGGCATCCCGACCGGCGAATTGATCACCGTGCTGCTCCTGTTCGGCCTCGCCGCGATCAGCCTCTCGCTGCTCATCGTCGCCTTCGCGAAGACGACCGCTTCGGCCGGCGCGCTGTCCAATCTGATCGTCACGCCGACCTGCCTGCTCGCCGGCTGCTACTTCCCGATGGACATCATGCCGGACGCCGTGAAGCGGATCTCGAACTTCCTCCCTCAGCACTGGCTGCTCGATACGGTTAACAAGCTGCAGCACGGCGAGGCGTTCGGGAGCCTGTACTTGAACCTAGCGATCCTGCTCGCGTTCGCCGCCGCATTCGCGCTGATCGCGATCTACCGCTTCGGGCGGAACAACGACACGCGGCTGTTCGTCTAAATCCCGACGCGGGCGAAGCAGCCGATCCTCAGGGCGGAGCGGCCGGAGCCGCGAGCCGCCCTTCGCCGGCGGGAGGGGCGTTCACCTTCCGGGCAGCCGGGCCATACCCTATTAGCAGCTGTGACTGCGGTCAGACTCTCCGTGCCGTTCGTCCCGCCCCGCGGGAGGACGGCGGCGGAGGGTTTTTGCCGTCGCGCGAGTAGGGGGAATCGTTGTGAATGGGAATCGGATCAGACGCTTATACAGAAATCTGCCGCACCGCAGCCGTCCCTATCGCTATGCGCCGTACCGACGGAGGCCGTTTGGCTGGCTGTCCTGGGCGCTAGCTGCAGTGGGGGTCGCGCTGCTGCTGGTGTTGCTCTTCAAGGTCCTCCTCCTGCTCTTGTACATGGCAGGCTGGATCCTGCTCCTCGCGGCGATCGCCGGATTGATCTGGTGGTGGTGGAGATAAGCGAGTGAAGGGAGTGAAGCATAGGCAGCTCCGAAGTAGGCCGCTTCCGTGGGGAGCGGCCTTTTTTTGCGGGGGAGGGCCGCGCGGACGCGGCGGGGTTTCCGGCCGCCCGCGCACCCGGCTACGGTTTGCGGAAGCCGAATTCGGGTAACGGGGTTTAACCGGAGTCCCGAACTATGGTACAATTTTGGTAATACCGCTTCACAAGGGGTCGTTCATGGCCAAGCTAAAGATCAAGTTCGTCTGTTCGGAGTGCGGCACGGAGTCGCCCAAGTGGATGGGCAAGTGCCCGGGCTGCCACGCCTGGAACACGATGGTGGAGGAAGCCGAGACCGTCGTGAAGGCGCCGGTGGGACGTACGGAGCTCACCCGGACGAAAGAAAAAGCGCAATCCATCATACACATAGAAAGTGGCCGCGAGCCCCGGATTCCGACCGGACTCGGCGAACTCAACCGGGTGCTGGGCGGCGGACTCGTACCCGGCTCGCTGCTGCTCGTCGGCGGGGATCCGGGCATCGGCAAGTCGACGCTGCTCTTGCAGACGTCGCACGCGCTGACCGCGCAGGGACTGAAGGTGCTATATGTATCCGGAGAAGAATCCGTTCGCCAGACGAAGCTTCGGGCCGACCGGCTAGGCGCGCTGAGCGAGCATCTATACGTCCTGTGCGAGACGAATCTCGATCTCGTCGAAGAGGCGATCGCGCAGGTGCGGCCGGACTTTCTGGTCATCGATTCGATCCAGACGGTGTACCGGCCCGATGTGCCGTCCGCGCCGGGCAGCGTCGCGCAAGTGCGCGAATGCACGGCGCAGTTCATGCGCATCTCCAAAGGCAACGGCGTGGCCACCGTGCTCGTCGGCCACGTCACGAAGGAAGGCGCGATTGCAGGTCCCAGGCTCCTCGAGCATATGGTCGACTGCGTGCTGTATTTCGAAGGCGAGCGCCATCATTCCTACCGGCTGCTGCGCGCGGTGAAGAATCGCTTCGGTTCCACGAACGAGATCGGAATCTTCGACATGTCGGAGGACGGCCTCCGCGAGGTGACCAATCCCTCCGAGCTGTTCCTGTCCGAGCGCCCGCTGGGCGTAGCGGGCTCGACCGTCGTCGCCAGCATGGAGGGGACGCGGCCGGTGCTCGTCGAGCTGCAGGCGCTCGTAGCGCCCACGAACTTCCCTTCGCCCAGGCGGATGTCGTCCGGGGTGGACCACCATCGGATCACGCTCGTGATCGCGGTGCTGGAGAAGCGGATGGGCATGTTCATGCAGAACCAAGATGCGTACGTCAACGTGGCGGGAGGGGTCAAGCTTGACGAGCCCGCGGCCGATCTGGCGGCGGCGGTCAGCCTGGCTTCGAGCTTCCGCGACCTGCCTACGCGCCCGTTCGACGCCGTGTTCGGCGAAGTCGGCCTGACCGGCGAGGTTCGCGCCGTCTCCCGCGCGGAGCAGCGCGTGAAGGAAGCGCTCAAGCTTGGCTTCAAGCGAGTCATCCTGCCGGAGGCCAGCATCAAAGGCTGGCAGCCGCCGGCCGGTATTGAATTGGTTCCCGTGAAGTCGGTCGCGGAAGCCTTGAAAGCTGCACTGGAATAGGGGGTGTCGGAACAAACATGAAAGAAACCAAAGAGAAAGAGAACCACCCGCAAGAGACGATGAACCAGCTGCTCCAGATGGTGGCTCCGGGCATGCCTTTCCGCGACGGGCTCGAGAACGTGCTGCGCGCGAAGACGGGCGCGCTGATCGTGGTGGGATACAGTCCCGAAGTGATGGAGGTCGTGGACGGCGGCTTCTCCATCAATTGCGATTTCAGTCCGAACTACCTGTACGAGCTCGCCAAGATGGACGGAGCGATCATCCTGAGCGAGGACGCGAAGCGGATTCTGTACGCCAATACGCAGCTCATTCCGGATTCCTCGATCCCTTCGATCGAGACGGGGATCCGGCACCGGACGGCGGAGCGGGTGGCCAAGCAGACGGGCAAGCTGGTCGTCTCCATCTCTCAGCGCCGGAATATCATCACGCTGTACCAGGGCCATCTGCGCTACTCGCTCAAGGACATGGGCGTCATCCTGACGAAGGCCAACCAGGCGATCCAGACGCTGGAGAAATACCGGGCGGTCTACACGCAGGCGCTGACCAACCTGTCCGCGCTGGAATTCGAGGAGCTCGTGACGATGCACGAGGTCGCCTATGTCATCCAACGCGCCGAGATGGTGCTCCGCATCAAGATGGAGATCAACCGCTACGTGCTGGAGCTGGGCAACGAAGGCCGCCTGATCAGCATGCAGATGGAGGAGCTGGTCGGCTCCGCCGAGGAAGAGGCGCGCCTGCTGCTCAAAGACTATGCCCGCGACGCGAACGACGACCGGATCCGGGAGATTCAGAACTTGTTAAAGAAGCTGACGTCGGAAGAACTGCTTGACACGGCCCATTTGATCCGCGTTCTCGGGTACGCCTCGCTCAACTCGGTCGCCGAAGACGGCTTCCTGCCGCGCGGCTACCGGATGCTGAGCAAGATCCCGCGCCTGCCGAGCATCATCATCCACAACCTGGTCGAACGGTTCGGCGCGCTGCCGCACATCGTCCTGGCTTCGATCGAGGAGCTCGACGAGGTGGACGGTATCGGCGAAGTGCGCGCGCGCACGATCAAAGAGGGCTTGAAACGCATTCAAGAGCAGGTGTTTATTGACAGACAGATATAGGGAGACTACAATGGGGGTTGTCGTTTTCGGGGAGAGTGCCTAATTTTTTCCGGCGACGGCATGCCATTTAAGACTTGTCCACGTCCCGCCGGTTAGACCGGCTGTTACATACGGGCGGATTGGGCATAGTAAAGCCGAGGTGGAATCGATGATCACAAAGTCCATACCAAGCTTGTTCACAGTGGGCAACCTGTTCCTGGGCGTACTCTCCATCATTATGGCGTTTAACGACAGGGCCGACGGCGCCGCCTTGCTGGTGATCATCGCGATGCTGTTGGATGGCGTGGACGGCAGAGTGGCGCGCGCGCTGAACGCGCAGAGCGAATTCGGCAAGGAACTGGATTCGTTGTCCGACGTCATTTCCTTCGGCGTGGCTCCTGCTTTTATTATGTACCAAGCGGCCTTCACGAACGTGAGCCCGGCGCTGGCCTGGATCATCACCGCGATCTTCCCGATCTGCGGCGCGCTGCGTCTAGCCCGGTTCAACGTGATCGAAGGCGTACCCGGCTATTTCATCGGGCTTCCGATTCCGGCGGCCGGCGGCGTGCTGGCCACGCTTGCCTTGTTCCATAACGATCTGCGCGTATCCCTGCTGCTGATCAGCACGCTGGCTTTGTCCTTCTTGATGGTGAGCAGCTTGAAATATCCGAACTTCAAAAAGCTAGGATTGCCTAAGGCGGCGGTCTGGGCGGTGCCTCTGGTCGTCGCGGCGGCCGTGACGCTCGCGTTTATGTTCCCGCGGGCGATCCCCAAGTTTATCCTGTTGATGCTGCTCTTCTACGCGCTCTGGGGCTTAAAAAAAAACGTTGAACGCCTCATCCCCGGCCGGCGCGCCCGCCAGCGGAAGAAAAAGCGGCGCAATACCGAGGAAGACAATTCGCATTCCGAGCATAGCGCTTGAACCGACGCCAGTCCTTTGTCAGAGGGGCTGGCGTTTTTCTGTGGCGGCGGCACGAGCGGTAGCGATAGAACGGGTGCATGAACCGACGCCTGTCCCTTGTAAGAGGGATGGCGTGTTTTGCGGCGGCGGGTAGGGCGATCGAAGAGGGTGGCCATAATCGCCCGGTACGCAAGCAAATAACCCCCTGAATCCTTCCCGGGAGAAGGATTCAGGGGGTTGCGATTTGCATGCTTAACGCGCTTCCGGGAACTAAGTTAGGTTGAACCAGCCCAGGGTACTGCACTTATCCGATTCCTTCGCGACCACTTCTTCGAGGTCAATATCCAGCAGGTTGCAGTAGGCCGACAGATAGAATAGATTCTTGCCCATCTCCGAGCGGACGATATCGCTGCAATGCTCGCACAATTGGCCGGCCATATGGGACTTCGACTGGCGGTTCGCTTGGTCGAGTTCCATCTCTTCCGAGAATCCCTGTTGCTTCGCATTCAGCTCGATGCATCCGCATTCGGTGATCGACTTGGACACAGCCCGGTTGACCGAAGCGTTCGATTGACTGTACTTGGTCATGACATCCAGCAGGCTGCGGTGACGGAGCAAGAGTTCCGATACCTGCCGCTGGAACTCCTGCAGCGTTGGTGCGCTCATCCGTTCCACCTCGGTTTACCTGAAGATTGGCGTTCTTAAGACTCATTATAGAACAAGGCGTCCGGCAATACAAAAGGAAGTCGCATTAGATTCCTTTCAGAATCCGGGTCGGATAGGCGATTAGCCTGGGGAAATTTGGACCATACTAGTAACAAAATATGGATTCCTCAGGAGTGATACTTATGATGATGAGACGCGTAATCCAGCTAGCCGGCCTCTTGATCGGCCTCTTGCTCGGGCAAGGTTGGTCTTCGTGGCGGCTCGGCGGCGGGGCCTCATGGATGAATCCGGTGCTGGGCGCTTCGAGCGCGGGCGCCGGAGCGGGATTCGGCAGTACTTATACCGCCGTCATCGGCGCCGTGCTCGGCTTCATGCTCGCGACGAGCCTCGCGGGACCGCTGTCGGCCGCGCTGCAACGGGGCATCGACCGGCTGTCCGGCATGCCCGTCTCGCTGCTTGCGACCGGCTTGCTGGGCGGGGGCTGCGGCCTGGTCTTCGCCGCGCTGCTAAAGCCTTATCTGGCCGAACTGCCCCGGATCGGCGGCGTCATCGCGGCGCTGACGGCCCTGATCTTCGCTTACGCGGGCCTGCACATCGGCGTCCGCAAGCAGGACGAGCTGGCCCTCTGGTCCCAATCGCGCCACAAGGGCGAGACCAAGCGAGACGAAGGCCCCCGATACGAAGAACACAAGATTTTGGACACCAGCGTCATCATCGACGGCCGCATCGCCGACATCTGCAAGACCGGCTTCATCGAGGGGACGCTCGTCATCCCCGAGTTCGTGCTGGAGGAGCTGCAGCATATCGCGGATTCGTCCGATCTGCTCAAGCGCAACCGCGGACGCCGCGGGCTCGATATCTTGAACAAGATTCAGAAGGAGCTCGACGTGAAAGTGCTGATCTACGAGGACGCGAGCGACGAGAGCGGGGAAGTCGACAGCCGGCTCGTGAAGCTGGCGAAGGCGATGCAGGGCAAAGTCGTCACCAACGACTTCAACCTGAACAAGGTATGCGAGCTGCAAGGCGTGTCCGTGCTGAACATCAACGACCTGGCGAACGCGGTGAAGCCGGTCGTCCTGCCGGGCGAAGAGATCGTCGTGCAGGTCATCAAGGACGGCAAGGAGCACGGGCAAGGCGTCGCCTATCTGGATGACGGCACGATGATCGTCGTCGAGGGCGGCCGCGACTATATCGGCACGACGATGGAAGTGCTGGTCACCAGCGTCTTGCAGACTTCGGCCGGCCGGATGATATTCGCGAAGCCGAAGCTATTGGAAAAAGCGCAGTAAGAGGGTATGATGATAAGAAATACGGGCGGGACTCGCTTCTATTGGTCCCGCCCTCTTTCTATGTATCCGAAAGCGAGGCATGGCGATGAAGTGGGGAGCGGTGGTCGTCGCGGCCGGCCGGGGATCCCGGATGGGCGCGGCGGAGAACAAAGTATTCCTGCCGCTGGCGGGCCGGTCCGTGCTGGCCCGCACGCTCGAGGCTTTTGAACGGTGCGCCGCGGTGACGGAGATCGTCGTCGTCGTGGCGCCGGGCGAGGAAGCGCGGGCCCGGGAAGCGGTCCGCGAAGCGAACGCGGGCAAGGTCGCCGCGATCGTGCCCGGCGGGGCGGAGCGCCAAGACAGCGTCTGCGCGGGCCTCGCGGCGCTGGCGACGGACGGCGCGCTCGTCCATGACGCGGCGCGCCCGCTGGTCACGCCCGCGCAGATCGAGGCTTGCTGCCGGTCGGCCGAGCGCCACGGGGCGTCCGCGCTGGCCGTGCCGGTGAAGGACACGATCAAGATCGCGGACGGAGACGGCATGATCGCGTCTACGCCCGAGCGCCGGACGCTGTGGGCCGTGCAGACGCCCCAGGCGTTCGCCCGCGCCGACCTGATGGAGGCGCATCGGCGGGCGAAGGACGAAGGCGCCGCCGCGACGGACGACGCGATGCTGCTGGAACGGCTGGGCCGCAAGGTCGCCATCGTCGAAGGAGATTATCTGAATATCAAGATCACGACGCCGGAGGACTTGCCGATCGCGGAATTGCTGCTGTCCCGGCGCCGGCAGGAGGAGCGGAGCTTCATTGATTAGAGTAGGGCAAGGATTCGACGTGCACCAACTGACGGAAGGGCGCGACTGCATCATCGGGGGCGTCAAGATTCCGTACGACAAAGGACTGCTCGGCCACTCGGACGCCGACGTGCTGCTTCATGCGATCAGCGACGCCGTGCTCGGGGCGCTCGCGCTCGGGGATATCGGCAAGCATTTTCCGGACACGGACCCCGCCTTCAAGGATGCCGACAGCGTGAAGCTGCTGGAGCGTGTATGGGCGCTCGTCAAGGAGCGCGGCTACAAGCTCGGCAATGCCGACGCCACGATCATCGCGCAGGCGCCGAAGATGGCGCCGCATATTCCCGCGATGGTCGAGGTGATCGCCCGCGCGCTGGAAGCGGAGGCTACGCAGGTGAACGTAAAGGCGACGACTTCGGAGAAGCTCGGGTTCACCGGCCGGGGCGAAGGGATCGCCGCGCAGGCGATTGTTTGCCTCGTTCGAGATGTGCTATGATTTGTCGCGACAAGTGAGACAGGAGGAACGAAACCCATGAGCCAAACGACCACCGGCAAGGTTCGCGTCCGCTACGCGCCGAGCCCGACGGGGCATCTTCATATCGGCAACGCGCGTACCGCCATCTTCAACTATTTGTTCGCCCGCCACCACGGGGGAGACTTCGTCATTCGCATCGAGGATACCGACGTGAAGCGCAACATCGCGGGCGGCGAGGAGAGCCAGCTGACCTATCTGAAGTGGCTCGGCGTCGATTGGGACGAGAGCATCGACATCAACGGCGACTACGGCCCTTACCGGCAGACCGAGCGGATCGCGATCTACGACAAGCACACGCAGGAACTGCTGGACCGCGGCCTCGCCTATCGCTGCTACTGCACCGAAGAGGAGCTGGAGCGCGAGCGCGAGGAGCAGACCGCGAGAGGCGAGACGCCGCGTTATTCGGGCCGTTGCAGGCATCTGACGCCGGAACAGGAAGCGCAATTCGCGGCCGAGGGGCGCGTGCCGAGCGTCCGCTTCGCCGTGCCGCAGGACCGGAACTATGCGTTCGAGGATCTGGTGAAAGGCGAGATCTCGTTCCGCTCGGAGGAATTCGGAGACTTCGTCATCGTGAAGAAAGACGGCATCCCGACGTATAACTACGCCGTAGCGGTCGACGACCACCTGATGGCGATCTCCCACGTGCTGCGCGGCGAGGACCATATCACCAACACGCCCCGCCAGTTGATGATCTACGAAGCGTTCGGCTGGGAGCCGCCCGTCTTCGGGCATATGACGCTGATCGTGAACGAGAGCCGCAAGAAGCTGTCCAAGCGCGACGAATCGATCGTGCAATTCATCGAACAATACGATAAGCTCGGTTATCTGCCGGAGGCGCTGCTGAACTTCATCGCGCTGCTCGGCTGGTCGCCGGAAGGCGAGGAAGAGATCTTCACCCGCGAGCAGCTGATCGGGATCTTCGACGCCGATCGGCTGTCCAAGAGCCCCGCGGTCTTCGATACCGTGAAGTTGAACTGGCTGAACCAGCACTACCTGAAGTCCGCCTCGGCGGAGCGGGTGATGGAGCTGACGCTGCCGCACCTGAAGCAGGCGGGCCGTCTGCCGCAGAAGCCGAACGAGGCCGAGCTGGCCTGGGCCGTGACGCTCGTGACGCTGTTCCGCGAGCATCTGCGCTACGGCGCGGAGATCGTGCCGCTGTCCGATCTTTTCTTCCGCGAGGAGCTGGAGCTAGACGACGAAGCGCGCGCCGTGCTCGCCGAGGAGAGCGTCCCGGCGGTGCTGGCCGCGTTCGCGCGCCAGATCGAAGCGGCGGGCGAGGAAGGCTTCGCCGTCGACAACATGAAGGCGCTGATCAAGGCCGTGCAGACCGAGACCGGCGCCAAGGGCAAAGGGCTGTTCATGCCGATCCGCGTGGCGTTGACGGGCCAGATGCACGGACCGGATCTGAACGGCTGCATCTGGCTGCTCGGCCGCGACCGCGTGCTGAAGCGGCTGGCCGAAGCCGCCGCGAAGCTGGGCTGACGGTCGGACGGACCGCCATCGTGTACAGAGGTGGTTGGCCGAGACGGCAGTGCAGGCGAGTTGGCGGTCGGACGTGGCATGGCCGCGTGCTGAAGCGGCTGGCCGAAGCCGCCGCGAAGCTGGGCTGACGGTTGGACGTGCCGCCATCATGTATAGAGGTGGTTGGCCGAGACGGCAGTGCAGGCGAGTCGGCGGTCGGACGTGGCATGGCCGCGTGCTGAAGCGGCTGGCCGAAGCCGCCGCGAAGCTGGGCTGACGGTCGGACGGACCGCCATCGTGTACAGAGGTGGTTGGCCGAGACGGCAGTGCAGGCGAGTTGGCGGTCGGACGTGGCGCCGCGCTTGGCCCTTGTCACTTCGGGGGCGTTCGGCTATACTTGCTGTAACAGCGACGAACAGGAGAGTACGTTCCGGTAGGGATCGGCCAGAGAGGACTGCCTTGGGTGGAAGCAGTCTCGTATCCGACGGAAGGGAAATGCGCCTGGGAGCCGCATCGCCGAGCGAACGGCCGGCGCAGCCTATCTTCATGCTTGCTTGACGGGGAGACGTCCGAGAAGGGTCGAACCGGTCGACGGGCTAGATGACGGCAGCGCGGGAGTGACGTTAGGCGTTGCCGGGTGGTACCCGTTATCGAGCCATCGAGTTGGACCGCGACCGCCGCATGCCTGCATGCCGCCGTCGAAGTTCCAAGCAGAGTGGGACCGCGTATGATGACGCCTCTGCAGCGACAGCTGCAGGGGCTTTTTTGTTTTTCCAGACCGAAGCAGGCCGCGGGCCGATAACCCGATGGTACGGTTATCTCGGTCGAAAAAGCGTGCGTAGGCGGGCCGATAACCCGATGGTACGGTCATCTCGGTCGGGAAAGCGTGAGAATGCGGGTAGATAACCCGATTGTGCGGTTATCTCGGTCGAGAAAGCGTGCATAGGCGGGCCGATAACCCGATTGTACGGTTATCTCGGTCGAGAAAGCGTGCGTAGGCGGGCCGATAACCCGATTGTACGGTTATCTCGGTCGAGAAAGCGTGCGTAGGCGGGTAGATAACCCGATTGTACGGTTATCTCGGACTGATCTGGCTCAGATGCGGACCGGCAACCCGGACGCCGCCGGGGGCTGCATCGTCCGGGGCGCTTCAGGCGAAGGTAACGGAAGAAGGAGGAGTTGAACATGGGCTTCTGGGAGACGGTTCGTTCCGATATCGAAGCGGTGTTCGAGAACGATCCGGCGGCACGCAGCCGCTTCGAGGTCGTGTTCACGTATTCGGGGCTGCACGCCATCTGGGCGCATCGCATCGCCCACGGCTTCTACAAGCGACGATGGTTCTCCGTCGCGCGGGTGATCTCGCAGGTGAGCCGATTCTTCACCGGCATCGAGATCCATCCCGGCGCGCGGATCGGCCGCAAGCTGTTCATCGACCACGGCATGGGCGTCGTCATCGGCGAGACGTGCGAGATCGGCGACGAGGTGGTCATCTACCAAGGCGTAACGCTCGGCGGCACCGGCAAGGAGAAGGGCAAGCGGCATCCGACCATCGGCAACCGCGTCGTCATCGCCTCCGGCGCCAAAGTGCTCGGCTCGTTCACGGTCGGGGACAACGCGAACATCGGCGCGAACTCGGTCGTCCTGCGCGAGGTGCCGGCGGACAGCACCGTCGTCGGTATCCCGGGACGGATCGTCAAGCGCAACGGCGAACGCGTCAGCGACCGGCTGGATCATACCAACTTGCCGGACCCGGTGATCGAGACGTTCCGCCAGATGCAGAAGGAGATCAACGAGCTGAAGGCCGAGATAGAGCGGCTGAAGTCCGCGTCTCGGGAGTCCGAGTCCCCGGAGCCGGAGCCCGAACCCGTGGGCGCTGCCACCCAAGAATAGAAGAGGAGTGCATGGATCCCATGACTTTGCGCATTTATAACAGCCTTACCAGACAGGCGGAGCCGTTCGTGCCGCTCCATCCCGACCGGGTCAACATGTACGTCTGCGGCCCGACCGTTTACGGCTATATTCATATCGGCAACGCGCGGCCCGTCATTTTCTTCGACGTGGTGCGCCGTTACCTGGAGTCGATCGGCTACGACGTGAATTATATCGTGAACTTCACCGACGTCGACGACAAAATGATCCGCAAGGCCAACGAACTCGGCATTACGGTGCCGGAGCTCGCGGAGACGTTCATTCAGGCGTTCAACGAAGACCGCGAAGCGCTCGGCGCCCGCCCGGCGAGTCTGAACCCGCGCGTCACGGAATCGATGCCGGAGATCATTCGCTTCATTCAGGAACTGGTCGACAAGGGCGTCGCTTACGAGAACGGCGGAGACGTCTACTACCGGACGAGCAAGTTCCCGGCGTACGGCAAGCTCTCGCACAAGAACCTCGCCGAGCTGCAGTACGGCATCCGCATCGAAGTCGACGAGCGCAAGGAAGCGCCGCAGGACTTCGTCCTCTGGAAGGCGGCGAAGCCGGGCGAGATCAGCTGGCCGAGCCCATGGGGCGACGGCCGTCCGGGCTGGCACATCGAATGCTCGGCGATGGCGCTGAAGTATGCCGGCGAGACGCTCGACATCCACGGCGGCGGCCACGACCTGCAGTTCCCGCACCACGAGTGCGAGATCGCCCAGTCCGAGGCGCTGACGGGACAACCGCTAGCGCGTTACTGGATGCACAACGGCTTCGTCAACCTCGACAACGAGAAGATGTCCAAGTCGCTCGGCAACGTGGTCAATCCCCGGGAGCTGTTGCAGCGGGCGAGCGCGCAGTCGATCCGCTACGTCATGCTGACGGCGCACTACCGCAGCCCGATCAATTTCAGCGACGAGACGATCCGCCAAGGCGAGAACAGCGTGCAGCGCCTCGCCAACTGCCGCGACAATCTGAAGCACCGGCTCGCGTCCGTCTCGGACCGCGTAACCGGAGATCCGGATCTCGCCGTGCGGCTCTCCGCGCTGCAGGAAGAGTTCCGGGCGAAGATGAACGACGACTTCAACACCGCCGACGCCATTACGGTCTGGTTCCAGGCGGTGTCCGAAGCGAACGCCTATCTGCAGCGCGAAGTGGCTTCTGCGGAAGATCTGAACGCCTATCTCTGCCTGTTCGCGTCGTTCGACGACGTTCTCGGGCTGCTGCCGCCGGAAGCCGAGGCGGGACTGCTGGACGATGAAGTCGACGGGCTTATCGCCGAGCGGACGGAGGCGCGCAAGCGCCGCGACTTCGCGCGCGCGGACGAGATCCGGGACTTGCTGGCGGCGCAGGGCATCCTACTGGAAGACACGCCGCAGGGCATCCGTTGGCGGCGCAAATGACGGGAGCGGAGCAACGGCCGCCGCAGTTGCCCGTCATCGCGCCGGAGCTGCCGTCCGGCACGCCGGTCCATCTGCTGTCGCCGGTCGTGCTGGCCTATGTCGGCGACGCGGTCTTCGAGGTGTACGTCCGGCAGCGGCTGGTCGCCGGCCTGACGCGCAAGCCGCACGAGCTGCACCGAGCCGCGACGCGGTACGTCTCCGCGGCGGCGCAGGCGCGGCTTCTCGCGCGGTGGCAGCCGCTGCTGACCGAGGAGGAAGCGGATATCGCGAAGCGCGGCCGGAACGCGAAGTCCGGCCAGCCGCCGAAGAACGCGGATCCCGGCGATTACCGCCACGCGACCGGTTTGGAATGCCTGGTGGGCTATTTGTACTATCGCGGGGAGCGGGAGCGCCTGGAGCGGCTGATCGGCCTCGCCTTCGAGGACGAGACCCGGCAGGAGCCGATCTGAACGGAATTTCGGGTGAAAGGATGAGAAATCAACATGAACAATCGCAACAATAGAACCCGGAATGCCGGGAACGAGGATCGGACGCCGCAGGGCAAACGTCCCGCCGGAGGCGCCGGCAGGGCGGAGGGCGGATTCGCGGGCGGCAAAGCCAGACAGCCGCAGCCGCGCCGGGAGGAAGGCGAGTATGCCGCGCGTCCCGCCGGACGGAACGAGCACGCCGCGCGTCCTGCCGGACGGAACGAGCATGCTGCCCGTCCCGCCGGACGAGGCGAGCATGCTGCCCGTCCCACGGGACGGGGCGGGAGCGGCTCCGCTTACCCGCCGAGAGACGACCGCCGATACGGCGGAGAGGCGGCCAAGCGGCCGCAAGCGCCGCAGGCGCAGCTCGCCGACGAGGCGGACGACGGCGAAGAGGGCGGAGAGCAGTACCTGGCCGGGAAGCATCCGGTGCTCGAAGCGCTGAAGGCCGGCCGCGCGGTGAACAAGATCTGGCTCTCGAACCAGGCCCAGAAGCATCTGGTTCAGCCGATCCTGGAAGAAGCGAAGGAACGGGGCGTCGTCGTGCAATTCGCGGACAAGCGGAAGCTGGACAGCCTGGTTCCGGACGTTCAGCATCAAGGCGTCGTCGCCCAGGCGGCGGCGGTGTCCTACGCCGAGCCCGAAGAGCTGCTCGCCCGCGCCGCGGAACGCGGCGAAGCGCCGCTCCTCGTGCTGCTCGACGAAGTGGAGGACCCGCACAACCTCGGGTCTATCCTGCGCTCCGTCGACTGCACCGGCGCGCACGGCGTCATCGTGCCGAAACGCCGCAGCGCGAGCCTCACCGCCGTCGTCGCCAAGACGAGCGCCGGCGCAGTCGAGCATGTGCCGGTTGCGCGCGTCTCGAACCTCGCGCAGACGATCGACCGGCTGAAGGAAGCCGGCGTCTGGATCGCGGGCGCCGACGCCGCGGCGACCGAAGACGTCTACGCGTCGAACCTGACCGGACCGATCGCCATCGTCATCGGCAGCGAAGGCAAGGGCCTGTCCCGCCTCGTCCGCGAGAAGTGCGACTTCCTGATCTCCCTGCCGATGTTCGGCAAGCTGAACTCCCTCAACGCGTCGGTCGCCGCGGGCGTCATCCTGTACGAAGCCGTGCGCCAGCGGCAGGCCAAGGCCAAGCGCGACGGGTCCGAAGTCCCGGGAGACGGTCATGCTTCGCCGTGAGGACACGCTTATCGTAGACGGCTACAACATGATCGGGGACTGGCCGGAGCTCGCGCGCCTGAAGCTGAACAAGCTGGAGGACGCGCGCGACCGGCTGCTCGACATCCTGGCCGACTATCAGAGTTACGCGGGACTTCGCGTCATCGTCGTCTTCGACGCGTTCCGGGTGCCCGGGATCGGCGCTAAATACAAGCAGCATCGGCTTAGCATCGTCTATACGCGCGAGAAGGAATCGGCCGACGAATGCATCGAGCGGCTGGTCGGCGAGCTGAAGTCGGTGCGGCATCACCTGTACGTGGCCACCTCGGATCAGGTCGAGCAGCGCGTGACGTTCGGGCGCGGCGCGCTGCGCCTCTCCGCGCGCGAGCTGCGGCTGGCCGTCGAGGAGAGCGGGCGCGAGATCGCGCGCGCCATTCGCCGCGAGCCGCCGCCCAAGCGCAACCCGCTGGGGGGCGTGCTGAGCGGCGACGTGCAGCGCGTGCTGGAGCAGTGGAGGAGAGGGAGGCGGGATACGGAGGGGCCAGATGGGGAAGAGTGACATTTTTTCCACCGCCGAAGCCCTCAAATCCGCGCCGTTTCGGCCTAAATTGGTTGACGCTATGGGATTCTTCAAGTATATTGGTAGTAGTTTGGTAGATTCCAGCCGGGGTCCCAATACGCCTTGAAGGCCGGGGGGATGATTCGTGAGCGTCGACCTTAACGAACTAGCAACGCACGAATACGACTTCAAGACCGACGAGGACATCGTAGAATCGGTCCGCTTAGGCGATGCCGAAGCCCTAGAGTATCTGATCAATAAGTACCGGAACTTCGTTCGGGCGAAGGCTAGGTCCTACTTCCTGATCGGCGCCGAACGCGAGGATATCGTCCAAGAAGGCATGATCGGACTGTACAAGTCCATCCGCGACTTCAAGGGGGACAAGCTGGCCTCGTTCAAGGCGTTCGCAGAGCTCTGCATTACGCGGCAGATCATCACGGCGATCAAGACGGCGACCCGCCAGAAGCATATCCCTCTGAACTCCTACGTCTCGTTGGACAAGCCGATTTACGACGAAGACTCCGACCGCACGCTGCTGGACGTCATCTGCGGCTCCCGCGTATGCGATCCGGAAGAGATGATCATCAACCAGGAAGAGTTCTTCGGCCTGGAGGACAAGATGTCCGAGATCCTCAGCGATCTCGAACGCAAGGTATTGATGCTGTACCTGGACGGACGTTCTTATCAAGAGATCGCCGTCGACCTCGACCGGCACGTGAAGTCGATCGACAACGCGCTGCAGCGGGTGAAGCGGAAGCTCGAACGCTACCTGGAAGTTCGGGATATCGTGAACTGACAGAATCAGATACATAGCAATCGGAAGGGCAGCGGCCGGGGGGCGGGCTGCTTTTTTTGACGCTTCGGCCGGGTTTATCCCGTCCGCCCGCCGCGGAACGTCCTCGATTCGCGGCGCATTTGCGCCGTACGAGGCCGCCGATCGGGGGGACGTCCAACTATATTTCTAGCGAAACGGTTTAAAAGGGCCGGGAAACTGGGAAACTAGGAAGGAGCTCTGCGGCCAGGCAACACGTTTCTCCCATTTTCGTCGTTAGAACCTTTTCGTTGACATCGTATGGGCGCTGTGATAAATTATTTTAGTAACCTTAAGGTGGAGTTGTATGCGCAGGCCCTGAATCTCGAGTGATACGCCAGGTTTCGTTGTCGTAAGACGGAGAGGCCGGTAGGACCCGGGTTCAATTTCTTTTTTTTTGTTTGAGTCAGCACAGCCCGGGAGGTGTAACAGATGCGGGTAATCATCACCCTCGCTTGCACGAGCTGCAAGCAACGGAATTACGCGACGACGAAGAACAAGCGGACGCACTCCGATCGCATCGAACTGAAAAAGTTCTGCAAGTTCTGCAATGAGCATACGCCTCATCGCGAAACGCGCTAAGCTCTAGGAGGTTTTGGAACGTGACTTTCCTGGCCAAAATGAAACAGAGCTTTGGGTCCTTTTTCTCGTTCTTTGCCGATAGTTGGGCGGAATTGAAGAAAGTCCGTTGGCCGAAGCGGAAGGAACTGACCAGCTACACGATCGTCGTTATCGTGACTGTCGTACTGGTCACGATCTACTTCTGGGTACTGGACGTTGTCATTTCGCGGCTTGTCGACTTCGTCATTTAACGCGGGAACCAAAGGTGGCTTTTCCCATGGAGAAAAGATGGTATGTCGTACACACGTACTCCGGGTATGAGAACAAGGTGAAAACCAACCTGGAGAAGCGCGTGGAATCAATGGGTATGCAGGACAAGATCTTCCGCGTCCTCGTCCCGATGGAAGAAGAGATCGTCAACAAAGACGGCAAGAAGAAGACGGTGATGCGCAAGGTGTATCCCGGCTACGTGCTCGTCGAGATGATCCAAACGGACGATTCTTGGTACGTGGTGCGCAACACGCCCGGCGTTACCGGGTTTGTCGGTTCCACGGGGTCCGGATCGAAGCCGACGGCCTTGCTGCCCGACGAAGTGGAGCAGATTTTGCGCCACATGGGCATGGAAGAGCCGAAGCCGGTCATCGATTTCGAGCTCAAAGAGAACGTTCGCGTCAAAGTCGGGCCTTTCGCCAATTTTGTCGGGTCGGTCGAAGAGATCTTGCACGACAAGAGCAAGCTGAAAGTGCACGTCAACATGTTCGGCAGGGAAACCCCGCTCGAGTTGGATTACACTCAAGTGGAAAAGATATAATTTATCTTGCGGTTCATTTAGGCTTCGGTACATAGCCGGACCTGCATGAGTCAACGGCGCGCCGCATGCGGCCGCTGGGGTTTCTAAAGTGGCAAGAGCGGGAGGAACGAAGGTTCCGTCTTACCGCATTTTGGTCAAGGAGGTGTGCATCATGGCAAAAAAAGTCATTAAGCTGGTTAAACTGCAAGTCCCGGCCGGCAAAGCGAACCCGGCACCGCCGATCGGTCCAGCGCTGGGTCAAGCAGGCGTCAACATCATGGCTTTCTGTAAAGAGTTCAACGCGCGTACGGCTGACCAAGCCGGCCTGATCATTCCGGTCGTCATCACCGTATTCGAGGACCGTTCCTTTACGTTCGAGACGAAGACGCCGCCTGCAGCTGTATTGCTGCGCGTCGCTGCCGGTATCCCGAAGGGATCCGGCGAGCCGAACAAGAAGAAAGTCGCAACCGTCAAACGGGCTAAAGTACGCGAGATCGCCGAGCAGAAAATGCAAGATCTCAACGCGGCTTCCGTAGAAGCGGCTATGCGCATGGTCGAAGGCACCGCCCGCAGCATGGGCGTCGTGATCGAAGACTAATTCCGTCCGTCTTCGGACAGGCGGGTCGCGTCTCCGCCAAGCGATTGGCGGATGCGCTTGTGGGAGGAGACTTCCGTTAAAACCACACAAGGAGGAGAACAACATGGCAAAGCACGGCAAGAAATACGCAGAAGCCGTTAAGCTGATCGACCGCGAAGCGACCTACGAATCGCTCGAAGCGATCGAGCTCGTGAAGAAAGCGGCCACGGCGAAGTTCGACGAATCCGTCGAAGTCGCTGTCCGTCTCGGCGTCGATCCGAGAAAGCAAGACCAAAACGTTCGCGGCGTCGTCGTCCTGCCTCACGGCACGGGTAAGACGAAGCGCGTTCTCGTATTCGCCAAGGGCGACAAGCTCAAGGAAGCGGAAGCCGCTGGCGCGGACTACGTTGGCGATACGGACCTCATCAACAAAATCCAACAGGGTTGGTTCGAGTTCGACGTCTGCGTCGCAACGCCGGACATGATGAGCGAAGTAGGTAAGCTCGGTCGGATTCTCGGCGGTAAGGGCCTCATGCCTAACCCGAAAGCCGGCACGGTAACGAACGACGTTACCAAAGCCGTGCAAGAGATCAAAGCCGGTAAGATCGAATACCGTCTGGACAAAGCCGGACAAATTCATGCTCCGATCGGCAAAGTATCGTTCGACGCTGACAAGCTGAACGACAACTTGAAAGCTCTGATCGACGCGCTGAACCGCGCGAAGCCGGCGGCAGCCAAAGGCATCTACCTGAAGAACATCTCGATCTCTTCGACGATGGGACCGGGCGCTCGCCTGAACGTCGCTTCTTACCGTCAATAATCGCAGGAACATTCTGCGCGTTGACAGGCTTGGCCGAACATGGTACTCTTTCAAAGTTGAATATCGATACCGTAGACCGTAGGTGCCGCGAGGCTTAATTTCCTACCGAGGTGTGTGCATATATTCGAATGGTGCGTCGCTGTTCCAGCGCGTTTCGGCCGATAGATGATCACGTCATGCCTCCGCGAGTCTGCGGGGGCATTTCTTTTTATGCCCTCGCAGACAGGCGATCCGGATGCGGTTGAATCAAGAATCAGGAGGTGTACAAAATGGCAAATGCGAAAATCATCGAAGCGAAGCAACAAGAGGTGAACGTGATCGCAACGAAGCTGCGCGAGAGCGCGAGCACGGTGATCGCCGACTACCGCGGTTTGAACGTGGCTCAAGTGACCGAGCTTCGGAAGCAGCTTCGCGAAGCCGGCATCGAGTTCCAAGTGCTGAAAAACTCGCTCGTCAGCCGCGCTGCCGCTAACGTGGAACTGAGCGAACTCGACTCCGTTCTGACGGGACCGACGGCTGTAGCGTTCAGCCAAACCGACGTTGTCGCTGCCGCGAAGATCCTGAACAACTTCTCGAAGAAGAACGATGCGTTGAAGCTGAAAGGCGGCGTCGTCGAAGGTCGTTTCATCGACGAAGCGCAAGTCAAAGCACTGGCTGACCTGCCTTCCCGCGAAGGCTTGCTGTCCATGTTGCTCAGCGTCCTTCAAGCTCCGGTCCGCAACTTCGCGCTCGCTGTCAAAGCGGTCGCCGAGAAGAACGAAGCAAGCGCGTAAGGCAATCGCCTGATCGCGTACTCGTACGTCGCAAGACCAACAACCTATAATTCCAAATTAATGGAGGTACTACCATGAGCAAAGAGCAAATCTTGGAAGCCATCAAAGGCATGAGCGTCCTGGAACTGAACGATCTGGTTAAAGCAATCGAAGAAGAATTCGGCGTAACCGCAGCAGCTCCTGTTGCCGTCGTCGCTGGCGGCGGCGCTGCCGAAGTCGCTGAGCAAACCGAATTCGACGTTGTCCTTCTTGATGCTGGCGCATCCAAGATCAACGTTATCAAAGTCGTTCGCGAAATCACGGGTCTCGGCCTGAAAGAAGCGAAAGACGTCGTTGACAACGCTCCTAAAGCCATCAAAGAAAAAGTGGCTAAAGAAGAAGCTGACGCCGTTAAAGCGAAGCTTGAAGAAGCAGGCGCTAAAGTCGAAGTTAAGTAATCCCATTCCCGCTTCGATCATAGACGAACCCCTTGAAGAAGCGATTCTTCGAGGGGTTCGTTCATCGTTCGGAATCATATTGAAAAGGATGGAGGAACGGATATGGCCGACCACTACTATACGGAACGACCGACGGTCCGCAGCGACAAGCGGACGATCGCGGCCGAACTTCGCGGGTTCCGGTTCCAATTCACCTCCGATTCGGGCGTGTTCTCGCGGGACGGGGTGGACTACGGCAGCCGCGTGCTCATCGGCATGATGGAGATTCCGCCGGCCGCCGCGATTCTGGATGTCGGATGCGGCTACGGACCGATCGGATTGACCGCAGCCCGCCTTGCGCCGCAAGGACATGTCACCATGCTGGATATCAACGAGCGGGCCGCCGCGCTCAGCCGCGAGAATGCCGCGCTGAACGGGATCGGCAACGTGACCGTGCAGACCAGCGACCTGTATGAAGCTGTCGAAGGCCAACGTTTTGACGTGATCTTGTCCAATCCGCCGATCCGCGCGGGCAAAGCCGTCGTGCACCGGATCTTGGCCGAGGCGAAGGAGCATCTCAAGCCGGGCGGTTCCCTCTGGATCGTCATTCAGAACAAGCAAGGCGCGCCTAGCGCAAGAGCCAAGCTTGAAGAGCTTTTCGGCGAGGACGCCGTGGAAGAGATCGGCAAAGATAAAGGATATCGGATCTATCGCGCAAAATTGGTTTGACTTGATTTTACAGATGTGATATCATTGAAAAATGTCAGTATTAAGATGGGCTTATTGTCTTTAGCGGACTAAAATGTCAAGCCCTAAATCTTTAGCGGGTATAAATATACGCCTTCCGGCGTATAATGGGTTTGTTTTGGGTAAATGGACCGGATGTATTGCCATTGTGCCGCCAAACGGCGCATAAGGGCTTTTCTTTATTTGTGTTCCGGCGCCATCTCCTGCCCGTTCGGCCCGAGCCGCTCTTAGGATGTTTACCCGCGGGACGGCTGCCTCTGCTAGTGCTGGAGAGAGGATCTCGCTCTCGCTTTCATTGCTTTGAAGTAGACTGAAGGGGTGAGGTTAAGTTGGCAGGACATCTTGTTCAGTATGGTCGCCGCACGCGACGCAGTTACGCCCGCATCCACGAGGTGTTGGACATTCCGAACCTGATCGAAATCCAGCAGCAATCGTACCAGAAGTTCCTGGACGACGGCTTGCGGGAGATTTTTCAGGACATTTCGCCTATTCAGGACTTCACAGGCAACCTAGTGCTGGAGTTTGTAGATTATAGCCTGGGAGAGCCCAAGTATTCCGTCGACGATTCCAAGGAACGGGACGTCACGTATGCTGCGCCGCTTCGCGTCAAAGTCCGGCTGCTCAACAAAGAGACCGGAGAAGTGAAGGAGCAAGAAGTGTTCATGGGCGACTTCCCGCTCATGACGGAGACCGGCACTTTCATTATCAACGGCGCGGAACGCGTTATCGTCAGCCAATTGGTCCGCTCGCCGAGCGTCTACTACAGCACGAAAGTGGACAAAAACGGGAAGAAGACTTATACCGCTACCGTCATTCCGAACCGCGGCGCGTGGCTCGAGCTCGAGACGGACGCCAAAGATATTATCTATGTACGGATCGATCGCACCCGGAAGATCCCGGTTACGGTATTGCTCCGTTCTCTGGGCTTCGGCACCGACGCGGAGATTCTGGACCTGCTCGGACACGACGAGTTTATCCGCAACACGCTGGAGAAGGACAACACCGACTCCACCGAGAAAGCGCTCATCGAGATCTACGAGCGTCTCCGTCCGGGCGAACCGCCTACGCTGGAGAACGCGCGCAGCCTCTTGATCGCCCGTTTCTTCGATCCGAAGCGCTACGATCTGGCCAACGTCGGCCGCTACAAGATCAACAAGAAGCTTCATATCAAGAACCGTCTCTTCAACCAACGGCTCGCGGAGCCTCTCGTCGATCCTTCGACGGGCGAGATCATCGCGGAGACCGGCCAAGTCATCGACCGCCGCCTGCTGGATCACATCCTGCCGATGCTGGAGAAGAACGTCGGCTTCAAGAACTTCCGCGTCACCGGCGGCGTCAACGAAGCGGAAGACATCCCGCTGCAGAGCGTGAGCGTCTATTCGCCGGTCGAGGAAGGCAAAGTGGTGAAGGTCATCGCCAACGGCATCATCGACAAAGCGGTGAAGCACATCACGCCTGCGGATATTATCTCCTCGATCAACTACTTCATCAACCTGCTGCACGGCATCGGCAGCACGGACGACATCGACCATCTCGGCAACCGTCGTCTGCGTTCGGTCGGCGAATTGCTCCAGAACCAATTCCGGATCGGCTTGTCCCGGATGGAGCGCGTCGTGCGCGAACGGATGTCGATTCAAGACCAGAACGCCATTACGCCGCAGGCGCTCATCAATATCCGTCCGGTCATCGCGGCGATCAAGGAGTTCTTCGGATCTTCCCAGCTGTCGCAGTTTATGGACCAGACGAACCCGCTTGCGGAATTGACGCACAAGCGTCGTCTCTCCGCTCTCGGACCGGGCGGTCTGACGCGGGAGCGCGCCGGCTTCGAAGTCCGCGACGTCCATCCGTCCCACTACGGCCGGATGTGCCCGATCGAGACGCCTGAAGGACCGAACATCGGTCTGATCAACTCGCTGTCCACGTTCGCGCGGATCAACGAGTACGGCTTTATCGAGGCGCCTTACCGCAAGGTGGATCACAGCACGGGCATCGTCACCGAAGAGATCGTCTATATGACGGCCGATGAGGAAGACAACTACATCATCGCCCAGGCGAACGCATTGCTGACCGAAGGCGGCAAGTTCGCCGAAGAGACGGTCATCGTCCGCTACAACAAGTCGCATTCCGACAACATCCTGACGGTATCGAACGATCGCGTCGACTACATGGACGTCTCGCCGAAGCAAGTCGTATCCGTCGCAACCGCGATGATCCCGTTCCTCGAGAACGACGACTCCAACCGCGCGCTCATGGGTTCGAACATGCAACGTCAGGCCGTTCCGCTGCTCGTCCCGGATGCGCCGCTCGTCGGCACCGGCATGGAGCACAAGTCGGCCAAGGACTCCGGCGTCTGCATCGTCTCCAAGTACGACGGCGTCATCGAGCGCGTCTCCGCCAACGAGATTTGGCTGCGCCGCATCGAGACGATCGACGGCAAGGAAGTCAAGGGCGACGTGGTCAAGTACAAGCTGCAGAAGTTCATGCGGTCCAACCAAGGGACTTGCATCAACCAGCGGCCGATCTGCCGCAAAGGCGAGATCGTGAAGAAGGGCGACATCCTCGCCGACGGCCCGTCCACGGATGCCGGCGAACTGGCGCTCGGACGCAACGTCGTCGTCGCGTTCATGACCTGGGAAGGCTACAACTACGAGGATGCGATCCTCCTCTCCGAGAAATTGGTGCGGGAAGACGTCTACACCTCGATTCATATCGAAGAATACGAGTCCGAAGCGCGCGATACGAAGCTCGGACCGGAAGAAATCACGCGCGACATCCCGAACGTCGGCGAAGACGCGCTCCGCAACCTCGACGAGCGCGGCATCATCCGCGTCGGCGCGGAGATCGGCGCAGGCGACATCCTGGTCGGCAAGGTTACGCCGAAGGGCGTAACGGAACTGACGGCGGAAGAGCGGCTGCTGCACGCGATCTTCGGCGAGAAGGCGCGCGAAGTGCGCGACACCTCGCTGCGCGTACCGCACGGTACCGACGGCATCGTCGTCGACGTGAAGGTGTTCACCCGCGAGAACGGCGACGAACTGCCGCCGGGCGTGAACCAGCTCGTCCGCGTCTACATCGCGCAGAAGCGGAAGATCTCCGAAGGCGACAAGATGGCCGGACGCCACGGCAACAAAGGGGTTATCGCCCGCATCCTGCCGGAAGAAGACATGCCGTTCCTGCCGGACGGCACGCCGGTTCAAGTCGTGCTGAACCCGCTGGGCGTACCTTCCCGGATGAACATCGGACAGGTGCTCGAGGTTCACTTGGGCATGGCTTGCCGCTACCTCGGCATTCGCGCGGCTACGCCGGTATTCGACGGCGCGCGCGAGAACGACGTCTTCGACACGATGGAAGAAGCCGGCATGCAGCGCAACGGCAAGACGAGACTGTTCGACGGCCGCACGGGCGAACCGTTCGAGCGCGAAGTCACGGTCGGCGTCATGTACATGATCAAACTCGCGCACATGGTCGACGACAAGATCCATGCGCGTTCCACCGGTCCGTACTCGCTCGTTACGCAGCAGCCGTTGGGCGGTAAAGCCCAGTTCGGCGGCCAGCGCTTCGGGGAGATGGAAGTGTGGGCGCTGGAAGCCTACGGCGCCGCTTATACCTTGCAAGAAATCCTCACCGTCAAGTCCGACGATGTCGTCGGCCGCGTGAAGACGTACGAATCGATCGTCAAAGGCGAGAACGTGCCCGAACCGGGCGTGCCGGAATCGTTCAAGGTTCTGATCAAGGAATTGCAGAGCCTTGGCATGGACGTGAAGATTCTGTCGGGCGACGAGCAAGAGATCGAAATGAAAGAAATCGACGACGAGGACGATACCGCAGGCGACAAGTTGAACTTGAACCTGGAAGGCTCCGAAGTCGGCGTCGAGTAAAGTGCGATAATCCGCCCGCAGGCAAGCTGCTAACCTAGCAGCTTGCCGCGCGTCGGCGGAGGTGCGGTTCATGGAGGCCGTCGTCGTCCCGTAACGAAATCCGCAGCAACGATGAAGGAGGGCTTGCTCCTTGTTAGACGTTAACAATTTCGAGTTTATGAAGATCGGATTGGCTTCCCCGGATAAGATCCGTTCCTGGTCGAGAGGCGAAGTCAAGAAGCCTGAGACGATCAACTATCGCACGCTGAAGCCGGAGAAAGAAGGCTTGTTCTGCGAGAAAATTTTCGGGCCGACCAAGGACTGGGAATGCCATTGCGGCAAATATAAACGCGTTCGCTACAAAGGCGTCGTGTGCGATCGCTGCGGCGTCGAAGTAACCCGCGCGAAAGTGCGCCGCGAACGGATGGGCCATATCGAACTGGCAGCGCCCGTCTCCCATATCTGGTACTTCAAAGGCATTCCGAGCCGGATGGGTCTCGCGCTCGACATGTCTCCGCGTTCGCTCGAAGAGATCATCTACTTCGCGTCCTACGTGGTGACGGATCCGGGCGATACGCCGCTCGAGAAGAAGCAGCTGCTCTCCGAGAAGGAATACCGCAGCTACCGCGAGAAGTACGGCTATGCATTCCAAGCCGGCATGGGCGCGGAAGCCGTGAAGAAACTGCTCCAAGACATCGACCTCGACCGCGAGCTGGAAATGCTTAAGGAAGAGCTGCGCACGGCCCAAGGCCAGCGCCGCAACCGCGCGATCAAGCGTCTGGAAGTCGTCGAATCGTTCCGCAACTCCGGCAACCTGCCGGATTGGATGATCCTCGACGTGCTGCCGGTCATCCCGCCGGAACTGCGCCCGATGGTCCAACTGGACGGCGGCCGCTTCGCGACCTCCGACTTGAACGATCTGTACCGCCGCGTCATCAATCGGAACAACCGCCTCAAGCGTCTGCTTGATCTCGGCGCGCCGGACATCATCGTGCAGAACGAGAAGCGGATGCTGCAAGAAGCCGTCGACGCTCTGATCGACAACGGCCGCCGCGGCCGCCCGGTCACGGGTCCCGGCAACCGTCCGCTCAAGTCCCTGAGCCACATGCTCAAAGGGAAGCAAGGCCGCTTCCGTCAGAACTTGCTCGGCAAGCGCGTCGACTACTCCGGACGTTCCGTTATCGTCGTCGGGCCAAGCCTGAAGATGTATCAATGCGGTCTGCCGAAGGAAATGGCGCTCGAGCTGTTCAAGCCGTTCGTCATGAAGGAACTGGTCCTCAAGGGCCAAGCGCATAACATCAAGAGCGCGAAGCGCAAAGTCGAACGCGTCAGCCCGGAAGTATGGGACGTGCTCGAAGAAGTCATCAAGGAGCATCCGGTGCTGCTGAACCGCGCGCCGACGCTTCACCGTCTCGGCATCCAAGCGTTCGAGCCGATCCTGGTCGAGGGCCGCGCCATCAAGCTTCACCCGCTCGTCTGTACGGCGTACAACGCCGACTTCGACGGCGACCAGATGGCCGTCCACGTGCCGCTGTCCGCCGAAGCCCAAGCGGAAGCCCGTCTGCTCATGCTGGCATCGGGCAACATCCTGAACCCGAAGGACGGCAAGCCGGTCGTCACGCCGTCTCAGGATATGGTCCTCGGCTGCTACTACCTGACGATGGACAACAAGGATGCGCACGGCGCAGGCATGCGCCTGTCCGAAGTGAACGAAGCGGTGTCCGCGTACCAGCGCGGCGCGGCCGATCTTCATGCGCGCGTCGTCATTCCGGTGAAGGCGCTGAACAAGAAGACGTTCACGGAGAAGCAGCAAGGCGCGCTGCTCGTGACGACGATCGGCAAGATCATCTTCAACGAGATCTTCCCGGATACGTTCCCGTATATCAACGAGGCGACCAAAGACAACCTCTTGAAGGGAACGCCGGAGAAGTACTTCATCTACGACAAGGGCGCAGACCTCGACAAGATCATGCAAGAGATCCCGACGCCCGGCGCGGTAGGCAAGGAGTACCTCGGCCATCTCATCGGCGAGTGCTTCCGCATCTATCACACGATGAAGACGTCGGTCATCCTTGACGATATCAAGCAGCTCGGGTTCACCTACTCGACGCGCGCAGGGATCACCGTTGCGGTCTCGGACGTTACCGTGCCGCAAGAGAAGGTCGATATCCTGAAGAAGTCCGACGAGAGCGTCAAGGTCATCTCGACGCAGTATCGCCGCGGCTTGATCACGGACGAAGAGCGTTACGACCGCGTCATCGACATCTGGTCGAAGACGAAGGACGAGATCACCGAAGTCCTCATGAAGTCGATGGACCGCTACAACTCCATCATGCTCATGGTCGACTCCAAAGCGCGGGGCAACAAATCGCAGATCACGCAGCTCGGCGGGATGCGGGGCCTGATGGCGACGCCGTCGGGACGGATCTTCGAGTTGCCGATCAAATCGAACTTCCGCGAAGGCCTCACGGTCTTGGAGTACTTTATCTCCACGCACGGCGCGCGGAAAGGTCTGGCCGATACGGCGCTTCGTACCGCCGACTCGGGCTACCTGACCCGTCGTCTCGTTGACGTCGCCCAAGACGTCATCGTCCGCGAGGAAGACTGCGGCACCGACAAGGGGATCATCGTCAGTCGGATCGAAGACGGCAAGGAAGTCATCGAGGATCTGTTCGACCGGATCGAGGGCCGTTATGCGTACGAGACGGTTCGCCATCCGCAGACGAACGAGATCATCGTGGGCCGCAACGATCTGATCGACACGCTCAAGGCCGAAGAATTGATCAAAGCCGGCATCGAGCGGATCCAGATCCGTTCCGTCCTCAGCTGCCGCGCCCGTCACGGCGTGTGCAAGATGTGCTACGGCCGCAACCTGGCAACCGGCAAGAAAGTCGAAATCGGCGAAGCGGTCGGCATCATCGCCGCCCAATCGATCGGCGAGCCGGGTACCCAGCTGACGATGCGTACGTTCCATACCGGCGGCGTTGCCGGAGACGATATCACGCAAGGTCTTCCGCGGATCCAGGAGCTCTTCGAAGCCCGGAACCCGAAAGGTCAAGCGGTCATCACCGAGATCGACGGCGTCGTCAAGGAAATCCGCGAGACGAAGGACCGCCGCGAGATCGAAGTGCAAGGCGATGCCGAGACCAAGGTATACGCCGTCAGCTACGGCTCCCGCATCCGCGTCTACGAAGGGCTGCACATCGAAGCCGGCGACGAACTGACCGACGGCTCGATCGACCCGAAGGAAATGCTGCGCATCAAGGGCGTCCGCGGCGTGCAGAACTATATCCTGCAAGAAGTTCAGCGCGTCTACCGGAACCAAGGCGTAGAAATCAACGACAAACACGTCGAAGTGATGATCAAGCAGATGCTTCGCAAGATCCGGATCGTCGATCCGGGCGATACGACGCTGCTGCCGGGATCGTTCGTCGATGTGCACGAATACGAAGCAGCCAACCGCGAAGCGATCTTTGCCGGCAACGAGCCCGCCGTCGCCCGTCCGGTGCTGCTGGGGATCACGAAAGCCTCGCTGGAGACCGACTCCTTCCTGTCGGCGGCGTCCTTCCAAGAGACGACCCGCGTGTTGACCGACGCCGCCATCAAGGGCAAAGTCGACCGCCTGCTCGGCCTCAAGGAGAACGTTATTATCGGGAAGCTCATCCCGGCGGGCACGGGGATGTCGCGCTACCGCAACATCCGCGTCGTGAATCCGCTTGAAGAGCCCGAAGACGAAGCAGCCGACCTGGAAGCTGTGACCGTCGAGTAATATAGCAACCTCTATCGATCGAAGGCGGTCCTCCGGGACCGCCTTTTTTGTTGACTTTTGGCCGGAATCTCCTCATGCGGTCAATCGCCGGCTAGTCCGCCAAACGTCGCTGCCGGCAGCTGGTTCCTCCCTCTCTCTCCCGCGTGCTGCCGCTAAGTCGAGCGCGCCTCCACCGTCGTTCGGGCCGGTGATCCTCTCCACAAGGGGATAAGGCGCAGCCGGATGGAGACAGCTATGCACATGTGGATAGGAGGCGGAACGGACGGTATCCACAACGGGATTCGCCGAATCTGCCGCGAGGGATTGTTGACAACTCGCCAGCGCGTGCGCAATCGGCCGTCTCATGCACAAGATGCGCACAACAAGGGGATAACCGGGGACAAAACGGTTGATAAGCTTGTGCGTGGAGAAGTTCATATGGATGCGCGAGCGGTGCGGCTGTGGAGAGTTCGCATAGCCGGGGCCGAGTTGCGGCCGGAGGCGGAATGCGGCTGTGGAGAACCGGGGAAGCAGCAACTTTTCTACACGCGTGCCGTAATTAAATAGGTAATGGCTGGATATCTCATTAGGGAGCTTAATCGATGACGGCTGAACCATTAGTGACCTTAACGGATGCAACCAAGACCTATAGCGGGAGAAAAGTATTGCGCGAGGTGTCGCTGGCGCTGCTGCCGGGCGAGACGGTCGTGCTGACCGGCGCGAACGGTTCAGGCAAGAGCACCTTGCTGCGCGCGCTCGGCGGACTGACGGCGCTGACGTCGGGCAGCCGCCGCGTCCGGCAGCCCGGCGAGCGGCGGTTCGCCGTCGGCTATGCGCCGGATCATCTGCCCAAACTGAAGCTGACGGCCAGGGAATACCTCGGGCATATGGCCGCCATCGGCGGGATGGAGGCGGCCGGCCGGCAGGAGCGGATCGAGCGGCTCTTGGCCCGCATGCGGCTGCCCGGCGGGATCGATCGGCTTCGCATGCACGATTATTCCAAGGGAATGCTGCAGAAGATCAATCTGCTGCAGGCGATGCTGCACGGGCCGGACCTCCTGCTGCTGGACGAGCCGCTCGGCGGATTGGACCGGGAAGCCAAGCAAGAATGCGAACGGGTGCTGGCGGAGCTGAAGTCGCAGGGGACGACGATCGTGCTGGCCAGCCACGAGCCGGTGTGGCGCGACGACATCGCGGACCGGCGCCTTGCGATCGCGGAAGGCAGGATCGTGCGGGACGAGCGGGGAGGACGCCCGGCGTCCGACGAACGGCCGCGATGGCGGCTGGTGCAATGCGAGCTGCCCGAAGGCGCGGGGCCGACGGCGTTCGCCGAGTGGGACGGCGTCTTGCGGACCCGGCCGGAAGAAGGCGGAAGGATGTCTTATTGGGTGCGGAGCGACCGCAGCGATGCGCTCCTTACCGCGCTGCTGGCGGCAGGTGCCGCGATTCTGTCCGTCCAGGCCGGGGAAGGGGAGACGGACGGATGATCTTGCCGCTGATCCGCTATATGCTGGTCTCTTACAGCCGATCCTATCGCTACCTGCCTCCGCTGCTAGCCTTCGTCGTCGCGATCGGGTTCGTCTACAGCAATGTGCCCAACCCGATTATGGAGAGTTATGCCTTCTCTTCGACGCTGCTGTTCATCGTCTCCGCCTGGCTGACTTTCGGCTTCATGGACGCCGAACCGATCGCCCAGCAGCGCGTGACGGTGCTGCACGCGCGAAGCTTGACAGCCTACTATGTCGCCAAGCTGCTGCTGCTGAGCGGCTTCGGGAGCGCGCTCGGGCTGTTCGCGACGCTCTATCCCGCGCTGCTGCGCAAGTTCGACCGGTCGCCCTCGCTGCTAGAGCTCGGGGCCGCCTTGCTCGCCCATGGAGTTCTTGTGCTGCTGGGCATCGGCTGCGCCGCCTTTTTCACGGAGAAGAGCGTGCCGGGCAGGCCGTTCGCGCTAGCCGGACTTGCGATTGTCGTGATACTCTCGGTCGCCGGCAAGGGGCTGGCGAATGCGCTGCCGGACGCCGTCGCTCCGGCGGCCTGGCTGCTGCCGCCGGCCTTCCGCGTGATGGACGCGCTCATCCGCAGCGAGACGGTCGGCGGCTGGGGCATCGCCTTGTCCCTGGCGGTCGCCGCGCTCTATGCGATCCTCTTGATGGCGCTGTTCGTCAGGCTCATGTCGCGCAAGCAATTCTAGCCGCCGGGATTCTTGACAGTCCTTCGCCCAGGTGATAATATATCCTAGTGTGTGCCCGACGTGCTGGATTTTATGCTGCCGGAGGTGGATGTCCGTGGACTTCATAGGACGTTTGCAAGAGGGCGGCGTTAGAGTAGGCACCAAGCAGACGACCAAGATGGTGGAGCAAGGCAAAGCCGCTGTCGTCTATGTCGCGCAAGATGCAGATTCGCGCCTGATCGGCCGCATCACTCAATTGTGCCAGCAGCACGGCGTGGCGGTAACGCCCGTCGAGACGATGCGCGAATTGGGCAAGGCATGCGGCATTGATGTAGGTACGGCGATGGCCGTGGTTGTAGAGGAATAGAATCCGGGTTCTAGCTGTTCCCTTTTCTTTGAGGAGAGGAACGGTCAGACCCTTTCGCATTTCTCAAAATGAACCGCCTGGATCTGTGGGCTTCGCGCCGCGGGGACCGGTTGCCGTTATTTCATGCATTTCGAACTCATGGGAAGGGGGTGGCAACATGCCAACAATTAACCAACTCGTACGTAAAGGTCGCGAACCCAAAGTGGTCAAATCGAAATCCCCTGCTCTGCAGAAGGGCTTCAACGCTTTGAAACGCGTCGAGACCGATCTGAGCGCCCCGCAAAAACGCGGTGTTTGCACTCGTGTAGGCACGATGACGCCGAAAAAACCGAACTCTGCACTTCGTAAGTACGCCCGTGTGCGTCTGACGAACAAAGTCGAGGTAACGGCGTACATTCCGGGTATCGGTCACAACCTGCAAGAGCACAGCGTCGTATTGATCCGCGGCGGACGGGTAAAGGACCTTCCGGGTGTCCGTTACCACATCGTGCGCGGCGCGCTCGATACTGCAGGCGTGAACAACCGGAAGCAAGCTCGTTCCAAGTACGGCACGAAGCGCGCGAAGGTGAAAAAATAAGAGATTTATGCGTCCGCCTAGGTATAGGCGCGGCCTAGCTCAACAAGAATGAGAAAGGAGGAATTTCGATGCCTCGTAAAGGACCAGTCGCGAAACGGGACGTTCTCCCGGATCCGGTATACAATAGCAAGCTGGTTACTCGCCTCGTGAACCGCATCATGATCGACGGGAAGAAAGGCGTTGCGCAACAACTGTTGTACAATGCGTTCAACCTGATTCAAGAGCGTTCCGGCAAGGACCCGATGGAAGTATTCGAAGCGGCGATCAAGAACATCATGCCGGTGCTCGAAGTTAAAGCGCGTCGTGTAGGTGGTGCCAACTACCAAGTTCCGATCGAAGTGAAGCCGGAGCGTCGTACGTCCCTTGGCCTGCGTTGGCTCGTCAACTACTCCCGCAACCGCGGCGAGAAGACGATGGAAGAGCGCCTTGCAGCCGAGATCCTGGACGCTTCCAACAACACGGGAGCTGCCGTCAAGAAACGCGAAGACACGCACAAAATGGCGGAAGCCAACAAAGCGTTCGCCCACTACCGCTGGTAATCCCGCGGAGTTACGGAAACGAAAGGAGACAAATGCATGGCTAGGGAGTTCTCCTTGCAAAATACGCGCAACATCGGCATCATGGCGCATATTGATGCAGGCAAGACGACGACCACTGAACGGATTCTGTTCTACACCGGCCGTGTTCATAAGATCGGCGAAGTGCACGAAGGCGCCGCTACGATGGACTGGATGGAACAAGAACAAGAGCGCGGCATCACGATCACGTCTGCCGCGACGACCGCGCAATGGAAAGGTCACCGCATCAATATTATCGACACTCCGGGTCACGTTGACTTTACGGTTGAGGTCGAGCGCTCCCTGCGCGTATTGGACGGGGCTGTCGGCGTATTCAGCGCCAAAGAAGGCGTGGAACCACAATCCGAGACGGTATGGCGTCAAGCCGACCGTTACGGCGTTCCGCGTATCGCTTACGTCAACAAAATGGACATCATCGGCGCAGACTTCCTGAACGTTGTCAACGACATGCGTTTGCGTCTGCAAGCCAATGCCGTCGCGATCCAACTGCCGATCGGCGCCGAGAACGGCTTCCTGGGCATGATCGACCTGGTTGAGCGGGTCGCTTATGTGTACGAAGACGATCTGGGCAAAGAGCCGAAGAAGGTTGAGATTCCTGCGGATCTCGCCGCCCAAGCGGAAGAGCTGCGCATGGAACTGGTCGAGAAGGTTGCCGAGCTTGACGACGACCTGATGGCGAAGTATCTTGAGGGTGAAGAGCTGACGATCCCCGAGATCAAGAAAGCTCTCCGCAAAGGCGTCTGCGAAGTGAAAATCTTCCCGGTCGTCTGCGGTTCCTCGTACCGCAACAAAGGCGTACAGCCGATGCTGGACGCGGTTGTCGACTACCTGCCGTCCCCGGTCGACGTTCCGGACATCAAGGGAACGCTCGAAGACGGCACGGAAACGACGCGCAAATCCGCTGACGATCAACCGTTCGCGGCGCTTGCGTTCAAGATCGCGACGGACCCGTTCGTCGGCAAGCTGACGTTCTTCCGCGTTTACTCCGGCGTACTGAACTCCGGTTCGTACGTCGTCAACGCGACGAAGAACAAGCGCGAGCGCATCGGCCGGATTCTGCAGATGCACGCGAACAGCCGTCAAGAGATCAGCGTCGTCTACTCCGGCGACATCGCCGCTGCCGTCGGTCTCAAAGACACGACGACGGGCGACACGCTGTGCGACGAGAAGAACCCGGTTATCCTCGAATCGATGAACTTCCCGGAGCCGGTTATCCAGCTTGCGGTCGAACCGAAAACCAAGGCCGACCAAGACAAGATGGGTATCGCGCTGCAGAAGCTCTCCGAAGAGGATCCTACCTTCCGCGCGCACACGGACGAAGAGACGGGCCAGACGATCATCGCCGGCATGGGCGAGCTTCATCTGGAGATCCTCGTCGACCGTATGCTTCGCGAATTCAAAGTCGAGACGAACGTCGGCAAGCCGCAAGTCGCTTACCGCGAGACGTTCAAACAGGCGGCGAAGGTCGAAGGCAAGTTCGTTCGCCAATCCGGCGGCCGCGGCCAATACGGCCACTGCTGGATCGAGTTCGAACCGCTCGAAGCGGGCTCCGGCTTCGTCTTCGAGAACAAGGTTGTCGGCGGCGTCGTACCGCGCGAATACATCGCGCCGGTTCAAGCCGGTATCGAAGAGTCGATGAAGAACGGCGTCCTCGCGGGCTTCCCGCTCGTGGACATCAAAGCCACCATCTTCGACGGTTCGTACCATGACGTCGACTCCAACGAAATGGCGTTTAAGATCGCCGGCTCCATGGCGCTCAAAGCAGCGAAGGACAAATGCGCTCCGGTCCTGCTCGAGCCGATCATGAAAGTCGAAGTTACCGTTCCGGAAGAGTACATGGGCGATGTCATGGGCATGCTCAGCTCCCGTCGCGGACGCATCGAAGGCAGCGACACCCGTCACGGGGCGCTGATCGTACGTGCCAAAGTGCCGCTGGCTGAAATGTTCGGCTACTCGACCGTTCTCCGCTCCGGTACGCAAGGCCGTGGGGTCTTCTCGATGGAGCTCTCCCACTACGAAGAAGTGCCGAAGTCGATCTCCGAAGAGATCGTCTCCAAGAGCAAAGGCGCTTAATCCGTTATGCAATCGGACGGGCTAGGAACCGGTCTTCATCGGCCGCGTTCCGCCCTTCCCCCCTATAAATTAAAACTCGTTCTACTTACAAGGAGGAGAAAAGATCCATGGCAAAGGCTAAATTCGAACGTAACAAACCGCACGTTAACATCGGTACGATCGGCCACGTCGACCACGGCAAAACGACGCTGACGGCTGCCATCACGACTGTTCTGTCCAAAAAATACGGCGGCGCCGCCGTCGCATTCGACCAAATCGACAAGGCTCCGGAAGAGCGCGAGCGCGGGATCACGATCTCCACGGCTCACGTTGAATACGAAACGCCTAACCGTCACTATGCGCACGTTGACTGCCCTGGACACGCCGACTATGTTAAAAACATGATCACCGGCGCTGCTCAAATGGACGGCGCGATCCTGGTTGTATCCGCTGCTGACGGCCCTATGCCGCAAACGCGCGAGCACATCCTGCTGTCCCGCCAAGTAGGCGTTCCTTACATCGTCGTATTCCTGAACAAATGCGACATGGTTGAAGACGAAGAGCTGCTCGAGCTGGTTGAGATGGAAGTTCGCGACCTGCTGAACGAGTATGAGTTCCCGGGCGACGACACGCCGATCATCCGCGGCGCTGCTCGCGAAGCTCTGCAAAATCCGGACGGCCCTTGGGCTGACAAGATCGTTGAACTGTTCGAGCAAGTGGATACCTACATCCCTACGCCTGAGCGCGACGTCTCCAAGCCGTTCCTGATGCCGGTCGAAGACGTGTTCACGATCACGGGCCGCGGTACGGTTGCTACGGGCCGCGTAGAGCGTGGTACGATCAAGATCTCCGACGAAATCGAGATCATCGGTCTGCATGAAGAAACGCGCAAATCCGTCGTTACGGGCGTTGAAATGTTCCGTAAACTGCTTGACTCCGCTCAAGCGGGCGACAACATCGGCGCGCTGCTTCGCGGCGTCGACCGTAAAGACATCGAGCGTGGACAAGTTCTGGCGAAGCCGGGTTCGGTTAAGCCGCACACGGAATTCACGGCTCAAATCTACGTCCTGACCAAAGAAGAAGGCGGCCGTCATAAGCCTTTCTTCACGGGCTACCGTCCGCAGTTCTACTTCCGCACGACGGACGTTACGGGCATCATCAACCTGCCGGAAGGCACGGAAATGGTTATGCCTGGCGACAACATCACCGTTACCGTTCAACTGATCGCTCCGATCGCGGTTGAAGAAGGCACTCGCTTCTCCATCCGTGAAGGCGGCCGTACGGTTGGCGCCGGCGCTGTTGCTTCCATCCAAAAGTAATTCGGCCTTCGGCCAAACGAAAGACCGTACCGGTTCTCCGGCACGGTCTTTTTATTGTTTTATCAGATTCCGAGAGCACCCTATCCAAGCTTGTTCCGGTACTCCTGCGGCGTCAGGCCGTAATGCTTTTTGAAGAGTTGGATGAAGTAGCTCGGCTTCTGGTACCCGAGCGATTGGGAGATGTCATAGATCTTCTCCGCGCTCTGCGCGAGCAGGGCGGCCGCCCGCTCCATCCGCGCCCGGAAGACATAATCGCTGATGCCTTCCCCGGTCTCCATCTTGTAGATCTTCGACAGATAGGAGGGATTCAGGAAAACGCTTGCCGCGATCGCCTGCAGGGACGCCTCCTCCAGGTTCCGCTGGATGAACGATTGTACCTGCTTGATGATATTCGCCCGAGAGTCCTTGTCTTCCGCGCTCTCCAACTGCCGAAAGTAATGAAGGATGCGCCACGTCCAGGCGCGCAGCTCCTCCATCGAGGCGGCTGCTTGCCCGTCCGTCAACGCGATGGCCCCGTCGCCGGCCGGATCGAACAGGGACTGCTTGTTCTTGTGGCTGAGGGATGCCCAGGCGGCTGCCATGACGTAGTAAGCTTCCTGAATGCGAGCGGAAGAGGCCTGGCCGTCCGTCTCGAGCTCTTCGAAGATCCGGCGCAGCTTGTCCTCCACCTGCTCCCACTGTCCGATCTCGAGCAGGGTGGACAAGGTGGGCGGGCGATACAGCTCGTAGAGCAAAATGGGCGGATGCTGGATCGGCGTCCGGGACAGAGAGACGTACAGCTCGCGGTGACGGCCGATGAGCCGGCGGAAGCCTGCTACGGCGGCCGGGTATAGCGTGGCGGCATCCTCGGGGAACGCGCCGGACCGGGTCGAGAGAATCGAGAGGCTCACGCGCAGATAAGTGCGGGCCGCATGCTGAAGGCGGAGGGCGCGGCTCTCGATCCATGCGTCCGGACCGCCGTCATCGTCGAGGCCGGCCTCGCCATTCTGCGCGGCGATCAGACAGACGAGGAAGCCGTGCTGGTCTTTGCCGTGCCAGAAGGCAAACCGGTCCGAGAAGACCTCCTCCGCCATATTCGCGAGCGCATAGTCGATCAACTCGCCTTGGCCCGAGTCCTCGCCGGATTCGGCGTCATCCAGGCGAACCAGCAAGAGATGGAACGCATCCGCCTCGCGAAGCGGTACATCGTACGTCTCCATGCGTCGCTGAAGCGACTTGGACCGGGGCGACTGCTTGCCGTTGATCAGATCCAGCAGCAGATACTCCCGAAGCTTGGGCTGCTGCTCCCGCAGCGTATACATCGCCCGCTGCAAGGAGCTCACCTCCAGCCATTCGCGATCGAGTTCCTGCAGCGCCTTGCGAACGGCGCCCATCAATTCCTCGTCCGCCGCCGGCTTCAGCAGATAGTCGCTGGACTGGAGCTGCAGCGCCTGCTTTGCATATTCGAAGTCCGAATAACCCGACAGCAGGATGCACTTCGTATGCTTCCAATTGCTGCGGATCCTCGCGATCAACTCCAGTCCGGACATGCCGGGCATGCGGATATCCGTCACGACGACGTCGACGGCTTGCTCCTTCAGGATGTCCAGCGCTTCCGAACCGGAATACGCTTTATGTACGACGTCGATCCCGATCTCTCCCCAAGGCAGCATCTCCGCCAGATCGTCCGCCAGGATCGATTGGTCGTCGATGATGAGCAATTGACGCATTAGACTCCCTCCTTTACGCGGTCAGCGTGTTGTCGATCCGGTTCGGCCAATAGATCTCCGCGGTCACGCCGCCTTCCGGCCGCGGCACGATCCGCAGTCCCGCCTCCGAACCGTATTGCAAGTACATCCGCTGATGGGTATTCCACAACGCGCATCCTTTATCCTCCGTCAATGGCATCGACAGCTCTTGCAGCAGTCCGGCCAGTCGTTCTTCGCTGATGCCGACGCCGTTGTCCGTCACCGTAATGCGATTGTAGCGGTCGTCCTGCGCGCCTTCCACGCGGATCGTCCCCATCCCGAGCGGTTCGATGCCGTGGACGACGGCATTCTCCACCAAGGGCTGAATGATCAGCCGCGGAATCTCTTGTTCGAGCATGGCCTGCGGAATCTCGATCGAATACTGAAGATCCTGCACGTTCATCGTCTGAATCGTCAAGTAGCTGTTCACGAGATCCAATTCGTCCCTCAGCGGGGCCGTCTGCCGTTCGGTGCGGGTCGTGTAGCGGTAGTACTTGCTCAGATGCAGCGCAAGCTGCATGACCGACTCCTTCTCTCCGAGCCGCGTCAGGCTGCGGATCAACGTGAAGCAATTGTACAGGAAATGCGGATTGATCTGCGATTGCAGCTGCTTCAGATTCGCGTCGCGGGAACGGATCGTCTCGAGGTAGACATTTTGGATCAGCTGCTCGATCTGGCTGGCCATCTCGTTGAAGCTCACGAGCAGGAAGTGGAACTCGTTGTTCGGATGGAATACCTTCAGCTTCGGATATTCGCCTTTCTTCAGTTTGCGTACGCCCCGGATCAGCTCCTTGATCGGACGCTGGACGTTAATGTACAGATAGTAGGCCGCCGGGATGCTGACGAAGAGCAGAATCAGGATCGACAGGTAGAAAAGAAAGCTGTTCGCCGTAATGGGATGGGTCACTTCGTGAATCGGCACGTAGTCGATGAGGTAAAGGCCGAGGGAAGGCATCAAGGCGCAGCTCACCGTGTACTCGCCTTCCGACAGCTTGACGCGGATATACCGCTTCTTGGCGAGCTCCTTCAGATCGAGCGAAGGCAGGAGCTCCTCCTGCAGCTTGTCGTTGCCGTCGCTGGCTTCGATCTTGTGCGCATCCGCCGAGACGAGGAAGGGGTCGCCTTTGCCGCCGGCCTTGAAGCTGTCGAGCGCCTTCACCAGCTCCGTCGCCCCGAAGCTGATCTCCACGATCAGACCGGCGTTCCCGAGCTCGGCATCGAAGGGATGCGTCACCGCCCGAAGAAACCGGGGCTGATTCTTGAAGAAGGCGGATTGGTTCTCCGTATAGCGCCACGACCGCGAGAAGTTCCGCGTCACGCTCGCGGCGTCGTATTCGAGGGTCGGATTGGTCGAGACGAAGGTGCCGGTCTCCGGCGCGTAGACGCTGATGGTGGTGTCCCAGTTCGAGGAGACGTTCAGCAGGCGCAGCTTCTCCTCGACGCGGCGCTTCTCGTCGGTCTGTTCATAGAGGTTGGCCGTATCGATGAACTCCAGCGTCCGTACGTTCATGTCCTCGCTGACGAGCAATCCGTACTTGGAGAACTGGGTGACCATCTCGTCGAGCTTGGCCGCGAAAAAACTGAGGTCCTTGTACATCGACTTCTCGACCTCGTGCCGCACGACGTTGATGCTCGTCCGGTTGGAGTACCAGTAGAGGAGAATGATGGGGATGAGCAGGATGACGATGAGCGACAAGATCTTGGCGAACGTATTCACGCGAAGACTCATGACCCGAACACATCCTTTCGTCCGACGGATTCGAAGGAGACAAAGAAATGGGTATCGTTCCAAAGGGATTGGCGCAGACGCTCCGAATCCCCGATTGCTATAATTACTATACATGATGCGTAAGCGCTGTCAACAAGCGAAAACGGCTTGGTTCAAAAAGAGAAGCGGAGAGGGAAGTGGGGCCATGCGCGCAAAAGTAGAAACGGTCGGGGAGCCGGCTGTCGCCAGCGGTACGGGAACGCAGAAAGGAAGCGCCTGGTCCGGATTTCTGCGCAGGACCTGGCCGCTGCACGTGATGCTGCTGCCCGCGGTATTGCTGCAGCTCGTATTCGGTTATTTGCCGCTCGGCGGACTCGTCATCGCGTTCCAGGATTTCAAACCGTACCAAGGGATCTTCCATTCGCCTTGGGTCGGCTGGGCGCACTTCCGGTTCATGTTCGAATATCCGGACAGCAAGCAAGTCATCTTCAACACCGTCATCATCGCGGGACTGAAGATCGTCTCCAATATCGTCGTGCCGTTCACGTTCGCGCTGCTTCTGAACGAAGTGCGCAAGCAGCTCTTCAAGCGCACGGTGCAGACGCTGGTCTACCTGCCTTTCTTCATCTCTTGGGTCTTCCTAGGCGGCATCCTGAACGACGTGCTGGCGTCGGACGGCATCGTCAACAACCTGCTCGTCAGCTGGTTCCATATCGAACCGATCCTGTTCCTCGGGGACGGCAACTGGTTCCGCTTCACCGTCATCGTCAGCGACATCTGGCAGCAGTTCGGCTTCGGGACCATCGTCTATCTGGCCGCGCTAGCGGGAGTCAACCCCGCCTTGTATGAAGCGGCAGAGGTGGATGGCGCCAGCCGCTGGAAGCAGACGCTCCACGTGACGATCCCGTCGCTCGCGCCGATCGTCATCGTCGTCGGCACGCTTGCCTTGGGCAACATTCTGAACGCCGGCTTCGATCAGATTTTCAACTTGTACAATGCGCTCGTCTACGACAAGGGCGATATCATCGATACGTTCGTCTACCGGACCGGCATCTTGAACGGGCAATTCAGCTTCGGGACGGCGGTCGGGGTGTTCAAGTCGTTCGTCGGCTTCGCTCTTATCGTCTTAAGCTACAGAATCGCCTACAAACTGGCGGATTATAAGATCTTCTAAGGAGGGGCGAGCGCTAATGGGTTTCCGATCGCCGGGATACCGGGCTTTTACCGTCGCGAACTATACGATATTGGCCATCGCCGGGCTGCTCTGCATCCTGCCGATGATCCACATTCTCGCAGTCAGCCTGAGCGCCAGCGCGCCGGCCAACTCCCATCTGGTCGGGCTGTGGCCGAAGGGATTCAATTGGGATTCGTACACCAAGACGATGAACAACGCGAACTTCCTGCGCGCGTTCGTCATCGCGATCATCCGCACGTTCGCGGGGACGTTCGTCACGATGTTCGTCATCACGCTGGGCGGCTATGCGCTATCCAAGGACAACCGGTTCTTCCGGAGCCGGACCGCGTATTCGTGGTTCTTCGTCTTCACGATGCTGTTCAACGGCGGGATCATCCCCAGCTACATTCTCATCCGCAACCTTCACCTGATGGACACGCTCTGGGCGTTGATCCTGCCCGGGGCGGTGCAAGTGTTCAATATGATCCTGCTCATGAATTTCTTCCGCAATACGCCCAAAGAGCTGGAGGAGGCCGCCTTCATCGACGGCGCCGGCCACTTCCGAATTCTGGCCCTCGTGTACCTGCCGCTAGCGACGCCTGCGATCGCGACGCTCTCGCTGTTCTCGATCGTGGGCAATTGGAATGCGTGGTTCGACGGCTTGTTGTATATTAACAATTACCGGAACTATCCGCTCGCTACATTCCTGCAGACGATCATCGTCCAGCAGGATTTCAACAAGATCAATCCGGACATTAACGAGCTGAAGAACATCTCCCAGCGGACGGTCAAAGCCGCCCAGATCTTCATCGGGATGCTCCCGGTTCTGGTCGTTTACCCCTATCTGCAGAAGTATTTCGTCAAAGGCATCGTGCTGGGCGCAATCAAGGAGTAGCCGGCATGGGGCCGAAAGCCGGTTCGGCTAAGAGGATAACAAATTGGTACGGACCACAAATAATTGGCATTTAAATAAATTATTTACAATTCTATAGTGAAAATCAGAACGTGAAGCGTTCTCATATTTCAGATCTGGGGGGACAACAATGGGCAACAGGAAGAAGAGTCTGCTCTTAACGTTGACGACGCTGCTTGCCGTTAGCTTGACGGCTTGCTCGGGAAGCAATTCGGGGAATGGCGGCAAAGATGGCGCCAGCAGTCCTTCGGCCACCGCTTCGGCTACCGCCTCGGCCAGCAAGTCCGAGGAGAAGGGCGACGGCACGGGCTGGGACGGGCAGAAATATGCGACGCCGATCACGCTGACGACGGTGAAGGGGATCGGAACGAACTACTTCTTCAAGACGGGCGAGACGATCGAGAACAACGTCATGACCAAGTTCGTCCATGACAATCTGGGGATCGACGTGAAGTATAATTGGGTCGTAACGGACACGAACGACGCCTATAAGACAAAGCTGCGCCTCATGCTCTCCTCGGGGGACAAGATGCCGGACATCATCAGCTTCCGCGGCGATACGGAGACGCTGAACATGCTGATCGACTCGGGGCAGTTCATGGAAGTCGGAGATCTGTTCGACAAGTACGCAGGGGATACGTACAAACAAGGCGTAGCGCTGAATCCGGATACCTGGCTGCCGGTGCTGCGGAACAGCAAGAAGATGGCGCTGCCGATCCTCGACTACGCCTACAACGACGATATGGTGCTCTGGCTGCGGCAGGACTGGATGGATAAGCTCGGCCTTCAGGCGCCGAAGACGCTGGCCGATCTGGAGACGATCATGGATGCCTTCGTCAACAAAGATCCGGACGGCAACAACAAGAAGGACACGATCGGGATGGCGATGGGCTTCAAGAACGGGTTCAACGTCTGGATGTCCGACGTCAGCTGGGTGTTCGGCGCGTACGGCGGGCTGCCGAACCAATGGAACAGCGGGGCGGACGGCACGCTCTCGAACGGCTCCGTCGACCCGGCCGCTAAGCAAGCGCTCGCTACCTTGAAGAGCTGGATGGACAAAGGCTACATCTCGAAGGATTCCGCGCTGAAGGATGAAGTGGCGGGCGCCGAGATGTTCACCAAGGGCCAGGCGGGCGCCATCGTCGGCCGGAACTGGCTGCCGGATTGGCCGTTCGGCGATCTGCTGAACAACGTCCCCACGGCCAAGTACAAGGCGTACCCGATCCCGTCCGGTCCGGACGGCAAGATCGGCGCGCCGAGCGGCAACCCTTCGGTCAACGGCTGGATCCTGGTGAACAAGGACAGCAAGAACCCCGAAGCGATCCTGCGCTATTACAACTACTTCTTCGAGAACTGGGCGAACCCGCAGCCGGGCAGCGCCTTCGAGAACGGCTTCGCCGAAGGCTACGACTGGGCGAAGCTGCCGGACGGGACGATCACGAAGGATCCGCAGAAGTATCCGGACCTGTTCCCGAACTACGCGGACCGCACGCACTTGGTCGAACCGATCTACTATACGCTGACGTTCGAGGGCGCCCGCATTCCGGCCCTGTACGCCGACACGATGATCAAGCTGGCGAACGGCGGTACGCCGGAGACGCCTTATGAGAAGCAGACGGCGGGCGTGCGGAAAAAGGAGAACATCGACGCCATGAAGATCGTCTTGGATCAGAAGGACATCCGGATGAAGAACTACTTCCAAGGCCCGCTGACCGATACGATGAAGCAGAAGAACGAGCTGCTCAACAAGTTGGTGAACGAGACCTACAACAAGATCATCTACGGCCAATCGAACCTGGACGAATTCGACAAGATGGTGGCCAACTGGAAGAAGTCCGGCGGCGATCAGATCACGAAGGAAGTCAACGACTGGTACAAGGCCAACGCAAGCAAGTAGGCTTGGTATCTATAAGCGCGAAGGGAACGTCCGCTTCTTCGGAAGCGGGCGTTTCCTCGCAGTTGCGGTGGATGCACGCTATATAATAGGAAGAAACACGTTGTCTCGAATGGCCTTTTCGCCACGCGGAAATAGCGTTCCCGAAGTTCCTGCTCCGTATCATAAAAATTTGTTGCATTGGCCTAGACGAATCGCTATAATAGTGAATGTTGGTCTGTGACTGTGCGATGATGCGAGAGGTTGCCGACACACCCGGCCCCTTTGCCATAGGGTGGCAGAAGGGATGTCCGTCGGGGTATTCTCGCGGAGTATGTCCGATTCCAAAATTGGACGAATGAAGGAGGGAATCACTATGGCAAAGCAAAAAATCCGTATCCGTTTGAAAGCCTACGATCACCGTATCCTGGATCAATCCGCGGAGAAAATCGTAGAAACGGCTAAGCGTACGGGCGCCGGCGTATCGGGTCCGATCCCGCTGCCGACCGAAAAGCAGGTCATCACGATCCTGCGCGCGGTTCACAAGTACAAAGACTCGCGCGAACAATTCGAAATGCGCACGCACAAGCGCTTGATTGACATCGTCAATCCGACGCCGCAAACGGTCGATGCGCTGATGCGTTTGGACCTGCCGTCCGGCGTGGACATCGAAATCAAGCTTTAATAAGCAAGTACCCCTGTGAATAAGGAATAGAAGAGAGGTGTCAACATGCCAGGAATCTTGGGACGTAAGCTCGGAATGACTCAGGTGTTCGCCGCGGACGGAAGCGTCGTGCCGGTAACCGTAATCGAGGCTACTCCGAACGTCGTACTGCAGAAGAAAGACGTAGACAACGACGGATACGAAGCAATCCAACTCGGCTTTGCCGATAAACGCGAGAAACTCGCGAACAAGCCGGAAGTCGGCCATGCCAAAAAGGCCAACACGGCGCCCAAGCGCTTCATTCGCGAAATCAGCGGCGCATCCGACCTCGAAGTCGGCGCGGAAGTCAAAGTTGACGTATTCGCTGAAGGAACGTTTGTTGACGTGACGGGAATCTCCAAAGGTAAGGGTACGGCTGGCGCGATCAAGCGTTGGGGCTTCCAGCGCGGCAAGATGACGCACGGTTCCAAGTACCACCGCGGCAACGGCTCGCTCGCGACGATCCGCGACGCCAACCGCGTGCCGAAAGGCAAGAAGATGCACGGCCGTATGGGCAGCGAGACGATCACGGTTCAAAACCTCGAAGTCGTTAAAGTCGACGTAGAGCGCAACGTGATTCTGATCAAAGGCTCCGTACCGGGCGCGCGCAACAGCTACCTCAAAGTCCGCTCGTCGGTGAAGAAATAATAAAGATCGTACAGGAAAGGAGGACCACTCATGCCTAAAGTGGCTGTATATAACGTGAACGGCGGCCAAGTTGGAGAGATTGAGCTGGCAGAAGCGATTTTCGGCGTCAACCCGAATACGTCGGTTATGCACAGCGCCGTCGTGCTTCAGCAAGCATCCGTTCGCCAAGGTACGCACAAGACCAAAGGACGCTCCGAAGTACGCGGGGGCGGCCGCAAACCGTGGAAGCAAAAAGGCACCGGACGCGCTCGTCAGGGCTCGATCCGTTCCCCGCAATGGAAAGGCGGCGGTATCGTCTTCGGACCGACTCCGCGCAGCTATGGCTTCAAGCTTCCTCGCAAAGTTCGCCGTTTGGCCATCAAGTCGGCTTTGTCCAGCAAGGTAATCGCTAGCGATATCATCGTTCTGGATCAATTGAGCCTGGCCCAACCGAAGACGAAGGAATTCCAAGGCATTCTGAACAACCTCAAAGTCGGTCGCAAAGCGCTGATCGTAACCGCCGACTTCGAGAACAACGTGGCCCTGTCCGCACGTAATATCCCCGGCGTGAAGTTCGTATCCGCTACGGGTATCAACGTGCTTGATGTTCTTGTTCATGACAAGCTCATCATCACGAAGGACGCGGTCGCTAAGGTCGAGGAGGTATTCGCGTAATGAAAAACCCTCGCGATATTATCAAGCGCCCGGTCATCACCGAACGCACGAGCGAATTCGTCGAACAACTGAAATACGTTTTCGAAGTGGATCTTCGTTCGAACAAGACGGAAATCAAGCAAGCGATCGAGCAAATCTTCAAAGTGAAGGTCGTCAGCGTGAACACGCTGCGCATGCCGGCTAAGCCGCGCCGCTACGGCCGCCACTCCGGATATACGTCCGAATGGAAGAAAGCGATCGTTCAACTGAGCGCCGACAGCAAGCCGCTCGAGTTCTTCGAAGCATCGGTCTAACATCTTCGTAATGTAAGGAGGGAAACCAAGTGCCAGTCAAAAAGTTTAAACCGACATCGCCTAGCCGTCGCGAAATGACGATGTCCACGTTCGAAGAAGTAACCACTTCGACACCGGAGAAATCCTTGCTTGCACCGCTGTCCAAACGCGGCGGCCGTAACCACCAAGGTAAAATTACGGTTCGTCACCAAGGCGGCGGACATAAGCGTAAATATCGGATCATCGACTTCAAGCGCAACAAGGACGGCGTGCCGGGCCGCGTTGCTTCGATCGAGTACGATCCGAACCGTACGTCTTACATCGCCCTGATCAACTACCTGGACGGAGAGAAGCGCTACATCGTCGCTCCTAAAGGCCTGAAAGTCGGCGACGAGATCGTATCCGGTCCTGAAGCCGACATCAAAGTGGGCAACAGCCTTCCGCTGGAGAATATCCCGGTCGGTACGGTTATCCACAACATCGAGCTGAAGCCCGGCAAGGGCGGCCAACTGGTTCGCGCAGCCGGCACCGAAGCGCAACTGCTCGGCAAAGAAGAGACTTACGTCACGATTCGCCTGGCATCCGGCGAGATTCGCCGCATCCTGAAGCAATGCCGCGCTACCGTCGGCTCCGTGGGCAACCAAGACCACGAGCTGATCAACATCGGTAAAGCGGGCCGTTCCCGCAACATGGGCAAACGTCCGGTTGTCCGCGGTGTCGTCATGAACCCGGTCGATCACCCGCACGGCGGCGGCGAAGGCCGCGCTCCGATCGGTCGCAAATCTCCGATGTCGCCATGGGGCAAACCGACCCTCGGCTACAAAACCCGCAAGAAGAAAAAAGCTTCAAGCCAATATATCGTTCGCCGCCGCAAGTAAGGGCGAGCCCCTATTTCGGGCTGAAGGGAGGATTTACCCATGGGTCGCAGCTTAAAGAAAGGACCTTTCATCGACGACTATCTGCTCAAGAAAGTCGACGCGATGAACGAGTCCGGCAAGAAGGTCGTCGTCAAAACGTGGTCCCGCCGCTCGACGATTTTCCCGCAATTCGTAGGTCACACGTTCGCCGTCTACGACGGCCGCAAGCATGTGCCGGTTTATGTATCGGAAGACATGGTCGGTCACAAGCTCGGTGAATTCGCGCCTACGCGTACGTACAAAGGCCACACCGCCGACGACAAGAAAACGGGCAAACGATAATCCGTAACGCCGGGCGACCGGCGAATGCAATACGGGAGGAGGTACATCGATGGCACAAGAAGCGAAAGCCGTTGCGAGCTATATTCGCATTCCGGCCCGCAAAGTCCGACTGGTCGTGGACCTGATCCGCGGCAAGAAGGTGGGCGAAGCGATCGCCATTCTGCGCCACACGCCGCGTTCGGCTTCCCCGGTCCTGGAGAAGCTGCTGAACTCTGCGGTGGCGAACGCTGAACACAACTACCAACTCGACGTTAACAAGCTGGTCATCAGCGAAGCATACGTCAACGAAGGTCCGACCCTGAAACGTTTCCAACCTCGTTCGCAGGGCCGCGCGTTCAGCATCTTCAAACGTTCCAGCCACATCACGCTGGTCGTATCCGAGAAATAAGGAGGGAAAACGTGTGGGTCAGAAAGTAAATCCGGTCGGTCTTCGCATCGGCGTTATCCGTGATTGGGAATCCAAATGGTACGCTGACAAAGATTTCGGCACCCTCCTCATGGAAGATGTCAAAATCCGCGAATTCCTCAAAAATAAACTGAAAGACGCCGCTGTGTCTCGCTTCGAGATCGAACGCGCAGCCAACCGCGTCAACGTCACGATCCATACCGCTAAGCCAGGCATGGTCATCGGCAAAGGCGGCGCGGAAGTGGAAGTCATCCGCGGTCAGCTGACGAAGCTGACGAACGGCAAGAAAGTGCACATCAACATTTCCGAGATCAAAAATCCGGAACTGGATGCCATCCTTGTCGCAGAAAGCATTGCGCAACAGCTGGAACGCCGCATTTCGTTCCGCCGCGCGATGAAGCAATCGATCCAACGTACGCTCCGTTCCGGCGCCAAAGGCGTGAAGACGGTCGTTAGCGGACGTCTGGGCGGCGCTGAAATCGCACGTACGGAAGGTTACAGCGAAGGTACGGTTCCGCTGCATACCCTGCGCGCAGACATCGACTACGGTACAGCTGAAGCTCATACGACCTACGGTCGCATCGGCGTTAAAGTATGGATTTACCGCGGCGAGGTCCTTCCTGCGAAGAAGAGAAAAGCCGCTGAGGAAGGAGGCAACTGATCATGTTGGTCCCTAAACGCGTCAAACACCGCAAGCAGCACCGCGGGAAGATGAAAGGCCGCGCCAAAGGCGGCACGGAAGTAAGCTTCGGCGAATACGGCTTGCAAGCACTCGAGCCTTCTTGGGTAACGAACCGCCAGATCGAATCTGCGCGTATCGCGATGACCCGTTATATCAAGCGGGGCGGTAAAGTCTGGATCAAGATTTTCCCGTCCAAGCCGATCACTCAGAAGCCTCTCGAAGTGCGGATGGGTAGCGGTAAAGGTAACGTCGAGAAGTGGGTAGCCGTCGTGAAGCCGGGCAAGGTATTGTTCGAGCTCGCAGGCGTCTCCGAGGAAATCGCACGTGAAGCGATGCGTCTCGCGGCTCACAAGCTGCCGATCAAGACGAAGTTTGTGAAACGTGAAGAACTGGGTGGTGAAGCAAATGAAGGCCAGTGAATTCCGTAACTTGACTTCGGTGGAAATCGAACAGAAAGTTTCCGGCTTCAAGGAAGAGCTGTTCAACCTTCGTTTCCAACTGGCTACCGGCCAACTGGACAACCCGCATCGCATCAGCGAGCTGCGGAAAGAAATTGCCCGGGCCAAAACAATTTTGCGCGAGCGTGAACTGGGCATCGGCTAATCGCCGCTGACAACCCCAATCACCGCTTCCGGGAAGGAGATTTACCATGAGCGAACGCAACAACCGCAAAGTGCAAGTCGGTAAAGTCGTGAGCGACAAAATGGACAAAACGATTGTGGTGGCCGTCGAGACTTACAAGAAGCACAGCCTGTACCACAAACGGATCAAATACACGAAGAAGTTCAAAGCGCACGACGAGAACAACGACGCGAAGATCGGCGACACCGTGAAAATCATGGAGACCCGCAAGCTGTCGAAAGACAAGAACTGGCGCCTGGTCGAAGTCACCGAGAAAGCCGTTATCCTGTAAGGAACCTCATCTAGGACTGAAAGGAGGACCCCGCGATGATTCAACCGTTTACGAGACTGTCCGTTGCCGACAACTCCGGTGCGAAGGAACTGATGTGTATCCGCGTACTGGGTGGTACGGGACGCCGCGTCGGTCACATCGGCGATCTGATTGTCGCTTCCGTCAAACAAGCAACACCAGGCGGCGTTGTCAAGAAGGGCGACGTAGTCAAATGCGTCATCGTCCGTACGAAGCGCGCTGTACGCCGAAAAGACGGATCCTATATCGCGTTCGACGAGAACGCAGCCGTTATCGTGAAGGAAGACAAAAGCCCGCGCGGTACCCGTATCTTCGGGCCAGTCGCTCGCGAGCTGCGCGAACGTGATTTCATGAAAATCATTTCTCTGGCTCCGGAAGTGCTCTAATCCGGCTCAAGTCCATGGAGAAACGCTCAAGGAGGTGTACCCATGCCCCGTTTGAAAAAAGTGCTGGAATCGCACAACAATAAACTGCACGTGAAGAAGGACGACAACGTCATCGTCATCACGGGCAAGGACAAAGGCAAGAAGGGGCGCGTCATCGCCGCTTACCCGCGCGAAAACCGCGTGCTGATCGAAGGTGTAAACCTCGTGAAGAAGCATACCCGCCCGTCCACGACCAACCCGCAAGGCGGCATCATCGAGCAAGAAGCGCCGATTCACGCATCCAACGTCATGCACGTGGATCCGAAGACCGGCAAGCCGACTCGCATCGGCTATAAAGTGCTCGACAACGGCAACAAAGTCCGGATCGCGAAGCGTTCCGGCCAAGAGATCGACTAATATCGATTTTCGAAGGAAAGGAGGTCACTGTGACTAATGGCAGCACGTATGAAAGAACGTTTCCTGAATGAAATCACTCCTGCGCTGATGCAGAAGTTCAGCTACAAATCGGTGATGCAAGTGCCGAAGATCGAGAAAGTCGTCATCAACATGGGTGTAGGCGACGCGGTTCAGAACTCCAAAGTTCTGGACGCAGCCGTTGAAGATCTGCAGAAGATCGCTGGCCAAAAGCCGGTTATCACCCGCGCGAAGAAGTCCATCGCAGGCTTCCGCCTTCGCGAGAACGCGCCGATCGGCGCGAAAGTCACGCTTCGCGGCGACCGCATGTACTACTTCCTCGACAAGCTGTTCAACGTATCGCTTCCGCGCGTACGCGACTTCCGCGGGATCTCGAACAAATCGTTCGACGGCCGCGGCAACTACACGCTGGGTCTGAAAGAACAACTGATCTTCCCTGAGATCGAGTACGACAAGGTCGACAAGATCCGCGGGATGGATATCGTTATCGTCACGACGGCGAATACGGACGAAGAAGCGCGCGAACTGCTGACCCAACTGGGCATGCCGTTCGTGAAGTAACGACGCCCGACCTGGCGCAAGCCAAGGTACCCTTTGGGAGGTGTGAAAGCAAGTGGCAAAAACGTCGATGAAAATCAAGCAACAACGCCCGCCGAAGTTCCAAGTCCGTGCTTACACGCGGTGCGAACGTTGCGGACGTCCGCACTCCGTGCTGCAAAAGTTCAAGATTTGCCGGATTTGTTTCCGTGAGTTGGCATACAAAGGCCAGATTCCTGGCGTTAAAAAAGCGAGCTGGTAATCAGCCTAGTTCGGGAAGGAGGTTTACCCCATGGTTATGTCTGATCCCATTGCAGATATGCTGACGCGCATTCGCAACGCGAATCTCGTCCGCCACGAATCGGTGGAACTGCCTGCGTCCACGGTGAAGAAGCAAATTGCTGACATCCTGAAGCGCGAAGGCTTTATCCGCGACGCTGAATTCGTCGAAGACAACAAGCAAGGGCTGATCCGTATTTTCCTGAAATACGGACCGAACAACGAGCGCGTCATTACGGGGCTGAAACGTATCAGCAAACCCGGCCTGCGCGTCTACACGAAGTCCAATGAAGTACCGCGCGTGCTGGGCGGCCTCGGCATCGCGATCATCTCTACGTCCAAAGGCATTCTGACCGACAAGGAAGCCCGTCAAGGGAAGTCCGGCGGCGAAGTTCTTTGCTACGTTTGGTAATATAACCCGCACACGATTGGAGGTGTACCCATGTCCCGTATCGGACGTAAACCCATCCAGGTGCCTAACGGCGTGAACGTGAACCTGGACAACAACGTCATTACCGTCAAAGGTCCGAAAGGATCCTTGTCCCGCGAATTGCACAAAGATATGAAGCTCGTTATCGAGTCCGACGTGATCACGGTTGAGCGTCCTTCCGACAACAAGCTTCACCGTGCCCTGCACGGCACGACGCGCAGCGTCGTCGCCAACATGGTGAGTGGCGTAACCGAAGGTTACGCGAAGAACCTGGAACTCGTCGGCGTCGGCTACCGCGCGAACAAGACGGGCGAGAAGCTCGTCCTGAACGTCGGTTACTCTCACCCGGTCGAGTTCGTGCCTGAGAACGGCATCGAGTTCGAAGTGCCGGCTCAGAACCGCATCATCGTCAAAGGCATCGACAAAGAAGCAGTCGGCGCGATCGCTGCCAAAGTGCGTGCCGTTCGTCCGCCGGAGCCTTACAAAGGCAAAGGCATCAAGTACGAAGGCGAGCGCATCATCCGCAAAGAAGGCAAAGCCGGCAAGAAGAAATAATCGGGTCGCGGCGTAAAGCCGCGTAACAGTCCTGACAACCGGACGCAACGACCGTTGCACTCAACGGTTGCAGTTAGAAGGGAGTGAACCTCGGAATGATCACCAAAGGCGATAAGAACAAGGCCCGCTTGAAACGGCACCTCCGCGTGCGCAAGAAGATCAGCGGCACGAACGAGCGTCCCCGCCTCTCCGTGTTCCGTTCTGCGAAGCATATCTACGCTCAGCTGATTGACGACGTCAAAGGCGTAACGCTGGCATCGGCATCGACGCTGGACAAAGAGCTTGGCGAAGTCGGCAACGGCGGCAACGTCGAAGCGGCTCGCAAAGTCGGTCAACTGGTTGCAGAGCGCGCCAAAGCGAAAGGCTACGAGAACGTCGTATTCGATCGCGGCGGCTACCTGTACCACGGACGCATTCAAGCGCTGGCAGACGCGGCTCGCGAAGCCGGTCTTCAGTTTTAAGAAATCACGGAAACAAGGAGGGTAAACGACTTGCGTGTAGATCCGAATACATTGGAACTGACTGAAAAAATGGTCCAGATCAACCGCGTATCCAAAGTCGTCAAGGGCGGTCGCCGGTTCAGCTTCAGCGCACTCGTCGTTGTCGGCGATGGCAAGGGTTGGGTTGGCGCCGGGATCGGCAAAGCCGGCGAAGTGCCGGATGCCATCCGCAAAGGCATTGATGACGCGAAGAAAAATCTGATTTACGTTCCGCTCGTTGGCAAAACGATTCCGCACGCCGTTACGGGTCAATTCGGCGCCGGCAAAGTGCTGCTGAAACCGGCTTCCGAAGGTACGGGCGTAATCGCGGGCGGTCCTGTCCGCGCTGTGCTGGAATTGGCCGGTGTCGGCGATATTTTGACGAAATCGCTGGGTTCCTCCAACTCGATCAACATGGTCAATGCGACGTTGGAAGGACTTTCTCGACTGAAACGCGCCGAAGACGTGGCGAAACTCCGCGGCAAAACCGTGGAAGAGCTGTTAGGTTAAGGAGGGGAACAAGATGGCGAAGTTGCAAATCACCCTCAAGCGCAGCCTGATCGGCCGTCCGGAGAACCAGCGCCAGACGGTACAATCGCTGGGCCTGCGTAAAGTTAACTCCGTCGTTGTCAAAGAAGACAACGCGGCCATCCGCGGCATGGTGAACACGGTAAGCCACCTGGTTACCGTTGAAGAAGTATAAGGTTATTTACGTCAAGAGAACGCAAATCAATCAAGGAGGTGCGACGAACGATGAAATTGCATGAACTGTCTCCTGCAGAAGGATCCAAGTTCAGCCGCAAACGCGTCGGTCGCGGCATCGGTAGCGGCATGGGCAAAACGTCCACGCGCGGTCACAAAGGGCAAAACGCCCGTTCCGGCGGCGGCGTCCGTCCGGGATTCGAGGGCGGCCAAAACCCGTTGTACCGCAGGCTTCCGAAGCGTGGCTTCAACAACGACCGCTTTGCGACTGTATACGCGATCGTGAACCTGGATCAACTGAACGTCTTCCCGGCCGGCACGGAAGTAACGCCGGAACTGCTGCTAACCCAGGGCATCGTAAAGAACCCGAAAGACGGCATCAAGATTCTGGCGAACGGCGAGCTGACGGTGTCTCTCTCCGTCAAGGCTCACAAGTTCTCCAAATCCGCAGCAGAAAAAATCCAGGCCGCCGGCGGTAACTCCGAGGTGATCTAATGTTCGCGACCGTAACCAACATTTGGAAAGTTGAGGACCTTCGCAAGAGGATCCTGTTCACCCTTTTCATCCTGCTCGTTTACCGCGTCGGTTCGTTCATCCCGGTGCCCAACATCGATAAGAGCGCATTGCAAGCGGCGAACACTCAAGGCAATGAATTGTTCGGCCTGCTCAACACGTTCTCCGGCGGCGCCTTGTTCCAATTCTCGATCTTCGCGCTCGGGATCATGCCGTATATCACGGCGTCGATCATCGTGCAGCTCCTCTCCATGGACGTCATTCCGAAGTTCGCGGAGTGGGCGAAGGAAGGCGAGAACGGCAAGCGCAAGCTGGCGCAAATCACCCGGTACGGTACGATCATCCTCGGCTTGATCCAAGCGTTCGCGACTTCGATCGGGTTCAACCGGATCTACAGCTCGCAGATGGTCATTAACGCTACCCCTGCCACTTTCATCATGATTGCGATCGTGTTAACAGCCGGTACGGCTTTCCTTATGTGGCTCGGCGAGCAGATCAACGAGAAGGGTATCGGCAACGGCATCTCCATCCTGATGTTCGCCGCGATCGTCTCACGGATCCCAACTTACATCCAGGAGATCTACCAAGATCAGTTCGTCAATGGAGACCAAATCTTCTGGGCCGTCTTGAAGATGGTGATCATTCTGGTGGCGATCCTCGTGATCATCGTCGGCGTCATCTTCATCCAACAAGGCGTGCGCAAGATTCCGGTCCAATACGCCAAGCGCGTAGTCGGTCAGAAGATGTACGGCGGCCAATCGACGCACATTCCGCTCAAAGTGAACGGCGCGGGCGTCATCCCGGTTATCTTCGCTTCTTCGCTCTTGATGTTCCCGATCACGATCGCTCAGTTCTGGGCCGGTCACAGTTGGGCGAACTGGGTCATCAGCCACCTGTACTACGACAAGCCGCTCGGCATGGTATTCTATATCCTGCTGATCGTCGGGTTCACGTTCTTCTACACGTTCGTTCAGTTCAATCCGCAGCAGCTTGCGGACAACATGAAGAAGAACGGCGGCTACATCCCGGGCATCCGCCCAGGCAAGCCGACGTCAGGTTATCTGATGAAAGTCATTACCCGCATCACCCTGGCTGGCGCGCTGTTCCTGGCGGTCATCTCGATTCTTCCCGTCGTGTTTGGCTCCGCCTTCGGGCTGCCGCGCTCGGTACAGCTCGGCGGCACGTCGCTGCTGATCGTCATCGGCGTCGCGCTGGAGACGATGAAGCAGATCGAGAGCAACCTGATCAAGCGTCACTACAAAGGGTTCATCAATAAGTAAGCAAGCAAGTATAATGAGGTACATGCAGGAGGGACGGCAATGAACATCCTGTTTATGGGTCCTCCTGGCGCCGGCAAAGGCACGCAGGCGGAGCGGATCGTCTCCGATTTCGGCGTTCCGCATATCTCGACCGGCGACGCATTCCGTCTGGCGATGAAGGAAGGCACCGCGCTTGGCCTCAAAGCCAAAGAGTACGTGGATCAAGGTCTCCTCGTTCCCGACGAAGTGACGAACGGCATCGTACGCGACCGGCTGTCTCTGCCCGACTGCGAAAAGGGATTCCTGCTCGACGGATTCCCCCGGACGTTGGCGCAGGCGCAGGCGCTGGACGAGATGCTGGCCGACATGGGTCGCAAGATCGATCACGTCATCAACCTGAAGGTCGACCGCAGCTTCCTGCTGGCTCGCCTGACGGGACGGCGGATCTGCAAGTCTTGCGGCTCCACCTATCATGTCATCTTCAATCCGCCGAAGCAGGAAGGCGTCTGCGACAAGTGCGGCGGAGAGCTCTACCAGCGGTCCGACGATACGGAAGAGAAAGTCGGAACCCGTCTTGACGAATACACCAGCAAGACGGCGCCGCTGCTCGCGTACTACGGCGACAAAGGACTGCTCCGAGAAGTGGACGGGGAGAAGGACATCGACGCGGTTACGGCCGACATCGCCTCCCTCCTGAGAGGGTAACCGGCCATGATCGTATGTAAGTCCGAATCGGAACTGAAACTGATGCGGGAAGCTGGTCGGATCGTGGCAGAGACGCACCGCCTGATGAAACAGGCCGTGCGGCCGGGCATTACGACCGCCGAATTGGACCGGATTGCCGACGAGTATATCCGAAGCCAAGATGCCGTTCCTTCATTCAAAGGCTACAACGGTTTTCCGGCCAGCATATGCGCTTCCGTCAACGAGGAACTCGTACACGGGTTCCCCGGACCCCGGAAGCTCATTGAGGGCGATATCATCAGCATCGACATCGGCGCACAGTTCAAAGGTTACCATGGAGACTCTGCCTGGACCTATGGGGTCGGGAACATCTCGGAAGACGCGCAGCGCCTTCTGGACGTGACGGAAGCTTCGCTCTACGCGGGACTCGCGCTCGTGAAGCCTGACGTCCGGTTGTTCACCGTATCGCACGGGATCCAGAAAGTCATCGAAGAGGCGGGAATGCATGTCGTTCGCGAGTATGTCGGACACGGCGTAGGGCAAGAACTGCATGAAGAACCGCAAATTCCGAACTACGGCGTGCCCGATCGCGGGCCGCGCCTCAAACCGGGCATGGTGCTGGCCATCGAACCGATGGTGAATCTCGGCACCCGCTACGTTCGGACGCTCTCCGACAACTGGACGGTCGTCACCGTGGATGGATCGCTGTGCGCGCACTTTGAGCATACCATCGCCGTGACCGAAGACGGGTATGAGATTCTGACCCGAACGGGGGAATAGGAGATGGCGATGACGGAACCGTCAAAGCTGTCTCCCGGAGAACTCGTGAGAAGCCGGCGTGGCAAGGACGAGGGACAGATCGCAGTGGTCATCGCCCTCGTAGACGAGCGATTCGCGCTCGTGGCCGACGGCGACAAACGCCGGTTCGATCGGCCCAAACGCAAAAACGTGCTGCATCTCGAACCGCTCGGGATCGTGAACGATGAAGTCGCGAACAGTCTTCGCGATACCGGACGCGTGACCAACGGCAAACTCCGGTTTGCTATCGGGAGCGTCCAGCGACGGCTCGAAGCGCATGCTGAAGAGAAAGGAGAATGACGGTGGCCAAAGAGGACGTTATCGAGGTGGAAGGCGTAGTCATCGAGCCGCTACCGAACGCGATGTTCAGAGTGAAGCTCGAGAACGGACACGAAATTCTGGCGCATGTCTCCGGCAAGCTGCGGATGCACTTCATCCGGATTCTGACGGGTGACAAGGTTGTGATCCAGCTGTCGCCATACGATTTGACGCGAGGCCGTATCACTTACCGCAAATAGTTCTTCCGGTCTACCGAACCACACGTGACGGTCGGCTGGCGCACGCGTCTACGACGCTGACTGACAGTCGCACTTAAGGAGGCGTAATACCATGAAGGTGAGACCATCGGTCAAACCGATTTGCGAAAAATGCAAAGTCATTCGCCGCAAGGGTAACGTAATGGTTATCTGCGAAAATCCGAAGCACAAACAAAAACAAGGCTAAGAGGAGGTGCTCCTAACACATGGCACGTATTAGTGGTGTTGACCTTCCGCGCGACAAGCGCGTGGAAATCGCCCTGACGTACATCTTCGGGATCGGTAAAACGACTTCCCAGAAGCTGCTCGCAACGGCTGCTATCAACCCCGACACACGCGTACGCGATCTGACCGAAGACGAGCTTGCTCGTCTGCGCGAAGCGATCGACAAATCGCAAAAAGTCGAGGGTGACCTTCGTCGCGAAATCGCGTTGAACATCAAGCGCCTGATCGAGATCGGCTGCTATCGCGGTGTTCGCCATCGTCGCGGCCTGCCGGTTCGCGGCCAACGTACGAAGACCAACGCGCGTACGCGCAAAGGCCCGCGTCGTACGGTAGCTAACAAGAAGAAGTAATAAGGGGGGATAACTAGCATGGCACAAAAAGGCAAAAAGGTCGTTCGTACCAAGCGTCGTGACCGGAAGAATATCGAGACGGGCGTTGCACACGTTCGCTCGACGTTCAACAACACGATCGTGACGATCACGGATCCGCACGGCAACGCCGTGTCTTGGGCTAGCTCCGGCAACATGGGCTTCAAAGGCTCCCGCAAAAGCACGCCATACGCCGCGCAAATGGCAGCCGAGACTGCTGCTCGCGCCGCGATGGAGCATGGCATGCGCGCCGTTGAAGTCATGGTTAAAGGTCCTGGCGCAGGTCGCGAAGCCGCGATCCGTTCCTTGCAAGCCGCTGGCCTCGAAGTCAGCATGATCAAAGACGTAACGCCGATTCCGCACAACGGCTGCCGTCCTCCGAAACGTCGCCGCGTATAATACGCGCCACAATGTGGTATCAAACAAAAACAACTTGTGAATAATGGTTGTAATGGTTAGGCATACTACATGGTTTACCCTTTTCGGTTATACTGGAAGAGCGGGGAAACGATTAACCAGAAATGGATGAGGGTAAACAAACGGCAACGTCAGCGACGTAGCGACGTTTTGAAGGAGGGTTATGGTTGTGATTGTGATCGAGAAGCCGAAAATTGAGTCGGTGGAGATACAGGAAGACAAGAGGTACGGACGTTTTGTCGTCGAGCCGCTGGAACGTGGCTACGGCATGACGTTGGGTAACTCCCTACGCCGCATTCTGTTGTCGTCCTTGCCGGGCGCTGCCGTCATTTCGGTACAGATTGACGGAGTGCTTCACGAGTTCTCCACCATTCCGGGCGTCATGGAGGATGTTACGGAGATTATCCTCAACCTGAAGCGCCTTTCGCTCAAGATTCATTCGGACGAGGAGAAAGTGCTCGAGATTGATGCTGAAGGCGAAGGCGTCGTGACGGCCGGTGACATCAGAGCGGACAGCGACGTGGAAATCCTAAATCCGGATTTGCACATCGCGACCCTGGCTTCCGGTGCGCGCCTTCATATGCGCATCTTTGCCAGACAGGGACGGGGTTACGTCCCGGCGGATCGCAACAAGAAGGAAGATCAGCCGATCGGGGTCATTCCCATCGATTCGATCTACACGCCGATTACCCGCGTCAATTATAAAGTCGAAAACACCCGTGTCGGCCAAGTTACCAACTACGACAAGCTCACGCTCGAAGTATGGACCGACGGCAGTATTCGACCGGAAGAAGCGGTCAGTTTGGGCGCCAAGATCCTCACGGATCACTTGTCGTTGTTCGTCGGACTCACAGACGAAGCCAAGGATACCGAGACGATGAAGGAGAAGGAAGAGGACAAGAAGGAGAAAGTGCTCGAGATGACCATCGAAGAGCTCGATCTCTCGGTCCGTTCCTATAACTGCCTCAAGCGCGCAGGTATCAACACCGTTCAAGAGCTGATTACCAAGACCGAAGAAGACATGATGAAGGTCCGCAACCTGGGCCGCAAGTCTTTGGAGGAAGTGCAAGAGAAGCTTGAAGAGCTTGGGCTCGGCCTTCGATTCGAAGAGTAACGCAGCCTATATTTAAAGCATCAAGCGATAAGGGAGGGAAAAACAGATGGCTTACCAAAAACTGAGTCGTGACTCGAGCTCCCGGAAGGCGCTCTTCCGTGACCTCGTCACCGACCTGTTCCTTTATGAACGTATCCAAACGACGGAAGCGAAAGCCAAAGAAGTTCGCTCCATCGCCGAGAAGCTGATCACGCTCGCCAAGCGCGGCGACCTGCACGCTCGTCGTCAGGTAGCGGCATTCGTGCGTCGGGAGAGCCTGAACGGTGAACAAGACGCCATCCAGAAATTGTTCTCCGATCTCGCACCGCGTTACGCGGAGCGTCCGGGCGGCTACACCCGCATCCTGAAGCTGGGGCCGCGCCGCGGAGATTCCGCTCCGATGGTGTACCTCGAGCTTGTAGACCGCGCGTAAGCACGGAGCAAAAAAGGATGGACCGAATGCAGATTCGGATCATCCTTTTTTTGTGCCGACCGGGAGGAGGGGCTGGCGATGCGCAACATTGCTTTGCTGGTGAGCTATGACGGAGCCGCCTACTACGGCTACCAGAGCCAGCCGGGCGGCAACACGGTGCAGAACAAGCTGGAAGAGGCGATCCTGAAGCTGAGCGGCGAGGAAGTGCGTCTCACCGGATCCGGACGAACGGATGCGGGCGTGCACGCGCAAGGCCAAGTCGTGAACTTCTATACAGCTTCGAGCATCCCGGCGGAACGCTGGGCGCTCGCGCTCAACTCGCGGCTGCCGGACGACATCGTCGTGCTGGCGGCCGCCGAGGTCCCCGAGGCGTTCCACGCGCGCCGGAGCGCCGTGCGCAAGACGTACCGGTATGCGATCAACTCGTTCCGCTTTCCGGACGTTTTCGCGCGGACGCGCGTCTTCCACCATCCGGCGCCATTGCGGTTCGCGGCGATGCGCGAAGGGTTGTCCCATCTGCTCGGCGAACACGACTTCTCCTCCTTCACGTCGCCGCTGTCCACGAAGCCGCACCATATCCGGACGCTGTACGAAGCTTCGTTCACGGTAGAGCGGACGGGGCCGGGCGGAGAAGCTTCGGGCCGCGGCGTCGGGTACCTGACGGTCACCGGCAACGGCTTCCTGTACAATATGGTTCGGATCATCGCCGGGACGATCCTGCAGGTGGGCGAGGGCAAGCGGCCGCCTTCCGCGATGGCGGATATTCTGGCCGCGCGGGATCGCGCCGAGGCCGGACCGACGGCCGTGCCGCACGCGCTGACGCTCTGGGAGGTCGAGTATGGGCCGGCTTGGGCGCTCGACTGGCGATCGCCTTATATTTAATGCGGCGAAAGCGAATTTTCGCTTGCGGACCTAGGCGTTATCATGTACAATAATCATTGTGCTTTCTTTATGGCTACCCACGGCCCCGACTGGAGAAAGTCGCAAAATGGCACGCGAGGCGGGTTTGCCTTCCCGAAGACGGCAGACAGAGGCTGCGTTCCGAACCGCAACACCTGAACCTTACATCGAACGAACGACAACCTATATGTCAGATTGACATACAACGGATATGCATTTTTTGAAGGAGGAAGTTACATGCGTACAACTTACATGGCGAAGCCGAACGAAGTCGAGCGCAAGTGGCACGTCATCGACGCCGAAGGCAAGACCCTCGGCCGTCTGGCTACCGAAGCGGCTGCCCTGATTCGCGGCAAGCACAAACCGGAGTTCACTCCGCACATCGACACCGGCGACTTCGTAATCGTCATCAACGCGGAGAAGATCGTCCTGACGGGCAAGAAGCTCCTGCAGAAGAAATACTACACGCACTCGCACTACCCGGGTGGCCTGAAGACGACGACGGCTGGCGAGATGATCCAGAAGAAGCCTGCCCGTCTGATCGAACTGGCCGTATACGGCATGCTTCCGAAGAACAAGCTGGGCCACCAGCTTCAAACGAAGCTCAAAGTCTATGCCGGCTCCGAACACCCGCATCAAGCACAACAACCTGAAGTTTACGAACTTCGCGGTTAATCGAAAAGGGAGGACCTACCAATGGCTCAAGTGCAATATATTGGAACAGGCCGACGTAAACATTCGGTTGCGCGCGTTCGTCTCGTGCCGGGTGAAGGCCGTATCGTCATTAACAAGCGCGACATCAACGAATATTTCGGTCTCGAAACGCTCAAGCTGATCGTGAAGCAACCGCTGAACCTGACGGAAACGACAGGCAAATACGACATCCTCGTATTGGCACACGGCGGCGGCATGTCCGGCCAAGCCGGCGCGATCCGTCACGGCATCTCCCGCGCGCTGCTCAAAGCAGATCCGGAGCTGCGTTCTTCCCTGAAGAAAGCAGGCTTCCTGACGCGCGACCCACGGATGAAGGAACGTAAGAAGTACGGCCTCAAAGCGGCTCGCCGCGCGCCTCAATTCTCCAAACGTTAATTCGTTCCACCCGAGCCTTCCCCTGTCCTACGACAGTCGGGAAGGCTTTTTTGCATGCAGCCGCATATACTTTATTTTATTTTGGAAAAAAGTTTGCGTTTCTATGTTGAATATTCCGATCAGAGAGCGTACAATTAATGAACGAATCACGTAAAAACGGCATCGCCGTCCTCAGAAGAGGGCGAGACGTTTTTATCGGAGACCCTTTAGAAATGGATAAGCGTGAAACTTATAAATTCTAAATGGTCACGTAAAAACGGCTTTGTCGTCTTATCGGAAGCCAGTGAAAACGAACTGTCAACGAGGGGTTGAGACGGATGAATTTGTTGGAAAAAGAAGCGTTGATCCGCGAAAAAGCGGAGGAATTCGAGCATGCTTCTCCCGAAACGGTAATCCACTGGGCGGTGGAGACGTTCCCGAATATCACGTTTGCCTGCAGCTTCGGCGCGGAGGACGTGGTGCTGGTCGACATGCTTCAGAAGATTAGCCCGAAGACGGATATCTTCTATCTAGACACAGACTTCCACTTCAAAGAGACGTACGAGACCCGCGACCGGATGGTGGAGAAATACGGTCTTGAATTCGTCCGTGTAAGTCCAAAGCTGACGCCGGAAGAGCAAGCCGCGCTGCATGGCGACGAGCTGTGGAAGAGCGATGCCAACGCTTGCTGCAACATCCGCAAAGTCGAACCCCTCACGCGAATTCTCGGCCAATACGACGCGTGGATCACGGGCATTCGCCGCGATCAGGCGCCTACCCGCGCCAATGCGAAGAAAGTCGAGTACGACGTCAAGTTCGGCCTCATCAAATTCAACCCCATCGCGTCTTGGACTTCGGAAGACGTGTGGAACTATATCCGCGAGAACAACGTCATCTACAATCCGCTGCACGATCAGAACTATCCTTCGATCGGCTGCGAGTATTGCACGCGTCAGGTCATGCCGGGCGAGGATCCGCGCGCGGGACGCTGGGCCGGGCAAGAGAAGACCGAGTGCGGTCTGCACAAATAAGCGGGCAGGTCCGGCGGACATAACCGAGAGGAGAACGGCACATCCATGAGCGCAATTCAGCCGCATGGCGGAACGTTAATAAATCGCGTAGCGACAGGACAGGAGCGCGAAGCGCTGCTGGAGCAAGCGAAAGGTCTCAAGGCGATCGCCGTGAACAACTGGACGATCTCCGACCTCGATCTGATCGGCGTGGGCGCCTTTAGCCCGCTCGCCGGCTTCATGAACGAAGCGGATTACAAGGCGGTCGTAGACACGATGCGTCTGGCGAACGGGACCGTATGGAGCATCCCGATCACGCTCGCGGTGACGAACGATCAGGCCGCGCAGCTCTCGGTCGGTGAACGCGCGGCGCTCGTCGGCGAAGCGGACGGCGTCGTCTACGGCGTCATCGATATCGATAGCATTTACAAGGTCGACAAGAAGCATGAGGCCGTGCAGGTCTTCAAGACCGACGACATGGAGCATCCCGGCGTCGTCAAGCTGTTCGAGCGACCGGACACCTATGTCGGCGGCGCGATCCAGGTGCTGAACCGGCCGCAGCCGGAGAAGTTCAACGAATACTACTTCGACCCGGTCGACACGCGCCGGATCTTCGCGGAGAAGGGCTGGCGCACGGTCGTCGGCTTCCAGACCCGCAACCCGGTTCACCGCGCGCACGAGTACATTCAGAAATGCGCGATGGAGATCGTAGACGCGCTGTTCCTGAACCCGCTCGTCGGCGAGACCAAGTCGGACGACGTGCCGGCCAACGTGCGCATGAAGTCGTATCTAGCGCTGCTGGAGAACTACTATCCGGAAGACCGCGCGTTCCTCGGCGTCTTCCCGGCCGCGATGCGATATGCGGGGCCTCGCGAGGCGATCTTCCATGCGATGGTCCGCAAAAATTACGGCTGCACGCACTTCATCGTCGGCCGCGACCATGCGGGGGTAGGCGACTACTACGGTACGTATGAAGCGCAGGATCTGCTGAAGAGCTTCGAGCCGGAAGAGCTCGGCATCACGCCGCTCTACTTCGAGCACAGCTTCTTCTGCACGAAGTGCGGCAACATGGCTTCGAGCAAGACGTGCCCGCACGGCAAGGAAGACCATCTGACGCTGTCGGGGACGAAGGTCCGCGCGCTGCTGCGCGAAGGCACGTGCCCGCCGCCGGAGTTCTCCCGCCCGGAAGTAGCCAAGATTCTGATCGAAGGCATGGCGGAAGCGACCAAGACGTATACCATCTAACCGCCCCGATCCCGCAGGCATATTTGTCCACCTTGTCCCATAGGATGATGTAGCGAACATCGTCGGGACGGGGTGGTTTTATTTATGAGCGGATATGGAAACGATCAGGGCAATCGAACGAGACGTACGATACCGCGCCGTCGCGTCGTGGTCTGGATGACGCGCAAAGGATTCCTGCGGCTCGCGGCCATCGCGGGCTTGATCGCGATCGTGAGCTACCTGCTCTATGCGGAGATCCCCACGACCGAGACAGGCGGCACTTACCTGTCTACGCCGCTCGCGGGCAAGGTGATCGCGCTGGATGCCGGCCACGGCGGCGTGGACGGGGGAGCGGTCAGCCGGGACGGCGTCATCGAGAAAGACATCAACATGGCGATCGTGCTCTATTTGCGCGATTATCTGCAGCAGGCTGGGGCACTCGTGATCTTGACCCGCGAAGGGGACCACGATCTGGCTTCGCCCGATCAGAAAGGCTATGCCAAGCGCAAGACGGAAGATCTGAAGAAACGGGCGGAGACGATTCAGAGCAAAAAGGCCGACCTCACGGTTACGATCCATATGAACAGCGTCCCTTCGGCGAAATGGTCGGGCGCGCAAACGTTCTATTATGCGGGCAATCCCGACAGCAGCCGGCTCGCGACGCTTATTCAGAACGAGATCCGGGAAACGCTGGCCAATACGAGCCGGGTCGCGCTAGAGAAAGACGACGTCTATCTGCTGAAGACGCTGCCCATGCCGACCGCGCTGGTGGAAGTGGGTTTCCTCTCGCACCCGGAAGAGGCCAAGCTGCTGGCGGGGGAAGAGTACCAGAAGAAAGTCGCCGCCGCGCTCTACCGGGGCATCCTGCGCTACGGCGCGGGGGAAGGGAAGGCGAAGTCCGACGCACCGCAAGCGCCATCCGCGCAGTAGGCATATCGCTGTGCAGCAAGCGCCTTCTGCGCAGTAGCCTGCCTGTACCGCGGACCGGTTCCTCGCTTCGCGCCTGCGGCAGGTGTGCTATAATAGACGGACAAGAACTGCGGAAGTGGGGGATTAAGGCGGCATGATAGCAAGAGAAGACGTGATCGAGGCGCTTCGCGCGGTACAGGAACCAACATTGAAGCGTTCTCTGGCCGAGATGGGTTGGATTAGAGATGTGGTGGTTCGGGAAGCGGGCGTATCTTTGACGGTGGTCCTGCATCCGGACAGCCTCCCGCAATCGAACGAGCTGGAGCGGGCCATCGGCGAGAAGCTCGCCAAGCTCCAAGGCGCTGGAACGCCGCATTTGCGATTCCGCGCGATGACGGAGCACGAGCGCGAAGCGTTGACGAAGCAGGCGCAACCGCCCGCCGCAGGCGGCGCCAAAGCGCCCCGGCAGGCGCCGGTGAAGGGACATGGGGCGGGGCTCGAGCAGACGCCGCTGCTACATCCCGACAGCAAGACCGAATTCATCGCCATCGCCAGCGGCAAGGGCGGCGTGGGCAAGTCCACCGTCACCGTGAACCTGGCGGCGGCGCTAGCCCGCGCCGGGAAGCGCGTCGGCTTGATGGACTGCGATATCTACGGATTCAGCGTTCCCGACATGATGGGCATCGAGGAGCGTCCGGAGCAGGTGGGCAACAAGATCAAGCCGATCGAACGTTTCGGCGTCAAAGTCATCTCGATGGGCTTCTTCGTCGAGGACAACAGCCCGATCGTCTGGCGCGGTCCGATGCTCGGGAAGATGCTCCGCAACTTCTTCGCGGAGATCGATTGGGGCGAGCTCGATTATCTGCTGCTCGACTTGCCGCCGGGTACGGGGGACGTGGCGCTCGACGTCCATCAGATCATCCCGCAGAGCAAGGAGATCATCGTCACGACGCCGCATGCGACGGCGGCGTTCGTAGCGGCGCGAGCGGGATCGATGGCAATCAAGACGAACCACGAGATCATCGGCGTCGTCGAGAATATGGCCTATTACGAATGCGGCTCCTGCGGCAAGCGGGATTACGTCTTCGGCCGCGGTGGCGGCGGCAAGCTGGCGGAGACGCTCCACACGGATTTGCTCGCGCAGTTCCCGCTCGGCACGCCGGACAACCATCCGTCCGAGCCCGACTTCTCGCCGTCGGTCTACAAGGCAGATACCGCCATGGGCCGCGAGTACGGAGCGCTTGCCGACCAAGTAATCGCGCGCTGCGGCCGTTAATCCTCGGAATCGATCCAGGTTCACCGAAATGACGACAACCGCAGGTCCCCTCGAACGGGACCTGCGGTTGTTTTGTTGTGCCATCGCGGGAGCGGAACGATCAACCGTTGCCGCCACCACCGCCACCGCCGCCGCCGCCCTCGCCGCCGCCTTCCTGATTCCCGCCTTGGCCGCCGCCGCCTTCCTTGCCTCCCTGGGAAGGCTTGGTCTTATCCGGATTCAGCTCATCCTTCACGACCGTCTGCAGAATCTTCATGAGTTCCAGTTTGAAGAGAGGGCTTTGCACCGCTTCCTGGACCGCGCTCATCATTTGCTTGCGGTATTCCGGCATTTTCGTCGATTCCAGGATCACTTGCTTCATTTCGGAATTTTTGAAGACGCTGACGAGCTCTTGCTGATAGGTGGGATCCTTCAGCAGATCCTTATGAATTTGCTTGTTGTCTTTGCTGACCGCCTTGGCGAATTCGCCCGCGAACTTCGTATCGGTCATGATCTCTTCCAGCACCTTCGAGTAGTTGGAGGAGGTGAGGACATCCTTCACCGCCGTCCGTACCTGTTCTTGATCCGAAGGGGTGAGGGCTTGCATGTGCAGACTGCTCGTCCCGTATTTCTGCGTCTGGGCTTTTTCCAGCGCTTCCTGGGCTTCTTGGGAACCCAGAATATCGACAACCATCGATTTGACGTCTTTATAGCTCAATTGCTCGCCGCCGCCGCTCGACTCGGCTCCGCAGGAGCTGAGCACGACCGTGGCGGCCAACATGGCGCACGTCAGCGACATACGCAATCGCATACCGGACCTTCTCCCTTCCGTGGGGATTCTGGTCGTAGTATGCGACTTCGGAGGCCCGATTATAAGGGTCGCGTTCATGGCTTTTTGTGTTGAACGTGGTAAAATGAATCTGAACTGACAGGGGAGGGTATTCACTTGAATTTGCGAAAATGGATGACGCTGTTCGGGACAACCATATTGATCGGTGCCGCGGCGTCATTGGTGACCGGCGCCATCATGCAGCTCTGCGACCCGACGTTTCGGGACGTGGACGCGAATGGCTGGCTGTTCAACCTGTTTATGATGGCGCTGGCGGGGTTGTCGTTCGGCGCTTTTGCCCATATGGGCTTCTTTGCGTACCTGATGTTGAATTACATCGCGCGCAGCATTTTCAAAAGGCCTTATCTCTGGGTCGCCCTGCAGGGCTTCGTCGCCGCGTTCGTGCTCGTCGAGATCGCCTACTGGACATACGACAGCAAGTTCCCCGCCGCCACCTTCTGGCTGGTGCCTCTGCTGCTCCTCGCGGCTTCCGTAGGGGTAGCTTGGCTCAAAGTAACCGAGACGTCGGCAGGGGCATGGATTCCGACCTTGTTCTATATGATTGCGGTTACGACGGTCGAAGCCGTTCCCGGCTTCCAATCGGGCGGCAAGTGGACGGCGCTGGTATTCACGATCATTCCCGTATTCATCTGCAACGGATATCAGATTATGCGGCTGCACCGCATTCTCGGGCCTTCCCGCGCATCCGGTGTCACCATGGGCGCTAACTAAGGGAGAGAGGGGCGGCCAGTTCGTTCCAGGCGGACTTGTCCTGGACGGGGCTGCCCTTCGTTTCGGTCTGGCTCATCAACTGGGAGACCGTTACGAACTCGTAGCCCTTGGCGCGCAGCTGATCGATGATGGCCGGCAGCGCTTCATGCGTCTGCTTGCACGAATCGCTGGCATGCAGGAGGACGATGTCGCCGGGGTGCGCCTTTGTCACGACGCGCTGCACGATATTTTCCACGCCTGGATTTTTCCAGTCGAGCGAGTCGGTGTCCCACTGGACGACTTTGTAGTTCAGATCTTCCGCGATGCGAAGCACGCGCTTGTCGAAGTCGCCGTTCGGCATCCGGATCAGGTTCGGGCTTTTGCCGGTCATCTCGGAGAGAATCCCGTGCGCAGCCGTGATCTGCTTGCGGATCTCGTCGTCCCCTAATTGGCTGTAGTTCTCGTGCTTGTGGCCATGGCTGCCGATCTCGAAGCCCGAGTCGACGATCTTCTGCACCAGCTCCGGATGCGTCTTGCTCCAGGGCGAGGACAAGAAGAAGGTGGCGTTCGCGACCTCTTTGTTCTTAAGGATGTCCACGATCGGCTCGGCACGCTTGTCCCCCCAGCTGATATCGAAGGTCAGGGCGATTACTTTGCGGTCTGTCGGGACGTTGTAGACGGCTGCGGGGGGATGGGGAGCAAATACGCTGATGTTGTCCTTTTCGGCCCAGACGACGCCGGCAGAGAGCAGAACGGCCAGCGTGAGGAAGAATACGCGTTTGATTCGCCGTCCGTTCCATACGAAGAAATAGTTCATAAGAGAAGTTCGGCTCCTTTCTTGTGGGGGATTTTAAGCCTCTCGGCTTGTGTCTATGGCCTGGTCGTCATACAGAAGGGAAGGGAGCCCGTTAAGGCTTATTCATCTCTGTATGACCTCCGAATAAAAACGTATCGCCCTCTTCCTTGGGAGGCGAAGCCGTTTTTAACGAATCAGCAAGTATAAGTTTCACGCATACTTTGCTGATGCGTCACCGATAAAAACGTGTCGCCGCTCGGGAAGACGGCAAAGCCGTTTTCACTTGCTTGCTCTCAATGTATGCTTGACCCAGTACAAGTTATTCGCTCTCTTAGGAGGAGATCTTGATTGTTCTCGAGACTGGCGCTCAAACAGACTTGGGCGGAGACCCGACCTTATGTGATTTTTGCGGTCATCCTATTTTTCGCGGGCGTGATGGTAGGCGGAGCCGCTCACGGCTCGCTCGGCTGGCTCGACTCGCAGATCGCCGCGCTGGAGAAGCTGGCGGACAAAGCGAGTTCGTCCGCCCATCCGCGCTTGACTTTTTTTAAGACCATTCTGGAGAACAACATGTATAAGACGATTCTGAGTCTCTACCTCGGCCTTGTCGCCGCGATTATGCCGATTCTGATGCTGGTGCTGAACGGCGTCGTCCTCGGCTACCTGTTCGGCCTGGCGGCGGACGGCGGGGCGAACGTCTGGATGATCTTCGTCAAAGGGATACTGCCTCACGGCATCTTCGAGCTGCCGGCGATCTTCTTGGCTTGCGGTTACGGGATTCGTCTGGGCATCCAGGTGATACGCGGGATCGGCGGTTCGCTGTTCGGCCGCGCCGACCCCTGGGCGAGCGTCAGCCGGATGCTGAAGATGTCGGTGCCTGTCGTGCTGTTCATCGCCGCACTGCTGCTGATCGCCGCTCTATTAGAGAGCACGCTGACCTATTGGCTGGTCCGCGCCTAAGAAGTTGTTCGGACGTCCTGTCATAATCCTGGCTAAATTGGTGCATAACAGTAAAACGCGTAAACGCGCCGGAGCGGATCGACGCTCCGGACTTGCTGCGATGCGACTTACAGGAGGCCGACGGACGAGCATGCTTGGAATGATGTTTACGGATAAAGAGTGCAAAGAGCTGGATTATATGCTCCGTAAAGAGCTGGACGAGATGCTGCTGGACATGGGCGACCGAAGGCTGGACGGACCGGTGAAGGAAGCGATCTCGAAGCGTTACAAGGTCATATTCCGCATGTATGCGAGGATCGCGCCGCCTCGGGAGCTGTCCCGGTACGCCACCGGATTGCGGAATCAACGCTGATTTGAAGTTTTGCAAAAAGAATTGCGCAAAACGCTTGACTCTAGGCTATTGTCTGTGATAAATTATCAATCGCCCCTCTTGCAGAGGCAATCGCGAAAAGGCACAAAGCTAGAAGGTATGAAGAATTACATAAAATACCTGTTGCAAAAGCCTGCTGCGATGTGATATATTATGAAAGTCGCCGTTACGACAGCGACGATGCAAAACGAGGCTGAAAAGCCGCGATTGCTCCTTGAAAACTGAACATCGAGCGTAAGAAACGTCGGGTTTCAACAGTCGTGCTTGCACGACGAAGAGGCCGGACGCTAACGGACCCTGTCGCCTTCGGGTGACGGACAACGATTTAAACAACGAATGAGCCATCGAGGTTCTTCAATTTTGTGTTTTTGACTCTCGCCGTTCCGTTGGAACGACTGACGTCAAAAACACTTTCATGGAGAGTTTGATCCTGGCTCAGGACGAACGCTGGCGGCGTGCCTAATACATGCAAGTCGAACGGACTTTCAAGGGAGCTTGCTCCCGCGAAGGTTAGTGGCGGACGGGTGAGTAACACGTAGGCAACCTGCCTGCAAGACTGGGATAACATTCGGAAACGAATGCTAAGACCGGATACGCAATTCGGCCGCATGGCTGGATTGGGAAACACGGAGCAATCTGTGGCTTGCAGATGGGCCTGCGGCGCATTAGCTAGTTGGTGGGGTAACGGCTCATCTAGGCGACG
>NZ_JACJVP010000062.1 GCF_014212125.1 Cohnella nanjingensis
GCGGTCGGTTGGCTGGGTCGGCGAATGTGCGTATGTAAACGACCTTCATCAGCGGTTGGCGGGTTATAGCGGAGAATGTGCGTATTGGCCGTGTCCCGGCGAAAATGCACCAAGGGACTGTCCCTCCGGGCCCGATCGGCCTTTCTGGGACAGTCCCTTTGCACCTCATCTTTATGCATCCAGCTGCAATCCGAAGCGCTAAGCCGTCGTCGGGATCGCGACCCATTCGTGCGGCGTCTGCATGGCGCGCAGGCCGTATTCGATGACCGAGACGATCGCGATCGTCTCCGCCGGCGCGACCAGCGGCTCCGCCGTCTCAAAGAACGCCGCCATCTGCCGGATAAAGACGGCGAAGAAGTCCGAATCCACCTTCAGCGTATGGGCGTGCCCCTCCCGATCGTTCAGCGTCATCGCGAACGGGCATTCCCAGCCGAAGTGATGGATCGCCGCCTGGCGGCCGTCCGCGAACCCGATCAGCAACGCCGGCGCCTCGGACGTGCCGATCGACATGACGCGGTCGGGCGATCCGCCCATGAGCGCGATCAGGGGCTCGATCTGATGGATCGCGTAGTTCTCGAAGCGGCCCGGCCCGACGCTGTGCAGGGTGGCGACTTCGAGCGCCGCCGCTTCCGCATACTCGGCAGCGTAGCGCAGCGCCGAAGTCGAACAGATCGGCGTGCCGTGCCGCGCGGCCAGCTCGAACAGTCGGATCGCCGTCTCCCGGTCGGGCGCGAACGTCTTGTCGACATAGGTCGGCTTCCCCGACCGCAGCGGGAGCTGGCAGAGCTCTTCGTGGTACTCCGGATGGTCCGGCGACAGGACGACCAGATAGTCGCTCCGTTCCACGACCGCTTCGATCGAATCCAGCAGCTCCACGCCGTGGGCCGCGCACCACTCCGCGTTCGTCTTTCCGCTCGGGGAATCGATCTTGCCGTAGGCGTAGGCGACCTGCATCCCGCCTCCCGTCGCTTCCTTGATCCAGTTCGGGTACTTCTCGGCATGCCATTCGTCCAGGAAATAATCGATGAAGCCAATCTTCTTCAAGCGGTTTCTCCTCCTCGTCTTCAAGTGGTTCCGCACCCGTCAGCCAAGCGCGATCTCGGCTCTCCGCTCGGAGGAATCGTAGATGGCCTGGAGAATCTGCGAGGTCAGAATGACCGTATCGATATGCGACGGCAGCTTTTCCCCGCTGCGAATGCCGCGCAGGAAGCTGTCGATCTCCTGCTGGAAGTGGTTGTCGTTCTTGAACTTGTGGACCGTCTCCGTGAGCGAGCCGTCCTTCGAGCTGTATACCTTGAAGTCGGCGCCGTACTGCAGCCGGATGCCGGCTTTGTCGCCGAGGAAGTCGATGTACATCTCGCTCTCGCCGATGTTCTGCGCCCAGGCGCCGTTGACCGTGATGCCGGGACCTTCGGTACGGATGAGGGCGGTGACGAAGTCGTCGACGTCGTACGTGCCGTTGTAGTCCGGCGGGCCGGCCCACATGTCCACGTAAGCGTATTTCTCCATCTCCACGCCCAGCTTGCTGTAGGCTTGGCCGGACACCGTCTTCGGACGTGGATCGCCCGAGCAGTACATGACGATATCCAGGAAGTGAACGCCCCAGTCGATCAGCGCGCCCCCGCCCGCGATCGCTTTGGTCGTGAACGCGCCGCCAAGGCCCGGAATGGAACGGTGCGCGCGGAAGCTGACGTAGACATGGTAGAGCTCCCCCAGTTCGCCGTCCGCGATCAGCTTCTTGATCTTGTTCACGCCCGTATTGAAGCGGTTGACCACTCCGATGTTCAGCACCTTGCCCGTCTCGTGCTGAACCTTCTGCATCTCCAGCGCTTCGTCGTACGTCCGCGCCGCCGGCTTCTCGCACAAGACATGCTTGCCCGCGCGCAGGCAGTCGATGGAGATCGACGCATGGACGTCGTTCGGCGTGCAGACGGACACCGCTTCGATCTCCGGGTCGTTCAGGACCGTCCGATAGTCCGCGACGGCTTGGCCGACGCCGTATTTCTCGACTGCCTGCTCGGCGCGCTCCAGCCGGATGTCGCAGAAGTATTTGATCTCCGCGTTCGGATTGGCCATATAGGCGGGAATGTGCGCGGAGTTCGCGATCGTGCCGCAGCCGATTACAGCGACCTTGATTTTTTCCATGGGGAATGCCTCCAATTCGGGATATGTTGTCTTGCGGTCTGCATCCATTGATGGACGGTATAAATGCCGAAGCTTTGCAGCAGCACGAAGGCGGGCATCATGTCGAGACGGTAGCGCGTCTGTATCTCGATGACGAGATGAATCGCGGCGTAGCCGACGAGGAGCAGCGCGAACAACGCATAGCCCCTCTCCTCCGCCCGCCTGCGCAGAAGCGCGAGCGCGCCGATGACGCCGAAGGCCGCCATCGCCAGGTAGAACGCGCGCTCCGCCCGATTGAAGTCCGCTTGCAGCTGCGCTTGCTTCGTCTGATAGAGGCTCCAGTAGGCGGAAGCGTCGTCGGCGCCCCAGAGGAGGCGGGCTTTGTCCCAGAGCAGCGACTTCAGCTCGACCGTGCGCAGCCGCTCCCGGAGGAGCGTTAGTTCCGCCTCGTCGCGGACGGACCCGAGCGGGAACGAGAGCGCGTAGTCCGTATCCGCCTGGGACCAGCCGCCCGTCGTCTCGCGGTTGAGCCCGACCATGAACTTCCAGTAGGGCTCCTGGGCCGCGAGCGGGTAGCGCGCGATGCCCGCGCCGATCAACAGCTGTCCGACCAGCTGCAAGACGACGAAGTAGACGACGGCGAGCCCCGCCAATCGGGCGAGCAGCACGGTCCGGCGCGCGTTCTCCGGCCGGCGGACGAGCCAGACGAGTCCGTAGACGACGGCCGCGACCACGTAGAACGCGCCTAGCGGCCGAATGATCTGTCCTGCGGCGAAGAGCAAGCCGATCCACAGCCAGCCGAAGCGCGAACGCAGCCGCCCGGTCGCCAGCAGGCCGCAGCCGAGCGTGAACAGCAAGGTGGACAGATGCTGATTGGTCAGCACGGAACACATCATGATGTTCGGCAGGTAGAAGGCGTAGAGCAGCGCGGCGATTCTGCCGCAGTAGGCGTTGAAGCAAGCCTTGCCGATCCGGTATACGACGACGGCCGTCGCCGCGCCGAAGACGGCGTTCAGTAACTTCAAGACCAGCACCGAAGCGCCGAACAGCTTCACGACGACCGTCTCGTACAGCGTAAAGCCGACCAGATAGGCCCATCTGCTGAAGTATTCGTTGCCGGCAAAGGAGAAGTCCCCGCCGGCCCCCCGGACCGCCGCGTCGTACATGTCTTTGAAGTCCGAGACGGGCGGCGTGTCGATCCAGAGCACCCAGCCGAGACGGACCGCGAGACTCGCCGCGACGAGCAAAAGCAAGAAAGATTTCGGCCCCAGCCTGCGGGCGGCGGCCGCGCCGGCGATTAGGATCGCCGCCATCGCGACGGCGGCCCAGACGATCGCCTTGATATAGCTCCCGCCGAAGTAAGCGGCCGCAAAAGGCAGCGATTGAATCAGCGCCCACATATACAGCAGCGCGCTGCCGATCGTCAACGCCGGCGTCATGGACCATCCGCCTCCCCTACCGGCTGCCTCGCGACCGATGCCCGTCCCCGGCATTCCGCGACCGCGCCTTGGCTTCGCATCGCCCTCTTCGCCCGCCGTTCCGCCGCGCTTCGGCCACGCCGCGCCTCTCGCGGCGGCTGCCTCGCAGTCATCTTCCGCGCGCAGCTCCGCATCGCGACGGCTTCACCGCGGCCGCGCTTGCGATTCCGCCCGTGCGCATCCGCACTCGGCATGAGATCAGCCCCTCTCGACTTGACTTCGGTCGCGGACGTGCGAGATCTCGTCCACGAACTTGCGGGTCATGACGTGCGGCCGAGTCAGCGCCGTGCCGACGACGACGGTATGCGCGCCGTTCTCCAGGCAGCGCCTCGCTTGCTCGGGCGTATGAATCCGCCCTTCGGCGAATACCGGTACGCGGATGCTGCGGCTGAGCGCCGCGATGAGCGCGTAGTCCGGATCGCTCGTCTGCGGGCTATAAGGCGTGTAGCCAGACAGCGTCGTCGAGACGATGTCGAAGCCCAGCCGTTCCGCCTGGATGCCTTCTTCCAGCGTAGAGACGTCCGCCATCAGCAGCGCGTCGGTCTCCCGCTTCAAGTACGAGACGACTTCCTGGAGGCTCTCGCCTCCCGGGCGTCTGCGGGCAGTCGCGTCAAGCGCCACGATGTCGGCGCCGGCCGTCACGACCGCCATCGCATCGGCGCGAGTGGCGGTGATGTAGACGTCCGAGTCCGCGTAGACCCGTTTCCAGAGACCGATCACGGGCACTTTGACGGCTTGCTTGATCGCGCTGATATCGGGCGGCGAGTTCGCCCGGATCGCCAGCGCGCCGCCTTCCAGCGCCGCGAGCGCGAACCGGACCATGATCTCGCTGCCGTAGGTCGCATCGCCCGGATAGGCCTGGCAGGATACGACCATGCCTCCTCTTAAACCCGTTAAGTCGATTGTTTTGCTCATATGCACTCACCGGCTTCTATGGAAGTATGTTGGATCCGCAGCGGCAAGGACGTTTTCCCCCTACCCTTTGATACCCGTGAGCGCAATGCCTTCGATGAATTGCTTCTGCGCTAGGAAGAACAGGACGATAATCGGAACCGTGAACATGGCGGAAGCGGCCATCAATTGCTCCCATTCGACGTAATGCGTCTGCATGAACGCGTACAGGCCGAGAGACAAGGTATACGTCCGCTCGTCGTTCAAGTACAGCAGCGGGCCCAGGAAGTCCGACCAGGTGCTGAGGAAGACCAGGACCCCGACCGTCGCGATGACGGGCTTGCAGAGCGGCAGCATGATCTGCGCGTAGATCCGCATCTCGGAAGCGCCGTCGATTCGCGCCGCCTGGACGAGCGAATTCGGGATCGTCATGAAGAACTGCCGCATGAGGAAGACATAATATCCGGCGCCCGCGCTCAGGAAGGCCGGGAGCACCAGCGGAACGTAAGTGCCGATCGCGCCGAGCTTGGACCATACGATATAGAGCGGCACCATCGTGACTTGATACGGCAGCAGCAACGTAGCCAGCACGACGGCGAACAGCGGCTTCTTGCCCCGCCACTCGATATGCGAGGTCGCATAAGCGACCAACGGCGCGGAGATCAGCAGTCCGGCGACCGTCAATAAAGTGACCAGCAGCGTATTCGCCGAGAGCCGCACGAAGTCGATCGTGTGAAAGACGTCCGCATAGTTCTGCCAGCGCGGCGCCGACGGGAAATAGAGCGGCTTCGTGACGAACAGCTGGTCCTTCGACTTCAGCGAAGTGGACAGCAGCCACAGCAGCGGCGCGGCGAAGACGAGGCTGAGCAGGACGAGCAGCGTATAGGGTACGACTTTCCTTTTCACCAAGGTCATCTCAATCGCCTCCGTATGTGACCCATCGCTTGGAAGATCGGAAGACCAACCAGGTTACGAGGGCGGTAATGATGAACAGAACCCACGCCATGGCGCTCGCGTGCCCCATCCGGAAGTCGACGAAGGCTTCCCGGTACAGCAGGATTGCATAGAAGAGCAGCGACTTCTCCGGCCCGGCCATCGTCTGGTCGGCGCCCGAGTTCGTCAAGGAGGCCAGCATGAACGCTTGCGCGAAATATTGGAAGTAGACGATCAGGCTCATGACCAGCTGGAACAAGATAATCGGCGAGATGCTCGGCAGCGTGATCGAGAAGAACTTCCGCACGGAGCCGGCCCCGTCGATGTCAGCCGACTCGTAGAGGCTGCGCGGCACGTCCTGCAGCGCCGCCAGGAAGATAATCATGACGCCGCCGGAGCCCCAGGCCGTCATGAGGATGAGCGAAGGCTTGGTCCAAGCGGCGTCCAGCAGCCAGTTGGGCCCTCTCAGACCCGCCAGATCCAGCAGCGAGTTGATCAGACCGCTCTTCGGATTCAGCACCCACATCCAGACGAGGGACGAGGCGATGACCGGGACGATGGACGGAATATAGAAGAATGTCCGGAAGATGGACTGACCTTTCACCTTCAGGTTGAGCAATTGCGCGGTAAGCAGTCCCGCGATCAAGCTGACCGGCGTCGCGAGCAGCACCATGTACAGCGTGTTGAGGATACTCTTGGATACTTCTTTCTCTTGGAAAATCCACTTGTAGTTGTCCAGGCCGACCCAGGCGAGCGGCTTGAAGAGGTTAAAGTCGGAGAAGCTGTAAACCAGAGAGGCCCCGGTGGGATACAGCGTGAACACCAGCAACCCCAAGATGAACGGAGCGGAAAATAAAAGCCCCGTAAGATTCGCTTTCCTGCGCATTTTCCCGTCCTCCATCCGGTGAACCGCGCTCGCGCCGAGCCGGCGCAAGCGCGATCCGATGAATTAACTGCTTAGCCGAACTACTTGTCGAGGAGCTCTTGCGCCCGCTTCTGCATGGCCGCGATGCCCTCTTCCGGCGTCTTCTTCAGGTTGAAGACCGCTTCGCCCTCTTCCTTCACGACTTTGTTCAAGAGATCGGGCAGCTGCGCGATGTTCGGCAGCGCTTTGACGTTGGCGTTCTGCGCGAACTCCATGAACTTGTCGGCATCCGCGATCGTGCCGAACACCGGGTCCTTCATCGAAGTCGTGCGCGCCGGGATATTCCCCATGCCGCCCATGACCTTCGCGAGCTCCGGCGCCGAATACATGAACTTCATGAATTCCCAGGCGCCGTCGACGTTTTTGGAATTTTTGGCGATGTAGAAGATCGAGCTCTGCGCTTCGTTGCTCCCCGCCAGGTCTGCGTGTCCGTCCAGGTAAGGAAGCGGCGCGAGTCCGTAATCGAGCTTGATGTTGTTGTTCGCCATGAACGTCGACAGCCACGGTCCGTCGAAACGGAACGCCTGCTTGCCGGACATGAACGGGTCGGTCGGATCGAGCCATTTCCCCGTCGCCTGAACCTGTTTGATGTTGTTCACGCCGAATTGCTTGTTATAATCATAGATAGCTTGAAGCGCTTCCAGGGCACCCGGCTGGTCGAACGTCGCCTTCTTCCCGTCTTGGGACACGTACGTGCCGCCGAAGCCGTAGGTCAGCGCCTGGAACGGGAAGCCCGGGTAAGACGGGAAGCCGAGCACTTCGATCTCGCCGTTGCCGCTCGTCTTCGTCAGCTTCGTCGCCATCTCGATCAGCTCTTTGCTGGTCTTCGGCGGCTCGGTGTAGCCCGCGTCCGCCAGCAGCTTCTTGTTGTAGAACATGCCGTTCATGTTGATGTTGAGCGGCAGCGCGAACAGCTTGCCGTCATACTTGCCTTGCTCGAGCGTCGCGGGCACGAAGTCGGACATGTCGTATTTGTCTCTAGCGATCAAGTCCTCCAGCGGAAGGGCGATTCCTTCCTTCGCGTACTGGGCGACGTTGCTGGCGAAGGAGTCCGTGAGATCCGGACCTTTGCCGCCGGCGATGGCGACCTTGATCTTCTGTTCGTCCGGCACGGACAGGCCTTCTACCGTGATCTTGTCTTGGCTGTCGTTGAACCGTTTGATGACGTCCTCGATGACTTGCCCCTCTTTGCCGCCCCAGAGATACCAGACCGTGACTTTCGATTTCTTGCCGCCTGCGCCGCCCCCGTTGTCCGAGCCCCCCGACGAAGCGTTCTTGTCGCCGTTGCCGCCGCAGCCGGACAGCACCATGCCCGTGGCGAGCAGCAGGGTGATTCCGGATAACGCGGCCTTGCCGTACCTGGTCTTGTTCATTCGCTAACCTCTCCTTGTGGGTAATTTGCGGATGTAACAGAGTCATCTAGCGAAGGATCGCTGCTAGAAACGAAAGCACTTACAAATCCGATTATAAGGGCCCTTTTGAATTATGTAAATATATTCTCCAATATTTTATTTATAAAAAGATTATTCCTCCATTTTGAGTGAAAACCTGCTAAGCAAGGCGCGAGAAAGCTTGGGGAATGTCTATAATGCGCCTAGCAGCCGGCGGAATAAAAATCCAAATAGAACCCACAGCGGTGCGGGTTCATTATGGGCGGTTGCGTACTCCATACGGTGCCAGGCATCGTAACATCGCAAAAAAACGACCGCCCCCGCTGCATATCGGAGACGGTCGTTTGTTCGTTCATGCTCTTCAACCTTCGTGTTGCACGGAGACGACGTCTCGCTTGGTTCTCGTCAGGTAGAGGACCAGTGCGAGGATCGTGACGAGGAAAAAGATGTTAATGCCGGTCGTTCCCCATCCGAGTCCCCCTTCGTCGCGCGGCTGCGACAGATAATCGCCGACCGAAGCTCCCAGCGGACGGGTCAGGATATACGCGATCCAAAACGCGAGAACGGCGTCCAAGCGGAGCGCATAGTAAGCGAACGTGACGATCCCGATCAGCGCGACGAAGATAAGCGCCGATACCCCGTAGCCTAAGTTCAATCCTTCCGAGAACCAATCGCCTGCCGCCGTGCCCAGCGCGAAGGTGAACAGGATGGCCAACCAATAGAACCCTTCCCGCTTGGCGGTGTAGATGGAGTGGATCGAGAGCGTCTTCTCGCTGGCGTACCAAGCCCAAAAAGTCGCGGCCAACGCCAAGCCGAAGATCAAGGTGGTCAACGCCAACGGAACGCCGAAGTTATCGGTGAGGTTGTCCGTGATGAGCGTGCCCAACACGCTAATGAGCAGAACGGCAAGCCAGTAAATGCCGGCCGTGTACTTCTTGGACCGGAATTGCAGGATCAGCGCGATTACCAGAAACCCGCCCATCAGCAAGGTCGTACCGGTCAATCCCCAATTCAGATTGAAGTTCAGGAAATCCGCCGCCGTCTCCCCCACCGTCGTCGCCATGACTTTGATAATCCAGAAAAAAATCGTAATCGCCGGAACCTTGCTCCACATCTGCTTGTCCTTCAACGCACCGATTGTCGCTTCCATATGCCGCATCACCCTCCATCATAATCGTACCCAGTTCCTCCTTCTAAGATAAGTGAACTTGATAAACAGCGGATGAAGCGGTTCTTAAAATTTTATGAAGGAGAGACTATGCGAAGTGACCGCAGGGCGCGAGAACCGATCGCTTTATCGATTGCCGGGATGACGCGCAAAAGCCGCATCAAGGACGACCATCGGCGGGCGTCGGATGCACGGCTTCCAGCAGGTGCAGTTCCAACTCTTCCGAGTAGGCGCGCGTCTGGTCTTCCGTATAACCGAGCTCCCGCGCCATCATACGAATCACTTCGCCCTTCCATGTCCGGACGAGCGCGATATCGAAGAACAGCGCGCCCGTCCGGCGAATAAGGAAGTCAACCGGCTTCGCCGCCATCTCGTGTTTGATCGCGTACAGCAGCGATGCGTACAGCTCCGACGGCAGCGCGCCCGCGTCGCCGCGCTCGCCGTCCGAATGCCGCAGCTGATCGTAGACCGCCGCGACGTTCGATCCGTATCGGCTGGCCAACCGTTCGGCGGTCGCTTCGGACAGGCCGCGGCGGACGCCTTCCGCCCGCCAACGGCTCACGAACGCGGCATAGCCTGCCGATCCGCCCACGTCCCCGCCGGAGACGGGCATCCGCTTGGTCGCGCACGGCCGGAACGGCCCTCCGCCCTCGCCGGTCAACTCGCGGGACAACAGATCCACGACCGTCTCCGCCATCTTCCGGTAGCCGGTCAATTTGCCTCCGGCGATCGTGAGCATGCCCGACGGCGAGCGGAAGATCTCGTCCTTCCGCGACACTTCGGACGGCGACTTGCCCTCCTGATAGATGAGCGGACGCAGCCCCGCCCAGCTCGACTCCACGTCCTGCGCCGTCAGCTTCACGCCCGGGAACATCTCGTTGGCCGCATGCAGCACGTAGTCGCGGTCGGCCTCGGTCATGGTCGGGCGAGCCGGGTCCCCTTCATAGTCCGTGTCCGTCGTGCCGACATAAGTCTTGCCGTCGCGCGGGATGGCGAACAGCATGCGGCCGTCGGGCGTGTCGAAGTAGATCGCTTGATGCAGCGGGAACCGGCGCCCGTCGAAGACGAGATGGATGCCTTTGGTCAGCCGCAGCGTCTTCCCTTGCTTGGAGCGGTCCCGTTCGCGCAGCGCGTCGACCCACGGCCCGGTCGCGTTGACGATTCTGCGCGCCCGAATCGTATAGCTGCCGCCGCCGATCCGATCGACGGCGCGGACGCCTGCAAGCCGCCCATGCTCGTAGAGCAGTTCCTCCGCTTTGACGTAATTCACCGCGTTGACGCCGGCTTCGACCGCCTTCTTCATAACCTCCAGCGTCAGCCGGGCATCGTCGGTGCGGTATTCCACGTAATAGCCTCCGCCTTTCAGCCCTTCGCTTCGCAGCAGCGGCTCCCGGTTCATCGTCTCCGCCGCGCGAAGCATCTTGCGGCGCTCGCTCCGTCTCACTCCGGCGAGATAGTCGTACAGGGCCAGACCGACCGACGTGGAGAGCTTGCCGAAGGCGCCGCCTTGATAGATCGGCAGCAGCATCCATTCCGGCGTCGTCACGTGAGGCCCGTTCTCGTAGACGATCGCCCGCTCCTTGCCCACCTCCGCGACCATCTTCACCTCGAATTGCTTCAAGTATCTCAATCCGCCATGGACGAGCTTCGTCGATCGGCTCGAAGTGCCCGCGGCGAAGTCCTGCATCTCGATCAACGCCGTGCGCATGCCCCGGCTCTGCGCATCCAGCGCGATGCCCGCGCCGGTAATCCCGCCTCCGATGACCAGCACGTCCCAGCTTTCTTGCTCCATCCCGCGCAGCCGGTCGGTTCGGCCGGCGGCTGACATCCCCTGCTCCATGACGGCAAATGCCTCCTCTATACGTCGAAGCAACAAAAAAACCGCAACCTCATCAGCTGCGCCAAAGGCGCAACCGAGCGTCGCGGTGTCTCCCGTTCTCCAACCCACTATTAACTTGTGTCTTATGATACCACAAGGTGCTTTTCTTGGAAAGCCGCTGGCGCCCAATTCTATTCTGCCCGTCTCCCGGCCTTAGCGATGAGGCAGCCGCGCGCGTCTACAGCGCTCCGTCGAAGTGCCGCCAGAGCTCCATACGGGAGGTCGTGACGGCCGAGGCACCCGCCGCGATCGCCTGCTCCACGTCCGCGACCGTGCGGATGAGACCGCCCGCGAAGATCGGAATGCCCGCTCGACCGAGCACCTCTTCGATCATGTGGGGCATAACGCCGGGAAGCACTTCGATATAATCCGGCTTGGATCTCTCGAGCAGCGCGTAGCTCTTCTCCAGGGCATGCGAATCGAGAAGGAACAGCCGCTGGATTGCGAGCAGCCCGTTCTGCTTCGTCTTCGCGATGACGCCGGCCCGGGTGGAGATGAGGCCTGCGGGCTTCATTACCTGGCAGAGGAACTCCGCCGCGTATTCGTCGTTTTTCAGACCTTCGATGAGGTCCGCATGCAGCAGCACCTTCTTGCCGCTGGCGTTCGCCATCTCCAGGATCGGCTTGATCTGGCTGATATGGCTGTCCAATAGCACGACATAGACATAGGACATCCGCATCAGCTTCTCCAAGTCCCTCATCTTCCGCACCGCGGGCAGTATCCGCTGTCCGTGAAAGGCCATCTCCCGCTCCCCCTCCTGCCGCAACGCCATTCATCTCCTGCGATTATCCCCCGGCCGCTAGGCGTCGGGGTAGCGGGAAGGCGAATTGCCGGCCCGCGCAAGCCTCAATAGAGAAAACGCCACAAATAGAACGTCGCATACGACTCCCAGCCGGTCCACCCGGCCGAGAGCGCCAAGATCTCCGGCTTGGTCGGCTTGCGTTCCATTCCGTTCAGCATCTTGATCGCATTGTGCAGGCCGACGTCGTCGACCGGAAATGCCGAGGGCATGCGGAGACAGCGCATAAGCACGTAGTTCGCCGTCCAGGGCCCGATGCCGCGTACGCCAACCAACAGCTTCTCTACTTTCCTCAAGTCATCCGTCCCGAGCAGCAGTTCCCGGCTCAGCCGGCCGTCGGCCAGGAGTTGCGCCACGCCGACGAGATATTCGCATTTCTTGACGGTCATCCGCAGATCGCTAAGATCGGCTTCGGACAAGCCGGCGATGTCTTGCGGCGTCGGAAAGGTCCAATACGTCTCGCCTTCGCAGACGACCCGGCGGCCGAATCGCTCCACCAGCCGTCTCTTCAGCGTATACGCAAACGCCAGATTGATCTGCTGGCCGAGAATCCCCCAACTGATCGCCTCGAACAAATCCGGGATCCCCATATTGCGCAGCCCGTGAAAAGCGGTCACCGCGCGATCCAGCAGCGCGTCCGTCCGCGCCAAGCGGTAGAACGGCGCCAAGTCCCGGTCCAGGTCGAACCATTCCCGGACATAACGTACGACCTCTGCTTGTACGGCGGGCGAAGGAAGCGCATCCCCCAGGAATCGAATGCGGATACCGCGTTCGATCGGGTCCTCTCGAATCTCCACGACCGGCGCTTGCGTGCCGACCGGGACGGCTTTGTAGATGCTTCCCTCATGGAAGCGATATAGGCATTCGTTCGAAGCGTTGGCTAAGTATCGGTAGTTCTCGCCGAACGAGAACAATTCGGGCACGGCGAGCCGGAGCGACGGCCCGTCCTTCCGCGCTTCCGGTTCTGCGGCTTGCCGCATCGTTTGCTCCATGCCGATCCCCCTCCGTCTGTGCGACGATCGCCGCTTCTCTAGTTGTATCACAGATCCGATCGCCGTGCCTTTCGCTATCTTGCGGTCTTATTCGGTCCGCGGCTTCAGGCAGGGCGACGGATCAACGTCGGCTAAGTTCGAGCGTTCGGCTGAGGAAGACGTTCATCAGCAGCGGCAAGGAGATGAGAATCGGCGGGTCGTCCGGCCGGGGCTCGTACAGCATCGCCTGCTGGGCGGGAACGGGCTGCCCGGGAATGACCCGGATCGGCGCTCTCGACCGGGTCCGCAAGGTGGCGTGGGGGAGCAGGATATCCATCGCCCCCATCCCCCAGGAGATCGAAGTCGCCATCAAATAATAAGTGCCCGGCCGGACGCCCGTGAACCGAAAGTCGCCCAAGGAGGAGAGCAGCGTGCCGTATGGCGGCAGACCTTCGGGAATCGGCTTGGAGAAAAGCCCGATCAATATGAACCCTTCGAAAGGAACAGACGAGGTGACGGTCCCCTGTACGCAGCCGTAATCCAGCGTCGCCGGATCGGCCGTGCGCCAATCCGTCAGCTGCTGCAAAGATCGAAAGTGCGCGTCCGTCTGCAGCGCCGAATGCCGGAATTCGGACGGCGATACGCCCACCCGCTCGGTAAATCGGGTCGTGAACGTGCCCAGGCTCTGCTGGCCGATCTCCAGCCCGACATCCCGGACGCTCAAGTTCGTGCGCAGCAGCAAGTCCTTCGCCTTCTGCAGACGCATGGACGAGACGTAGTAGAGCGGCGACAATCCGATCCGTTCTTTGAAGATGCGCGTGAAATGGTACGGACTGTAGGCGACATAACGGGCTAAACGGGATAACGGAAGCGGCTCGTCGATATGATCGCGAATAAAGGCGATTACCTCGTCCACTTCGGAATACCGTTCCATACGGCGGCTCTCCCCTTCCTCCACCTGTTGGAAATGCGAATGTATGTTCTCCGTCCATTTTATCCAATGGGATGGAAAAGAGCAACCGCGAATCGCTTCGCCTCCGCGCGCCTCGTAGACTTATCCGTTTTGACGTAAGTAACGCTCCAGCCGCGCCTTCGTCTCCGGCCACTCCCGGTCGAGGATGCTGTAGTAGACCGAATCCCGCACGTAGCCGTCCGGCAGAATCATATGGTTCCTCAGCACGCCTTCCTTGCTTGCCCCGAGCCGTTCGATCGCCCGCTGGGAGCGTACGTTGCGGGAGTCGGTCTTCAACTGGACCCGAATCGTGCCCAGCGATTCGAAGCAATGACGCAGCAGCAGAAGCTTGCAAGCCGTATTGACGTTCGTCCGCCAGACCGACGGCGTCAGCCAAGTGGAACAAATCTCCAGATTCCGGTTCGCTTCGGAGATATCGAAGAGCCGCGTGCTCCCCAAGATCCGGCCCGACGGGCGCTCCGCGATGACGAACGGCAGCGCGTTCGGCTGGGCCTACGCTTTCTGGATATAGGCCTCGGCATCGGCGAGCGTGCGGATATTCCCTTGGGTCACCGTCCAAATCTCCGGGTAGCGTCCGGCTTCGAAGAGGCCCTCGGCATGGCCGGCCTGCATGGGAATCAATTCAACGGTTTCTCCGGCGAGTACGATAGGTTCGACTGTCATCATGCTTGGATCTTCCTCCCTGTTCAGGTTCGATTGCGTTCCGGGGCTCGCAGACAAGGGCTGCCGGCAGCGGGCTGCCCGGTCAAGCGGAAAGGCCGTGCGCACCGCTCCGCCTCAGCGCCACGCTCGTCAGGATGCCGACGGATGCCAGGACGAGCGCCGCCGGAATGTAGAAGATGCGTGGCGTGACGCCTTCGATCGTCAGGGGCAGGAAGTAACCGATCAACGAGGCCGTCTGGGAGATGAAGACGTAGAGGCTCGCGCCGAAGCCGGTCCGCTGCAGGAACATCCGCTGCACAACCCCCATGGCCACGCCGTAGAGCACCGATACGAAGAAAGAATAGACCGGCTGCATGAGGAAAAAGACCGGCAGCGAGTCGACCGTCGCATAGACGAGATACGTCGCCAAGGCGAGCGCGCCGCTGAAGAGTATGACCTTCCGGCTGCCGTAGCGGGCCGCCCAGTAGCCGGCCAGCGTCATGAAGATCAGCTCGAAGATCGCCTGCGTGCTCCAGATATAGGACATGAGGCGCGGATCGCCGAAGCGCGCGTTCACGACCAGCGGCAAGTACAGGCCGCGGATCGCGTCGGCGCACAAGAGCAAGAGCAGCGCGACGAGCAGCGCGAGCGAGAACGGCTCGCCCCCTCTTGCGGGCGGCGCGCCGGGATCGGCGAGCGCTTCGCGATAGAGGAGCAGCAGCGCGAACAGCAGGACGTAGCCGGACAGGTTGCCCCAGAGGACGCCCCGGAAGGACGCGATCAGGAAGATGTTCGCGCCCAGCAGCAGACCGGCGAAGAAGCCGACGCTGTATGTCGTGCGCAGCCACAGCTGCGCCATCTCGACGATGCCGGGCTGCAGGCGGGCGAAGTGATTGCGCGCCATCGCGAACAGCTGCCCCATGATCATGCCCGAAGGCGCGACGGCGACCGACATGCCGGCCAGCGCCGTTCCGAAGCTATCGGCCCGCATATAGAGAAGAATGCCGACGATGCACAAGCCGGCCGCGACGAGCGGGATGCGCTTCTTGCGGCGAAGCTTGTCGCTGAAAAATCCGACGCTGATCGTCAGCGCCATATTCAACAGCAGGGAGACGGAGAAGACGACGGCGATCTGGCTCTTGGACAAGCCGACGTCATTCTGCAGATAGATCGCGTTCATCGGCGCGAGGATGCCGACACCGACCCCGTAGAGGAACATGGCGGCGATGAGGACCCATACCGAACGGAAACGAATGAAGGTGCGAAAATCGGAAGATATGCTCATCGGAACGCTCCTTTAGCCCGCCGGATGGCCGATAATGGCGGTATGGGCGGGCTTTGACAAACCCATTATACACCATATTATGGAGTAACATTGGACTTAAATTTCAGGAAGCGAGTCGAAATGAGAGCAATCATCCACTCCGCTGCCGCCGGCCTCGAGGGCCTCGAATATGGCGTTCTCCCGGACCGGCATCCCGGCGAAGGCGAGGTCAAAGTCCTTCGTTCCCGCCTGTCCGGTATGTTTAGACAGATTATGGTAAAGCTAAGGCCGAACCATCAATCTATCGGAACTTAGGAGGACGAACTACAGCCATGAAAATACGGATCGCAGCCCTCTGCATGAGCGCGCTCACGCTTCTCTGGGCCGGAGCCGCGGCCTATGCGCCGTCTGCCCAGGCGCGTTCGGAGACGTCGCCCGTCGTCAACGTGAAGATCGTGAATGCAAAAGGCGAAGAGATCGGCCAGGCCCGGATTACGCAGCTGCCTGGTGCCGTCCGCATCCATCTCGAAGCGAAGAATCTGCCTCCGGGCGCGCACGGCATACACTTTCACGAGACGGGAAGCTGCGAGCCGCCCGACTTTAAGTCGGCAGGCGCGCATCTGAATCCGGAGAACAAGCAGCACGGCTTCCACAATCCGAAGGGCTTTCATGCCGGCGACCTGCCGAACATCCAAGTCGCGGCGGACGGCACGGTCAATGCCGACGTGGAGAGCAAGCACGTCACCCTGGCCAAAGGCACGGCCAACTCGCTCCTGAAGCCGGGCGGCACGGCGTTGGTCATTCACGACAAAGCGGACGACTACGTCACGGATCCCACCGGCAATTCGGGCGACCGCATCGCTTGCGGCCGCATTCAATAGTCCCCCGCGACGACGCATCCCCGAAGCGCAGCGCTTCGGGGATGCGGGCGTTCTTATTCTTCTTTGAAGCGCATCAGCTCCGGGAGCCCCAGCACTTCCGCCATCGTGATGAGCAAGCCGAGTCCGATGAATTCGCTCGCTTCCGCCTCGGCGTCCGGGAGGCCCGCCATTCGGATCCGTCCGGCCAGCAGCGCGTGAATGTCGCGGAACATCTGGCGGACCAGCTCGCGGATCGACGGTTCCGCGATCACGTGCGACTGCATGACCATCAGCATCTCGTCCCGGCGCGTCTCCAGGATGTGCATGAACGCGTCGCCGAGCGCGATCAGCAATCGGTCGGCAGGCGCCTGCACTTCATCGAACGCTTCGTAGAGACGGAGAATCGAACGCTCGATGACGGCTTTATAGAGCTCTTCCTTGTTTTTGAAAAAATGAAACACGTACGGCTGCGTCACGCCCACCGCTTGCGCCACTTGAGCGGTCGTGGTCTTGTAGTAGCCCCACTCCGCAAAGATGGCGACCGCCTTGTCCAAGATCTGTTCCTTGCGGTCTTCCCGAACGGCCATGGCCCTCACCCGACTTCGATTGATTGATGAATAAAACAATAATCGGGCGGCGGGAGATTGTCAAATTCGGGCTTCCGCGCACGGATGGGCGAACCCGCCCCTCTCGCGCCCAGGGAGACGAATCGTCTAAGGAGCGATGATCCGCGTGAGCCTGGGCTCTTGCGATTCGTTCGGAACGGGGCGAATCCGCGTTCGCGCAGGGTTATCGGATGCTGCCGCTGGCGATGAGACGATACGTTTCCCGATCCAGATACCGCATCGTATCCGAGATCGAGTCGGTCAACGCCTTCAGATGCCGTTCGACGCTGCCGCCCTCGAATTCGGGCATCGGCGACGGAAGCTCCTCTTCGTCGAGCACGACGTAGGATCCGTCCGGCATCGCCAGCACGTCCACGATCATGTCGTGAAACGTCACGGCATCGTCGGTGACGACGGTTCGTTCGACGAGATTGAAGTACGTGCCCAGGTACACGCCCTCGGGATTCAGCCAGTAATAGGCGTTGTAAGGCCGGTCCAGCCAATAATAGGCGACGGTATAAGCGCCTGCAGGGATGCACAGCTCTTCGTCTCCCTGCTTCATGCAGAAGGCTTCGCGCACTTTGTGCAAGAGGACGAGCTCGTCACCGGATTGCCGCAGCCGCACGCATGGATACGACTTTTTCGTGCCGTCGTATTTGATCGCATGTTCGGTGAATGTCCGGGTATCCGCATTCTCCATGGTCTCCCCCCTTTCGGTCTCTCTATGTCTATACCCGCCTGGACGGCGAACGATTAACCCGCCATATTGTTGACGGCATCCTGCGGGGAGAAGACGGAGATGTGGTCGACCTGTCCGGTGGACTTCGGAATGACGAACTTCAGCTGGAATTGCTTGCCCGCGTTGTAGACATAGATCGCGTCGTCCCCGTTCTTCGTCGTGTCCGCCGGCTTGCCCAGCGTGCGCTCGATCTGTTTGAGCGTCAGCTTCTGCAGCTTCGGGTCGCTGGAGCGCACGTCGAAGATCTGGCTGCCCTTGTTGAAGCCGATGACGGCGTTCTTCTTGGCGTAGGTGGCATAGATGCCTTTGCCCGCCGCTTCGGTCTTGTCGGCTTTGCCCCAGTCTTTCTCCACGTCGTCGATGAGGCCGGTATGCGCCGCGTAGGCGATGCCGGGCGCCCGCCCTTTCTGCGCGAGCTTCAACAGCTCCTTCAGCTCCGCGCCGGTATCGTCCGTTTCCGCGGTTCTGGCCGGGGGCGAAGCAGGCGGCTTCGTGCCGGTTCCCGCGCCGGCGCTCGGCGTCGGATCGGTGCCGGGCAACGGGTCGGACGCGACGGGAGAGGTGGCGGAAGCCGATGGAGAGGCCGGTGGAGACGCCGCTCCGTTGCTGCCGCCGTTGCCGGAGGCGCAGGCCGTCATGGCGAATACGCCGGCGAGCGCAAGGGAGAACGCGAATGTCTTCAGATGCGATTGCATAAATCAATGCTCCTTTGCGTATGGAATGTCTGTGTTGTAGGTTTAGACGTAAACCTTCGCGCAAAGGTTACCGCCGATTTCGGCAAAGCCACCTCCCAGATCAAGCCAGCTCGGCCGCAGCTCGGTCCGAATGTCGCATCCCATGACGTCCGTCCCGATGCCAAGCAAAAAAAGCTTCGCCGTCCTTGGAAGAGGGCGAGACGTTTTGATCGGAGGTCATACAGAAAGGAATAGGCGTGAAACTTAAAAATGCTGGATGCCAAAAAAAGAGCGAAAGCCGAACGAGCATTCGGCTCGTTCGGCTTGCGCCCGGTATCGTTCATGCGGCTGTATCCGCGATATTCCCGCCGCTTGAGAGGCCACGCTAGACGGCATCCAACGCTTCGTTCCGCAGACGCCGGCTCCGCGCCTGAGCCTTGCAAGCGACGACGTTCATGGACGTTAGAAATTCTCCGCCTCGCGCACTTTGCGCTTTTTCCAAGCCATCTCGTAGATGGCCGGGACGACGATCAAGGTGAGCAGCGTCGAAGTGAACAATCCGCCGATCACGGTAATCGCCAGCCCGCCGGAGATGAGGCTGGTCGAGGAACCCGACAGCGCGAGCGGCACCAACGCCAGCATCGTCGCGAATGCCGTCATCAGGATCGGTCTCAGGCGGGTCGCCGACGCCTCGACGATCGCGTCGGTGATGGCCATGCCGGCTTTGCGGTTCTTCTCTACGCGATCGAGCAGCACGACGGCGTTCGTCACGACGATGCCGACCAGCATCAGCATGCCGATCATCGCGCTCATCGACAGCGCCTGGCCGGAGACGAGCAGCGCGCCGAGCGACCCGACCGGGATAAAGACGAGCGAGGACAGAATGATCAGCGGCGTGACCAATCCGCCGAACGTCATGCTCATGACGAGAAAGACGAGGCCGACCGCCGCGGCCATGGCGATGCCGATGCTCGCAAAGCCGTCATTGATCATCTTGAGCCCGCCGCCGAACGCCAGCTCCACGCCGGACGGCAGCGCCAGCCCGCGGATGTCGGCTTCGACCGCCTTCGTCACCGCAGCCGTATCGTTGCCCTTGATGCTGGCGCTGATCTTGGCGTACATTCGGCCGTCATCATGCTGGACCGTGACCAGCGCATTCTGAACGTCGACGGTCGCGATCTCCTTCAGCTTCATCCATCCGGACGCCGTCGGAATCGCGATGTCTTCGAGTTCCTCCCGCGATCCGATCCGCTGCGCGTAAGACAGCGTAACGTCCCGCTTCGCATTGTCCAGCGTATACGTTCCCGCGTCGACCGGCTTCAACCGCTCGTTCACGGCTTGCATTACCGCATAAGCGTTGACGCCCGCGTCCAGCCCCTTCTGGTTCAGCGTCAGCACCCACTTGGGCGAGACGTCGTTCATGTTGTTGGCGATCTCCTTCAGGTCGGTGCGCGTCATCATCAGTTCCTCGATCTGTTGGGCGGCGCGGGACAGGTCGGCCGCATTGTTGGAATAGAGGCTGACGTCGATGCCGCTGCCGTTCGGCAAGCCTTGCTGCTGGCCTTCCTTGACCTTCACGGTAGCTCCTTCGGCTTCGGCTGCGACCAGCGAAGGCAGCTCCGCATTCGCCTTGTCGATCAGCTTGTCCATGTCCGCGCTCTTCGCGAATTGGACGCTTACGCTCGCTTTGTTGCTCTCCGCGACGTTCGCGAACCGTTTGCCCGAAGCGCCGCCGACGGTCACCTGAACATTCGTCACGTCTCCGAGGCTCTGCACGTAAGCTTCGACCTTCCCGGCGGCCTTGTTCGTCTGCTCCAGGGAGCTCTTGGCGGGGAGCGATACTTCGATAGACGCCGTCGGGACGGTATCCGCGGGCAGAAACGCTACGCCGAGCAGCGGAATGGTGCCAAGCGATGCCGCGAGGAGCGCAATCGCCGCGCCGAGCACGATCGCCTTGCGCTTCAGCGCGCCGCGGATGAGCTTCTCGTAGCCGCGCGCCAGCATCCCTCCGCCTTCCTTGTGAGGCTTGACGCGATTGAAGAACTTGGCGCCGAGCACCGGAATGAGCATCACGGCGACGAGCAAGGAAGAGACGATCGAGATGACGACGGCGAGCGAGAACGGGCGGAAGAACTCCCCGATCACGCCGCTCACGAACGCCAGAGGGGCGAAGACGACGACGGTCGCGATCGTCGAGGACGCCACGGCGCCGATGACCTCCTTGGTCGCTTTGTAGGCCAGCTCCTTGCCCTTCAGCTCGTTGCCCTTCTCTTGCTTCCACCGGAAAATATTCTCGATCACGACGATGCTGTCGTCCACGATCCGGCCGATCGAGACGGCGATGCCGCCTAGCGTCATGATGTTCAGCGTGTAGCCCATCTGGTTCATGATCGCGATCGTGGCGAAGATCGAGAGTGGCAGCGAGAGGATCGAGATCAGCGTGGCCCTGACGTTGCGCAGGAACAGGAAGATGATGACGACGCAGAACAAGGCGCCGAAGAGCCCTTCCCGCACGAGCGACGAGACGGACTCCTCGATCGCCTTGCCTTGGTCCTCTATGACATGCAGATCGAGCTCGCCTTTGTCCTGATAGCCTTTCAGGACGTCCTTGACTTCGTTCGCCACGTCGGCCGTATTGGCATCCTGATTTTTGACGACGCCGAGGACATAGCTGGGCTTCCCGTTAAACCGGGTCATCTCCTCTTGTGACGACACGGTGGCGACGGATGCGATATCCGACAATTTGACCTTGACGGCCGCCGCCCCGCCCCTTTGCTGCCCCGGGCCGCCCGCGGCGCTGCCGATCTCCAGGTTCTCGATCTGCGCGAGCGTATGGACGCTGCCGACCAGGCGCACGGGAATCGTCGCCTCCTCCTGGCTGACATTGCCTAGCGGCAGCGCGTAATCAAGCGACTGGATGGCGCTCTGAATCGCGCTTAACGAGATGCCGTTGCGGCTCGCCTTGTCCTTGTCGACGACAATGTTCAGCCGCTCGGAGGAAGTCCCGTCCAGCGTCACGGAGCTGACGCCGCTCAGCTTCTGCAGCTTGGGGACGATCTCGGTCGCCAGCTTCGCCGCCAGCGCCTCGGAATCGGCGCCCTCCGCTCCCGTGTAGACGGCCGCTTGATAGACCGGGATCGATCCGGCCGACAGCCGTTGGACGGACAAGTTGGCCTTGTCCGGCAGCTTCAGCTTGGACAGCGCCGATTCGATGTCCGCCGCCTTCTTTTCCATATCCGTGCCGAACGGGAATTGGATGAAGACGCTGGCCGCATTTTCCGAAGAAGTGCTGGTCAACGAATCGTAGCCTTTGAAGCTCTTCAGGCTGTCTTCGATCGGCTTCGTGAGGCCGGTCTCGATCTCCTCCGTCGAAGCGCCCGGGTTCATCGCCTGGACGAACACGGCCGGAAGCTCGATATCGGGAAAGGTCTGCTGCTTGATCTGGGTGGCGGAATAGAAGCCGTACCCGAGCACGAGGATGCACAGGATGACGACGGCCACCCCGTTTTTCAAGCTGATCTTGCTTAGCGCGTTCATGTCGCTTCTCTCCTCTCTTTGTCTGAGAGGAGTATAGAACCCGAATTTGTCGCCATTGTGAACCGGGGGTTACAATTCGTCCGACGTCTCCGTCCGGAACGATACCGTGAAGGTCGTCCCTTCCCCCGGCCGGCTCGCCACCCGGATGTCTCCATGGTGGAGATCGACGATCCGCTTGACGATCGACAGGCCGATCCCGTTGCCCGGGACGGTCCTCGCGCGGGACGGATCCACCTTGTAGAACGGCCGGAAGATAAGGTCCCATTCGCTCTCCGGGATGCCCGCGCCGTTATCGCGAACGGACACGGTCGCCGTATCCCCTCTTCTAATGGCGGTCAATTGGATCTCGCCGCCCGTCTCCGAGAACTTGATCGCGTTGCCGAGCAGATTGCTCCACAATTGAAAGAGCTTGTCTTCGTCCGCGACCACGTCGATCTCCTCGAGCGCAAGCGCGATACGAATTTCCTTGGGCGCCCATTGCGGTTCCAGCGCGATGACGGCTTTTCTCAGCTGCTCGTCCAACCGATAGGCTTGCCTGTTCAACTGCAAGTGCTCGTATTCCAGCGAGGAGAGCTGCAGCAGATCTTCCCCGAGCCGGGACAGCCGCTCCGTCTCTTCTTCGATGATGCCGAGCAACCTGAGCCGCGAAGCCTCGTCCATCTTTTTGTGCTTCAACGCCTGGGTGAACCCTTTGATCGAAGTGAGCGGAGATTGGATCTCGTGCGACACGTTGGAGACGAACTGCTGCCGGATCCGTTCGAGCGTCCCGAGCTCCTGCGCCATTGCGTTGAAGCTGCGCGTCAATTGACCGATCTCGTCCTTGCGTTTCGTCCGCATCTCGATGCGGAAGTCGCCCTTGCTCATGCGCCGGGTCGCGCTCGTCAGCCGCTTCAGCGGCCGGACGATGAATTGCGCCGCGACCAGAATGAACAAGCTGCCGAAGAACATCACGAGCAGCAGCGCGATCTGGATAAAGCGGGCGACCAGCTTCAAGAACGGTCCAAGCGACGGCGCGAGGAATAAGGCGAACTTCTCCTGCCCGATCTGGAACGGCAGTCCGACGATCATGGATTGGGGCCCATGCGGGTTTTGGTTGCGGTACAGCCCTCCCTTTAGCACAAATTCGATCGCCTCATCATTGAGCGAGATGTACTTGTTGCCCGTTAAGACATCGCTGTGCAGCAGTTTGCCGTCCGGTCCGTAGATATTGACGGCATTGGAAGCGGACACGGCGGCAATGCCCTTGACCAGCATCTCCGAATGGGACGGATACGAGTCGATATACGATTCGATAATCTCTTTGCCGTTCTTGATCAGGTTGTCTTGAACGTAGCTTCTGATCTGATTCTCGTACAGCCGATTGATCAGGATCAACGAGAGGAACAGGCTGACCAGCACCGCCCCGAGAAAAGTCAGAACGACCCGCGCATAAAGCGACTTAATCATGGTTCGCCTCAAGCCGGTAGCCTAGCCCGCGCAGCGTGACGATCTTGAAGTCCGAGGCGTAATCGGCGAACCGCTCGCGCAGCCGCTTGATATGCGTATCTACCGTCCGCTCGTCGCCGTCGTAATCGAAGCCCCATATTTTCTGAATGAGCATATCCCTCGTGAACAGCTGTCCCGGATAACTGGCGAGCGTGTAGAGCAGCTCGAACTCCTTCATCGGCAGCGTCGCCGTCTGGCCCGAATCCGCGAATTCCACCTGATAGCTCTTCCGGTCGAGCACGACGCTCCCGAGCCGGACGGACTGCGACATCGAGATCCGGTATCGCTTCAGCAGCGCCTTCACCCGCATGACCATCTCCATCGGGTCGAAGGGCTTCACGAGATAGTCGTCCGTCCCGAGCCGGAAGCCCTTGATTCGCTCCGCCGGCTCGCTCTTCGCGGTGATGATCAGTATCGGCTTGTCCCCCGATTCCCGCAGCTTGACGCACAGCTCCCAACCATCCATCTCCGGCATCATCACGTCGAGGACGACCAGATCGATCGGGAACTTCTGCAAGTATTCCCACGCCGATTTGCCGTTCTGCTGCTCCACGACGTCCATGCCCTCATCCTCCAGATAGAGCCGGACCAGCTCGCGAATATGCGCTTCGTCATCCACGACCATCACGGTAGTCGTCAAGTCGGCGCCCCCTTTCCCTCTCTTCAATGCTTGATCTCTCATCCTTCAATCGTATCCTAACCATTTGTACGGGATGTGAACGCGGCATTACAAGTCGCGCACTTTGGCGCTGACCTGATCCTGCTCCCAATCTGGCGGTCGTACCCGATCTTGCCATTCCCCTATTCTAGATATCCCCGATTATAGAGGACCCGGCTAACCGCGTCCATGAAGATCGCCGCGCACGCCAAGAACCTCCGGCGGACGGCCGGAGGTTCTTGAGAGTCGTTTGTTGGCGCGGATGGGGCATGCGGAAGCTAACGAATGCCGTTGGCTTGGCGGATCAGCGAGAAATAGGCGTCGGCCAAGACGACTTGATAGTCCGGACCGAGCGTATCGGCGATCGCGGCGACGTCCGATGGGGTCATGTTCCAGGCGAGCAGGCCGAGTGAGACGAACAGCGGCGACTTCCCGTCCCAGCCCGCCCGGGCGTCGGCCAGAATCTTCTTGCCGTCCTCGGCCGTGCTGATGCCTTGGATCGTCGAGATCGGGAGATTGCCGCCGGCGATCTCGACGCCGTAACGGCCCTCCCAGCTGAGGAACAGCCCAGGCGCATGATATTCGCGCGCATAGGCGGCGGCCTTCGAGGCGCTGAGCGGCACGTTATCGCCATCCACGCGGTTGAGCACGTAAGGCACGGTCATGCCGGTCTTCTCCAGATACTTGTAGCTCGACTTCAGGAAGTCCGCGAAGGAGGCTTCGGGCCACGCTTCCGGGTAGAAGTATCCGGCGCCCGACGGTCCCGCGATGAGCTGATCGTTCGCCGTCGCCGTCTGCTGGTAGTATCCCAGCATGGCCGGCGCCCCGTCGTACAGCAGCGGGCTCGAGGTCCAGTTGATCGGCACCTTGCCGCGGTTCGAATCATCCCAGAGGTTGCGCATCCGGTGCTGATTGTACTGGAAGTTGTCGCCCTCGCTGAAGGTGAAGGTCACGTAGATCTTGTTCGCCAGCTTCGGCTTCGGGGACGGGCGGTTCTTCGCCTCTTCGGCCTTCGTTCCCGAGAAGACGGTCAGGTTGCTGAACCAGTCCGCCGCCAGCACGTAGACGCCGTGATTCGACGTGATCTCGACCGAGCTGAACTCCCCTTCGACGTCATTGCTGAACCAGCCCAGATACGGAGTGCCCGGCTTGACGTCGGAGAGGATCTTCTCGAAGAGCGCCTTCTGCGCCGGCACGTTCGCGTCCAACCAGAAGACCATGGCCCGATTCGCGACGGCATAGTCGCGGAGGTAGCCGTAAGGCTCCTTCTGCTCGGAGGAAGGCGGCTCGACGTTGCCGGCCGAGACTTTGTACTGGTTCCACATATTGACGGACGCGGTCAGCTTCTTGGTGCCGGCAGGCGGAACGAACTTATAGACGAAGTACCGTCCGTTGTCCGCGAAGCGATGTCCGCCTTGGCCGCTCGACACCTGAGAGCTCTGGCGGTCGTAGAGGAAGGGCTCCTCTTCGGGCGTGCCCGGGATGAACTGCGCGATCGTCGCGCCGTCCGCCTGCACCGTCACCTCGTGAACGGCCGGACCCCAGCCGTCCTGCGGGAAGGCGTCGTCGAAGCGAAGATAGACGGCGTCTTTGCCCAGGAAGTCGGTCAAGTCCAATTCGTAAGTCATCTTGTTCTTGCCGTCCCGCTCCTGCGTCTTCTCTTCGGCGATCGTCCGGAACGATTCCGGCATGCCCGGCGGCAGCTTGATCGACGTGTCCGGACTTAGGCCGACGAGCATCCGGTGCGTCGTCTGAGACCAGAGATTCTCGTATTGCCACGTATAGGCGTCGAGCCGGTCTTTGAACTTGCCCCGCAGATCGTCGAGCACTTTCAGGCTATAGGGTGCTTCCTTCAAGCGCTCCGCGAGCGCGGGGCTCGCGACGACGGCGTCCTTCAAGCCGGCCAGCGTCGTCGCCACGTTGATGGAGTCCGGGACGTGCGGGTCGTAGACGACGATGCCCTTCACTTCGCCCTTGTAGGCGTGAACGAGTTCCCAAGCGTCGGCATGCAGCTGATAAGGAACATCCAGGTTGTTGAGCCAGGTCGTCTTGCCTTCTTCCTCGCTCTCCAGCAAGTAGATGCGCGGCTCCGTCCGGTTCACGACGCCCTGCAAGGTGGCGAGCAGCAGCTTCACATCCCCGGGAGCGTCCACGATGTCCGCGACATCCAGCCGCTTCGCCTTAGCGAAGCTTGGAAGCGCTTGCTTTTCCGGCCAGTTGATCGTCTCCTTCGGCTTCTTCGCCGCCTGAACGTCTTCGGCAGCCGAAGCGCCGACGGAGAAGGATAATGCGCAGAGCAGCGCCAATCCCGCTGCCAACCCTTTTCGTATCATGCGATACACTCCTCGTCTCTCATTTGGTTGATACGGCCCAAGTAAAAACGACTTTGCCGTCTTCTCGGAAGAGGGCAACACGTTTTTATCGGAGACATATCAGCAAAGTAGGGGTGAAACTTATACTCTCTGATACGTGAGCGATCTCCTACCCGCGTCCCCGCGGAAAGCTTCCCGAACTCCCTCCTCCCGTTCCAACTGCGGGCGAGGCGATAACTGCCCCGTCACGATATATTTAATATATTCATATAGGTTTTTCAATACATTCGACAAAACTTCTTAGAAAAAGACAGCCGCAAAGGCCGATTTTCCCGGCGGGTAGGTCCAACCGACTGGACCTAGTCCAACGCTTTTGCGTTCTTACTTCTTCCTTTTCCCCGTTCTATAATGACAACTACCCCCTCCGATCCAGATATCGGAGCAGAGAAAAGGAGATAACCGGATATGAGACACAACGCGCAAACACTGCTCCAACCTTATGAATTGCCTGGCGGCCTGAAGCTCGACAACCGGATCGTCATGGCGCCGATGACGCATCTGTCCTCCCATGCCGACGGTACGATCTCGGACGCCGAGCTCGATTACTACGCCCTCCGTGCTGCGGGACCCGGCATGGTCATCACCGCCGCTACTTGGGTACTCCCGAACGGCGGATTGCCGGGCGGTCCCGGCGCCGATGACGACGACAAGATCCCCGGGCTGCGCCGGCTCGCCGCCGCCATTCAAGATCGAGGCGCCAAAGCGGTGCTTCAGTTGTTCCACAGCGGACGCCAAGCCACGAGAACGGGAGACCTGGTAGCCCCTAGCGCCATACCCGAGACGCGGGAGGGCGCCGAAACGCCCCGTCCGCTGGAGGAAGAGGAGATCGAAGGAATCATCCGCGCTTTCGGCGCAGCCGCGCGCCGGGCGATCTCGGCAGGCTTCGACGGCGTGGAGATTCACGGCGCGAACGGCAATCTGACGCATCAATTTTTCTCGCCCCATGCGAATCGGCGTCAGGATCGGTTCGGCGGAACGTTGGAGCGGCGCATGACCTTCGGGCTGTCGGTCGTCGACGAGGTGAAGCGCGTCGTTCGGGAACGCGCGAACAAGCCGTTCATCGTCGGCTTCCGCCTCTCCCCGGAGGAGCGGGAGACGCCCGGCATCACGATGGACGACGCGCTGGCGTTCGCGGACGAACTCGCCGCCCGCGGCCTCGATTATCTGCACGTTTCCTTGATGGACTTCCGGAATCCGCCGCGCAGCGGCTCGGGGGACGGCCGATCCCGACTCGCCATTCTGCAGGAGCGCGTCGGCCAACGGGTGCCGCTCATCGGCGTCGGCGCCGTTCGCACGGCCGAGGATGCGCAGGGCGCGATGGAGATCGGCATCCCGCTCCTGGCGCTCGGCCGCGAGCTGCTCCTGGAGCCGGATTGGGCGAACAAAGTCCGCGATGGACGCAGCGGAGAGATCCGGACGTCCTTAACGGCGTCCGACCGGGAGCGTCTCGGCATCCCCGAACCGATGTGGCGGCTCCTCCGCAGCATCCCGGGCTGGATGCCGTTCGAAGACGAATGAAGCGCCGCGCCCGCGAGAGGCACGACGCTCCGCATCAACCTGTTTGCCGCTCCGACAGACCGCTCTCGATCCATAGCACGCCGCTAAGACGTGCAAGCTGTCAGACAGGTTCATGCGCATTTTCGCTTGCGCATCGTTCATGCGGGACATCAAAGCCTAAAGCGGAAGCTTGAGCCGGGTCGGCGAGACAGGACCGGCGCGAACGCATTCGCGGATCGAAAAAAAGCGTCTCCTCCCCGCTGCACGGGGAAGAGACGCTTTGCGCCGCACTCGGCGTCCGCTATTCCTTTTTCCCCGAACCGAACGCGATGGCGTAGCCGTCGGGATCCGCGATCGCGAATTCCTTCCAAACGCCCCAATCGGCTTCGGTGACGCTAGGCGTCTGAATAATCCTAGCCCCCCTCTCCGCCAGCGTCCGGTAGAGCGCATCCAGCTCGCTATGCGTATCGACATAGGCATAAGTATCCCACGGCACGCTCTGCCCCTTGCCCGGCCGATTCGGAGAGACGTCCTCCGGCCGATCGGCCTGCATCAACTTGAACCCGAGCGCGAAGTCGTCCCGTACCGCCCACCAATCCGTCACCTCGCAGCCTAAGACGTCCCGATAATACGCTTGGGCGCGCGCCAGATCCGCGACCAGCCTGACTTGAACCGAGAAAGCCACTTGCTCAATGCTTCCAACCTCCAACGCCGTAATCTTGCCTGGAGTTAGATTCGCTGCGCGGCATTTTTTCCTGTTAAAAATTCGCTAAAACATTCGTCCCAGCCACATGGCGAGCGTCAACCGTCCGCCGCGTGCGGACGCATTCTTCCCCGTCCTACCAGGCATCCACTTCCAAGCTTCCCTGTTCCAGATCTCGATCTCGCGCCGATGCGCGCGCACCTGTTCCTCGAGAATGTGATGATGGAAAATCATTGTCATGATTCTGCCCCTCTCATACGAACGAATGCTCTCATTATAAAAAAAGAAGTATGACAGCTGGCTGTCATACTTCTTCATATCGCGCGCGCAATTTTTCGATCTTGTCCCGAATCTCCTGTCTCATCCATGCCGGTTCTTCAACGTAGGCATCCCCGCCGAAGCTGAGCACCGTGGACACGAGCCAGTCGACGTCCGTCGGATTCACGATCCGAATCGTCAGCGATCCCGCTTCGTCGAAGCGTCTCTCCTCCGCGTAGAAGCAATCGAGCGCCGTCGCGACGGCGCTCGCATCGAACCGGATCACCGCGCCCGTCATGTCGCGCCCGCGCCTCAGATCCGCTCCGACGTTCATCGCCGGAGGCGCGTGGCTGCGGCAGACCTCCTCCTCCGTCGTCATCAGGTTCGTCATTCGCGATAGCTTGAACACGCGATAATCCTCGCGCGTCCTGCAATAGCCGTGCAAGTACCAGGAGTAGTACTTGAACTGCAGATTGAAGGGCTCAACGACGCGTTCGACGTGGGCATTCTTCGCGTTAATGTACCCGAAGCGCACGACGCGCCTGTCCGTAATCGCCGTCCGAAGCTCGTGGAGGAGCGCATTGTTCATGCGCCAGCTGCCCAAGTCCAGGTTCAGGCTAGGTATCCGTTCTACGGGTTGGACGGTGCGCAGCCGGTGCAGCGTATCCTCCGCCCGGTCGTCCTTGAACACGGTGGCCGTGCTGTGAAGCAAGGTGATGAGGCTGTTCACGTCATCGGCGCCCAGCAAGCTGCGATCCATCTTGTATTCCTTGATGATGCCGAATCCGCCGTTCACGCCTTGATAGGAGACGACCGGAATGCCGGCCGCGCCGATCGCTTCGATATCGCGGTAGATCGTCCGCGGCGAGACTTGGTACTTCTCCGCCAGCTCCGTCGCGGATACCACTTCCTGATTCAACAGCGCATATGTAATCGAGATAAGTCGCTCCAGCTTCACCGCATCACCGCCATGGGAACATTCGATCTCCTTTATTATACGAAGGATCGCGTTCCGAAGCGATACCCCGCGCCGGATTTATTCGGATCGGCTTAGAACGCGCGCAGACCGGCAGACCCGGAGCGGGCATGCGTCCGTTCGAGGGGAAGTTCAATCCTTGCGATCGTCGACCCGCAACACGACCTTTCCTTGTCCGTGCCCGACTTCGACTTCCCGATGCGCTTCGGCGGCCCGGTCCAGCGGATAGATCGAGCGGACATGAATCCGAAGCGCCCCCCGCTCGTAGAGATCGGCCAATGCCGCGAGGCGCTTCCCGGAGCGTTGGCTGCGGATGGCGCGGATGCCCAGCTCTTCCGTCAGGTCGAACCCGGCGATCGTGCCGACGCGGTTCGGATCCCGCACCATCGCCGCAGCCGCCCGCAGCCCCTCGCCTCCAGCCGTATCGAACGCGGAGTCGATGCCGTTCGGGGCTAGCGCCCGGACGCGCGCCTCCAGTCCGTCTCCGTAGACGACCGGGATCGCCCCGAGCGAACGCAGATAGTCCTGGTTCGCCGCGCTCGCCGTGCCGATGACGGTCGCGCCGAGCCGCTTCGCCAATTGCACCGCCACCGTCCCGACGCCGCCCGCCGCGCCGTTGATCAGCACGGTGTCTCCCGGGCCGATCCGCAGCTCGTCCATCGCCGTATGCGCGGTCTGTCCGGAAGCCGAGAGGCTGCCCGCGACCTCCCACGGCATGCCGGGCGGTTTGGCGACGATCTGGTCGGCCGGAGCCACGACATACTCGGCATACGCGTATTGCATCCGATAGCCCAGCACCTCGGCGCCGACTTTCCAAGCCGCGACGTCCGGTCCCACCTGGTCGATGACGCCTGCGAATTCGTTGCCCGGCACGTGCGGTAGCGTCACCGTCGCGCCCGGCGGCATCCATCCCTTCCGAACCGAGCAATCCGCCGGCTGCACGCCGGCCGTCTTCACGCGGACCCGTACTTCTCCCGCCCCGGCCTGCGGGGTCTTCACTTCCATCAGTTCAAGAACGTCAGGCGGACCGTAACGATCGAATCCGGCTGCTCTCATTCTAACTCCCCCTATTTGACTGCCTTAGCCGTATTGTATAAGGTTTGATTAATAATAAAAAATAGATCTTGAACCATATCATACATTCCATACGGTATATGAATGGAGGAACGAGGATGGAATTGCTGCAGCTGCAATATTTCCGTACGGTCGCCAGACTCGAGCATATGACCCAAGCCGCACAGGCGCTTCGAATCGCGCAGCCCGCGCTCAGCAAGACGATCGCCAGGCTAGAGGAGGACTTGGGCGTCCCGCTGTTCGATCGCCAAGGCCGCCAGATCAGGCTCAACGCCTTCGGGCGGGCCTTCCTCGCGCGCACGGAGACGGCGCTATCCGCGCTGGAAGAAGGGCGCCGGGAGCTGACCGATCTCGCGGGCATCACCCGGGGGAGACTGCATATCGCGACACCGACCTTGAACCGGCTGTCCGCGGCGCTGACCGCCTATCGCGAGCTGTATCCCGAAGTGAGCTTGCGCGTGACGCAAGTCCCGACGGAGGAGATGGTCCGGTTGCTGGAGAGCGGCGAGGCGGACTTCGGCTTCTCCTCGCTCCCGTTCAACCGGCCGGGAATCCGCGAGCTGCCCGTACTGCGGGAGGAGGTCTGCTTGGCCGTACCCGCCGGGCATCGCTGGGCGGATCGCCCCGGCATCGCGTTGGCCGAGACGGCCGGCGAACCTTTCATCGGGTATACGGAGGACAATCCGTTCCGGCAGCGGGACGACGCGCTGTTCCGACAGGCGGGCATGGTCCCCAAGTACGCTTGCGAGGTGAGCGAGCCGGCCGCCAAGACGAGCCTCATCCGCGCCGGACTCGGCATCGGATTCGCGGGCGCCTGCAATCGGGACCGGACCGACCCGCCGCCTTCGCTGTCGATGCTGCGCATCAGCGATCCCGTCTGCCAAGGCTCGTTCCAATTGGCTTGGCACGAACGGCATTACATGTCCAAGGCCGCGGAGGCGTTCCGGGATTTCCTCGTGAAGTTCATAGCCGACGAGACGGACAGCAAAAGACCGTTAGCCGGCGCCGGCTAACGGTCTTTTTTGGCTTGCTCCCTGGAGCCGTTGGTCTATTCGCCCGGCGGCGCCGCGACGGAGAAGCGCCAGTCCGGGACTCTCTCGAAGCCTCGCTTTTGCACGAACCAAACTGCAGCTAGTCCCCGAAATCTCCAACGGGCGTCTCGTCATTCAATATTTTTCCAACATTTTCGCAACAGGACAAATACGACATAGTAATTAATGGCATTAACCAAACCGGAAATCGCAAAGATCGTCCCGTCACTCCCGCTCAGGAGGTACAGGGGAACAAAGCCCGCGGCCAAGTGCAGCCCGAAGCGCAGCATTATCCCCCACGTACGATCGGTCCGGACCGCGAAGAAGATCAGCAGCGAGACCGGCGCGCCGAACGCGGCTGTGCCGACGAAGCAATAGAGCACGACGATGAATATCGCGGCGAGGTTGTCGAAAAAGAAAAGCGATAGGAGGAGCGCGCTCGCCAACGAAGAGATGAATACCGCGAACGCCGCCGTCCCGATCCATTTGGCCGCCGTCATCGAATCCCGCCTTCGTCCTTGATGAATCCCATGATACCGGACTTCCGGGTTTCCTGGCAGTTCTAACTTTTATGGAACCCGATACGGGCAAGCCGCGCTAATCCCGGTTATTGTCCCGGCCGAGGTTTTTACCGTCCTGCTTCGCCTTTCGTATTTCCTCCTTCTCGCGCTGCTTGTCCGCCTTTTCCTGCGCCTTTTGGCGTTTGCGCTCTTCCTTTTCCCGGTCTTTGTCTTTTTTCGACGCCTTGCCGTCGTCCTTGCCGTTCTTCCGACCGGGTGATATGCCCTGGTTCCCGTCCTTTTGGGAATCGGGTCGCTGGAACGCGGTCGCCGGCACGTCCTTCAACGCCAGGTTCATCATCTCTTTGAACAGCATCGCGGGATACTGCCCGCCGGAGGTCGTCAGATAATGCCCGGCATCCGTCTCGTCGTACCCCATCCAGACTGCGCCGGCTAGCTCGGGGGTATAGCCGGCGAACCATGCGTCCTTCGCCCCGCCCGAGATGCTGCGGAACGCCGCCGTGTCCGGCAATTGCGTCGTCCCCGTCTTGCCTGCCGTCGGCCGGTCCATGGCCGCCTTCTTGCCGGTCCCTTCTTGGACGACATCCATGAGCAGCTCCGTCATCGTATAGGCGTTCTCCGGCGATAGGACAGCCTCGGCTTGCGGCTCGGCTTCGGCCAGCGTCTCCCCGTTCGGGCCCGTGATCTTCACGATCAGATGCGCCGGCGCGAGCGTCCCGAGATTCGGGAAGACGCTATAAGCCTGCGCCATCTGCAGCGGCGACACGCCTCTGGTGAGACCGCCCAACGCTAGACCGAGATTCCGATCCGCTTCGTCGAGCGGCACGCCCAGCCGCTGCACGAACGTCTTGCCGGTCTCCAGGCCGATCTCGTTCAGCAGCCATACGGGCGGGATGTTCCAGGAGTGAATCACGGCTTCGCGCAGGGATACTTGCCCGCGCGTCCGGTGGTCCCAGTCCTGGGGTTGATACCCGTTCAGATTCAGGGGACCGTCGTACAGCATGGACGAAGGGGTATAGCCTTTTTCCAAGGCAGGGGCATACACCATGAGCGGCTTGAAGATCGAACCCGGCTGACGCTCCAGCTGCGTCGCGTGGTTGAACCCGCGATAGACGTGCTCCCCGCGCTGTCCCACGAGACCCCGCACGCCGCCCGTCGACGGATCGATCAAGACGGCGCCGCTCTGCACCTGCCGATCGGCTGCGCTCGGCGGGAATAGCGAGTCATCGGCATAAGCCGTTTCCATCGCTTCCTGCACGGTCGGGTCCAGCTGCGTGTAGATCTTCAAGTCGCCGGCGAGCAACTGGCGTTCGGTAAAGCCGTATTTTTGAATCGCCTCGTCGATAACCGCGTCGACATAAGAGGGGTATTTGCCCAGCAGGCCGTCGCCCTTCGGCTTCTGCCCCAGCACGCGCAGCGGCTCCGCCAAAGCCCCTTCGTATTCGGCGTTCGAGATGAACGCCTCATCCTTCATCAGCTTCAGCACGAGATTGCGCCGCTCCAACGCCAGCTCCTTGTTCCGATAAGGGGAGTAACGGCTGGGCGCCTTGGGCAGCGCGGCCAACAGCGCGCTCTCGGCTAGCGTCAGCTCCTTCGGTTCTTTGCCGAAGTACCGGTTGGCCGCTCGCCGAATACCCCATTGGCCTTCGCCGAAATAGATTTGATTAAGATACATCTCCAGAATCTGATCTTTGCTATACGAAGATTCGATCTTCCATGCGTAAGTCGCTTCCGTCAGCTTGCGCTTCAACGTCTTCTCGCCGGAGAGGAAGACGTTCTTCGCGAGCTGCTGCGTGATCGTACTTCCTCCCTCCGCGTTCCCGCCTTCTCTCGCATTGCGAAAAGCGGCCCGGAAGATGCCGAACGCGTCGACGCCGGTATGTTCATAGAACCGCTTGTCTTCGACGGCCACGATCGCTTCCCTCATCGCCTCCGGAATCTGATCGAGCGCGACCGGATCCGTCTTGGCGGACGTAATTCTAGAAGCCGTTTGGCCGCTGCGGTCCATCATGAGCGTCGGCGACTTCACGGGCATGGCCAGCTTGTCGATATCTAGCGATCGAATCCAATAGATCGCCGACGCGACGGCGACTGCCGACGTGAGCAGCACCCCTAACGCAAGCCAGCCTACCCATCGCGGAATGCGGCGCCGTTTCCCCCGCATTCCCTTTTCGGATTTGTTTTTCGGTTTTTGCTTCTGCGGAACCGGTTCCTGTATCCGTGCGTCCATACCTGATGTCTCCCCTTGCTGTCTGCGTTCTCTTCGTTGAATCATCTATTGTAATATAAACGCGAATTCATTTCATGCAGCAAAAGAAGGAGGACCCCCTTCCGGTCCTCCCAGACCAGGGGAAATCCTCCTTCCCGACAACCGCCGAAGCGTCGACTCGAAGCCTGCGTTAATGGATTTTAACCAGATCCTTTACGGCCTTTACGATATCCGCCGCATTCCACCCCACGATCGCGTCCGCGTTCTGCCGGACGATCATCGACGTCATCGCCGGCTCGAAGCGCTCCACCGCGATGAGCGGCTTGTTCACCTCTTCCTTGCAGGCGATGATCTCTTTGTTGATCCACTTGCTGTACAGCGGGTAGACGCCGCATAGGAGCAAGACCGCGTGGCAATGCTTCATCTTCCGCCGGATCGACTCGTAGAGCTCGCGCTCGCGGCCGGGCGCGCAGAGCGGATCTTCGCCGCTCGCCAGCGCGCCGACGAACCGGAAGCCGCTCTGCCCGCCGAGGAGCGCGCGAATATCCGCAGAAGCCCCGTCATGATGCCAAGTATGACTGAAGTACAGTTGGTACGGCGGGTTTCGTTCCTTGTTCAAGCTCACGACGTAGAACGCTCCTATATCCCTAGACTTTGGCTTGTCGGCGGCCTTGCTTCAGCTTATCCTGCAGCTTGCCAAGCACGATGTCCGCCAGAATGGCGAGCAAGGCGGCCGGGATCGCGCCCGCATAGATCTTCAGGTTGTTCCGCAGATTCAATCCGGCGTAGATCTCCCGGCCGAGCCCCTCTCCCCCGATGAGCGGCGCGAGCGTCGCCACGCCGATCGCGATGACCGCGGCGAGCCGCAGTCCCGCCATCAAGAAGGGCAAGGACAGCGGGAGCTGAACCTTGAACAGCAGCTGCCATGCGCTCATCCCGACGCCTTTGCCGGCTTCGTTCACGCCGGCATCCACTTCCTTCAGCCCGACGTACGTATTGCGAATGATCGGGAGCAGCGAGTAGAGGAACAGACTGAACACGATCGTCTTGAAGCCCAGTCCGAGCATGATCATGACCAGCGCCAGCAGAGCCAGACTTGGCAGCACCTGGATGATATTGGCCGTCGTCAGGATCCACGGCGCCAGCTTCTCGTTCTTCGCGCATACGACGCCGAGCGGAATCCCGACGAGCAAGGCAAGCCCCAGCCCGCAGAACACCATGACCAGATGCCCCCAAGTCAAGCTCAACAAATAGCCGGCATGGTCCTGCATATAGTTCAGCCAACCCATGACGCCCTGCGAATCGTTATTCATCGTTCTCACATCCCCGGTTTATTTCATCAAGCCGATCTGCTTCAGATATTCGAGCGCCACTTCATGCGGATCGCGCTTGTTTACGTCGACTTCATAATTCAGCGCGGTCATCGCTTCCGCATCGATCTTGCCGACTAGGAGCGCGATGACGTCGTTCAATTCCGGCATCTTCTCCAGCGTATCCTTGCGGATGACCGGAGAGGCGTCGTAAGGCGGGAAGAACTGCTTGTCGTCCTGCAGCGTCTGCAGATTGTACTGCTTGATGCCGGGATCCGTCGTGTACGCGAGGACGACGTCCACCTTCTTGTCGGCGACGGCTTGATAGACGAGCGAGATCTCCATCGGGAACGTGTCGCCGAACTTGAAGCCGTAGAACTTGGAGAAGGCCCGATAGCCGTCGTTGTCCCGTTCGAGCCAGGACGTGTCTACGCCCAGCTTCAGATCCTTGGCATGGGACGCGAGGTCCGACACCGTCTTCAGGCCGTACTGATCGGCCAAGTCCTTGCGGACGGTGAAGGCGTAGGTGTTCTCGAAGCCGTAGGGATCGAACCACTTGAATCCGAAGTTCTTGTCGAACCCTTCCTGCGCCTGCTTCAGCACTTCCGCGCGGTCCTTCGTATCCTCGATGTCGAAGTGCCCGTTGAAGATCTCCCCGGTGTACAGCGTGGACATCTGGATCTCGTTGCTCTTCATCGCCTTGATGACGATGGGGCTCGCGGCCAGATCGGGCAGGATCTTGACCGAGATGTCGGTGCGGTCTTCGATGAGCGTCTTGTACATCTCCGCGATGATCTTCGGCTCGGTATACGTCTGCGTCCCGATCGTCAGGGTCGACGACGAGCCGCCTCCGCTCCCTCCTTTTCCTCCGCACGCGGACAGCGCTAGCGACAACGACAGGACGGCAGTAACAGCGATATATTTTCTACTTCTCATAATTCCTCCTCAGATCATGCGAATAAGGGAATAAGGGAATAAGGAATTCATCTTCTTCAAAAATAAGTTCGATCGAAAGCGTCATCGCAGCCCGTCAAATCGTCGATACTTCCCGGGCCGTCGTCTTCGCCTTGCGGGAGAACCGCTTCTCCAGCGCGCCGAGCAGCCGGTCGGCGACCAAGGCGAGGACGATGGCCGCCAACGCTCCCGTTACGATAAGCTCCTCTTTGTTCACGCCGATCCCCGAGACGATGAGCTGTCCCAAGCCGCCCGCCCCGATCAGCGACGCGAGCGTCGTCCAACTGATGATGTAGACCGTCGTCATCCGAATGCCGGACATGATATAGGGAAACGCAAGCGGGAACTGAATGCTCAGCAGCCGTTGAACGGTCCCGTACCCCATGCCCCGCGCGGATTCGATCAGCGCCGGATCGACCGAGCTGAACCCGGCGTAAGTGTTGCGGAGGATCGGCAGGATGGCGTAGAGGAAAAGCGCGAATATCGCAGGCTTTACGCCGATGCCGAGCAGCGGAATGAGGATCGCCAGCAGGGCGAGGCTCGGCACCGTCTGGAAGACGTTGGCGATCGTAAAGATGAGCGAATGAAGCCATTTGATGCGGTTGCTCGCGAGGAACATGCCTAGCGGAATGGCGACGAGCGCGCCCAGCACGATCGCCGTCGCGGAGATGGTCAGGTGCTCCAGCGTCGCCGTGCCGATGTCCGCATAGCGCTCCCGCCAGAAATCCGCGTAGTCGACCCACCACTCATACCGCAACATGGTCTGATTCTCCCGGCCGTTCGGACGCATACATGCCGGCCATGTGGCTTACGACCGTCCCTCTGGTGATGAGTCCGACAAATTGTCGATCCTCCCGCACGACGGCCAGGTTGGACAGCTGATGCTCGCTCATGATCTGGAGCGCGGCCGAGAGCGACGTCCCGGTCTGCACGACGTGCTCGACGGGCTTCATCACGTCCGCGACCGTCTTGCTCTCTTCCCCGTACTGATCGAGCACGCGATAGATCGAGACCGAACCTTGCAGCCGGTTGTTCTTGTCTACGATCAGCAGCGAATCGACGCGGCGCTTTTCCATCATCTTCACGGCTTCGGCCAGTCCGCGCGTCGGCGAAGCCGTCGCGGGATGCTCGACCATGACTTCGTCGACGATCGGCAGTTCATCCGGCTGATGTTCGTTCGCGAGCCTTTTCTTGCCGATGAAGCTCTTCACGAAGTCGTTCGCCGGGTGGCGCAGAATCTGTTCGGGTCTGCCCGTCTGGACGATGTTCCCATCCTTCATGAGCACGATCGTGTCCCCGAGCTTGATCGCTTCGTCCATGTCATGGGTGACGAACACGATCGTCTTGCGCAGTTCCTGCTGGAGCCGGATAAGCTCGTTCTGCAGTTGCTCGCGGCTGATCGGGTCGAGCGCGCTGAACGGTTCGTCCATCAGGATGATGTCCGGGTCGGCCGCGAGCGCCCGGATGACGCCGATCCGCTGCTGCTGTCCGCCGCTAAGCTCCGACGGATACCGGCTGCGGTAGATCTCCGAATCCAAGCCGACGAGCGAGAGCAGCTCGTCGACCCGGCGGTCCGTCGCCGCGCGGTCCCATTTCAGCAGCCGCGGCACGACGCCGACGTTCTTCGCGATCGTCATGTGCGGGAACAGCCCGATGTTCTGAATGACATAGCCGATCTTCCGGCGCAGGCCGACCGGATCCGACTTCGCGATGTCCTGGCCGTCGATCCGGATCTGTCCGGCCGATGGCGCGATGAGCCGGTTGATCAGCTTCATGGTCGTCGTCTTTCCGCAACCGCTCGGACCGATCAAGACCGTGATTTCCCCTGCTTGAATGTCCAGGTTTACGCTCTTCAGCACTTCGCGTCCATCCTCGTAAGTCTTCTTCACGTCCTCGAATTGAATCAAGAGAACCACCCCTTCTTGGTACGAATTTCCTGCGTGTGGAACTTGCGACCCCTAAGTTATTGATAACTATAACAAAGGGGAGGTCAACTGACAACCTTTAAGTTATAGTAAAGTTGTATGTATGATTATGGTATTTAACAGAATAAAAGAACAAAAAAAGACTGCTTCTGCAAGCAGTCTCGTGAAAAATCTCTTAGATTGGCGGGGCTTCCGGACGTTGAATGAATTGTTCTGTACGGGCTTGAACCTGGCCGTCTCCGACCACCACGAGCACGTCCTTCTCCAACAAAATAACATGGGGTCCGGGCGAGATGGACACCTGCGTCCCCCGCCGCAAAGCGACGATCGTCGCGCCCGTATTCTGCCAGAATTGCAAGTTCGCAATCGTATTGCCGACCACGTGCGAATGCTCGGGAACTTTGATCTCGACCGGATGGTACGGCTTCAGGTTCAGCAGCCGGTCCGAGGCGTTGACGATATTCGAGAGGAGCGCTTCGAACTCCCGGTCGATCGCCTTCTTCTGGATCAGCAAACGTTGCAGGTCCTGCTTCAAGGAATAGACGGATTTGAGGTAGTTGTTGCGCGTGATGTAGTCGTAAGCGTTCTGGTCCGAGACGATGATGATCTCCTTGCCTTGCGACACGGACACGATGTTCTCGTCCTTCAGCAGGCCGATCGCCTTGCGGATCGTCTCGGGGGAGACGCGGTATTGACCGGCAAGCAGCGAGCGCCCGGAGATCTTGCTCTTCACGGGGAATTCGCCGCTGACGATTCGCTGGGCGATATCGAGCGCGATCGATTTGTAGCCGGCTGTCTCAATCTCTGGCATCTTGTTCTGCGACCCCTTATTCCCGGGTGGTTTGAATGGATGAAAATAGTTCCAACGATCATCAGCATACTCGATTTCCCATCCGAAGTAAACGGGTATCGCGCGCCCTCCGGGTTGCCCATTCCCGACCGGCAACCGCGGAATCGTCCGGACATAGGATAGAGGCGTAGATCTCCATGAACGTCCAAACGGGACGGGACGAATGCGGGAGGAGTGGAATAGCATGGTCCGGAACGCCGGATGGATCGCGCTCGTGACGCTCGTGTGGGGATATGCATGGGTGACGATGAAGGTCGGATTGGCCGATGTCCCGCCATTTCTCTTTTCCGCGATGCGGCTCGGGATCGTGGCGGTCCTGCTGCTCCTCCTCCAGCTTGCAATGAGAAAGCCCCTGCTGCCGGCGAAGCGGGTGGAATGCTCAGAGCGTCTGGCCCGCGTCCACGGTAACGATCTGGCCGGTCATCGCTTCCTGCTCTAGCGCGGCGCAGATGAAGCGAGCGATATCTTCCGGGGCAGCGATCCGCTGCAGCGGCAGATGAGGGCTGAGCCGGTTCATGCTGTCTTCCCTGCCCGCCCACCAGCGGGTGGCGACCGCGCCGGGCGCCACGCCGTTCACCCGAATCTCGGGCGCCAGGGCGCGGGCGAGAGACAGGGTCAAGGCATGCACGGCGGCTTTGGAGACGGCATAAGGCAGCGAGGAGCCGTAGCCCGTCTGTCCCGCGATGCTGCCGAGGTTCACGATGGCGCCCTGCTTGCTTCGCTTCATATAGGGCGCGACGGCGCGCGCGCAGTAGAACATCCCTTTCACGTTCACGTCATATAGCGCATCCCAGGCGTCGGCCGTCACCGCCTCCAGATCGTCCAGCGGAATATGGCGGGTGATGCTCGCATTGTTCACCAGAAGATCGACCGTTCCGAACTCGCTTGCGATCCGGTCGACCATCGCGCGAACCTCACGGTCTTCGGCGACATTCGCCTGCACCGCGATCGCGCGGCCGCCCGCTTCCCCGATCAGCCGGACCGTCTCTTCCGCTTCTGCCATGGAACGCGAATAATTCACCGCTACGATCGCTCCGCGTTCGGCCAGCGCGAAGCTCGTCGCTCTGCCGATTCCCGTCCCTCCGCCGGTGACCAAGGCGACTTTGTCCCGTACATTCATAGCGTTCTCCCCCTCCTCGTTCGTTGCAACTCCAGTTTAAATCCGCATCTTTGTTTTGTATAATTGAATAACGTGAACCCTTTATTCAAAAACACTGAACAATAACCGAAAGAGGGTGACGGTCATCGATCCGAGAACGATGAAAACGTTCCAGCTCATCGTCGAATTAGGCAGCTTCAACCGCGCGGCCGAAGCCCTCAACTACGCGCAGTCCACCGTCACGATGCAGATTCAGAAGCTGGAGTCCGAGCTGGGCGTCGCTTTGTTCGCGCGCGGCAAAACGATTGCGTTGACGGACGCCGGCCGCTGGTATTACGAACAGAGCATCCCGGTCGTCCGGCAGCTTGAAGACCTCCGTTCGCGCCTCGCCGATTTTCGAGCCGGCGAAGCCGGCCAGCTCCGCATCGGCGCCAACGAGCCGTTAGCCAGCTGCCGGCTTCCCAGCCTGCTGTCGCGGTTCCAGTCCCGCTATCCGAAGATCGACGTCTCCGTCGCGGTGGCGAACACGCCCGTGCTCAGCGAGCGCTTGCTTCGCGGAGAGCTCGATTTCGCGATCTGTTCGGCGCCGGAGCTGGGCGCGAATCTGTTCTTCGAACCGCTGTTTACGGAGACGTTCGCGCTGCTCGTACCCGAGCGTCATCCGCTGGACGGGAGAGCCGATGTGCGTCTTGCGGATCTCGCGGACCATCGCCTGCTCATTACCGCTTCGAATTGCCCTTACCGCCGGAAGCTGGAATTTCTGCTTCACCGCGCCGACCAAGCCCAGCCCGCTACGATGGAGGTCAGCAGCATGACAGCGTTGCCTTCGTATGTCGCAAGCGGACTGGGCGTGGCGCTCGTCCCTCGGATCTTGCTTGCGCCTCCGCCGTCCGGCACCCGGATCGCGGATCTGCGCGACGCAGCGATCGATCTGCCGATCGGCCTCTTGAGCCGGGTCTCGGAACATCCGCTCTTGCCGTCTGCGGCGAAGTTATACGACCATTTGAAGCAGGGATTGAAGGAAACGGTTCCGGCGTGAACCGCTAGCTCCGCCTCGCGGGCCGTAACCCGATTGTTTCGGGTTACACGGCAACGAAGCGCCAAAAAGAAAAGGATGGCCGCATCCAAGCGCGGCCATCCTTTTCTCTATTCCGAGCGGCGCACGGGCAAGAGCGTCCCGGCCGCGAATCCGACATTAAGCTGCCAGCTGCATGACCGGCCCCGCGCCGTCGCGCCGCGCGGTCGGCTCCTGTCGGCTCAGCATCCGCTGCCGGACGATACCGATCGCAACGGCCGGCGCGACGACGTCCTGCTGCGCCAGCTCGATCAACGCCGCCACGTCGCCGGAGCGATACGCCGCCGCCATCGCGCGGAGGATCGCCTTGAGTCCGTCGTCTTCCGGCGCAGGGAGCGAATCCGCCTCCAAGTCCGCTTGCACGGCGTCCAACGACCGGCGCGCGCGGTGGTGCGCGGCCTTGACCGCGCCTTCCGTCATCTTCAGCATCTCAGCCGCCTCCGCGATCGAATAGCCGAGCACGTCCCGCAGCAGGAATACCGTCCGCTGCAACGGCGATAGCCGCAGCGTCAGCGCATGCAACGCATTCTCGATCGCCAGTCCGTCTTCGTCCGAGCGGGCGGTATCCCCCCGCTTCTCCCCTTCGAGGATGCGGGTCAAATTGGCTTTTCGGCGAGATTGGTCGATCCAAGCGTTCTTCGCGATCCGCAGCAGCAGCGCCTCCGGATGGGGATGATGCCGCAGCTGCTTCGTGCCGAGCGCCTTCAGCCACGCTTCCTGCGCCAAGTCCTCCGCTTCCCAGCCGGAGCCCGTCAAGGACAGGCAATACCGCTGAACGACGTATTGCAGACGCTCCAGCTCCGCGGCCGACGTTCGCTCGGACGCTCGTTCCGCCATGGCGACAACCGTTTGGTACATTCCGCATTCTCCTTTGCGCGGCTATGCCGATAATGGTCCTTATTCCGTAAACGAACGAACGCGCCCCGAGGATACGGGGATCCGAAAAATATTTATGCTCGTATCTTACGCCGCCTTCCGTTCGTTTACAAGGGGAAAGCGAAGTACAACACCCGATTGGAGGAAACAAACATGAGCGGATATGTCCCTTACGTAGTGGAGCAGACGCGTGGCGGCGAGCGGTCTTACGATATCTATTCCCGCCTGCTCAAGGATCGAATCGTCTTCCTGGGATCGGCGATCGACACGCAGGTCGCCAACAGCATCATCGCCCAGCTGCTGTTTCTGGCGGCGGAGGATCCGGACAAAGAGATCTCGATGTACATTAACAGTCCGGGCGGCGAGACGACGGCCGGGTTCGCCATCTACGACACGATGCAGTTCGTGAAGCCCGCCGTCTCGACCATCTGTACCGGCATGGCCGCCTCCTTCGCCGCGATCCTGCTGTTGGCCGGCGAGCCCGGCAAGCGCTTCGCGCTGCCGAACAGCGAGATCATGATCCACCAGCCGCACGGCGGCGCCCAAGGGCAGGCGAGCGACATCGCGATCAGCGCCAAGCGCATCCTCGATATTCGGGCGCGGCTGAATCGGATCACCGCCGAGCGTACCGGGCAGCCTCTCGATCGCGTGGAACGGGACATGGACCGGGATTACTTCATGACCGGAGAAGAAGCCGTGGACTACGGCATCGTCGACAAAGTCATCACCACGCTCTGACCATCCTCTATTCGGCTGATCCCGGGATCGCTTCGGCGACGAAGGGGTCGGCTTTTATTTATGAAAATGGGTCTTGGCCATTATCGCTATCAGGGCTTATACACCTAATAATCGTACGGAATATTCGTCTTCATGTCGCCCGTAATTCATCGGCCGGGACCTGTCCGGCGGTGCTTGTCGGTGGTGCTCGCCGTGGTGCGTCGTGGCGCTTGATGGTGGTGCCTTGATGGTGGTGCGTCGTGGTGCTTGATGGTGGTGCCTTGATGGTGGTGCCTGATGGTGGTGCCTGATGGTG
>NZ_JACJVP010000063.1 GCF_014212125.1 Cohnella nanjingensis
AATAGAAGTCGTCTTTTTCTTTGCTATTACCTTACTTTTACCACACTCACTCAGTCACTCATCTTAAGTATCCGCTTAAGGTTTACAGCAAAAATCGCCATAGCACCTTGTAACTCCATCCCCAATAAACCCGAGGATGACGCTACGTCGTACCCGTGCCTATGTTTGAGTTCGCTGTTCTTCGCTTCAATTTTGTAGCGTTCCTTCGACTTGGTTTTGAAGTACTCACTCTCTTGAAACGCCATCTGTTCGGTGTGTTCATCGGATTTAATGCTCACCGAGTACGTTTTACTTTTGGCACCCTCTTTGTAACAGCCTTCTCTTATAGGGCATCGTTTGCATACCTCTACATCGAAGTAATACGTATCCACTTGGTTTGCCCCAACGCCTTTCTTTCCTCCGCGTGCTTTTCGGGTAGCCATGTGACCGGCCTTGCACACATACATGCCAGCATCTTTATTAAACTGGAATTCATCTTCCTTCTTACGATTCCCTTGCGTTATTGCTGGATTTAGTTTGGCCACTAACTCAAGGCCATTTTCATTGCTGTACTTAATATTATCCCTCTCCGAGTAGGCAGTATCACCAATCACTGTTTTCACTTCCATCCCGGTTGCCTTGCTCTTTTCAATCAGCGCCTGCAACTGCTTGCCGTCACTCTTTTCGCCCGTTGTAATCACAGCCGCAGTGATAATTCTTTCCTCGGTCATAGCAATGTGAGTTTTGTAACCGAAAAACGACGAATCTGCGCTCTTGTGACCCACTCGTGCATCTGGATCTTCCGAGATCCGCAATTGCTCCAGATCGTCTGCAACAGCCTCCTTCAAAAAGTTAAGCGGTTCTTGAATTTTCGGCAACGCACAGACACCGCCTTCTGCCTCAAGCGTGGCAATGAGCTTTTGACAGTAGGCGATTTCATCCTCGAGCACATCGGTGGTATTTTTGGCGGGTAGTTTGTCTTTCAGGGATTCGTCTGCCATGTATACGGCTTTTCTTAGTTTTAGGGAGCGATCCAGCAAAATTTCTCGCGGAGATTTTTGGTTATAGCGGGCTTTCGTGTGCGTTGCGTCGACAATGATGGACTTGCTCGTGATGATTCCCTTCTCCAGTGCGATTTCTACCGTCTTGCCAATCAGCATGTCGAGCAGATTCAAATCCTTAAGCCGCAGTTTACGGAATTTAGTTAGGGAGCTTGCGTCAATGACGGCATCCTCCGGCGCCATATCAAGAAAGTACTTGAACGACATGTCGTACCGGGAACGCTCAACGATATCCACATCGGACAGCTCGAAGATTGCCTTAAGTAGCAAGTACTTGAACATTCGAATCGGGTCGATCGCATTCCGGCCGTTATCTAGACAGTAGCGCTCTTTCAATTCCTCGTACACAAAGGAGAAGTCGACCAGGTCGTTGATTTGGCGGAGCGTATTATCCTTCGGTATGATGAGATTATAGAGATCTATGTAGGGACTTAATTTAAGCGTTTGTTGTTGTTGAATCATTAGGCAACCACCTTGTCAGGTTGATAACCTAATTATACAGGGAAAAGGTACAGCCTCTTCAAAAATTTGAGGATCTGTACCTTTTCTGTTAAGCGGACTTTTTCAGTGGCCCC
>NZ_JACJVP010000064.1 GCF_014212125.1 Cohnella nanjingensis
TTATCGTTACAGCACGCCGGACCGCCCGCTTCGCGGCTGTAACGATACTTTTTATCGTTACATCACGCCGGACCGCCCGCTTCGCGGCTGTAACGATACTTTTTATCGTTACGGCACGCCGGACCGCCCGCTTCGCGGCTGTAACGATACTTTTTATCGTTACATCACGCCGGACCGCCCGCTTCGCGGCTGTAACGATACTTTTTATCGTTACATCACGCCGGACCGCCCGCTTCGCGGCTGTAACGATACTTTTTATCGTTACAGCACGCCGGATCGCCCGCTTCGCGGCTGTAACGATACTTTTTATCGTTACGGCACGCCAGACCGCCCGCTTCGCGGCTGTAACTATACTTATTATCGTTACGGCACGCCGGACCGCCCGCTTCGCGGCTGCAACGATACTTATTATCGTTACGGCACGCCGGACCGCCCGCTTCGCGGCTGTAACGATACTTTTTATCGTTACGGCGCATCGGCGCCTTCCCTCCCGGCTTTCGCCTTAAGAGTCCCTACGTCGCCCCCTGCCGGCTTTAAGGCGGTTTTTCCGCCTTAATCACCGCTGCGTGCCGACTTATGCGCAACTACGCTCCCCGCCTCGGGAACGAACCCTTCGCGCCTGGCTCCCTTCCTCATGGAGCCGCCAGCGCATCGGCGACCAACTGCACGTAGAGCTTCGCCCCCAGCGTCAGCGCCCGCTCGTCCAGATCGAACGACGGATGATGGAGCGGATGGACGATGCCCCGCTCCTCGTTCCTTACGCCGATCAGGATCATCGCTCCCGGCGCTTTGTCCAGGTAGTAGGCGAAGTCTTCGCCGGCCATGCTGGGTTGATCCAGCACTTGAACCCGCTCCGCTCCGAAGACCCGCTCCCCAGCCAGCAAGGCGAGCTTCACCGCTTCGCCGTCGTTGATCAGCGCTTTGCCCATCCGGAACCGCAGCTCGCACGTCCCGCCGAAGCGATCGGCGCAGGCGACCGCGCACCGTTCGAGCAGCGAACGGATGCGCTGCACCGCGTCCTCCTCGAAGGTACGATACGTGCCCTGCACCTCCGCCGATTCGGCGATGGCGTTGCAGACGGTTCCCGCCTCCAGCTTGCCGAAGGCGAAGGCGACCGGCGCAAGCGGATCGACAGCCGCCGACACGGCGCTGCGTGCCTCGACGGCGAAGTGGGCAGCCATCAGCAGCGCGTCCGCTGCCAGGTGCGGCGAGCCGTGATGCCCCGATCGGCCGCGGAACACGACTTGGAAATGGGTAGAAGCCGCCATCGCTTCCTTGCGGTGGACCGCCATCTGTCCAACCGGCAGCCACGGCCACACGTGGAAGGCAATAGCGAGAGACGCTTCATCCGCTACGCCGTCCTCGACCAGATCCCGGCCGCCGCTGCGCAGGACGCCGTCCGTCGGGCTGGGCGCGGCGCCCTCTTCCGCCGGCTGGAAGACGAACAACACCGTGCCGGCCAGCCGTTTGCGGCAACTCGCGAGTCCGTATGCGGCGGCGAGCAGCATCGCCATGTGGGCGTCGTGCCCGCACGCATGCATCGCCCCCTCATGCTCGGAGCGGTAATCGGACGCTGCGGCCTCCCGGATCGGGAGCGCGTCCATGTCCGCCCGCAACAGGATCGTTTGCCCGGGCCTGCCCCCGTGCAGCACGCCCACGACGCCTTTGCCGAAGTGGCGGCCGACCCGCTCTCGGACCTCCAGCCCGTAGCCGGTCAGCAGCTCCGCGACCCGCGCGGCGGTACGATTCACCTCGAATAGGATCTCCGGATCGCGATGGAACGCCCGCCGCAGCGAGATCCAAGTTTCCTCCCGTTCATCCAGCAACCGCCAAACGGCGGGCAGATCGATCCCGGCCGTTTGCTCCCGTTCATGCTCCACAATGTACCTCCTTCCGTCCGCGCAGCGGACTTTGCCCCATGAATGTTCAATCAGTTAACGATCGTAATCGATCGGAGTCAGCCTATATCCCACTTCCTCCCAAGTAAAATCAGCTTCGCCGTCCTCTAAAGATGGCGATACGTTTTTGCCGAGGCAGGATCGGAAAAGGATAGGTGCAACTTCTGCTTTCTGATCCGTCAAGTAAAACCGGCTTCGCCATCTTCTCCAAAGAAGCGACTCATTTTTATCGGAGGTCATTTAGAAATGGATAAGCGTGAAATTTATAAATTCTAAATGGTGAACGAAAAAGGAGACCGCTCCTCTTCGATCACGAAGACGAGGATCCCCCTATCGATCCGCTCAGAACGCCGCTGCCTGGGACCGGGCCACCGTGTGGCGGTTGGCCGGGATCGGCACGCCCAGATTGCCTCTAAGCGTATCGGATTCGTATGCCGTCCGGTAGATGCCCCTGCGCTGCAGGATCGGCACGACCAGCTCGACGAATTCGGTCAGCCCGTTCGGGAACGCCGAATGGATGATGAAGCCGTCGGCCGCCTCCTCTTCATGCCACTGCTGGATGAGATCGGCGATCTTCTCGGGCGTACCGATGAACGCGCCGCGGGGCGTCGCCGAACGCAGCGCGACCTGGCGAAGCGTCAGCCCTTCTTCTTTTGCGGTCTGCTTGATCTTGTCCGTGCCGCTGCGGAAGCTGTTGCTGCCGAGATCCCCGATGTCCGGGAACGGCTCGTCGAGCGGATATTGGGAGAAGTCGTGATGGTCGAAAAAGCGGCCGAGATAATCGAGCGCCTTGTCGATGGATACGAGGCTCGCGATCTCTTCGTACTTCCGCTCCGCTTCTGCTTCCGTGCTGCCGATGATCGGACCGATTCCCGGCAGGATGACCAGATCGTCCCGGGATCGTCCGTAGGCGACGGCCCGGTCCTTCACGTCGCGGTAGAACGCCTTGGCGTCCCCGAGCAGCTCTTGCCCGGTGAACACGGCGTCCGCTTCCTTGGCCGCCAAGTCCTTGCCGCTCTCGGAGGAGCCCGCCTGGAAGATGACCGGCTGACCCTGCTTGGATCTGGCGATGTTCAAGGGGCCTTCCACGGAGAAAAAGCGGCCCTTGTGATTCAACCGGTGCATCTTGGCCGGATCGAAGAAGACGCCGGAAGCCTTGTCGCGCACGAACGCGTCGTCCTCCCACGAGTCCCACAGTCCTTTGGCGACCTGCAAGTATTCTTGTGCGATCTGGTAGCGCTCGTCATGGCTCGGATGCTCCGCCTTGCTGTAATTACGCGCCGAGCCTTCGAGCGGGGAAGTGACGACGTTCCATCCCGCCCGTCCGCCGCTGATCATATCGAGCGAGGCGAACTGCCGCGCGACCGTAAAGGGCTCGCTGTACGAACTGGACAGCGTGCCGACGAGGCCGATCTTGCTCGTCGCTGCCGCCAGCGCGGACAGGATCGTGATCGGCTCGAAGCGGTTCAGAAAGTGGGGGATCGACTTCTCGTTGATGTACAGACCGTCCGCGATGAACACCAGGTCGAACAAGCCTTCCTCCGCCTTTTGCGCGGCCTGCACGTAGAAGGGGAAGCTGACGCTGGCGTCCGCGGGAATCTCCGGATGCCGCCAGGCCGAGATATTCCCGCCTACCCCGTGGATGATCGCGCCGAATTTCAATTTTTTTCGATGGGCCATAACATACTCCTCCTTCATGTTCTTGATCGCGCCCCCTTGAGGCCGCTCACGATTCCAGCAGCGCCGCCTCAATCACGCGAAGCCGATAACTCTTCACCAATGTATCGCCGTTCCAGATATCCTTGTCGGTGGCGCGCTCGAAGCCGAGCCGCTCGTAGAGGCGGACGGCGGACGCCATCATGTCGGACGTGTGCAGATGCAGCGTCTCGGCGCCCGCCAGCTTCGCCCGCCTAGCCGCTTCGCGGAGCAGCGCCGTCGCCACGCCTTGACTGCGGGCCTCGGGCGCGACGGCGAGCAGCCGGACGATCGGAGATTCGATCCCGAGATCCCGCCCGTAGGCAACCAGCGAGGAATTGAACAGCGTGACGCTGCCGACGATCGTCCCGTCCCGCTCGGCGACCAGCCAATCCGTCGGCCCGGGCGTATCGACGGCATGGGCGATGTTCTCGCGATATTCGCTCCAGCGCGACTCCGGGAGATCGTGCCGGTACTGCTCGTAAGCGGATAGAAGCACCCGGCGAATGGCTTCCTGGTCGGCCCCCTCCGCATCGCGGATCCGAACCTTCGACCCCGCCATCGTCAGGCCCTCCCTTCTTGGGCGGCCAGGCTGGAGCAGGGTCCACCCGAGCTAAGGCCGACTGAACCCGAGCTGCATGCGTCGGCGCTACCTGAGCCGGAGGTGGTTGAGTCCGCACTGACTGCGCCGATGCCTCCCGAGCCAGGGCTGCTTGAGTCCGCACTGACTGCGCCGATGCCTCCCGAGCCAGGGCTGCTTGAGTCCGCACTATCTGCGCCGGCGCTATCTGAACCAAGACCGCCTGAGCCGCCGCCTCCTGAGCCGCCGCCGCCCGCGCCGAAGCCGCCTGCGCAGGCCGCCTTGATCCGTTCAATCTGCCCCACATGGTTGTGCGTATGGACCGCGAATGCCCGCACGACCTGGCGCAGCGTCACCGTCTCTCCCTTGAAGTTGACCGCCGACCGGTCCCAGTCCGCGTCGGGCAGCCGCCGCAGCAGCAGCACATGGTACGCGACCAGCGCGCGGAACGCCTCCAGCACGTCCGCCGCCTCCGTCTCGTTCGCCCGCTGTCCCGCGACCCAGGCATCTTGGCCGAATCCCGGCAGCCGCGCCTCGGAGCCGGACAGAATCTCCCGGATGCGGAAGGAGATGACGATCGCATGATCGACGAGGTGCGCGAGCACCTCGGTGACGCTCCATTTGTCCGGCGCCGGCTTCCAGCGCAGCTCCTCTGCGTTCAGCCCCCGGACGGCGCCCTTCAATTCCTCGTAAGTCCGCGAATACGCTTCGATCTCTTGCGCGAATGCGCTCATGGCGTCGCCTCCTCCGGCTGCTCCGTCAATGCTTCCTTCAGAATCTCGAACGAACGGACCCGCTTGGCGAAGTCCCCGATGATCGTGGTGAAGATCAGATCCTCCACCCCGTACTTCTCCGACAGCTCCAGCAGCCGCTTGCGCACGACTTCCTTCGTCCCCCTCGTGATGTCCGCGTCCCGCACCTCGGCGGTGTACGTCTCGCCCGCCTGCCTGGCGAACTCCTCGGCCTGCTCGAGCGAGCCGACGTTCACCGTCTTGCCGCTCTCGAGCGTCACGCGGACGCTCTTGAAGGCGCCCGCCAGCTCGGCGGCCTCCTCCTCCGTGTCCGAAGCGATGACCGAGAGCGCCAGGATCGGCTTCGGCTGCCGGCCGGTCTCCCGGTTGAAGCGGTCTCTGTACGTCGCGAACGCGCGGCTCGCCGTGTCCGGATCGTTGTTGATGAAGAGCGCGAACGCGTACGGCAAGCCCCGCTCCGCCGCCAATTCGGCGCTGGAGACGCTGGTGCCGAGCAAGAAGATGCCCGCTGGCACGTCGGGCAGCGGATTCGCCTGCAAGCCGGCGAGCGGATGGTCCTCTCCCGCCGGACCCGCGAGGAACCGCTCCAGCTCGGCCAGCTTCTCGGGTAGCTCCGGCGACTCCGACTGCCCCTGCTGCAGCGCTCGGGTCGAACGCGGGAGACCGCCCGGCGCGCGGCCGACGCCGAGCTCCACCCGGCCGGGGGCGAGCGTGGCCAGCACGTTGAAGTTCTCCGCGACTTTGTAGGGGCTGTAATGCTGCAGCATCACCCCGCCGGAGCCGATCCGGATCCGCTCCGTCTTCGCGAGCAGGTGGGAGATCAGCACCTCCGGCGACGAACCGGCCGTCTGACCGGAGTCGTGGTGCTCCGACACCCAGAATCGCTCATAGCCGAGCGCTTCCGCCAGCCGGGCCAGCTTGACGGTGTTGCGGAACGCTTCCGCCGGCGTCTGCCCGGGGAAGACGATCGTTTGGTCCAAGATGCCGAATGTGAATGCCATATTGCTAACGCTCCTCTCGCTTAGATCGAATAGACGGCTTCCGGCGTCATCCGCTGCAGGAATTGTCTCGTCCGCTCTTCCTTGGGCGACCGGAACAGCTCGTTCGGCGCGCCCTCTTCCACGACGGCTCCTTGGTCCATGAAGACGACGCGGTTCGCGACTTCCTGGGCGAAGTTCATCTCGTGCGTGACGATAATCATGGTGATGCCTTCCTTCGCGATCTTGCGGATGACGGCCAGCACTTCCCCGACGAGCTCCGGATCGAGCGCCGACGTCGGCTCGTCGAACAGGATGACCTCCGGGTTCAGCGCCAGCGCCCTGGCGATGCCGACGCGCTGCTGCTGACCGCCGGACAGCTGACTCGGGTAGGCGTCCAGCTTCGCGCCGAGCCCGACCTTCTCCAACAGCTCGACGCTGCGCTTGCGGGCTTCTTCCTTCGGCACCTTTTGCACGACGACGAGTCCTTCCATGACGTTCTCCACCGCGGTTTTGTGCTTGAACAGGTTGTATTGCTGGAACACCATCGCCGATTTGCCGCGAAGCCGATGGATTTCCTTCTTGGACGGATGCTTGCACTCCAAGCGCAGATCGCCGATCTCGATCTGGCCGCCGCTGGGCCGCTCCAGATAGTTGATGCAGCGGAGCAGCGTCGTCTTGCCGGAGCCGCTCGGTCCCAGGATGGCGACGACTTCCCCTTTGCTCACGGTCAGGTCGATGCCCTTCAGCACCTCGTTGCGGCCGAACGACTTGCGGATTTGCGTCAAACGGATCATGCCACTCCCCCCCGGTTGTAGGAATTGATGCGCTTCTCCAGCAGCGCGGTCAATCGTTCGATGAGGAACGTCAGTCCCCAGAAGAGCAGCGCCGCCGCGATATAAGCTTCGAAGAACTTCCAGTTGGTGGCGGCCACGATCTGGGCTTTGGCGTTAATGTCGACGACCGACGCGGCAAAAGCGAGCGTGGTGGCGTGCAGCATGCCGATAGTGGAGTTGGACAGATTCGGGAGGGCAGCGGCGAAAGCCTGCGGGAAGACGATCCGCCGAAGCGCCTGCGGCGTCGTCATCCCGACGGCGTACGCGGCTTCGAACTGGCCCCGGTTCACCGCCAGCATCCCGGACCGGACGACTTCGGACATATAAGCCCCCTCCGTAATCGAGAAGGAGATGTAGACGAAGCCGATCATCGGGATGGAGACCGACCGGAACGGCAACCCGAGCGACTCGGCCGCGGCATCGATGAGCATCGGCAGTCCGAACAGGATGAGCAGCAGATGGGTCAGCATCGGCGTGCCCCGGATGAATGTGACATAGGCCGACGCGATCGGATGAAGCACCGGCACGCGGTAGATGCGGACGAGCGCCACGGCCGTCCCGATCAGGCTGCCGCACAGGACGGATACGCCCGCGATCTCCAGCGTGGTCGGAATGGCGGACAGCAATTGGACGAACGCGGTCCAGATGAACGCCGGGTCCAGCTTCATGGCCTAGCCCCCTCCTTCCGAAGTTCAAGGCCGGCCGAGAACCGGCGGTTCAACCATTTGCGCCCGCTCGGCGCCCGGCTTGCCTTGTCGTGCCCGCCCTCGTAACGGAGCAGTCTGCGTTCGAGGACGAAGAACGCCTTCTCCAGCGCGAAGCTGATGAGGAAGTAGATGAGCGCCAGCGACAGGTACGCTTCGACGAAGTGTTGGGACATCGTGGGAAGCGTTTGGGACTTCCCGGTAAGCTCCATGATGCCCAGGGAGAAAGCGAGCGAGGTGTCTTTGAGCACCGCGATCACCAGATTGGCGAACACGGGTATGGCGATGCCGAGCGCCTGCGGCAGCACGATCCGTCCGAACGCCTGATAGCCGGTCATCCCGACCGCGTAGGCGGCCTCAACCTGCCCTCGGTCTACCGCGCCGACCGCGCCGCGGATCGCTTCGGAGAGGAACGCGCCCGTATGCAGCGCGTACGCGAAGATGACGAAGTATAGCGCCGGCACCTTGGTAACGTCGATGTGGATCAGCTTCAGCATCTCCGGCATCCCGTAGTAGAACAGGAACAGCTGGATCAAGATCGGCGTGCCGCGAAAGAAGGAGACGTAGACCTGCGAGAACCGCTGCAGGACGGGAATCCGGTACATCCGCGGCAAGGCGACGAGCAGTCCGATGCCGAGGCCGATCAAGAGGGAGCAGCCGACGATCGTCAGCGTGATCCGAATATACGGCAGCAGCTTCACGAAGTAATCGAAGACATAGGAGATGTCGAAAGGCATACCCATCCGCGTGCTTCACCGTCCTCCCGAGTCTTCTATTTGGCGTTGTCCGACGTATAGTCCTGACCGAGCCATTCCTTGCTGAGCTTGCCGAGCGTGCCGTCGGCCTTGATCTCCTTGATCGCGCCGTCGACCGCATCCGAGAGCTGCTGCGATTCGGGATCGTCCTTGCGGAAGACGAACAGAATATCCGCCTCGCTGAGATCTTCTCCGGTCGTCTTCAGCTTCCCGTCCGGATCGATCAGAGACAGCGTGAAGTCCGCGCCAAGCGTGGCGTCGACGCGGCCGCTCGCCACTTGGGCCACCGTATCGTTGGCCGCGCCGCTCTGGTAGACGATGTTGATCTTCTTGTCGTGCGACTTGTTGTAGTTCTCCAGGATTTGCGCTTCCGCGCTGGTGGCGCCGGTCAGCACTTTTTTGCCGACCAGATCGTCCAGCGACTGGATCGTATCGTTGTCCTTGGCGACGATGATCTTGTTGCGCCAGTGGGCGTAAGGCTCTTTGTTGAACAGGTATTTCGCTTCGCGCTCCGGGTTCTTCTCCATCTCGTGGGCGACGAAGTCGATCTTCTTCGTCTCGAGGCTCAGCAGCAGGTTGGAAAAGTCCAGCGTCTGCAGCTCGAACTCGTAATCCGCCAAGCGCTTGTCGATCTCCTTCACGAGCTCGACGTCGAATCCGGTCAGCTTGCCGTTCTCGTCGATGAAGCATACCCGGGGGAACTGCGTCCCCGTGCCGACGACGATCTTCTTGACTTGCGCCGACGGCGAAGCCGATTGGCTTGGCGACGGCGACGCGGCGCCCGATGCCGGCGCCGAGCCGGATGGAGACGCCGCGCCGGCCGCTCCCCCGTTCGCATCGTTCTTGCTTCCGCAGCCCGACAGCACCGATACCAGTACCAGCGCAGATGCGATCCACAGTCCTTTTCTCATCCTCAACACCCTCCGATTCACGCTTCGCATGTGTGCGAATGAACTCCGGTTGTCGGGTCGATTCATTCAATGTTCATAATTCATACCTGCATAGTAAGAATTATATTGAGAACAATGTACACCCGTGACTCCGAAGCGTCAATATGCCGGATAATAGAGATTCTCTATCGATTCATGCAACTATTCGATTCCACTGCGGGAACGGGAGAACCGATCGTACGCAATGCGCAGAATGTCTTGGAAATAGGCGGCGTTCTCCCCTTGCCGGCCGATGAGGCAGGTCTTCAGCGCGATGCCGGACGTCTCGGGAAAGTCGATCGGCTTCACCAGCCCGAGCGCCAACTCCCGCCTCACGCTCAAGCCGGGGAGGAAGCAGATGCCCGTCTGCTGCAGCACCAGCTTCTTGGCCGTCTCCAGATTGTCCGTCTGCAGGATCAGATTCGGCAGCAAGCCCAAATGCTCGAACACCCGATGAATCCGCATCCAGTCGAGCGCGCCGCATTCGAAGAACAAGAGGGGCTCTTGGCCAAGCGCCTCGATCGGCGGTCGTTCCGCGTCCCAGAACGGGTGTCCTCCGTAGACGTACAGACGGATCGGATCTTCGTAGACGACGGTTGATTGCAGATCAGGATGGCTGATCTTTCGCACGAAGCCGATGTCCAGCTCCTTGCCGAGCACCCGAGCGACGATGTCGTCCGTCGTCCCGGTCACGATCTTGAAGCGGAGCATCGGGAACCGGCTGCGGAGACCGGGAAGCAGCTCGGGCAGCATGTAGTGGGCGACGGAGGCGGTGCAGCCGATTCTCAGCTCCTCCTTGCTCGTCAGCGTCTCCCGGAGCTGCTGCTTGCTCTTGCGGTACGTGTCGATCAATTGCTGGGCATAGGGACGGAACAGCTTCCCCTTCTCTGTCAGATGCACCTGCTTGCCTACCCGGTCGAACAACGTGCAGTCCAACTCGCGTTCGAGCGTCTGGATGCGCGCCGTCACGGACGGCTGCGACAGGTACAGCGCTTCGGCGGCCTTGTTGAAGCTGCCATAGTGCAGAACGTAGATAAAAGCTTCGATATTCTCGATATTCATGTTCGGCCCCCTTCTCTGCCCTTGCGCGCGAAATAAACAAGAAGACCTCCCTTCCGCGCACGGCGAGATGCGCAAGAGGGGAGGTCTCCGAAGGTTCGGTCAACCTGGCGATAAACCGGATTCAGCCTTCAATCCTTACATAACGGACCCGATCACTTTGAATTGGATCTTACCACGGTTCGCCAAGAGGGTCAACTCCGCGATTCTAACCTCTTTCTCTCTCTTACTTCAGTTGCTCGAGCTTCGCGATCTGCGCTTTGTAAGCCTCCAGCAGCTTGGACAACGCCTGCTTGATCTCTCCGGCATCCTTGGACTCGACGGCTTTGTTCAAGTCGATCTGCCTTTGGAAGAAAGAGTCTCCCCCTGGCGCAGCTTGGATGGCGACTGCGTTCGATGCCGTGGAGGCTGTGATCGAGATCGTTCCGGCGACTTGACCCGAACCCGCCTTCGCGCCGTCGATCGGGATTGCCTTCATCTCTTTGACGGAAGCTTGGAGCTGGACCGGTTTCCCGTCGAACTTGACGGCGCCGCCTTCCGCAGCCACTGCGATCGTGGCCGACTTGCCCCCCTCAGTCTTGACGACCTTGATCTTGCTCTGGAGCAGCTTGTCGTACGTATCGAGCGTGTCCTTCCACGTCTGCACGGTATCCGGCGCATACTGCTGGGCCAGCTTCAAGGGATCCTGCAGCGCTACCGCGGCGGCGGCGACGGTTTTCGCCGCATCCGCGCCGCCTTTTGCGCCCGAGGACGACTGGGCGACGACATATTGATCCGACGAAGCCGGTACAGCCGCATTGGCGACAACGGGACTGGCGATAGCGGATACCGCCAAGGCGGACAGGGCTAAACGGCTGAGCATGGTTTTGCGATTCATTCGGAATCACTCCTAGTGGGTAGTTGGTCTTGCTGTTCTCAATCTACCGCCCAAATGTGGCACGCCGTTGGTGGAATTGTGGAAAAACGATGGCACGCGCCCTTCGGGGGAACGGGAGTTGCTATAATAAACGGAGATTCTCGCACGGGAGGTCTTTCCCATTCACGATTACACCATTGCCGTCGTAGACGACGACCCGAATATCCGCAACCTCGTCGAGGTTTATTTGAGAAAAGAAACCTACCGAACCGTCGGCCTGGCGTCGGCCGAGGAGGCCTGGACGCTCTGGCGGAACGCGCCCCCGGACCTCTGGGTGCTGGACATCATGCTGCCCGGCATGGACGGCTACGAGCTGTGCCGACGAATCCGGAGCGAAGCGGAAGTGCCGATCATCATGATCTCCGCCAAAGACAACGAAGTCGATAAGATTCTCGGCCTGGAGCTCGGCAGCGACGACTACCTGGTCAAGCCGTTCAGCCCCCGCGAGCTCGTCGCCCGCGTGAAGCGTCAGCTTCAGCGGTGGTACATGCTCCGGACCCCGGACGAATCGGCGGACGGCATGCCGCAAGCCGGCGCGCAGGCCGCGGTCGAAGTCGGTTCGCTGCGCCTCTTCCCCGAAGAACGGCGCGCGTTCCGGGGCGGGGAAGAGCTGGATCTGACCTTCAAGGAATACGCGCTGCTCCAAGTGTTCGCGGAGCATCCGAACCGCGCCTTCACGAGAGAGGAACTGCTGGTGCTGGTATGGGGCGACGACTACTTCGGGAGCGACCGCGCGGTGGATCATCTCATCAAACGGCTCCGCAAGAAGATCGAGCAGCTGCCCATCGAGGCGGTATGGGGACACGGCTATCGCTTAAGACCGGACGGAGGGGATATGGCATGAAACTGCTTCATCAAATTAACCTGGCGTTCGGCCTGCTGCTCGTGCTCGTGCTCGGGCTGACGGCCGTTCTGATCCACTACGTGCTGATGGATCACTTCATGGTGACGCAGAAGCAAGAGCTGACGTCGATCGGTTCCTCGATGGCGACGAATCTGGAGCTGCAAGCGACGCAGACGGAGATCGGAGGCGGCATCGCTGCGATCAGCCAAGCCATCGCCGTTCCCGCCGGGGTCGAAGCCTACATCGTGGACGAACAGGGCCGGGTCGTGAGCGACAATCGCCCGTCCAGCGTCTCGGCCAACACGGTCTCCCCGGTTTCCTCGATATCCACGATATCCCCGGCCTCCTCGGTCTCCTTGATCCAAGCCGATCCTTCCGCCTTGCCGTCGAACCAGGTGAAGTTCCAGGCGTTCACAAAGAGCGACGGCTATCTCGTCAATCGGAACGTCGTACCCCAAGGGACGCTAACGCTCCGGACGCCGATCAGCAAGATCAACGCCATTGAACGAGAGCTGTTCGGCAGGCTGCTGATCGTGCTGGGCATCGGCGCCGCCCTCGTGCTGCTGCTCAGCCTGCTGATCACGCGCAAGCTCATCCGCCCGCTCATGAAGCTGCGGGAAGAGCTGAAGAAGGTGCAAGTGCGCCAGTTCGCCGATGTGAAGCTTATCAAGACCGGCGGAGAGATCGGCGCCGTCGCGCAGACCGTGTACGAGCTGGCCGGCGAGCTGGATCGCTACAACCGAGTGCAGAAGCAGTTTTTCCAGAACGCGTCCCACGAGCTGAAGACGCCGCTCATGTCGATCGCAGGCTATGCGGAAGGCATCCGCGACGGCGTGTTCGAAGGCGAGAGTTCGCGCAAAGGACTGGATATCATCTTGAGCGAGAGCGGCCGGCTGACGAAGATCGTCACGGAGATGACCTTGCTCGCCAAGCTCGACAGCGAGGAGGATATCTTCCAGCCTACCGTCGTGAGCGTGCGGGAGATGCTGACGGACACCGCCGAACGCATCAATCCGCTGCTAGGTCAGAGGGGGCTGACGCTGCAGACGGTTTGCAGCGCGGAGGCGCAAAACCGGTTGACGGTACGCGCCGATAGAGACAAGCTGATGCAGGCGCTTCTCAATGTCGTATCCAACGCCGCGCGCTACGCGAAGAATCGTATCGTCATCGAGGCCGGCATCGAGAACGGCCGAATCGTCATTACCGTCACCGACGACGGCAAGGGATTCCCCGAGAGCTTGCTCCCCCATCTGTTCCACCGCTTCGTCAAAGGTAAGGACGGCGAGACCGGGCTCGGCCTCGCGATCTCCCGCGCCATCGTCGAACGCTGCGGCGGGCTCATCCGGGCGGGCAACCGCGACGCGGGCGGAGCCGTCATCTCGCTGAGCTTTCCCGCCGCGGCCGCTTGAAGACCGGGGCTGGACTGGGCGCTATGGGCAGGCGTCCGCTCGTCTAGCGCAGGCACCTGTTCGCAGGCGTCCATTCGCGGGTATCGGTTCGCGAGCATAGGTCAGGGCGTCCGTTCGCGGGCATCGGTTTAGGGCATCGGTTTAGGGCATCGGTTTAGGGCGTCGGTTTAGGGCGTCGGTTTAGGGCGTTGATTTAGGGCGTCTGTTCGCGGGCGTCTGTTCGCGGGCGTCCGTACGCAGGCATCGGGCACGGACCCCGGCCCCACCGTCATCCCATGCCTTATCGCCGCGCGCGAATCGCTCATGAAGGAGCAGGCGCACGCATACGATAATCTGAATGCGTATCCGTCGCAGACGACCGGCCAAGGGTGGAGAAGGCGAGACGAATCACCTGTCGCAGCCGAACATCCCGAATATTGCGCCCGTCATCGGCGTCACCCGCGAAGAGGCGGTCTCCCTGCCCCTCCGCCCCGTCGTCATGGATGAGCTCGCCGTCTCCCACCTCAACAATGCCGAAGCGGAGTAGGTGCAGGCGTTCGTCCGGCATCTCGACGCCGTCGAGCAGGCGCGGAGTTGCGACTATCTCGATATGAACCGGACCGTCTCCCCGTTCCTCGAAGGCGTTACCATAAAGCAGTGGATCGCGCTGAAGCGGCTGGACCGGATCGCGGATCTGACCGAGGAGACTTATCCGCACGATTGCGCGGACGAGGATTGCGCGGACGAGGATTGCGCAGAATAGACGGCGCCAAGCCGTTCACAGGCAGGTGAGAGCGAATGGTTCAGCAGGACGCCGTGTCCAGCCGAGACGCACGCGCCTTAGCGAAGTACAAGCTTCCGAACGAAAAGCGGCCGTCGACCCGCGGGGACGTGCTCCTGGAGATGCTGGAGGCGGTCGCGAGCCAGGAGACGGCCATCTCGCACTTTCTGCACGCCGAAGCGATGAAGATCCAGGCTTTTACCGGTCCGGACGGCGAATTCCCTACGGCTCCGTCCAATCAACAGATCAACGAATTTCAGACCAGCGTCACCCGCATGATCGAATCGCTGGCCGATATTCAGAGGCTCATGCTGCGCACCGTCGAATGCGCGCAGTCGCTGTTGAACGACCGGGAGCGCGCCGATGACGACGAATGAGGATCGCGATACGTACATGGCCGCCTTCGTCGACGTGCTGAGCGAGATTCGCCTGCTGCGCAAGACCGGCCGGCCGCTCGGACCGAGACCGCTCTCGGCCGCAAGCCGCCTGCAGGAAGAGACCGCCAAGCTGATGCGCGCGCTGGCCGAGTTGTCCGGGCGAACCCATGAGCTTCCCTCCGGCCTCTTCCGGCATATCCGCCGATCCCCCAACAGCGGCGAACCCGCTTTCTTTAACGAGTCTGCCCGAATTGCGCGCGTCGGCCGGGAGGAGACGTGACCGATGAGCATGCCGGATGTGCCTAACCTGACCCCCGTCTTCCGCCTGACGACCGAAGGCGCCCAGCATCTCCTGCTCGTCTCCGTCGCCATGAAGGAGCTCGCCATGCCGTCCATATCGCGAGCGGATCGGTAGCGGTCGTGTCGGATGCAGGCATGATGGAACCTTCCGCGCGTTTTGTTTAGGTTTTCTAGCGGGAGCCAACCTATAACTACTAACCTTTAGCGAACTATCTATCCTCTTTTTCCGTACTTCTCAACCGTGGGACGGGTTCTATATAATGAGCAAGTATCGGTAACCTCCAATCCGATTAGCCATTCAAAAAGGAGAGAAGGAGCGTTTTACGTTCATGACGAACATTCCCCTGCATCGTTACGGCATCCAGTCCAGCCGGCTGGCTCTCGGCTGCATGCCGCTGGGCGGAGGCTGGAATTCCGACCCGATCACATCCGATCACTACAAGCAAGGACGGGAAGCGGTCGAAGCCGCGCTGTCCATCGGAATCAACTTCTTCGATCATGCCGATATCTATACGAGAGGCAAGGCGGAGCGCGTCTTCGGCCAAGTGCTCAAGGAGCAGCCGGAACTGCGCGAGCGGATCTACATCCAGTCCAAGTGCGGCATCCGCTTCGAGGACGAAGCTGGCCCGCACCGGTTCGACTTCTCGCGCGAACATATCATCGACAGCGTAGACGGCATCCTTAGCCGCCTGGGCACCGAATATCTCGACGTCCTGCTGCTGCACCGGCCCGATCCGCTCGCCGATCCGGACGAGATTGCCGAAGCCTTCCGACGGTTGCGAGGAGCGGGCAAGGTACGCCATTTCGGCGTATCCAACATGGGCGCCGGGCAGATCCGGCTGCTGCAAGCCTCGCTGGAAGTGCCGCTCGTGGCCAACCAGCTCGAGATGAGCCTGAAGCGCATCGGCTGGCTGGACCAGGGCGTACACGTGAACCAGGACGCCGCCCGGGAAGATATTTTCCCGGAGGGGACGCTGGAGCACTGCCGCCTGGAGGGCATTCAGATTCAGGCGTGGGGACCGCTCGCGCAAGGGATCTACTCCGGCAAGCCGCTGGACGGGGAGAGCGAAGCCGTGAAGAAGACCGCAGCGCTGGTCGCCGGGATCGCAGAGCGGAAGTCGACGACGCGCGAAGCGATCGTGCTCGCGTGGCTCATGCGGCACCCGGCCAAGATCCAGCCGGTCATCGGCACGGCCAACCCCGACCGCATCCGCGCTTGCGCGGACGCCGAGAGGGTCGAGCTCTCCCGCGAGGAATGGTACTCGCTGTACCTTGCTTCGCGCGGACGGGCGCTGCCTTGACCCGAGCGTACACGAAGACAAGCGCCCTGCCGTTGCGGCAGGGCGCTTGTTCGTGCGCGGGGAGCGGTGCGGCTTATCGGGCGCTCGGGCGTTCGGGCACTCGGGCGCTCGGGCGTTCGGGCGCCGATTTGGCGCGTTAAAGCCGCTTTTTGCGCCAAATTGGCGCCATTGCGTCTCTCCCTCGTTTCCCTTTAGGAGATCGGCTTCACCGACAACTCCTGCGCCACCGGATCGAGCAGCCATTGGCCGTTCTGCTTCTGCACGGCGTTGGCGACCGTGACGCTGTTCTTGACCGTCTGGCCGTCGGCGTTCACTTCCGTGGTCGCGACGAACAAGAGGGTCGCCCGATCCGACCCGTTGTAGTCGGCTACGACCACTTTGTCCAGCGTGAGCTTGGCATCGTAGTCGTCGAACACCTGCTGCAGTTGCTCGGCTACGTCTTCTTGCGTCACGTCGTCGGTATAGAACATCGTCGCCAGATAGTCTTCGAGGTTCTCCGCGTTCGAAGCAGCCGCTTGTTTGTCCAGCAACGCCTTGATCGCCGCCTCATCCTCCGACGGCAGCGTAGCAGGATGTGCCAGCAGCTCGTCGATATTGGTGAATTCGGTCGACAGTACCTCCACCATATAGATCCGCCACTGCCCGTCCGCGCCCGGATGGAGCGTATACTGCACCTCCGAGCGGTTGTTCGGATAAAAGCCGCCGCTGACCTTCTTGGTCTCCTCTACCGTAACCAAGGTTGCCTCCTGATCGGAGAAAGCGCGAATCTCCTTGCTGACGAAAGAGGTCGCCGTCTTCGTTTCCTGGAACTGCGCCTTCAGCGCGTCGGCCATCTCGGCCTTCTGCGGCGAATCGTCCGCGAACAGCGATACCATCGCATCCGCGTCCGCCGCAGCCTCGGCAGTCGCTAACTTCTCCAGCACGGGATAGAGCGCCGCCTCTTGCGGATTGACAGGCACGTTGTCGACCATCGCGACCGTCCGGCTCTCCGGTTGCCACGAGACCTTCTTGTCCGAGAGCGAGCCGAGGAATTTCACGCCGATAAAGGTGCTTCCGTTGATCACCTTGAGCTGTCCGTCGATCGGAACCGATTGGCCGCCTACGAGGGCATCCGCCCCGCCTACCGTCATCTCCAGTTCGCGCTGGTCGGATTTGGCCTTGATCCGTTTCGTCGCCTCGGCATACTCGACCGTATAGCCCAACTGCTTGAACAGCGGCCGGAACGCGACGTACACCCTTCCCTCCACGATGACCGGCGCCGTCTCGAACTGCAACGCGCTCCCGTTCAACTTGACCTGAATCGGCTGGTCTTTAGCTGCTGCGGAGGTCGTACCTACGGAAGCCGTGCCTGCGGAGGCCAACAGCGCCGCTGCGGCCGTCCATCCGATCCACCATTTTTTCATCATTCGATTCCCCTATCCGAAGAGATTTGCCCAGCTTGCGCTGTGACATTAACCCCCATCTTACTTCCATTCCCATCGGGATAAAAGGACAAAAAGGATGAATCTTCCACACGCCAGTTGATCCCATAGACTCTGAAGATTTCGGCTGCCGCCGCCCGCTATGACGAGAGTCGCAGGAGATAGCGCCCAGTGGGAGGATAGCTGATTCTGCTCGATGGGAGATAGCGCCCAGTGGGGGTTAGAGGATACTGCCAGGTGGGGAGCTGAATCCGGCAAGGACGAGGCAGCGGCGTAACGGGAGATAGCGATCGGTTGGGAACAGAGGATACTGCTCGATGGGAGATAGTGCCCGGTGGGAGTTAGAGGATACTGCCAGTTGGGGAGTTGAATCCGGCTAGGACGAGGCAGCGACGTAACGGGAGATAGCGCTCGGTTGGGCTAGCCGATTCATGCTCGATGAGAGAACTCGCCCGGCCGGGATCGGGAACCCGAGCAAGAAGTTGCAAAAGTACAACTTATTTCGCCGAATTCGCTCCAAAACGGTCAATAAGTTGTAAATGTACAACTGATTCGGCCGATTTCTGGCTTTTCATCGATTTTCCCTTAAATAAGTTGTACGATTGCAGGTTATTACCTTCTCACCGCCAATGAGCGCTACATAAGTTGCACAAATACAACATAGTATGCCTCTCAGCCGCACCATAAAAGACGAAAGACGGCCCCCCCGTCGGGAACCGCCAAATCATCGTTCATGCAAGGAGAAACACCGAGAGGATCGCCAGGTCTGCCACTTTTCTCACAGCCTGCTACTTCGCCTTTGCTTCAGGACAGCCGTCCCTCTCCCTCAATCGCGCGCTTCGCCTTCGCTTCGGGCCGCGGGCCGTCCCACCTCCCGCTTACTTCCCTTCCGCTTCGGAAGCCGGAGGAGCGACGTATTTGCCTTGCGCGACGAATGTGCCCTTGGCGTTGATCAGCCCTTCCACGTCGCCCTTGACCGCATGGGCGAGCCCGCGCTCGAAGCGGTCCGCGATATCGAACTGCGGTTGAATGACGACTTCGCCCTTCTTATTAATATAGCCGTACTTGCCGCCCTGCTCGAAGGCCGCCAGCCCGTCGCCGAAGTCCCCGACTTCCGCGTACGCCGTCTGCAGCGCTACTTTGCCGGTCTTGTCGATGAAGGCGACGCCGCTATCGAGCTCGACCGCGGCCAGCCCGTTGCTGAAGGAGTAGCCCTCGACATATTGGGCGGGAATCGCGAACTCGCCCTTCGCGTTCAGGTAGCCGAACACGCCCGTGGATTCCTCTACCGTCTCGCCCGGCTGGTTCACCAGCGTCTGAACAAGCGCCAAGCCGTCCTTGAAGTCGGAGACGGATTGATACTTGGCCGGAATCACCAGCTTGCCGGTCTTGTCGATATAGCCGTAGCTGCCGTCGATCTGCACGGCCGCGAGTCCGCCGCTGAAGTAGAACGCGTCTTCATACTGCGCGGGGATGACCAGCTTGCCGCTCTTGTCGATGTAGCCGAAGCTGTCGCCCTTGCGGACGAGCGCCAGCCCTTCAGAGAAGTCGTACAGTTCATCGTAGTCGGGACTTAGCACGACTTGGCCGGCACGGTCAATGTACCCGGCTTTGCCGTCTTGACGCACCACCGCGAGCCCTTCGGAAAAGTCATAGGCGTCGTCGAATTGGACGGGGATCGCCAGCTTGCCGCTGCGGTCCAGATAGCCGTACGCGTCGCCTTGCTTCACCCGGGCGAAGCCGCCGCTGAAGTCGCTGGCGATGCCATAGGTCGCGGCGATGACCGATTCCCCGTATACGTTGATGAACGAGGTATGGCCATCCGCCGCGAAGGCGTGCAGCCGCGTATCGATCTCGTACGCCGGCTTCGCCGCGTTCCAGGCGAGCGAGCCGCCGAGCGCTTCGGTGACGAAGCGGACCGGTACGTAAGGGGTCTTGTCGATCAGCAGCGCGGCATTCCCCAATGCGCTCTTCACGCCCCCCACCTTAGCGGTCTTGGCGCCGATCTGCAGGACGATGACGCGTTTGCCTTGCTGGATCGAGATCGTCTTCGTCGCTCCGTCGTACTTGCCTACGGCGCCCAGAGACGCGCTCAGGCCGCTAAGCGGCGCGTAGACCGCGCCGTCCTTCACGATAGGCGTCCATGCGCTCTGGCCGACGCCGTCCACCGTAACGGCTGACGCTTTGGCCGCGGCCAGCGCGGCAGGCGCTACGCCGAAGGCGACGATCTGCGCGGAGAGCGCCGCGCCGAGCGCGATCTTCAGGATGCGTTGCTTCAAACTGCGTCTATTGGACATATCCGTTGCTCCTTCTCTATTGGGGGATCGTCGGACCGCTTTATTTTTTCAGGTAGATCTGGTCGAAGGTGCCGCCGTCCGCGAAGTGCGTGGCTTGCGCTTTGTCCCAGCCGCCGAAGTCTTTGATCGTCACGAGGTTCAGCTTGGGGAACTGCTTCTCGAATTCCTTCGCGATCTTCGGGTTGATCGGACGGTAGAAGTTCTCGGCCGCGATGCGCTGGCCTTCTTCCGTATAGAGATAGTCCAGGTATGCGGTCGCCACTTGGCGCGTGTCGTGCTTCTGCACGTTTTTGGTCACGACGGCCACGGTCGGCTCCGCCAAAATGCTAAGCGAAGGCGTCACGATCTCGAACTTGTCGCCGTATTCCTTCTTCGCCAGGTACGCTTCGTTCTCCCATGCGAGCAAGACGTCGCCGATGCCCTTCTCCACGAAAGTCGTCGTCGCGCCGCGGGCGCCGGTATCGAGTACCGGGACGTGGGTGAACAGCTCCTTCACGAACGCTTTGGCTTTGTCGTCGCTGTTGTTGTTATGCTTCAGCGCATAAGCCCAAGCCGCCAAGTAGTTCCAGCGCGCGCCCCCGGACGTCTTCGGGTTCGGCGTGATGACCTTCACGTCGGACTTGATCAGATCGTCCCAATCCTCAATCTTCTTCGGGTTGCCCTTGCGGACCAGGAACACGATCGTGGACTTGTAAGGCGCGCTGTTGTTGGCGAGCCGGTTCTGCCAGCCCGTGGCGATGAGGCCTTTCTTCTCGATGGCGGTGACGTCGTATTCGAGCGCGAGGGTGACGACGTCCGCTTCGAGGCCGTCGATGACCGAACGGGCTTGCGCGCCGGAGCCGCCGTGCGACTGCTTGACGGTAACCGTCTGGCCCGTCTTCTTCTTCCAATACTTCGCGAACGCTTCGTTGTAGCTCACGTACAGCTCCCGCGTCGGATCGTAGGAGACGTTCAGCAGCGTGACGCTTTTCTTGTCGCTCTTCTTGGATACTGCCGCGAACGCGCTCGTGGCGGACAACGCGAACGCCAATACCACGAGGACTACCAGCTTGAATGTACTCTTCATGACCGTTCTCTCCCTTTGTTCTGCATGATTGGCCGGAACGCCAAAGAGGCCGCGACCGCACTCTCCCAAGACGCCGCTCGCCGGGACGTCGCCTAGGGCAAACGTTCCAGAAGAGACCTATCGCGTGAGGAGAGTTCCATCGTGCTCCGGCTGTCCGGTAGGTGGTTGGAACCATTTCTTGGAATGATCATATCCTGCACTATTCCAACCTGTCAACTAGGAATATTTTTAAATATTTTTACATTTCTCTCTTGACACTTTCTCGGACCGATTGCTACAATCGCTCCATTAACCCTATTTTTCCAATTTGAAATTAAGTATTTAAACGCATGTCCATTTCTCCGTACTGAAGGGGCGTTCCCGATGAGAAAGAGAAGAACAACCGCGGCCTCCGCTTTGCTCGCGCTTTCCTTGACGCTTGGCGCTTGCGCGTCGGGAGACGGCAAGCCGATGAACGCATCGGCCGACGGCGAAGCCTCGCCCTCCGCGAGCTCGGACTATACCAAGCCGATCGTCTTGACCGGCGCTTCGCCGGATGGGACGGCGCCCTTGTTCCAAGCATTGAACGACGGCTTCGCCTCCTATTGGAAGGAGAAGACGGGTCAGGCCGTTACGGTCAATCAATCGGCCGCCTCTTCCGACAAGCAGGAAGCGGCCGTGAACGACGGCCGGCTGAAGGCCGATCTGGTCACGCTAGGCATCGGCACCGATATCGATGCGATCCAGGCCAAAGGCCTGATCGAAGAAGGCTGGCAGCAGCGCTACGACTACAACAGCTCCCCCTTCTTCACCGCCGTCGCATTCGCCGTGCGCAGCGGCAACCCCAAAGGCATCAAGACGTGGGACGATGTAGCGAAGCCTGGCGTCAAAGTGGTGGCCGCGAATCCGAAGACGTATGGCGACGCCCGCTGGTTCTATGCCGGCGCTTGGGCTTATGCGCTCGACAAAGCGGGGGACGAGAACGCGGCCAAGACGTTCGTGAGCGCCGTGTACAAGAACGTCGCCCAGCTGGAAGCCGACGAAGCGGCGGCTCAAGCGAGATTCGTGGATCAGGCCGACGGCGACGTGTGGATCACGACCGAGGCCGAAGCGCTCGCTCTCGCGAACGGCGCCGCTAAAGGCAAGATCGACATCGTCGTCCCGCCGGCGACGCTGACCGTAGAGCCGATCGTCAGCGTCGTCGATAAGAACGCCGACGCCAACGGGACGCGCGAAGCGGCGAACGGCTACGCCGACTACCTGTTCACCGAGCAAGCGCAGACGATCGCCGCGCAGCACTACTTCCGCCCGCGCTTCGCCTCTGTCGCGGAGCAATACGCGACCCAATTCCCGGAGACGAAGCTGTTGACGGTGGACGACAACCTGGACGGTTGGGAAGACTTGAACGCGAAGCAGTTCGCGGACGGCGGCATGTTCGATCAACTCGTCGGCGCCGGCCGTTAGCGCCGGCGAACGCGCGTGACCTCGGACCCATTCTCTGATTCGACCGGCCCATGCGGGCCGGTTTTCTCATGCCCGAGCGCCTCCTTCATGTTCCATTCCGTATCCCCAGCCCCATTCGAATCAAGACTTTAGACCGCTCGCACAATAGGCGGGACGACCGTTTTCACGCCGCAGCCATTGTGATTAGCTAAATAGTGTCGGATTGTATCGTTTAATGACACTAGGAGGACAGCCATGCGGCAGTGGACACTGATAGCTACTTGCGTTGCATTACTCTGGGCCGGATCGGGCGGTGCGGAGGCTTGGGCCGCCGGAACCGGAACGGCCGCTACCGCAGCTTCGACCGGAAGCGCTTTTAAGGACACCAAGGGCCATTGGGCCGAGAAGACCATCGCCCGTTCCGTGGCGAACGGCATCCTCGACGGCTACCCGGACGGGACGTTCCGTCCGAACGAGCCGGTCAAGGTCGACCAATTCATCAAGATGCTCATCCTCTCCGAGACGGACAAGCATCCGAACGGCGAGCGCAGCTGGAACCCGAAGTTCCTGCAATCGCTCACCGCGGACAATCAGAATATCCTGAAGCAGGACTACCGCTACTTCGACTTCAAAGCGAACGCCGTCGGTTATTGGGCCAAGCCCTATATTGACGTGGCGAGCGACCTGAACTTCCTGAACAAGAGCCGATACGCGGACTTCCAGTCGAGCATGACGCGCCAGAACGTGGCGGAAGTGCTGTACTACACGATTAAGGAGACGGAATTCCTCGAGGACGATCAGTTCAGCCTGCGGCTGGCCGCCGCCTATGGGGACTTGATGAGCGGCTCCGACCGCGAACGGCGGTTCATCGCCGAAACGCTGGCCAAAGGCATCATGGAAGGGTATCCGAACGGCTACTTCGGCGTCGGGCAGACCGTGACGCGGGCGGAAGCGCTCGTCCTGCTGGAACGGCTGACGGACAAGACGAAGCGGTTGGCGGTCCAAGCTTCCGCGAAGTCGCTGGAACGCGAAGTGCCGACGGGCAGCGGCGGGCGCAAGGTCGTCGTCTTCCCGAACCGCCGGATGTACGATGCCTATGACGTTCTCGTGCAGGCCGGCGCGCTCCGCGGTTCGAATCAAGATCTGTTCGAGACGACGCTGCGGCTGTTCAAGGACCAGGAGGAGAAGGACGGCGTGCTGAACAAGCAAGCCGCTGCCGGTTCTGCGGCCGCGACGGAGGAAGCGGCCTTGTGGCTGGATCCGGTGTACGATACGTACGGGATCACGATGCGGCTGCGCAGCGGCACGCTCTCGAGGAACGCCGAATCGGTCAAGACGTTCGGCAACTATCTGTTCGGCTACAACGCGGCCACGTTCAACACGGCGTTCATGGACGTCTGCAACCAAGTGGCACTCGGCAAGCAGACGGAATCGAAGCAGCTCGCGATCGGCGACGATACGGTGAGCATCCAGGTGGACATGACGGCGAAGACGGTCATCTTCTCGATCGCGAAGAAAAAGTAAAGCACGCTAACGATTAGCGCCGCAAACAAGCAACAACGGCTCCGCGTCCTCGGAACAGGGCGGCACGTTTGGACCGGAAAAGGTTAGCTCGAACACGTTCGGATCGGAATGGGCGAGGCTTATCCTGTCCGATCCGAAGCAACAAAGGGGAGATTCCTCTGCCGAAGTCGGCAAGGAATCTCCCCTTTGCGCTGCGTTCACATGCCAGCCCGGCGCGAATCGGCCTCCCTGCCGGCGCCTGCCGTCAAGCTTCGTCACAGCGGATTCACGCGGACCGCGACCTGCTTGCCGCTAACCTGAATACCGGTCTCCCGCTTGCCGACGCCCGCCAGGTCCTTCAGCATGCGCTCGGTCAGCTCCTTGGCGCGCGGACCTTCCTTCGAGCCGGACAGCTTCACGACCAACTGCACCGCATCGCCCGACGCGAGCAGCTTCTCGGATTGACGAAACTTCGTCTCGTAGTCGTGTTCTTCGATCTGGGCGGTCAATCGGATCTCCTTCACCTTGACCGGCTGCGAAGCCTTGCGCTCAGCCTGCTTATCCTTCTGCGCCTCCTGCTTCGCGCTGCCCCGCGCGACGAGCTTGCAGGGCGGCGGACTGCTGAAGAGCGACGTGCACACGAGATCGGCTTTCAGCCGCTTGGCCGTCTCCAGCGCTTCCGCGCGCGGCACGATGCCGAGATCCTCCCCGTTCAGGCCGGTTAACGCGACTTCCGCCGCTTTGATCTTTTCGTTCATGATGATCATGCTTGGGCTACCTCCAGCATCCGCGTTCTACGCTTTGGGTTGTCATGGGCTCATTATAGCACGCCGTTCCTTGATGAAGGGGCACACCTATCGACCGAACACGAATCCAGCGCGTTTTCGGCTTCTAATGGAACATCGTTGTTCTAAGGCGAGCATGGAAGAGAGTTAACTTGATCGGCTCCTCGATCATCCCCGCTTCGAAACGCATGCAGCGATGGCCGCCGACTGGCGGCCATTCTGTCTGCCAGGGTCTTCCCGCCTCCGTCATCCAGCCTGCTGCGCCGTTTCGCCCAGAACCGAATGCTGCGCCGCCGTGTGCAGATCGCGCCATGCCTTGTTCGCCGGCCGGTCCTCCATCAGCACCGACATCCCCAGGTGCGGAAAGGCCGCATGCGCCGCCTCAACCGCGGTCCGTGCCGCTTCGCAGCTCGCGAGGCTCACCTGCATCGAAGCCTCCTCCGCCAGCGCCCCTTCGCCGACGTAGGCCGCCCAGGTCGAATCGACCGTCTCGTAGAAGACGGCGGAAGCGGCCTCCAGACGTTCCGCTGCCGACGCGATCGCCGCCAGCGCCCGCTCGAACCGGGCCGGGTTCGATGCCGTCCACTCTGCCTGGCGCGGAAGGACGAGCTCGCGCGCTTCCTCCAGGAATCGCCGGCCGAGGCCGATCACGACGGGGGCGAACGAGACTTGCGCGAACGGGAGGAACGGGTACCGGTAGACCGGGTCGTCGTAGCGCGGCTCCGTCCGGATGTCGAACGTGAGCGCGTCCGGAACGAAGACGTCCCGGACGACGATCGTGTGGCTCTCCGTCGCTTGGAGGCCGAACGCCTTCCAGTCGCGCTCGATCGCGACCTGCGCCGGCATGAACGCGAACGAACGGATCTCGGGCTCTCCGTCCTCGGCGCCATCGCGCGCGATGATGCAGTTCGCCGTGAAGAAGGTCGCGAAGGTCGAACCGCTGCAATATTTCCACCTGCCGCTCGCGACGTACCCGCCCGGCACCCGCTTCGCGCGCCCCGAAGGATGACCGCTTCCCGCGATCAGCGCGCGCCGGTCCGTGAACAGCCGCTGCGCTTCCGCCTCGGGCAGCGTCGCGGAGAAGAAGCCGCCGCCGGCGCCGATCGCGAGCAGCCAGCCCAGGCTCCCGTCCGCCCAGGCCGCGCGCTCGAAGATACGGGCCGCCTCGGGCAGCGGCGTCATGCGCCCTTCCAGTTCGTCCGGCACGAACAGCTTGAACAGCCTTTCCTCGTAGATCCATTCCAATAACGCGGGCGTCGAAGCGCCCGCCGCCTCCATCCGGAAGGCATCCGCCCTGATCCGGCTTACGACCGCTTCCGGAATGATTCGCTCTGCCAACATGCCATCACCTTTGTCCTCTCATGATCTCTTCATTGTAACACGAGAGGTTCCGGGACGGGACCGTCGGGACGACCGCGACGCGCGCGACTGCGGATTCACATCGTCTCCCCGGCATCGGTATCCTTCCGGGCTTGCCGTTTCCGTCTGTACCGCTTGCGGAGGTAGAGGAAGAGGATCAGAAGCGGAACCGCGCAGAGGAAAATATACAGCGAGACACCCTTGACCATCCCTTCCGCCGCCCGCCCGTAGAGATAGAACAACAGACCGACGATGTAGAACTTGGCCGCCCTGCCCAGCGCCGCATACGCGATCAGTCGCCACAGCGGGAAGTTCATGCAGCCGGACAGGATCGTGAACACTTTGAACGGAACGGGCGTGAACGAGCCGATGAGGATCGCCGCTTCTCCGTTCTTCTCGAACATCCGCTGGGCGGCGTCGACCCAGGACTTCTTGAGAAATTTGTAGAGGACGCCGTTCCCCAGGCCTTTGCCGATCAGGTAGCCGACGGGCGTGCCGAGCAAGCAGCCGATGTACCCGACGGTAGCTAGCCAGAGCGCGTTGGCGGGATCGAGCAGGCTCAGAGAGACTTGCAGGAACAAGGCGGGAATCGGGAAGATCACCGCATCGAAGAACGCGTGAACGAACAGCCCCCAGGCGCCGAAATCCATCAGAAAATCGATTACTTTATGAATCATCGCACCTGCTCCCATATGATGAAGATCACCTTTTCCAGGTATAGTCTTAGGTTACGCGTTCATGACCGCATTCGCGAGAAGTGGAGGTCCAGTTTCCGCTTAGACCTAAGACCTGTTCCATGCAAGCCGGGGGTCTGTTCCCTGTCGCGGGGCCTCTTGGGTAAGCTGATCCTATTCGAAACGCGCGGCCGGCGGCGGACAACGCTGTCACGGGCGGGTCGGGAGGAGGGGAAAGATGCATCCGTTGGATTGGATCGAACTCTGGTTCGCCAAGTACGGCTATGGGGTGCTGCTCATCGGACTGCCGCTGGACGCCATCGCGCTGCCGCTCCCGCCGGGCAACACGACCTTGACTTATACGGGCTACCTGTCCTATAAAGGCGTCCTCCGCCTGGTGCCGGCCGTCGCCGCGGCCTATACGGGAGCCATCGCGGGCATGACGATCACCTATGCGATCGGATACAAGCTAGGTCAGCCGCTTATAGAGCGGTACGGCAAGTGGCTGTTCCTGAAGCCGGAGCATCTGGAGAAGACGAAGGCCGCCTACGAGAAGCACGGGAACAAGATTCTGCTCTTCAGCTTCTTCATGCCGGGCGTCCGGCAGTTCATCGGCTACTTCGCGGGCATCATCCGCGTGCCCTTCCGCACTTTCGCCTGCTATGCCTATGCAGGAGCCGCGCTTTGGGTCGCCGCGTTCGTCGGGATCGGCTACGCGTTCGGAGATCAATGGCAGCTCGTCTTCCAGGGGGTGGAGCGGTATTTGAAGGTGGTCTGGATCGCGCTCGCGGCAGTCCTGGCCGGCGTTCTCTTCCTGAGATGGAGAAGAAGAAGACGGCGGATCCGCGAAGCTGCGGACCGCCGTCTGTAAGTGACTGCTATAGGGATATTGGGGTACCGGGATGGTTCCGCGGCCGGCAAGCGCGCCCGCCAGCCGGGGAGAATCAACCCTGAAGCAGCGCCGACATGCGGCGGCCACCCGCTTCTCGTTTTTCCTCATCCGCTAATGATACCAGAGGCGCGGGAAGGCTTGGACTAGAATAATTTGACCGCAAAAGGCGCCGTCAAACGCGCCCGCGCGATGCGACGATGCACGTCCACCCGCGCCGCGATCCGCTCCCGGTCCGCGATGGCCCGGAGAGCGAGCGGCGCGAGCCGCTCGCCCAGCTTCGAATCGCTCGTCGGCAAGACGAACTCCGGAAGCTGCAAGGCATGCATGAAGTCGTACGACTTGAAGCGGTACCCGAGACACACGAACGGCACGCCGGCCGCGGCGGACATCACGTTGGCATGCAGCTTCAGATTGACGGAGGCGTCGAAGCCGCCGAGAAGCTTCAGGTACCCCTGTTCGTTGTAAACGTTCGGGTCGAAAACCGTCCTGTCCGGGTCCCCTACCCGCTCGTACAATCTGCGGCAAGCGGCCTGATCCGGTCCCCAGACGACGTAGTAGTACAACTTGCAGCCTTCCCGGAGCAGCGCGCGGGACGCCTCGACCAGTTGTTCCTCCACCCGCGCCTCGTTCGCGCCGTAGATCCGATTGTACGCCGTCCCCCAGTTGATGCCGATCCAGCGCTCCCGCTCCCGCGCCTGAGAAGCGCCCGCTTCCGGCTCTCCGGCCAGCGCCGCCGCGAGCAGGCCCGGGTCGCCGCTCTCCGTTATCCTGTGCGGAAGGATGCCTTGATTTTTCAGATACTCGAGCGTCCACGGACCGCGAACGCCGCAGTAGGCGGCGCCATGAATCGCGGTCGCGAGCCGCCCGCAGTAAGCGTCGCTCTCCTGCAGCCGGTCGGGTATCTCCACGCCGGCGTCCTCCGACTTCTGCCGGTTGATGCAGTCGTAGCCGCTCCCCCAGATCAGCACCCGTTTCCCCCGTTCCACGGCTTGGCAGAGAATATCGACGTAGCCGGGTATGAGAAGCGATCCGCCTCCGAGCACCACCGTGTCGTATCCGGACACCTCCTTGATCTCCACGCCCGGCAGGGAGGGGATGATCTCGTATTGATCGGCCGGCAGATGGCGGTCGGCCAGCGTCTTGAACAGGCGCCACATGAGCTCGTCCCCGAAGTTGTTGAAGCCGATCCTTCCCAGATACAAGATTTTGCGCAACGCGTTCACTCTCCCTTCTCCCAATGAATTTCCTTGCGATCGGAGCTCGCTTGCCGGTAGATCTCGCGCAGGCCGACGCCGATCCGGTGCGCGTCGAACTCCCGCCGCACCTACCGCAGCCCCTGCTCCCCGGTGCCGCGCAGCGCCGCCGAATCCGAGAACGCCTCCCGGATCGCGTCGGCCACCAGCGTCTCGGTCGGCCGGCGCGTCGAGCCGAGGCGGATCAGCGACTTGACGAGGCTCAGGACGCGCGTCTCCGCGCCCCCGACGGTAAGGCTGTCCATCACCATCGGGACGCGCGGCGCTTCATTCTTCAACCGGATGCGTCCGTCCCCGGCCGAAATACTTCAAGGAGCGTTGGAAGGGGCTTCGCCGGTAAGCGTAGAGCACGTCCGGCAGATTCTCCACGTTGCATCGCTCCGCGTTCATACTTTTTGGGATGAACTCGTAATCCTCCGCTCCCTTGACCCGGCGCGTATGGCCGCCGATCCGGTCGAACAAGGTTCCCCCGCAGCATGATCGTCCCGTGGCAGAAGCAGTGTCCTCCCGCCCGATACGTCTTGCCGATCCGCTCTCCGTACCGAAGCCGCGATACCTTCGCGGCCTCCTCCTCGCCCTCCCGGTCGGCATCATAGACGCCCCGCTTGTCCTTCGTACCGGCTATGAACCGCATCGAACTTTATCTTCTTTCCTCGGGGCTGCTTGTCGCCCTATACAAGCTATACAAGACTTGCGGTCTGTGACTCCACGAATCACAGCATGCGGCGCAAATTGTTCGAATCGTCGGGGTCCTCCGTCCCGGTTCGGCGGTTCGCCGGCCGATGGCCGATGGCCGTTGGCCGAACTTCTCCTCGCAAGCCGAGCTGAGGATACGTTTTTCCGATAGAAGCGATCGCTTCCGCTTCGCCAATGGCAGTCCTGCCGCTCTAGCGATAGCATGTATCGTTACAGCGGCGAAAGACGCGCCCCAACCTGCTCCAACGATAGCATGTATCGTTACAGCGGCGAAAGTCGCGCCTCAACCTGCTCCAACGATAGAATGTATC
>NZ_JACJVP010000065.1 GCF_014212125.1 Cohnella nanjingensis
CGTCTCGACGAGCGGCGCCGCGCGCTGCTGCGCGCGCGCCGCGAGGCGGAGCTGCGGCTCGAGGCGGGCCGCGACGAGGCCGGTCCCGCCGAGCTGCCCGCGCTGCTCGCCAGGCATGACGAAGCGGCGCTCGGACTGATGCGCGAGCGCGCGCAGGAGATGCTGGCCGAACGGGAATCGCAGCGCGCGGAAGGGTTGGATCGGCGGGGCAGACTCGCCCAAGAGCTGGAGCGGCTGCGCCGGGAGGCCGAGCTGGAGGGCCGGGTCCATGCGCTGGAGGAGTACCGCAGCGAACTGGATCGCCTGATGGATCGCTATGCGATGCTGGCGTTGACAGCGGAGCTGATCCGCCGGACCAAGCGGTCGTTCGAGGAAGAGCGCCAGCCGGAGGTGCTGCGCGCCGCGTCCCGCTACTTCGCCGCGATGACCGGCGGCGCCTACGTCCGGATCGTCGCGCCCGGCGAGACGGCGACGCTGCTCGCCGAGACGCCGGAGCGCCGGATGATCGACAGCGCGTTCCTGAGCCGAGGCACGCAGGAGCAGATGTACTTGTCCTTGCGTCTCGCGCTGGCGGCGGCGACGTCGCCAGCGCGCCCGCTGCCGCTGCTGCTCGACGACTTGTTCGTTCACTTCGACGCGGCCCGGCTCGGGCAATGCGTGCAAGTGATCGGAGAGGTCTCGCAAGACAGGCAGACGGTGCTCTTCACCTGCCATGCGCACGTGGCCGAGGCCGTGGCTGCCGGCTTGCCAAACGCCCGCATCCTTCGGCTTCCCGAGCGGGCCGCCGCAGCGCCGTCTTAGGCCGCGTCGGAGTCGCCGGGCGGGGCGGAGGGCGGTTTGCCCTGCCGGAGGTGGGAGGCGTCTCGCCCCATGAGCAGGAGCCAGCCGAGGCTCAGCATGCCGAACATCGGATACAGGATCGAGAGGAGCGGACCGAAGCCGAACTGGCCGGCCGCGAAGCAGAAGAGCAGCACCGCGACGGTGAGCAGGCTGATGGGGATCTTAATGCGCTCCTGGAGCTGCAGCGTCAAGCCGTAGATATCGGCGACGAGCGTCGTGAAGATCTCCATGAAGATCAGGAAGACGAAGATCCAATGAATCCAAGGTCCCAGCTCCCGGGCGATGCCGCCCATCGGAATCTCGAACTGCTGGACGCCGGGCATGCGGGAGGACAGCGTCAGATGGCCGGCGAGCAGCATCGCGCCGATCCCGATGCCGCCGAGCCAGGCGCCGCGGCGGAGAGTGACCGGGTCGCCGATCTTGGCGCCGAGCGGCACGAGCACCGCCTGGGCCATCGACAGATTGAACGCGGCGTACAGGAACGGCGACAACCAGGCGGCCCATGGGGAGACGTCGGTCTCGATCGTGAGCCATCGTCCCGCGCCCGGCCCGTTCAGCGTATCGATCACGAGCACGGTCGTGAATAGCAGCATGAGCGGCACCACGAGGGAGTTGACCGTAAGGATGGCGTTCATGCCTTTGCGCAGCAGCAGGAAGCAAGCGAACATGGTGATCAGCAAGCCGCTCTCGTACCCGAGATTCAGATGTTCGGAGAAGAGGCTGCCCGCCCCGGCCAGCATGACCGCGTTCACGCCCAGCAGGACGACCAGCATGAGATGGCTGACCCAGACGCCGAGCCTGTCTCCGAACAGATGCTTGTTCATATCTTCATAGGAGCGCGCCCGCATCTCCGCCGCGCGCAGCATCATCTTGGCCCCGAGCCAGACGAACAGCAAAGTCGACGTCGCGATCAGCAGCGCGCCCCAATGCCCGAACCGGGTGAAGAACTGCAGCACTTCCCGGCCGGTAGCGAAGCCTGCGCCGACGACGGTTCCGATAAAGGTGAAGGCGACTTGCAAGCTCAAGCCCCATTTTCTCATGCGAAGCGGAACCTCCCCCGGACTCTTGTCCAATACCCTCTTCACATGGTATTCGGGAACCGCGCGAGGCATGACAAGCGATGCCGGACGATTGGCGCTCCGTCGCCGTTCGCGCCGCTATCGCATGAAGCCGGCCGGAGCATAGGTGGGGAGCGGCGGCAGTAAGCTTAACGATGGCACCTGGGGACAGGCGATAGTCGAAAAAATCGACTAACGAGCTTGATATTGGCACCTGAGGACAGGCGATAGTCGAAAAAGTCGACTAACGAGCCTGATATTGGCACTTGAGGACAGGTGATAGTCGAAATAATCGACTAACGAGCCTGACGGTGGCACCTGAGGGCAGGCGATAGTCGATAAAATCGACTAACGAACTTGACTGTAGTGCCTGTGCCTGTTCCTTTTATTTTCGTATAAACTAAAAAGGCTCGCCGTGGCGAGCCATGAACATGCGCGCGATAAAGCCTGCGTTTTATTTGCCGTCGCCAATCAGCTTGATCGACAGCACGTCTTGACTGCGGGGATCGAGATCCAGCTTCAGCAAACCACCGCTCACCCGAGCGGCGATGACGTTGGAGCCGGAGGGCTTCTCCACGCTGAGCAGCCTCGCGGCTTCCCCGGCGTTCATCCCGATCGACAAGCCCTGAATGCCGGAGGGCGACGCTTCCGTGGAGATTTCGACGTAGACGGCCTTGCCGTCCGGGTCAAAACCTACGGTCATGCCTTCGTATTCGTTCATCCCGATTTGGGAATCGCCGTCCGGCAGCGCATATCGGGAGCCGGGCGCGCCCAGCTTGGCGCTCACGTCGGCTTCGGCGATGCCCAAGGCGATGCCGCCGAGCGCCGGATGCTCCGCATCGAAGACAACCGCGTTCTCCGCAGGCGGCTGAGCGCTGCCACCGGCGGGGGACGCGATGCCGCCCGTGGAGGACGCGGTACCGGACGCTCCGACATCGGTCTCCGAGGAAGCCCGGCCATCCGGAGCGTGGTTCCGAGCTTTGCCGGCATCTTCCGGAGTTGGCGACGGGGCGGAAGGGGCGGGAGCGGGGCTGTCGGTCGCGGCCGTGGACGGCCGGTCCGACGGCTGCGGCGCGGCGTCGTTCGGCGTGCTCGCGCCGCAGCCGGCCAACTGAAGGGCCAGCCCGATTACGGCCGCCCACAGGATGCCTTTGGTCCACATGTCAGATCGGATAAGTTTCACCCGTTCATTGCGGATACGTCTCCGATAACGAATCGCCGCTTCCGGGAAGACGGCGATTCCGTTTTGACTTGGCTTACTCCTCATCGTCCCGCCCCCTTCCTGCACCTGCTGCCGCTTATCAGCCCGGCCTGCTTCGAATCAGCACATCCTGCCACTATTCAGCCCGTCCTGCATTTTTCTGCTTCTCCGCACGTTGTGCCGATTCCCTGCACCTGCCGCCGCTTATCAGCCCGGCCTGCTTCGAATCAGCACATCCTGCCACTATTCAGCCCGTCCTGCATTTTTCTGCTTCTCCGCACGTTGTGCCGATTCCCTGCTCGTGCTGCCGCTTATCAGCCGCCCTGCTGCGTATCAGCGCATTCTGCCACGAATCAGCTCGTCCTGCTTTTATGCTTCTCTGCTCGTCCTGCCGCTTCCCCGCAAGTCCTACTACTTAATAGGACAAGTCTTCTTACCCAAAAGTTTCGATGCTGCGCTTGTTTTCCATGAATTCCGTACTATTGGCAGGCCTTCGGCCTCGGGTTGATTCCGAAGGCATGGTTCAAACGGACCGGTCCATGTGATATTGCGCGAAAGTAGCGGATATGGTAATTTAAACGGAAAAGAATGGACGGAGAGAACGCCATGGACATGCTCAAACAAAGGATCCGCGAAGAGGCGACCGTCGTGAGCGCGGGCGTCCTGAAGCTCGACTCGCTGCTTAATCACGGCGTCGACCCGGTATTGACGATGGAGCTGGGCAAGGAATTCGCGAGACGCTTCGCGGAGCGGCCGATCACCAAGGTGATCACGATCGAATCGTCGGGCATCCCGGTCGCCTTCGCGACGGCGCTGACGCTGGGCGTGCCGCTCGTGTTCGCCCGCCGCAAGAAGACGCTGCTGAACGAACCCGACGCCTACTGCGAACGGGTGCCTTCCTTCACCAAAGGCATCGTGACCGATCTGCTCGTGTCGCGACACCTGCTCGGGCCCGAAGATTCCGTCCTGTTCATCGACGACATCATCGCGAACGGAGACGCGGCTCGGGGCCTGCTCAAGATCATCGAGCAGTCGGGGGCGCGCTTGGAGGGCATCGGCATCGTGCTCGAGAAGTCGTTCCAGGCCGGCGGCAAGGCGCTGCGCGAGCTGGGCTTCCAAGTGGAATCGCTCGTCAAGATCGCTTCGCTCGAAGGCAACGAGATTACGTTCGCCGAGGATTGAGCGGCAAAGGAAATGATTCCAAGCGATGGATGGCGCATTCGCTCTTTCCCACGACCTGTTCGATGATTTATAATTGGAGTAAGTTGCAGAAGGAGGCGAGCAAGCAATGGGAGACGTAGAACTGTCGCGATCGTTTTTTGCCGATAAGCTGGAGCAAGCCAAAATCCATTTCGAGCGCGCGCTCGACTGCAAGCACACGGAGTTTGACGATCTTTACCCCTATATGATCGAACATCCGCAATTTTTCTGGTATAAACGGTACGTGGCTTGGTCCGAGCTGCTGACCATCGTCAAGCTGTCCGAAGAGCTGGAGCTGCCTTGGGCGGAGCACTTCACCGAACGCCAAGCCGAATACGTCCGCAACCGCGTCATGTCCAGCAAAGTGCTGGACTACTGGTACGAGACGAACGAATCGAAGGAGCACGTGGGCTGACCCGCATGCATCGGAAGCGCATGGACCCGCCGAGACCGACGTCTTGGGCGGGTCTTCCTGTCTGCGAGGAAGAGATCATGATCGAAGGAGGCGCATGGCGCGATGACGAGCGAAGCGCAGTTGGACAAGTACAGGGTAGAGGGCACCAAAGTCCGCGTCGTACGCGACGCGCTGGAGATTAACGACGTCACCGGCATCGTGGTGGCATGGGACGAGACGACCGTCCTCATCCGCCGGCCGAACCGCCGCGTCGTGAAGCTGGACCGCAGCTATCGCATCCTGCCGGTGACAGAGCCCCGTCCGATACTGGATGACGCGGCGATCGAAGCTGCGGCGGACGATTAACTGAAAATTTGAACTTTCGGAAGCGGCTTGACTTCGGTTCGGCGGCCGTGCTATGATAAGTCTCGTGATTGCGACGGTAAGACACGGACGACGCCGAGAGGCCAAGCCGCGAATCCTTTCAATTACTTCTCATTTGCGGTCGTGGCGGAATTGGCAGACGCGCTGGATTCAGGTTCCAGTGGTAGCAATACCGTGGAGGTTCGAGTCCTCTCGACCGCACCACCTTTCATCATCAACAGGATCCTTGAATGGCTTAGCCGCCATTCAGGGATCTTTTTTGCTGGAATAGGATCTGCGGGCTGAGCCTGCCCCAGTTCGAGCTATTGTTCCTTAAAGTCGCCAAATCATACGTATACTCGCGAAGCTGTATCCGATGACGGGCCCATGCAAACGCGCATGGGCCTCATCGATACCACCTCTAGTGCTCCGTTTCGCCCGAGCCGATCATGACTTTGAGCCTCGGGCGATCTTCAATGGATCGGCTAGGCATGATGAATTCTGGGCATCGGAATCGGTTCCTTGCCAAGCTCCGCCCATACATATTTGAGCAACAGCTCCGTCTTCAGGCGCTCGTACCCCGGTTCGCTCCACAAGTTGCGCAGTTCGCCGGGATCCTCTTGCAGATCGAAGAGTTCGCCATAGGATTGATTGTAATAGACGGTGATCTTGAAGCGTTCGTCCACATAAGTCTTCTGATGGATCGTCGTAGGTTCGTGTCTGAATTCGCAGATGGCGTGCTGCCTTGCTTTCTCCTGGATGCCCAGCCACACTTCCTTCTGGTCGATGCCCGTCATGGCGGGCGGAATCGGAATGTCGCAGAAGGAGAGGAAGGTAGGCGCAAGATCGACCAGCGATTGGATGTCATCCGAACGCTTGGCTGCCGGAACCCGGCCCGGGTATCTGACGATGAACGGCAGCTTGATCAGATCCTCGTAATGAAATCCTCCCTTTGCCTGAAGACCGTGCTGGCCGAAGAAATGCCCGTGATCCGTCGTAAAGACGACGAGGGTGTCCTCCGCCAATCCCAGTTCATCCAGCTTGTCGAGAATCTGGCCGATATACTTGTCCATCAGGCTGATCATGCCGTAATACACGGCGACCAGCTTCTTCTTGTCCTCTTCCGTCAAGCGGTTCCTCAAGCCGTATTCGTAGTAATGATGGGAACGGTAGCCATGGATGCCGAATCCCGTCTCGGCAAGGTGGGCGAAATCCGGATTCTCCTCCTGGGTCAACCCGAAATGCGGCGGATTCGCGCCGTGCTCGCCCGGGACGAGGGCGGGAATCGTCAATTCGTCCGGATCATACATCGTATCCCATGGTTCTGGCGCCAGGTACTCCGGATGCGGATCGAAGAAGCTGGCCCATAGGAAGAAGTTGTCGTTCCCGTTCTTGAACGCTTCCAATCGGGCATTCGTTCGCTCCGCAATCCAGGCGTTGTAATGATACTTCTCCGGAATCGGCCATTTGTACGTCATGGAGGGATCCATCGTTCCCGTCGGAGGCAGGAAGTACTGCCGCCAATCGGCGCAACCTTGCTCCTCTAGCCAGATAGCGTAATGCTGTCCGACATGGGCTTCGTTCGTATGGTTGCGCGCGAGCTCGACATGGTCGAATCCGTAAAACGGACCGTGAAACTGTCTCCAGAAGTCTAAATCTTGAAGGATCGGGTAAGCCTCAAGCGACTCGTACGCATCCGTAGACTTCAAGGGCTGGAAATGCGCTTTGCCGACCAGCGCGGTCCGGTATCCCGCTTCCTGGAAGCTTTGTCCTACGGTATGGCGGTCTTCCAGCAGCTTCGTGCCCAAAGTCCATGCGCCATGCTGACTCGGATACATCCCCGTAAGGATGGAAGCCCTGCTGGGCGTACAGGTGGGGTTCGGGCAATAAGCCCGGTTGAACGTCGTTCCTTGCCGGACCAGGCGGTCCAAGTTCGGCGTGGCGATCTCGGATTGAAAAGCCCCGATGGTATTCCAATGCTGCTGATCGCTTGTGATTAGCAAAATGTTAGGTATCCTCGACAAATCGTATCCCCTCCATATATGATAATATTGAATTGGCGCTATTTTAAAAATAGCCATATGTGACCAAGTGGTTGTCATTTTGTTGGATATTGAGCGAAATGAAACTGACATAAGAGGTGCGGCATGCTGCAGGAATACGAGTACGAGTATGCGGAATTCATCTACTATACGCCGGGACCGCTGGACAAAGAAGGGCAAATGTGGCCGGTTCGGGCAGGGCGCAGCACGGCTAAACCCAATTACAAGGTAGGACCGAAGAGGATCGAATGCTACAGCCTGCACTTCGTGCAGGAGGGGAGGGTCCGGTTGGCGTACGACGGCAAACGCGTGGATTTGGAGAAAGACGACGTGTTCTGCCTCTTTCCCGGCCGCACCTACTACTATTCCATGATCCCCTCGGATTCGCCGCTTCGGATGAGCTGGTTAGCGCTAGACGGCGACAGGATCAAGCCATTATTGGCGTTGGCGGGGCTGACGCCGGAGAGACCGTATGTTCAACGAAGGATCACCTCCCGCGTAGAGGAATCGATCCGGCGCGCGATTCAAGCTTTGGCGGATGTCGAACGGTGGAAGCCGTCCGTATCGCTGGAGCTGCAAGGCCTCGTCTGCGGGCTCCTGGCCGGACTTCTCCCGGATACGGCGTCTTCTCCCGCGTCGGAGCCTGCCGGTTGGATTCGCGAATGCATGGATTTTATGGAGCTGCACGCTACGGAAGGAATAACCGTACAACAAGTTGCCGCATTTGCGGGCGTACACCGCTCCTATCTGACTCACGTATTCGCCGATCAGGTCGGAATGCCTCCGCTGAAATACCTTCAGAAGATCCGCATGGAGAAGGCTATGCGGCTGCTGCGAGAGTCGGATGCGACGATTACGGAGATTGCCTTGTCGCTGGGCTATCCGAACCTTTACTCCTTCACCAGGGCTTTCAAAATTTATTTTAAAATCCCCCCGCTAACCGTTCGGACATCCAAAAGCGATTCGTCCTAAGCGCGTCCGAATTTAGAAAGCGCCTGCGTCATTCTGCTTCTTAGGGATCGATAAGGAGAGCGTGCTATGAAGCATAACCCCCTTTTGAATTGGATTTCGCCCAAATGGAGCTTTCAAGGGAAAATATTTCTCGCGTTCGGCGCGATCACCCTTCTGGCCATCGTCTCCGTGACCGGCATCGTCTACATGAACATGCGCGAGACGATCAAGCATAACGCGGTTACGTCGGTGTCGGACAGCATCCGGCAGGCGGATGAATCCCTCAATATGATGCTCGAGGAGATCGATCGGTTGAACACGGTTGTCGTGACGAACAAGAATACGGTGATCGATACCCTACTCAGTCCGCATGAAGAGGTCAGCTATGAATGGTTTCAAGATCAGAAGCGGATTACGGAATTTCTATCGGCTCTGATTAGTTACAAGCCCTATATCTCGCGGATCGCGGTCGTCGGTCTGAACGGGAAAGTATTTTTTGCCGGAGGTCCTTGGCTGGACCGCAACGTCCTGAAGACGCCGATGATGGATTACATGCTGCGCAACGGTTCGCGGCATGCCTATTTCAAGCCGGCAGCGGGGATGGATGCCATCACGATCGGGCGCGAGATTCGTTACGATCATGAGACCGTCGGCATCGTGATGGTGGATATGAATTATGAATTCATCCAGAAGACATACCGCGCGAGGTCGACCGCGGATAGCATGCTGTACGTGCTGGATCAGCAGAACGGATACGTCTATCCATCCGAAGGTCCCGTCCTCCCATGCGCTATCCTTAGATACGATCGTCAGCGTGAATCGACGATTGACGGGGCTCGGCGAGGCGGCGGAACAAGGTGCTGTTCGTCGTGAGCGCGTCGATCAGCGATCCGACGATGGTGTTGAACGGGGAAGTATGGCTCCTGCCGAAAAATGTGACGTTGGATGCTTATGCCAACATCATGCATAACGGTAAAATATGGTTGGGGTATCGCAATCAATTGGCGGCTGCTGCCGAACGTCATTCTGCCGCTGTCCAAACCCATCCTGGCGGTCATGGTCTTGTTCTACGCGGTGGGCCATTGGAATTCGTTCTTTAACGCGCTCATCTATATTCGCAACGAATCGCTGTATCCGCTCCAACTCGTGCTGCGCGAGATCTTGATGATCAGCCAAGCCGACGCCGTGGACAGCAACGTCGGACTGGAGGATAAGCTGCTGCTCGCCGAGAGCATCAAGTACGCGGTGATCATCGTCTCCAGTCTCCCGGTATTGATCATGTATCCGTTTGTGCAACGGCACTTCGTGAAAGGCGTCATGATTGGCTCGATTAAAGGTTAGGAGGGTGACTTGGCGAATGAACGCGACGATTACGATAGACTGCGGCCGAACAAGCGAGCATACGATCAACCCTTACCTGTTCGGGCATTTCGTAGAGGACATACGGGACCATATGGAAGCGATGCTCGCTTATCCGTTGAAGGACATGGACTTCGAGAGCGAATCCGAGACGAAGCGGGCGGTATCGGGCAGCTGGATCCCCTATACGAACGGGAGGAATACCGAATATGCGCTGGAAGCGCCGGCGCCCAAGCATTCGGGCCGCGCGCAGCGCATCCGAATCCAGAGCGACGACGAGGCGTATGCCGGCGTCGCGCAGCGGGCGGCGCTGAAGGGACCGATGGGGTATACGGTCAAGCTGGTGGCGCGGGCATCCATCGAGTTTCGCTATCTGTATATCGAAGCGGTGGACCGGCAGACGGAGGAGCTGCTCGGTCGGGCGCGCTTGGAGCTGGTCAGCCACAACTGGCGGGAGTACGAGGCGGAGCTCTTCCTCTCCCGAGTATCGCGGCAAAGAAGCCGGGTGGAGCGGCAGGTCGCTGGAGGTCTACGGCACGCCGACCTATGAAGTGCTGAAGTTGTATGCGAACCGGGACATCCGGCGGCTGCTGCCCGTCGACGTCCGGTGCGGCGCCTTCTCCGTTCAAGCTTCGAAGCCGACGTCCGTCGGACTGGACGCCCTTCCGGATCTGGACGTCGCGGCCTGTACGAACGAAACGCAGACCGTCGTTACCGTCTTTATCGTGAATCGCAGCCTGCAGGAAGTGAAGGCCGTCCTGAACATGCCGGCCTTCGAGACATCCGAAGAGACGCGGCTGTATGAGATTACGGCGGACCGCTTCGACGACATCAATTCCGTATTCGATCCCGCGCATATCGTCTGTACGACGCGAGCCGTGGCGGCGGACGAATGGAGGCGCGGATATACGCTGCGTCCCACGTCCATATACGCGCTCGAGGTCATGGCACCGCTTGGAGCAGGAGGCAAGGCATGGCCTCGAGAGTCTCTACCCGTGTGAGGCCCGAGTAAGGCCAGACAACGAGGTTGTTCCGTCCAAGAAACGATGATACGCGGCATAGTGGTTCAATTACTTTGAGGCCACACCGCGAAAGCGATGCAAGAAGGTCTTGTATCTCTCGCGATCGCATTCACGTTTTGGACGGAAAACCTCTAATCCTCAGGTTCCGCAAGCTCACGGCGCGTTGCGACACTCGCCTTGAACTTCTTAGTCGACTCATTCCGAGGCTTGATAGGATAAAATGGCCACGCCTTTTGTCGTTGTCTTCACGCCTGCCAGCTTCAATCCTCTCTTATCTTGTTCCTTAAAGAGTCGTTTGCCCTTACCCAATACGACCGGATGAACCATAAAGTGATACTCATCGATAAGGTTATGCTCCATCAAGCTGCGAATCAATTGACCGCTACCATAGATCAGAAATTGATGATCCGTTTCCCGCTTAAGTCTAGTCACTTCTTCTACAATATTGCTTTTGATGAAACTGGCGTTCCATTGAGGTTCTTCCAGCGTGGCGGTGGCCACATACTTGGGCATTCCATTCATCTCGTCGGCGCCCTCCCCCTTCATCTTGGGCCATGCTGCGGCAAAACCTTCGTAAGTAACTCGGCCCAGAAGAAGCGCGTCGCTCGGATAGAACACTTCGCGTTGGAAATTGGCCATTTCATCATCCCAATACGGCATATGCCAAAGCCCCGGCTCCTCCATGATTCCGTCCAAAGATAAATAGATCGATGCGGTGATTCTTCCCATTTTCAATCCCTCTTTCATTTTAGAATTCTTACCATTCGAATACATCAATTGAGAATGATTGGTCTACTGTTGAACTCGGACTCTGCTCTTACAACGTACTGGAATCGATAGAATCGACGGTTCCGGAAAACTTTTTTGTTTTCTTAGTGGCGTCTTTGATCCGTCGGATGAATGATGCCACAAGAAAGGAGAGAATGACGGCGGTACAACCCGACATGATGAACTTCGCGATCGGATGCCAAGCCAAATCGCGAAGCGCAAAGGACACATAGGTCACAAACAGCGCATGAAGGATATAAACGAGAAACGCATTGGCGGAAAGCCAGCCGCTAAGCTTCGTTGCCGCGCCGTTCCAACGTTCGCGAAACCATACCAGCAATACGTAAGAGATCCCCAAGCCCATGAGCGGATCGATCAACGCGTAGAAAGCGGATTGCCAGTTCATTCCCCCCATGAACGCCGAAATGTCGCCTTCCATTGCGCCGCCGAGCGCCATCCCCGCGGACATTACGAGGATCAGCGCAAGGAACGTCCACTTCCACTTCCGGGCAGCGTTCTCGTTGAGCTGCCGCAGCCAATTCGCGCGATAGGCCGCAATGCCGGCCATAAACAAGCCGATATAGGCCGGGAAATAGCCCAATTGCAGATGGATCCATTCCGTTCCGACGGGGTATGCCAAACGTACAATAAAGTTTGCCAATGCGACGATTCCAACGTACATGGCCATCAAGCTCGGCGTCAGCGCCAAAGGTTTGCCGCGGCGTTTGCCCGCGGTCAGGGCACGAAATACGGCATACGCCGCGAAGAACAACAGCAGCGCCTCCAAATACCACAACGGCCCAACCGCAAATTCGCGAACGCCTTGAAACGGATGACGGACGGTCTGCTCCCGTATAAACGCGCCCAGCGAACCCTTGTAGCCGGAAGCTACGTACCCAAGAAGAGGAGCAATGACCAGCATGAAGAAAAGAATCGGGATGCCAAACCGGATCAGGCGCGACTTCAGGAATCGGAAACCGCCTTGTCGATCATAAGAAGCGGGCGTAACATAACCGGATATAAAGAAAAACAACCCCATAAAAAACGATTGGTTAACGGCGGTGAAAGTTGATAGCAGCGCGTTGACTGCAATATTGTCCTGATGCTCATAATAATACCAGCTTCCTGCTCCTCCATACGTAATGGCTGTGTGATGAAAGACCACAAGCACCGTCAGAAATACTTTTAACCGATCCAGATAAAGTAACCGTTTCTCCATTTTAGCCCCCCTTTATCGATCTCATGTTTTACGGTAACACGGCAATTAAATAAGATCACCGAAAGAACGGGGCGCAACCGCGCAAACCTTCTTTCGGTCGCGCAAGAATGATCCCGGCCGTTCCCTCCTTCGGTGCCCCCGTGATAGCGGATGTGGTAAAGTAATGATGATTCTCATGCACGATCTCGGGGGAATTCGATATGAAACATATCCTATTGGTAGACGATCATCGGACATTTATGGCCGGCACCGCCATCATCCTGGAGAAGCATGGCTTCCGAGTGACGACTGCAGCAAGCGGCGCGGAAGCCATCGCGAGGCTGGAATCGTGTTTGTTCGATCTGTACGTGTACGATCTGAAGCTGCCGGGCATGAACGGCTTCGAATTGACCGAAGCAACGCTGGAGCGCCATCCGGAAGCGATCGTTGTCATTTTGACTGGCGAGGACCTATCGGAGCATTACGACAGGCTGATCGACATCGGAGTTGTCGGCATTTTGGAGAAGTCGCTCGGCGAGCCTGAATTTATCGGCAGCCTTCATTTGGCCATGCAGCACTTAACCGTTCTTCCCGTTCATCTCGCCAGGCGGCTGAGAACCAAAGAAAGCCGCTATTCCGACCCTATCCCGGATGCCGGCGGCCCGAATCGGACCTTAACGGTTAAAGAAGTTGAAGTCTTGAAGCTGATCGCGCAAGGACATAAAAATAAAGACATCGCGGATCGGCTTTTTATGAGCCAGCGCAATGTCGAATATATGATCTCTCGTTTGTTCGAAAAACTGGGGGCATCCTCGCGACAAGAGGCCGTCATGAAGGGGATCGAGTCGAAGTGGTTGGTTCTGGACGCATGACGCCGGGATTGAATCCCCGCAGGTGCTTGTCCTTGCCTGCTAGATCGGTAAAGAACAACGCACCTTGGTCCCTTGACCGAGCGCCGACTGCATGGAGATATCCCCTCCGAGCATGAGAACCCGTTCCGAAATGCCTCTTATGCCAAGCCGGCTGGAAGACAACGCGACGTCGGTCTCCATGCCTTTGCCGTCATCCGCATATCGGATATGCAAAACCCACTCCTCCTGTCCGATCTCCAAGGTCACCCGGCCCGCATCCGAATGCTTCACCGCATTGTTAATCAGTTCTTGCACGATCCGATAAATCGCCGTCGTTTGCTCGTCGCTCAGCGGCGCGGTTATCGGCAAGGCGCGAAAATCCAGTTGGAAATCCGCCCGCAGCCGGGTCTTCTCCACCAAATGGGAAACCGCTTGCAGCACGCCGTGTTCGGACAGGAACGGCGGTATCAATTCATGGCAAGTTTCCCGGATCACAAATTCGGCGTTATCCACCGCGAGACGGATTTGCTCCTTGTCTTCTTGCATCCATCGTTCGGCCGGCGTACGATCCAATAATCGACGGATATGAAGCAATTCTTGCAGCGCTTCATCATGAAGATCGGAGGCCAGCCTTTTCCGCTCTTTCTCCGCGATCTGCATAAACAGCTTCGAAAGCCATGGGGCACGCTCCGCTTGCTTTTGCTCCATTTCCTTTAATCGGCTCTCCAGCAATTGAAAATATTCGTAAAAAATCGATACGTATTTCGACATGAGCAATAGCGCGAACTTATCCCGTTCCTCCAGCGAGATCGGATCGCCTTCCGCAGCATATACCGCCAGAAAAAGCCTCGTCTCGTCCGTGCCTCCTGCAGCCCCCAGCACCACCCGGGGAGTCAAGATCGCCTCTCCCGAAATCGTCCGATTGCTCCTGGACCGCAGCGTTTCGCCGATGTCCCTTTCCCGAGAGGAAGGACCGTCGATTCCTTCGAAACCGACAGCGCCGCTGGCAGTATCGTACTTCACCAAAGCAAAGTCGTTCGGCTTGAAAAAGCGTTGTCCTTCCCGGACAACGCTTTGCTCCAAATCGGCGACCCGATAGGTCCGCAGCAGCACGGACAACAGTTGGTCCAACCGTTGCCGCGTATCCACCTCCAACTCCAAAGAGGCATTCTTCGACCGCAGCTCATCGGAGACGGTCTTGATTTCTTTCATCGTTTGGATAAACCTGCGGAAAAAAACGACCCCGAATACGATCAAAAGCGCAAGCAGCGCCCAAGGGAACGTATCCTCCAGACATTCTTCCCAGTACGCCATGCGATACCCGATGTTGCGCCCCATTACGGCTTCCAATACATCTTTCACCGGATCAGGCAGAAGGACGAGCGAGAACAAGAAGAATCCGGCCGCAATCCGCCGGAATTCTTCCCGATGCTCCTCCCGGCGCAGCAAGGATAGGAATTGCGAAATACAGAGCGACATGTTTAAGAAAACATGAATCAGGAACAATCCCTCAAGGATGTGGAATACAATTTCGTCCGCGGAGAAGATCAGGGCCGACAGAATCGCCGCCCAAAGCATTCCGCCAGCCCAGATGAGTGCGCGCGTGAGCGGTTTATTCGCGGTTTTTAAGTAAGAAGCAACGTAGGAGAAGATCAGAAAAGTAATGAGGCTCTTGATGGCCAGCGAGCCATGGGGAATGTCCGGGAAAAAGCCGAACAATAACGTTTTATCTTCCCAGTCCCAGAAGAGTTGCAGAGAAGTTAGTAAAGAGATCGTCCCCAGATAGAGATAACCTCGCTCCCGGGGGAGAACGATAAACATCGCCCAAAAGACGACCGCTACAAAAACAAAAAGAAGGATGAATGCGGCATCGTCCAGATGACGGCGAAATACTTGAAACGGCTCCGCGCCGCCCTCGATCGGCTTCATCAGCGCGAAATTGATCCATCCGTTTATGCCGAAGAGGAGGAGCGCTGCCAACGCTACTTTCAACATCATTTTAAACGTCGTCATGCGACTCTCCCTTTCCCATGGGTCACGCGATCTATTTCAGCGATTCCGCGACGCGGAAGCCGCAATTGCCGGTGGAGCTGTCCGGGGTGTTCGAGCTTCTGGCGGCGACCCGATATCGGTTGCAGTAGGAGCGGTGGCACAAATAGGAGCCGCCCCGCATCGATCGGACGCCCGTGGGCCGGGCGAATCTCGGATTCGCCCGGCCCGTCGACGCATGATAGGCGGGGGAAAACCAATCCGCGCACCATTCCCATACGTTGCCGACCATATTGTACAAGCTGTAACCGTTGGGCGCGTAGGCGTCGACGGGAGCCGTGCCGGCGTACCCGTCGGCAGCGTTGTTCTTGACGGGGAACTTGCCCTGCCAGATGTTGCACCGGTGCGCACCCTCCGGCTTCAACAGGTCTCCCCAAGGGTAGGTCCTGCCTTCCAGCCCGCCTCTGGCCGCGTATTCCCATTCCGCCTCGGTCGGCAGCCGCTGCCCGGTCCACCGGCAGTAGGCGGCGGCGTCGTGCCAAGAGACATGGACGACAGGGTGGTCCATCCGGTCCGCGATGCCGGTACCCGGCCCCTCCGGTCGGAACCAGCAGGCGCCGTTCACCGCGAACCACCAAGGCGTCGCGCTCGGCGCCGGATCCGCTAGCAGCTTCGCCGATTCGGGGACGAACAAATGGAACACGAAAGACCATCCGAACCGCTCGGCCTCGGTGACGTACCCGGTCTCATCCGCAAACGCTTTGAACTGCGCGTTCGTCACCGCATAGGCGGAGATCCGAAAGGGATCGACGCGGACGGTCCGGGCCGGTCCTTCGCCGTCGGCAGGGTAGCCCTCCGCCGAATTCGACCCCATCGTAAACGTCCCGCCGGGGAGATAAACCATATTTTCCGTCGACGCGGGCCGGGACGTCCCGGCAAACGCGGGGGAAGCGGGCTGCGGCTGGAGCGCCGGGATACTGTCGCGTTGCTCCGACAGCCTGCTTGCGGAGCAGCAAGGGCTTAACGGTAGATTCTGGTTCACGGGGTGTACACCTCTGGAAGACGGGCGCTGGGCGGCTCAAGCTTAGCTGTAAAGCGCGATGCCGACCAATCCCGATAGGATAAGAACAGAGAACGGATGCTTGTGCAGGAAGATCAGGGCGCACAACGATCCGGCGAAGATCAGCATCTGGCTTTCCGCAAAGGCGGAGAAGCCGTCAAGCAAGCCGGCTTGCCCGGCAAACGAGACGGCCGCAAAGACGATTAGGCCGAAGACGGCGGGCCGAAGACCGTAAAAGGCCGCCTTGGCCATCCGGTGACGCTGCAAGCGGGAGAACATCCGGCCGGCGGCCAGAATCAGAACAAGCGAAGGAAGAACGATCGCCAGCGCGGCGACGGCGGAGCCGGTCAGGCCCTTCTCTTGGTAGCCGACAGCCACTGCGATGTTCGTCGCGATCGGACCGGGAGACATGCCGGCGACCGCGACGATGTCGGAGAACCGGTCTGCGCTCATCCACAGGTGCCGAACGACGACCTCCCGCTGAAGAAGCGGAATCATCGCATATCCGCCGCCGAACGAGACGAGGCCCGCCAGAAAAAAGGTTGCGAACAAGTTTATCAGCATCGGGCTTCTCCGTTCTTCCAGATTATATCATATAGTCATAGACGGGCGTCTCGTCCAACGGTTTGGTCGGCTTGCCGAAGCGGTCGCGAAGCATAACGGCGGCGATGCCGGCGACTGCGCCGAAGACGATGACCAGCATCGGATGGAGTCGGGTGAACAGCAGCAGCAGTCCGACGGCGGCGATCGCGCCGGTAGCGAAGTCGACGACCGAAGTCCGGCCGATTCGGACGGCGGCATAGACGATCAGAGCGGCAACGGTGGCCCGGATCGCCGTGAAGGCGGCTTGGATTTTGGCGTTGTCTTTGAATTGGACGTAAAAAACGGACAAGGCGATCATCAGACAGAAAGCGGGAAAAAGAATGCCGAACAGCGCGGCGAGCGCGCCGCGGATGCCGGCGATCCGATAGCCGATCAATGTCGCTGAATTGGCGGCGACCGCTCCGGGCACCGACCCCGCGATCGCCATAATATCGGTGATCTCTTCGGGGGGCAGCCATTCCTTTTTCTCGACGACTTCGCGCTCGATCACGGGAATCAGCGCATAGCCTCCGCCGAAGGTGAGGGGGCCCATTTTCAGAAAGGCGAGAAAAATCGAGCCCGTCAGCTTCCATTGTTTGTTCATATCGGATGTCCTCCTTCCCTCAGGTCTTCATTATAGCATCTTTATTCCAAAATGGGATAAAGTAAAGGATGAAATTATAATGAATTCCGGTTTCACTAGTCTCGAAGCTCGCCATCCTTCCGGTCGATCGGCCCGATGGCTTGGAATGAGGGGGTTTAAGGCGGAAAACCGCATCCCGCGGCGGTCGCCTCGGCGCCGGATGCAATCAATGGTATAATGGCCATAATTCATATGCGCCTCCGTTCGTAGAGGCAAAGGGGTAAATATGGCAACGATTAACGACGTAGCCGAACGCGCCGGCTTATCGGTGACGACGGTGTCCCGGGTATTGAACAATAGAGGATATATCAGCGAGAAAACGCGCCGGAAAGTCTACGATACGATGGCGGAGCTGAACTACCAGCCGAACGAGATCGCCCGCTCCCTGCTGCGCAAACAATCCAATCTGATCGGCCTGATCGTACCGAACGTCTCGCATCCCTTTTTTGGGGAGCTGACCGATGCGATCGAGTATCACGCCTATCGGCTGGGGTACAAGCTATTGCTTTGCAATTCCCAGCTCGATCCGGCGAAGGAACGGGATTATATCGAGATGATGAAACGCCACCGGGTAGACGGCATCATCATGGGCAGTCATACGCTGGAAGTGCAGGAATATCGTAATCTGAACTATCCGCTAGTCACGATCGACCGGCGGATTGACGCCATCCCTTACGTCGCTTCCGACAATGGCCGGGGGGGCGAACTGGCGGCGGAGCTTCTCATCGGGAAAGGATGCCGGAAAATCGCCCATTTCTGCGGAAACCTGCAGTTGGACATGCTGTCCAATCTGCGAACGACGGCTTTCGAAGACAAGCTTCGCTCCCATGGCATCACGTTCATCACGCTGCAGACGGACATGAACGTCTTCGATCAGCAGGAATACGAGCGGCTGATGGCTACGTTGTTCCAAAGTCATCCGGATATCGACGGCGTCTTCGCGACAAGCGATATTATCGCGTCGTTCGTCATTAAATGGTGCCGGAAGCTGGGCAAAGAAATTCCGCAAGATATCCGGATTATCGGCTACGACGACGTGAATGCCGCGACGTGGGTCAGCCCCGCGATCACCACGATCAAGCAGCCCATCGAAGATATGGGACGTCTGGCGGTGGAATTGATCCGCAAGCAAATCGACGGGGAACCCTTCGAGACGGAGAATGTGCTTCCGGTGGGGCTGATCGAACGCGAGACAACCTGAGCATAGATAAGCTCCGCGAAACGAAATAAGCCGCATTTTACGGCTTATTTCCCGCAGCACAGCCCCGCGAAACCAATTAAGCCGCAATTTACGGCTTATTTTCCCCTGCCAATCGATTTCTCCGAGAATGTTGACGTTTTCATAGAATGCTGATACGATTGTGTCAAACGATTGACATGTCAAACGATTGACATGATTTTACAAGGGTTCATGGTTGACCCACTATAATCGAATGATGGGGGAAAAAGAATGAAAAAGTTCAATCGCGCACTTGTCTTGATGATGACGCTTGCCTTGGTTATCGTTGCAGCCGCCTGCGGGAACAGCAACAATGAGAACGCTTCCGGGGGGAGCGCGTCGGCAAGCTCGGCGAATGCCAAAGAAGTGAAGATCACCTTCCTGAACTCCAAGGGAGCGGATATTCAAGCCAAGCTGGAAGCCGCGGCTGCGACCTTCAAGAAAGCGAATCCGAACATTGCGATCAGCATCATCAGCACGGGGGACGGCCAATCCCCGGTGGAGATGGCGTCCACGCTGTACGCATCGGGCACGGCGCCCGCTCTGATCATGCTGGATGCGGGAGATATCTCCAAGTTCCAGGACAAGGCTGCCGACCTCTCGAATGAGAAATGGGTTGCGGATATGGCGCAGCCCAATCAGATCGCCGGCAAGACGCTGGCCTTCCCGTTCTCGATCGAAGGCTATGGCCTCATCTACAATAAAGCGGTCGTCGACAAAGCGGTGGGCGGAACCTTCGACCCGGCTGCGATCAATACGACTTCTTCGCTGGAGGAGCTGTTCAACAAAATCCAGGCAACGGGCGTGAATCCGCTCCTCATCGGAAGCATGGACTGGTCTCTGGGCAATCACTTCCTAGCTCTCGCATATGCGGCGCAGCCGGATGGCGACGTGGTTAACTATCTGAACGGCTTGAAGGCCGGAACGGAGAAGATCGCGGACAATACGGCTTTCCAGGGCCTTATGAACACGTTCGATGTCATGAAGAAGTACAACGCGGGGAAGAAGGATCCGCTGGCCGTCACTTATGAGAAGAGCGCTGCTGCGGTAGCGAAGGGCGAGGCGGCCATGACGTTCAATGGTAACTGGATGTATCTGGAGCTGCAGAAATCGAATCCGACCGGCGAATTCGGCTTCATTCCGGTTCCGGTCGGCAATCAGGCCGGCGACAAGGCCAATTCGGCCATTGCGATCGGGGCGACGAAGCAGGTGATCGTCGACAAGACGCAGAACTCCGAGGCGCAGCAAGCCGCGGCCAAGAAGTTCCTCGAATGGATCGTATACGACGCTGAAGGCCAGGATTTCTTGGTGAACCAAGTCGGCGTCATCCCCGCGTTCAAGAATATTACGCTTCAGCCGAAGGATTCGCTGGCCGTCTCGATCAAGGCCTACAATGACGCGGGCAAGTCCATCGCGTTCGCAGGGAACTACGTGCCCGGCGACCATTGGAAGGTGCTTGGCGCGTCGATGCAGAAGTACTTGGCCGGCAAGAGCGACGTCGCGGAACTGGCTTCCGATATTCAGAACTATTGGAAGACGGCCAAGTAATCGTCTGACCCGTCGTCGATGGGTAAGCCATGGGACTTATCCATCGATTTTTCCCGTATCCGTGCTACAACGACAGAGTGGAGGCATTCCTAATGATATCAGAGAAGCATCGGGGGAAGCGCATCGGCAACCAGCTGCTGTTCACCGGGCCGGCCATACTCATCTTCCTGGCGGTGATCCTCGTCCCATTCGTTTACGGGATTTACATGACCTTTTTCCAATGGGACGGCGTCTCGTCCACGATGCCGTTCGTCGGCAAGGATAATTACGTCGCCGTATTCCAGGACGGCAAGTTCTGGCAGTCGATATGGCTTACGATCAAGTACGTGTTCTTCATGGTCATTTTGGTCAACGGGGTCGCGTTCCTGCTCGCTTCCTTGGTGACGGCAGGCATAAGGGGGCAGCATTTTTTCCGCACGGCGTTCTTTACGCCGAACCTGATCGGGGGTCTGGTGCTGGGCTTCATCTGGCAGTTCGTCTTCCATAACGTGGCGGTAAACTTCGGAGAGAAGTTCGGATCTTCGTTGTTCGCGACCTCCTGGCTGGGGGATGAGCATAAAGCCTTCTGGGCGATCGTCATCGTATCGGTTTGGCAATATGCCGGCTATATGATGGTGATCTTCGTGGCGGGCCTCATGAACGTGCCCAAAGACATCATCGAGGCCTCGACCATCGATGGAGCGAACGCTTGGCTCCGCATGCGAAAGATGATTCTGCCGCTCATGGTTCCCTCGTTTATCGTAACGATCTTCCTATCCTTGCAACGGGGCTTCATGGTGTATGACGTCAACTTCTCCCTGACGAAGGGCGGACCGTACGGCAGCACGACGATGGCTTCGATGCACGTCTATGACAAGGCATTCCGAAGCTACGACTACGGATTGGGACAAGCCGAGGCGTTCGTTCTCTTCTTCGTCGTGGCGCTCGCGACCGTTCTCCAGGTTTACTTCAGCAAGAAATTGGAGGTCGAGGCTTAATGCAAACGCGCGCGGCGCTTCAGAAAACGTGGATCTACGCCGTTCTGGCCGTCTCCTTCTGCTTCTTCTTCTTTCCATTCTTGCTTCTGCTGTTCAATGCTTTAAAGACCAACGCGCAAATCATCGATTCGCCCAGCTCGCTGCCGACCTCTCTCCGCTTCGGCAACTTCAAGGCGGCGATCGAGGAGATGGGCTATTTCCGAAGCCTATGGAATACCTTCTTCATTACGTCGGCAAGCGTGGTTCTCATCTTGTTGTTCTCCGGCATGACGGCTTATTTCTTTGTCCGCAACAAGACGCGGCTGAACGATTCGTTCTTCTTCATGATGGTGTCGTCGATGGTCATTCCGTTCCAATCGATCATGATTCCGATCGTCTCCATCTACGGGCGCAAGCTGGGGTGGATCCACGATCAGCCGCAGTCGACCCTGATCTTCATGTATATCGGGTTCGGGGTGCCGCTGGCGGTGTTTATCTATCACGGATTTATCAAGAGCGTTCCGCTCGAGCTCGAGGAAGCGGCTTTGATGGACGGCTGCAATCGTTGGAAGACGTACTTCAAGATCGTCCTGCCGATTCTGAAGCCGACGTCGGTGACTATCGGAATCCTCGACGTGTTATGGATATGGAACGACTTCCTGCTGCCGACGCTCGTTCTTCAGAATGCGGGCAAACATCAATTAACGCTGCCGCTGGCCATTCAAGTGTTCAACAGCACCTATTCGACCAATTACGAGAAATTTCTGCCTGCGGTGCTGCTTATCGTCCTGCCGATACTGATCGTTTATCTGTTCGCGCAGCGATTCATCATTCAGGGCGTTACCCAAGGCTCGATCAAATAAGCAAGCTTGAACTCATGACAAACTCGCAAAGGTTGATGCTTTATTCGATACTCGACATTAGACGCCGACCGCTTCATCCAAGAGAACAAGATTCGCCTGCGCCCGGATTATCGTCTGAACTATCATCTCATGGGCGAATTCGGATGGATGAACGATCCGAACGGCTTCGTTCCCTATAGAGGGAACTATCATCTGTTCTATCAGCATTATCCGTACCTGCCGACATGGGGACCGATGCATTGGGGGCATGCCGTCAGCCGCGACTTGATTAAGTGGACGTATCTGCCGATCGCGCTCGCTCCGGGCGAGAGCTACGATTCGGGGGGCTGCTTCTCGGGCAGCGCGATCGAGAAGGACGGGGCGCTGTATTTGATGTATACCGGCCATGTGGTGACAGGCCCGGATTCCTCTAAGGACTATTGGCAGACGCAGAACTTGGCCGTGTCGGAGGACGGCGTCTTCTTCCGCAAGTACGAGGGCAACCCCGTCATCGGCTTGCCGCAGATCCCGGCGGGAGCGAGCTTGAAGGACTTCCGCGATCCCAAGGTATTCGAGCGGGATGGAAGCTATTATGTCGTGATCGGTTCGAATGACGGCCAAGGCAACGGCCAAATTCTTTTGTATCGCTCCGCCGACCTGACCGATTGGACTTTCATCGGCATCATGGCCAAGAGCGGGGGAGAGATGGGCAACAACTGGGAGTGCCCGGATTTCTTCTCGATCGGAGAGACGGACTTTTTGATGTTCTCTCCCCAGCGCATGCCGCCGCAGGGGCGCGATTACGGCAACCTTCACTCTACGCTGTATATGCGCGGCCGCTGGGACGAGAGGAGCGGCGAGTTCCATTCCGTAGGATACGCGCCGATGGATCAAGGCTTCGACTTTTATGCGCCGCAATCCACGCTCGACGAGCGGGGCCGCCGAATCGTCATCGGATGGATGGATATGTGGGAGAGCGAGATGCCGACGCAGCAGGGCCATCAGTGGGCGGGCGCGATGACGCTGCCCCGGGAGATGATCGTGCTGGGCGGGCAAGTTCGGTTCAGGCCCGTGGCAGAGATCGAGAATTATCGGGGCGAGCGATTCGAGTTGAGGGACCTGGCGCTTGAAGGGGAGACGATCGTAGAGACGGCTGGAGACAGCTACGAGCTGGAGGCGGTATTCGACGCGGGGGACGCCGCGAGGTTCGGCTTGAAGCTCCGGGTAGGCGGCGGAGAAGAGACGGTGCTCAGCTATTCGCAGCCGGAAGGCGTGTTCGCGTTGGACCGGAATCGGTCGGGGATCGGGCCCGGAGGCGTGCGGGAGACGGCCATTCCGCTCCGCGACGGCAAGCTGATGCTGCGCGTCTTCGTCGACCGCTCCTCGCTGGAAGTGTTCCTGCAGGACGGGGAGAAGGTCATGACCGCGCGGATCTACCCCGGCAGCGGCTCGCTCGGGATCGCCGCGTTCTCCGATGGAAAGAGCAGGCTGGCGTCACTGCGAAAATGGGACATCCATTAGCGGCGCGCGGGACTCGGGGACTGTCTATTCGGTGGAGGAGGCTCGAATCGATCGGGTCTGGAGCCGTGTCGGTGCGCGGATGCGCAAGAAATGATTCCTCAAGCGATTAACGGCGGCGGCAATGTGATAAACTGAACGTAACGCATGCGCTTGGGTCCGGATAACCTTTTCCCGATCTATAACATGGAAGCCTCGCGGTATTGATATTATCCCCTTTGAGTA
>NZ_JACJVP010000066.1 GCF_014212125.1 Cohnella nanjingensis
CGGACTTTTTCAGTGGCCCCCCGACCAGAGAGGCTTTTTTGCGTTTTGTGACGAGTGAAGAAGGAGTTAGGGCGTTACAGTAGAATTAACTTGCATTAGAATTTACAGAGAGTTAACAGTTCTCGTTAATAAACTGTAAGAAAAGCTGCTAAGATGACCATGAAAACGTTTATCAAAGGAGGAACATGTTAGGTATGAGTTGGAGATCGCTTGGAAGGAAAACCGCCTCTTCCGCCATCGCCGCGGCAGTGCTGTCCGTACAGGTGCTCGGAGGGATCGGGTGGTTCGGGACGAGCAGGGCCGCCGCAGCCGCGGAAGCGCCGCCGCTTCACGTCAGGTTGTTGGACACGACGGATCTTCACACCAACATCATGGGTTACGACTACTTCAAAGGCGCGGACGCGGTGACGATCGGGATGGATCGCACGGCCACGCTGATCAAGCAGGCCCGCGCGGAGCAGCCGAACACGCTGCTGTTCGACAACGGCGATCTCATTCAGGGCACCCCTCTGGGCACATATATGGCCAAGGTGGACAAGCTGTCCGATTCGAATGCGGTCCACCCGATGATCAAGGCGATGAATCTGCTGCAGTACGATGCGGCGACGCTCGGCAATCATGAATTCAATTATGGCTTGGACTATTTAAACCGCGTCTACCAAGACGCCAAATTCCCATATCTCAATGCCAACGTGTACGTGGACAACGGGAGCGACGGCGACCCGAGCAACGACACGGAGAACAAATTCACGCCGTATGTCATCCTGGACAAGACGTTCAAGGACGACGCCGGTCAAGACCAGCAGGTCAAGATTGGTGTCATCGGTCTCGTTACACCGCAGATCATGGAATGGGACAAGGTCAATCTGGCCGGAAAGGTAACGACGAAGGACATTGCCCAGACAGCGCAGACGTTCGTGCCGCTGATGAAGGCAGCCGGAGCCGACGTTATTGTCGCGCTGGCGCATACCGGCTTCGACGCGAACGCGCAGATCGGCGACATGTCCGAGAACGACGTCAACGCCCTGAGCAAGGTGCCGGGCATCGACGCGATCGCGTTCTCCCACACGCACAAGATATACCCAACCGGTGACAATGCGACGCTGGATACGCTGTTCAAGGATCCGGCTACCAAACTTCCGTACAATAATGGTTCCAGTGTCGTAAACAACACGTACGGCCCGGGCGGCGGCACGATCAACAGCGTGCCCGCGACGCAGGCGGGCTTCGGCGGGGCCAATCTCGGCCTGATCGACCTGACGCTCGTGAAGGATGCGGGAGGCAAGTGGACCGTCGACAAGGCGCAGTCTTCCTCGTCGACCCGCTCGATCTACCGCACCGAGATCAAGGTGAATATCGCGAACGTGACGCCGGATCAATCGGTTCGCGATGCCGTTAATGCGGAACATGACGCGACGGTTGCCTATACCAACCAACGTCTCGGCGATACCGACGCGCCGATCCACAGCTACTTCGCCATGGTGCAGGACGATCCGTCCATCCAGATCGTGACGGACGCGCAGAAGTGGTATGTGGAGAAGTATATCGCGGACCATGGTCTCGACGCCTACAAGGACACGCCGATCCTGAGCGCCGGCGCGCCGTTTAAGGCGGGACGCAACGGTCCGTCCGAATATACGGATATCGATACGGGACCGCTCACGATTCGCAGCGCGAGCGACCTCTACCTCTATGACAACACGCTGAAAGCCGTGCTGATCAAAGGTTCGACCGTGAAGGAATGGCTGGAGATGTCGGCCGGCGCCTTCAACCAGATCGATCCGGGCGTCGCGACGGCGCAGCCGCTGCTGGATTCGAGCTTCGCGGTCTACAACTTCGACGTGCTTGACGGCGTGACGTATCAGATCGACGTAACGAAGAACGCGAAGTACAAGCCGGATGGCTCCGTGAACGACGCTTCTTCGAGCCGGATCGTGAACCTGCAATACAAGGGGCAGCCGATCGATCCGAACCAGGATTTCCTCGTCGTGACGAACAACTACCGCGCGAGCGGCGGCGGCAACTTCCCGGGCCTCAAGGGCTCGCAGCTGATTGTCGACACGCAGGACGAGAATCGTCAAGTGCTCATGGATTACATTGCGTCCAAGCAGTCGGTGAGCCCGAGCGCGGATGGCAACTGGTCCATCGCGCCGATTCCGGGCGACGTGAAGGTGACGTTCACGAGCTCGCCGGCTGCAGCCAAATACGCGGCAGCTACGAACGGCAAGATCACGGATACCGGGACGCGGGATGCCAAAGACTTCGAGATCTACAACTTGAAGTTGGGCGAGAGCGGCGGACCTTCGGACGGACTGGTCGAAGTCCATCTGCTCGGGATCAACGACCTGCACGGTCAGTTGGATACGACTTCGTTCGTGAGCAATAAGCCGGTAGGCACCGCGCCGATCCTGGCCGCGTACCTGAAGGAAGCGCGCGCGAAGTATGCGAATAGTCTGCTCGTCCACAACGGGGATTCCGTGGGCGCGAGCGCGCCGGTCTCCTCGCTCGAACGCGACGAGCCGACGATGGAATGGATGAATCTCATGAAGTTCGACGTCGGCACGCTCGGCAATCATGAGTTTGACCAAGGCGTCGCCTCCTTGAAGACGCAGCTCGATGGCGGCGTTGATCCAGTGGGCGGCGTGATGCACAAAGGCGCAGACTTCGACTACGTGAACGCGAACGTCGTCGACGAGAAGACGGGCAAGCCGATCATCGCGCCCTATGTAGTCAAAGAGATCGGCGGCGTCAAGATCGGCTTCATCGGCGTCGTGACGATGGCGACGGTAACCAAGGTGTCGCCGGAAGGGCTGCGCGGCGTGAAGCTGGTCGATCAAGCGCCGGTCGTCAACGAGGCGGTCGCGGAGCTGAAGCAGCAAGGCGTGAAGACGATCGTCGTCCTGGCTCACGACCCGGCCACGACGAAGGATGGCGTCACGACCGGAGAAGCGGCCGATCTCGCCAAGGCCGTCGACCCCGAAGTCGATGTCATCATGGCCGGCGACAACCATGCGCTGGCGAACGGCTTGGTGGACGGCAAGCTGGTGGTGCAGGCGTACTCCTACGGAACGGCTTTTGAGGACGTCAAGCTGCTCATCGATCCGAACACGGGTGACGTGACGGCCAAGTCGGCCACCGTCACGACGACGTTCCAGGACGGCGTGACGCCGGATGCGGAATCGCTGGCGCTCGTGAACCAATATCTGGACAAGCATCCGGAGCTGAAGCAGCCGGTCGGCACGACGGACGGCTCGGTCGTCCGGACCGACGCGTACAATAACGAAGCGCCGCTCGGCAACCTGATCGCGGACGCGATGCGCTCGGCCTTCCCGGACACGGACTTCGCGTTCATGAACCCGGGCGGCATCCGCGCGGATCTGCCGACGGGCGAAGTGAAGTTCGGCGACCTCGCGAAGGTGCAGCCGTTCGGCAACACGCTGGTCAAGCTCACGCTGACGGGCAAGCAGATCAAGACGCTGCTGCAGCAGCAGTGGGGCAAGAAGGTAGACGGCACGCCGGATACGAAGACGCTGCAGATCTCGGGCCTGAAGTACACGGCCTATATGGGACTGGACGTCGACAAGCGCGTGACGACCTTGACGAAGGCGGACGGCACGCCGATCGAGGACGACAAGACGTACACGGCCGTCGTCAACAACTTCATGGCGGCCGGCGGCGACAACTACAAGGTACTGACCGAAGCGACGGATGCCCAGGTCGGCCCGACGGATCTCGACGTGTTCTACAAGTACATCGTCGATACGTTCAAGGGCGGAGCGATTACCGCCAAGTTGGAAGGGCGTATCACGAACAAGGAAGGCGTGCCGGACACGGAAGGTCCGACACCAAGCCCTTCGCCGACACCAACACCGACGCCGACGCCTGGTACAGGCGGCCCGACGCCTTCGCCGAGCCCATTGCCGACACCGACGCCTACGCCAACGCCGGGTACGGTGACGGTCGCGATCGCGGAGAAGGACGTACCGAAGCCGGTAAACGGCGTCGTGACGATTCCGGTCTCCCTCCCGACCGGCGCGACGGCGGCGAATGTGTCGCTGCCGCTCAACCTGGCGGAGCTTGCGGGCAACGGCGGTACGGTTCAATTTAACCTGAACGGCGTCTCCGTGTCCTTGCCGGCACGGGTACTCGCGGATGCCGCGAAGCTGGTGCCGACTGGCGGAGCGGATGGCGCCACGTTGACGCTGAACTACGAACGGCCTGCCGCGGCTGCCGTGACCGCGCAGCTCGCGGGCGCTCAAACGGCGAATACGAATGTAGCGGCGGCGGGCGCCGTCGTGAAGCTCGGGTTGTCCGCCTCGGCGAAGAACGGCAATTCGTTGGGCAGCTTGACCGGATTCGCCGAGCCGCTCGTCGTATCCGTCCAACTGGATGCGGGGGCGAATCCCAAGCGGACCAACCTCTATCGGATCGAGGACGGCAGGGTGACCTATGTCCCTGCCAAGCTGCAGGACGGCAAGCTGACGGCTGCCGTGAACGGGCCGGGTACGTACGGCGCGCTCACATACGACCGCAGCTTCGCCGACGTCGCCGCCACGTACTGGGCGCATGACGTCATCGCTGAGCTGGCCGCGAAGCAGATGGTCGACGGGACGGAAGCCGCGAGCTTCTCGCCGCTGAAGTCGGTCACGCGGGCCGAGTTCGCGAAGCTGCTCGTGACGGAATTCCGCCTGAAGGCGAAGACCGGGACTTCCGGCTTCACGGACGTCGCGACCGGCTCCTGGTACGCGGACTACGTCGCGATCGCCGCCTCCAATGGGCTGATCACCGGCTACGAGGATGGACGGTTCAATCCGAACGCGCCGATCACCCGGGAACAGATGGCGGTCATGCTGGCCCGGATCCCAGCGCTGAAGGGGACGAACGGGCAATCGTCGTTCAAGGATAACGGTAAGATCAGCAGTTGGGCGCGCGACGCCGTAGGTATCATCGCCGGCTCGGGCCTCATGCAGGGCCGCGGCAACGACACGTTCGCGCCGCAAGGACTGACGACCCGCGCCGAAGCGGCGAAGGTCGTGCACAGCCTGCTCGGTACGGCCGAGACCGGCGGCGGCTTCTAAGACCGGAACGGACGATATCTTCATGCGGGACGGTGACGGGGCATGCCCCGCTCCGTCCCGTTTCCGTATGGTCAAGCAACAGGCCGCCTGTCCCTTTCCCGGGGACCGGCGGCCTGTTGTCGTGCTGCAATGAATAAATATCTAACGTGCCAGAGGGAGAAGAGCCGGATGATCGATATGACATGCAGGGCGACGTCGGCAGCGTTCCCAAGTGCAAGACGCGCCAACCATCGCGCGAACCCGCTGCTCTTGGTCGCAGTTGCAGGCAAACGTCGTCGGCAGCGCCGCCTTGCGGCAAGATGCTCCAATCAAGCGGCCGAACGGTGCCGCGCGATCTTGCGCTAACTTTTCCGTCCGTAGAACACGCCGAAGTCCAAGTACTTGTACATGCAGTCCGCGTCCGCGAACCCGGCTTGCTCCATCCACGCGATCTGGTCGCCGAGCTTGGCGTTGATGTCGACGCTCCGGCGCTCCACCGAGGCGTCGATGGCGGCTTGGGCCAAGCCGCTCCGGCCGATGGCCGCCAGCCACCGCTCGCGGTAGTAGGCATCCGCGGCAGGCGAATTCCCCTGCACTTGGTCCGCGTTCACGAATGCTCCGCCCGGCGCGAGCGACCGGTAGATGGCTGTGAAAAGCTCCCGCTTGGCCGGATGCGTCAGATGGTGGATGGAGAGCGAAGACACGATGAAGTCGTACGATTCGGACCCGTTCAGCAGGTCCGTATAATCCGCCACCACATAGCGAACGTTCGGATTGCCGCCGAACCGCTCCCGCGCGCCGTCCAGCATTTTCTCGCTCATGTCCACCAGCGTCAACCGGGCATCCGGATACTTCTGCAGCACCATGCCGGAGAACAAGCCCGTGCCCGCGCCCAAGTCGAGAATGCGGGGAGCGGCGGATTCGCTCTCCACGAGCGCCAGCGCCATGCCATAGAAGTCGTCAAAGCAAGGGATGAGCTGTCTTCGTTGCTGATCGTAATCCCGCGCCACCGCGTCGAACAGCTTCTTAACGTCCTCGTGCATGCCGTTTCCTCCTCGGGAAGGTTTCCCCCAGTATATCCGTTCGGGTGGCTTCACAGAAATATATAGAATCGATTATATTAATAGTTGTGGACTATAATGAGTGGGGAACGGAGACGTACGACCGGGATGACGATAGAGTGGGGGAGGACTTGCAGGTGCGCGACAGGGACGACTTGGATTGGAATGGGCTCATCGGGCCGGATGGGAGGCTCGACGAGCGGCGCATCGTCCGGCGCGAGACGCTCTACCGCGGCATGAACGGCAGCGAGGTGGAGCGCCTCTATCTAGATTCCGGCGAGAGCTGCATCTGGAAGCCGCTGACGAACGACGGGCAGCTCGGCACGGAGGCGTGGGTCTACGAGCACGTACTCGCAGCTCTCCCGCCGATCTACCCGCGGCTGCTCGCCCGCTCGTCCCCCAGTGCGCCGGGGATGAGCTGGACGTTATTCGAAGACCTCGGTCCGCTCGATCACGCCTTCGCCGAAGAGACGGCGCTCGCGCTCATGTCGCAGATCGCGCGCTGGCATGCGCTGCCGACGGATACGCTGCGGGAGGCGCCGCTCCGGGGACCGAAGCCGGCGATCCGGCGGATGGCCGCGGATATTCAGTCGAGAGCCGAGCCGCTCCCCGGCATACCGGGAGATCTCGTCCGCCAAGCGGCCGAGATGACCCGCCAGCCGGCGTGGGCGGAGGAGGTATCGAACGCCAGCGTCTTCTCCCATGGCGATCTGCACCTGGGCAACTATGCGATGACCGCCGAAGGGATCAAGGTGCTCGACTGGGAGCATGCCCACTTGAACCATCCTTACTGGGACCTCTATCATGTCCTCGACATGTCCCATCCGCTGTTCCCCAAGCCGGTGGACGCCGCGATCCGCGGCCGGGCGCTCGAACGTTATATGGCCGAGACGGCTCGGATCGGGGCGTTGGCACTCGCTCCTTCGTTCAAGCGGGGGTATAGCCGCTTCGCCGCCGTCTTCTCCTTGTGGATGCTGCAGCTGATCGACAGCGATCTGCGGGCGGGCGGAGGCCCCTGGCCGCTCGATCGACTACGGCAGCAGCGCAGGGAGGCGCGGACCAGCTTCGAGCAATGCGCCGCCGCGTGCGCGGACATGAACGAGGGATGAGGAAGTTCCGAGGGGCTTTGATGCGATTTCCATGAGAAAGGAAGGAGGTGAGCGCCATGGATCCACTATCCCACCCGATCGGAACGTTTAGGCCGGAGGAGAATCCGACATCCGCCCGGCGGGCGGCTTGGATCGCCGAGATCGCCGCGCTGCCGGGACGGCTGCGCTCCGCTGTGGGCCATCTGGCTACCGGCCAACTCGAGACGCCGTATCGCCCGGGCGGATGGACCGTGCGGCAGGTCGTCCATCATCTGGCGGACAACGACATGAATGCGTACATTCGCTTCAAGCGGGCGCTGACCGAAGAAGCCCCGCTCGCAAGCTCCTACCGGGAAGACTTGTGGGCCGAGCTGGACGACTACCGGGATACGCCGATCGAGAATTCCCTGGTCTTGCTGGCGACGCTGCGCGAACGCTTCGTCATCTTGCTGCGTTCGCGCTCGCCGCACGAATTCCGCCGCGCCTTCACGAGTCCGGCCCATGGCGAGATGACGCTGGATCACGCCTTGCAGCGGTATGACTGGCACGGGCGGCATCACCTTGCCCAGATTCAGTCGCTGGCCGCACGGATGGGATGGACATAGCGTAGTAGACATACATGCCAACGGCGCCGCCTCCCTATACCGGGGAAGCGGCGCCGTTGCGATCAGCTATGATTCCATCAAGATCTGGCCGTAACGCGCTCTAAGCGAGCCGGCCGCCGCGCGCACCTCTTCGTCCGACGGCATGCGCCACGCCGCGTCCGGCACAGGCGCGCCCAGCATCAGATGCCGGTCGCGGATCGTCTGCTTGACCGCCTCCGCGAAGGCCGCCGCGCCCGTACCGGGCGGCAGACCCGCGAGCTCCTCCAAGCTGGCCGTCCGATCGGGCACGACGGCCGGATAGGCGGCCGGGTCCGCCCCTTCGCCCGCCAGCCGATAGAACTCCCGCACCTCCGCCGCGCGCTCGGCGCCCGATCCCTCGGCTACGATGAACGCCTGCACGATGTAGGAACGGACCTGCCTCCGCTGCGCGATGCCGCAGAACTTGCGGCCGCCGATGCTGAGGTCGTAGTCGCCCGGGCAGTAGGAACCGGCGATCTCGCCCTTGTCGGCGCGGCATCCGAGCTTGTCCAGCGCGAGGCTCACGAGTTCGTACATCCGCTCAAAGTCGCCGTGGAACCGCATGTCCGCCGTCTGCGCCTTCGGCAGAATCAGCGACACGTTGACGACGCCGGGATCGAGCGGTACCGCGGCGCCGCCGGAATGGCGGACGACCGCCTCGTAGCCGGCTTCCGCGAGATATCGCGAAGCCTTCGCCGCGCCGGGCAGGCGGCTGTCCTTCAGTCCCAGGACGAAGGCGCGCGGGTGGCGCCAGAGATGGCAGACGGGAGGGCCGCCTTCGCCCGCGCGCTTGCAGAGCAGCTCGTCGAGGGCGAAGGCGTGCAACGCGTCCCGATCCGCGAGATCCGCCGTCCGGTCCAGGATCGTCAGCGACGCGAGCCAATCTCGGGATTGCTCCCCCTCCATGAGACTTCCTCCTTCAAGACGCGATTCAGGCCTGCGTTCCTGTCTTCGCCCGCCGCGCGTAGCTTTGCACGATCTCGATGATGACCTGGGTCGCCTTGATCATCGTATCCACCGAGACGTATTCGAACTTGCCGTGGTAGTTCTCCCCGCCGGTGAAGATATTCGGCGTCGGCAGCCCCATGTAGGACAGCTGGGAGCCGTCCGTGCCGCCGCGGATCGGCTTGACGATCGGCGCGATGCCGAGGCTCGTCATCGCCTCGTGCGCGATGTCGACGATATGCTTCACCGGCTCGATGCGCTCCCGCATGTTGTAGTACTGGTCGCGCATCTCCAGCACGATGTTGTCTTCCCCGTACTTCGCCTTGAACTCGTCGACGATAAGCGTCATGAGCTCCTTGCGCCCGTTGAACTTGGCGCGGTCGTGGTCGCGGATGATGTAGCTCAGCCGCGTCTGCTCGACGCCGCCTTCGATCTGATTGAGGTGGAAGAAGCCCTCGTAGTTCTCGGTCTTCTCCGGCACCTCGTCCTCGGGCAGCCGGCCGTGCAGCGCCATGGCGATCTTCATGGAATTGACCATCTTGCCTTTGGCGGAGCCGGGATGGACGCTGTTCCCCTTCACCGTCACGACGGCCGAAGCGGCGTTGAAGCTCTCGTACTCCAGCTCGCCGAGCGGTCCGCCGTCCATCGTATAGGCGTACTTGGCGTCGAAGGCCGCCACGTCGAACTTGTGCGGACCCCGGCCGATCTCTTCGTCCGGCGTGAACGCGACGCGCACGCGTCCGTGCTTGATCTCCGGATGCCGGATCAAGTAGGACATCGCCGTCATGATCTCGGTGATGCCGGCTTTGTCGTCCGCGCCGAGCAGCGTCGTGCCGTCGGTCGTGATCAACGTTTGGCCGACGTAGCCGGCCAGCTCCGGGTACTCCTTCGGCGAGAGGACGATCTTCTGCTGCGCGTTCAGGACGATATCTCCGCCCGCGTAGTTTACGACGACTTGCGGCTTCACGTTTTTGCCGGTCAGGTCGGTCGCCGTGTCCAGATGCGACAGGAAGCCGATCGTATCGACCGGATAGTCGACGTTGGAAGGCAGCGTGGCCATGACGTAGCAGTTGTCGTCGAGAGTCACGTCCTCCATGCCGATGGTTTTCAGCTCCTCGACCAACATGCGCGCCAGGTCCCATTGGCCTGGCGTCGAAGGGCAATCGGGATTGCTCTCGTTGGATTGCGTTTCCACCTTGGCGTATGTAACGAACCGTTCGATCAGCTCATTTTTCATGGATCGTAGCCTCCAATAGGATCTCTTCAACAGTCGGCAAAGCCGCGACTCATTGATATGATACCATGATAACGCAATTTGTCGCGCAATCCTACGATTGCGGAAAGGGTGTGTCTTGATTTTACGCCAAAGTTGCAGATGAGACCCCGTTTTTTCTCGTGATTAACCGTCGTTCCCGGAATCACCTGTTACAAGAGAACATGTACTGTCAATAAAATTAACATAGACCATTAAAAAAGTCCTACTCGCTGCCGATAATATCTCTATCTATAGTCGGAGTGGGAGTGCTGCCGAATGCTACGCCAGTTGAAAATCAAGACGAAGCTGTTCATCGGATTTGCCTGCGTCATCGTGCTGTTCTGTATCGCAATCGCATTCACCGTGTACTTCATCAGCGGCATCCGCCAGACTTCGAGCGAACAGGCCGTCCGCGTCGCCCGCGAGACGCAGGCGCTCGATCTGAAGCAGCAGGTCGGCAGCCTGAACGGCCATCAAGCCGACGTGATCATCAACCAGAATACCGACGCCGTCGAGCAATTCAAGGAGGAGGGCGCGGCGTTCCAGAAGCTCGTCGACACGATGGCGGACGCGGCCGACACCGCGGAGAAACGGGAATGGGCATCGTCGCTTCGCGCGGCGGCCGACGGGTATATCGCCAACTTTGACAACGTGCTTCATGTATTCAGCTTGCGCAATACGCTCACCTCCCTGGAGCTCACCCGGCAGTACAAGGAAGCTTCCGATCAGTCTGCCGCTTACAAGACCGCCATTAACGACGCGCTGGGCAAGATGGAGCAGGCCTACCGTCAGGAGTACGCGTCGGCGAACGCTCTGCTGGATGCGAAGATCCAGAGCGCCGTCTGGATCTCGATCGGCGCGAGTCTGGCCGCCGTGGCGGTCGCGATGGCGCTGGCGATCCTCATCGGCAATCTCGTGGGACGTCCGCTGATCGGGCTCGCCGACGCGGCGAGGCGGATCGCCGGAGGCGACTTGACGGGGACGGTCGCCGCCGTGCGGACGCGGGACGAGATCGGCATGCTGTCCGGGAGCTTCGCCGACATGGTCGGCAATCTGAAGGCGCTGCTGCGCGAAGTGGACCGCAGCGCCGAGCGGGTCGCGGCTTCCTCGCAGGAGCTGACCTCGGGGGCGGAGCAGTCGGCGCAGGGCAGCCAGCAGGTGGCTGCGGCGATCGGCCAGGTAGCGGTAGGCGCGGAGACGCAGCTGCAGGCTTCGGAGGAGACCGCCCGCGCGATGGAGGAGATGGCCGCGGGCGTGCAGCGGATCGCGGAGTCTTCTTCCTTGATCGCGGGCGTGTCTACGGATACGGCCTCCCGAGCGAAGGAAGGCAACGCTTCCGCCCAGCGGGTCATTCGCCAGATGGAGGAGATCGAGGCGTCCGTCGCGCGGCAGATGGCGTCCGTCGCCAAGCTCGAATCCTACTCGGAGCGGATCGGCCAGATTATCGGCGCGATCATGAACATCGCCAAGCAGACAAATCTGCTCGCGCTCAACGCCTCCATCGAGGCGGCCCGCGCGGGCGAGCACGGCAAGGGCTTCGCCGTCGTCGCCGGCGAAGTGCGCAAGCTCGCCGAGCAGGCGGGCGAGTCGGCGGGGCAGATCGGCGAGCTCGTCTCCTCCATTCAGGAGGAGATCGGCCATACCGCGAACGCCATGAAGTCGGGCGGCGCGGAGGTGCGGCTCGGCATGACGCGGGCTTCGGAGTCCGGGGAGACCTTCCGCGCGATCCTCGCCTCGATCGATCAAGTCGTCGAGCAGATTCAGGAGATGTCGGCGATCGCCCAACAGATGTCGGCCAGCTCCGAAGAGGTGACGGCCTCCGTCATGGACCTGTCCGGGATCGCCCGCGAGACCGCGGCTTCCACGCAGAGCGTGGCCGCCAGCACCCAGCAGCAGCGGTCGATCATGCAGGGGGTGGCAACGTCGTCGGCGCAGCTCAGCCAGTTGGCGCAGTCCCTTCAGGGCGCCATCGGGAAGTTCAGAACGTAAAGTTCAAACGGATACGACAGAGACTCGCGCCTAGCGGTCTCGAGAGATCGGGTCAGCCGGAGCAATCCGGCTGGCTTTTTTTGTGTTTTTCTTCACGTCACCTGTTGACTTCATGGTTCGTTCGTTGTATGGTTAGTTACAAGAGTAATTAACCGATGTGGTGGTGAAGCAAAAGATGAGCGTTCTAATCGACGACAGCCGTCCGATCTTCATGCAAATCGCGGAACGGATCGAAAACGACATTATCGAAGGCCGGCTGGCCGAGGAATCCCAGGTTCCTTCGACCAACCAGTTCGCGGCTTTCTACCAGATCAATCCGGCTACGGCGGCCAAGGGCGTCAATCAGTTGGTGGATCAAGGCATTCTGTACAAGAAGAGAGGGATCGGGATGTTCGTGGCAGAGGGATCGCGGGCGCGGTTGCTGGAGAATCGCAAGGAACAGTTCTACGAGCAGTACGTGGTGACGATGGTGCGCGAGGCGGAGAAGCTGGGCATCACGGCAGAGCAATTATCGGAAATGATCCGGAGAGGGGAGCGGTCGCAATGAGTACGATCGTCAAGGTAGACCGGTTAACGAAGTCTTACAAGGATATCGACGCCGTGAAGGACGTCAGCTTCACGCTGGAGGAGAACAAAATCTACGGGATGCTGGGACGCAACGGCGCGGGCAAGACGACGATCATGCATCTGCTCACCGCGCAGATCTTCCCGACCGGCGGAGACATCCAAGTGTTCGGGGAAGCGCCGTACGAGAACGATCGGGTGCTGAGCCGCATCTGCTTCATCAAGGAGAGCCAGAAGTATCCGACCACCTTCGCGGTGCGGGACGTCCTGGAAGTGGCCGCGGGCTTGTTCCCGAAATGGGATCGGGAATTCGCCTACTCGCTCGTAGAGGACTTCCGCTTGCCGCTGAAGCGTAAGATGACGAAGCTGTCCCGCGGCATGCTGTCCGCGGTCGGCATCATCGTCGGACTCGCCAGCCGGGCGCCGCTGACGATCTTCGACGAGCCCTACCTCGGTCTCGACGCGGTGGCGCGCAGTCTGTTCTACGACCGGCTGCTCGAGGATTATGCGGAGCACCCGCGCACGATCGTCCTGTCGACGCATCTCATCGACGAGGTCAGCCGGATGCTCGAGCATGTCATCCTGATCGACGGAGGCAAGCTGCTGCTGGATGAGGAAGCCGAGCAACTCCAAGGCCGCGCCTATACCGTCGTTGGATCCTCGTCCAAAGTTGAATCGTTCGCGGCGGGCAAGCGGGTACTAGCCCGGGAATCCATGGGCGGGCTGACGACGGTCACCGTCATGGGCGGCGCGGGATCCGACGATCGCAAACAGGCACTGACGCTCGGATTGGAGATGGCGCCCGTCACGCTGCAGCAATTGGTTGTCCACCTCACGGGCGGCAAGCCGGAACACAAGGAGGCGAAAGCGCAATGACAACCAACCGTATGCAAGGCGTCATCCGCTTGCACATGAAGGATAAGATGAACTGGCTGGTTACGCCGTGGATCGTGGTTCTGTGCAGTTTCGCAGTCAATTTGGTCATTAGTCAATTTATGGAGGCAGATCTGTACACGGGCGGGGTCGCATCTCTCTACATCTACATGCTCGTCATCGGCATCGTCACGCTGACGCACACCTTCCCGTTCGCTATCGGGTTCAACGTGCGGCGCAAGGATTACTTCTGGGGGACTTTGGTGGCAGCGGGCGGAGCGAGCCTGTACTCCGCGGTGATCCTGACCCTGCTCTCCTACGTAGAATACGATCTGACCGACGGATGGGGCTCGGGACTGAACTTCTTCCACCTGCCTTATTTAAGCGACGGATCTCTGTTCGTCCAGCTGGTCGTCTCCTTCCTGCTCATTCTGAACCTGTTCTACACGGGCTTCTTCATCACCGGCATTTTCAAGCGGTTCGGCCGCGCAGGTTTGTTCACTTTCGCCATCGCTTTGCTGATCCTGGGTACCGTGTTCAGCTTCATCATGACCCAGCAGGAATGGTGGGTCAACGTGATCGACTGGTTCAACGCGCACACAATGTTCGAATTCACGCTGTGGACGCTGCCTGTCACCGTCGTGTTCATGCTGCTATCCTACGCGATGCTTCGCCGGGCGACGGCTTAGGGAGAGGGAGGGCGCGGGCTGACGCAAAAAAGGAACGAGAGTGCGAGCGGGAGCCGCTTCTCGGGTCGGGAGTGCGAGTGGCGCGAATAAGCCAAGAAAGTGTGACGAACGGGGGCCGCTTCTCGGGTCGGGATGGACCTAGGGAGCGGCGGTCGTTTTCAATTCCTCTGGACAAAGCGCGGATCAAGATGGTAGTTTAATGCTGTACGGTCCATATGAAGTGTGAGTCATGAAGCACATGCCGCTCGTTTCCCTCGGGAGACTTGCGGTTTTTTTGCGCGCAAATTCGGAGGAGGATGAACGATGAAGCAGGTCGAGATGCAGGTCGACGATTATCTGGAGGAGCAAAAGAGATCGGCAACGGGGCAACGGCTGGAGATGATGCAAGGCGACATGAGCGGAACGCGAACGCTGCTGGCGTCGGTGCTGCTGCCGGTGTTGAAGTCGTTCAGGGGACTGACGCTGGAGTACGAGATGGTGAGCCTCTCCGGTGCGTGCATCTACATCGATGCGTTTTATGAACCGCTCGGGATCGCGTTTGAAGCCGAAGGATATGTCGCGCACCATGAGCGGATCACACGCAAACGCTTCAGTTTCGAGAAGATGCGAATTCGTACGATCGGGAATCAAGACTACAAATTCTATCCGTTCAGTTGGGACGAGATGGACCAGCGGCCGGATGCTTGCCGTCGATCCGTATATGAACTGTTAGGGAGAAAGGGGAGTTTGCCTGAGTCGCGTTTGTTCCAGCTGCCGGTGTACGAGCGGGAGGCGATGCGGTTCGCGGCGGTACATCAGGGGGCTTTCGGAATTGAGGAGGTGAGCCGGTGCCTGCAGTTCAAGGAGGAAGCGAGCCGGCGCGTTCTCCGCAGCTTGGAGAGCCAAGGTTACATACAGCGGGTTGGCGGGAGCGAACGAAGATGCTACAGGTTCGTGATTACGGAACTGGGGCGGGAATTGTTTCTTTCCTGAGTTGGAGAGCCATTACGATGAAAGGAGATCGGGGTTTGGCCCCGAGATAACCGCTGAAACGGGTTAACGCGCTCCTCGGAGCGGGGTTTGGCCCTGAGATAACCGCTGAAACGGGTTAACGCGCCCCTCGGAGCGGGGTTTGGCCCTGAGATAACCGCTGAAGCGGGTTAACGTGCCCCTCGGAGCGGGGTTTGGCCCTGAGATAACCGCTGAAGCAGGTTAACGCCCCGTCTCGCTCGAGCGGCCGTACCCGCGCTGTCTGCGCTGTCCCCGCTCATGTCCAAACCGGCCTGGAAAATCATCCAGTTGAAGGGATCGCGATCTTCGTTACGGAGTGGGGTACCTCGGATGCTTCGGGCAACGGCGGTCCCTATCTGACGGAGGCGCAGGGATGGCTGGACTTCCTCGCCGCGCGGAAGATCAGCTGGGCGAACTGGTCGCTCTCGGACAAGAACGAGACGGCCCGGCGCGAGCTATACCGGCGGCTGGCCCGGACAACGTGACGATCGCGCCCGGTCAGACGGTGACCATCACGAAGCCGAAGACGTTCACGGCGACCGATCCCAAGGGCGCTTGGTACGCCTATCTAACCTACGTCACGCCGGACGGCGTCTATCATGACGGGACGAACGTCGATTTCACGGTGACGACCTAAGCTAGAAGAAGACACTGCCCGGCACCGGTCCGCGAGGACTCTGCCGGGCAGTGTCTTTGTCTGGCGCGATAGGCGTGCGGGACGTGAGAGGCGAGGCGCGCCTCTACTTTTCGGGAGGGGACAGATGTTCGACATTAATCGATCTCGCCGGGCCGTTCTTCACGAGCCGGGTCATGACGAGCGCGATCTCGTACGGAGACAGAGCCTGCCCGGAAGCGAACCAATGTTGGATGATGCCGATATTCGACGACGTCGTATAGGCGATCAGCCATTCCCGCGACACGAGCATCAGCTCCTCGCGCGGCTGCCAGATCTCCAGCTTGGCCATCATCTGCCGGGCCATCATGTCCTTGATGCGCAAGGCGAGGGAGATATCTCCCTTCGGGCTCAGCAGCACGCGGAAGAAGTCGGCATGCTCGCCCAAATACTCGAAGAGCTCGACGATCACCTCATAAGGCTTGTCCTCGTTCGTCTCCGCCATGAGCCGAATGATGTACATGCGCGAGATGATCGCCTGGAGACCCGCGAACACCTCTTCCTTGATCTTGTCCAGCAGATCCGGCACGTCTTGGTAATGGAGATAGAAGGTGCCCCGGTTGATCTCGGCCCGGTCGGTGAGATCCCGTACCGTGATGCGGTCGATTCCTTTCTCCTCGATCAATTCCAGCAGCGCCTGGCGCAGCAGCTTCTTCGTTCGGACCGTCCGCCGATCCTCCGGCTTCGTCGCCATGGACATCCCCTCACTTCTCTTTTATTTACCGAAACTGAACAGGTCCCCGGCCATGTGTTCAGTATTGAACATACAGCACGCATATTGATGATTGCACCGCTCACTCTCGTTATTATAATTAACATTGCGGCCATTATTCAACACTTTGTCGATTAAAATGGGAGGGGTTCCAATGACCTTTTGGAAGCAAAAAACGGTCCGTATCGGCGTCGTGGCGGTGTTGGCCGTGTTGATTATCTTCGGCCTGGCGATGATGGGTTCGGTCGTCGGCGCCAAGCCGAACGCGCTGCCGGTCGCGCTGGTCGTCCTGGACCGGCCGGTCGATCTGCCGGGAGGCGAAAAGCTGGCGGTAGGGGAGCAGATCCGGAAAATGCTGACGGAGAACGCGCAGCTGCCGGTGAATTGGGGGCTTGTAGACACGGAGAAGGAGATGCAGTCGGGATTGGACCGTCAGGAATATTACGGTGCGCTGATCCTTCCCGAAGGCTTGAGCGCAGGAGTCGCCTCCCTGACGTCGCCGGCGCCGAAGCCGGCTTCGATCAAGCTGATCTACAATGAAGGGATGAACGCGCAGGCGGGGGCGGCCGTGAAGTCGATCCTCCAGCAGGTCGCGAAGAATGCCGGTGCAGGGCTGTCCGCGCAGCTGCTCGGACAGATGGAGCGGCAGGCGCAGCAGATCTCGGTATCCACGGCGAAGGCGCTGTTGACGCCGTTCCTGACGGAGGAATCGAGCGTGCACCCGGTCGGGGCCAACAACGCGAGCGGGAACGCGCCGAACCTCCTGATCCAGATCATGTGGATGGGCAGCCTGGTCCTCAGCATTTGCCTCTTCCTGGCCGGGCGCGCCGCGAGCGCAGCCGTCACGGCCGCAGGCGGCAGAAGCTTCGGCATCGTGCTGCAGCAAGCGGTCGCGGGCCTGGCGCTGGCCGGTCTCGCCTCGGGTTTCACGGTCTGGATGGCGTCGTCCTGGTACGGGATGCACCTCGCGGACTCCGGCCTGACTTGGCTCTATCTCTGGCTGGCGTCCTCCGCGTTCTTCCTGCTGCAGACGGCGCTGCTCCGCTGGATCGGATTCCCGGCCATGGCGCTCCTCGTGCTGCTGCTGTTCTTCTCGATGCCGGTCCTCGGCATGGCGCCGGAGTTCATGCCGCAGGCGACGCAGGATTGGCTGTATTCGTGGACGCCGTTCCGCTACGCGGCGGCCGGCTTGCGCAATGTGCTGTACTACGGCGGCACGCACGGGATGGGGCTGAACTACGGCGTGCTCTGGGGCATCGCCGGAGGCGGCTTGGCGCTCGTCCTCGCCTCCGGCTTCCGGAGAGGGGCGGCGCCGGACCGCGCGGACGCGGCTAGTCCGGCCGGCAATCCGGTTTAAGACGACAAAGATCCCCAAGTCTTCGAGAGCGAGAGACTTGGGGATCTTTGCGTTATGCCTGGAAGGCAGGGGTAGAGTCCAATCCATAACCACCCCGGATAGAGAGGTGATACGTCAAGCGCTGGCAGAGGCTAGTAGTAGCGCCAAACCTGCTCAGTAAATAAAATCATATGTAGTCCAAGGGCTATTGGCACAATAAAACAAAGAGCAAATAACACCTTATATACCCAACCAGATTTTCTAAAATTTTTCATAATGGGAGTGAAAATAGTTAGGAACAAAATCGTAATCACTAACCAAATTATAAATAAATCAAACGTTGTGTACTCACCATGAGAGTATGTGTGCGAGTGGTGACGGTATTTCATCAATTTAAATGTGGGATTTAACATGGGTATCCACCAATCAAGATGTAATTAATTGTCGTGCGCAATTATAATCTACGAGTTTCAAATAGGGAACAGGGGGAGCGGACAGAATGACCAATGGATACGACAAAGAGTCGGTTTACGATGAAGAAATAGCAACGCTTACTCAAACGCAATCGCTCAAACGCTCAAACGCTCAATCTCCCAATCGCTCAATCTCCCAATCGCCCTTCTCCCCATCAAGGCAATTCCTGCAAAGGGCCGCCGCTACGAATGTGCGCGACTCCTTCCTTGCAGACGCCGTACGGCTCCCAGATGCAATCGCTGCACAGGTGCTTGATGTCGTCGGGCTGCACGTTCGCGGCGACGCGCGCGCAGATGTCCGACCATGCGAGGCGCTCGCCCAGCGCCATTCCGACCTGGGCGGCGATCTCTTGGTCCTTGCGGTAGACGCTCGCGTTCTCGCAATGCGGGACTTGATCTGCCGGATAAGCGCGGCAGATGTCGTCCGGTCCGTCGATCAGTTCGATGATCGTGCCGGGAGAGGTTCGCAGCGTCTCGTAGATGCCCGTCATATTCACGCAGAAATCAGGCGAATAGCCCTTGCCCCGGTACCCGAGCAGGCACAGCAGATGGTGCCCGCGAAGCCTTATCGTCATTTGCAAAACCTCATTTGCCCTTAATGTTAACCACATTATAGCACGGAGGTTGACGTTCGTCCCGCCCGCCTCCAATCCTGAAGAAATCCTTAACAATCTTTCTAGGACGCAACTAATTTTCCAGCATTACTGTCTAATGGAACGTACGGAGCTGACACCGACGGGAGTGGAGAGAGGCAAGCGGACGAAGCGATCGTTCGCAATCCCGCTATTGCGGGAGCCAGAGGCATGGGGCATACGATCCATACGCGATGACCGCCGGCGGTACGGCCCCGGCCGCTCCCGCCGCCCGAAGCTTCTAAGAACGCCGGCGCATGCCTTTCAACGACGGCGGTGCCATACGGATGAACCAGCGGGCGCGGCTAAGTTCGATTCGGTCCGGTCCGCGGCGGGTATCTAGAGACGGGAAAAACAATGCGATGGGAGATGTGGATATGAATAAATGGATCAAACCGGTTGTAGCTGCGACATTGCTGGGCGGACTCTTGTCGGCAGGTTCTTCGGCCTTTGCGGCTTCCGGCGAATCGAATCAAGTGTTCATCGACGGCCGGTACCAGGATTCGGCGATCACCGTCCAAGGCCGTACGCTCGTACAGCTGCGCGCCCTGGACGATCCGGCTTGGCTGACGTACACCTATGACGCCAAGACGGGCATCGTCACGGCGACGAGCAAGGACAAGAGCAAAGTCGTCAAGCTCCGAGCGGGCCAGAAGACGGCGACGGTGGGCGGCGCGTCCGTCAAGCTCGACGCCACCATCGTGAACAAGGATGGGCGGACCTATGTGCCGCTGCGGTTCATCAGCGAATCGCTGGGCGCCTACGTAACCTACAACACCAAGGACAAACGCGCGATCGTCCGTACGCCGGCCGGACAGGAGAAGTTCAAGACGCTGATGAGCGGAGACTTGCCGGAGGCGCGCAAGGCGGCGATCTCGCTGCAAGTCGTGCAGGGCAAGGATGCGTTGCAGCCGCTCGGCGAGGGCTTCTCGACGGAGTACGTCTTCCCGCAAGGCAAAGCGCTCAAGTATACGACAGAGTACAAAGGGCTGAAAACCTACGTCGAGGTTAACGCGGACGGAATCGCGGAAGCGAAGTGGCAGACGGATACTTACGCGGCGGACGGCAAGAAGCCGCGCGAGAAGGGCACCAAGCCGGCGGCGTTCGGCGACAGCGTGTACTTCTACGACAACTGGATGGGCGAGACGCTGATGTTCGGCAAGATCGATGCGGCGGGCAAGAGGACGGAGCTCGGCAATTACAATCGCATCGAGAATCCGGAATACAAGAACGTCGTCATTGTTCCGATCGACGACGAGTCGCGCACCGACGGGAAGTAATCGGTCCCTGCAAACCGATATCGCGCATAATTGAAGGAGCCGGTCTTCTCCCTCGAGAGGGGCCGGCTCTTCGCGTTTGCTTGCGTAGATCCATTTTATAGGAAATCGCTCATCGTCTTACAGGAATATTTCCGGACCGAAGCGAATCTTTGGTAGTATGGACGCATTTGTACGGCGCTTTCATCAAATTCGAGATGAGGGAACGATTCCATGCGAAAAAGATTCCTGAACTCCCCGACCGCCTACGCCCTAGGCATGTTCGCCATGATGGTGCCCAGCCAGGCCTTCAGCTCCTTCTCTCATTATTACTATGTGGAGAAGCTCGGGCTCACGATCGGGTTGGCGACGCTGGCGAGGACGATCTACCTCATCTGGGATGCGGTCAACCAGCCGATGGCCGGCTATTGGTCGGACCGGACCCGCACGCGGTACGGACGGCGCCGGCCTTGGATATTCGCCGCGATCCCGCTTTTTGCCGCCACGTTCATCATGGTATTCGCCGTGCCGAACGGACTCGAAGGCACCGGTCTGTTCGCCTGGTTTGTCGTGATCCTCATCCTATTCGAAGGCGCAGCGACCATCCTGTGGGTCAATTACGGGGCGCTCTTCCCCGAGCTGTTCAAGGGAGACCGCCTGCGGGCCAAGGCTTCGGCGGTGACGCAAGGCTATCAGATCGTCGCCATCCTCATCGGCTCGGCCGCGACTCCGCTCATCTACAAAGCGCTGGGCTTCGGCACGATGTCGGTGCTCTACGCGGTGATCTTCGCCGTATTCATGCTCTTGTTCGTCTTGAACGTGCAGGAGAAGGAGGAGGCCGCGTCGGCGCCGCCGCTGCCGCTCCGGGAAGCGTTCCGCGAGACGCTGAAGAACAAGGAGCTGTGGTTCTTCTACCTCGCCTGTTCGTTCGCGCAGACCGTGAACGGGCTCGTGAGCTCGCTCATTCCTTTCTACGCCAAATACGCCCTGCGCATCGAGGAAGCGCAAGTGTCCTTGATGATGGCCTCCGTCTTCGTCTCGGTCATCCCGCTCGTCGGGGTGTGGTACGTGATCGTGCGCAAGCTGGGCGGTTACCGCAGCTGGCGTCTGGCCTTTGTCGTCTACGCGATCTCCGTCATTCCCGCTTGGTTCGCGCAGGGGCTCGCGGGCGGGATCGCGGCGGGGATCTCGATCGGCTTCGGCCTCGCGGGATTCCTCGTTACGCCAACCGTGCTCAGCAGCGAGATTATGGACCGCGACGCCCAGCGGACCGGGCGCAGGAGAGAAGGGATGTACACGGCCGTGGGCGGGTTCCTCACCCGTTCGAGCGGGTTGATCTCCGCGCTGGCCTTCTACATCGTAGGCATCATCTTCCACTATGAGAGCGGCGACAATCCGGGGCCGAATCCCGAGGAGACGTTCCGATATCTCCTGACCGTCGTGCCGCTCTGCCTGCTGGCCGTCAGCTTCGTCATCTCGCTGTTCCTGAAGCGGACGGCGGGCCCGGGGGATACCGCCGCATCGCCGGGAGGGGGCGGACTCGATGTCTAAGCTGCTCATCCTCAACTGCGACGACTTCGGGCAGAGCCCGTCCGCCAACCGGGCGATCATGCACCTGCTCGAGGAACGCCTGGTCTCCTCGGCCACGATCATGCCGCCGGCGCAAGGCTTCGAGGAAGCCGCCGCTTGGTGCGCGCGCCATCCGGAGGCGAGCGTCGGGCTGCATCTGACGTTCACGAGCGAGTACGACGCGGTTCGCTTCGCCGGCTTAACCGGCCATCCGTCGCTGCACGACGAGAGCGGCCATATGTACAAGACCGTCGAAGCGTTCGAACGGGGAGCGGATCCGAAGGCCGTCAGCCGGGAGATGCGCGCCCAGTTCGAAGCCGTCGCCCGGGCAGGCGTCTCGATCACCCACGCGGACAACCACATGGGCAGTCTCTACGGCACGGCGACGGGCAAGAGCTATCTGCCGCAAGTGTTCTGGTACTGTTCGCGGAGGGGCGTTCCCTTCCGGCTGTTCCGCTACGTGGATCCGCGCGACCGCATGCTCGCCGCGATCCCCGGCGTTCAAGCCGCGCTCGGCAAGGCGGTGGCGCTGGCCGATACGCTGGGCGTGGGCGTGCCGGATTACCTGCTCAGCCATCCTTATCACGTGGAAGAGGGCGAGACGTACGAATCCTTCAAGCGGATGCTGATCGCCAAGCTGTACGAACTGCCGGAAGGGGTGTGCGAGACGTACATTCATCCGGCAACCCCGGATGAGCGGATGCAGGCGCTCGTGCCGTCCTGGGACAAACGAGTGTGGGAGTACCGTCTCATGCAAGACGACGACTTCGCCTATGGCCTGCGCGACGCGGACGTGACGCTGACGACGTACCGCTACGTGCATGAGCATCTGCGAAGGCCGCGGCTGCGGTCGGCGGGGAAGCTGCTGCGAACGCTGCTGTCCCGGTGATCGGCCGATCCGCCTGCCATGCGGGTCGGATGCCGCTCATATTCTCGCTCTCCGCAGCAGGCGGATCAACACTAGGGCGACCAGCAAGGCGCCCACGCCGATGAAGAAGAACTTCAGATAGCGTTCTACCAAGCCTAGCATATGCTCCCATTGATCGCCGAAGAAATAGCCGATTCCCCAGAACGCGAGAACCCACAGGAGCGTGCCCGTATAGGCATAGATCGCCACGGTGCGGTAAGGAACGCGGATGATGCCGATGAAGTAGCCGATGAATTGCCGGACGCCGGGGATAAAAAAGCCGACGAGCAGCAGCCGGTTTCCATATTTGTCGTAATACCGCCGTGTCTTTTCGATATGAGCGGGCTTCAGCAGCAGCCATTTGCCGAAGCGTTCGATCAGGGGCATGCCTAACGCGTAGCCGAGCACGTATGTAATGGTAACGCCGATAATCGCGCCCGAGAGCGCCATGGCGATGGCCGGTCCCCCTTGCAGCACGCCCTTGTAGGACAGATAACCGGTATAGGTGAGCGTGCTGTTGCCGGGCGGAATCGGTAAGGCGATGAAGTCTAGCGGCAGGCCGATTAAGAGCACCAGATAGCCGTATTGCTCGAACAATCTCTCGACGATCGCGATCAGATTCATAGACTTCCTCCTGGCATGAACCGGCCAGGCCCGAAGGTCTCGGGCCTGGCTTTCGTTCTTCATTTCCTCGGTCGGTGCGCGGACCGTCCAGGCGCCGCGCGTCGATCGTTTATTTGTTCGTGCTGTGCTGCCGGGACGCGACCTTCTGGCCTTGGGTGCCCTGGCCTTGATGTTGCTTGTTCTTCTTGTCCTTCGCCTGCGTGTCGCGGACCTTCTCTACGAACTCATGGGTGTCGCTCATTGCCGTCAGGGCCTCCTACTCGTTCGCGTCAGGGCCGACCCGGCAAGCCTCTTCGGCTTGCTCGGCCGCCGAGCTGAATTCTTCTTCGTTCAGTGAGGCCAGCTTGTCGCCATATTGATCCAGCCGATCGGGGCTGCCCGCGGGCCCGTCGTTGTCCGGCTTGTTGTTGCGTCCTGCCATCGGTCTGATCCCTCGCTTGTTCGTTGTCGTGGATAGCGGTTATAGGGTTCTCGACTTCGGGGGGCAAATATTCGCTGTCAGGGCGGTCGCCCGAGCCGCGGCGCCGGTGCCCGCCTAATTCACGTCCGCCGTCTCCAGATTTCTCCTTGGATCAATCGGAGGAAGTGCTCCTCCAGAGACGCGGTCTTCTTGTTCGGCGCCGTCACGCCGACGTCATGCCGGATGAGCGCGCGGGACAGCTCGACCGGCGAGAAGTCGGGATCGTATACCCGAATCGTCTCGTTCCCGAGCACTTTGTAATTGTAGAACTTCAGCTTGTCTTCCAGCACCGCGGCCGCTTGCTCGCTGCTCGTCGTGACCATTTCGATGAACTCGCTATGCTGACCGCGCACGCTCTCTATCGACACTTCCTCGATCAGCCGTCCCTGGTGGATGACGCCGATCGTATCGGCCAGGTGCTCGATCTCCTGCAGGATGTGGCTGGAGATGAGCAGCGTAATTCCATACTCCTTGCTCAGGGAACGGAACAGGTCGCGCAGTTCATGGATGCCGACGGGATCCATGCCGTTCGTCGGCTCGTCCAGGATGAGCAGCTCCGGCCGCGTCATGATGGCCCGCGCGATACCGAGCCGCTGCCACATGCCTAGCGAGAAGTTCTTGATCGCCTTGGACCCGACGTTCGTCAAGCCGACCCGCTCGAGTGCTTTCCAAGCGTAGGTGGACCATGGATGATAGCGGTATTATACCTTACGTTTCCAGCGTTTCGCTACCTGCGCCAGGACTTGGCGTGACCGTAAGCTTTTGACACGCTATGTTATGATGTTGGGAGAGTATGAGCCGGGCGGAGCGTCGACGAGTCGGCTGGCCGTCCGGTTTTTTGGGGCGAGATCCGGCATAGAGGACGGGAATTCGTTCGATCCGGCAATTCGTCTCTGTATGACCTCCGATAAAAACGCGTCGCCCTCTACCGGGAGGACTGCGAAGCCGTTTTTACTTGGAATTTTAGCGCATAGGGGAATGCTATTCATCATGAACAACCGCACCGAACGCTCCAAACTGATCCTGCTTACCGCCGGCATCCTGCTCGTCGCCGCCAATCTGCGCGCGGCGCTGACCTCCGTCGGCCCCGTCGTCGGACAGATCCGCGCCGATACCGGCATCTCGAACGCCATCGCCGGCATGCTGACGACCTTCGGCCTGTTCGCCTTCGCCGTCGTCTCGCCGGTCGCGCCGAAGCTCGCGCGCCGGTTCGGCACGGAGAACGTGCTAACCTGCGCCATGGCGGTCATTACCGTCGGCATCATCATTCGCTCCTTGCCTTTCGTAGCCGCTTTGTTCGCCGGGACCGCTCTGATCGGCCTGGCGATCGGCGTCGGGAACGTGCTCGTGCCGAGCTTGATCAAACGTGACTTCCCGACGCGCAAGATCGGGCTCATGACGGGCGTCTACTCCGTCTCCATGACGCTCTGGGCCGGCATCGCGTCGGGCGTGACGATCCCGATCGCGAATGCGCCGGGCTTCGGCTGGCGCGGGGCGCTCGCCGTCTGGGGGCTGCTGTCGGCCGCCGCGCTCGTCGTCTGGCTGCCGCAGGTCAGTCTCGGGCCGCGCGCGGACCGGCCGCGCATCGCGGCGCCCGCGCCGAATCTCTGGAAGTCGGGGCTCGCTTGGCAAGTTACGCTCTACATGGGCTTCCAGTCGATCGTCTTCTACGTGAACGTGGCGTGGCTCCCGGAGATTCTGCATGACGGCGGGATGGACTACGCGACGGCGGGATGGATGCTGTCGCTCGTTCAGATCGTGAGCCTCCCGGCAACCTTCCTGGCGCCGATCTGGGCCGGACGGAGCGCGAACCAGCGCGTCATGGTGACCGCCGTCATGGGGCTGCTCGTCGTAGGTTATCTGGGTTTGCTGGGGGCGGGAGCGGGTCCCTGGGTGCCGGTGTGGATCGTCCTCATCGGCCTGGGATCGGGCGCCAGCTTCAGCTTGGCGCTCGTCTTCTTCTCGCTGCGCACCCGCAGCGCCGAGGAGTCTTCCGAGCTGTCGGGCATGGCCCAGTCGGTCGGCTATCTGGTCGCGGGCGTCGGTCCCGCGCTGCTCGGCTTCGTCCATGACCGCACCGGCTCTTGGCAGGCGCCGCTCGTCATGATGGTCGTGATCGTCCTGCTCGCGCTGTTGTTCGGCCTCGGCGCGGGCCGGGACCGGGCTGTGGTCCCGCCTGCGGCGCCGCGCGCGGCCGAATAACGCCGCAGTCCGCAAGCAGGCGGGAGGGACTGCCAAGGGGGCGCCTAACGGGCGCCTAAGCGGCGTCCTTCCGGCGTTCGACAGATGTTGACACAAAATAGACACAATTTCCCGTTCATTTTTTTTAGCTACTACGGCGCGAACGGGTGTAAAATGGGTACCAAGGGTTCCGATTCGACCTGACGCGGCAGAACGACTCATGAAGCTTGGGGAAAACGGCAGCGCGTTCTTTTATGTGAAAAATGTAACAAGCCGCCAGCCAAGCCCGCATCTCCGTGTACGGCAGCCATCGGGCAGACCGCATGATCTTACTGAAAAGGAGGACTTTGTCTCATGTCTATCACACCTGCAACGCAAGAGGCCAGCCAAGTTGCGAACGTCGCCCAGGAGCAAAAACTGGATGTGCTCGACCAACTGATGAAGCCGGAAGTTCAGGAATCGCTTACCGTCCTGGTGGAGAACCTGCCGAAGCTGGCCGAGATGGTCACCGTCATGACCAAGGCGTACGACTTCGCGACCGCCGTGGCGACGGACCAAGTGCTGATCAACGACTTCAAGGCGGGTATCGGCGAAGTGGCCAAACCGGTCGTCGACAAGGCCAAAGGCATCGCTGCCGCGGCTATGGAAGCCAGCGACCGCGCGCAAGCGGATACGGCGACGGTCGGCCTCTTCGGCTTGCTGAAGATGCTCAAGGATCCGCAAGTGCAGAAGACGCTTCGTTTCTCCCAAGCTTTCCTGAACGTATTGGCTGAACGCCAACAACAACGCTAAGAACGGAGGATGGACATGGCTAAGCAAATCTTGATTCTGGGCGGCGGATACGGCGGCCTGCTGACCGCGCTGACCGCGCGTCAGCATCTGTCGGCATCGGAAGCCGCGATTACGGTCGTCAACCGCTATCCGACGCACCAGATTATTACCGAACTTCACCGTCTTGCCGCAGGTAGCATCGCCGAACCGGCCGTTGCGCTGCCGCTGGCCAAGCTGCTGAAGAACAAAGACGTCAACCTGGCGATCGAGACCGTCAAAGAGATCCAACCGGACGCGAAAAAAGTGTTGATGGCGAGCGGCGCAACGTATACGTTCGACAAGCTGGTCATCGCGCTGGGCTCCGAGACGGCCTACTTCGGCATTCCGGGCCTGCAAGAGCACAGCTTCGTGCTCAAGTCGGCGGAAGATGCCAACAAGATCCGCGCGCACGTCGAAGCGCGCCTTGACGCTTACAAGCAATCCAAGAACCCGGCCGACGCGACGATCGTGGTCGGCGGCGGCGGTCTGACCGGCGTCGAGCTGGTCGGCGAATTCGCGGACAAGCTGCCTGAGCAATGCCGCGCGAAGGGCATCGACTTCAACGACATCAAACTGTACTGTATCGAAGCCGGCCCGGCGATCCTGCCGATCTTCCCGCCGGAGCTGATCGAACGCGCGCAAGCGAGCCTCGAGAAGCGCGGCGTCGAAGTCATCACGGGCGTCGCGATCACCGAGACCTCCAAGAACACCGTATCGCTCAAGGACGGCCGCGTCCTCGAGACCAATACGATCATCTGGACGGGCGGCGTTCAAGGCCATGCCGTCGTCGGGAACTGCGGGATCGAAGTAAACCGCGGCCGCGCCTCCGTCACGGAGACGCTGCAATCCACTTCGCACCCGGATATCTACCTCGCAGGCGACTGCGCGGTCGTCATCCCGGGCGAAGGCGCGCGTCCTTACCCGCCGACTGCGCAGCTCGCTTGGCAGATGGGCGAGACGATCGGCTACAACCTGTCCGCCGACCTGAAGGGCGGCGTCAAGGACAGCTTCTCGCCGGTCTTCTCCGGTACGCTGGGCAGCCTCGGCCGCAAGGATGCGGTCGGTACGATCGGCGCGAGCCAGACCCGCCTGAAAGGCACGGCCGCTACGCTGATGAAGGAAGCGAGCAACATCCGCTACCTGTCGCACATTAACGGCCTGTTCGCTCTGGCCCACTGATCTTAGCTACTCCTGCAGCAGCCTTGTCCGGTTCTCTCGAACCGGGCAGGGCTGTTTTTTGGTTGGGGGAGGGTGGGAGGCGCGAGCCGAAACTGACGTGGTGGTGTGGAGATAAGCCGCGAAATGCGGCTTGTTTGGGTTTGCGGTATTCCGTTAAAAGTCTAGATCCGGCATAATGGTTTGACAAGTATGCAATAAGACCTTATATTTAGAATGAACATTCGATCGAATTCGTTTGATCGCCTTAAGAGGAGGGAGTGATATGTTCGAGCAGTACCACAAAGTTCAGCAAGCCATTTTGGAAACGACTCTTCGACTCATCAACCAAAAAGAGCTGCAAGCGACGTCCATGGCATTGCTTGCCAAGGAATCCGGCGTATCGACCGGCAACATCTACCACTATTTTCAGAGCAAGGAAGACATCATTAACGAGCTGTACAAAGCGATCGTTTATTTTAGCGGACAGTTCGTGCGACAAGGGTTGGATAAGGAAGGTTCGATTAGGGAACGATTTTACTGGGGCTGGGAGAAGGTTGTCGAGTTCGGACGACAATATTCACAAGGATTCCAGTTCATTGAGCAATATTCGTTCTCTCCTTATATTCATGAGAATGCTAAACAGGAAGCAATTGCCGGCGGGTGGTGCGATCCTATGAGCAAATTGTATACCGAAGCTATTGAACAACAGCTATTTATCAATATGGACCCGAAATTGATGGTTCAATTGCATTACGGCTCCTTGGTGTACGCACTCAAAGGGCATCAGTTGAGTAGCTTCGTCCTAACGAATCAAACGGTGCAAACAACCATACAAATCTGCTGGAACTCTGTCAGCCGTCAAGCAAGCATAGATCAATAATACAATTTGAACCGCCCGAATTTTTTTAAAGCAAATAGAATGAACGTTCAATCTAAAATGGAAGCAGGGGAATGAGATGAAAAAAACGATTTTTATTACCGGAACGAGCACAGGATTAGGCAGGTTAACAGCTCTGCATTTTGCAAAGGCTGGTTGGAATGTGGCGGCGACGATGCGTTCACCCGAGAGAGAGACGGAATTGACAAAACACGAGAATATCAAAATTTTCAAGCTTGACGTGACCGATGTAAAGCAAGTCCAAACGGCGACGGAACAGGCAATCGAAGCGTTTGGCCGCATCGACATCGTTGTTAATAATGCGGGCATGGGAACGTACGGAGCGCTTGAGCTGGCCAAAGAAAGCGCGATCGACTGGCAGTTCGCCGTCAATGTACGCGGACCTATCAATGTGATCCGGGCGTTCCTGCCCCATTATCGTGCCAATGAAGGCGGCATGTTCATCAATATCAGTTCGCTGGTGGGCTTAACAACCGCTGCGCCATTAGGCTCCCTGTACTCCATGTCTAAATTCGCATTGGAAGGATTGACCGAAGGACTCTATTACGAACTGAAACCGCTCAATATCGATCTGAGGCTTGTGGAGCAAGGAGGGTCAACGGACAATGACTTCATCAGTAATATCGTCTGGAACTCTGACGAGAATATTAAGGCATATGACGCCCTCACCGCGAAACTTAAAGCTAGGTTCGAATCAAGCGAAGGCCGGTCCGATCCGCAAGAAATCGTAGATGCGATATTCGCTTTGGCGACGGGCGAAAGTAAACAATTCCGCACGGTGGTCGGAGAGGCAAGCAAAGGTCTCGTTGCAATGAGAAAAGCCATGCCGATTGAAGCGTATTTGGAAAAAATAGCAGAAGCCTTTCGATAAGAAATAGCAGTCACGATAACCGCTCCATATACCGGAGATTGATTGCGCGAGATTACTGCAGTCAAACCTCCGGTTTTTGCCCTTTTGCACTCTGCCCTGTCGTACAGCCACATATAGAATCTTGCTTGCTTAATCAGCCTTCAGGGCATCCTCAATACGAGGGGGGAAGATGCACGCGAGCGCCCTCGAACGCGGTGATCATGGGCAACTGTCTGCCGGCAACAGCACCGGACTTCGCCCGCCCAAGAGGACGTACTCCGTACGAACACGGCGGAGCATAGCTTAAGGAGGCGTACCTGTACAACATTCCGTCTTACTAGCACGCGGACCTCTCCGCAAGGGGCTGCCGGGCTTATGCTGTTTTTCCCATTGACGAAGCGCCCGTTCAAAACTATAATTACTTTTGTATCAGTTGATATATCAACAAAAGACGGGATGTGCAGCGCTCATTCGTCCGATCAAGTTCTACCACGACAATATCGGCATCGACATCCACGAGGCCGATCTGGCGATCACGAACTACGTCAAGCGCAGGTTGGCGCCTTTCCGGCTCGCGCCGGAGCAGAATCTCATCATGCTGCTCCTCTGGCAGAGCGAGGGCGTGACGCAGAACGAGATCGCGGACAGCTTGGGGAAGGACAAGGCCGGCGTGGCCCGGATGATCCTGAGTCTGGAGAGCAAAGGCTACGTGAAGCGCATCGTCCCGTCCTGCGACCGCCGCACCGTCCAAATCTTCCTGACGCCGGAGGGACAAGCGTTGAAGGATCGCGTCCTGCCCGTGCTGGACGAGATCAAACGCGAGATCTCCGCCGGGATCGGCGAAGACCGATTCGCGCTCGTGCGCAGCACGCTGTCGGCCATCTTGGCCAACGTGGAGCGTGCCTCGCGCCAATAGTGCCGCAACCGGCAACGACTGACCTCAACCATCCGGTCAGACCCTATATTCCTTGGAGGTATACATCATGAAAATCGCAGCCATCGTCGGCAGCATCCGCAAGGACTCTTACAATCTGAAGTTGGCCCAATACGTCAAGGAACGCTACAAAGACCGCTTCGAGCTGGAGATTCTCAGCCTCCGCGATCTTCCGATCTACGATCAAGACATCGAGAACACGCCGCCGGAAGCCGTGACGAAGTTCAAGGCGAAGGTCGCCGCAGCCGATGCCGTTCTGTGGATCACGCCCGAATACAACGGCACGATCTCCGGCGTCCTGGGCAATGCGATCGACTGGCTGTCCCGCGTGGACAAAGTCATGGTCGGCAAGCCTTCCTGGATCATGGGCGCTTCGATGGGCCTGATGGGCACGGTTAAGGCGCAACTGCATCTTCGCGAGATTCTGTTCGCGATGGGCCTCAGCTCCCCGCTGCTCCCGGGCAACGAAGTGTACGTGGGCGCCGTTCACGAGAAATTCGATGCCGAAGGCAACCTGATCCACGAGCCGACCGTGAAGTTCCTGGACGCCGTCGTCGACAACTTCCTGAAGTGGTACGACACCTACCATCGCGCAACCGTGGCTGCGAAGTAAGCCGAACGCCGCAAAAAAACGATCCCCGCTCACCGGAAGGTGGCGGGGATCTTGGCGTTGATCTTTCGGGAAAAGATCGATAATTCGCTTAAACGGAACTCGGCTGCGGCTTGGCCAGATTCAGCTGCCACGAGACGCCGAAGCGGTCGTTCACCCAAGCGAATTTCTCGCTGAACGGAGAATCCCCGAGCGGCATGAGCACTTGGCCGTCTCGCGACAACTCCGCATACAACCGATCGATCTCGTCAACCGTATCGCAAGCCACGAAAAGCGAGATGGCGGGCGTAAATCCCCATTCGTGCTTCACGGCGCTGTCGATGCACATATAAGTCTGACCCTTGATGGTGAACTTGGCATGCAAGACTTTGCCGTCGGCGTGACGAACGAGATGGTCGATTCGGGATTGCTCGAACAGCGAAGTGTAGCAGCTCATGGCTTCCTCGGCTTGTCCGGAAAACGTCAAGAAAGGGGTCGTTTTTTGGTTGCCGAATTCCATGGGAGATTCCAGCTCCTTTTAAATTGAATAGAATCTTATAGCAGCGTAAGCAGATGGTCGAACATCTCGTTCCAGCCGTGTTCCGTCTCGCTCTTGCAGGCGGCGAGCATCTGCCGCACTTCTTCGCTGGTCGCATCGGGCCGATGCGGGACGACGATCTCCTGGACAAGCGTTAGCTGACACCCGTCTTCAAGCGGTTCGATCTCCACGATGACGCGGTCGATCGTCGGACTGAATTGGGCCATGCGGAAGGTGAACACGAGCCGGCGCGGACGGTCGATCTCCTCGTACTCGCCGTCGCCGACGTAGTCCGTACCGTTGCGGCGGTCCACGATGACATACTTCCCGCCCACGCGGGGATCCATTTCCACGCGCCTCCCGATCCGGTCGCTGCCTGGCGAGGTGAACAGCCAGCGGGTCGCGAATTCGGGGTTCAGCCACGCGTCGAACACGCGCTCCGGAGAGGCTTGGAAGCGGCAGGTGACTTGCGCTTTGACATGAGCCATTTTTTCCATCGGAGTCCTCCTTTACTAAGGGCGGCGTCGGGCGGCCAAGCCGGAGAGACGATTCAGAGGCCCGATTCTTCTCCCGGCAGATCGCGCAATTCGCGATCCAAGGCATCGAGTTGATCGTTCCAGAAATGCTCGTAGAACCGGATCCATTCGTAGGCGGAAGCCAGCGTCGCCGGATCGAGGCGGCAAAGGTGGGTGCGGCCGCGCACGGTTCGCCGGACGAGTCCGGCTTCCTCGAGCACTTTGACGTGCTTGGATGCGCCCGCGAGCGACATCTGATAGGGCATCGCGAGTTCGGATACCGTGAGGTCTTGCCGGGCCAGTCTGCGGATCATCTCCCTTCGGGTCGGGTCGGCCAGCGCCCGAAAAACGTGATTGAGCCTTTCGCTTTGCGCTTCGCTCATGGTGCGGATCACCTCGTCGGCTTAAGAAGCTTAACCTCTTGGTTGAATATATCCGATATCCTCGCGATAGTCAACCAAGTGGTTGAATGAAATGGCGCGCTAAGTCGAAGCGCTCATAATTAAGGCGATCGAGGCCACACTAGCCAAAGGATTGAAAGACAAAACCAAGGCGGTGCGACATGTCGAGGAGACGTTCCAGAAGGTTGGTTGTGCCCGGCGCGGAACAAGGCGTGAACGCGTTCAAGGCCGAAGTGATGCGCCGCGAAGGATTCTCGGTCGATCCGAATCGGCCGGACGACGTGAAGTACGAGGTGGCCGAATCGCTCGGCGTTCCGCTGAAGCCGGGCGACAACAGCCAATTGACGACCGAACAGGCTGGCAACGTCGGCGGCAAGATCGGCGGGACGATGGTCCGCGAGATGATCCGTCTGGCGCAGGAGAAGCTGACGAAGCAAGAATAGGCAAGCGCGCCTCTCCCGGCGCGCGTTTATAGCGCCGATGGCGCCGTGCGTCAGGGCGCAACATGGATTATGCGCGTGGCTGTCCGACTGGAGCGGAGGATGCGCTAGCAAGCGGGCTGATGTTCCGTGAGTGAGATTCGTCTGGCTCAGGGATGCTGGCGAAGCGGATGTAGGCGGGCGATCGTTCGGCGAGTCTTTTTCCCCGGGCCCGATCCATGTTACAATGGGAGAACGGATGTTCTGAGCACGAACGTCACCCCATGCGCCAGGAGAGCTTATGCCCGATACCGTATCGATCGCAGTCCGTCCGCTTGTCGAATATGCGTTCCTCAGCGGCAGTCTGGACGACCGTTTCCGGACGGCGACCTCGCTGACGGAAGGTACGAAGGCGCACCAGCGGGTGCAGTCGCAGTATGGCGAGCTTGACCAGAAGGAAGTCTATATGCGTGCGGAGATCCCTTGCGGGAATCTCCTTTTTGCCGTGGACGGGCGCTGCGACGGGCTGCTGTTCGCGGACGAGGGCTATATCATCGAAGAGATCAAGTCCACGCGGGGCGACCTCGCGGCGATCGCGGAGGAGACTTATCCGGTGCACTGGGCGCAAGCTTACTGCTATGCGTACATGTATGCCAAGGCGAACGGGTTGGAAAGGATGCGGGTGCGGCTGACCTACGTACAGGTCGAGACCGGGGAGGATCGCCGCTACGAGCGGGCGGTGCCGTTCGCGGAACTGGAGCGGCTGCTCGCGGACGTGGTGGAGAAGTACGCGCCTTACGCGCGGATGCTGCATGCGCATCGGCGGGCGCGGGACGAGAGCATCGCGGAGCTGGCGTTCCCGTTCGAGCGGTATCGCGCCGGGCAGCGGAGGCTGGCGGGCGCCGTGTTCCGCAGCATCGAGGCGGGGCATAGCCTGTTCGCGCGCGCGCCGACGGGCATCGGGAAGACGATGTCGACGCTGTATCCAGCCGTAAAGGCGATCGGGCAGGGGACGCTGCAGCACCTGTTCTATCTGACGGCGAGGACGACGACGCGGACGGCCGCCGAGGAAGCGATCGCGCGGATGCGGGATCGCGGGCTGCGGATGCATGCGGTGACGATCACGGCGAAGGAGAAGATTTGCTTTCAGGACGAGGTGGCGTGCAGTCCCGACCGCTGCCCGTTCGCCGACGGCTACTACGACCGGGTAAACGGGGCCGTGCTGAACATGCTGACCGAGGAGACGACGATGAGCCGCGAGGTGATCGAACGCTACGCCCGCAAGCACCGGGTCTGTCCGTTCGAATTCTCGCTGGACGCGGCTTATGCGGCGGATGCGATCATCTGCGATTACAACTACGTGTTCGACCCGCGCATCTCGCTGAAGCGGCTCGCCGGCGAACGGAAGGCGGATACCGCGCTGCTGGTGGACGAGGCGCACAACCTGGTGGACCGGGCGCGGGAGATGTATTCCGCCGTGCTGAAGAAGCGGGGGTTCCTCGAGGTGCAGCGGGCGTACAAGGGCGTGAACGCCTCCGTTCATCAGGCGGCCAAGGCGGTGAACGCCGCATTCATCTCCCTTCGGAAAAGCATCGGGGACGCCGGCACCCTCCTGCTGGACGGAGAGCCGGAGGCGTTGGCGGCCGCGGTCGAGGCGTTCATCGCGGCCGCGGAGCGGGAGCTGGCCGGGGGCGGGGCGCGCGCCGAGACGCCCTTGCTGTTGGACGCTTTCTTCGCGGCGGCGAATTGGGTACGGATCGGGAAGCTGTACGACGAGCGCTATGTGACCTACGCCGAGATAGGCCGGGGCGGCGATGTGCGAATCAAGCTGTTCTGCCTGGACCCGTCCCATCTGCTGCGGCAGATGCGCAAGGGGTATCGGTCGCAGGTGTGTTTCTCGGCGACGCTGTCCCCGCTGAACTTCTATATGGACATGCTCGGGGCGGAAGAGGAGGACTACACGATCTCCATCCCGTCTCCGTTCGACCGGGCGCAGTGGGAGGTCGCGATCCTGCCGGTCTCTACGCGTTTCCGCGACCGCGAGCGCAGCATTGCGCCGATTGTCCGCCGGTTGGCGGAGCTGATCGGGCGGCGGCCGGGCAATTATTTGTTTTTCTTCCCGTCGTACGCGTACATGAACGAGGTATACGGGGCGTTCACGGCGGAGGCGCCGGACGTGCGCACGCTGCTGCAGACGGCGGAGATGCCGGAGGCGGAGCGGGACCGATTCCTGGCGGCCTTCGACGCGGAGAACCGGGAGACGCTCGCCGGCTTCGCGGTTATGGGCGGCGTATTTTCCGAAGGCGTCGACTTGGTCGGCGACCGGCTGCAAGGCGTCGTCGTCGTGGGCGTCGGCATGCCGCAGCTGGGGCTGGAGCGCAACCTCATCAAGGCCCATTTCGACGCGCGGGGCATGAACGGGTTCGATTACGCCTACGTCTACCCCGGCATGAACAAGGTGCTGCAAGCCGGCGGCCGGCTGATTCGCTCCGAGCAGGATCGCGGGGTGCTCGTGCTGGTGGACGACCGCTATCTGCAGCAGCCCTACCGCAGCCTGCTGCCCGAGGAGTGGCGGCGCGAGGAGCATGAGTAGCCACGGCAGGGCGGAAATTCCGCCTTAATCTCGCGGAGATCGCCGCTTTCGAAGGATGAAGCACGATTAACCGCCTTAATTCCGTAGGGAGCGCCGCTTTCGAAGGATTAGGCACGATTAACCGCCTTAATTCCGTAGGGAGCGTCGCTTTCGAAGGATTAGGCACGATTAACCGCCTTAATTCCGTGGAGGGCCCCGATTTCAAAGGATGAAGCGCGATTAACAGCCTTAATTCCGTGGAGGGCCCCGATTTCAAAGGATGAAGCAAGATTAACCGCCTTAATCCTACGGGAAGTGCGCATTAGCACAATCGGAGGATGACGTGGGGAGGCACCTCCTGTAATCGTACAGGCCGATCATCGGACTTGACGCGGTAGGAATGCGAGGTCCGCGGGATATCTCCAGTTTGACGGAAAAAACGGCGGGGTAAAGAACGGAGGCCGGAGCATTTTGAAGGGCCCTCCTCAAAATGGGCGATTAGATCGCCTAAGGGCTGCCAAATCCGGTATAATGGATAAAAGACTGCATATACGGAGCTGAAAGAAGCTTGTCTACTTCGAATCTTCCCCCGGCCGAGCCTGCGCGCGCGATGAAGACCTGCATCGTCTGCCAGC
>NZ_JACJVP010000067.1 GCF_014212125.1 Cohnella nanjingensis
GCGGACTTTTTCAGTGGCCCCGCGCAATTGCCGGGGCTCTTCAGAATGACACCGTTTCGATGGAAGACCGAGCGCGCATTTGCGCCCGATCTCATTCTGTTGCATGCTTGATGTCGCGCCATCGTTCCTTAAAGGCTTATCGCCATCATTGCGTGCGAGTTTATCGGAACCTCATCGATCAACGTCCGATAAATTACGCGAAAGCTCGTTCTGTCCAGTTACGACGGTTTTCAGCTCACCTTATGCTCGATCCGCAGCTTGTCCGCGACCATCGCGATGAACTCGGAGTTCGTCGGCTTCGACTTCGCGATGTTGATCGTGTAGCCGAACAGGTGGCTGATGCTGTCGATGTTGCCGCGTGTCCAGGCGACTTCGATCGCGTGGCGGATGGCGCGTTCGACGCGGGAAGGCGTCGTCTTGAACTTCTCGGCGATCGCGGGGTACAACGTCTTGGTAATGGCGCCAAGGATCTCGATGTTGTTGTAGACCATCGTGATCGCTTCGCGCAAGTACTGGTATCCCTTGATGTGGGCGGGGACGCCGATCTCGTGAATGATGCTCGTGATATTGGCGTCCAGATTCTTCGGCTTGCCGATGGGCACGATGTTCGATCGAATGCCGCCGCCGGAGATCGAAGCGGAAGCCGATACGGAACTGGCGGAGACGACGCTGTTGCCGGCCAGCTGCCGGATACGGTTGGCCAGCACATCCATGTCGAATGGCTTTAATATGTAATACGATGCGCCAAGCTGGACTGCTCGCTGCGTGATGTTCTCCTGGCCGAATGCGGTGAGCATGATGATCTTGGGCATGGGGGACAGGTTCAGCTCGCGTAATTTCTCCAGCACGCCAAGGCCGTCCAGATGAGGCATGATAATATCCAGAATCATCACATCCGGCACGAGCCGGCTCTCTTCCAGCTGGCGGATGACTTCTTCTCCGTTGTACGCTACCCCGACGACAGTCATGTCATCCTGATCTTCAATGTACTCGGACAGCAAATTGGTGAATTCACGATTGTCATCTGCAAGAAATACTTCGATCCGCGGCAAAGTTATATCCTCCCTCACTAGCTTAGATGGTTTAAGAAAACGCTCACCGTTTCCCTGATAATCCGAATTCGACAAACCGAACGCAATTCCTTCTGTGGAAAAATTTATTTCTTTATTTTTTTGATGATATCGCATATAATATTTATTTTGCGTCAATTCACGATGTTTTTCGTACATTTTCGACAAATGTTCGGATTGGGATCGCGCTGCGGTGAAAAATACAAACATCTAAGGCGTTTAGACCGCCTTAGATGTTACTTGATCGGGCTTCAGCATAATGCCGGCGTCCTGCAGCATCCATTCGATAAAGCAGCCGTAGCCGGATGTCGGATCGTTGACGAACACGTGGGTGACCGCTCCGACGAGCTTGCCGTCCTGCAAAATCGGACTGCCGCTCATCCCTTGTACGATGCCGCCCGTCCGTTCCAGCAGCTTCGGATCGGTGACGCGGATGACCATGCCTTTGGTGGCGGGCGACGTTTGCTTGGAGACATGAACGATCTGAATGCTGAATCGCTCCACCTTCTGGCCGTTGACGACGGTCCAGATCTCGGCCGGGCCTTCTTGGACTTCCTCCGCGAACGAGACCGGTACAGGCTCCGGATTGAGCGCATGTCCGGGCGGTTCGGTCATCTGCCCGAAAATGCCGAAAGAGGTGTTCCGCTCCACGTTGCCGAGCGTCTTGCTCTCGCGTACGAACTGCGCGCGCTTCTCTCCCGGTTCCCCGCTCTGGCTCTTGGAGATGGACGTGACGTTCGACTGCAGAATCTCGCCGCTGCCGACGCTGATCGGCGTCTGCGTGTCCATGTCGGTGATCACGTGGCCGAGCGCGCCGTAGACGCCCTGGTCGGGCGCGTAGAAGGTCAACGTGCCGACGCCCGCTGCGGAGTCGCGGATGTACAAGCCGAGACGCCATGCTTTGTCTTCATGGTCGAATGCGGGAGCAAGCGAAGTCTCGAACTGCGACTTGCCGCGCTGCACGACCAGCTTGAGCGGCTGTCCGGACTTGCCCGCTTGCTCGGCCAGTCCTGCGACCTTCTTCACGTCGTTCAGCGCTTTGCCGTTGATGGAGACGATGAGATCCCCGAGCTTCAGCTTCGCGTCTTCGCCGGGGGATACCCGCGAATCGCTGCCGGTCTGAACGAGATGATGGCCGACCACCATGATGCCGGCGGCTTTGACCTTGACCCCGATCGTCTGGCCGCCGGGAATGACCCGGAGGTCGGGAATGACTTGGAGCTTAACGGTCTTGAACGGAATACGGCCGAACAACCGCAGCTTGAGCTCGGTCATGCCGCTCTGCTTCGGTTGAATCGACAACGGATGGTTCAGATCCACTTGGAACTTGGAAGCCGCGGAACCGTTAACGGCGGCGACCTGGGGATCCAGACTGCCTTGAGCGTGAACCGGCATTGCGTAATCCAGGCGCTTGACTTGGCCTTCGAACAGCCGAAGCTCGTTCGGGAATGCCGCGAAATGCCGAATCGGAGCCGACGTCACCGCAGCGATCAGAAATAAGACGAGGACGATACCGAACCTGCGACGGAATGAGGACTTTCGGTTCAAGATCTCACGCTCCCCTACAGACTTCCCCGGCACAATCGTGAACCGCCGGCGACGTACCTATAAGGTAACCGTGCCCCCTCCGTTTTATGTTGCCGAAAACATTCCTTGAGCAACCGTTTTTCGCGTCAGCACGCGTTTTTTTGCCCTTCCGCCAACGAAAGCATTTCCTGCGCGTGATGCCTGGTTTTGTCCGTCACTTCCACCCCGCCGAGCATGCGAGCCAGCTCCTCCACGCGATCCTCGCGCGCCAGCTCCTTCACGGACGTCGCGGTGCGGCCGTCCTCGGTCACTTGCTTGCGGATCTCGTACTGGTAATCGGCCATGCAGGCCACTTGGGGAAGATGCGTAATGGCGAATACTTGGCAATGGCAAGAAAGACGGGACAGCTTCTCCGCGACCGCCTGCGCCGCGCGCCCGCTCACGCCGGTATCCACTTCGTCGAAGACGAGTACCGGAATCTGGTCGATGCGGGAGAAGATCGCCTTCAGCGCGAGCATGATGCGCGACATCTCGCCCCCGGACGCGATCCGGGCCAGCGGCTTTGGCGGTTCGCCCGGATTGGTCGAGAGCAGGAATTCCGCGAGATCCGAGCCCGTCGGGCTTAAGGTGCCGGACTCCAGCCGCACTTCGAAGATGGCGCGCTCCATCTGCAGATCCTTCAGCTCCGATTCGACCGCCCTCGCGAGCTGCCTGGAGACGTCGCGGCGAATGCCGGACAGCAGCTCCGCTTTAGCTTCGAGTTCGGCGCGCAGACGCTCCTCGGACTCGGACAACTCCTTGAGCCGTTCGTCCCGATTCTCCAGACGATCGGTCTCGGCCTGAATTCGGGCATGATAAGCCAAGATCTCCTCGACGCTCTCGCCGTACTTCCGCTTGAGACTGAACAGAAGGTCGAGCCGCTGCTCGATGTGCGATAGCCGTTCGGGATTGAATTCGATGTCGTCGCGATAGTCGCGCAGTTGATGAGCGACGTCCTCGGCATTGTAGAAGGCGGATTGCAGTTGCTCCAGCAGCGGCGACAGCCGGTCGGGATCGACTTTGACGATCTCCTCGAGGCGCGAGATCGCCTTGGACAGCACGGAGAGTCCCTTGGCGCCGTGCAGCAGGTCATACGCACCCGACGCGGCATCGGCGAGCTTCTCCGCATGGGCGAGCTTGCGCCGCTCTTCCGCGAGCGCCTCGTCCTCGCCGGACTTCAGGCGCGCTTCCGCGATCTCCTCCAGCTGGTAGCGGTAAAGGTCGAGCATCTGCATCTGCTGGCGCGTCAGGTCCTCTAGCTCCTTAAGCTCGCGGTTCACCGACACGTATTCCCGGTATTGGTCCTGATAAGCCGACTTCAACGGCTGAATCGCCTCCCCCGCGAACGAATCCAGCCATTCGAGGTGGCGGTCCGTTCGCAGCAGCGACTGATGTTCATGCTGGCCGTGGATATTGACGAGATGCTCTCCCGCTTCGCGTAGCATCGCCAGCGTCACGTGCTGGCCGTTGATCCGCGCGGCCGATTTGCCCTGCGCTTGCAGCTCCCGCCGAATGATGAGGGCCTCCTGGGGATCCCCCTGAATGCCGAGCCGCTGCAGCGCACCCCAGACCGGATGGCTCTCCGGCAGGTCGAATACGGCTTCCACTTCGGCGCGGTCGCAGCCGTGGCGGATCATATCCGCCGAGCCCCGGCCCCCGGCGACCAAGCCCATGGCGTCGATGATGATCGATTTGCCGGCGCCCGTCTCGCCGGTCAATACCTGGAATCCGCGGTGATACGACACCCGGATCCGCTCGATGACAGCCAAATTTCGTATGGACAGCTCCTGAAGCATCTATGGGATTCCTCCTCAGATTGAAGCCTGGCGGCAGCTTTACTTCATGATATCGTGAAAGCGGGCCACGATCGATTCGCCTTGCGCCTTGGTGCGGCAGATGAGCAGGATCGTATCGTCTCCGCCGATGGTGCCGATAATCTCGTTCCACTCCATGCCGTCCAGCAGCGCCGCGATCGTGCCGGCCGTCCCCGGCAGGCACTTGACGACGACCAGGTTCTCGGCCGCTTCGGCGTGCAGGAAGTGATCCAGCAGCGCGCGCTTCAGCTTGACCGTCGGATTGAAGCGCTGGTCCTGGGGCATCGAATATTTATAGCGCCCGTCTTCGAGCGGCGCCTTGATGAGCTGCATTTCCTTAATATCTCTGGAGACGGTCGCCTGAGTCACGTTAAAGCCTTGCCCGCGCAGCGCTTCGACCAGGTCTTCCTGCGTCTCGATCTCTCCCAAGCCGATCATCTCTCGAATCTTGCGTTGCCTCTGCCCTTTCATGCCTTCTCATCCTCCACTCGGAATCGTACCGTACGCAGCAGCCTGTCCTTCGGATCGGCTACGATGATGCCGTCGCATTCCGGGAACAGCAGCGCGTACGGCAGCAGCCGTTCCCTTAAGCCGCTGGCCGTCCAATCGATCGGCTGACGGGACCTCTCCAGCCGGACGAGATAATATCGATCCTCTTTGGCGGCGAAATAATCGAAATACAACCGGGTCGTCTGCACCGGACCGTCGTCCACGATGACCCCGAGCGGAACCCGGTGCTTGCCGGACAGCACCGAATACCCGTGCTCCTGCAGAAAATCGACCGCTTCGTCCGGCTCCACCTCGCCCGCTTGGGCGAGCTTGCGGAGCCGCGAGCTGGGCGGCTCGTGCAGCCAATTGTCAAAGCGACGCCAGATCCACCAACCGATCAACACAAGCGCGACGACGAATACCAGGCCATCTCCGAACCGATCCAAGCTCCCGCCCCCCTTGTCCTAACCTAGTTCGCGGCGGACAGGCCGAACTCCTGTCTGCGGACGCAAAAAACCGGAGCCGCCAAGCATGCGAACCGGCGCGATACCGGCCGTTCTTCGGCAGCTCCGGGGGACGGCAATCTGCCCGGATGATGGCATATGAGAAATTCAGCTTCCCTTGCGGAAGACGTTGCCCGCTTCGGCGACCACTTCGGCGATCCGGGACGAGAAATCCCGGTCCCCGGCGTTCGCCGGATCGCCGACGCGCCAGTAAGCGAGAAATTCGATGTTGCCTTCACCGCCGGTGATCGGCGAGAAGGTCAACCCCTGCAGGTCGAAGCCCAACTCCGCGGCCGAACGCAGCACCTCGCGCAGCACCTGCTGGTGCACCGAAGCGTCGCGCACGACGCCGGACTTGCCGACCTGCTCGCGTCCGGCTTCGAACTGCGGCTTGATCAGGGCGACCGTGCCGCCCCCGATCGGCAGCAGCGGCGCCAGCGCGGGCAGGATCAGCTTCAACGAGATGAAGCTGACGTCTATGCTCGCAAAGACGGGCGACGGGCCCTCGAGCTGGTCGAACGTCATATGCCGGAAGTTGGTTCGCTCCATGACGCGTACCCGTTCGTCGTTGCGAAGCGACCAATCCAGCTGATTGTAGCCGACGTCGATCGCGTAGACGAAGGAAGCTCCGTTCTGCAGCGCGCAATCCGTAAATCCGCCGGTCGAGGCGCCGATGTCGAGCATGACCGCGCCTTGCAGGTCAAGTTCGAATTGGCGGATTGCCTTCTCCAGCTTCATGCCTCCCCTGCTGACGTAGGGGTGAGGCGCGCCTTTGACGGCGAAGGCGGCGTCTCGGGGCACTTTGGTGCCGGCCTTGTCGATCCGCTCGGTCCCGATGAAGACGAGCCCGGCCATGATGGCGGCCTTCGCCTTCTCCCTGCTCTCGAAGTAACCCCGCTCGACGAGGAGGACGTCCAGCCTTTCCTTGGCGTTCGTCGTCATCGGGCTCAAGTCGCCGTCGCCCGCTGCCGCTTCAGGACGGTAGCGGCGCGCAGTTCCTGGGCTACGTGCTCCGCCGTCAAGCCGACTTCCGCACGCTGCTCCTTGATGCTCGCATGCTCGATGAACCGGTCGGGTACGCCGGCGATCCGCACGGCAGGATGGAGGTCGCGCTCCGCATAGAATTCCAGCACCGCTCCGCCCATGCCGCCGCTCATGGACCCTTCCTCCAGGACGAGCATCGGCATATGTTCCTGTTCCAGCTTCAGCAGCATCTCTTCGTCGAGCGGCTTCACGAACCGCGCGTTCACGACGCGCACGTTCAAGCCGTCCCGCTTCAGCAGCTCCGCCGCCTCTTCGGCGACCTGGACCATCGGTCCGATAGCGAGGATCGCCGCAAAGTCGCCTTCGCGGACCGTCTCCCACTTGCCGATCGGGATCGGTTGCGGGTCCGGGTCGAGCGCGACGCCGACGCCCGCTTCGCGCGGATAGCGAACGGCGATCGGGCCTTGATTGTAGTCGACGGCCGTCTTCAGCATGCGGCGCAGCTCGTTCTCGTCCTTCGGCATCATGAGCACCATATTCGGGATATGGCGCAGGAAGGCGATATCGTATACGCCCTGGTGCGTCTCGCCGTCCCCGCCGACGAAGCCGGCGCGGTCGATCGCGAAGACGACGTTGGCGTTGTGGCGGCAGATGTCGTGAACCACTTGGTCGTAGGCGCGTTGGAGGAAGGTCGAATACACCGCGAACACGGGCTTCATCCCCTCCATCGCGAGCGCGGCCGACATCGTCGCGGCATGCTGCTCCGCAATGCCGACGTCGTACATCCGGTCGGGGAACCGCTGGGCGAACCCGAGCAGGCCGGAGCCTCCCGGCATCGCGGGCGTGACGGCGACGATGCGCTTATCCTTCTCCGCCAGCTCGATCAGCATATTGCCGAACACTTCGGTATACATCGGCGGACCGACGGGCTTCAGCACTTGGCCGGATTCGATCTTGTAGGAGCCCGTGATCCCGTGCCACTTGTGGGAGTCGGCTTCGGCAGGGGAGTAGCCCTTGCCCTTGACCGTCAGCACGTGCACGAGCACCGGTCCGTTGACCTTGTCGGCCTGGCGGAACGTATCCATGAGCTTGTCGAGGTCATGCCCGTCGACCGGTCCGAAGTACTTCAAGCCGAATTCCTCGAACAGCATGCCCGGCACGACCAGATATTTGAGACTGTCCTTCAGCCGCTCGGCGGTCTTGGCGAGACGCCCGCCGATCGCCGGCACTTTGCGGAGCAGCCATTCGAACTCGTCCTTCGCCTTGCGGTAAGTCTTGTCGCTGCGGACTTTGCCCAGGTAGTTGTGGAGGGCGCCGACGTTCGGCGCGATCGACATCTCGTTGTCGTTCAGCACGACCGTGAGCTTGCGCTTCTCGTGGCCGATATGGTTCAGCGCCTCGAGCGCCATGCCGCCGGTGAGCGCGCCGTCTCCGATGACGGCGATCACCTTGTTGTGCGCCCCCTTCAGGTCGCGCGCCAGGGCCATGCCCATCGCCGCCGACAAGGAGGTGCTGCTATGCCCCGCTTCCCAGACGTCGTGCTCGCTCTCCGAGCGTTTGACGAAGCCGCATAGACCGTCCTTTTGGCGCAGCGTATCGAACCGGTCCTTCCGGCCGGTCAGCATCTTGTGCACATATGCTTGATGCCCCACGTCAAATAGGAATTTGTCCGAGGGGCTGTCATATAAGTAATGTAAGGCAAGCGTCAATTCCACGACCCCGAGATTGGGGGCCAGGTGGCCGCCGGTGACCGACAGCTTCTCGATCAGGAATTGTCGGATTTCTTGAGCCAACTGCGGAAGCTCGGGTGTAGACAGCTGCTTCAAGTCAGTTGGGCTATGGATGCGGTCGAGCAGCAAATGGGGTTCCCCGCTTTCCCGAAAATGACGATTCTCGCGCGCGTTACGCGAAGCCGTAACGGCGTCGAGATCGATCGTCGGATTTGAAGTACCGTTATTATATCATATTATGAAAATAAACCCCAAGCGGAAGGGCTATTCATTTCCAATCTTGGCGAACTTTGTTCGACTTTAGCCGGCGGACGGGCGCAAACCGGCAAAAAAAAGAATCCCGGGCGCTTCCGAAAAGCGCGGCGCCTCCGCTATCGGGACGCTTGCCGGGATTGCCGAGTCAGTAATCGCGTGCCATCATGTGCCGAGCAAGCTGAACGAGGCGTTCGGGCTTCGGCAGTCCGGCCGACAGGACGGCTTGGATCGCCTCCTCCGTCAGCTGCCGCACGCGCCGCTCGCTCTCTTCCAATCCGATCAGATAGGGGTAGGTTACTTTGCCTTGCCGCTCGTCGCTGCCTTTGGGCTTGCCGAGCTTGGCTTCGTCCCCGGAGACGTCCAGGACGTCGTCGTGGATCTGGAAGGCGAGGCCGACGTTGCGGCCGAATCGCTCGAGCGCCTCCAACTGCCGTTCGGTCGCGCCGGCGGCATGGCCGCCCGCCCGCAGCGAGAAGGCGATCAAGTCGCTGGTCTTGTGCAGGTGGATATGCTCAAGCTGCTCGAAGGAAGTGATGCCCTGCTCCCCCTGCATATCGTCCGCCTGTCCGCCTACCATGCCGGCAAGACCGGCGAAGCGGCTCAGTTCGGAGACGACGACGAGCGCGCGATCGGCAGGCACGCCGAGCGCGGGCGCTTGCGCGGCCACATGGAAAGCGTGCGTGAGCAGACCGTCGCCGGCGAGAATCGCCATCGCTTCTCCATAAACCTTGTGGTTCGTTGGCAGTCCCCGGCGATAGTCGTCGTTGTCCATCGCCGGCAGATCGTCGTGGACCAGCGAATAGGTGTGGACCATCTCGACCGCCAGCGCGAACGGCAGCGCGCGCGCTTCGGCCGCCGCGTCCCCGCCGACCGCTTCGGCCGCAGCCAGGACCAGAATCGGCCGCAGCCGCTTGCCCCCGGCGTTCAGCGAATACATCGCCGCTTCGCGCAGCGTCTCGTTCACCCGCCACGCGGCGGGAATGACGCTCTGCAGCGCGGCTTCGACCCTCTCGGCTTGGGCGGCCAGGTAGCCGCGAATATCCCGAACCTCATCTTCCGTTTGCACTGTCACGTTTACTCCCCTTTGTCTCCGCCGGCCTCATCGCGCTGCGGGGCGAACGGTTTGCGCTGCAAGCCGTCCCCGTCCTCGATCAGCATCTCGATGCGGCGTTCCACTTGTTCGAGCTTCTGTCCGCAGAGCTTCGACAAGGCCATCCCTTCCTGGTAAAGCTCGATCGCCGTCTCGAGCGGAACGTCTCCGCTCTCCAAACGCGCCACGATGCCTTCGAGCCGTTCCATCGCCTCTTCGAAAGAGAGCGCCGTTTCCCCGTTGCTGCTCATCCTGGTTCTACCTCCCCGTGCAATCCCCATATCTGACAATCCAGCTTGCCGTCGGCGAGCCGCACCCGGATCAGGTCCCCCGGCTGCACTTCTTCGACGGAGCGGATCAGCGTCTTCTCCTGCTCGTCATAGACGAGACTGTAGCCTCTGGCCATGACCTTCAGCGGACTGAGCGCATCGAGCTGGCGGATGGCCGAGCCGAAGGCGTCCTGCCGTTCGCGCAGCGTGCGCCGCATCGCGAGCTCGAGCGCCCGCACCGCGGTCGTCGTTCGCCTGCGCGCATAGACGACCTGCTCCGAAGGGTTGGCCGCGGCCAACCGGCCCGCCAAGCGCGCGATACGTTCCTTCGCCCGGCCGGCGCTGCCCTCGGTGCGGTAGCGCAGCCGGTCTCGCAGCCGGTCGAGCCGCTCGGCCTGCGCCAGCAGCGCCCGCCTCGGCTGCGTGAAGTACGGCGATCGGGCCGCATGCTGATACCGCTCCCGCGCCCGTCCGAGCTGAAGTCCCAGCGACTTGGACATCCGCTGCTCCAGATGGGCGAGCCCCTGTCGCAGCTCCGTCATGTGCGGGACGGCCAGCTCCGCCGCCGCCGTCGGCGTTGCCGCCCGAAGGTCGGCCGCGAAGTCGGCGATCGTGAAGTCCGTCTCGTGGCCGACCGCCGAGATGACGGGAATGACGGACGCGCGGATGGCGCGGGCCACGATCTCCTCGTTGAACGCCCACAACTCCTCCAGCGAACCGCCGCCCCGGCCGACGATGAGCACGTCGACTTCGCCCAGCCGGTTCATCGTCGCGATCGCCTTGGCGATCGACGGCGCCGCGCTCTTCCCCTGCACCGATACGGGGTGCAGCAGGATCGGCACGGACGGGTGCCGGCGCTGCAGCGTGATTATAATATCGCGAACCGCCGCGCCGGTCGGCGACGTGATGACGCCGATCGCCCGGGGATACCGGGGAATCGGGCGCTTCGCCGCTTCGTCGAACAGACCTTCGGTTTCGAGTTTTTTCTTCAATTGCTCGAACGCCAGATACAAGCTCCCGATCCCGTCCGGCTGCATCGCCGTGACGTAGAACTGATATTGGCCGTCCCGTTCGTAGACGGAGACGCCCCCCCGCGCCAGCACTTTCATGCCGTCCTTCGGACGGAAGGGGAGACGCTGGTTGTGCGAGGCGAACATAATGCTCTTCAGGCGCCCGCTCTCGTCCTTCAGGGTGAAGTACATATGCCCGCTGGAATGATGCGTGAAGTTCGAGATCTCCCCGCGCAGCCAGACGTCCTGCAGCTGCTGGTCGCCCTCGAGCTTCATCTTGATGTAGCGGTTAATATCGCGAATGCCAAGTACGCGAGCAGGCTGCTCCATCTTCCCCGCCTCCCTGCGTTTAAGCGATGCCGTGCGTCCGTTTGGCCGACTTCAGCGTGTTCAGCATCAGCATCGTGATCGTCATCGGACCGACGCCGCCCGGGACGGGCGTAATCCAACCCGCGACCGGCGCCACGTCTTCATAATCCACGTCTCCGCACAGCTTGCCGTTCTCGAGCCGGTTCATCCCGACGTCGATGACGACCGCGCCGGGCTTCACCCAGTCGCGCTTGACCAGTTGAGCGACGCCCACCGCGACGACGAGAATATCCGCCTGCCGCGCCATCTCCTGCAAATTCGGCGTCCGCGAATGGCACACCGTGACCGTCGCGTTCTCCCGCAGCAACAGCATCGAGACCGGTTTGCCGACGATGTTGCTGCGGCCGATGACGACCGCATGCTTGCCCGCCGGGGCGTTGCCCGTCCGCTTCAGCAGTTCGATCACGCCCGACGGCGTGCAAGGCAGAAGCGCTTCGTCTCCGATCATCAGATTGCCGACGCTGACCGGATGGAAGCCGTCGACATCCTTGTCCACGGAGATCGCGTCGATGACGGCCTTCTCCTGGATATGCCCCGGCAGCGGCAGCTGCACGAGAATGCCGTGAATGGAAGCTTGCGCGTTCAGGCGGTCGATGAGCGCGAGCAGCTCGTCCTGCGAGGTCGAAGCCGGCAGCCGGTGAACCTCGGAGTAGAAGCCCAGATCCTCGCAAGCCTTCGCCTTGTTCCGGACGTAGACTTGGGAGGCCGCGTCTTCGCCGACGAGGACGACGGCCAGTCCCGGCCGGACGTCCTTGTCGCGCAGACGCGCGACCTCGCCCTTGATCTCTTCCCGAATCGTATCCGATATGCGTTTGCCGTCGATGATCTGCGCGCTCATTCCGGTTCGCCCTCCCGCGTCGTCTTCTCTTCTTCCCCGGTTGCGGCCGCGGCGGACGAACCGCCGTCCCGTTCGCGAATGAGCCGTCCGAGGACGCCGTTCACGAACTTCCCGGACTCGTCCGTCCCGAAATGCTTCGCGAGCTCGATCGCTTCGTTGACGACGACCTTGTGAGGCACGTCCTTGCGGTGGTTCATCTCGTAGACGGCCAGGCGAAGGATCTGCCGGTCCACCCGCGACAGCCGATCGACCTGCCACCCCGTCAGATAGCCGGCGAGCGCTTGGTCGAGCTCCTCTTTGCGGCTCGTCACGCCCGCGACCAATTCGCGCGTAAAGGCATCCACCGCCGCCAGGCCGCCGACATCCGCCTCGATCTCATTGTCTTGGCGCGCTTCCTCCATGACGGTATCGACCGCCACTTGCGTTTCTACGCCGTTCATTTCCATTTGGTACAAGCTCTGTACCGCAATTTCCCTAGCCAATCTGCGTTTCATGAATCCTCCCGAGGGTAGTCGTGATATCACACTAGCATTCCAAATCGGCTTCCTCGTTCCCCGCGGGGAACGAAAACTTGATATCGGTGACGATCCGGAAAAGGATAGGCGAATACCTATCCGCTTAGGAATCCTTAAAAAAGTTGGAGCCGTCCCGCCCCCGCGCATCGTCGGATCCGCGGACGAATCCGCATGGGCAAGAAGGCTTCTACTGGATTAACGAGAACGCGGCCAACGATCCGTCAGCCAATTCATCAGCCGGTTCCAAGGCAGGAGCGGACCGCGCTTCTCGTCCTTATGTTTGCCGATTCCAAATCCAATGCCGACGAGCAGCGCGCAGAACAGCATATCCCAGAATCCGCTGATCAAATAAATGAGTCCGCACAGCAGCCCCGCCGCGACGCCGCTCGCCCTTCCCCCGTAGGTCTCCCACCATTCTCTCCACATGGGCGGATCTTACCCCCTATTCCACGCGGCTCTTGAACGTGGTTGGCGCCTGCGTCAGATTGGCGATAAAGACCGACACGTCCGCTACCGGAATGCCGGTTGTCTCTTCGATCTGTTCGGATACCGTGCGCTGCATCTCTTCGGACAGAGTCGGAATCGAGCCCTCGCCGTCCACGAAGGCGCGGATCGTAATGTGGAGCCCCGCTTCCCCGACCCTGACGCGAGCGCGCAGATCCTTCACGCCGCGCGAGCGCGAAGCGGCTTTCAGCACGAGATTCTCGACCGTCTCGACCGAGATCTGGATATCGCCGTGCTCCGTGCGTTGGTTGATCGAGGGCGCGTTGTTGCCGCCGCGGCTGAGCGACACGACGAAGAACCGGAGGCTGATCAGGAACAGCAGGACGGCGACGATGAGGACAGTCGCTTGGGCCACTCGATACCCGCCGGTGATGTCGTCCACGACTTCTTTGAGCCATACGGTTTTGAATCCGCCTGCCGCCACGATCACGGCCGTTACCGTCGCGGCTCCGATGACCAAGCTATAAAGAAACAAGAGCAGCCTGTCCAACATTTTCATCAACGAGTGTCTCCTCCAGTCCTGTCCAAACAAATAACCCTCAACTTGCGGAAAAAGCGCCAGACGACCTACACCTCGGAAGGGTAGGCCATCACGGCGCCGGCACCCGCGAGTCGGAAGCGACGTACGCGCGCAAGCTTCATGCCTACGCCGACGTTATCGGACACGCGTATGCGTTTCGTCTTCTTCGATTTTCTCGGCTGCCTTGAAGTGCACGTCATGAATATGCACGTTCACTTCCACGACGTGCAAGCCGGTCATGGTCTCGATGGAGCGCTTCACGTTGCGTTGGATCTCTGCCGCGATCTCGGGGATCCGCCGGCTGTATTCCACGATGATCGACACGTCGATCGCCGCTTCCCGCTGACCCACTTCTACCTTGACGCCTTTGGACAGGTTCTTGCGCCCCAGCAGCTCGGCGATGCCGGAAGAGATGCCGCCGCTCATGCCGGCGACGCCTTCTACTTCAACGGTCGCAAGCCCGGCGATAATCTCGATGACTTCAGGCGCGATCTGAATGGTTCCCATGTCGGTCCGTTCATAGTCAGACACCAATGTTTCCATACGTCATTCCACCTCCTCCATGCGTTCAAAGCCAAGGTCGGCCAGGCTTTAACTACACTATTATTACTATATCAAAGCGCGGGAATTATGACAAACCTAGCGCATGGATTTGGGCCATACGCACGGCGGTCCTTCAACGATCCATAATTCCTTCTACAGCTCCGCCTCGCCCGCATAGGGATCGTTGACATCGTGTTCCTCCAGGAACTTGATGTCGAACGTCCCCTTGTTGAAGATCGGATGATCCAGCAGCTTCAGATGGAACGGAATCGTCGTCTTGACGCCTTCGATGAGGAACTCGCCCAGCGCGCGGCGCGCGCGGGCGATCGCTTCCTCGCGGGTCGGTCCCCAGACGATCAGCTTGGCGATCATCGAATCGTAGTGCGGAGAGATCAAATACTGCGGGTAGGCGGCGCTATCCACGCGCACGCCCGGTCCGCCCGGAGGCAGATAGAAGCCGATGCGGCCGGGAGACGGCATGAAGTTGCGGTCCGGATCCTCGGCGTTGATGCGGCATTCGATCGCCCATCCGTCGAAGCGGACCTGCTCCTGCGTGAAGGAGAGCGGCGCCCCCTCGGCGACGGAGATCATCTCTTTGATCAGGTCGATGCCGGTGATCATCTCGGTCACCGGATGCTCGACTTGGATTCGGGTGTTCATCTCCATGAAGTAGAACTGGCCGTCCGGTCCGAGCAAGAATTCGATCGTGCCCGCGCCGGAGTAGTTCACGGCCTTGGCCGCGCGAACCGCGGCTTGGCCCATCCGTTCGCGAAGCGCCGGCGTCATGACCGGGCAAGGCGCTTCCTCGACCAGCTTCTGGCGGCGACGCTGCACGGAGCAGTCGCGTTCGCCGAGGTGGCAGACGTTGCCGTGCTTGTCCGCGATGATCTGGATCTCGACGTGCTTCATGCCCGTCAGGAATTTCTCCAGGTAGACGCCGGCGTTGCCGAACGCCTTCTCCGCTTCTTGCTGGGCGGTCGTGATCTCGCGCACGAGCATCTCTTCGTCGTCGGCCAGCCGGATGCCCCGGCCTCCGCCCCCGGCGGTCGCCTTGATGATGACCGGATATCCGATCTGGCGCGCGACTCGGACCGCTTCGTCGATATCGTCGACCAAGCCGTCGGAGCCCGGTATGACCGGGACGTCGGCTTCCTTCATCGTCTGCTTCGCGACCGACTTGTCGCCCATCCGGCTGATCGCGTCCGAAGAAGGTCCGATGAACGTAATATGACACGTTTCGCAGATGTCCGCGAAATCGGCGTTTTCCGAGAGAAACCCGTATCCGGGGTGAATGGCGTCGCATTCGGTTAGCGTCGCGACGCTCATGATATTCGTTAAGTTCAAGTAGCTATCCTTTGAAGCAGTCGGCCCGATGCAGTAAGCTTCGTCCGCCAAGCGCACGTGCAGCGACTCGCGATCGGCTTCGGAATACACCGCCACGGTCGAGATCCCGAGCTCGCGGCAGGCGCGAATGATGCGGACGGCGATCTCGCCGCGGTTGGCGACCAGGATTTTATGAATGTTCAAGGCAAAGGTCCCCCTTAGTTGTCCCCGGCTCCCGTCGCGCAGCTGGCCACGGTCCGGGAGCATCGGCGGTTATTCCGGTTTGACGAGGAACAGCGGCTGGCCGTACTCGACGAGTTGGCCGTTCTCGACCAGAATCTCGACGATCTCGCCCTTCACTTCCGCTTCCAGAGGGTTCATCAGCTTCATCGCTTCCAGAATGCAAACGACCGTCTTCTCGTGGACTTTGTCGCCCGCGTTCACGAAGGACGGCGCGTCCGGGGAAGGCGCGCGGTAGAACGTGCCGACCATCGGCGATGCGATCGGATGCAGGCCGGAACGGTCCGGACCCGCTGCGGGAGCGGTCTCCGCTGCGGCGGGCGCGGCGATCGGGGCTTGGGCGGCAGGGACGTATGTATGCGCGATCGGAGCGGTCTGCACGTTCACGACTTCGGTGCGGCCGGGCTTGCGGATCGCGAGGCGGGTTCCCTCGTTCTCGATCTCCAGTTCCTGTACGGAAGTTTGATCCACCAATTTGATCAGTTCTTTGATTTCGCTCAATTTAAACATTCGTCGGACACTCCTTGGCTTTCGGTTATATCCGTCTCGCGCGTAGGGCGGCATCGGCTTCGGCCGGTCCGCGTCGCGAGCGGAGACGATTCAGATGAAGGAACGGCGAATCGTCGGCTTGCTGAATCGCGAACGAAGCTTGTTCGTACCCATAACGGACTTATTATAACATAATCGATCAAAATGGAAAGAGCCGGTCAGCGCCCGGCTCTTTCCCGCTCCGCGCCTACAGAACGCGGTCGATCTTTATTGAATGTATTGGACCGAAATGCGGTCCGGCGTGACGGCCAGCTCCTTGGTCGCGAGGGAAACGATCTTCACGGCTTGCTTGGCTTCGAGCTTGGCGGCTTGAACGACGACCTTGTAGTGGCTGTCGTCCTCTTCCACGACCGCGTTGCCGTAGTCGGTAACCAGCTTCTCTTCGAGGCTCGTGATGCGCTGTTCGACCATATCGATGCGGCTTTGCTCCTCCGCGGCCGCGGCAGCTTCTTCGGGCGTGGCCTTCGACGTGGCGGCGAGTACCGCGTTCAGCTCTTCCAGCCGCTTGGAGACCTTGATCTCCCGCTGCAGCTGGGCGTTGTCGAAGTACTCGCGGCCCGTCAGGTTCGTCATGCCCTTGAGCACTTCTTTGTCTTCCGGCGTCGCGGCGCCGTCTTTGCCCGCTTCCGGAGAAGCCGCTGCTTCCTTTCCTTTGTCCGGCGAAGCGGAGGCGCCTTTGCCGACATCCGGAGATGCCGAAGCGTCCTTGCCCGTATCGGGGGACGCCGCGGCGTCTTTGCCCGTTCCCGGCGCGGCCGAAGCGTCCGGAGACGCCGCCGCGTCCTTGCCGTCGCCGCTCGCTTGCGGATCGTCCAGCGGGTTCGTGCCGTCGACTTCCGTCACTTGGACGCCGCCTTCGTTCAGCGAGCCGGATGCCTTGGCGGCGTCCGGTCCCTGCGTCTCCTGCTGCTGCGCTTGGCCGACCGGCTTGCCGGCAGGCGCATCCTCGGTGAACAGATAATACGCGGAGAGAATCACCATCAGGGAAAGCATCGATACGAGCCAGATCGTTTGCCGTTTGTTGTTCATAGCTACTTGACCTCCTAATTGATTCGTTTGGAATGATACGATCTATAGCTTGCGCGGCACGACGGAGATCCGGTGGATCGGAACGTCCAGACCGCTTGCTATCGCTTCGGCGATCATGCGGTGTACGGTCGCGTTCTCCGCGCCCTTCGCCACGATGAGCACCCCTCTGATGCGGGGTTTCACCTTCTTGACGACGATGGGAGACTTGCCGCCGGACACTTCGTAGAGGACGACTTGGCCGTCTTGGGTCACGTCGGTAATATGGCGTCTGGCGCCGTTCTTGTCCGTCTCGTCGGTAATTTGCTGCGTCTTCTTCTCGTTGAGCTGGACGACGGTCTCTTCCGTTGATTCGACGGTCACCATGACGTCCGTCGTGCCCACTCCCACGATATTCTCGAGCATCTCCTTGAGCCGGCTGTCCAACTGCGTCTCGATCTCGGCGAACGGATCGTCCTTGCCGTCGCCCGTGCCGAGGAACGTCTCCTGCTGCGCTTGCGGCACGTCGGTGTCGTGCGGCGGATTAATCTCGTTTCCCGAAGGCGGCACGGTCTTTACGTTCACGTACGAAGCGACGAGGAGGAGCACGGCGCCGATCAATCCGATGAGCACCAGCCAGCGAAACGCCTTGACCCGCTTCGGCCCTCCCGGACCGCCTCCGATGAACGTCTCCAATTGCTGCAGCCATTTGGCCATGGCACACCCCCTCCCGTCGTTAGTACGGATCGCCCGGCGCGGGCGTGATGACCCGGATCGCGTTCGTCGATACGCCGAACCGGCTCGCGACGACCGCCGCTATGCGATTCTGCTCCGCCCGGTCGGCCTCCGCCGGCGCGGGCGACGCCGAAGCGGCCGGGTCCGCATCCTTCGGCGACGCGGACGGCTGGACCGAGATGTCAGGCACCTCCACCGTGACCGGCGCGACGGGCGCGACATCGCCGATGGCGCCGCCGCTTCTCTTGCCCGCATCCGCCGCCTCCGAGCCGGCGCGAAGCTGAATGGTCACGCCCGTCAATTGCGCCCCGCCGTCGGCCAGGCGCGAGAGCTCGACCGATACTTTGTCGACCGCCGCGCCCGCCTCCTGCTCGACCGCGTCCCGAATCTGCCCCTCCAGGCGCACCGCTGCGATTCGGGCCGCCTGATTCTCCTGCGAGATCCGCAGCCGGCCCGCCTCGGCCTCGATCTGAGCCAGCTGGCCCGCGGCTTGATCGGGCTGCCGCTCCGCCGCGTCGATGCCCGCCGCCAGCTTCGTGCCGAAGTCGCCTTTGATCCATTGAAGCATCGGCGTCGCGACCGTCAGCAGAATGAACAATCCGGCGACCAGGCGCACGTACCGCTGCATCGTCCGGTTCGGGAGGAGCAGATCGATGAGCGAAGCGAGCAGGACGACCGCCACGATCTGCTTCAGCCAGCCGGCCAGCGCATTCATCATCTCGATTCCCTCCCGCCGGACGCCGCTAGCGCATCAGGATCGACGCGTTCCCCGCGGTCAGGATGATCGTGACCGCCAGGAAAAACATCAGCCCGACCGAAGCGAGCGCCGCGAACACATAGATGAGCGTCTTGCCGATCGTCTGCAGGCACTGCACGATCGGGGTGTCGCCGAGCGGCTGCAGGACCGCCGCGGAGACGTTGTAGATCAGCGCCAGCGTCAGGATCTTGATCGCCGGGAACGCGCAGAGGAAGAGCAGAATGACGACGCCGGCGATGCCGACCGCGTTCTTGACGAGCATGCTGGCCGTCAGCACCGTATCGGCCGCATCGGAGAACATCCGTCCGACGACCGGCACGAAGTTGCCGGTGACGAACTTCGCCGTCCGCAGCGCGATGCCGTCGGTGACCGCGCCCGTCGCGCCTTGGACGGAGAGGACGCCGAGGAACAGCGTGAGCATCGTGCCCAGCAAGCCTACCGAGATGCTGCGCAGCAAGTTCGCGAGCTGCGTGACCTTGAAGCGGTCCGAGATGGTGCTGGTCAGATGCAGCACGGCCGAGAAGAACAAGAGCGGGAACACGACCAGGTGAATGAGCGTCCCGATCGTATGAATCATGAAGACGATCAGCGGATGAAGCACGGCTACCGTCGTCAACCCTCCGGTGCTCGCGAGCAGCGTGAGCAGGAGCGGAATCATCGAGAGCATGAACTGCACCATGTTGCCGATCGCGTCGGCCGCATAGGTCGTCGCCGTCCGGAAACTGTTGACCGCGATGATCAGCAGCACCATATATGCCACCGCGTAAGCGACCCGGCTGACCGTATTGCGTTCGAACGCGCTCTGCATCGTCTCCAGAATCATCGCGAAGACGGCCAGCAGGACGATCGTGACGAGCAGCTTGCCGCTATACAGCACCTCGTGCAGGAAGAACCGGGCGAGGCCTCCGAGCGCTTGCTTCACGTCCCAGGACTTGCCTTGGGGGAACATGAGCTCCTTCAGCTCGGGTACTTGCCCGTCCGGGAAATAGCCGCCGTACTGCCCTTTAAGGCGGTCCCAGAACTGTTCGATCTGCCGCAGGTCGATGTCGCCCGCCTGCTCCTCCGCGAGCTCGCCGGCCATCTGACCGGCTCCGCCCGCCGACGGCGCGGCGGAAACTGGCGCATCCGGCGCCCGATAAGGCTCGACCTCGCTGCCGGCCGAAGGCGCGCCCCGCGAGCCGCCCGCCGCGCCCGCAAAAGCGGGCGTAGGCAGCAGCGACAGCAGCATGGCCGACAGCAGCAGCAGGAACGGCAGCCAGCCCGATCTTCGCGCCGTCAACAGCTGGCGTCTCATCCGTTCCCCCTCCTGTCCGGCCTTCGTCACGCCGGAAGCAGGCCCAGCACCGTCTCGATGATGACGCTGATGATCGGCACCGCCATGACAAGGATCAACATTTTCCCGGCGAATTCAATCTTGGACGCCACGCTCTCCATCCCCGCGTCCCGCACGATCTGGGCGCCGAATTCGGCGATATAGGCGATCCCGATAATCTTGAGCATCGTCTTGAGATATACCGTCTGGATGCCGGACCGGTCCGCCAACTCCTCCAGCACCGTAACGACGCCTTCGATCTTGCCGATCAGCGCCAGGAATACGGCGACGCCGAAGAAGGCGGCGAGCAAGAAGGCGAACATCGGCTTCTGCTCGCGGATGACGAGGATGAGGATGGTCGTGAGCAGCCCGATCCCGACGATCTGAAGAATGTCCACCTTCTCACCCGCTTACTGGAACAAGAAAATCGTCTTGATCTCTTGAAACAAATCGTTGAGCAAGCGCACCACCATGAACAGCACGACGACGAACCCGATGACCGTGACCCAGTGCGCCATGTCTTCTTTGCCCATCTGCTTCAGCACAGTGTGGATCATGGCGACGATGATGCCGATGCCTGCGATTTGGAATATGGTGCTGACGTCGATGTTCATGAATACGGGCCCCCTACTACATCATGAGGATGACGACCAGGGCGGCCGCGAGCACCCCTAGGCTTCGGCACAGCTTCTCGTACCGCTGCTGATCTTCGCGGGCTGCCGCTTCCTCCGCCTGCAGCTGGTGCATGGCGAGCCGCAGATGCTTCAGCTGGTCTTCCCGCCCGCTCCCGCCCAGCGTCCCGCCGAGGCGGAGCATCGCGTCGCGTTCAGCCGGCCTCATCGCCGTGGCGGACCACCCGGAGCGGAACGCCTTCTCCCAGCTGTCGCGCACCGTCCCGCCCGATGCGGACTGCAACGAAGCGGCCGTCTCCGCGAACAAGCCCGAGAGCGGCGGCGGCAGCACCTGCGCGATTCGCGCGAGCGCTTCGGGCAGCGGCGTCTGTCCGTAGCCGATCTCCGTCTCCATCCGCTGCAGGGCGTGCAGGAGATGCCGGATCTGCCTCGGCCGCTCCGCGAATCGCGCCGCCTGCACGAATCCGATCATCGTCCCCGCGAACAGCACCAGCGCCGCGCCGATCAGCTTAAGCACGCTTAGGTCCCCTCCTTCGCCGGCGTCGACGGCGACCGGATAACCGGCAGCGGCCGCGGCTTGATCGACAGGCGCGCGCCGGCGGCTTCGACCGGGCCGTCCGCTTCCGCGGCGTTCGGCGATCGCGCTTGCGGCGTCGGAGCCGCGTCCGGCGCATCCCGCGGCGCGGCCCAAGTCCGCCGCCCGGCCTGCCTGGTCCGCAAGTCCGCCGCCTCCTCCGCGGATACGATCCGGTGCATGACGCGTCCTTGCGACCGCGAGAGCAGGACATAGGCGCTGAACATGCCTTCTTGCGCCAGTTGGGCCAGCACCGGCCTCGCGAACACGTCGGCCAAGTCGACCGCGTGCGCCGTCGCCAGGACGCGCACCCCGGCATGGAGCGCTTCCGTCAGGGCGTAGGCGTCCTCCGGCCGGCCGATCTCGTCGACGACGACGACCTCGGGCGACATCGATCGGACGAGCATCATGAGTCCTTCCGCCTTCGGACAAGCGTCGAGCACGTCGCTGCGGGGGCCGAGATCGAACGTCGGCACCCCGCGTTCGCAAGCCGCGATCTCGGAGCGCTCGTCGACGATGCCGACCTTGCGCCCGCCCCAGCCCGACGCGGCCGGATGATACCACTGTCCGGCGCTGATCGCGCGGGCGAGATCGCGGAGCATCGTCGTCTTGCCCTGCTGCGGCGCCGAGACGATCAGCGCGTGGCGGACCGTGCGGGCTTGCGGATCGAGCAGATGCGGGAGCAGTTCGGCCGCGCATCCGGTTCTCGCTCTCGCGATCCGGACGTTGAAGCTGGCGATGTCCCGCAGGTGGCGGACGGCGCCGCCCTCCAGGACGGTGCGGCCGGCCAGTCCGATGCGGTGGCCGCCGGCGACCGTTACGAATCCCCGGCGAAGCTCTTCTTCTACGGCATATAACGAATGGTTGGTCACTCTCTCCAGTAGCGTCCGGCACGTCTCCCGGCCCGGCCGGTAAGCCGCGCGGGGGTCGTCCGTGGTTGTCCCGTCCGGCCGGACGAAGGCGAAGCGGCCGCCGTACCCGATCTCGAGCGGTCGTTCCTCCCGGATCCGAATCTCCTCCAGCGTCTCTAGCAGAGACGCGGGCAAATGCTCGATCGCGGTACGCAAGTCGGCTGGAAACATCGCGAACAGCTGAAGCGGCATCGGGAAGCCCCCTTTCCCGGGAAGTTGTCCTTTCTTAGCTGTTTCATATGTATGCTTGGACGCCTTGTTTATGCCTGCCCGCCCGCTTTTCAACCGATCTTTTTGATAGATTCGTTATTTTTTGAGAATCCCGATGAGCAGGCACGACACGCCGACGGCTACCCATACGAACTTCGCCGGCGACAGCTTGTCCGACAGTCCGACGAGGCCGATCGTCGTCGTCGCGATGAGGACCATCGGTCCGACCAGCGCGAGCATCGAATTGACGGTCAGCGCCTTGGCCACGTCGTTGAACTTCAGCATGACGAGCGCCGCGGTCAGCTCGATGCTGCCGGACAGCAGCCGCAGCAGCGCCATGCTGAAGACGGTTTTGTCCACGCCTCTTCCCTCCTTCATATCCGTCACGGTTGTCCGCACGCTATTCTATGCGACTTAGGCGGACAACTTGCCGGTTTTTGCAGTCTGCGAGACTTCCGGCGGTCGGGCACCGGCCTAGAACTCGCTGCATATATTGCCATTACCTTTCACAAGGAGCGCTGATTCATGGACATCCAAACCGAAACGAAGTGGCATCCGCTCTTGTCCGATCCGAGCGATAGCCGCCGACCCAAACCGCGGGAAACGGGCCGCACGATGATCATGGACAAAGGCTTGGGGCCGAACGCCTTTCAAGACCTGCTGTCGACGTCGGGGCCTTATATCGACTTGATCAAGTTCGGGTTCGGCACCTCGCCGCTCTATCCGATTCCGATGCTGAAGGCCAAGATCGCTTCGGCCAAGGCGCACGGCATCGGCGCATTTCCGGGAGGCACGCTGCTCGAAGCGGCCGTGCGGCTGGATGTGACCGACGCCTTCTTCCGCTCGGCGCTGGAGCTGGGCTTCGACGCGATCGAAGTATCGGACGGCACGATCGACCTGGATCGCCAGACGCGCGACGCGCTGGTCCGGGAAGCGGGGGAGTACGGGTTCCGCGTCTTCACCGAATACGGCAAGAAGCTGACCGGCTCCCGGATCTCGCTAGACGATCTCTGCCTGACGGCGGAGCGCGATCTGCAATGCGGGGCCGAAGCGGTCACGATCGAGGCGCGGGAATCGGGCGTCGGCGTCGGCCTGTTCGACGAGGACGGGAAATGCCGGGAAGAGGAGTTGCAGCAGATCGTGCGCCGGTTCCCTGACGCGGATCGGCTGATGTGGGAAGCGCCGCAAAAAGAGCAGCAAGCGCTGCTGCTGCGGACGCTGGGACCGGACGTCAATCTGGGCAATGTCTCGCCGCAGGATGCGTTCTCGCTGGAGACGCTGCGCCGGGGCTTGCGGTCGGATACGTTCGCGCTGCATCGCATGATCGCCCATTACGAGATTTGACGACCGCATCTGTTCGCCCGCGCCGCGGCGCGGGCGAACGCCGGCCGGCCCGAGGGATCCGCGGATCTCTCGGGCCGGCCGCGCGTCAGGGCGAGCGGCGCCGACGGCTTGCGGCAGCGTCGCGCCGAGGCCGACGCGAAGGTCCATTCAAAGCTCGGAAGAGACAGGCCCCGTTCTAACCGGGTGGCCTGTTCTCATATTGTAATGGCATGTACAACGCGGATGGTTATTCGCGGGCGAGGGGGAAGTGACGGACGATGTACGGCGCGATGAACGGAGATTGGGTGCTGGTCGCGTTGATCGTGATCGGGCTCGTGGGACGCTCCCCGATCATTACGACAGCCGCTTGCGTGCTGCTGATCGTGAAGCTCGTGCACCTGCAGCGTTTCTTGCCTTCGATCGAGCGGCGGGGACTGGAGCTCGGCTTGCTCTTCCTCACCTTGGCCGTGCTCGTGCCGTTCGCTTCGGGGCGCGTGCAGGTCAAGGACGTGACGAACATGTTCTCCAGTTGGATCGGTTGGGTGGCGCTCATCGGAGGCACCATCGCGGCATACTTGAACGGCAAAGGGCTCGACCTGCTGAAGGCCGACCCGCAGATGATCGTGGGGCTCGTCATCGGGTCGATCGCGGGCATCGTCTTTCTGCGCGGCGTCCCGGTCGGGCCGCTCATGGCGGCCGGCATCACGGTCGTGATTCTGAAGGCCATTCATTTGTTCCTTGGCAAGTAGCGAAGTCCGGGCTGCTGCATCTGTCGCCGCGTCCCGAAGAAGCAATAAAAACCGCCGCACGGACCGTTAGGCCTGTGAGGCGGTTGGAAAATTGCGGTATGGCGGATTAGCGGCGATCCTGCGGACCCCCGACGAAGACGGAGTCGGCCGTATCGAGTCCGTAAGCCGTGTGCAGCGCGCGCACGACATCCTGCAGCGGCTCGGCCGCGATGACGCAGGAGCACTTGATCTCGGACGTGCTGACCATCTTGATGCTGACGCCGGCTTTGGAGATGACGTCGAACATCTTGGCGGCGACGCCAGGGTTCGAGACCATGCCCGCGCCGACGATCGAGACCTTCACGAGGCCCTCTTCGTACGTCGATTCGTTGTAAGGCACTTGGATTCGCACGTTCTCGATCACGTCGAGCGCGCGGCCCCGGTCCGCCAGCGAGACGGTGAACGAGAAGTCGGCTTTGCCGTTCGCGACGCCGCTCTGCACGATAATGTCGACGTCGATGCCCTCGTTCGCCAGCGCTCCGAAGATCTTCGCCAGCACGCCGGGTTCGTCCTCCACGCCCAAAATGCTGATGCGGGCCACGTTCTTATCGAAAGCGATGCCGCTTACGACCACTCCCTGTTCCATTGCCGCTTCCTCCCTCACGAGCGTTCCTTCGTTTTGCGTGAAGCTCGAGCGTACCACGAGGTTCACCTTGTTGTGCTTCGCGTACTCCACGGCGCGCGGATGCAGCACCGCCGCCCCCAGGTGCGCGAGCTCCAGCATCTCGTCGTACGAGATGACGTCCAGCTTGCGCGCGCACTTCACGACGCGGGGATCGGTCGAATAGATCCCGTCGACGTCGGTATAGATCTCGCAGACGTCCGCCTGAAGCGCGGCCGCAAGCGCGACGGCCGTCGTATCGGAGCCGCCGCGGCCGAGCGTCGTGATCTCGCCCTCGTCCGTCATGCCTTGGAAGCCGGCCACGATGGCGACATTGCCGTCGTCCAGCGCCGCGAACAGGCGGGTAGGCGTAATGTCCGATATCCGTGCCTTGGCGTGCAAAGCTTCCGTTACGATGCCGGCCTGCCAGCCGGTGAACGACTTGGCGGCGTGGCCCAGCTTATGAATAGTCATCGACAGCAGCGCCACGGAGATCTGCTCGCCCGTCGTGAGCAGCATATCCATCTCTCTGGCGGGCGGCTGATCGTTCAGCTCCAAGGACTTGTCGATCAGATCGTCCGTGGTATCCCCCATGGCGGACACGACCACGACGACGCGGTGGCCTTGCAGCTTCTTCTTCACGATCCGCTGCGCCACGCGCTGCATCCGTTCCGTGGTGCCGACGGAACTGCCGCCGAATTTCATCACGATTAACGACAACGCGGTTTCACTCCTCACAAAAGAAACTCTGCATACAGCATTATATTATAGCATAAGTACATAGGCCCAGGAATGAAAAAAAATCCTTGCCCCCGTTGCGTACGGGAGGCAAGGATGCCGATCGAGCCGATGCGATTAGGCCCGGGAGATGTACTTGCCTTCCCGGGTATCGATCAGCAGCACGTCGCCTTCGTTGATGAAGAGCGGCACTTGCACGTTGTGGCCGGTCTCGAGGCGTGCGTTCTTCGTGGCGCCGGTCGCGGTGTTGCCCTTGATGCCCGGCTCGGTCTCGACGACCTTCAGGTCCACGTTGTTCGGCAGGTTAATGCCGAGAATCTCGCCTTGATAGCTCGTAATGTTCACGGTCATGTTCTCTTTGAGGAAGTTGATCTCCCATTCGAGTTGCTTCTTGTCCAGGTTGAACTGGTCGTAAGTCTCGTTGTCCATGAACGTGTACTCGGAGCCCGAGTTGTACAGGTATTGAACCGCGCGGTTCTCTACATGCGCGCGCACGACGTTCTCGCCTGCGCGAAACGTCTTCTCGATGACGTTGCCGTTGCGCAGGTTCTTCAGCTTGGAGCGGACGAACGCCGCGCCCTTGCCCGGTTTGACGTGCTGGAAGTCCTGCACGGTGCAGAGGTCGCCATCCACTTCGATGGTTAAGCCGGTCTTAAAATCGTTAACGGAAATCACTGCAAATTCCCTCCTGTGGAAACATAGCTCCCCTAATCCAGAACGATCAGTTCCTTCGGGGAATGCGTAAGTATTTTAATCCCGGCGTCCGTCAACACGACGTCGTCCTCGATCCGCACTCCGCCGAATCCGGGGAGATAGATGCCGGGTTCGACGGTAACGACGTGGCCGGGGGTTAAAATCGTGTCGGATGCCATGCGCGACAATCGCGGCGCCTCATGGATCTCCATGCCGATGCCGTGGCCCGTCCCATGGCCGAAATGGTCACCATAACCATACCGCGTGATGATATCTCTCGTCAAGGCATCCCCTTCGCGGCCGGTCATGCCCGGCTTCAAGCGCTCCAGCGCGTACAGCTGGGACTCGAGCACGATGCCGTAGATCTCGCGGTGCTTGTCGCCGGCGCGTCCGACGACGACCGTCCGGGTAATGTCGGATACGTAGCCTTGATAGGAAGCGCCGTAGTCCAGCGTGACGAATTCGTCCCTGCCGATGACGCGGTCGCTCGCGACGCCGTGCGGCATCGCGGAGCGCTCTCCGGAAGCGACGATCGTGTCGAACGAGGTGCCCGAAGCGCCCAGGCTCCGCATGAAGAACTCCAGTTCCAGGGCGATCTGCCGCTCCGTCACGCCCGGCTTGAGGTGCGACAGAATGTGCGTGAAAGCTTGGTCCGCGATATCCGCGGCTTGCTGGATGATGGCGAGCTCCCCTTCATCCTTGACCATCCGCAGCTGCTCGACTGGCGTTCCCGCCGGGACCAGCTCGACCGGCGCCAGCTTCTCGCGAATGGACGTGTAGCTGGCGAAGGTTACGTGCTGATCTTCGAACAGCAGCCTCTTCACGCCCCACTTCTGCAGCAGCTCCGCCACGGTGGCATAGACGTCCGCGGCGTGCTCCACGATTTCGAAGCCGATCGCTTGCTTCGGGGCTTGTTCCCGGTAGCGGAAGTCCGTCAGCAAGGCCGCTTCGCTCCCGGAGATCAGCACGACGCCCGAGGAACCGGTGAACCCCGTCAGATAGCGGCGGTTCACTTCGTTGGTGATCAGAACGGCGTCTCCCCCGAGCGCCGGCAGCAGTCCCCGCAAACGCTGAACGCGGTTATTCGGCATGTCCCACACCCCCATGTGATAAATGTTGCTTCGTTTGTTGATCGCTTATGTACTTGAGCAATGCCGCAAGGCCGAGCTCGTACCCGTGCGCGCCGAATCCGGCGATCTGTCCGATGCAGACGGGCGCGGTCACCGATTCGTGACGGAACGCCTCGCGCTTGTAGACGTTCGACAGATGCACTTCGACGGTCGGCAGTCCGACGGCGGCGATGCCGTCGCGCAGCGCGTAGCTCGTATGCGTCAGCGCGCCCGGATTGATGAGGATGCCGTCGCGGCGTCCGTAGGCCGCGTGAATCTCGTCCAGCAAGGCGCCTTCATGATTCGATTGGAAAAAGTGCAGCTCCGCTTGCAGGCGCTCCGCGGTCGCCCGCAACCGCGCTTCGATCTCCTTCAGCGTCGAATTGCCATAGACGCCGGGCTCGCGAACGCCGAGCATGTTCAGGTTCGGCCCGTTCAATATCAGAATGCTGCGCATTCCCTGATCCCCTCCGCTGCTGACGCCGGCGATTCCCGGCGGCGAAAGCCGCCGCCCTTGGACCGCAATAGGCGTCATGTTCAACAGTCATTGTACCATAGGAAAAGGGGCGCGGGCCACATCCGCCGCCCGGTTCAGGAAGCCGGCTGCGGCTGGCCGCCCGAACCTTCCTTCGCGGGCTCGCGGGCCGCCTCATCGTGGAATTCGAAGGCGAAGCTGTATCCGATGAACAGGCCCCACGCAAGGTACAGGCACAGCTCGGCGAAGATACTGTTCCAGCCGATCGTCTTGATCGGGGCGACGGCGCCGGCGACCGGTCCGATCCACCAGAACAGCGCGATCCACCAGACGAGCCCGAACCACAATCCCGGCCACGGACCGCTTAGCTTGCCGAGCAGCAGCCAATAGGCATACGCGGCGATGACCGACATGACGATGAACAGCCCGAGACCGGCCAAATGCCACCAGATCGTATTCAGCGCCGCCCGCTTCATCCACGGGTCCGCCAAGAAGGCTTGCGGAACCTTCGTGAAGTTCAGCGCGACGGCCAGCCAGCGCAGCAGTCCCCAGATCGCGCCGGCGGCCGCGCCGATGATGAGCGCGTATAAGGCCGGCGACTTGGTCCGGGCGTCCCCTTCCCGGTTTTCGCGAATTTGTTTCTCCATGCCGCTGTCCTCCATCGTCGCCTCGACTTCATAGCCCCTAGTATGAACGCGTGCGCGCAGGATTAACCGGACGGCGGCGATCGCACGTTCGCGCCTGGTGGCAAAACGGACATTTATCCTGTAAAATAAGGGGTAACTAGAGGCCTAGGCTTCCAGAGTTTGACGAGAGATGGTGAATGGCGTGGCAGAACAATCAACCGCCGTCTACGGCGGACAGGCCGTTATCGAAGGCGTTATGTTCGCCGGTCGGAACGTGCACGTGACGGCCGTGCGGCGCAAGAATCAAGAGATCGCGTTCTACGAGGTGCCGAAGAAGACGTCGTCCAACCGCTTCTTGGCCATCCTGAAGAAGATTCCGTTCGTTCGCGGCATCGTCGGCATCGTCGAATCGGCCGCCAAGGGCTCGCAGCATTTGAACTTCTCCGCCGAGGCTTACGCGGAGGACGAGACGGAGCCCGAAGGAACGGAGAAAAAGGCGGAGAAAGAAAAGGAGAAATGGAGCCTCTCCATGATCCTCGGCGTCGCGGTCGTCGGCGTGCTGTCCTTCGTCGTCGGCAAATTAATTTTCGTTTCCGTGCCGGCTTTTTTAGAAAGCGTGATCTTCGGACATGCTTTCTCGAATAAAATATTGCACAACCTGCTTGAAGGCGTCATCAAAATCGGCTTGCTGCTCTTCTACCTTTGGTTCATCTCCAAGACGCCGTTGATGAAGCGGTTGTTCCAGTATCACGGCGCCGAGCACAAGGTCATCAGCGCTTACGAGGCGGGAGCCGAACTGACCGTCGGCAACGTGCAGAAGTTCACCCGCCTGCACTACCGTTGCGGCAGCAGCTTCATTATTTTCACGGTCCTCGTCGGCGTCGTGCTCTACTCGTTCCCGATCTTCACTTGGGACACCATATGGGAGCGCATCTGGATGCGCATCGTGTTGCTGCCCGCGGTCATCGGAATCTCCTACGAGGTGCTGCGCTGGACGAACGCGCTTCGCGACATTCCCATACTGCGCTACCTCGGCTATCCGGGCCTATGGCTGCAGCTCCTGACGACGAAGGAACCGAACGACGACCAGGTGGCCGTCTCGATCGCTTCCTTCAACCGGATGCGGGAGCTGGACCGTCAGCTCCGGGTCTCCTAATACCGGGCGTTAATCCCTACCATAAGGAGGCGTTCCACATGGGCACGCAGAGAAGGGTCAGTCCATTGCTAGCGGTTCTGGTCGTGCTGATCGTCATCGGCATTTTCGGCCAGATCCAACAAGGAGCGCTCGGCCTGCTGATTCCGGTCGGCTTGGTCGCGATCGTCTGGCTGCTCTACAAGTTCCCTCCGTCCCGCTTCATGCGCGGCGGCTCCTCCCGGTCCGCCTACCAGCGCGCCGCCGTCCAGAGCCGCAAGCGGCAGCAGGCGCGGTCCGAAGCCGACAAGCCGAAACGGCGCCCGACGCCGTTCCGGGTCATCGAAGGCAACAAAAACCGCGACGACGATCCGCCTCCTTACCATTGATCGGCCGCATTACGAACGCTCCGCCGCGGGAACCCGCGGCGGAGCGTTTTTGGGTTCGCGGAGATCCGGATCCTTCTCCGATCGTCGCGTTTCGATTTATTCCCGGAGGCGGCGAAGCTGTCGCGACTGCGGGACGCGGTTCCGCGCTAACGCCTTAGATTGACGCGCGGACCCGATCCGCCCCGCGGCGAAGGGGGTTCCGGCGGATCCAACGGGATGGTGCACGTCTGGCGGTCCATCCGCCCAAAGTACTTGTGCCCGGCCTCCAGCCCCGAATGGTAGAGCGCCTCGCTCTTCTCCGCCGTCAGATGAAAGTCCGTCGTCCGGACGCCGAGCGTCGGGATCTTGATCGTCCGAATCCGGTTGTCCTTCTCGATGTAGCGTTCGTCGTGCGCGCTCAGCATCGTCTCGAACATCGCGTAGAACATGGAGAACGGACCGCCGATGCGATGCCCTTGGGGGTTCGGACGCCCGACCATCTGGAAGCCGAGGACGGGCAACTGCGCCTCCTCCCCCTCCTCCTCCTTGAATACCCAGAGCGGAAAGTTGCTGAGCAAGCCGCCGTCCACGACGTAGGAGATCTTGGCGAACTCGGGCATCCGCCGCCTGCCGAGCCGCGGCCGCAGCGGCTGCCGAATCAGGACGGGATCGAAGAAGTAAGGGATGCTCGCGCTCATCCGGATCGCCCGGGCGACCTCGAGCCGCATCGGGTCGATGCCGTAATCGGCGATATCCCCGGGCAGAACCAGCAGCTTGCCGTTCGTAATGTCGGAAGCGATAATGCGGAGCTTGCCGGGCGGCAGGTCGCCGAACGTGCGGATCCCCTTGGCCGCTAGCAGCAGGGCCGCCCACTGCTGAAGCGCGTCTCCCGCGTACAGCCCTTTCCGCAGAAAGAGACGGATCGCCGGGCCGATCACCTTCACGTTGAACAGCGGGGCACGCTGAAGGAACGAGGCGAACGGCGTGGCCGCGATGATCTCCCTCATCTCCGTCGCCGTGTAGCCCGCGGCGGTCAGAGCAGCCACGATGCTCCCGGCCGACGTCCCCGCGACTTGGTGGAACGTTACGCCCGCCATCTCCGCCGCGCGAACCGCGCCCGTGAGCGAGATGCCCCTGACGCCCCCGCCCTCGAATACCCCGTTCACCTTCATCGGCATCCCCCGCCCCGCGCATATCGTATCGCTCCATGCATATGCATCAGGCCGCCGCGTTAATACATCCCGGCGCATCGTTCGCCGCCGCCGGATACGGCCATAGAAAAACGCCCGCGCAAGCGGGCGTCCGTTCATTCCGTATCCAGTTCCGCACGGATGCGCATCAGCTCTTCGGAGCGCGATGCGTCGCGGTTGAAGTATTCGACCAAAGTCTCGATGCAGGTGATCGAATCCCAGCTGAGATGGTGTTCGATGCCTTCCACGTCGCGGTAGATGTTCTCCTCCTGCACCCCGATCGTCTGCAGGAACGACTCCAGCAGATGGTGCCGGTCGACCAGCCGCTTGCCGATCTTCTTCCCTTTATTCGTGAGCATAAGACCGCGATACTTCTCGTAGATCAAATAGTTGTCCTTGTCCAGCTTCTGGATCATCTTCGTGACGGACGAAGGATGTACTTCCAGACCTTCCGCGATATCCGAAACCCGCGCATAGCCCTTCTCGTCGATCAGACGGTAGATGCGCTCCAGATAATCTTCCATACTAGGCGTCGGCACCGCGAATTCCCCTTTCCCCGACCGTTAGACTGCTCTTAGTATCATACAACGCGGAAAGGACGAGGGCAAGTTCGTCCCGGGAGAATCACCCGGCGGGCCGGCTTGTTTCGGGGAGAGCGAGACGGAGCGGTACAAGATCGCCAAACGGACGTTTGTCGTAGGCTTGCGCAAGACGCTGAGGTTCGACGCCTCGAAGCCGTCGCTAGCGAAAACGCACCAAGGGACTGTCCCTCCGGGCCTAATCGGCCTTCTGAGACAGTCCCTTATGTCGTACAGAACTTTAAGTCGGCTCGGGTCTAGAACTTCAGCCAGTTCGGCGTGATCGAATTGAGCCAGATGGTGACGTACGTCATCCTGTCGGTGAACAGCAGCACGCCCATCACCACCATCAGCGCGCCGCCGATCTTCATGAGACGATTCGAATACTTGAGGATCCACCGGGTAGAGCCGATGAAGAAGGCCAGCACGAAGAACGGAACGCCGAAGCCCAGCGAGTAGGCGGCGGTCAGCGCGGCCCAAGTGCCCGGCTCGCTGGCGGCCATGAGCAGGATGGAGCCCAAGATTGGACCGACGCAGGGCGACCATCCCGCCGAGAAGCCGACGCCGAATATGAACGAGCCGATGTAGCCGGCGGGGCGCCAACTGACGTTCAGCTTGCGTTCTTTGAGCAGCAGCTGCGGCTGGAAGATCCCGAGCAGGAACAGCCCCATCAGGATGATCAGGACGGCCGACACCTGTCGGATCGGATCCTGGTATTCCCGGAAGGTCATGGCGAAGGCGTTAGCCGTGTAGCTCAGCGTGAAAAAGACGAAGGAGAAGCCCAGGATGAAGAAGAGCGTATGCATCATCGTCTTCGTGCGCACTTCTCGGCTGGAGTCCGTCTTCAGCTGGCTGACCGAGATGCCCGTTATGTAGGACAAGTACGAAGGGTAAAGCGGCAGGCAGCAGGGAGAGATAAAGGAAGCGAGCCCCGCGAAAAACGCGATGCCGATATTCAACTGGCTCAGAGCGACCCCTCCTTCTTTCGTTAAGCGTTCAAGACGGGACGGCTGCTAGACGCGCGCCGCGCGCGTCATGAGCGAGCCGAGCAGGACGGCGATCAGCAGCAGGACGATGGTGCCGCCCGGCGCGAGATTCCACATGCCGGCCATCCATAGGCCGGCGATGACGGCCGCCTCCCCGATGACGACGACGAGCGCGACCGCTTGGCGGAAGCTCTTCGCGAGCGCCAAGCCGCAGGCGGCCGGAATCGTGAGCAGCGCCGACACGAGCAGCGCCCCGACGATCTTGATCGATGCGCTGATGACCAGCGCCGTCAGGATGCTGATCAAAATATTGAAGTATCGGACCGGCAGCCCGCTGACGGCTGCCGCGTCCTCGTCGAACGTCAGCAGGAACAGCTCCTTTTTCAGCAGAAGAACGACCGCCAGCACGATTACGGTCACGCATGCGATGACGGTCAGATCGGTATAATCCAGCGTATAAATGCTGCCGAACAAATAGGAATTGACATTCAGGTTGAAGCCTTTGCCCAAGGTGAACAAGATCGAAGCCAGCGCGATCCCGCCGGACATGATGATGGCGATGGAGAGCTCGGCAAAGCTCCGATACTTGCGCCGCAGTCCTTCGATCGCAAACGAAGCCGCGATCGCGAAAACCAAGCCGACGGCGACCGGATAGACGTTGATCAGGAAGCCGAGCGCGACGCCTGCGATGCTCACGTGCGCCAGCGTGTCCCCGATCATCGCCAGCCGCCGCAGCACGAGGAACAGCCCCATGAGCGGCGCCGTTACCGCGATCAGAACGCCTCCGATCAGCGCGCGTTGGAAAAATTCCGCCGTAAGGATATCCAAACTCTCTTAGCCTTCTTTCCGTAGGGTGTGCACCAGGTCCGTCTCCGCGCAATCTTCCAGGTCGTGGGAGTGGCGAACGAAGAACGACAGCTTGCCGCTCGTCGCCTTCGGACGTTCGCCCAGGTAGCCCCGGATCATCTCCAGGTCGTGCGAGACCATCAGGAAGGTGATGTCGTGATGCTGATGCATGTGCTTGATCAACTGGAAGAAGTTAAGCTGCGTCTCCATGTCGATGCCGACCGTGGGCTCGTCGAGGATGAGCAGCTTCGGATTGTTGATGAGCGCCCGCGCGAGGAAGACGCGCTGCTGCTGTCCCCCCGACAGCTCTCCGATCCGCTTGTCGGCCAGATCCGGAATGTCGAGCGTATCGAGCGCGTCGGCCGCGCGGTCCATATCCGCCTTCGTCAGCCTGCGAAGCAGCTTCCGCCGCCCGTAAAGCCCCGACGTAACCACTTCCCGCACGGTCGCGGGGAAAAGCGGGTTGAAGTGGTTCCGCTGCGGGACGTAGCCGATCAGGTGCCAATCGCGGAATCGGGCGGCGGGCGTGCCGAACAGCCGAATCTCGCCGCGCTGCGGCTTAGTCAGTCCTACGATCATGCGCAGCAAGGTCGTCTTGCCCGCTCCGTTGGCCCCGATCAGTCCCACGAAGTCGCGCTCTTGCACCGCAAAGTTGACATCGTCGAGCACCTGCTGCGTGCCGAACGCGAACGAGACCCGATCGAGCGCGATGATCTCCCGGTGGCAGCCCGCCTCCCGGACGTAATGGGCGGATTGTTGTCGTTCCTCCATCGTCTCTCCCCCTCTCCGCTCGTGATCCGTACCGGTTTTCCGTTCATTCAGCCAATCTTCATTGTAAAGCCTTCTGCAGATTTTGCAAATTGCGTTCCATAAGCGTCACGTAATCGTCACCGGCCTTCTCCTCTTCGCTCGTCAGGCCTTCGACCGGGTTGAGCACCATCGTGCCGACGTTCGCTTCCTCGGCCAGCGTCTTCGCGATCCGATCCGAGACGAGCTCTTCGAAGAAGATGGTCCGCACGCCGTTGTCCTTGACGAACTTGGCGATGCGCAGCAGGTCCTGCGCGCGCGGCTCGGCGTCCGGGGACAGGCCCATCACCGCCGTCTGCGTCAGCCCGTAATCCCGGCATAAATAGCCGAACGCTTGGTGGGACACCACGATATCCCGCTTGCCGACGTTCGCCAGTCCGTCCGCAAACTGCCGATCCAACGTCCCGAGCCTGGCCGTTAATGCCTCGAACCGCTGCTCGTACGCCGACCGATGGGCCGGATCCGACTTGACGAAGGCTTCTTTGACATTCGCGCCCATGAGCAGCATCGACTTCGGACTCACCCAAGTATGGGGATCGACATGAAGATCGTCGTGCGCATGGCCGTCGTGGTTGACCTCTTGTCCTTCTCCGTCTTGCGCGTCGAGGAGCGGAATGCCATGGCTCACTTCGACCGTCTGCACCTTCTGGCCGGCGCCGTGCAGGAAGTCGTCGACCCATCCTTCCAATCCCGCGCCGTTATAGAGGAACAATTGCGCTTTGGAAGCGGTATTCAAATCGCGGCTCTTCGGCGTCCAATCGTGAGGCTCGACGCCGGTCGGAATCAAATTGACCACGTTCGCTTCCTCGCCGCCGATCTCGCTCGCCAGATAATAGATCGGGTAGAACGTCGTCACCACATTCAGCTTGCCCGGCTGCAAAGCGTCCTTGTTGCCGCCGCAGCCGCTCAGCAAACCTACCGATAAGAGCAGCGCCAGACCGCCGGCCGCCCATCTTTGCATTCTCATGAAGTACCTCGCCTTAATCGTATTTATTACGTTCAGGAGTATACGCGTCTATCATTCTTCTGTCAATAGGATGGCCGAATCCGAGAACAAGTAAAAGCGCCCCGGACGCAAGCCATCCCGGATTCGGCTTCCACCGCAGGGAATGACGTATCGCCAAAAAACACGCATGACCTTATCAGGCAGGCTATAATGAAAATTGCTATAACCTATAAAAGGATAGTTCAGCGGCGAATCCGGCCTTTACGAGCTGCAACGATAAAATCTACATGGCCTATCTGATTCTTAATTGGTGGTAAGCGGACATTCTGACATTTTAAACACCTATTGTTCCGTCATCATAG
>NZ_JACJVP010000068.1 GCF_014212125.1 Cohnella nanjingensis
GAAAAAGCCACATAATATCCCACAAAAAGTAATTAATAGAAACAATATTTTTTGTGTTAGCTTTAATGCAATGCCATTGAGTTTACATACGCACATGTGGCTGAAACACGGACTGGAGCTCAAAGAGAGTAGTTTACATACACACATTTGACGGAAACGCGGACTGGAGCTCAAAGAGAGTAGTTTACATACGCACATTTGGCGGAAACGCGGACTGGAGCTCAAAGAGAGTAGTTACATACGCACATTTGACGGAAACGCGAATAGGCCCACCGTACGCGAGGTTCCGAATGTCGAGGAGAACGCCGCCGAAGAAATAGGACCCCTATGCCAGAGCCGCCCTGCCCGGGCGGCTTTTTTCGGCATGCGCGGCGGGGCGGTCGGCGGAGGGCAATGAAGCCAATATCGCCCTGCAAAAGCCAATCCTCCCTCCTATTTTGCCGATGCGACGGTACGTTACCATTAAATCAACAAAGCATGGAAGCGATTACGCGAGAGGTGAGGATGGATGGGAAGCATCACATTCAATCACGTGTTCAAACTATACAAAGGGGAAGCCCGTCCGGCCGTCAACGACTTTCACCTTTCTATCGAAGAAGGGGAGTTCCTGGTCCTGGTCGGCCCGTCCGGTTGCGGCAAGTCGACGACGCTGCGCATGCTGGCGGGGCTAGAAGAGATCAGCAGCGGCGAGCTGTACATCGACGGCAAGTTCGTAAACTACGTCTCGCCGAAGGACCGGGACATCGCGATGGTGTTCCAGAACTACGCGCTCTATCCCAATCTGACGGTGTTCGAGAACATCGCGCTTGGGCTCAAGCTGCGCAAGACGGCCAAGTACGAGATCGAGCTGCGCGTGAACCGGGTCGCGAAGATCCTGGAGATCGCCCACCTGCTCGATCGCAAGCCGAGCCAGCTGTCCGGCGGGCAGAAGCAGCGGGTCGCGCTCGGCCGGGCGATCGCCCGCGAGCCTCAGGTGTTCCTCATGGACGAGCCGCTGTCCAACCTGGATGCCAAGCTGCGCGCCCAGACGCGGGCGGAGATCATCAAGCTGCAGAGCGACCTCAAGCGGACGACCGTCTACGTGACGCACGACCAGGTCGAAGCGATGACGATGGGCTCGCGGATCGTCGTCATGAAGGACGGCGTCATCCAGCAGGTCGCGCCGCCGCGGGAGCTGTACGACCAGCCCGCCAACCTGTTCGTCGCCGGCTTCATCGGCTCGCCGCAGATGAACTTCATTCCCGGCAACGTGACGCGCGAAGAAGGCCGATACTGCTTCGTCAACAAGCGGATGAAGCTGGAGCTGCCCGCGCGGTTCGCCGCCCTGTTCGACCGGATGGCGCGATCGGTCCGCAACGTGGTGATGGGCGTACGGCCCGAGCACGTCCTGCTGCGCGGAAGCGCAAGCGCGGAGAGCGAGGCGGAAGGGTCGGCATACTTCGGCAGCACCGTGCAGATGACGGAGGTGACGGGCGCGGACTCCTACGTCTACGTGACGGTCGGGGAGACGCGGGTCATCGCTCGGACGGATCCCGAAGCCGTCTACCGCAAGGACGACCAGCCGGGCATCGGGTTCAATCTCCAGAAGGTGCACTTCTTCGACGAGAATACGGGCAAGTCCCTGGCGCACGGGGGAGAAGCGGAATGAGGAAGGCCTGGAAAGGGAAGACCGTCATCCGGCTCCTGCTGGCCGCCTTGGTCCTGTTCGGGGCGATCCGCTGGTTCTCCGCCGGCGACCCCGTCATCTACGCGTCGAACGTGAGCGCCGCGAAGCTGCTCGCGTTCGCGGACAAGGGCGGCGCGAAGCCCTACGCCAAGCTGATGCAGGAAGCCGGGGCCGGCGCGGCGGATCAGCCGGGGGCGGGAGAGCCGATCGCGATCGGCGCGGCCGACTATGCGGACGCCTCGGCCGATGCGGAGCTGGCCGAGACGCAGGACGGCGGCGCGGCGGTGCTGGCGTGGCGCAACGCCGACGGCTGGGTGGACTGGAAGTTCAAGGTGCCCACAGCCGGCTGGTACGAGCTGCGTCTGGCCTATATGCCGCTCGAAGGCGGCAATGCCTCCGTCATCCGCGGGGTGCAGATCGACGGCGATTATCCGTTCGCGGAGTCCAGACGCATCGAGCTGGAGCGGCTGTGGAAAGACGCCAAATATCCGTACGACCGCAACGAGATCGGCATGGAGATCCGCCCGCAGCAGACGCAGCTCGGCGGCTGGTCCGTCAAGGCGGCATCCGACTACGCCGTCTCCTCCGAACCGCTGCTCTATCGGCTGGATGCAGGCGAGCATACGCTGCGGCTCGTCGGGGAGCGGGAGCCGGTCGCGCTGAAGACGCTGACGTTCCAGCCGAAGCAGCCGCTTAAGCCCTACGCCGACTACGCGTCTGGCCATCCGGCAGTTGAAAAGGCGCCCGCCGACTGGTACGCGACCGTCGAAGCCGAGCGCTTCGAACGCAAGTCCAGTCTGGCGATCCAGACGGACCATTGGTCGGAGCCCTACATCTCGCCCGATCCGAAGGGGCGCATCACCTACAACGTGCTCGGCGGGCAGCGCTGGCGGCTGCCGGGCGAATGGGTCGAGTGGCAGATGGACGTGCCGGCCGACGGCTGGTACGAGATCGACCTCAAGAACTTCCAGAATTACCGCAACGGCTTCCCGGCTTACCGGACGATCGAGATCGACGGCGAGGTTCCTTTCAAGGAGATGCTGCACTACGCGCTCCCTTACCACAAAGAGTTCGAGATTACGACGCTCGCGGACGGCGAGGGGAAGCCCTACCGATTTTATATGAAGAAAGGCGCCCACGCGATCCGCATGACGGCGGACGCTTCCGAGCTGGAGCCGATCAACCTGGCCCTCCAGGACACCTTGGCGGATCTGGCCGCGTTCGACCGCCACGTCCGGCTGATCACGGGCAACTACAGCGTCAACGCGTTCGACGCCAACACCGACAAGACGCGAACGTGGGATATGGCCAAGTTCGATCCCCAGGCCGAACAGAAGATGCAGGCTTTCATCGACCGGCTCGCGGATATTCGGAACTACATCAACGGACTTAACCGCAAGGACTCGGATCTCTCCCAAGCGATCAAAGTGTCCATGAGCATGCTGGAGGAGATGCGTGCGGACATCAACGAGATCCCGAACAAGCTAGCCGACTTTGCGACGATCCAGAGCCAGATCGGCGCGTGGATGAGCACGCTGACGCAGCAGCCGCTGCTCCTCGACTATCTCGTCGTCCGGACGCCGGACACGAAGACCGGCCTGAAGGCGCCGACGGCCTGGTCGCGGGTGCCTTACTCGCTGACCGACTTCGCCCGTTCCTTCTATATGGACTACGACACGCGCAAGCACAACAAGAACGAAGCGCTCACGATCTGGGTACAGCGCGGACGGGACTACGTCGATCTGCTGCGGGAGATGGTCGACCAGGACTTCACGCCGAAGACGGGCATCGAGGTCAACATCAACCTGATGCCCAACCCGAACATGCTCATCCTCGGCAACGCGGCGGGCGAAGTGCCGGACGTGGCGCTGGGGATCGGGGAAGCGACGCCGGCGGACTACGCGATGCGGGACGCGGTGGCGGACCTCTCCAAGTTCCCGGACTTCCGGAAGGTGTACGACCGGTTCATCCCCGGCGTCCGGCGCGCGATGGCTTACGACGGCGGCGTGTACGGCTTGCCCGAGGTGCAGAACTTCCAGATGCTGTTCTACCGGACGGACATTCTGGAGCGTCTCGGCCTGAAGGCGCCGGACACGTGGGAGGACGTCTTCGACCTGCTGCCCACGCTGCAGGAGAACGGCATGACGATGAACTACCCGAAGGCCGACTTCGCGACGATGTTGTTCCAGAATGGCGCCGAAGCTTACTCGCCGAACGGGCTGAAGGCCGACCTGACGAGCGCCGCCGGACAATCCGCCTTCAAGCAGTGGACGGAGATGTTCCGCAAGTACAACCTGCCGATCGACATCCCGGCGTTCTTCCAGCACTTCCGCGACGGGGACATTCCGATCGGGGTGGCGGACTTCAACACCTATGTGCAGTTGCTCGTCGCCGCGCCCGAGATCACCGGCCACTGGAAGATGGCGCCGCTCCCCGGCGTCCGACAGAAGGACGGAGAAGTGGCGCGCTGGTCGCCGCAGGGCGTCTCCGGCGCGATGATCATGAAGAAGAGCGACCGCCAGGACGAAGCGTGGCAATTCCTCCAGTGGTGGACGTCGGCGGATGTGCAGGCGCAGTACGCGAAGGACATCGAGTCGTTCTACGGCATCGAATTCCGCTGGAACACGGCGAACGTCGAGGCGATGGGCGCGCTCACCTGGCCGAAGGAAGACTTGGAGGCGCTCCGGGAGCAAGCCCGGTGGGCCAAGAATATGCCCTATGTGCCGGGCTACTACTTCCTGAACCGGGAGATGGAGTTTGCCTGGAACCGGACGGTGATGGGCGGCATGCCGGCCCAGGAATCGCTGGAGGAAGCGCAACTGTCCCTGCAGCGCGAGATGCACCGCCGGCAGAAGGACTTCGGCATCCGGACCGGGGACGACCTGCACGTGCCGCAAATCGAACAGCCTTACGAATGGGAGGGACCGACCCCATGAACACCGAGCTCGCTCCCCGCGCGGCGGAGACGCGCCGCGCGCCCTCCGGCGTCCGGCTGCGCTGGAACCGCTTCTGGACGGAGATGCGTAGAGACGCCTTCTGCTACCTGTTCCTCGCGCCGTTCCTGGTCTGCTTCGTCGCCTTCATCGTCGTGCCGGTCGTCATGGCCGCGACGCTGGGCTTCACGTCCTACGACGGCTTCGGGAAGCTGCGCTTTATCGGCTTCGACAACTATATCGCGCTGTTCACGCAAGACATCGTCTTCCTGACCAAGGCGCTGCCGAACACGTTTCTGTTCGCCCTGATCGTCGGCCCCGGCGGCTATCTGCTCTCGTTCCTGTTCGCGTGGCTGATCCATCAGCTCCCGCTGCGGATCCGGGACTATTACACGCTGGCCTTCTACGCACCGTCGATGGCCGGCGGCGTGGCGCTGTCGGTCGTCTGGATCGCCGCGTTCAGCGGCGACCGCGTCGGGTATTTCAACCATTTCCTGCTGCAGATGGGCTGGATCGACAGCCCGGTCGTCTGGCTGCAGGATCCCAAGTACCTGCTCAAGATCATGATCCTCGTCTCGCTCTGGATCAGCTTCAGCGTCGGCTTCCTCGCCATGCTGGCCGGGCTGCAGACGGTCAATCGCGAGCTCTACGAGGCCGGCCGCATCGACGGCATCTCCAACCGGTTGCAGGAAGTGTTCTACATCACGATCCCGTCGATGAAGCCGCAGATGCTCTTCAGCGCCGTCATGACGATCGTCGGCACGCTGAAGGCGGGCAGCATTTCCACCCAGCTGACGGGACTTCCGATCACGCCGCAGTATGCCGGACATCTGGTCATCAACCACATCGACGATTACGCGTTCATCCGCTTCGAACTCGGCTACGCTTCCGCCGTCTCGGTCATGCTGCTGCTCGTGAGCTACTTCGCCATGAGGTTCGCCTACCGGCTGTTCGGATCGAAGGAGGAGCTATAGAGAGATGATTCGACGCCTACGCAGAATTACGCCGTTCCAATACGCGCTCGTATCCGGCTTCACTTTGCTGGCCGCGTTCATGTCGCTGCCGATCGTCTTCATCCTGAACCATGCGTTCAAGCCGCAGAACGAGCTGTTCCTGTTCCCGCCGCGGTTCTTCGTCCAGCATCCGACGCTGCGCAACTTCGAGTCGCTGTTCCTGCACGCCGCCAACGCGACGGTGCCGTTCACCCGCTATCTGTTCAACAGCCTGCTGGTCGCGGGGCTGACGCTCGTCTCGGTCATCCTCGTGAGCACGATGGCCGCTTACGTGCTGGCCAAGTACGACTTTCACTTCAAGCAGCTGATCCTGTCGATGATCACGCTGTCGCTCATGTTCGCCCCGGAGACGGTCGGCATCCCGCGATACCTGATCATCAGCGGCATGCGCCTGAACGATACGTACTTCGGGCATATTCTGCCGGCGCTGGCTTCGCCGATCGCGGTGTTCATGCTGGTCGGGTTCATCGCCCAGATCCCGGGCGAGCTCATCGAGGCGGCGCGCATAGACGGCGCCAGCCACGTCGGGATCTTCATCCGCATGGTGCTGCCGCTCTCGGTGCCGGCGATCGCGACGATCTCGATCTTCACCTTCCAGGGCGTGTGGGGAGACGTCGAGACCTCGACCCTGTTCATGCAGGACGAGACGATGCGCACGCTCGCCTTCTACGTCAACAGCTTGGTGAGCGGCCTTCAGAACAACGTCTCCGGCCAGAACATGGCGGCTGCCGCCGGTCTGCTCATGTTCATCCCGAACTTGATCATCTTCCTGCTCTTCCAACGCAAGGTGCTGGAGACGATGATCCATTCCGGAATCAAGTAACTCCATCAGCAAAGGAAGTCGGAACGATGAAGAGAATGCTTGCTCTCCTGCTCCTGGCCGCGACCGCTTGGCTAGCCGTGCCGGGAACGACGTACGCCAGGCTTCCCTATATGACCGCCTACTTCGACGCGAACCAGTCCCAGTGGCTGCGCATTCAGCCGATCTACGCGCCTTCGGCCGCCTACGCGGCGGACTTCTCGGAGCCGGTCGACCTGCAGGTCGGCGCGGACGACAAGGTCTACGTCGCCGACAAGGGCGCGAACCGGATCGTCGTCCTGGACGATGACGGCGCGCTCGTACGCACGCTAGGCGGCGAAGAAGGTCCCAGCCGGCTGAGCGCGCCGGAAGGCGTGTTCGTGACGCCCGACGGGCAGGTCTACGTGGCCGACTCAGGCAACCAGCGGATCGCCGTGTTCGGTCCCGACGGCGCGTACGTCCGGGAATACAAGAAGCCGGACTCGCCGCTCCTCGGCTCGGAACACTTCGTTCCGGTCAAGCTCGTCGTCGACCGGAGGGGCGTCATCTACGCGGCGTTGAATTCCTCCTACCAAGGCCTCGTCCGGTTGAACGAGGACGGGGCGTTCATGGGGTACTTCGGCGCCAACAAGGCGCAGACGTCCGTGCTCAACTGGCTGAAGCGGCTGATCCTCAACAAGGAGCAGCTGGCGAAGGAGACCGCCGCGCTCCCTCGGCCGATCACGAACGTCGCGCTGGACGGCGAGGGCTTCCTCTATACGGCCACGGCCGCGGGCTACGGCCAGGGGGCGATCCGCAAGCTGAACGCCGGCGGCGTGGACGCCTTCAAGAACAAGACGCTGGAACACGGCCACGGCATCGTGGACGTCGCGATCGACCGGGACGGATTCCTGTACAACGTCGACATGGATTCGGGACGCGTCAACCTGTACGACCGCGACGGCAACGCGCTGTTCGCCTTCGGCCTCGTCGACAACGAGACGCAGCAATACGGCGTGCTCGGCTATCCGACCGGCATCGGCGTCGATTCGCACGCGTCGATCTGGATCTCCGACAGCCGCACGAAGACGGTGCACAAGTATGCGCGCACCGCCTTCGGCGACGACGTCCTGAAGGCGCTGGTGCTCTATACGGACGGCAAGTACGAAGAGAGCAAGCCGTACTGGGAACGGGTGTACGCCCGCAACGACATGTACAACGGCACCTTCCAAGGACTCGGGAAAGTGTACCTGCACGAGAACGACGACGCCAAAGCGCTGACGTTCATGAAGACGGCGTTCGATACGGACGGGTATTCCAAGGCATTCTGGCAGCTGCGGCTCGCCTGGCTGCAGGATCACTTCATCGCCCTCTTCCTCGGTCTCGCGGCGCTGTATCTGGTCTGCCGATACGGCGCGAAGCTCATCCGCAGAGCGCTGCGGGGACGCGCCCCGTCCCCTCGATGGCGGCGCGTCATGGCGGATTTCGGCACCTTCGGCTACATCCTGATCCATCCGTACCAAGGTTTCTACCGGCTGAAGGAAGCGCGGATCGCGCCTGGGGTGACGCTGGCCATCCTGGCCGCCGTCCTCGGCGCGAAGCTGCTGTCCGTCTACGATACGGGCTTCCTCTTCCATCCCGTCGATGCGGCTCAGATCAACCTATGGAGCAGCCTCGGACTGTTCGCGGTCCCTTGGGTCACCTGGATCGTCGCGAACTATCTGGTCTGCAGCATCAAGGACGGGGAAGGGAAGTTCCGGGAGGTCTTCCAGGGCAGCACGTTCGCGCTGGTGCCTTATCTCGTCTTCTCCGTGCCGATTCTGATCCTGTCCCACATCGTCACGCTGGAGGAAAGGGTCATCGTCGACACGCTGACGACCGTGATGTACGTATGGCTGGCCGCGACGTTCCTGGTCATGACGCAGGTCATACACAACTTCGACTTCCTGGAGACGATCAAGAATTCGGCCATCACCCTGTTCACGATCGGCATCATCTGGCTGTTCGGGTTCATCGTGTTCGGGCTGTCCTACAACCTGTACGACTTTTTCTACCAGCTTTACAAAGAGGTGAGTTTCTATCGTTAACTTCATGAGGCGCCTGTCTCTTCGCGTAAAGCTGGTCTCGCTCGCCGCGATCGCCGCGGCCGTCCTGGCGCTGGTCGTCCTCCTGCGGGGCGGGGAGCCGTCCGCCGCGGAAGCGCTGGCCGAGGCGGGCATCGCCGAGCCGTCCCAGGAACGGGCGGCGCTCTACGAGGGCCCGGCCTGGCAGCCGTCGCCAGGGGCGGACGGATTCGCGCTGGCGCTCGAGAATGCGTTCTACGCTCTGTACATCCGTCCGGACAATACCCAGATCGCCCTGGTGGACAAAAGCGACGGCTACCGCTGGACCAGCAATCCCGGCGCGACGCAGCTCCAGCGGGAGACCGTCAAAGGCCAGCTGCTGTCCAACCTCCAATCGCCGTTCGTCCTGACGTTCGTCAAGACGCAGGGCGCGGACCAGACGATCCGCGAGTCGCTGAACGCGCTCAGTCCGAAGACGCAATCGGTCTTGACGAAGACGGACGCGGGGCTGCAAGTCGTCTATACGTTCCCCGACAAGCAGCTCGGATTCGCCATTCAATACGAGCTGACGGCCGATGGGCTCCGGACGCGCATCCCGACGGCCGGGATCCGGGAGGAGGGCGAAGCCGCCGTCTTCTCGCTCGATCTGCTCCCGTACTTCGGCGCGGCGTCTCCGGAGGAGGACGGCTATCTGTTCGTGCCGGACGGACCGGGCGGACTCGTGAACTTCGCCGCCAAGCAAGCCGACCTCTCGCGGGGTTACATCCATCAGGTGTACGGCATGGAGATCACGAACATGCGCAACTGGACGCGTTCCGGCGAGAGGCGCGAAGACATCGCCTTCCCCGTGTTCGGCATCAAACGGGGCGAGCACGCCTACGTGGCGGTCATGACGCGGGGCGCGGATTCAGCCAACGTGGCGGCGATCCCGCCGGGCATCAAATCTTCCTACTATCAAATTTTCTCCAGTCAAATCTACCGCGAGGAGTATCTCTACCAGATGAGCCGCCTTGCCGCGCCGCTCAAGGCGATCCAGAAGAGCCGGCTCGATACGGACCGGGAAGTCGAGTACCGGTTCCTGCGGAAGGCCGACGCGGGCTATGTCGGCATGGCCAAGTCCTATCGGGCCTACCTGAAGGAGAGCGGCCGGCTGGGCGAGACGCTGAAGCCGGCCGAGCACGCCCCGATCTACGTCAAGATCATGGGCGGCAATTACCGGAACGCCTTCAACCGGGTGCAGTACGTCGGCGTCACGACCTTCGCCCAGGCGACCGGCATCGTGAACGACCTGCTGGACCGGGGCGTAGCGAATCCGACCGTCGTCTACTACGGCTGGCAGAATCAAGGCGACTACAAGATGGATAAGCGGTTCCCGATCGAGAAGACGCTGGGCGGGGAAGCGGGCGCGCGCGCGTTCGTCTCCGGGATGCGGAAGAAGGGCGTCGACGTCGTCTTCGAGGACGACTTCGTCTGGATCGACGGAGACCACTCGTCCTCGTCGGGCAAGAACGACGGCGTCCGCGGCATCGACGGCACGGTGTTCGTCGACGAGGGATGGTTCATGAGCAAGCCCGCGAAGACGGTCGCCATGGCCTACGACGCCATTCGCAAGCTGAAGGACATCGGCGTGGCGGGCTTGCAGTTCAACCAAATCGGCGAGATGGTGTTCCACGACTACGCGGCGTCCGGCATCTCCACCCGCGCGGACACGATCGCCGTCTACGAGGGGCTGCTCGATTACGCCAAGCGGACGCTGGGCTCGCCCAGCGTGTACCGCGGGAACGCGTACACGATCGGCGACGCGAGCTTCATCGACGACTTGCCGCACGAATCCAGCTACGATTTCATGGTCGACGAGACGGTGCCGTTCTACCCGATCGTCCTGCACGGCTACGTGCCTTATACGTTCGGCGAGGGCAACCTCCGGGACGACGAGGACGCGGAATTCTTGAAGGCGGTCGAATACGGCGCGGCGCCTTCGTTCTTCCTGACGCACGACGATTCCCGCAAGCTCAAATACACGGCGGCCAACTTTCTCTACAGCAGCCAGTACGACAAGTGGGCGGAGCGCATCGCGGACGAATACGGCAAGTTCGACAGCCTGGCGCCGCTCTTCTCCCAGGAGATCGCGAACCATGAACGGCTGTCCAAGGATCGCTACGCCACGACCTATGCGGACGGCACGCGGGTCGTCGTGGATTACGGCGCCAAGACGTTCGAGGTGGAGAAAGGAGGCGGCGCATGAATTCCAGCAAGGACAACGCCAAGAGCCAGGCCCGTCTCTATCAGGCCAAACGCTACGGGATGGGACTCGCGTTCATGCTGCCCTGGATCATCGGATTCTGCCTGTTCGTCGCGATCCCGATCGGCTGGTCGCTGTTCATGGCGTTCAACAAGGTCAAGGTCGTGCCCGGCGGCTTCAAGTACGAGTGGCTGGGCGGCCAGAACTTCCGGGACGCGTTCCTGAAAGACAACGTGTTCCCGATCGAGCTGATCACGTATTTCCAAGAGATGCTCTTGATGGTCCCGATCATCGTCATCTTCGCGCTGCTCATCTCGCTCATGCTGAACCAGCGGTTCCCCGGACGCTTCCTGTACCGCGCGCTGTTCTTCCTGCCCGTCATCTTCGCGACCGGCCAGGTGCTCTCCGAGCTGTTCGTGCAGGGCGCCGGGGACATCCCGTTCCTGGACCAGTACAACCTCGAGCCGCTCGCCACCGAGTACGTCGGCGCGGAATTCGCCAAGACCGTCATGTCCGTGTTGGGGCGGGTCGTGCTGATCCTGTGGTACTCCGGCGTTCAGATCCTGATCTTCATCGCGGGCTTCCAGACGATCTCGCCGACGATCTACGAGGCCGTCCGCATCGACGGGGCTTCGCCCTGGGACTCGTTCTGGAAGATCACGCTGCCTGCCTGCGTGCCGTTCATCAGCCTGAACGTGCTCTACACCATCATCGACCTGTTCACGTTCCCGCTCAATCCGGTGCTGAAGCACATCAAAGACAACATGTTCAAGATCGAGACGGGGTACGGCTACTCGAGCGCGTTGGCGTGGATCTACTTCGGCTTCGTGTTCGTACTGATCGCCCTGGTACTGTGGCTGTTCGACCGAAGCATGAGGACAAGGAGGGTTCGATCGTGAATACCGCGCTCTGGTTCCGGAAGGTGGGCGGGCAGATCCGGGGATTCCTCTGGAGCCGCAGGGCCCAGCAAGCCAAGATGATCGTGCTCGGGCGCAATCTGTCCGAGGGGCTGCTGGCCAAACTGGTCGTCTACCTGCTGCTCTCCATCGTCGCGTATCTGTACCTGCAGCCGCTGCTGTACATGATCAGCACGGCGCTGAAGAACATCAGCGATCTGCTCGACCCGACGGTGAAGTGGATCCCCCGGGTCGTCACCTGGGACAATTTCTCGAAGGCGCTGAAGGGGCTGCAGTATCCCGAGGCGCTTCGGAATACGGCTCTGATCGCCGTCTCCTGCTCGCTCGTTCAGGTGCTCATCTGCGCGATGTCCGGCTACGCGCTTGCGCGGCTGGCGGTTCCGTTCAAGGGCGTCCTCACGGCGCTGGTCATCTTGACGTTCCTCATTCCGCCGCAGATCGTCATCATTCCGCTGTACGTCATTTTCAGCAAGCTCGGGCTATTGAACACGCCCTTCGTCTTCCTCATCCCGGCAATCTTCGGCCAGGGCCTCAAGGCGGGGCTGTTCATTCTGATCTTCCGGCAGTTCTTCCGGTCGCAGCCGGCCAGCCTCGAGGAGGCGGCGAAGCTCGACGGGGCGTCGGTGCTGCGGCTCTTCTTCGGCATCATGCTGCCGCTCGCGCGCTCGGCCTGTCTCGTGGTGTTCCTCTTCTCGTTCATCTGGTATTGGAACATGTACTACGAGCCGTCGATGTTCCTGGCCAAGTCGTTCACGCCGCTCTCGATTCGTCTGGACGGCCTGGAGGACGTTCTGAATCCGTCGCTGCTCGGCAACACGAAGATCGTCAAGAACCCGATCACGGAAGGGACCAAGATGGCCGCGGCATTCCTCATCATCCTGCCGCCGATCGTCGTGTTCATGTTCCTGCAGCGGTGGTTCGTGAGCGGCATCGAGCGGACGGGCATCGTCGAATGACCGGATACGGGCGGCCGCGGGCCGCCATCGAGGGGAGGGATGCCGGGGCGAGGAAGCCCGGATTTCACACGCAACGCAACATGACGCGCGACTATGCGAACGGCTTTATCGGCTTATTCGGCAATGAACCATTATGAAGCATTAGGGGAGGAAACGAACGCATGATCAACAAAAAGACTTGGGCAGGCTGGACCGGCGGCATGCTGGCGATGTCTCTCGCACTCTCCGCCTGCGGCGGCGGCAACGGCGGCGGCGACGCCAGCCCGTCGGGCGCGGCGAGCCCGTCTTCGTCCGCGTCCGCCAGCGCGACGGCTCCGGAGGTCAAGCACGATCCGGTCACGATCAAGCTGATCTCGTGGTCCGATTCGTACACGGAGCTGTACAAGAAGTTCAACGAGAAGTACCCTTGGATCACCGTCGAGCAGGTGCCGGTCAACGGCAAGCCGATCATGGAGATCATCGCGTCGCTCGAAGCGGCCGGCACGCCCGCCGACTTGACCTGGATCGACCAGGACTTGATCGCGTTCGACCAGAACGGGCTGGTCGAGGATCTGACGCCCTATATCGAGAAAGACCCGACCTTCCAGGACGTGACGCTGCCCCAGGGCTTCTTCGACACGATGTCCTACAAGGGCAAGAAGCTGGCCGTCCCGTTCGTCGACGTGCCGATGTGGATCCTGGTGAACAAGGACTTGATGGCGAAGCACGGCGTGGAGATGCCGTCCAACGACTGGACGTACGACGACTTCCGGGACATCGCGAAGAAGCTGACGGATCCGGACGCCGGGGAATTCGGCCTCACGACGCAGCCCGAATTCCAGATGCGCCTGCTCAGCACCAAGGCGATCGCGGACGGCCACGCGGCGAACCTGCAGTATATGAACGAAGACCTGACGCAGAGCGTGCTGAACACGCCGGACGTGATGAACGACGTGCGGTGGCTGTCCGACTTCGTCTGGAAGGACGGTTCCATGCAGAGCGACGCCGCGGCCAAAGCGTCCGGCGACGTCACCCGCGAGTTCATCAACGGCAAGACCGGCTTCGCGATCGGCGGCGACTGGGTGCTGCCGAATCTGAAGGCCAACGCGAAGTTCGATTGGGACGTCCTGCCGTTCCCGCGCGGCAAGGTGAGCCAGCCGGGATACAGCATCTACGGCCCGCTGTCGCTGCTTAGCGGCTCCAAGCACAAGGAGGAGGCGTTCCTCTGGATCAGCTTCCAGTTCTCCAAGGAAGCGCAGAAGTGGAAGATCGACCAAGGCGCGAACGCGTCGGTCGTCGATGCGGAATTGACGGCGTACTACGACCAATCGCCGATGTGGCAGGGCAAGAACATCGCGGCGGTCAAGATGGCCAAGGAGAACGCCAAGATCCAGCCGGGCGTGACCGTTCCCGCCTGGTCGGAGTACAACTGGAACAACATCATGAACGACATCGTCTTCGGCGGCGCGGATATCAACAAGATCATCCCCGAGACGGAGAAATGGAACAAGCGGACGCTCGAGGTCCGCGAGCAGTTGAAGTAGACTAGGAACGGCCAGTGGAGCGCGGAGCTGGGGAATTGCGTCTAAGGGGTTGCGGAGCCGGGGAATTGCGTCTAGAGGGACGCGAAGCTGGCGAATCGCGTCTAACGTATCCCGACCGGGCTATTGAAGGCTAGTCCAAGCGCCGCTGGCATGGCGCGAATATACGGAAACCAACGGAAAGCGGAAGGGCGACCTTCCGCTTTTTCGCATGCGCGGGAACCATCCGGAACGGGGCGGAACGGCATCCGCGCGCGACAGGCTAAACCTGTACTGCAAAGGATAAGGTTGGCTCATGGCGGCTCTCGCGGGCCGCCTTTATGATGAAGGTATCACGAACGAGAAAGGTAAACGGCCATGAAAAAGAACGGAGTTCTACGGGAACTGAACCGCAACCGAACGCTGCTGCTCATGTTCTTGCCCGTCGCCACGCTGCTGTTGCTGTTCAACTACTTGCCCCTGGCGGGCCTCGTCATCGCGTTCAAGAACTTCGACTTCAGCAAGGGCATCTTCGGGAGCGATTGGATGCATCCGCTGCTGAACAACTTCGATTATCTGTTCTCGTCGTCGGTCGCCTTCCGGGCCATCCGCAACACGATCCTGCTGAACGCGCTCTTCATCGCCGTCGGCCTCGCGTTCGAAGTGGGACTGGCGCTGCTGCTGAACGAGATGCGCAACAAATACTTCAAACGCGTCACGCAGTCTCTGACTTTCCTGCCGTTCTTCATCTCCTGGATCGTCGTCGGCGTCTTCACCTACAACCTGCTGAACTTCGAGAGCGGCGCCGTCAACCGCCTGCTCGTCTCGCTCGGGTTCGAAGCCGTCGATTTCTATAGCCTGCCGGGCTTGTGGCCGCTCATCCTGACGCTGGCGATCCGGTGGAAGGTGACCGGGTACGGCACGATCATCTATCTGGCCGCCTTGACCAGCGTCGACAATTCGTACTACGAGGCCGCCTCGATCGACGGCGCCACGCGCTGGCAGCAGATCCGATACATCAGCCTGCCGATGCTCAAGCCGACGGTGATGATCCTGACGCTGCTCGCCATCGGACGCATCATGAACGCGGACTTCGGGATGTTCTACGCGATGGTAGGGGACGCTTCGCTCCTGTTCCCGACGACGGACGTCATCGACACCTTGGTCTACCGCAGCCTGCGCAAGTCCGGAGACATCGGCATGGCCTCGGCCGCCGGCTTCGTCCAATCCGTCGTCGCCTTCGCGCTCGTGCTCGGCAGCAACTACATGGCCCGCAAGTTCGACCGCGACTCGGCGATATTCTAAGTTCATTCTCACGCAGCATGGAGGTACGGAAGCGATGCCCATCCGCAGATTCTCGATCGGCCAACTGGCGATCACGACGCTCGTCACCTTGTTCAGTCTCGCATGCCTGTTCCCGTTCCTCATGGTCATCTCGGGCTCGCTCAGCACCGAGAAGGACATCGTCGATTACGGGTACGGCCTGATCCCGAGGCACATTACGCTGGACTCCTACCGGATCCTGTTCCTCGGGTCGAACCGGATCGTCGACGCTTACGGCATCAGCCTCATCGTGACGGTCGCGGGGACGCTGCTGTCTCTGATCGTCACCAGCATGGGCGCCTACGTCATGGCCCGGCGCACGTTCAGATACCGCAATATTTTGTCGATCTACGTGATCATCACGATGCTGTTCAGCGGCGGCCTGGTCCCCTGGTATATCATCTGCGTCCGGTATTTGGACCTGAAGGACACGCTATGGGCCTTGATCCTGCCGCCGCTCGCCAACGCGTTCAACATGTTCCTCATCCGCAACTTCATGCTGTCGATGCCCGAGGACTTGCACGAGTCGGCCAAGATGGACGGCGCCGGCGACTTCCGGATCTACGCGCAGCTCATCGTCCCGCTCGCCAAACCCGTGCTCGCGACCGTCGGCTTGTTCGTGGCGCTGAGCTACTGGAACGACTGGTTCCTCGGCCTCATGTTCGTCGACAAGCAAGAGCTGCAGCCGCTGCAGCTGCTCCTCCGCACGCTGATCTCGAACGTGGAGTTCCTGAAGAGCTCCAGCAACGCCGCCGCCATGCAGCGCATCTCCACCCAGATTCCTTCGGAGTCGATGAAGATGGCGCTCACGGTCGTCACGATCGGGCCGATCGTCTTCCTGTATCCGTTCCTGCAGCGGTACTTCGTGCAAGGCCTCATGGTCGGCGCGGTCAAAGGATGACTATAACAGCTTCGGCTGTATAGTATACAATCAACATTCAGGGAGAGGTTCTGATGAGAAAAAGCAAGAGGAAGATCCCGCTGCTGCTCGCCGGCACGATGCTCTTCGGCGCCATGCTCTCGGCTTGCGGAGGCAACGACAACGCCAAATCGAGCGGCAGCGCGAGCGAGAGCCCCGGCGGCTCCGCATCCGCCAGCGCCCCGGCTTCGTCCTCCGCGGACAACGAAGAGGAAGTGACGCTGAAGTTCTACTTCGGCGGCGACAAGAAAGCGGCGACCGACGAAGTCTGGTCCGCCATCAGCGACTACGTCAAGTCGAAGGGCCTGAACGTGAAGTTCAACATCAACTTCATCCCGTTCGGCGACTTCAAAGACAAGATGCTGGTCATGGCGGCATCCGGCGACAACTGGGACATGAACTTCGACGGCGACTGGCTCTCGTACAAGCAGATGGCCGCCAAGGGCTCCTATATGGATCTGAACGAGCTGCTGCCCAAGTACGCGCCGAATCTGAACAAGAAGTATGAAGAGCAGGGCACGCTGTCCGCGGCGACCGTGAACGGCAAGGTGGTCGGGCTGCCGTGGACGATGAAGATGAACCAGCGTCTGTTCGCGGGCTGGCGCTCGGATCTCGCGGAGAAAGCGGGCATCACGGTCGCGCCGGATTCGGTCAAGACGATCGAGGACGTCGACAAGCTGCTGCGCGAGCTGAAGAATGCGTATCCGAACGAGAAGCTGTCCCGTACGAATCCGCTCGCCATCTATATGATCCGCGACGAGTGGGTCGATCTGAATTTCCACGGACTCGGCTTCTACCTGAACGATCCGAAGATCGCCGTCCAGCCGGTCGAGCAGCAGCCGTTCTACAAGGAAGCCGCGACGCTCGCCAAGACGTGGTACGACGACAAGCTGATCAACCGCGACGCGATGATCGACAAGGAAGACGGCGCGGCGCAATGGCGCAACGGCAAGACGCTGTTCACCGTCACGTCGCATGAATGGGCCAACGCCGATCCCGGCTTCGCGGATTCTTCGTTCAAGCAGCAGATGTCGCTGCTCTATCCGGACAAGAAGCAGGTCAACCGGACCGCGCTCGCGAACGTCGTCGCCATCAACCGGAACTCGAAGCATCCGGACCGCGTCCTCAGATTCCTGGACATGGTCGAGACCGACCAGAAGCTGTACGACCTCCTCCAATACGGCATCGAGGGCAAGACGTACGTCTTGAACGGCGATACGGCGGAGTATCCGGCGGGCATGCAGACGACGACCAGCAACTATATGGAGTGGGGCGGCCAGTGGGCTTTCTGGAAGCCGCAATTCATGCGCCCGACGATGACCTACAGCAAGGACTTCTGGCTGAAGGAAGCGGAGTTCGCCAGCGAGCCGATGAACGTCAACTCGCCGATCGACGGCCTATTCATCGCCGAGGATACGATGAAGAACGAGCTGGCGAAGCGCGATCAGGCATCGGAAGAGTTCAGCAAACCGATCGAGTTCGGCATCGTCAAGAACGTGGATCAATCGGTGACCGACTACATCGCGAAGCAGAAAGCGAACGGCCTCGACAAGATTCTCGCCGAGACGCAGAAGCAGATCGACGCCTATCTGGCGAGCAAAAAGTAAGCAAAGCTGCCGTATAAGCACGAGAAAGAGCACGAATAAGCAACGAATAAGCACGGAATGAAGCCATGATGGAGCAAAGACGATAAAGCAAAGACGATAAAGCAAAGACACCTAAGAGAAGCCGACCTTGCAAGCGGGGAAGGCTTCTCTATTTTCTCTCTCATCCTAATAACCGCTGGAGGGATCGATGATGTACGCCAACCTTGTCAACCGCCGTTTCCAGACCGCGACGGCCCGCTTCCTGGCCCTGCTCCTGCTGCTCTCCTCGTTCGCATGGACGGCGGGGCGCGCTGCCGCCGACACGATTGAAAGCGCTAGCATTATCCTGGGCGAGACGCCCGATTCGCGTGGCATCGCCGCCTGGGCGGGGGACAATCCCGACGGTCTGCAGACGGGCGAGCTGGACGGCCGGACCTATTGGCAGACGAACAAGACGAACGCGGAATCTCCGACGATCTATTTCTACATGAATGTCGACGACGCCTATCTGCACGACAGCAATGCCTACGATGTGGACGTGACCGTCCAATACTATGACGAAGGCAATGGGAAAATCGTGCTGCAGTACGATGCCCAGACGGCCGCGTACAAGGACGCGCCGTTGTTCGCCTACACGGATACGAAGACCTGGAAGACGCAGACGTTCAAGCTGTCGGACGCCAAATTCGCGAACCGCACGAGCGGAGCGGACTTCCGGATCGGCATCGAGGGCGGCGGGGCGGACTGGCATACGAACGCGGACCTGAAGCTGGCTTCGGTCTCGGTCGTGAAGACGCCTAAGCCGATGCCTGCGGACGAGGTCGCGATCACGCTCGGCGAGACGCCGATCGCGAGCGGCATCACCGCTAGAGCGGGAGACTACGAAGCGGGCGTGGAGAAAGGGACGCTGGGCGGCAAAGGCTACTGGAAGACGAACAGCGCCGCGCCCGATCCGAAGACGCTGTATCTCTACATGAACGTGGACGACAGCTACCTGTACGACAACCGGAATCAGGACGTCTTCGTAACCGTCGAATACCTGGATCAGGGCAACGGGAGCATCGTGCTGCAGTACGACGCGGAATCCGCCGCATTCAAGGATGCGCCGCTGTTCACGTATCAGGACTCGGGCGCGTGGAAGACCCAGACTTTTAAGCTGTCGGACGCCAAGTTCGCGAACCGGACGAACGGGGCCGACTTCCGGATCGGCGTGAGCGGCGCGGGCGCGCCGGCCGGCAACCCGGATCTGTACGTCGCTTCGGTCAAGGTCAAAAAAGCGCTAAGGAGCGAGGTGTCCGTGCAGACGGCCGTCTATCCGACGATCTATCCGACCGATGACGTCGTCATCGCGGACTTTAACGTCGCGAGCTTCGGCGCGACGGGCAACGGCATTACGGACGATACCGCGGCGATCCAGAGCGCGCTGGACGCGGCGGGCAACAACGGGGGAGGCGTCGTGTTCGCGCCGGCCGGGCGCTACCGCATCGGGGGGCACCTGGTAATCCCGACGGGCGTTACGCTGCGCGGCGATCGGGCGGATCCGGCAGCGTCGGGAGGCGAAGTTCTAGGGACCGTGCTGTCGGCTTATGAAGGGCGCGGCCAGGAGAACGGGCCGAGCTTCCTGCAGCTGCAGCCTTCGAGCGGCGTGACCTACCTGTCGGTCTGGTACCCGGAGCAGACGCTGGATCAGCCGGCCGCCTATCCGTGGACGATCGAGCAGCTCTCGGGAGACAGCGCCACCGTCGATCATGTGACGCTCGTGAACGCCTACAACGGCATCAAGATCGGGCCGGTATGGAACGAGCTTCATATGGTGAAGGACCTGTACGGCACTGCGCTGAAGACCGGCATTTTCCTGGACTTCACGACCGACATCGGCAGGCTGGAAGGCATTAAGCTGTCCCCCGACGCGTGGGCGCTGTCCGGCTTGCCGGGGGCGCCCGACGGGGAGGCGCTGTTCGGTTATATGACGACCCATGCGGAAGGCATCGTGATGGGGCGGTCAGACTGGGAGTACATGTCGGACATCGAGATCTCCGGTTTCAAGACCGGCATGCGGATCACGACGCGGACGGGGTCTCTGGAGACGGCGAACGCGCAGCTGTATCGCATCCGCGTGGCGCAATGCAACGTCGCGCTGATGATCGAAGGCGTGAACGACTTCGGCCTGCTCGTGACCGACAGCAGCTTCAAGGCGGACGTAGGCGAGGCGCCGATCGCGATCTACGCGACGCCGGGCTTCCACTCCATCGTCCAGTTCAATACGGTGACCGTCGGCGGCAGCCCTCTGCACGCCGTGAAGAGCGAAGGCAGCGGCGTGCTGTCCTTCGAGAACAGCGTCATCGAAGCCTGGAACGACCAGGCGGGAGGCTACGCGATCGACTTGGCCGGCGGGTCCGTCATCCTGGGACAGACGGCGTTCGCGAAGCCGGGCCGTCATCTGCATCTGCAAGGCGGAGTCAAGACCGTGAACGCGGTCAACTCCGGCTACGGGCAGCAGGTGGACGTGACGGACGAGAGCGTAGGCGCGGAGGTGAACGTCAAGCGCGACGCAGCCTTCGCGCCGAAGCCGCTGCCGAGCGTCGCCGCCGTCGACCGGACGGCCCGGCCGAAGCCGGCGACCGCGCAGCTGTTCAACGTTGCGGCAGCGCCGTACAATCTCAAGCCGGGCGGCGCCTCCGACGCCGGCGCCGTCATCCAGCAGGCGCTGAACGATGCCGGAGCCGCCGGCGGCGGTACCGTGTATCTGCCGGCAGGCGTCTACCGCGTCGAGCAGCCGCTCGCGGTGCCGGGCGGGGTCGAGCTGCGGGGCTCCTGGGACGTCCCGCACCATACGATCGGCGGAGGCACCGTCCTCTTCACGAACTACGGCGAAGGCGACGCGGACGGGACGGCGCTGATCTCGCTGGCGGCGACCGCCGGCTTGCGGGGACTGTCGGTAAACTACGATCAACAGAGCTGGAACGCGGTGAAGTCCTACCCTTGGACCGTCCGCGGCCTGGGACACGACGTCTACGCGATCGACGTGACGCTCGTCAATCCGTATCAGGGCGTCGACTTCGGCAGCCATGACACGAGCGGACACTATATCGACTACGTCGCGGGATCGCCGCTGAAAGAAGGCATCTTCGTAGGCGGCGGATCGCAAGGCGGCTTCGTGCGGAACGTACAGTTCAACCCGCATTACTACGGCCGAAGCAACTATCCGAATCACCCGTCCACGTCCGCAGACTCCCAGCAGGTTTGGGACTATCAGAAGGAGAATCTCGACGCATTCCGGATCGCCGGCGTGAAGGACGAGACGATCTTCAACACGTTCGTGTTCGGGTCGCAGTACGGCATCCACTTCGTCGCCCAGGACGGGCAAGCGCCCGAGGCCGTCGTGATCGGCCACGGCACCGACGGCAGCAAGAAGGGCGCGTACCTCGAGGACGCGGGAGCAGGCGGGCTCCGCTTCCTCAATACCGAGCTGGTCTCGATCAGTACGTCCGACAAGGTGTACGTGACGCTCGGCGAAGGCTTCGAAGGCGAAGCGACGTTCTACAACACGTCGATGTGGGGCGACACGACGCGTTCGGTCGACGTCCTCTCCGGGAAGCTGAAGATGCAGCAGAGCAACTTCACCCGCGTAGGCGTGCGCGGCATCAACGCGACGGGCGGCGAGGTCGTCCTGTACGACTCGTACTTCCAGCAATCCGGCACGACTCACGTCTACGCCGGACCGGGCATCTCGCGGATGGAGCTGAGCAATAACCTGTATGGCGGGGGCCAGCAACTGACGAATGAGGCGGGCACCAAAGTCACGGGTACGGACCTGGTGCCGGTCTCGCTGGAGCTCTCCAAAGCGGCGCTCGATCCCGCTCATCCCGAGCGGACGAACGCGAGCCTGAAGCTGACGAACCGGACGCAGGCGCAGCCGATCGGAGGACGGATCGAATGGCTGCTGCCGCCGGCGTATCAGGCGCTGCTCGGCCCGATCCGCTTCGGCGGCGTCGCGCTGGGCGAGAGCTTGGATATCCCGCTGCCGAATCTGGCGAGCGATACGCTGAAGTTTAAGGTCGTCCTGGACAACGGTGAGAGCTATCTGTCCTCCGTCAAGCTGGCCCGGTCGTTCGCCAGCCGCCATGATGAGGGCGCAGGGGATGCGCCTCCCTTGGATCTGGTCCATGCCGAGCAATACTTCAGCTTGGGCGGGCAGTGGAAGGGCGTCAACGACTTGAGCGCGCAGACGCGCGTGCAGTGGGACGACGACAAGCTCTACGTGACCGTCCGGGTGAGGGACGATCGCCACGCGCAGACATGGACGAACGGAGACATCTGGCAGGGCGACAGCCTCCAGCTCGGCATCGACTTGTCCCGCAAGGACGGGGCGGCGAGCCGCAACGCGAGCGAGCTGGGCTTCGCGCTCGGAGAGACGGGCACGGTGACGAAATGGCGCTGGAGGGCGCCGTCGGGATTGGCGACGGGCGCGCTGCCTGACGTTCAGGCGGACATTGTGCGGGATGAGGAAGAGAACTTGACGACCTATACGATCGCGATCCCGTTCGCACAGCTGCACGGGCCGGGGTACGTCTTCGACCCGGCCGATCCGATCGGCTTCACGGTGCTGCTGAACGAGAACGACGGTACGGGCCGGTCCGGCTTCATGGAGTACAACCAAGGGATCGGCACGAGCAAGGACGCGACGACGTTCGGCGACCTGTATCTGCTCAGCGGGACGTACGCGGCGCTGCTCGCGCCTTCCGCGGAGGCGGCGGTCGCTGCGGCGGAGCGGGATAAGGGCCATACGAGCGTCGACGCGGCGGCCAACTTCGTGCGGCTGCTGCCCGAGGGGACGCTGAAGGCGGGCTTGACGGCCCGGCTTGCCGCGATCGGGGGCGGACCGACGGACCCGACCGATCCCACGGATCCGACAGATCCAACGGACCCCGGCAGCGGCGGACCGGGGCCGACCGATCCGGGCAATGGCGGTCCAGGCGGGCCTTCCGGTCCGACGCCAACTCCAGTACCTACGCCTACGCCGACGCCTCCGGGGAACGGGGAAGCCGGCAAAGGCGCGCTGAAGCTCAAGCCGAGCTTCCAGGCGAGCAGCCGGACCGCTGCCGCCTCCGTGGCGCCGGATGCGCTAGAGCGCGCGTTCGGCGAGGCGAAGGCAGGGACGGACGGCGCGAAGCGCGTCGCCGTCGAGGTGGAGCCCGAAGCGCAGGCGCTAGGGTACGAGATTGAACTGCCTTCGGTCTTCCTGACGCCGGGCAAGGGTGATCGGATCCTCGAACTGGCGACGTCGGTCGGGGTTGTCACCATCGCCAGCGACTGGCTGGTTGAGGCCGCGCGCCAAGGGCTAGGCGCGACGTTTAAGCTGGTTGTACGCCAAGCGGATACGAGCGCTTGGGATTCGGCGCTCCGGGCGCGAATCGGCAGCCGTCCCGCGGTGGAGCTGCACCTCATGTCCGACGGCCGGGAGGTCGCCTGGACGAATGAACGGTCGCCGGTGACGGTCGCGCTGCCTTATTCGCCCGCCGCGGCGGAACAAGCGAATTCCGACGGGCTGGTCGTCTGGCACGTGGCGGCCGACGGCACGCTCGAAGCCGTCCCGAACGGCCGCTACGATCCGAAGACGAACCGGATCGTCTTCCGCGCGGCGCACTTCAGCGCTTTTGCGGTTTCCTATGAGCAGCGGACGTTCGACGATCTGGCGAAGACGCCTTGGGCGCGCCAGGCCATCGAAGCGCTGGCGGCGAGGGGCGTCATCCAGGGCGTGTCGGATCGCGCCTTCGATCCGGGCGCGGCGGTGAAGCGGGCCGACTTGGTCGTCCTCCTCGTCCGCTATCTGGGACTGTCCGCCGCCACCGCGGGAGACGGCTTCGCGGACGTGAAGCCGGACGCGTACTACGCCGAAGCCTTGGGCATCGCGCAGGCGCTGGGCATCGCGAACGGCTCGGGCGGCGTTTTCCGGCCCGAAGCGCCGATCAGCCGCCAGGAAGCGGCGGCGCTGATCGACCGGGCGCTGCGCGCGCGGCCGGGCGGACTCCCGGCGGGGAACGCCGGCTCGCTGACCGCGTTCAAGGACGAAGGGCAGATCGCATCCTATGCGAGGGATAGCCTGGCTTCGCTCGTCGAAGCGGGCCTGCTGCAAGGCAGCGGAGGTCTCCTCCGGCCGTCCGGCACGCTCAAGCGCGCCGAACTCGCCGCCTTGCTGTATCGGCACTTGGCCTTGCGTTAAGCGGACATTCGCGGGGGAGCCCGGTCCCTACGGGGCCGGGCTCCTCGGCGGAAAGGGGGTGAGGCGCGAGAGAATCGCGGCAGTTCCGGACGGGGGGAATGGGGCATCGCAGCGCATGGGCAGTTGCAGATCGCCCACGGCTGGGCAATCGCGCATGGGCAGTTGCAGATCGCCCACGGCTGGGCAATCGCGCATGGGCAGTTGCAGATCGTCCACGGTAGCTGGGCAATCGCGCATCGGCAGCTGCGGATCGTCCACGGTAGCTGGGCAATCGCGCATCGGCAGCTGCGGATCGGCAGCCGTGCGAGGCTCTGCATATCCGTTCCGCCCGGACGGGAAGGCAAAACAAGGCAAGGCAAGGCAAGGCAAGGCGCATCTGATTCGATAAGGAGGCTCGCTATGTCAATCAAGCTCTCAAAGCTAACCCGCATTCGCAAGACGCCGCTCTGGATCGGTCTACTTGTCCTCGCCATCGTGGTGGCCCCGCTGTCGCTTCGGCCTTCCGAAGCTTGGGCGGCGACCAATCTCGCCTTGAACAAGCCCATCGTCGCAGGCAGCTACACGCAAGTTTACAATGCCTCGAACGCCAACGACGGCAACCCTTCGACGTATTGGGAGGGCGCGGCGAACGCTTACCCGAACTGGATTCGCGTAGACCTCGGAAGCGCTCAGACGATCGACCAGGTGGTGCTGAAGCTGCCGTCCGCTTGGGGCGCTCGGACGCAGACGCTGTCCGTGCAGAAGAGCGCGGACGACGCGAGCTACAGTGACGTCGTCGCTTCCGGCGCTTACGCTTTCAATCCGAGCGGCAATACGGTCTCCTTGACCTTCGCGGCGACGAGCGCCCGCTACGTCAAGATCAACGTCACGGTCAACACCGGCGCGACCGGCGGCCAAATTTCGGAGCTGGAGGTGTACGGTCCCGCATCCTCCGCCTCCAAATCCGCCTTCAGCCAGATCGCCGCTTCTTCCTATGACGTCCAATCCGGCATCCAGCTGGAGGCATCCAGCGAGGGCGGGCAGAATGTCGCTTTCATCGACAACGGCGATTACCTGCTGTTCAACAACGTCGACTTCGGCACGGGCGCCGCTTCCTTCGACGCCAGAGTCGCCAGCAACGCGAGCGGAGGCGCGATCGAGATCCGCCTGGACGGACTGAACGGCACGCTGGCGGGCACCTGCGCCGTCCCGGGCACGGGAGGCTGGCAGAACTGGGTGACCAAGACCTGCGCCATCAGCGGCGTTAGCGGCACCCACAATCTCTATCTGAAGTTCACCGGGGGCGCCGGGAACTTGTTCAATCTCTTGTGGTTCAAGTTCGCCGCATCGGCTCCGCCGACCGGCGGCGATGTCGTAGGCAAGCTGTACGCGGGCTACCAGGGCTGGTTCAACGCGGCCGGCGACGGTTCGCCGAACGGCGGATGGGTGCACTGGTCCAAGAACAGCAGCGCGCCGACGGCAGGCAGCAACAACAACGTGAACTTCGAGCTGTACCCGGATATTCGGGAGTACACGAAGCTGTACGCGACGGGCCTCGGCAACCTGGGCAACGGACAGCAGGCCAAACTGTTCTCCTCGTATGACCAAGAGACCGTCAACAAGCATTTTGAATGGATGCAGACTTACAATATCGACGGCGCCGCCCTGCAGCGGTTCGGCGCGGACGAGAGCGATGCGCCGAACCCGTGGAAGACGAACCGGGACAGCGTCGCCGTGAAGGTGAAGAACGCCGCCGAGACGTACGGCCGGAAGTTCTACGTCATGTACGACATTACGGGGATGAACGCGTCCAACTGGGTGAACGCCGTCAAGCACGACTGGACGACGAACGTCGTCGGCAATATGGGCCTGACCGGATCGTCCGCCTATGCCAAGCAGAACGGCAAGACCGTCGTCTGCATCTGGGGGATCGGCTTCACGGATCGCCCGGGTACGGCAGCGGAAGCCGCTTCGCTCATCAGTTGGTTCAAGGGCCAAGGCGTCTATGTCATCGGCGGCGTACCGACCTACTGGCGCACGGGCGTCAATGACTCCAAGGCCGGCTTCCTGGACGTCTACAAGTCGCTCGACATGATCTCGCCGTGGTTCGTCGGCCGCTTCGGTCAGCTCTTGGGCGCCGACCAATTCAGCGCGAACGTATGGCAGCCGGACTATACCTTCACGCAGCAGAACGGCATCGCCTATCAGCCGGTACTCTGGCCGGGCTCCGCCTGGTCCAACATGACGGGCGGACCGCGCAACGAGAATCCCCGCCTGCACGGCGACTTCATGTGGCGGCAAGCCTACAACATGAAGAACATCGGGATCAACACCGGCTATATCGCGATGTTCGACGAGTACGACGAAGGCACCGCGATCGCGAAGATCGCGGAGAACAGCGCGATGATTCCGAACAATCAATACTTCCTCACGCTCGACGCGGACGGCGTGGCCGTGTCTTCGGACTTCTACCTGCGGCTGGCCGGCGACATCAACCGCCTGTTCAAAAGCCAGATTCCGACGACCGCAACGCACCCGACGAGCCATCAGTAGCCATCGAGATTAAACGCGACCCAATGGAGGCTGTCCCCGGTACGAGTGGGGGTCAGCCTTCTGCAATGGACCATGATGCTTGTAGACCGCGAGGGGATTCCTGCAATATCAATCCGCAAGCCTCCGACGGTCGCAGCAACGATAAAAAGTATCGTTACAGCACCCCGCAAGCCTCCGGCCATCGCTGTAACGATAAAAAGTATCGTTACAGCACCCCGCAAGCCGCCGGCCATCGCTGTAACGATAAA
>NZ_JACJVP010000069.1 GCF_014212125.1 Cohnella nanjingensis
GAAGAAGGCGCCGGAGGAGCTGACCGAGGCCGAACGCCACCAGATGGAGCTAAAGAAGCTAACGTATGAAATTGAGCGGCTGAAGGCGGAGAATGCATTCTTAAAAAAGTTGAGGGAATTGAGAGGGAGGCGAGGCTAGGCCGACACCGGCAAGTGCATGTCTACCGCGCCATACAAGCCGTACATGAAGAACAAGGCTGTAGCGTGAAGCTGCTGTGTGAGATTGCCGGAATTGAGCGGTCCAGCTATTACAAATGGATTAGCCACAAGCCGAGTCTGCGGGAGCAAGAAAACGAGCAGTTGACGCAGCACATGCAGGCTCTTCATGCCCAGGTACAAGGCATTTACGGCTACCGGCGGCATACCGTCCAGCTCATCCGAAAGATGAACAAGCCGATTAACCACAAACGCATCTTGCGGCTCATGAAACTCGCCGGGATTCAGTCGGTCATCCGCAGGAAGAGAAAGCCCTACAAGCGCTCCATCCCCCAGCATGTCGCCGAAAACCTGTTGAATCGCAAATTTCAGGCAGATGTACCAAATGAGAAGTGGCTGACGGACGTAACCGAATTGAAGTATGGCAACGGGAAGAAGGCCTACCTCAGCGCGATCCTGGACCTCCATGACAACACGATTATTGCCGCCGTGCTGGGGCATTCAAACAACAACAAACTCGTATTTAATACACTGGCCAAGGCACGCAGGGTTGAACCGGGCGCTGCCCCCCTGCTTCACAGCGACCGGGGATTTCAGTACACGTCGAAGAAATTCAAGCGGAAGCTGAAAAGAGCGAAAATGACCCAGAGTATGTCCCGCGTTGGCCGGTGCATTGACAATGGCCCCATGGAAGCCTTCTGGGGGACCCTGAAATGCGAACG
>NZ_JACJVP010000007.1 GCF_014212125.1 Cohnella nanjingensis
TCCGGTTTTCAGGGCGCAAGCCCTTTTTTTGTTGTCCGGAAACGGCGAGCCCGACCCACGGTCCGCAGTCGAGCCAATAAGCGAAGCTGCAATCGTGCTTCTTAGACCGCCGAAAGGTAAATAAGTTGCAATCGTACATCTTATTTCGTCCAATAGACCGTTTCACGGCCATTTAGTTGCAAACGTACAACTAATTCGGCCTTTTTTTGCGTTTGGACGGGATTTCCGCCAAATAAGTTGTACGTTTACAAGTAATTACCGACAAACCTTAGATTGGATGTAAATTAGATGTACAAATGCAAGTAGTTGAACGGAGAGCCAAACCAATATCGATTTCCTTCTAAATCCTCAGCTGCTGCCTAGACTGTCAGTAGAAGACGAAGATGCGCGCCAGTCACAGACGGGCATGCCGATCGATCCCTCGTTGGACGGATGTGTCAACTCCGAGCAGAAAACCGATTTCGCCACCATATTTTAACCGTCATTTAAGCCGGGCTTAAAGCCGCGCTAAGATCGGAGGGGTAAGATGGGTTCATACCCAATCGGTATCCCGAAAGGCGGTATCCCCATGAAGCAATCGAAACAGACGGCCAAAGCGAAAGTTATGGCCGCAAGCACGCTCGCGCTGCTGCTCAGCGTGGGCGGCTCGTCCTGGGCCAATGGCGCGCATGCAGCGAAGGTGACCACCCAGCTCCAGACGGAGCGATGGAAATGGGAGGCTTCCACGCTGGCCAGCTTCAGCGAAAAACCCGCCGGAAGCAAACAGCCGCTTGACGAATCGCAACCGCAGAACGAATCGCAACCGCAGAACGTATAGCAACCGCAGAACGAATCGTAACCGCAGAACGTATAGCAACCGCAGAACGAATCGCAGCTGCAGGACGAATCGCAGACGGAGACGGGCGATCTTCAAGATTAGCGTAGAGCACCTCTGCATACTCGACTCGGATAGAACTGCCTTTGATGATAATGCGCCCAGCCAAGCACCGCGTTCAACGGTACATAGGCGCTTCCATCCTACAGCCCCGGCGGTCGTCCGGATTCAGCGAACGCAGGCGTGGTTCGGTACGGCTGCTTTTCCATAACTTCCATCTCAACAGACCGGCACGGGCGGCAGATACTACCTCGCAAAGAGCGAAGGAGGGATCTGCCGTGGTTCCGAACGTGGCATGGTGCAAAAAAGGAATCTTATCATTCCTGGTATCCATGGTCCTGATCCTGCATGCCGGCTGCGCGTCGAAGCCTCGGGTTGCGGAGCCGCAGCTTCATCCAAGCGGCATGCGCGCGGCACAGGCCGCGAGCGAAGCGGAGAAGACGGAGCAAGAGAGCAGAACGGCGTTAACCCGTCCCGCTCAAATCAAGCATCCGCAAGTTCCGGTGAGGGCGATATACGTCACGTCCCATGTCGCGCGAAGCAAACGGATGGAGAAGCTCGTCTCCTTGGTGGAGCAGACGGAACTGAACGCGATGGTCATCGACGTGAACGGCGCCTTCGGCAAAGTCCGCGCGGCTTCGGGCCAGGTACGGGTCGTGCCGAATCGGGCGGAGCCGCAGCTACGGCAGCTCGTCCGCAGGCTGAAGAACCGACGCATCTATCTCATCGCGCGCGTAGTCACGTTCAAGGACCCTGGACTTGCGGCCCTGCAGCCGAGATTGGCTCTGCAAGCGAAGAGCGGCGGCACGTGGAAGGATAAGTCCGGTTCCGCGTGGATCGATCCCTATCGGCAGGAGGCCTGGCAATACCCGCTTGCGGTCGCGGAGGCGGCGGCCAAGATGGGATTCGACGAGATCCAATTCGACTACGTGCGGTTCCCGGAAAACGGATCGCGCGTGAACCGGGAAGTCCGCTTTCACAATCCGGAAGGGATCGGCAAGAACGAGGTGATCCGCCGCTTCCTGCACGTCGCTTCGGACCGCGTTCATCGCGCGGGCGCTCTGGTGTCGGCCGACGTGTTCGGCCTGGTGGCTTCGCCCGGTCCGGACGGCGGCATCGGACAGAGCTGGCGCACCGTCGCGACGGAAGTCGACGTCATCTCTCCGATGGTCTACCCGTCGCACTACAATCCGGGCATGTGGGGCGTGAAGCAGCCGGACCTGATGCCGGGGGCCGTCGTGACGCATGCGCTGCAGGATGCCGCCAAGCAGAATCGCAAGCTGAACGAGGCCGGCATGGCCACCGCGCAGATCCGCCCTTGGCTGCAAGGCTTCACGGCCGGGTGGGTTCATCCGCACCAGCGATACGGGGCAGCGCAGATCCGCGAGCAGGTGCGAGCAGCTCGCCGGGCGGGGGTCGAGAACTACATGCTGTGGAACGCCGCAAGCCGTTACCAAGCGCTTCAAACGTAAGCGCCCAGTGGCCACAAACGCTTACATGGAGCGCTTTTCCAACCGTTCCGACCGCGCCTTGACAGCCTAGAAAGCCTCTGCTAAGATTGCCTATAATCAATTTGGAGCACCCTCGCAATTAATTCATTCAAGGGAGGAAATTCTTCGTGTGGCAAAACAAATTCGCCAAGGAAGGTCTCACGTTTGACGATGTCCTGCTCGTTCCGCGCAGCTCGTCGGTCCTGCCCCGGGACGTCGACGTATCGACGACGCTGAGCCCTTCGGTCAAGCTGAACATTCCGTTGATCAGCGCGGGCATGGACACGGTCACGGAAGCAGCCTTGGCGATCGCGATCGCTCGTGAAGGCGGGATAGGCATCATTCATAAGAACATGTCGGTGGCGCAGCAAGCGGAAGAGGTCGACCGGGTGAAACGATCGGAGAGCGGCGTCATCACGAACCCCTTCTCGCTCACGCCAGACCATCATGTATACGATGCCGAGGAGCTGATGGGCAAGTACCGCATCTCCGGCGTCCCGATCGTCGACGGCGAAGGCAAGCTGGTCGGCATCCTGACGAACCGCGACCTGCGTTTTGTCCACGATTACTCCATTAAGATCAACGAAGTGATGACGCGCGACAACTTGGTGACGGCTCCGGTCGGAACGACGCTGCAGGAAGCGGAAGTCCTCCTCCAGAAGCACAAGATCGAGAAGCTCCCGCTCGTCGACGAGTCGAACACGCTCAAGGGTCTCATCACGATCAAGGACATCGAGAAAGCGATCCAATTCCCGAACGCGGCCAAGGACCGTCACGGCCGCCTGCTGGCGGGCGCTGCGGTCGGCGTATCGAAGGATACGTTCGATCGGGCCGACGCGCTCGTGAAGTCCGGCGTCGACATGCTGGTCGTCGACTCCGCGCACGGCCACCACATCGACATCGTCACGATGGTCCGCAAGCTGCGCGAGCGCTACGCGGATCTGACGATTGTCGCGGGCAACGTCGCGACGGGCGAAGCGACCCGCGACCTCATCGAAGCCGGCGCGTCCGTCGTGAAGGTCGGCATCGGGCCGGGCTCCATCTGCACGACGCGCGTCATCGCGGGCATCGGCGTGCCGCAGATCACGGCGATCTACGACTGCGCGACCGTCGCGCGGGAATACAATGTGCCGATCATCGCGGACGGAGGCATCAAGTACTCCGGCGAGATCACGAAGGCGATCGCGGCCGGCGCGAATGCCGTCATGCTGGGCAGCTTGTTCGCAGGGACGGAAGAGAGCCCGGGCGAATCCGAGATTTACCAAGGCCGCCGTTACAAGTCTTACCGCGGCATGGGCTCGATCGGCGCGATGAAGGAAGGCTCCAAGGACCGTTACTTCCAGGAGGACGACTCCAAGCTCGTGCCGGAAGGCATTGAAGGCCGTCTTCCTTACAAGGGGCCGCTGAAGGACACGATCCATCAGCTCCTCGGGGGGCTGCGCTCCGGGATGGGCTATTGCGGTACGGGAACGCTGGATGAGCTCCGCAACGACACCGCGTTCGTCCGCATCACGGGCGCCGGTCTTCGCGAGAGCCACCCGCACGACGTCCAGATCACGAAGGAAGCCCCGAACTACTCGATGTGATTTCTTAAAAGATCGCCGCAGGGCAGAATGTTCTGTCCTGCGGCTTTTTCGTTACCTGCGGGTTGTGTTACAATAACAGACGGAGTTCATGGACGAATACGATAAATTGATAGAAATAAAGGAGAGACCGCGCGTTGAATCGACCTCATACGACCTTCTACCGTTCGCCGCTCTTGTCGCCTACTCGATTCATAGCTCTATTCCTGGCCTTCGCCATCCTGCTCGCCACATTCGCGTCGCGGCCGGCGGCTGCTGCGCCGGACGCCAGCGGCCTGCAGCTGCTAGGCAAGTCGGCGATTCTGATGGATGCCGCGACCGGTCAGATCCTCTACCAGAACAACGCCGCAGAAGCGCTCCCGCCGGCCAGCATGACGAAGATGATGACCGAATATCTCGTCTCGAAGGCGGTAAAGGAAGGCAAGCTCGACTGGAAGCAGACCATCACCGTGCAGGAGAATGCGGCCAAGCAGATCGGCAGCCGCGTCTTCCTCGCCGTCGGGGACAAGCATACGGTAGAAGAACTGTATATCGCCATGGCGGTCGGTTCGGCGAACGACGCGACCGTGCAGCTCGCGGAGACGGTCGCCGGCTCCGAGGAAGCGTTCGCGAAGCTGATGAACGATACGGCCAAGGAGCTGGGCATGAAGGATTCCCACTTCATCAACTCCACCGGCCTCGACCGTGCGGACATGCCTGAAGCGTACCGCCCGAGCTCGATCGACGGCGAGACCGTCATGTCGGCGAGAGATTCCGCGATTTTGGCATATCATATCATTAACGACTATCCGGAGTTCCTCGAGCACTCCAAGATCCCGAGCTTCAAGTTCCGCAAGACGGACAAGGACCCGGTCATCAACTGGAACTGGATGCTCGCCACGAACAAGGATGTCACGAACTTCAAGAAGTTCGCCTACCCGGGCGTCGACGGACTGAAGACCGGCCATACGTCCAAAGCGGGCAACTGCTTCACGGGGACTTCGCTGCAGAACGGCACGCGCCTCATCGCGGTGGTCATGGGCGTACCGGGCGGGGTGAACGACGGCAAGCGGTTTCTCGAGACGGCCAAGCTGTTCGACTACGGCTTCAACAACTTCGAGAAGAAGACGCTCGTGGCCGCGAAGAGCGCCGTACCGGAGCACGAGACGCTGAAGCTGAAGAAGGGCTCCAAGACGAAGCTGCCGGTTATCACCGCCAAGGATATCACCGTTATGCTGCCGAAAGGCCAAGCGGTCGAACCGACGGTCGCCGAAGTGAAGCCGACGGCGGATCCGCTGCTCGCGCCGGTGAAGCAAGGCGACAAGGTCGGCACGGTCACTTACAAGTACAAGGACCCCGCGACCCAAGAAGAGAAGCTCGCCACGGTCGATCTCATCGCGGCAGAGGACGTCAAGAAGGCAGGCTGGTTCACGCTGCTGCTGCGGGGAATCGCCAACTTCTTCAGCGGGCTGTTCAAAGGCATCGTCAACCTTTTCTAAGATAGCCGTATAGACGGCTGTCGTACCGCAAAATTCCGACCTTACGGATTGTCTATTCAAGAACCATCCTGTAAAATAAATGGTTAGAATCTATTGGAGGCGTGAGAAAATGGAGACAGGTACTTCTAGAGTGAAGCGCGGCATGGCCGAGATGCAAAAAGGCGGCGTCATCATGGACGTCATGAACGCCGAGCAAGCCAAGATCGCAGAAGCGGCAGGCGCGACTGCCGTCATGGCGCTGGAGCGCGTGCCTTCCGATATCCGCGCTGCAGGCGGCGTAGCCCGTATGGCGGACCCGACCATCGTCGAAGAAGTCATGAAGGTCGTCAGCATTCCGGTTATGGCCAAAGCCCGGATCGGCCACTATGTCGAAGCGAAGGTGCTCGAATCGCTCGGCGTCGACTACATCGACGAGAGCGAAGTGCTGACGCCGGCCGACGACGTATTCCATATCAGCAAATCCGACTTCACGGTTCCGTTCGTCTGCGGCGCCAAGGACCTCGGCGAAGCGCTGCGCCGCATCCAAGAAGGCGCGTCCATGCTTCGCACGAAGGGCGAACCGGGAACGGGCAACATCGTGGAAGCCGTACGCCATATGCGCCTCATCACGGGTCAGATCCGCAAGGTGCAGAACCTGTCGAAGGATGAGCTCTACCATGAAGCGAAGACGCTGGGCGTCCCTTACGACCTGCTGCTGGGCGTCCACGAGACGGGCCGCCTGCCGGTCGTCAACTTCGCGGCCGGCGGCGTAGCGACGCCTTCCGACGCGGCGCTGATGATGCACCTGGGCTCCGACGGCGTGTTCGTCGGCTCCGGTATCTTCAAGTCCGACAGCCCGGAGAAGTTCGCCCGCGCGATCGTCGAAGCAACGACGCATTACCAAGACTACGAGCTGATCGCCCGCGTATCCAAGAACTTGGGCACGCCGATGAAGGGCATCGAGATCTCCAAGCTGGACAACTCCCAACGCATGCAGGACCGCGGCATCTAAGACGCGATTCCGGGCACGGGCAGGGAGTCACGATCGGGCGGCTTCGCGACGGCTATCGAGCCGATCGCGGAGCCGCCCCGATTGGTTTTCATTCGGCGAAAGGACGGGAAGAAGCGATGAAAATCGGAGTGCTGGCCCTGCAAGGGGCGGTAGCGGAACATATCCGCAGCATCGAGTTGGCGGGCGGCGAAGGCGTGGCCGTGAAGCGTACGGAGCAGCTGGCCGAGATCGGAGGCTTGATCATCCCGGGCGGAGAGAGTACCACGATCGGCAAGCTGATGCGCAAATACGACTTCATGGACGCGATCCGCGCGTTCGCGGCAGCCGGCAAGCCGGTGTTCGGCACGTGCGCGGGCCTCATCGTTCTGGCTCAGCGGCTGGAGGGCGGAGAGGAACCCCACCTCGGACTGATGGATATGACGGTCGCGCGCAACGCGTTCGGCCGCCAGCGGGAGAGCTTCGAGACGGACCTCGACGTCAAAGGGATCGAGACGCCGCTGCGCGCCGTTTTCATCCGCGCGCCGCTCATCACGCAGGTCGGCGATCGGGTCGACGTCCTGTCCGTCTACAAGGACGAGATCGTGACCGCCCGGCAAGGCAATCTGCTCGCGTCCTCCTATCATCCCGAGCTGACGGACGACTATCGCCTGCACGGCCTGTTCCTGGACATGGCCCGCGAAGCCGCCGGAGCATGAGGACCATATCACCCTCGAATGGGAAAGGGGTTCAACCGTAACCATGATCGACGTTAGATTGCTACGCAACGACTATGACAAGGTCGCGCAGGCGCTGCGCAACCGCAATGCCCCGGAGGAGCTGATCGCCGGCTTCCCGGCGCTCGACAACAAGCGCCGGGAGCTGCAGACGGAGAGCGACAACCTGAAGAACCGCCGCAACGTCGTCTCCCAAGAGGTCGCCAAGCTGAAGAAGAGCGGCGGCAACGCGGACGAGCTGATCGCCGAGATGAAGACGGTCGGCGACCGGATCAAGCAGCTCGACGAAGAGCTGCGCGAGCTGGAGACCGAAGTCGACGCCCTGCTGCTCGCGATTCCGAACGTGCCGAACGAGAGCGTCCCGGTCGGCGCTTCCGAGGCCGACAATGTGGAGCTGCGCCGGGTGGGCGACCTGCCCGCCCTGGACTTTGAACCGAAGGCCCACTACGATCTGGCCGCGGAGCTCGGCATCCTCGACTTCGAGGCGGCGGCCAAGGTGACCGGCTCGCGCTTCGTCTTCTACAAAGGTCTCGGCGCCCGTCTGGAGCGCGCGCTGATCAACCTCATGATGGACCTGCACGCGGACGAGCACGGCTATGAGGAGATCCTGCCTCCGTATATCGTCAACCGCGACAGCCTCGTCGGCACCGGCCAGCTGCCGAAGTTCGAGGAGGACCTGTTCAAGCTCGCGGGCACCGACTACTTCCTCATCCCGACCGCCGAGGTGCCGGTGACGAACCTGCACCGCGAGGAGATCCTGAGTCCCGAAGACCTGCCGCGCAAGCTCGTCGCCTTCAGCGCATGCTTCCGCTCCGAGGCGGGGGCGGCAGGCCGCGATACGCGCGGATTGATCCGCCAGCACCAGTTCAACAAGGTCGAGCTCGTGCAGCTGGTCGATCCGGCGACGTCGTACGACGCGCTCGAAGCGTTGACCGGCCATGCGGAACGCGTGCTGCAAGTTCTGGGCCTGCCGTATCGCGTGTTGGCGCTGTGCACGGGCGACATGGGCTTCGCTTCGGCGAAGACGTACGACCTCGAGGTGTGGCTGCCTAGCGCGGGCACGTACCGGGAGATCTCGTCCTGTACGAACTTCGAGGACTTCCAGGCGCGCCGCGCGGGCATCCGCTTCCGCCGCGAGGCGGGCGCGAAGCCGGAGCACGTCCATACGTTGAACGGCTCCGGGCTCGCGCTGGGCCGCACCGTGGCCGCGATCCTGGAGAACTACCAGCTAGCGGACGGCACGGTCGTCGTGCCGGAAGCGCTGCGTCCCTACATGGGCGGGGTCGAACGGATCGCGCCGCGCAGGGGTTGATCATTGATTTAACCGTGTGATATGATTACGTGGCAGGTCCGGTTCCTTCGGGAACGGGGCGACTGCCCGTCATCTTGGAGAGATACCGAAGCGGTCATAACGGGGCGGTCTTGAAAACCGTTAGGGTGCAAGCCCACGTGGGTTCGAATCCCACTCTCTCCGCCATTCCATAGCAGCTACAGCCGATCCGCGCATGCGGATCGGCTTTTTTAGTGATACAGCACGCTTAATCATTTCCTAACGACCCCTGCAAAAACCAATCGGCCCGCATGTTGCGCCGATCGTATGAAGAAGTTCCGAGCAGGCCAACCTAACAGAGCGGAGGTGGCCGATATGTCAATCAATGACGATCAACTGAACGTCCCCCAAGGGGAACTGGTACAAGCATGGCAGCACACGCTGCCGGAACGGCTGACCGCCGGCGACCAAGCCGACGTGATGGCCGACGAATCCGATCCGACCAAGCTGCTCGTGCATATCCGCACGGCGGGCCGGCAGATGCTCGAGTTCGACTTCTCCGTGCAATACGTGGATAGCCGGGAGATCGATATTCAGCTGTCCGACGTCGAGCGGGACGGCCAATCGGTCGACGAGCGAACCGACGTCATGCAGGAGCTGATCTCGGACTATCGCCGGCATCTGCACGAGTGCGCGCAGGCGCTGCATCATTTTACCAACGCATAGAATGGGGTGTACGGCATGGCCAACGATAACGGAATGGCGGACAAAAACCTAAGCAACGTGGTCGAGGATCTCGCCGAGGCCCCGGTGAACGCCCATCACGCGCAGCAGCTGCAGCAGAAGCACAACGATCGGCGTCATCAGGATGCCTTGAATCACGACGAGCCGGTCAAGAGCCGCGCTTCGCTCGACCATCACGAGTAGCCGGGAGGAGGAAGCCGCATGAAGCCGAGAGCGCAATCCGTCGCACAGCCCGGCGAATCGGGCGGAGGACGCAAGGATCGGTCCGAACGCCAGCCGAACGAACCGCTGTCCGGATCGAAGAAAGTGAAGAACCATAATCACGTGAGCCATCACAATACCGAAGGTTAATCCCTCCCATAACGTTCAATCGCCTGCGTTTGTTCGCGGAAATCCCGGCTTCGGCCGGGATTTTTTTTGTCGAGAAACTAAACTGAGGCTACCAACCGCATTGTATATACTGGTATAATAATAAGAAAACATGCATTTAGGAGGTGCCTATGACCAGTTCCAAGCACAAGAAAGCCGTCCCGCCCAAAGTCAAAGCCACTACCCCAGTCAGGCACCATAAGCTGTCGCCGCTGGATATCACCCGCCGCGTGATCGCGATTATGGTCGGAGCCGTCCTGGTTGGCACCGCGCTAGAGATTTTCCTCGTGCCCAACAACATCATCGACGGCGGCATCACAGGCATATCCATTATCGTCGCGCACTTAACGAAGCTTCCGCTTGGCATCTTCCTCTTTCTGTTGAACTTGCCCTTCCTCATCGTCGGCTACAAATCCATCGGCAAGACCTTCGCGCTATCCACCTTGCTCGGTGTCATTACGTTGGCAGTCACAACCTCGTTGCTCCATCATGTAGATTCATTCACAGACCAGACCCTGCTTGCAGCCGTATTCGGCGGCATCCTCATGGGCGTCGGCGTCGGTATCGTCATCCGCTTCGGCGGCTCGACGGACGGGACGGAGATCGTCGCCATCGTCGTCAGCAAGCGCTCCCCGTTCTCCGTCGGCCAGATGGTCATGTTCATCAACTTCTTCATCTTAGGCAGCGCAGGCCTGGTGTTCGGGTGGGACAATGCGATGTTCTCCCTCATCGCCTATTATATAGCGTTCAAGGTCATCGATCTGACCATCGAAGGCTTCGACGAATCGAAGTCCGTCTGGATCATCAGCGACAACTACCGCGATATCGGAGACGCGATCGTCAGCCGTCTCGGCCGGGGCGTCACGTATCTGAACGGCGAAGGCGGCTATTCCGGCGACGCCAAGCAAGTCATCTTCTGCGTCATTACCCGTCTGGAGGAAGCGAAACTCAAATCCATCGTCACGGAGCTGGATCCGCTGGCGTTCCTCGCGGTCGGCAATATCCATGACGTGAAGGGCGGACGCTTCCGCAAGAAAGACATTCATTGACAACTTGCGCAATTATTACGAAGATTTTACGTTATTTTTAAATAAAAAAACTTCCCCCCCTCCCCGAATTAGGATACAATGTACCTGCTGCAAAGAGCAGACATTAGGATCGATAGGCTCGGGGAGGGTATTTAGAGATTGTTAAAACGTAAAAATTGGCTTGTTGCGCTGACTGCGCTCATGATGCTGGTGTTGGTATTGTCCGGATGCAGCGGCTCGAAGTCGCCGCAGGATACGTTGCAAGGGGCGATTAAGAAATCATCGGATATTAAATCCTATAGCATGAAGGGGAGCTTGAAGGTCGCCGACCTGAAGCTGCCCGAAGCGGTGACCGCGGATCCCGATTCCAGCATGGCGCTGGGCATTCTGCAGAACGCCGAGCTGTCCTGGACGGGCGCGTACCGCAAAGATCCGATGCTCATGGAAATCAATCTGCAGATCGCGATCAAGGGCGATCTGGCCATGACGTTCTCGCTGCCGATCATCATGAACGAGCAGAAGATGTGGATCAAGGTGCCGAACATCCCGATCTTCGGTCAGATGGGTCTGCCCGAGGATATCGTGGGCAAGTTCATCGAGATCGATATGAAGAAGCTGGCCGAACAGCAAGGCACCGAGATGCCTGCGATGGATATCGGTCAATCGCAGAAGCTCGTGAACGATCTGTCGGCGATCGTCTTCAAGCATATCGACGAGAAGACGTATCTGTCCAAAGTATCGGCCAAGGACGCGGGCATCCCGGACGAGTCGAAGATCAAGGACGTCATCCAGTTGCACGTAACCAAGGATCAAGTAGAGCCGTTCATTCAGACCGTGGTCACGAAGATCGCGCCTGAAGTGATCGACCTGCTGTCGAAGAACGAAGAATACCGCAAGATGCTTCAGCTGAAGCAGGAAGACCTCGACAAGGCGAAGCAAGAGCTCGACAAGACCAAGGACGAGGATCTGGCCAAGTCGATGGAGGACTTCAAGAAAGACGTCAAGTCGCTCGACATCGTCGTGAACACCGGCGTGAACGGCGACGGCTATGCGAGTTACAGCGATGCCACCATCAAGGCGGAGATCGACGACAACGGCCAGACCGGCAGCGGCACTCTGAAGGTCGTCTCCGAGATGACGGACATCAACGGCGACGTGAAGCTGATGGGCGAGCCGAAGCCGGAAGAGATCGTCCCGATGGACCAGCTGAACCAACTCGGCTTGGATAGTTTGGGCGGCAGTCTGTAAGTCGGCTTACACGCTGCTTGGCATATAGGAAAAGGAAACAAGGAGCTGTCCCTGCGGGGACGGCTCCTTTTTTGTATGGTCATGTCTAATCCTGTCTCCAATGTGATTTGAATCCGTATCGTCTCCGACATCGACGAGTCGCCCCCTAGCGATGCGATGCGGCGTTCGAAGCGGAGGGAGATGGCGCGGAGGACCGCCACAGCGGGGCGATGACGCCCAATGCGATGACGAACAGCAAGGCGGCCGAGACGTACATGAGTGCCAGCGGCATATGCGCCTTCAGCGTGCCGGCAAGGCTCATCATCGTCAGCATGGCTCCCGTCAGGAGCGGCGTGCGGATGCCCGTCACCCGGCCGATCATCCGCTCCTCCGTATGCTGCATCGTCAGGGCAGCGTTGCCCGCGAAGATCGCCGGCTGCAGCAGGGCGATCGCGAACTGCCCGGCCATGCAGAGCCACAGCGTCGTCGAGAGTCCCGTCGCCGCGATGCCGACCGCATTCACGAGCAGCCCGAGCGCGAGCAGCCGCTGGGGCGCGATCTTCATGGCGAGCTTCATGACGAGGAAGCCGCCGATCAGCTCCCCCGCGCCATAGGGGATCGTGATCCACTGGAGGGCTCCCAGCGGCAGGCCGAGCCGCTCGGTCACGAGGAACGCGCCGAGCGGCTGAATCAATCCGACGCCAAGGCCGACGACGGCGAAGCTGAGGCTGAGCAGCGAGAGCACGCGGCTCTTCAGCAGATACCGGAATCCGTCGGCGAACTGGGTAGACAGGCGGGACGGGTCGCCGGCTGGGGAATCGGCGGGGGAATGTCCGCCCGCCGACGCGTCATCTCTAGGCACGGCTGCGAGCGAGATCGCCGAGAGCGCAAAGGCCGATGCCGTGATGACCAGGGCCGCCCCGATGCCAAAGCGGGCGTACGCGAAAGTGCCAAGCGCCGGACCTGCGATCATGAATACGGCGAAGATCGTCTGGATCGCGGCCATCCCGACCGCCATCTCGGCTTCCGGCACATGGCGTTTGAACAGCTTCATGCCGGCCGGCTGGGAGAACTGCGACAGGATGGCGGAGACCAGCGCCGCCAGAAAGATCGCGTGCCAGTCGCCTGCGCGGAGCGCGATCCAGACGCCAAGCACCGAGCCCGCGCTCAGCCATTCGCAGAGGACGATCGTGCGTCTGGGCCGCCAGCGGTCCGCGAATACGCCGCCGATGATCGAGAACAGGAAGAGCGGCGCGTACTCCGCGACCGACACCAGCGCTACGGCGCCGGCATCGCCGCCGCTCCGCTCCATCACGTAGAGCAGGACGGCAAAGTTGCGGATCCAGATGCCGAGCTGCGCGAAGACCGCCGAAGCGAGTACCGCACGCAGGTAGCGGTTCGACAGCCAAGATGGACGGTTCGCCTCACGAGGCTGCGGCATCTTAATGCGCCTCCGGCCGCGAGAGGGGAATCTGAACCTCGGTCAGATGCTCCGAGACGTCCAGCGTCTCCTTGAAGCCGACGTGATGGATCTCGCGGGCGGGTCCGCTCGGACGATAACTGCCTCGCTCCATCCAGTCTTGCAGCGAGGCGTAAGCTTGCCTGAGCTCCGCATGGCCGCCGCGCTGGATGACGCAGGCCATCTCGCTCACCGCGGGTAGCTGCCGGACGCGGATTCGGCCGTTCTCCGGCGGGACCGGCTCCCCCAGCGGCAGAGCGACTTCGATGGGGACGCCATCGGAGACGTCGTCCGCCTCGTCGTCGGCCTTGTCGTTCGGATCATACGCATCTACCGCTAAGCGTTCTCCCTCCTCGGCCGTATGGCCGTACAGCGCGATCGCCGTCCCGATCGCCATTCCGTACCGCTGCGCATAGCCGACCAATTCCTCCCACAGCCGGCCTTGCTGGCCGTAATCGGACAGCGTGTCCCGCAGCGAGAGAACCGGCAAGGCGGGCACTTCCTTCACCAGCACCTCCAGCGCTCCGGGCGCTTGGCCGAACCCGGACCGGATGCCGCCCATGAGCGCGCGGATGCGGGAGAGCTGATCCTGTTCGGACCGGATCGCGTCCTCGATCTCGCCCGCCCTCTGCTCGAGCATGGCCAGGACGATCCGGTCGGCCTGCCCGCTGCCGAGCAGCGTCGCGATCTGCTGCAGGGAGAAGCCGAAGTCCCTCAGCATCAGAATGCGGTGCAGCTGCGGGAGCTGCTGGGCGGAATAATAGCGGTAGCCGGTCTGCTCGTCGATATGGGCGGGCTTCAGCAGGCCTACTTCGTCATAGTATCGCAGCGTCTTGACGGACACTTTGTTCAAGCTGGCGAATTCGCCGATGCGCAGCATGGGGCGTACGCCTCCTTCTCCTCTTGAGATAAGAGGAGCATAATCCCTCCTGTCGGAGGAGAGTCAATCCCTCACCGACAGATTACCCCAAGGCGCCCTTCTTGTCATGGACTCGCATACTGCTCGGCGACGCGCAGCGCGTTCGCCCGGACGGCTTCGGCGATCCGCGCAGGCGCGAGCACGCGCAGATCCTCCCGGAAGCTGAGCAGGAAGCCGGTCAGCCATTCGCCCTCGGGCAGCGCCGCCCGCACGACGAGCGAGCCGTCCGGCTGCCGCTCGATCTGCGCTTCTTCGAATTGATCCTCCGCGCGCGCCTTGGCCGCGTTGGCGAAGCGCAAAGTCAGCTCGACCGTCTCCGTCTGCGGCAGCGCGTCCCATCTTCCGTTCAATTGAGAGATCGTCTCCGGCCGGCGTTCGAACGTCTCCTCCAGCGTTTGCAGCGCATGAATCCGGGAGAGCCTGAAGATACGATAGTCATCGCGCGTCCGGCAGTACGCATACAGGTACCAGGCGTAACCCTTGTGCGCCAGCCCCATCGGCTCCGCGGTGCGTTCGGTCCCGTCTCCCTGCCCGTCGGTATAGGCGAATCGGACAAGCCTTTGTTCCAGGACGGCTTGATGCAGGCGGTCGTACTTGTCCCGGTCGCTCTTCGAGCTCCGCCAGGGCTTCAGATCGATCAGAATGCGCTCCGACTCGGCGCCGGCGCCGCCATCCCGTCCGGCTTGAGCGGCCAACGTCCCGACTTGTTCCAGCAATCCGTCTACGTTCTCGGCACTTAACGCCGGTGCGGATTGGAGGCTCCGCAGCGAGGTGGCGATCGCGGTCAGTTCGCCCAGGGTCAGCGTACGCCGATTCATCCGCCAGTCGTCCTGCAGCTCGAAGCCTCCGTCCGTCCCCGCATAGGAGACGATCGGAAGGCCGGCCTGGACGAGCGTCTCCACGTCGCGGTAGATGGTGCGCAGAGAGACTTGAAGCCGCTCGGACAGCTCCGTTGCGTTAATCCGGTTGCGGCCCAGCAGCAGCATGACGATAGACAGCAGACGATCCAGCTTCATGGCATCCCATCCTTCCCTTCCTAAGAATTGTTTGGCGGAACGGTGGCTGGAGTCTGAGCTGGATTCCGCCCGCTTGAGAGCAGTATAACGCGGAGCCGTTGACACCAGTGTGTCAGGGATAGGGAGACGGTTATCAGAAATTTATAGAGAAGGGCGGGAGAACCCTGACATAAGGTTGTCAGGGCGGCTCTTGTAGAATGAATGTAGAACGGGAGAGAGCGGAATGCTGGATCCGAGGAAAGGGGAAAACGTCATGACCAACGCGGCACGTGAGCCGGATAGGGCGACAGGAACAGAGGAAGTACTGACCAAGCGCCGGCTGAACCGGGCGCTGCTGGCGAGGCAGCATCTGCTGCGCCGGGCGGACTTGTCCGCGCTGGAAGCGATCGAGCACCTGGTCGGCTTACAGGCCCAGGCGCCGAATCCGCCTTATATCGGCCTGTGGGCGCGACTGAACGGCTTCCAGCCGGATGACCTGGGCCGGCTAATCAAGGGCAGGCAGGCGGTGCGCATCGTACTGATGCGCGGCACGATCCACCTGGTGAGCGCCCGCGACTGCCTCCAGATGCGGCCTCTGACGCAGCCCGTCCTCGACCGCTGGCTCTCCGGCCTGGCGAACAAGTCGCTTGGCTGCGTGGACCGCGCCGAACTGGCCGAGGCGGGGCGAGCGCTCGTGGAGGAGCGGCCGCTCTCGTTCAGCGAGCTGGGCGCGGCGCTCGGCAGCCGCTGGCCCGATCATGATCCGCATGCCCTCGGGGATGCGATCCGCGCCATGGTTCCGCTCGTCCAGGTGCCGCCTCGGGGGATCTGGGGAGCTAGCGGGCAGGCCAAGCATACGTCGGCGGAGTCGTGGCTGGGCCGGCCGCTGGACGCGGATGCCTCGCTGGAGACGCTGGTCGTCCGTTATCTGCGCGCCTTCGGCCCCGCGACGGTCATGGACGTCCAGACTTGGTCGGGCTTGACGGGACTGCGGAGCGTCCTGGAGACGCTGCGTCCCCGCCTGGCGACGTTCCGCGACGAGCACGGCAACGAACTGTTCGACGTCCCGGACGCCCCGCGGCCCGATGCGGATACGCCGGCCCCGGTTCGCTTCATCGGCGAGTTCGACAACATGCTGCTGTCCTACGCGGACCGCTCCCGCATCCTGCCGGAGGCATACCGCTCCCAGGTGTTCACGGTCAACGGCATTATCCGCTCGACTTTCCTCGTGGACGGCTTCGTCCGCGGCCTGTGGACGACGGAGCGGAAGCGGGGCGTCGCCACGCTGATCGTCAAGCCCTTCGAACCGCTCGGCCCCGCGGATCTTCAGGCGTTGACGGAGGAGGGCGAACGGCTCCTGGAGTTCAGCGCGCCGGATGCGGCCGTGCGGGAGATCCGATTCGAAGCCTAATGGAAGGGGCTGTCTCAGGTCATATAGTGACCTAGGACAGCCTACCAAGATACGGATTGGATTACCGTTTTCGCGATCCCCACGGTTTGAAGACCGAGATCGCGAACAGCCCGACTAGAGACACGATCTGGAGAACGATCCCGATCCGAAGCTGCCCGCTATTCACGATGAAGTCCGGATCAAGGACAGCGTGTCCCCTCTCAGACGATACCAGCGTAACCGCTCTCAGCGTCCACCAGTACATACCAATGGGCCCAATGATAATGAAGAAGAAAGTTAATACTTCCTTGGCGATAATCCAGTAATGCTTGAATAGCCCCCATGGCGTCCACACGGACAGTAAAATCCCGGTTGCCAAAGCGGCGATCGTCGAATACCGGACGGTCGTCTTGGCCAGCATGTGCATCATGGTGTAGCACGCTTGGAGTACACCTTCATCATTTGTGTTGGCCGCGGTAATGCTTAGAAACAGAAAAACGATGGCCACGCCTAACATAATCGCGGAAAACAATAGGTGGAGCGTGAGCAGCCACCTTTTTCGGGTTATGCCGAGCTTTCTCAACCCATTCACCCCCTGTCTTCTAATTCATGATAGTACTTGTTTCTAAATGGGCTCTAAAATGAAATCTAAAAAAAGGATAAACATGCCGTTGCGAACGAATAGGACATCTGTCCTTTAAGCCCAGCCCCTCCATCGATTACACTTAATGACAGAAGACATCGGATCTCATCCGGAGCCGAGTCGCGGGAGGAATGCCGGTGGAGACGACGAGAGATGCCGCGGCGGCGGGAAGGCTGTTGGCCGGCGTTGGCTTGGGCGGCATATTCATGCCCGAGAGCGTGGCTTCGATGGAGCTGCGGACGTATGCCGACAAGGAGCGGGTCTGCGACCGTGGAGAGCTCTTGGGCGGGCTGTATGTGGTCGTGGCGGGACGGCTGAAGATCTACACCGTGCTCCCGAACGGCAAGACGATGCTGCTGCGGTTCTCAACCGCGCCGATGCTGATCGGCGATGTCGAATGGAGCGGTCATTATCCGGCGTGCAATTCGGTGGAAGCGTCCGGCCGGGCGACGCTGCTGTTCCTCGGCAGGACGCATGTCCAGGCGAACGAGATGAACAATCCGCCATTTCTGCAATTGATGATCCGCAACCTGAGCCACAAATTGTCTACGCTCGGCAACGGCGCCTCGACCAACCTTCTCTACCCGACGGAGCATCGGGTCGCCAGCTATCTGCTGACCCTGCTCCCGAGTGCCGGCGAGACGGGACCCCGAGAGGAGATCCGCACCACCAACCTGATGGAGATGGCGGAGCTGCTGGGCACGAGTTACCGTCACTTGAACCGCGTCATCAAGCGGCTGGCGGACAGCGGCCTGCTCAGCCGGCGAAGGGGCCGGTTGTACGTGCTGGACGAAGAGAAGCTGCGGGCGTTCGCGGACAATCACCTATATACGTAGCAGCGCGACCACAGAGGGGAAGAGGATCGATATGGCCGGCATCCTATACGCCATCGCGGCGGGCATTATCATTGCCATGCAGGGCGCGATGAATTCGAGAGTCAACGAGAAAGCCGGCGTCTGGATGACCACGACGTTCGTTCACGGCACGGGGTTCATCGTCTCGCTGCTGCTGTATTTATGGCTGAGGGGCGGCAGTCTGGACAACGTCTTTCAGTTGAACAAAGGATATCTGCTGGGCGGCGTGCTGGGCGTCGGGATCGTCGTGGGCGTGACCTTGAGCATCGGGCAGCTGGGCGCGGCGTACGCGGTGGCGATTGTCCTGGTCGCGGAGCTCGTCTTCGCTCTGGCGATCGACAGCTTCGGGCTATTCGGCTCGCCGCGCGTCGCGTTCGAGTGGAACCGGATCATCGGCGTCGTCGTGATGATCGCGGGCATTCTGATCTTCAAGTGGAAATAAACCCGGGGCAAAGGCGCGTACTGCGGTATTTTTGATTATGCTCGCAGGCGAGAGACATCTTTGCGTGCGACCGCCATTTCGAATGGATGAGGGTCAGCCTCATTCAAAACAGGTTTAACAAAGCTGCGGAAAGCACAGGGAATCCGGGCTTTTTTGCGTTTCCGGCGAATTTGCCACAGCAAACGTTTTTCAAATAACGGTTGAATTCCTCCATGCCGGTCCATAGAATGGGGATTACCGCGGGGTTCTAGTAAATATAGTGCGATCGATGTCAATATTGTTCGATTTTATTCGGGAACGCGGAATAGTAAATTGAAAGCAGCAACACCTGGGAGTGGCAGCCGATGAGAAAAATTAGCATGGGAAACTTTGCTTTCTGGCGTTGGTCGATTTTCCCCAAAATATTACTTGTCTTTGTTTTGATCATTACCCCGTTTTATTTCATCGGCATCGTCTTAAACGAAAGAGGATCGGAGAGCGTGTACTCGGAGATTTCCCAATCGATGATCTCCCGCTTGAAGTTTTATTCGAATCTGCTCGATCTGGAATTTGATAAAGTCATCCGCTTTCAGAATGAATTCGTGAACGACGACGATTTGATCGAATTAAGCGGCAAATCCGAGATCATGACCGATCCCGAAAAGGCATTCGCCATGCTCCATCTGCAAAAGCGGCTTCTGCAGCTCAAATACGCCAGCAGCTATATCCAGGATGTCAAGGTCTATATCCCCTCTATTTCGTATGTCATATCCGCGAACAAGCTGTACGATGACTTACCGGAAAGCGAGTTTGCTGCGCTGCAGCAATTAAAAGCCCAATCGACCTCTCCGTTCATTCAATGGGAGGGACGTCTGTTCATCCCGCAGCCGAATCCCGGGTGGACTTATCTGGATCACAAGCCCCCCGTCTATCTCCTGGCCGTTGAAATCTCAAAAGCCACATTGGAAAAGACGCTAGGGTCGTTGTCCATCGGCGAGGACGGAATCGGGTTTATTAGCGGGGGGAATCGCGCGTGGACTGTCGCCTCCCGTCCCGATCATTCGAATCTGCTTTCGGATTTGGAAAGCGGCGAGGAGACGCGTGGCGACCGGAATCCATTTACATGGATTCAGTCGAACAAAAGATATACCGTATTCCGGGAAAAGTTGGACCATCTAGGGGCGACGGTCTATATGTCGATGCTGGAAACGGAACTTACGGGACAATTGAAGCGGTATAACATGTGGTATTGGACCTTATCCTTGTTGTCCATTGTCGCCATTATTCTATTTGCCACGTGGATTTTCCGGACGATTCAACAGCCGCTTCGGAAACTGGTGAGGGCTTTTCGCCGATTGGAAACGGGGGATCTCAGTGTGGTCGTCGGCCATGGGGGCAGGGACGAATTCCATTATTTGTACAGCCAGTTCAACGTAACGGTGCAAAAGCTGAACGTGTTGATCGAAGAAGTCTACGAGCAGAAATACCGGGTCCAGCTTTCCGAGCTGCGCCAGCTCCAGTCGCAAATCAACCCTCACTTTCTGTATAATTCCTTCTTCAGCATGCAAGCGATGGCCCGGCTCGGGGATCTCAACGGCATCGATAAATATACGAAATTTCTGGGCGAATATTTCCAATACGTCACCCGAAACGGCCAAACCGACGTGCCGCTCGCGAACGAGATCCATCACGTTATCGTGTACACGGAAATCCAAAAGATCCGATTCCGCAACCGCATTGAATCCAGAATCGAAGAAATACCGCCCTCCTATGCCGATTTCGCCGTGCCAAGGCTGATTTTGCAGCCTTTGGTGGAGAATGCTTTTAAATACGGATTGGAAAACAAAAAGGCGGGAGGGCTGCTCGTCATCGGCTTTCGGGCGGACGCTTCCGGCCTGCGGATCATCTTGGAAGACAATGGCGAGAGCGTCAGCGAGGAACAACTCGAACGTTTGAATGCGCTACTCAGAACGTCGCAGCTCGAGGGGGAGACGACGGGATTGATCAACGTCCACCGCCGCTTGCAAATCAAGTTCGGGAGCTCCGGCGGGCTGACCGTCTCTCGCGGACCATTGGGCGGATTCAAGGTCGTCGTCGCGTTCCCCGCCAAGACAGAGGAGTGAACGGAAATGTATAACATATTGATCGTGGATGATGAGCCGGTGATCGTAGACGGGCTGTATGATCTGTTTCTCGGTTTGAAGGACGTCGATCTCCAGCTCCATAAAGCCTATTCCGCGGACGAAGCGCTGGATATCGTCTATAAAACGCACGTGGACGTCGCCTTTACCGACATTCGCATGCCCGGCATGGACGGCATGGAATTGCACCGGAGAATAGCGGCGCAATGGCCGTTTTGCAAAGTCGTTTTTCTGACCGGCTATAACGATTTCGACTACATTCAATCCGTGTTCCGGCAGGGAGGAACGGATTACATTTTAAAAACCGAAAGCTTCGAAGTAGTGGAGCAGTCGCTTCGCAAAGCGATACGGGAAATCGCGGAACTCATGCAAAAAGAGCGGATGATTGAGCGGGCGAGAGAGAGGATGAAGCAAGCTATGCCCGTTTTGCAGCGGGAATTCCTGCTCGGTCATTTAGAAGAGAGAGCCGGCAAGGTTTCGTCTTTGGCGGAACGGTTTGCGGAGCGGGACCTTCCATTGGATGCCGACTCCAAGGTATTGATTGTGATCGGCCGAGTGGATGCATGGGATGATAGACTATCCGAATCGGACAAGCACTTGTTGCTTTATGCAATCGAAAACATATCCAGCGAATACTTGGCTTCCGTTCGGGTACAGATCATCCAATACGAACGCTCGAAGCTGATCTGGCTGATTCAACCGGTAGACGGAACGTGCGGGGATGAGGACAAGAACACCGTATTCGTGCAAGGTACCCTTGATGCCATTCAGTCCTCATGCAAGGAATTGCTCCAACTGTCCATCTCGTTCATCGCGGCCGGCGAATTCGTCTCGTGGGAAGAGGCGCCCGACAAATTCCACGAATTGAGAGGGGGACTGGTCAGGGGAATGGGACAGGCGAGCGGGATTATTTTGATCGATGGAACGGGCCTTGAAGAAGAGGGGATGGACGACGGCCCGTTTCGCCGCTTGCTGGCACAGTCGGATCTGCTGGAACATCATTTGGAAAACGGTTCGTCCGAGTCCTGTTATGCCGTAATCCGCAGCGTCGTCTCCTTCTGCGAAACGAAGCCCCCATTGCCGCACTTGCAGCAAGAGGCCTTCTTCAATATCGCTCTTCGTCTCTTGTCCTACCTCAATCGTTCCGGCCTATCCTCTCCGTTTGCCAGACGGAGCGGTTATGACAAGCTGCTGGACATGGAAGCGCATGAGTCGTGGAAAGGAATCGGGATGTTTTTTGAAAGCGTCGTGACGTTCATTTTGGAAAATCGGATTCAGGAACGGGACCGGTTGACCCATCGTGTCGTCTCAACCATTAATCGTCATATTCAAGCGCATTTCAGCGAGGATTTATCGCTAACTCGGTTGTCGGGAATCGTTCATTTGAATCCATCCTATTTGTGCAGACTCTATAAACAGACGACGGGGATCGGGCTAAGCGACTATATCAATCAGTACCGGATCGCGCAGGCGAAAGAAATGCTGAAGGACCCTTATTTGAAAATCCAGGATTTGGCGGTCGGCGTGGGCTTCGATTCATCGGCCTATTTCGGACGCGTCTTTAAAAAGGCGACCCAGATGACGCCGCAGGAGTATCGGGACAGCCTGCCCGACTTGCACTCCTGATCCGCGGAAAGATGTCAATAAAGTTCGATGCATGTAAAGATCCTAGAATTTAGATTGGGCCCGGGGTCTCTTATACTTACTCTTGTAAGCGGTGCCAATCGCTTTAAACTCGCTGAGGGGGATTCGCATGAAAGCAAAACGACGAATCAAATACTTATCCGTGCCGCTGGTTCTGTGCCTTGCGCTGCTGGCCGCCTGCAGCTCGAACGGGAAGAACGAAACCGGCAATGCCGCAACGGAAACGAAGCCGCCTACGGCAACCTCATCGACCGAAGTCAAGCCGAATACCGATCCGCTCGGAAAGTACGAGCCAGCGATTGAAATCTCGACAGTCAGAATGGACGACGGCGTGACCAAATTCACCAATGGGGACAGTTGGGACAACAATATTTGGTATAAGGCGTATGAGCAAGATCTCGGCATCAGAGTGAAAAACAAATGGATCGCGCCGCTTGCCGGCAATCAGTACAGCGAAAAGTTGAACGTGTCCATCGCATCCAGCGATCTGCCGGATATTTTCCAAGTGGACGGCGGACAACTGCAGCAGCTGGCCGATGCCGGTCTCATTATGGATCTGAAGGACGTCTATGAAACCTACGCATCTCCCAAAGTGAAAGAGTTACTGAATCTCGATCAAGGAGTCGGGATGAATTCGGCGACGATCGGCGGCAAGCTGATGGCCGTTCCGGTGTTAACCTCGTACAGCGATTATGCCGGATTCGTGTGGGTTCGTACGGACTGGATGAAGAAGTATAACCTGCCCGAACCGAAGACGATGAACGATGTGTGGACGATCGCGGAAACGTTCAAGAAAGAAAACGCCGGCGGGAAAAATACGGTCGGGCTTCCCTTGCGCAAAGACCTGATGGGCGACCTGGGCGGCATCGATCAAATTTTCCAAGGCTATCACGCCTATCCCCGCATGTGGATTCCGGATGCATCCGGGAATCTCGTATACGGCAGCATTCAGCCCGAAATGAAAACAGCGCTGGCCAAACTGCAGGAAGAATACAAGGCCGGTGTCATCGATCGCGAATATGGCGTCAAGGACTATCAGAAGGTTTGCGAAGTCCTCACATCCGGCAAGGCGGGCATTTACTTCGGGGGCATGGCGGATCCGCTCGGATGCACTCAGGCCGGACATGATCAGGATGGCGCGTTGTGGAAGCCGTTGCCGCTCGTATCCTCCGACGACAAGCCGGCCAAACCGGGGATCAGCGTTACGCCCGGCGGATTCTATGTCGTCAAGAAGGGGGCCGCGCATCCGGAAGCCCTGATCAAATTGATCAACTTATTCGCGGCCAAAGGAGACAGCGCCGACAGGGACAAATACTTCCAGGCGGAGAAAACCGGCGATACGCAGCCCTTCCACTATGCGCCGTTCCAGGTATGGCAAATTAACGAAAACGTGGACTTCTACCGCGTCTTTATGAAGCATGCAAAAGGCGAAGACATTTCGGACGTCAAGCAAGACAGGAAGGATGTCGTAGCCAAAATCGACGCTTATCTGAAAGGCGACCAAAAGCAGTGGGCATGGTATGCCATCTTCGGTGACGAGAGCACCCAGCAGGTGATCGATCAATATCTGCAAAACAACATGTATATCTTTAACGGGTACTACGGGCCGGGTACGGGAACGATGAAAGACAAAAACGCCATTCTCGCCAAAATGGAAAGCGAAATGATTACGAGAGTCATTATGGGCGCTTCTTCGCTTGATGATTTCGACAAGTTCGTTTCGGAATGGAAGAAGCTAGGCGGCGACCAGATTACGAAAGAAGTGAACGAGTGGGCGCAAGCTCATCAGAAGCAATGATAAGGGGGTGCGGACGTTGCGGAAAACCGGACTCGTCGTCGGCTTAATCTCTTTGCTGCTTGTTGCCACTCCCGTTTATGCCGAACAGAAGGAAAAGACGGATCACGCGGCTCTCTTCACCAGCCAGATCGGCATCTGGTATACGGTTTGGTGGGACGACAAGCCGCCATACGGCAGCCATTGGTCGGATTGGACCCGGTATCGTCCCCTGCTTGGCGACTACAGCTCCGGGAATGAGGATGCGATTCGCGCGCATATGCAGTGGATGAAAAAAGCCGGCATCGATTTCGTCATCCTCGACGATACGAACGGCCACGGCAACGACAACGGGAATATTGCCGAACATATCGACCAAGTATTCCGGGTTGTGGAATCCATGCCGGCAGGAACGGCGCCGAGTCTGGCTCTCGCCATCGGGTACGCCGAGTGGGCTCGGAACGATATCCGGGAGCAGCAGGCGGAGGCGGATCTGGTATTCGACCGCTATGCGCAAAGTCCCGTTTATTACCAATGGAAAGGCAAACCGCTGCTCGTCAATTATACGGCGCCTTCATGGTTTTATAAGTGGAAGGATGATCGCTTTTCCGTCCGCTTCGCGACGGGAAAAGTATCGGACGGGGCACCCGTTGCGCCGGATACCGGTTTGTGGGGATGGGTTTTCGACCGGGAGCAGGCCAGCGGTGAAGTGGTCGGCGTCAATCCGGGCTGGGATACCGCTCATCTCGGCCGGGGAACGACCCCAATTCCGAGAGAGGACGGGGAGCTCTATTCGAAAATGTGGATCAACGCGCTGAAAAAGAACCCCGAGGCCGTCATCATTTCATCGTTTAACGATTTCGCGGAGGAAACCGCGATCGAAGCGGCCGAGCCGAGAAACGAAGCCGTACCGGCCTACCGGGATGCCTACGGGGATCCGGCGCCCGACTGGTATCAGAAGCTTACGGAAGGCTATGCCGGCTTGAAAGCCGGATACAAGGAAGGATTTTATTATAAGGAAGAGCAGGCGTCGCAGCTCTATCGGTTTACGAACGGCCAATTGGTGAAAACGGCAGAATTGCCTCACCAGCTTCCCGTCATCGAGCTTCCGAAAGGCTTTATGAAGGGGAAAATCAAGACCGATCAGCCGGGCCGGGACAAGACCGTGCCAAACAAATGGGTCGTTCTTGATTTATTCGACTCCTGGCGCAATCATTTCAAAGGACTTAATCAGGACTGGAGCTACCGAACTCTTCTGGCAAGCGATGCCGAAATCCCGGGTCTGAGCAATGGGGCCGCATTCGAGTATATTCAACCGACCGAATTGGAACTCATGTACAGCCAGAGCGACGCGACGGCGGAGAAACCGCTCGATCGGCTCGGCTTCAAGGCCCATCCGGCCTGGATGGGGGAAAACGGTTGGGCTAACGCCGATGTCCGGGTGACGCTGCCTAGGGATAAGAAGCTGTACCTCACCTATATTCCGGGAAAAGTGAATACGGCGAGCGACGGCATTTCACTCACGGTCTACGTGAATGGCGAGCAAGCAGCCTTCGATTGGATAGACGGGACGGCGGGCTGGAAAGCGAAACGGGCGATCGATATCAGCGCGTACGCCGGGCAAACGGTCACGATCCGATACAAGGTCGGTTGGGGGAAAGAAGTGTTGGGCGGTGAAGCGACTCCAGCCTACGATTCCTTATTGATTGGCGAACCGCTCATCGTCTCACGAACTCAATAACGTTTTCGTTCGGCGGAAAGGGGAGGGAGCGATTCCAGCCCCTTTCCTCCTAACATTTTAAGACATGGGAGAAGAGAAGCATATGTGGGCAAGAAAGACATTCCGTCACCTGCCGCTAGATTGCATGATTTTGCCCGGCCTCATCCTTGTGCTGATATACGCCTACGGTCCGATGATCGGGATTGTGATGGCTTTTCAGAAATATTTGCCGACCAAAGGAATACTCGGATCGGAGTGGGTCGGTTTCCAGAACTATGTCACCGTCTTTCAATACCCGGATACGATGCAAATCATCTATAACACGGTTTCGATTTCGCTCATGAAGATCGTTGCGGGGCTGGCGGTTCCGATTGCCGTCTCGCTGCTTCTCAACGAGTTACGGATTCAAGGTCTCAAACGTTCCATTCAAACGATGATCTATTTGCCGCATTTTCTTTCCTGGGTCATTCTCGGCGGCATCCTGATCGAAATCTTGTCCCCGTCCACCGGCCTCGTGAACAAATTCATTGAAATCATCGGGTTTGAGCCCGTTTATTTTTTGGGAGACAACCATTGGTTTCCTTTCGTTCTCGTCATTTCCGACGTATGGAAGGAGTTTGGGTTTGCCACGATTATCTACTTGGCCGCACTGACGGGAATCAATCCGGCGCTCTACGAAGCGGCAGTCGTAGATGGCGCATCCCGCTGGAAACAAACCTTGCACATTACCCTTCCCGGCATCAGGCCGATCATCATCTTGCTCGCCGTTCTTAGCCTCGGCAATGTGCTCAATGCGGGATTCGACCAGGTCTTCAATTTATACAGCCCTCAGGTGTATCAAAGCGGCGACATTATCGATACCTTCGTTTACCGGATGGGCCTGGCCAATGCCCAATATAGTTTCGCGACAGCGATCGGTTTCTTTAAGTCCGTGATCTCTTTCCTGTTGATTTCAGGCTCGTATTATCTGGCTTACCGTTTTGCCGATTACCGGATTTTTTGAAGGAAGGAGAGTTGGTCCGTGCTGTACCGAAGATCGCTTTCAAGCAGAATCTTTGCGGTGTTCAATATGACATTTCTGGTGGGGATGGCGCTCCTGTGTTTGGCTCCCCTTGTTCATGTGCTTGCCGTCTCCTTCAGTGCGAGCTCCGCGGCGAAAGCGGGGTTAGTGACCTTCTGGCCGGTTGATTTCACCTTGCAGTCCTACCGGTTCGTTGCGGAAAGACCGGAGTTTATCCGTTCGATCCTCATATCGGTGGAACGCGTCCTTCTGGGTACGCTGCTCAATATGCTGCTAACCGTACTGATTGCCTATCCGCTTTCCAAAGACGCGAGGTCTTTTCCGCGGCGCACGCTATACGTTTGGATTTTCGTGTTTTCCATGCTGTTCAGCGGCGGATTGATCCCGTGGTATATGGTGATTAAGGAAACCGGGCTTCTCAATTCCATCTGGGCGCTCGTCTTGCCCGGGGCCGTCCCCGTATTTAACGTGATTTTGCTGCTGAACTTTTTTCGGGGCTTGCCCAAGGAATTGGAAGAATCCGCTTTTATCGACGGCGGCGGGTATTGGAAAAGCCTTTGGCGGATTTATGTGCCGCTGTCGGCCCCGTCACTGGCTACTCTAACCCTCTTTGCCATGGTGGGCCATTGGAATTCCTGGTTTGACGGGCTGATTTTAATGGGAACCCCGGAGAAATACCCGCTGTCCAGCTATTTGCAGACGGTTGTCGTACAGATGGACATTCAATCGATGATCGGCAGCGATTTGGCCAGTCTGCAACAAATTTCCGATCAAACGGCAAAAGCGGCGCAAATCTTTCTCGGCGCGCTTCCCATCCTATTGGTATATCCGTTTCTGCAGCGTTACTTTGTTACCGGAATGACGCTCGGAAGCATCAAAGAATGATCGCGGTAAAGGAATGGAGGACCCTATGAAGAGCGTTTCAATTCAACACCTGGAGGCACAAGGAGAATTTTACAGACGCGCAATAGCCAATTTTAACCGATTGGAGACGGAGGAATACGCGCCGCCCCGCTTGTTCCGGGACGATGCCTACAGCTGGCCGGGGGATTGGGAGGGGCGGACGTTGCTGGGTTGGACGCTGCTTGCGCGGTCCACAAGACGGCCGCCCGAATACTTGGAAGAAGCGATCCGGATGCTCCCCTCTCGTCTGAACGAGAAAGGATTTTTCGGACCCGTTCATCCTCGCGGCACGGTTGACGAACAGCAGCTGTCCGGCAACAGTTGGTTTTTGCGCGCGTTATGCGAATATTATCTATGGACCAAAGACGATTTCGCGCTGAGTGTCATTCATCGGTTGATCGACAATCTGCTGCTGCCGGCTGTCGGCTATTATGCGGAATATCCGCTGGATCCCGTGCAACGGTCGTATGACGGTTCCGCCATCGGCGAGTTGTTCGGGAAGGTTGGGGCCTGGCATCTGTCCACGGACATCGGCTGCGCTTTTATCATGTTGGACGGCGCCACGCAAGCTTACCTTATCGTTCCGAAGCCCGAGTTAAGAGACCTCATCGATGAGATGATCGAGAAGTTCATGACGGCCGACATCATCGGCTTGTCGTTTCAAACCCATGCTACGTTGTCGGCGCTGCGGGGAATCCTTCGCCATTATGAAACGACCGGCGACCCGCGGCTGCTCGAGAAGGCTATCGATACGTTCGGCGTCTATATGCAGAGGGGCATGACGGAAAATTACGCGAACTACAATTGGTTCGGCCGGCCGGATTGGACAGAGCCGTGCGCCGTGGTCGACTCGTTTATCGTTGCCGTCGGGTTGTGGAAGCACACCGGAAACAGCGCCTATTTGGAGGCGGCTCATCACATCTATTACAACGGATTAGGATACGGGCAGCGCCCGAATGGAGGATTCGGCTGCGACGTTTGCGCCGGCGTTCGCGATGAAATGCTGTCCCCTAAGGAAGGATTGTACGAGGCGTACTGGTGCTGCACGATGCGCGGGGCCGAAGGGCTGGCGAAGGCGATCGACAGCTGCTATCAGGCGACGGGCCGAACGATCGCGATTCCGTTCTATGAAAGCTCTACAGCGGTAATCGCGGTAGGCGACGGGGAGCTCAAGCTGGCGACCGAGACGGATTATCCGTACGAAGGGGTTGTCCGGATCGAAGTGATGGAAAGTACGGTTGCCGAACCGGTTACGCTTCGGTTGTTCATGCCGTCCTGGGTGGAACGATCAACCGTTGCTTTGAGCGTGAACGGGGAGAGTAAAGGCACGGAAATCCGTGACGGCTTCGTTAGTCTCGCCGGCCATTTTCCGAAAGGCACGCTTATCGAGCTTTCATTCGGCATCGGCCTGCGGAAGGAAAGGGCGTTCGGCTTTCACACGACAATTGAAGGATACTCTTACAGACACGGCCCCCTTCTGCTCGGAATCGACAGCCCCGGCAGCGCGTTGGCCATCGGCCAGGACGAGCGAATGGAGCCGCTGGGAGAAGGCAAGTACCGGCTTGCTCCCTCGAACCTTACGCTTTCTCCCGTCCATGATATGATCGATAAGCCGCTTGAGGAATCCAGGCAGAATCGAAAGCAAGTGCTGTTTCGCGACTATTGAAAAAAAGCCGCTACAGCCACAATTCATATGCATTCGTATGCCCAACAATCAGATGGAACCCCCATTCTTTCGGGCAATAGAGAAGACCTCTCTGCATAGACCACGCAAGGCCCCTCGTAACCGACGAAATCATTTCTAACGGAAGGTACGGAAGATAGAAAAGTGGAGCCCTAGATCATTTCTAAGGCTCCACGATTTCTTTAAATTCTATTCATTGGTACATAATTGGTACATTTCCGCTTTTTCGGACAAAAAAAATTGCGGTCAAAACCCCGCAATCCCTTGATATTAAAATGGTCGAGACGACAGGATTCGAACCTGCGACCTCTTGGTCCCGAACCAAGCGCTCTACCAAGCTGAGCCACGTCTCGACGGTTTTATGAATAACGAACGAATCTGATTATAGCATAGCGGTATTGAAAAGGAAAGGCTTTTGCCCATGAATTCTCATGGGAACATACGGCTTAGCGAAAACGGCATCGGGCATCGGGATCCGGGGACATCACCCTTTTTGCCGAAAATCGTTGCATCTTTGTTATCTGTTATATATAATGTATAACAGATAGATGATCTAACATTTAAGTGCAGGAGGCGCGAGGCCATGTCGATTCCATCCCGTACCGCTTCGACTGACCGCGTATCGATCGGGCATCCGGGCATGCGCAGACGTCATCTCCGTCTGGTTCTGCTGTTCACGGCGCTCTCCATCGTCGGCGCTGCGGCGGTGATGCCTTACCAGCTGGCGCTGGCCGTCCCGCCGGAGGGCCGGGCGATCCCGTTCGCCGTCTCGGCGGCCGCCTCGATCGCGCAGGCCGCGATCCTGGCCTTCATCGCCAGCTGGTTCGGCTTCGCGATGGCGTCCCGCGTCGGTCTCGACGCGCCGCTGCTGCGCAGTCGGCTGTACGGGAACGACGGCTTCGCGACCCGTCCGCGCTGGTCCGGCCGCTGCTGGCTATTGCCGCCCTCGGCAGCCTGATCGGCACGGTCGTCCTCCTCGTCCTCTACTGGCGCAAAGGACTCGAATACGCGATCGCGGCGCATATGGCCGGGGATCTGGCGCTGCACTTGATCGTACCAGCCTTATTCTCCTAAGGGAGATTAGTTAGCAAGAGAAAGGATTTGAGCTGATGTGGATGGAAATTGACCTGCAATCCGAAGTCCCGTTGTACTCGCAGCTGGTCGACCAATTGATCGAAGGGATCGCTTCCGGGCAGCTGAAGCCGGGCGATCCGCTGCCTTCGGTCCGCAGCCTGGCCGCGGATCTCGGTATTAATCTGCACACCGTGAACAAAGCTTATCAAATCTTGAAGCAGGAAGGCTTCCTGCAGGTTCACCGCAAGCAGGGCGTCGTCGTTCAGCCGGGCGGCATGCCCGGCGTGACCGATGCCTTCGCCGCCAAGCTGCAGCGGCAGCTGCGCGCGCTGGCCGCCGAAGCGGCGGTGCGGGGGATGAGCGAGGCGGAATTCGCGGCGCACAGCGCCGCGGTCTACCGGCAACTGTTAACGGACCAAGGGGGAGAACTTTCATGATGAACGAATGGGGTTGGATGACGCTGGCGATGCTGGACGTGATTACGGCAGGCACCTTTATCGTCATATCGATGATTACGCCGGCTTACTTGATCTTCGGCCTGTACGTGCCGGAGGAGGATCGCGCGGACGCTGCGCTGCGGCGGCTCCGCAGGCGCTATGGCGGATGGGCGGTTCTGACCGGACTGCTCGGGCTGGCCGCCGGCGCTGCAGCGGCGATGCTCAGCGACGGAAATCCGGACGCTATCCTGCCCGCGACGCTCGTCGTCCAGATCGCGGGATTGATCGTCGCCTGGCGGGCTGGCCGCCGGGCCGCCTTGAAGCTGAAGGCGGAGCGGGGCTGGGAGGCGCCGAACCAGACGAAACGGGTGATCGATCTGCGGTTCCGCGAGCGTCAGCGCCTCGTCGGCAACGGCTGGTTCGCCGTGCATCTGCTGATCATCGCCGTCTGCATCGCGGTAGCGATTCTGCAGTGGGACCGCATCCCGGATGTGATGGCCACGCACTTCGGCATTAACGGCGAAGCCGACCGCTTCTCCAAGAAGACGGTCGGAACCGTGTTCACGCTGAACATCCTGCAAGTCTTCATGACCGGCTTGTTCATCGGCATCAACTACATGATCCGCGGCACGCGCCAGAACCTCGATCCGGACCATCCGGTGGCTTCGATGGAGAAGCAGCTGCGGTTCCGGCGGGCGAATTCGATCTTCCTCTACGCGCTTTCTCTGTTCATCATTCTCCTCTTCGGCGTCATCCAGGGCTTCACGCTCTACGATTGGCCGCAGACGGTGCTGCTGGCGGTGATGGTGCCGCTTCCGCTCCTGATCATGGGCGGCGTGATCGGCTTCCTCGTCTACCTCACGCGGAACGGGCTGGACGCCCAGGCTGCCGGGCCGAATGCCAAGGACGACCGATACTGGCGCGGAGGGGGAATCTACTTCAACAAGAACGACCCCGCCCTCGTGGTGGAGAAAAGGTACGGCGTCGGCTGGACGTTCAACTTCGCGCACCCGCTTGCATGGGTGATCCTCATCGGCATCGTGCTGGTGCCGATCGTCATCGTCGTGTTGACGGAGGCGCTGACCTAGTCCGAAGCTCACCCAAATGCCTAGTCCCGTTTGCCGCGGGGCAAGGCGGTGTACGGCAGGTCTACGATTGCCGCTATGTCTCGACTTAAGGTTGGACAATCGGCCGGATTGCTTGGACGAGCTTCCTCATGATAGGATAAGTTCAATCATTTGGAAGGAGTCTCGCGCCCATGTCGAATGCTCGAACGATGAAGTGGGTGACCGGCGGCCTCGAGATCGTCCTGGCCATTCCGTTCCTCGGCGGCTTGATCGTGATCGGATGGGGCTACCTGCCGCTGGTCATCATGTTCATTCTGCACATCGTTACGCTCTTCTTGTCCAACGCGAACCGGGAGTCCTCGCTCGGGTCCATCTTCGGGATCATCACCTCCTGTCTTGCTTGGATCCCCATCCTCGGCTGGTTCTTGCATCTGATTACAGGTATCGTCCTGCTGCTCGGTGCGGCTGGCGCTTCGCGAAGATAGAGACGACAATCCCCGCCGGCCTTGAGCCGACGGGGATTTTGTTCGTCATACAGAAATGTATAAGTTTCACGCTTATCCATTTCTAAATGGTCTCCGATAGAAACGTGTCGCCTCTTCCGAGAAGATGGCGAAGTCGTTTTTACTTGGCGTATCAGGAAGAATTAGTTTTGATCTTACGGGAAGCCGATGAAGGCAGGCTTGCTTGATCGATGGGGCGCGGCCGGTCTTCATTCCTCTGCTCGCGGCAGCCACGCCTCGATCGCTTCTCTCATCTGCTCCTCCTTCATGGCGCCGATTCGGCGATAGGCGATGCGCCCGTCCGGATCGACCAGCACGGTAACGGGGATCGAAGTGACCTGGTAGGCTTCCGACGCGCGCTTGTCCTCGTCGAGCAAGACGGGGAACGTATAGCCGTTGTCATTGATGTAGCTCGCCGCCTTCTTCCCGCTCTCCCCCATGTCCACGGCCAGCATGACGAGGCCTTCCTCCTTGTAATCCCGGTACACCTGCTCCATCGCGGGCATCTCCTTCTTGCAGTACTTGCACCAGGTCGTCCAGAAGTTGAGATAGACGCGCTTGCCGCGCAGATCCGCCAGCGACACAGAATTGCCGTCCAGATCCGTCAGCGTGAAGGGAGCGGCGGGTACCCGATCCGGCGCGGAGGCCGCCGCCGCGGGGGCTTCTTCGGATTGCCGATTCGCGTCAGGCGCCGCAGAGACGCCGTTCACTGAGGGGGAATCGGCCGAGGCGCCGGATGCGGCGGAAGGGGGAGGAGCGGCTGCGGACCCCTTCTCGTCCGGCTGGTATCGACTTGTCACGTATTGCGCGGCTGCCATGAGCAGCAAGACGGCAGCGAGCAGAATGATTTTCTTTTTCACGAGAGACTCCTTTGTCTGCGGTCTCCGAATAGAAGCCAAGATGGGCGGCCGTGCGGCCGCCCATCTTAGAAGGATTATCGGATTGCTGCGGCTGGAAGCGAATCGTCCGGGACGTTTGACCGCCGATAAAAACGCGTTGTCCTCTTCCGAGAAGACGACAAATCCGTTTTTACTTGGACAGCAGGTTGTACAGCACCTGAGCCACTTGGGCGCGGGTGGAGACGTCCTTCGGATTCAGCTTGCCGCCGCTGCCAGTCACGATGCCGCCATCGACGAGCGATTGGAAGGCATCCTGGGCGTAGCCGGCGATGCTGCCTGCATCAGAGAAGCCGGAGAGACCGACATTCGACTTCGCCGCCGGCAGCTCGCCCAGCGTGCCTAGCGCACGATAGAGCAGCGTGAACAGCTCTTGGCGGGTGACCTGGCTGTCGGGTTGGTACTTGTTGTCGCCCAGCCCTTCGGTGATGCCGAGGCGCTTAGCCGCCGCCAAGTATTTCGTATAGTACGCATTGCCCGCATCGGCAAAATTGTCCGAAGGCTGTTCATCCGGCGCGATGCCGTAAGCCTTCAGCAGCAGGACGATGAACTGTCCGCGCGTCACCGTCGCGTTCGGGCTGTAGTGCGTCTCGTCGGTGCCGGTCGTGATGCTTCGGGCGGCCAGGTAGCTGACCGCATCCTTGTACCACGTGCCGGCCGCCACGTCGGCGAACGGGACGGCGTTGTGCCCGATGATATACTCCGAGAAGTGGGTCGTCGCGAAGTCGACCGTACCCGTGGCGGCATGGTACCCGCCGCGGAGCGTGATCAGCTCGCCGGCTTCGTTGATGTGGTAGACGACGACGGCTTGCGGATCTTCTCCGGCCTTCAGTGTATAGGGAAGGCTGACCGAGACGCGTCCGCCGCCGAAGCTTGCGACCGCCGAATCGCCCGCGAAGACGTTGAAGTCATAGACCGGACGGTCGCCCAGCGCCTGTTTGCCTTCCTCCGTCAGCTCGGAGACCGCGATCTTGACGATAATGTCTCCGGCATTCGAAGCCGATTGGATGCCCGCGACGGATTTGGCGTCGAAGACAAGGGCGCCGAGCTTGCCGTAGTCGAACTTCAGCTCGGCCTTCGTATCGGCGGCCAGGCCGCCGAAGGCGCTCCTCGGGATGAGGAGCTCAACCGATTTGGAGGCGGCATCGGGTTCCACCTTGAATGCGATGACTACCGTCTTGCCGGACGCCTCTGCCGTCTTCGCGCTGCTGAGCAGATCCTGCACCGCAGCGGCCGTGATGGCGGCCGTCGTGACGCCGGTGGCCGCATCGGTCTTGGACGCTACCGTCGTGCCGATGATGGCTTTGGTCGGATCGGCCGGATCGACCGGGATCGGCGGCGGCATCGGCGTCGGAGGCGGCGTCGGCGTAGACGGGCCGGAGGGTCCGCCTGGCACGCCGGGCGAGACGTAAGCCGGTACGACGACTTCGGCGTCCGGGCTGGCATTGTAGCCGAGCTTAGCCGCGAAGCGGACGTGATACGTGCCCGCAGCCAGGCCGCGGATCGCGGGAACCGTCGCCGGACGGTAGATGGAGTCGCCGTGAAGCTTGAACTCCTGGCCGTCCGAAGTGCCCGTAATTTGGCCGTCGTTGTTCGCCGCGGAGGTCGGGGCGATGCCCGTCAGCCCGGTCGGCGCGGCCTGATCCAGATTCTCGTAAGCCGGTACGACGACTTCGACGGCCGGGCTTTGGCTGTAGCCGGGCTTGGCCGCGAAGCGCACGAGATAGGACCCCGGCGTCAGGCCGGTAATCGCCGTTCCCGTGACCGGGATGTAGTCTTTGGCGGATGCGAGCTTATACTCCTGCCCTTCCGTCACGCCGATGATCTGACCGTCCGCCGCATCGGGCGCGCTCGGCGCGATGCCGGACAGGCCGGTCGGCGCGTCTTGCCCCAGCTCGCCGTAGGCCGGAATGACGACCTCGACGATCGGGCTCGCCCGGTAACCCGGCTTGGCGGCGACGCGCACTTGATACGTGCCGTAGACCAAGCCCGTGATGGAAGGCGCCGTAGCGGGGAGGAAGATGTCGTCGTCCTCGAATTTGTATTCCAGATCCGTCGTAGTGCCCGTAATCTGTCCGTCATCGTTGGCGGGGGTGGTCGGAGCAATCCCGCTCAAGCCCGTCGGGGGCGCTTGGTCGAAGATCGGAGCCGGTACGACGACTTGGATCGATTGGCCGGCCGGGTAAGCCACCTCGGCGTGTACGCCGCCGACCGCTACGGGACCTTGATAGCCCGGCTTCGAGACATAGCGCACGTCATAAGTACCGTAGACCAGTCCGGTGATGGACGCGCCGTTCGCAGGAAGGTAAGTCGACGCTCCCGCAAGCTTGTATTCCAGAGGCCGGCCGTTCACGCCGACGATCCGGCCGTCGCCGCTGTCCGCGCCCGTCGGCGCGAGGCCCGTGAGCCCGGTCGGTACGGATTCGAGACGGGACAAGACGCTGTCGAGCGCCGCTTTGTAGGTTTCGTTGTACAGGTACGGCTGATTGTTGGCGTTGACGGCGCCCGGCTGAATCGTCTTCCAGCCGTACATCAACTCCACGTGGCCGAAAATCGGCGCCGCTTTCCCGTTTTCGTCCTTGTTGTCTTTGTTGTAGATGAAGAAGTAAGGAACCTGCAGCTTGTTGGCTACGACGGGCTCGCCGTTCGGGCCAGGGTAGTTGACGTTGTTCGACGTCTTGAGGTACTGCGTCTGGATGTTGGTCAGGTAAGTATTGACCAGATCCACGTACAGTCTGGCGTAGGCATTTCTGGTATCGCGCACCATGAGCCGGTCGTTCTCGTGCGTATCGTAGCCGGCCGGTTTGGAGACGTCTACGCCGGCGTCGAGCCGAGGATCCCACATGTAGACTTTGTCGACGTTGTACTTTTTGGCGTATTCATTGATGAATTTGATCGCCGCTTGGGTGTTCGGGCACCAGGAGCCGCCGAACAGGATGGCGTAGTTGCCCTGGCTGGCCAGCAGCTTGGTCAGCTCGTGATAGGTGACGTGCTCGAACACCAGGTTGCGGTCCGATCCGTCGAAGATCGGCGGCTGGCCGGTCGTATTGTGCAAGACGTTGGCGTTGAAGGCCGGCGCAATGAAGTCGTAGGCGTCGACGCTGTCATAGGACGAAGCCGCCTGCAAGACGCCGAGGACGTCCGCTTTGAAGGCATCGATCTTGCCGGCGTCCGGCGAGCCGTCCGTCAGATAGTCGGACTCATCGCCGTCGCTCCTGAGCGAAGCCAGGATCGGCTCGCTGTTGCCGCCGTTCTTGTGGTTTTTATTGTAGACGAACAAGAGGGACGCATCCTTGACGTCGGCGGCCGGGCTCGGCGCGACAACCGCGCCGCTTGGATCCCTCTCGGTCAAGTATTTGTTTACTAGATCGGTATACACATTGGCGAACCGATTGGCGCTGTCCGCGATGTCCAGCGTCGCGCCGTCCAGCTTGGTGTCGAAGTTGTAGACCGTCTTGACCCCGTAGGCCTTGGCTACTTCGTTTATGTAGCCGATGTTGGCCTGCGTGCTGGCGATCGAAGCGCCGCCGAACAGGATGGCGTAGGTGCCGTCGCTGTCCAGCACGTGGACGAGATCCTCGTACGTGAGGGTCTTGAAGACATGGGCCAAATCGTTCAGATTCGGATAGACGTCGCTGAAGTAGTCATAATGGCTGATCGCCGCGCCGGAGAGCGCGCCTGAAGACGAAGCTTCGGCGGCGCTGGCTTGGCCGGCCTGCTGGAAGGCCGGCAGTACGAGGAAGGCGGCCAGCAGCAGGGCCAGCAACCTTTTCGGGTTGAATTTGTTGTTCATAGCGTCTCCTCAATTGGGGGAATTAAAGTACGATATTAGCGAGATCAAGGGCAGATTTCTTCCTCGGGCGGGCACGCTTCATCCGACGAAGAGGACGGAGAAGACGATGAGGAGGAGGAAGAAGAGGAGGAGGAAGACGATGACGAAGCGGCCGGTTCGGCGGCTGCTTTGGCGGACGGCTTGACGTCGGTCTTCTTCACGAAGTTGACGACCTTCTTAGGCTCGGGCGTCGGGGCAGGTGCCGGCGTAGCCGTTGGCTTCGGCGTCTCCACGGTTGGTGCCGGCGTCGATTGCGGCGCGGCCGAGGCCTTTGGCGCGGGGGAAGCCGTCGCTTCCGGCTTCAGGACAGCCGTCGTGACGGAACCGGAAGCCTTGGATTCGCCGGCGGACGCTTGGGGTGCAGGGGTCGACTTGGTCTCCGCGGCCTTAGCGGACGCAACCGGAGATGAGGTCGACTCGCTTGCGGTCGTCACGGCGGCAGCCTTCGGCGATGGTTCAGGCGTTGCGGCGGCGGCGTTAGCGGGAGAGGCTTCCGCTAGCACGGCAGACGCCGAATCGGCGGCAGGCGACTCCTGCTGGGCTGCAGGCGCGGTTGCGGCCGGCGCTTCGGGCGCGGGCGTGCTCTCGGGCGCAGCAGTGGCGACTGCGGGTGGCGCGGCGGCTTCCGCCTTCGACCCTTGCTTGGCGGATACGGCAGCGTAGGTCAAAGCAGAGAAGGCTACGGCAGCTACAACGATGGATACAGCTACTTTTTTCATGGATGACCGTCCTTTCGCGGCGAGGCGTCTGATGGCGTCCTTCGCGCGGATAATGGGATTTCGTTGAAGCCGGCCCGGACTAGACCCGGACGCGCGAATGGGACGATAATCCGGTCATGAGCAAGTACTCCCCTTTGCCGTTTGGTCCGGATAATAAAAGAAGATCCAACATAGAACGCCCTAGGGCGTTCTCCGTTGAATCTCTGGTAGTCCAGTAGATGTAGGTATGATCTTCCGTTCGTCTCATTTCGCTTCACGTATCCCCATCTTAGTCGGCCCCCCTATTCCTGTCAATGCATATTTAATTATTTTCTATCGTTTTTGTCGGAATTAAAAAAATGGCGTATTGACAATCCCCTTCGACATGAGTAAATTAAATCTAACATTTATTCCAACAAAATTCGTGGGTTTAGGGGGAGAAAAGACAGTGAACATCGACAATAATTTACTGTCCGCGATAGAGACGAACTGGTACGGCTTCGTCGTATCCATCGTCGTATTCGGGATATTGTTCTACTTGGCAAGGAAGCGGGTCGGATTCGGCACGCGGGTGCTGATCGGCCTTGGGATCGGCTTGATCGCGGGGATCTTCTTCCAGAACTTTGAATTGGATACGAAGGCGATCACCACGTTCGGCAGCATCTACGTCAGCCTGATCCGAATGCTGGTCGTGCCGCTGGTGTTCGTGCTCGTGCTGAACAGCATCGCTTCGTTAACCAGCCTGGATTACTTGCGCAAGATCGGCTTCAAGACCTTCGCCTGGTTCCTCGGGACGACGGGTATCGCTTCCATCATCGGTCTGCTCGTCGCGCTGCTGTTCAATCCCGGCCACGGGATCCAGCAGGCCGTTCCGGAAGGTTTCGAAGCGCGAGAGATTCCGACGTTCTCCGACGTCATCCTGAGCCTCGTGCCGTCCAATCCGGTGAATGAAGCGGCCCAAGGCAAAGTCGTGCCGGTGCTCATCTTCGCGATCTTCCTGGCGGTGGCGATCATCAAGGTCGGCTCGAAGAACCCCGATGCGGTGAAGCCGGCGCGCGATCTGATCGCCTCTCTGACGCAGATCATGCACCAAGTGGTCAAGTTCATCATCCGCCTGACGCCCTACGGCGTGTTCGCGCTGATCGCCGGCATCACGGCCAAGTACGGCTGGGACACGCTCCAAGAGCTCGGCAGCGTCATCGTCAGCTCCTATGTGGCGCTGATCCTCCACTTCGTCCTCGTGTTCGGCGGTCTGGTGCTGCTCGTGGCCAAGGTCAATCCGATCAGCTTCTTCCGCAAGATCTATCCGACGATCGCCGTCGCCTTCACGACGCGCAGCAGCTATGCGACGCTGCCGATCAATCTCGAAGTCATCACCAAGCGGCTGCACGTCTCGCCGCGTATCGCGAGCTTCGTGGCGCCGCTCGGCGCATCGGTGAACTTCAACGGCTGCGGCGGCGTCTGGCCCGCGATCGTGGCGGTGTTCACGGCGGAGGTATTCGGGATTCATCTGTCCGTGACGGACTACATCATCTTGGTACTCGTGAGCATCATCTCTTCGATCGGCGTGGCGGGCGTGCCCGGTCCGGCGGTCATCTCCACGACCGTCGTGCTGACGGCGCTCGGCCTGCCGCTCGAAGGCATCGCGATCGTCGCCGGCGTCGAAGCGCTCATCGACATGGGCCGTACGGCGGTGAACGCGACGGGTACGACCGTTACTTCCTTGCTCGTGGCACACTCCGAAGGCGAGTTCGATCGCGAAGCGTTCAACCGCAACGATGACGAAGATCTTGTCGTTAGCCCCGTTTAAGAAGATAGCTTGCACAAGGCACACTTGAGGCACCCGATGCGGGTGCCTTTTTGTTGTCACGCAACCGATGGACAAAAAAAGCTCATCTTTGATTGCGGGCTTGGTAAGGCACTACAAACCAAGTACTTTTATAAGGTACTTGGTTTTTTGTTGAGAACTAATCGACTTACATGGTGAGGAATATTTTGCGCTTACTTTACAAAACAATCGTTTCTACTAAATACATGAGAAGTAGAATTTAATGGAAACTAAGTCAGGCCGTAATTTCTCCATATCTCGTAATTATTATTTTAGGAGGTTCTTACATAACATGTTCAAAAAAGGGTCCATAACGAAAATGGGTGTTCCCGTATTGCTTTTCCTCTTGGCGTTTACGGCGATTACCATTCCTATGGCGGCTCCGAAGATAGCTAATGCCGCTCAAGCGAACCATGTCGTGATTGCGGAAATTTATGGCGGCGGAAGTCAAATCAGTGCGAGTAACACGGCAAGCTACAAATATAATTATGTAAAGCTTTACAACCCTACAAGCAACCCGGTGGATCTTAATGGCTGGTCGTTGCAATATAATATTGCTGCCAGTACGAACGGACAAGCGTGGGAAACGACACCCCTTGCTGGTTCTATTCCTTCTCACGGTTTTTATTTGATTCAGGAAGCGGCCAACGTGTCACCGTTAGCCGGAGCCGATTTGCCAGCGCCCGATGCCACGGGTTCAAGCAAGTTAAGCAACAAGGATGGAAAAGTAGCATTGTTAAAGACGACTTCGGCATTGACGGCGCAAGATCCCGGCACGGATGCGCTTGTCAGCGCTGACGCCAATATTCTTGTCGATTTCGTAGGTTATGGTAATGCGAATGCCTATAGAGGTGCAGCCACTCCACAACCTTCCATCGTTAAAAGTCTGGAACGCAGAGCAGTAGATCCGACTAATCCGAATGGTCCCGGCCTGGATCCCAATAAAGGTAAAGCCGGCGAATTCCTCGGCAACGGATACGATTCCGGCAACAACGGGAATGATTTTGTTATCGTTAGCGGCGGGAACCCTCAAAACTCCCAAAGTCCGATCGAACCGCAAACGAATAATGCAAATTTGAAAAATCTCGTGATCGACAACGGAACGCTCGCACCGGCATTTGCGCCTGATGTGCTTTCCTATAGCGTTCAGGTCCCGTTTCCAACAACTACTATACATTTAACGGCTACTTTAAATGATGAACAAGCCACGATGACGGTCAATGGCGCCGTATACAACAATGGAAGTCCGGCTTCGATCAATCTGAATGGAGATTCTACGCCTATTACGATTATTGTGACTTCACAAGACGGTTCGGCAACGAAGCAGTATTCCGTGACGGTGAACCGGGTTGCTGCTGTAACGAATGACGCTGATTTGACTAATCTAGCGGTCAGTCCCGGGTCCCTCAACCAACCATTCTCATCAGCTAAGACATCTTATAGCATTCATGTTCCGAACAATGTTTCCATGGTAAATGTAATAGCGACTTTATCCGATCCCGTTGCAACGATGACGGTAAATGGAACGACGTCCAATAGCGGTTCAGCCATTCCATTTAACCTGAACCCGGGACCCAATACGATATCTGTCGTCGTTACGGCTCAAGATGGGACAACAACTAAATCGTATTCCGTGATCATTGATCGCTCAACCGTTCCAATCGATACCGCGAACGATAAAGTACTCTTATCCTTCTCGACGGTTGGAGATTCCCGTGGCGATTCCGCCAAGCAAACCCTGAGTGCGCAGGATGCGCATTGGCTGCAAAATACCAAAGCTTTCTCCCGTATCATCCGTGAAGTGCAGGCGGTGAAGCCCAACCTGTTTCTCTTTAATGGAGACATGATTATGGGGTATACCCCTGATTCGAACGTAGACGTCTTGACTCAGCAATACAGCTTTTGGCGTGGACTTGTAGCTAAGTTATATGAATCCGGAACTTATGTTGTACCTGTTCCCGGAAATCATGAAACGCAGGACAAGCGGGGATCGTTAAAAATTGCCACGCAAGCGAATGAAGATACGTGGCGCAGCAACATGGGCGATGTCATCATGGATACGTCCCGTTGGAAAAACATCGTAGGTTCCGACCTGCAAGGATGGGATCCGAACAACTATCCTCATCCAGGCACCGATAATCTGACTACTGATCAACGCCAACTGTCGTTCTCCTTCGATCTGAAGGATTCGCATTTTGCCATCATCAATACGGATCCGGCCGGCAATGATTCGCATGCGCCTATCGAATGGTTGAAGAAAGACTTGGCCGCCGCCAAAGCCCGGGGAATCAATCATATTTTTGTGTTCGGCCATAAGTTTGCCTATCCGTACCAATATGACAGCTCGATGCCGGATGGTATGGACCCTGCGGATCGGGATCGCTTCTGGCAGGTGATTGAAGATTACAATGCCACGTACTTCTGCGGACATGAGCATATTTTCAACGTCAGCCAACCTCAAAGTAAAGCCTATCAGGTGATGGTAGGATCCGGCGGATCTCCCTTCGACGCGAAAGATACGACAAACAGTCCAACGGACCGCACATATGCATGGGCGAACGTCAAAGTGTATGAAAGCGGGCTTGTCCATATTGAATGTGTAGGGTTCGACGAGAATTACGGCCAAACGAAGGTGCTGAAGAGCATTGATTTATACTAGGTCTTACAAGAAGGGGGAACGGAAATCGATGAAATCGAAATCAAAATTTTTCGCGGTATTAAGCACAGCCGTTCTGGCTTCTGCGATCGGAGTTACTTCCTTTGACATCATGCCGACAAATGCATCGGGCAGCGGTAACGTCAATAACGATCAAGTCCTCTTAACCTTCTCAACCGTTGGAGATTCCCGCGGCGATGCGGCCAAACAGAATCTGAACGCACAGGACGCCAACTGGCAGCAGAATACGAAAGCGATAGCGAGAATCGCGAAAGAAGTGCAGGATGCAAAGGAAAACCTCTTGGTATTCAATGGTGATATGATCATGGGGTATTATTCCAATCCTTCCGACAAGCAAGCGGCTGCCGCTTATTTAAGTAAACAATATTCGTTCTGGCGCGGCTTAATGGCTGATTTGTATGAGACGGGCACGTATGTCGTACCCGTTCCCGGCAATCACGAACTGGAGGATAAGCTGCCGAACGGCAAGTTCTCTACGGTGGACAATGAGAACACCTGGCGCTTTAACATGGGCGACGTCATCATGGACACGGATCGCTGGAAGAGCATTATCGGGACGAGCATCACGGGATGGGACCCTAGCAACTATCCGAAAGTCGGTACGGATGGCATCACGACAAGCCAAAATCAATTGTCCTATTCTTTTGATTTGAAAGATTCCCATTTTGCGATCATCAATACCGATCCGGCCGGAAATGACTCGCATGCGCCAACCGCATGGCTAAAAGCAGACCTCGAAGCCGCGAAACAACGCGGTTTGAAACATATGTTCGTGTTTGGCCATAAGTACGCATTCCCGTATATCATAGATCCGAAATCCATTCCAACCGACAGTCTTCATGCAGATCCTGAAAGTCGAGATCTATTCTGGCAAGTGATTGAAGACTATCAAGCGACTTATTTCAGCGGTCACGAACATTCGACGAATTTCAGTCAGCCGAAGGGAAAAGCGTATCAAGTCATCGTTGGCTCCGGCGGCTCCCCTTTTGAAGCCTCCAAACCAACGAATACGCCTTCGGACCGGATGTATACTTGGGCAAACGTAACCGTCTACGCGAGCGGCCGCGTACACATCGATAACCTCGGATTTGATGAAAATTACGGACCGACGCAGGTGATTCAAAGCTTCGATCTGGGACAAACGCTCAATACGCTGTCTTTAAGCGGTATTACGCTGGATCAACCGTTAGCTCCAAATGTATTCAACTATACGGCCAGTGCGGCGAACTCCATTGCATCGACAACCGTCACCGCTAAACCGGTCGATTCCGCAGCGACCGTCTCGCTGAAGTTGAACGGTCAACCCGCATCGAATCCCGTTGCACTTGCCGTTGGCATGAATACAATATCGGCAGATGTGCTTGCGCAGAGCGGGGAGAAAATACAGACCTATACGATTGCCGTCAACCGGGACGGCGCCGGCGGCACAACGCCGACAGCAACACCGACGGCAACACCGACAGCAACACCAACGGCAACACCAAAACCGACAGCAACGCCGACAGCAACACCAACAGCAACGCCTGCACCGACAATGCCGCCTGCTTCGAACAACTTCAAGGATATCGGCGGTTCCTGGGCAGAGGCTTCCATTAAGAAATTAGTGTCGCTTCAAGTTGTGAACGGATATCCGGACGGCTCATTCAAACCGAACAGCAAGATTACGAGAGCAGAATTTGTGGCCATACTGGTTAAAGCTCTCCAATTCGAGTTGGTGAAGGATAAAACGTTCGGCGATACGACAAGCCACTGGGCCAAAGATTTGATCTCTACCGCATATAATCAAGGTATCATTACGGGATACCAAGACAACTCCTTTCATCCGGATGCAAACATCACGCGCGAAGAAATGACGGTTATGATCGTAAAAGCGTTGAAGCTAAAAACGAATGTAAACGAAAAAAAATTCTCGGACGCCAAACAAATTGCTAAATGGGCTCAAGATGCAGTCGCCGCCGCAACGGAAGCAGGCCTTATCAGCGGTTATCCGGATGGGAGGTTTCAGCCAAACGGAAATACTACCCGAGCTGAAGCTGCTGCCGTAATCGTCCGCGCATTAAACCAAAACTGATTTCTAAACGCCGGATGGTTTATTGCGAAAAGAGCCGGGAGCTCCCAAAGTGGGGTTCCCGGCTTGTTTTGTCGTCACTTCACTATAGTTATAGAAAGTAATATTATTGAAGAACTACAGAATGTAATATTTCAACTTTTGATTATTGCCGTGAGAAGAGAGGAGAAGGTGAAACGCTTTGAAAGCGAATCGGATGGAAGCGTTCAGCGATGGCGTGTTGGCGATTATCATTACGATCATGGTGCTGGAATTTAGAGTGCCGGAAGACCATGACTGGCATGCGCTAATCGGACTTGGCCCGAAAATTGTTAGCTACATCTTCAGTTTCGTATACATCGGCATCTACTGGAACAATCATCATCATCTGCTGCACATGGTTCGAACGATGAACGGGCGGTTGATGTGGCTCAACTTGCTGCTTCTCTTCTGGCTATCCCTTGTGCCGTTTACGACAGCTTGGATGGGGGAAAGCCATTTTGCAGCCACTCCAACCGCGCTGTACGGTATTATTCTACTCCTAGCGTCGCTCTCGTACTGGCTGCTTCAGGGTGCGATTATGAACCAGCATTCCGGCGATTCCTCATTCGTCGTGGCGATGGGCAGAGACTGGAAGGGCAAATTATCCCCCTTTCTCTACTTGATCGCGGCCTTGACCGCATATGTGAGTCCTTGGATATCCGGCTTCTTTTTCTTACTCGTTGCCGTGATCTGGTTCGTGCCGGATAAGCGTATCGAGCATGTCTTGAGAGGCCGCTAAGAAATGCTCTTCGATTCCCGCGTGCAGGCGGGCTTCGAAGAGCATTTTTTTGGTTGCCGCAGTCGCCTTGAAGCGAAATTTCGCCGATAGACCCGTTAAGCCGAACAGTACGACCCTAATCCCCTAGAAGACGAACGTCATCAAGCCTAATTGATCTAACCTTTCGTCCCCCCTCCTTCCCCGATCGCAAAATTTTCGCATTTCTCGGAATAATATCCAACCTTTTGCCGGCAGGTACGGCGGAGGGCCGAACGCGGCCCGCCACTTCGTAGATTCCTCCAAAAAGTGTGAATAAGCTTCATTCAGTCCGTTTCGATGCTGGCCTATAATGAACTTGCATCGCACAGAAAGGAGCACTTCGCATGGCATCGAACATCACCGCGCGCGGCAATCCGGGACGGAAAAAAATCGGCAAGGACGGCGTCCTGCTCTTCCTCCTGTCGACGCCCTTCATCGCCTGCATGATCGCGTTCAACTACTTCCCGGTATACGGCTGGGTATATGCGTTCTTCGACTACAAGCCGGGGATTCCGCTCGCCCAAACCCCGTTCGCGGGCTTCGCTCATTTCAAAGCCATGTTCGACGCCCCCGACGATCTGATCAACGCGCTCGTCAACACGCTGGCGATGAACTTCCTCAACATCCTGCTGTCTCCGCTCGCCATCGTCTTCGCGATCATGCTGAACGAGGTTCGCTCGACGAAGTACAAGAAGTTCGTCCAGACGTTCTCGACGCTGCCGAACTTTATCAGCTGGGTGCTGGTGTTCTCGCTGACGTTCGCCTTCTTCTCGACCGAAGGGCTCGTCAATACGCTGCTGGCCAAGCTGGGATCGAGCCACGCCGTCGATCCGATCGGGAACGAGCGCATCACCTGGCTGTTCCAAGCGGGTATCACGGTCTGGAAGACGCTCGGCTGGAGCGCGATCATCTATATCGCCGCGATCGCGGGCATCGACGGCGAGCTGTACGGTGCGGCCAAGGTGGACGGCGCTAACCGCTTCCGGGCGATCTGGCACATTACGGTGCCGGGCGTCTTGCCGACCTTCCTCGTCCTGCTGCTGCTGAGCATCAGCAACATGCTGTCCAGCTCGTTCGACCAGTACTTCGTCTTCTACAATCCGCTCGTCGCGGGCAAGATCGAAGTTCTCGACTACTACGTCTACCGTTCCGGCATTAAGGTCGGCGACTATCCGTTCGCGACGGCCGTCGGCATGTTCAAGACGCTGGTCAGCGTCATCCTGCTCTTCTCGGTGAACTTCGTCTCCAAGAAGATCAGAGGCCAATCGATGATTTGAAGCAAGGAGGGAAGACGATGAACCCGATCCGCCTGGGGAGCCGGACGTTCGATCTGGTGAACTATGTGCTGCTGACGCTGTTCGTCCTGCTCTGCATTTATCCGTTCTACTACGTGTTCATCTACTCCATCAGCGATCCGGCCAAAGTCGTGCAAGGCATCTTCCTGCTGCCGGCCGGCTTCGAGCTCGGCACGTACAAGAGCATTCTGACGCTGCCCTACATCAAGACCGCGTTCCTCGTCTCGACTGCGCGTACCGTCGTCGGCACGCTGCTCACCGTCGTCTGCTGCAGCTTTTTCTCCTACCTGCTGACGAAGGACCGCATGCTCTTCCGCAAACTCGTCTATCGACTGCTGGTCGTGACGCTGTACATCAATGCCGGTCTGATCCCGTGGTACATCACCATGAAGATGCTGCATCTGGACGACAACTTCCTGCTGTACGTGCTGCCTACGGCCGTCTCCGGCTTCAATGTCATCCTGATCAAGACGTACATCGAGCAGCTTCCCGCCGCACTGGAGGAATCGGCTATGATCGACGGAGCGGGCTACCTGACATTGTTCTGGCAGGTCATCTTTCCGCTCTGCAAGCCGATCGTCGCCACGGTGGCGATCTTCGCGTCCGTCGGCCAGTGGAACACCTGGATGGACAATTATTTTCTCGTGCACAGCCCGCATCTGAAGACGCTCCAACTTACGCTCTACGAATTTCTCAGCTCGGCCAACACGTTTACGGGGATGGATGCGGCCAGCATTACCCGCAACGCGCAGAATATCGTCCTCACGCCCGAGAGCATCAAGATGAGCACGACGATGATCGTCACCTTCCCGATCCTGCTCGTCTATCCGTTCATGCAGCGCTACTTCGTCAAAGGCATCATGCTAGGAGCGATCAAAGGCTAGGCAAGTCGGACCCGGATATGCCGTCTCTCGCGGGGATCTGCCCCGAAGGGCTGTATATAGATGCTGTGTATAGATAGAATGATCTCACAGGAGGGTACAAGGGAGCATGAAAAAAACAAAAGCAAGCCGCCCGATGTCCGTCGCCGCCGCGCTTTGTCTCACGGCTGCGCTGACGGCGTGCAGCGGCGGCAATTCGAACTCGGCATCGCCAAGCGGCAGCGCCGCGCCTGGCGGATCTTCCTCGCCCGCCGCGGGCGCGGTGAAGCTGTCGATCAGCTGGGACCAGCAGTTCAACGGCACCCCGGGGGTTCAGAACAACCCGGTCGCCAACGAGATCAAAGCAAAGACCGGCGTCACGATGGACATCATCAGCAGCGATCCGGACAAGATCAAGGTCATGCTCGCCGGGGGAGACCTGCCGGACATTATGATCCTGCCGCCGGACCAGGCGAAGGTCGCGCTGGACGGCAAGCTCGTCATGCCGCTTGACGAGCTGCTGGCGAAGGCGCCGAACATCTCGAAGTTCCAGACCGCGCTCGACGTGATCAACGCCCGCCTGAACAACACGGACGGCCATCATTACTTCCTGCCGATCAACATCGCCCCGAACGCCAAGCCGTTCAGCAACTACGCGCCGTGGATCGGCTGGTATACGCGTTGGGACTACTACAAGGAACAAGGCTATCCGGAGCTGAAGTCGTACGACGACATGATTCCGATGCTCGCCGACGAGCTGAAGAAGCACCCGACGACCGACGAAGGCAAGAAGGTGTACGGCTTGTCCGGTTGGACGGACTGGGGGCTGTGGTCGTACTACGTTCCCTTCGTTTACGCCGAAGGCTGGACGGAGTCGACGAAGAACACGACGACGAAGCCGGACGGCTCCTACGTCTACCGCTACGCCGCCGACGGTCCGTTCTGGAGAGGCGTCGAGTTCTACAATAAGGCGTTCCGCGCGGGCATTCTGGACAAAGAAGCGTTCACGCAGAAGTACAGCGATTACCAAGGGAAAGTGAAGTCCGGCCAACTGCTGACGATCCACATGGGCTGGGAGCTGGACGGCGCCAACGCCTACTTCAAGGCCAAAGGCCAGGACGACAAAGGCTTCGTGGCCCAAGTGGTCGACGGCGCAACATCGCAGGCGTACAGCCTGCAATCGATCGTCGGCCTGAACGACCCGTGGATCGTCATCTCGAAGAACTGCAAGGATCCGGAGCGGGCGATCGCGTTCCTGGATTACCTATACTCGTACGAAGGCTCGGGCCTGCTCTCCAACGGACTGAAAGGTACGCAATGGGACATCGAGAACGGCAAGCCCGAATTCACGGATGCGACAATCAAGGCCAGAACCGAAGACAAAGACTTCGGGGTCAAAACCGGCGTCGGCCTCTACGGCAAACTCCAAGGCTTGGGCGGAAGCACCGTCGATCCGTCGACCGGCGCTTATCTGGACTATGGACTGACGGAGAAGTACTTTAAGACGAAGCTGAATCCGCTCGACAAGGATTACAGCGAGCACTATGGCGGCACGTATCCGGGGGATGCCTGGAACAAGCTGGTCGAACAAGGCAAGGCCAAGAGCCTGAGCCCGGCCTTCATCCCCGCGCTGCCCGCTCTGCAATCCCAAGGAGACGACGATCTCGCGAAGATCGAAGCCAACATCGAGCAGATCCTGATCAAGGAGACGCCGAAGGCCGTCATGGCCAAGGACGACGCGGCGTTCCAGAAGGAAAAGGAGCGCATCCTCGGCCTGGTGAACAAAGCGGGAATGCCGCAAGCCGACGCGTTCTGGAAGAAGTCATTTGAAGACGGCATGGCGAAGTATAAAGAGCTGGTGGGAGACGTCAAGTAATCTCGAATAGCACTGCACGCGAAAGCAAGATACCGGACCTGCCGCCATGGGCAGACCGGCGTCTTGCTCTTCGCGCTTCGCAGGCGACGATCATGCCGGACAGCTGACAGCGCCGAGAGCGCGTTTCCGTTGCATTTCCCATCGGCGGAAGCCGTGATATGCTGAGACGAGTTCCATTCTCTTCGATGCAGGGGGTAATCATGTACAAGGTGTTGATCGTAGAAGATGAGATGCTCGTACGCGTCGGATTGAAGAACTCCATTCCCTGGAGCCAGCACGATATGAAGGTGATCGCAGACGTCTCCAACGGCCGCGAGGCGTTGGCGGTATACGAGAGCGAGAAGCCGGATCTGATCGTGACGGATCTGAAGATGCCCGTCATGGACGGGCTGGAGATGATCTCCGAGATTCGGTCCAAGGATGTCGATACGAAGATTCTGATCCTCTCCTGCATGGAGGAATTCGAATATGCGCGCAAGGCCGCGAGTCTGAAAGTATCCGGCTACATCCTGAAGCTGACGATGACCGTGGAGGAGATGGAGGACGTCCTGGCCTCCGTCGCGGAGGAGCTGCGGAGCCGAAGCTTGGCTCCCGCAACGCCCGTCCCGTTCAACCACCGGCTCAGCCTGAACATGCTGAAGGAGAAGCTGCTCAAGGACTATTTGTTCTATGGCGTCTACTCCGAGGGCGAGCTCAGGACGCTACTGAAGCAGATGGATTCCCCGATCGATGATCCGGGCCGGGTCGCGATGGCGATCATGGAGACGAACGAATATTCCCGGCTGCTGAAGCGGTTCAGCGACGATCGGGGCGAGCTGATCCGGTTCACGGTGCTGAACATCTTGAACGAGATCATGGACAATCACGGCGCGGGCGAGGCCTATCACGACCGAGACCACCGCTATATCCTCCTCTTCTCCTTCGATCCTCGGAACGGAGACGAGGACAATCGCGCGAAGCTTAACGTCGTGTTTGACAACATTCGCAAAGTGATGCTCACGTATTTCGACGTGCCTGTCTTTATTGGGGTCAGCGCCTTCGGGGACGGCTTCCGCCATCTGAAGAAGCGCTATCAGGATTGCGTCGCGCTGATGGAGGGACGCTACTTCTCCGAAGCCTACGTCCAATTCGCGGCCGAATGGAGCCCGCTCGGCGGAGAGCGCAGGTGGAAGCAGCTGACGCTGAAAAGCTGCTCGGCATGGGAAAGCCTGGGCGCGCCCTATGGCGAGGATTTGAGAAGGGAGACGGAGAAGCGGCTGGCGCAGCCGCTGCCGGACGAAGCGAGCTGGAAGCGGCTGTTCGTCGGACTGATGGACTGGAGCCGCGCCTATCTGGGCATTCCCGAGGATCATGCCGCGCTGATGGAGCTGTCCGGCTCGGAGCGCATTCAGGCGAGTCCGGCGGTTCTCGATTCGATTCATGCTTGGGAAGTTTATCTCGAAGAGACGGCCAAACTGAAGGACATGATCAAGTCGGTCAGCAAGGAAGTGGCGGAAGCCGTTCAATATATCCAGAAGCGCTACGACCAGGACATTTCGCTGAAGGAAATCTCGGAATACGTACAGCTTAGCCCGAATTATTTGAGCATGCTGTTCAAGAAGGACATGGGGCGCAATCTGATCGAATATATGACGGACTACCGGATCCAGAAGGCGAAGGAGCTGCTGCGGAGCACGAGTCTCAAAACGTACGAGATCGCGGAGAACGTCGGGGTGCCGGACAGCGCGTACTTCAGCCGGCTATTCAAAAAGGCGACCGGCGTCTCGCCCGTCGAATTCCGCAAAACGAAAGTGCTGGGCGGGAAAGCGGGTTCGCATGAAGATACTTAACATTTTTTCCGACCGCAATTTTAACGTCAAGCTGAAGACGCAGCTGATCGCCTCATTCCTCACGATGACGCTGCTGATCGTTAGCGTGATCTCACTGCTCGTCTACCACAGCGTCATGTCCATTCTGAAGACGCAGTCGAAGGAGATGGTCACCCGCCAGTTCCGTCAGTCGGAATACAACATCCTTAATTTCCGCGATCAATTGGAGAAGATGACGGGCATGCTGGCCATCAACAAAGACGTCCAAAGCTTCATCGGACAGTCGGACGCTCCCGACGAAGCGACGCGGCTGAGCGAAGCCCAAGTCGTCATTAAATCGCTGGACAAAATCCTCAGTACGTATCCTTACGTCGATTCGATCTCGCTGTACAGACGGAACGGAGAAGCGCTGTTCGATTCCGGGTCCGGCAGTTGGTACCGGGAGGACGCGCGCGACGTCAGCCCGTTCTATTCGTCGGCGGTTTACGACCGGATCGTCCGGCAGGGGAACGGCTTTCTGTGGGACGGGCAGATGGATTCGACACAGTTCCGGCTGGCGGACCGGGCGTACCCGGACGAGCGGGCGGTTCCCTATGTGACCGTCGTCCGCAACGTTTACTTGCTCGGACGAGTCAACCAGTCCGCCGTCATCGCCGTCAACGTGAAGCAGTCGGAGTTCGGCTCGATCTTCAACGGCGACAGCGGCGATGTGAAGAACGTCCAATACTTGATCAACGCGGACGGCATCCGCATCTCCCAGTCCGACTCCGGCGAGATCGGCTCGCGGGCCGAGCTGGCCGACCGGATCGATCCCGCCATGACGAACGGGAGCTTCGCGATCCGCAGCGGCGACCAGACGAAGCAGATCACCTATTACCGCATCGGCGGCACGGGCTGGACGCTCATCAGCGAGATGCCGGAGGCGGAATTCATCCGTAATATCCTTGCGCTTCGGCAGCTCATTCTCGTTGCGGGGGCCGTGGGAGGCGTGCTGGCGCTGCTGCTGTCCGCTTACTGGATCTACCGGATCACGAAGCCGTTCAATCATCTCGTTCACGCCATGCGCGAGATGGAGAAGGGCCATCTGGGCGTCATGCTGGACGAGACGCCGAGCACGGAGCTGGGCATCATCGGCAGAAGGTTCAACAAGATGTCGCAGAGCATCGAAGAGCTGATTGAGGAAAATAAAGCGATCGAAAAAGACAAGCGCAAGCTGGAGATGGAGGCGCTCCAGTCTCAGATCAACCCGCATTTTCTGTACAACGCTTTGAATACGATCAAGTGGATCGCGATGGTGCGCAAGGAGCTCAGTATCGTCGACAGCATCACGACGCTCGGCAACATGCTGCGGACGATTTACAAGGACCGCTCGCTGACGGTGCCGCTGCAGACCGAATTGGCGTATATCGAGAACTATTTGAAAATCATGAACGCCCGCTATGGAGAAGGCGTCGAGGTGTCCATCCGAGTCCCGGAAGAGCTGCGCGACTGCCGGATCATCCGCTTCATCCTGCAGCCGATCGTGGAGAACGCCTTCATCCACGGGATGACCTCGAAGAGCTATCAGGGGACGATTAGCATCACCGCCCGCCGGGACGGGGACGACCTCATCGTCGCCATCGCCGACAACGGGACGGGTATTCCGGAGAAGCGTCTCGCGCTGCTTCGAGAGAGCCTGCTCGCGAGCGCGGTCGGCTCTGCGCCGCCGTCCCTCCCTGGAGGCAGCATCGGCCTGGCCAACGTCAACCGCAGAATTCGCATGCAGTACGGCAAGGGGTACGGACTTGCAATCGAGAGCCGCGCGGGCAGCGGCACGGAAGTGAGCGTCCGGGTTCCGGCGATTGCGGCGTCGAAGGAGAAGGAGGGAGCGTCCGGGAACGGCGGCGACTATCGGGAATGAAGTCCGGATCAGACGGGACTTGTACAGCATGAGGGGTTGGGGTTTTTTCATGTTAATTTCATCGTGTTCTCGTAATATCAAGATGACCTACCGGACGAATTCGAGGGCCCGCGATGAGAGCCGGCAGGTAAATCCGGGCAACTTGTTCCTCGTTGTTGAAGGAAGTTCGCCCACAAAAACCAGGAGGATTAACATGAAAAAATCGAAATCGTTCACGCTTCTCGGTGCTGCGGCTGTCCTGGCCGCTATGATTCCGCTGAGCGCATATGCGGCTACTGCTTCTACGCCGGCGAAAACACCGGTTGCACCTGTTGCGGTAAAAACCGAGACGAGTAAGGAGAGCGCGAAAGAAAAGCCTGAAGCGCAAGATCCAAATGAACAAGCGAAGCTTCAACAAGCGGCAGCATTGACAAAAGAGCAGGCGACCGCTGCGGCACTGCAACAGGTTCCAGGGACGGTTAAGTCCGTAGAATTGGAAGACGAGAATGGAACTGCCGTATATGGCGTTCACATCGTGGATGCGAACGGCAAGGGATTTGATGTGAAGGTCGATGCGAAAACGGGTAAAGTTCTAAAGTCCGATGACGATAGCAATGATGGCAACGAAAGCAACGATGGCGACGACAATTAAGGCATAAGCGTTAACGAATCGGATGCACCGGAGTACGGCCCCTTTCTATGAAGTGTAGAAGGGGCCGTTTTGTTTTTTCAGGATAGTTTCATCTAAACCTAGCTATAATTAATAACAAATGTAGAGGGAGATTCGAATATGAATATTTTGCTCGTTGAAGACGATGCGAAGCTGGGGCCCTTAATCGAATATAAGCTTAGAAAAGCATTTCATACAACGGATTGGGTAACGGATGCCGAGACGGCAGTGTCTTATATTTCGCTCGGTCATTATGACGTCTATGTACTCGACTGGATGCTCCCGGATCGAACCGGAGTGGAGTTGTGCGAGCTTCTTCGCAAGCAAAACGACAACACCCCGATTCTGATGATTACGGCGAAAGACGCCGTTGCGGATCGCGTAATCGGCCTCAAACAGGGCGCGGATGATTATTTGATCAAACCGTTTGCCTTCGAAGAGCTTACGGCCCGCATTGAGGCGCTCGGCAGGCGTAAAGATACCAATTGGAGCGGCAACTTGCTGGCCATCGGCGATTTAACCCTTGATCTGAATTCCCACCGAGTAACCAGGCGGGGAGAACCCATTCTCCTGACCCGCAGGGAGTTCCAGCTGCTGGAGTACCTCATGAGGCATCCCGGACAAATTCTGTCCAGAGAACAGATTATGAACGCGGTATGGGGACTCGCCGAAGTGACGCCAAATACCGTGGACGCAACGATCAAATTATTGCGCAAGAAAGTCGACGCTCCTTATTCGGAAAAGCTGGTCCACAGCTACCGGGGCATCGGTTACAGCATCGGTACAAAGGAAAACCGCAATGTTTAAAAAAACAAGAACGAAACTTATCGTGATGTATAGCGGTTTAATCGGGCTTATTCTTTTGATTATGGTCATTTTGTTTTATTTCCTTCTTTCCAATACCATATCGAACGGTGAGGAAAAACAACTGCGTCTTACCTCTGAGATGATTCTGAAGGAATGGAACAACAAAATGCCTCAAACCGTACCTTCGTCTCCGGCAAAAGCGACCTATATCAATTACGTTTTTATACCGCTAAATCAATTTTTCGTTTTGACATCGGAGGATGGGGCCGTTTTGTTTCATTCCTTGCGGGACGAAGCGCTGCTATCCTTCCTAAAACCCGCGTTGGAAGAAAACCTGGCCGCGAGCCAGTATGCGCAATATACAACATTCAAGTTCCAAGGGGACAGAGCGTTTAAATTCTGCAGTATCGAAAATCAGGATCGCACGGTGCTCTATATCGGCATGGAGGTTACCGACAATGTGAAGTTGCTGAGCAACATGAAGTGGGTACTGGGACTGATTGCCGGGTTGCTGCTGCTTGTCTCTATCGGGATGGGCTATTGGTTCTCCAAGAGGGCGATGGTTCCCATTCAACGGGCCTATGCGCGACAGCAAGATTTTGTGTCGGATGCCTCCCATGAACTGCGAACGCCGCTTAGTATTATGCAGGCGTCCGTCGAAGTATTGGAAGAAGAGCAGAACGCGCTCCCCGCGTTTCACCAAAAAGTACTCAAGGACATGAAAGAGGAATTGGGTCGATTGACCCGCATGATCGAAGGACTGTTAACGTTGGCCAGAAGCGACTCCGGGCGGCTCGAGATTGCAAGGGACTATTTTGATTTGGGAGCATTGTTGCAATCCTCTTCGAAGGCGTTCCAAATATTGGGTACGCAGAGGAACATTCAGATCTCCTGTTCGACGGCTCATTCCGGCGGCAGCGGGTTTATGTTCTACGGCGATGAAGAGCGGATGAAGCAGCTGCTGTACATTTTACTCGACAACGCGATCAAATATAATCAACCAGGCGGCGAGATCCAAGTGCGGTTATGGCGTAAAGATCATCATGCCGTCATTCAAGTCTCCGATACGGGAATCGGTATTCCGCAAGAGAACGTCCCGTATATTTTTGACAGGTTCTACCGGATTGACAAGGGCAGATCCCGCTTGCGCGGAGGTGTCGGTCTCGGACTTTCGATAGCGGCATGGATTGTTGAAGCGCATCAGGGTCAAATCAAAGTAACCAGCAAATTAGGCGAGGGGACAACGGTTCAGATCATGCTGCCTTCCATTGAAAAGTGAGATCGAAAAACTGGATCGCATGGGAGGTCGGGCCGTTTCCACGGAATCGTACCGATGACGAGGAGCAGCACGGCTATGATGGAGAAAATTTTAGTCTTCTTTCGTCTGCGGAAAATGACGATCACTCCTTCTCGGGTATCTGGGCCGGGTTCGCTGCGCGGCCGGCTTACGGATGATCTTAGAGCGGGAGCCTTTAATGAACCTTAAATGTCCGCAGCTGCCGCGGAGGCCGGGTTTTTCCACAAAAAAAGATGGAGGTGATCCATATAGCTGGATCCTCCATCTGGGGCTGGTAGAGCGATAGGAATGGCCATCCGGGACGATAGCCGTCCGCCGATTTTGCTTCGCCTTCGGGAAGGCTTTACTACGCGCAATGAAGGTCCCCACAGGGCCAACGAAGCGGTGGAGCGGTATCTGTCAAAAGAGAAGCAGCTTGGCAGGGTTGGACAAGGAATGGATCCGAGAGCCGCGGCGGATTTATTGCTGGGAAGTTGTTTTCAGCATGCATTCCAATTGAACTTTTTAGGCAAACAGGAGTCGCAAGAAGAACGGATGCAATACGCGAACCGACTTTTGGATATGTTACTGCAATAAAAAAGGGCCGCCCTTCCGTCTACTGAGACGGGGGCGGCCCTCCTTTTTATTCCTTCGCGCATTACGCCGGCTGCTCGGCTTCTTCTTCCTCGGCGGTCTCCGCCGATTCCTCGCCTTGCCACAGCAGCTGCATCTCCGCGCTCGTCGCGAGCAGCTCGGACAGCGTGCCTTCGGCTTCGATCCGGCCGTCCTTCAGCACGAGGATGTGGTCGGCCCGCGCCAGCGCCGCCCTGCGGTGGGAGACCGCGATGCAGGTCACGTCGCGCTCGCGGAACAGCCGCTCCCACAGCACCTGCTCCGTCTCGACGTCGAGCGCGCTCGACAGGTCGTCGAAGATCAGCAGGTCGGCCTGCGTCATCAGCATCCGCGCCGTGGCGGCGCGCTGGATCTGGCCGCCGGACAGCATGACGCCGCGGGGGCCGACAGGCGTCTCCAGCCCGTGCTCCAGCATCTCGAGATCCTGCTCCATCACGGCCAGCCGGACGACGCGATCCAGCGCGTCCGGCGTGACCTCTCGTCCTTGCGTGATATTCTCGCGCAGCGAGTCGCTGAACAGCCGCGGCACTTGGGGCGTGTAGGCGGTCTTCGGCGGCTTCAGGTAGACGGCAGGGTCCTCGACCAACCGCCCGTTCCAACGGATGTCGCCGTCCGCCTTCGGCAGGAGGCCGAGGAGCGCGCGCACGAGCGTCGACTTGCCCGCGCCGATCCGACCGGTGACGACGAGGAACTTGCCGCGCTCCAGCCGGAAGCCGATGTCCCGGATGCCATTCTCCGAGTTCGGATACGTGTAGGCGAGGTTCTCGACCTCCAAGCGCTGGAGCCGATCGTCCTCGCTCGTCGCCGGCTCTTCGGCAGCCGGAGGTTCGCCGTACAGATGAATCTCGCTGTGCTCGGCGATACGGTCTTCCTCGCCGGGGCGGAACAAGATCCGCATCCGGTCGAGGGCGATCCGCAGCCGCTTGTGCTGGAAGACCATATAGCCGAACAGAGAGACGCTGAACGAGAACGTGCTCAGATAGGAAGTGAAGAGCGCGATATCGCCGACGGTGAAGCGCCCGGCCTTCATCTCCGCGGCGCACATCAGGAGGATGACGCCGGTGCAGATGCTGAGTACGTGCTGATTCAGCGACTTCATCCACTGCTTGAACAGATTGTCCCGCAGAGCGGCCTGACGGCGGCTCTCGTTCAGCCGGTGGAACCGGTTCAGCACGTGATCCTCCGCCTTCCCGAGCTTCACGGCCTGAACGGCGCCGAACGTCTCCGCGATGAAGCCGGTGATCCGTCCGGTCGCTTCCCGGTTGAGCTTGGCGTACCTCCTCGCGCGGTTGCCGGACAGGTTGTTGAACAGCGTGACGACGACGAGCGGGAGGATGGCCACGACCGTGATCTTCCAATTGATGTTGGCCATGATCACGATACAGGTGCAGGCGTAGATCACGCGGCCCCAGAAGTCGACCCAGGATTCCACGTATTCGACGACTTCGTCCACGTCTTCGCGGAAGCGGGTCATCGCTTCCCCCGGCGAGGCGGGCAGATTGCGTCCGGGCCAGCGCATGATCCCGGCCAGCATATTGCGGCGCAGGACGGCTTGGAGGTGGTAGATGTACGTCACCCATTTGAAGAAGGCGACAAAAAACATGCCGACCCGGGAGAACCGGACGAGCGCCACGACGATCAGCGGCAGCGCCAGCCACATGTAATCGTGCGAGCCGCTCGTGGACCGGTCGAAGAACCACTTCATGCCGAGCCCGATGCCGACGGGCATCGCGTGGAAGCACCCCCACAGCAGGCCGTTGATCAGATATAAAGAGGGATTGTAACGGAACAATCGCCCCATGAATCGCGTTACCGTCATGCCAATTCCTCCTGTCGGTTCGTTCGCAGCAGCTGGGCGTATTCCGACGATGCGTCCTGGGCCAGCGCGGTCCGGTCCCCGAATTCCACGATGCGCCCCTGGCGCAGCACCATGATCTTGTCGACCTGGTCGAGCGTGGAGAGCCGGTGGGCGATCACGATGCCCGTAGACTGCTCCAGCAGCTGGTCCACGGCCGTCTGCAGCGCGGCCTCCGTCGCGGCGTCAAGCCGCGAGGACGGTTCGTCGAGGATGACGAGACTCGGCTGGGTCAGGAACACGCGCGTCAGCGCGAACAGCTGCGCCTCGCCCGCGGAGAGCGATGCGCCTCCGGCAGACAGCCGGGCGTCCAGCCCGGCCGGCATCGCCTCGATCCATGGCCGCAGTCCGAGTCGGCCGGTCGTCTCGAGAATCTCCTCATCCGAGAGATGCGGATTGAACAGCGTGAGGTTGTCGCGGAGCGTGCCGTCGAACAGCTGTACGTCCTGCGTGACCATGCCGACCCTCCGGTACAGCGCCTCGAGGCGCATGGAGCGGATATCCTTGCCGCCGACCCGGATGACGCCGCTGTCCAGGTTGTAGAGCCGGAGCAGCAGCCGGCTGATGCTGGACTTGCCGCTGCCGGTGCGTCCGATGAGGCCGAGGCGCTCGCCCGGCTTCAGCTCGAAGCTGATGTCGTGCAGGATGCGCTGATCCTCGTTGTAGCTGAAGTTCACCCGTTCGAAGGAGACGGACAGCGGGCCGTCCGGCAGCTCGTCTTCGTCGCCGTCCGCGATCTCGCTGCGGAGCGAGAGCAGCTCCTGGGAGCGGCGCATGCCGGACTTCGCCTTCTGGAACTCCTGCAGTTGATCGCCGAGCTGTTCGATCGGGTCGTTCAGCATCTGCGTGTACTGGAAGAAGAGAAACAGCGTGCCGAGCGTAATCTCCTCCTTCAGATACAGGCGGACGCTGATCATCAGGACGACGGTGACGGCGATCGTGAACATCACGACGGTGATGTTCCACGGCATGACCCGGAGCATCCAGGCCCTGCGGCCGGCGAGGAACACCGCCCGCATCGCCCGGTGGTAGCGGTTCATGAGGCGTGGGACGCCGCCGTTGGCCTGCACGTCCTCGATGCCGGCGATCCGCTCCTCGATCAGGCTGAAGAGGGCGGCATTCGCTTGGCGCTCCGACTGGGAGGCTTTCACGCCCATGTCGCGAATCGCGAACATGACGCCGACGGACAGGCAGGTGAACGCCGTCATGGTGAGCGCGATCGGCCAGTTGTAGGTGTACATATAACCGAGAATGCCGGCGAGCAGGGCGAAGCTGCCCACGATCTTTGCGATGAACAAGGCGAAGAAGTTGGACATATGGGTGACGTCGCCGTCGATCCGTTCGATCATCTCGCCGGGCGTCTTCACATTGTGGAACCGCATATCCAGGCGGAGGACATGCTTCAGCAGGTTGGCCCGGATCCGGTTGGTCGCGCGCCAGGAGACGTCGTTCCCCAGGTAGTCGACCGATACGGTGAACAGTTGATTGAGCACGGCGACGACCAGGTACATGCCCGCCAGTCCGAGCAGGCTGGAGACGGTTCCCGACCCCGTCGCCGCGTCGATGAACCGCTGGACGATCTGCGGATTCACGAGCTGCAGCCCCGTCATGACGAGCAGCATGAGCATCAGGAGGAGCATGCGCCACTTGACTGGACGGAGGTATTGAAGTAGCCAGGACATGGAAACATTGGGTTGGTGCGGTGGATGCGGCATCGCGGAGGAACCCCTTTCTGTATTCTAGCAATCGTGTCGCATGAACGCTTGGGACCGTGACTGCACAGACGGGGAGCTGGAGGAGAAGACAAAAAAACTCCAGGCGCAACCGCCTGGAGCGAGGTATGCAGAAGAAGGATCAACGCATACGCACGGCAGGGTCAGCCGATGGGTCCAAACCTATGAAGTTGGATGGGGATGGGATCATTGGGTTTGCCACGTCGGCGACCTCCTTTGTTGGATCATTGGAATGGAAACGCGAACTCGAATAGGGAAACTATATCACGGGCTTGCGAACAGCGTCAACCAGAAACTGGTTGCGCTTATATTTGTCATACAGCATTAATAAGTTTCACGCCTCGTCAGGGAAGACGGCGCAACCGTTTTTACTTGTTGTCCTTTTCGTTCCCGCGCTTGAGGTTGCCGGTAATCTTCGCCATGATCAATTGGGCCTCTTTATGTTCCTTGCCGGCGATCCGGCTCAGGAATTTCTCGCTTTCCTTGCCCGACAGAATCTTGACCTGCTTGCCGTGCCAAGTGATGAAGACTTTGTTGTCCTTGTTGGCCGTATAGTCGAATACCTCTTCGTCGAGGCGATTGCGTTTGTCGATGTTGCCGATAGGATCACCTTTTCTTAAGAAAGTCGTACTTCCTCTATCGCTAGTGCCGGTTCAGCCAACCGAGCAGATCCGCGCCAAAAGTCTCCCGTCCCTCATCTTCAAAAGGACGATGCCGCACCGCCTCGTATTCGAACTTTTGTCTGTTCGCGATGCCGACGGTATCAAAGAACGCCTGCAGCTGGGCGGGCGGCGTAATCGCGTCGTCCAGTCCGTATTGCAGCAGCAGGGGGACCTGTATGGCGTGGGCCTGGCTCCTGATCCGCTTGATCGCCCGCATAAGTCCAAGACCCAGGCCCGGCGTTACCGCGTTGTGCCGCCAAGGATCCGAGACCAGCCGCGCTCGGATCTCGGGAATACACGTCAATGCATCCGCGCTCCCCTGTTTGCGAACGGTCAGATCGGGCTTTATCTGCGCCATGCATGCGATCAGGCATTTCTCCCAAAAAGTAGCTTCATACGAGAGGGCGGGCGCGATCAGCATGAGCCCCGAGAGCTCGCGACCGTGGTACAGCGCATAATCCGCGCAGACGACGCCGCCAAGGCTATGTCCGGCCAAGTAGAGGGGCAGCTCTGCGATCTCGGAAGCGACCATCGTCCTGAACGCATGCAGATCGCCTCGATATTCTTCCCAATCGCGGATAAAACCCCTGCTCCCCGAGCTTCTGCCGTGTCCTCTCAAGTCGAAGGCGTAGACGTGATAGCCGCCCTCCGTCAACATGCCCCACAGGTTCTGCAAGCCTCCGCTGTGGTCGCCAAGCCCATGAACGGCGATGACCGCTCCTCTGGCAGGCGCACCTGACGCCGGGATTTTTCTGTAGAACAGCTCGATTCCTTGATGTCCCTGGAACATCCCTTCTGCGGCTTCCAACCCGAATCCCCCTTTGCCGGTAACCGATCCTTCTGGCGACGGTCCCGTCACTTATCGAACGCATCATAGCAAGCGATACTCCCAAATCACTCACCGGATGCGCAAGGGGCAGGGGATGAATGGATATCCGCGGATGCGCCGGCCGGAAAAACGAATTATCTCGCCCGACTGCTCATAACAATCCCGATGGCGACGCCAACCCCGATCCCTAACGCCAGGTTGTGAATCAAGAGGCCGAACACCACGCCTAGCGCGATTCCTACACCGAGAGCCGAAGCTTTCTTATTTGTTCGCATGATCGACACCTCCAGGCTGTTAGTAAGGATTACGGAAGAGATGTCCATTGGTTGCGATGAATCACGATCCTATATATCCGAAATAACCGCAATGCAAAGCTGTGCGCTCGCGTTGCGGCTATATGTGAATGGGCCGCCCAAGACTAGTCTACGATGGCCTCTCCCTTCAGCAGAATCCCTCCGCTATTGTGAATCTGCCCGCCTCGCGTCAGATGATCGTAGACGGCGCGCTGCAGCGAAGACTGCGGCAGCAAGCCCGGTAGGCCGTCAAGCTTCGTGCCGAAGCCGAAGACGCGCTCCAGCGTCTGGCCTTCATTCGCCAGGACCGGGATCAGATGATAGTCGCGCTGGAAGCGGACGATGTTCGCGTCCGCCGGCAGCAGCGCCTGGAACTGCGGCGCGAGCAGCCAGGACTCGCAGACGAACGCGCCGAACGGCTGCTCCGGATAGTATTCGGCCGCGAAGCGGGAAGCGCGGGCGTACGAGTCGCGGCACGTCTCGGGCGACATGCGTCCGCCCTCGGGGATGTGCACGTTCAGGACGATATCGCCTTTCTGCAGGACCAGCTCCCACTCGCCGGCAGCCAGCTGAACGGGAGACCGGCTAGTCGCGCTCAGCCGCGAGATCGGATTCCCTTGGTAGTGCCGGCCGTCGAAGTCATACGCCGATGTCCAGCCGCCCTCGGGATCGGAGACGCCGTTCGTGCCGTCGACCTGCCCATCCGCCCGGTAGCGAATCCCGGCATCCGACAATACGGCGACTTCCCCGGTCTCCCGATGCCGGAACACCTTGACTTCGAAGGGGTTAGGGATGAAGTGGAACTGAAGCCGGCCGAGCCGGAAGAGCTCGCCGCTCATATGCAGATACAGCCAACCCAGCTCGCTGAGCCCCCAGCGTCCGTGGCGCTTGCGGTGCGTCTCCATCCAGATGACGATATCCTGGACTGTATCGACGAGCACTTCAGCGGGGATATTCCGCTGGCGATAACGATCCCACAGCTGCGGAATCGCGCCCGCATAGACAGCAGCCGCCAGCATCTCGCCATCTGCTCCGAGGTCCAGCAGCTCCTGATTCACGTCGTCGGCGGGACGGCCGCCGCCGGCGAACAGCTCGCGCAGATATCGTCCGGCAGTCTCGGCGAGCTCAGGGTCCTGCGCGATACGCTCGGCTTCCTCGCGGAGCGCGTTCGCGACGTCTTCCGGGAAGCGGACGGCTTCGCAGATGCGCTGCATGGACGCGGGATCCGGGAAGTCGTTAGCGGCATTCAAAGACGACAACGACAAAGCCATATTCCGATTATTTGTCATGGGAATCTCCTTGTTTGGCGGCGTTTGCCAGAGATTGGCTGAATTCAGCATCATATTGCAGATTATAGGGGGTTGATTCGGAGGTTGTCTACGGTTGAGTGTGCGATTGAACGAACGCATGCAGCCTCCGCAGCCCTTCGCCGATCTCCTCTTCCGTCAGCTTCCCGTAGCCGAGCACCATTTTGCCGGGCAGCCGGCCTTTGATCCTGGCGTAGTCGTCGAGCGAACTGAGCCGAATGCCGTAGGCTTCACTCCGCTGCCAGTCGATGTTGGCGTATCTTGCTCCCCCAAAGGCAATCTGTACATGCATCCCCGCCTCATCGCCCAGAATCTGCGCTTGATCCCCGAACCGCCGTTGGCATTGCTCGACGAGGAAGATCCGCCGTTTCTTGTAGATCGCCTTCATCTTGTGAACATGCCGATCGAAGTGACCGTCTGCCATGAACCGGGCCAAGGCGAATTGCGTAATGCCCGAAGCAGTCAGATTCAAGCCTGCCTTCGTCTGCAGCACGCGTTCGAGGAGCGGAGGAGGGACGATCAGGAATCCGATCCGCAAGGCCGGCGACAACGTCTTGCTGAACGTGCCCGCATAGATGACGCGAGAGGGCGCCAGCAGTTGGAGCGGCGGAACCGGACCTCCGTTGTGCCGGAACTCGCTGTCGTAGTCGTCTTCCACGATGTAGTGCCCCGCCGCTTCAGCCAGCTTCACCGCTTGCTGTCTCCGTTGAATAGAGAGAATGCTACCGGTCGGGTATTGGTGGGATGGCGTCAGGAGGATCAAGCCCGCCGGATCCGTTGGAGAGATGCGGCTTAACGACATCCCATGCTGATCAACGGGGACGGGATGGATGTCATAATGCAGGCGCTCCAGCACATCCGGGACGAATCCGATCGTCGGATCTTCGACATACGCCGTTCGGTACAAGGGCGAGAGGGCAGAGGCCAGCATGATCAACCCTTCCGACGTGCCTGAAGTGATGAGGATCTGATCCGGATTGCAGCGGATGCCCTTCACGCGGTAGACATATCGGGCGATCTCCTCTCGAAGCACGCGAATGCCTTGATAATCGCCGTAATCGAACGCAACGTCGGCCCCATAGTCCATTATTTCCTTGACGTATTTATGCCAGAGTCGGCGAGGAAACAAGCGGAGATCGGGCGTACCCGCGTCAAAGTCGATCACATTCTCCTTCGATCCGGACGATAGGGCCGATTCCGGTATCGGTACCGGTTCTGACCGCAACCGGGGCGCAGCTTCCACTTGAATGCCTTCCGCGATAAACGTTCCGGAGCCGACGCGCGAAGTTAAATATCCCTCTGCGGCGAGCTGCTCGTAGACTTCGATGACGATGTTGCGAGCGATGCGCAGCTCCTGGGCGACTTTGCGCGTCGGGGGCAGTCGGATGCCGGGAGAGAGCTTGCCGGACGTGATGCCCTCGCGCAAGAAAGCGCACAATTGGCTTAAGATCGAACCGCCTTCCGCTGCCGGGATGAATCCGAACATGTCCACGCTCCTTTGAATTGGTTCTTCAATTTAGCGTAAATTTGGCTCTTATGAGGACCCATAGCTCTCATTATACTGAGCATAAAGCTTCGATAAAAGGAGATGTCGTTCATGTTCAAACGAACATTGGGAAGATCGGGGATAGAGGTAAGCGCATTGGGCATTGGCGGCTGGGCGATCGGAGGGCCATGGCATGATGCGGAGACGGGCGAACCTTTCGGCTGGGGGGAGGTCGACGACAAACAATCGATCGCGGCGATTCATTGTGCGCTCGACGCAGGCATCAACTTCATCGATACTTCGGACAACTACGGAGCCGGCCATAGCGAACGGGTCATCGGCCATGCGCTGCAAGGCCGGCGCAGCGATGTCATCCTCGCGACCAAATTCGGATTCATGACGAACGAAGAGACGAAGGAGGCCACGGGGGAGAATGCGAGCCGCGCCTACATCAGGCGGGCTTGCGAAGCATCGCTCGTCAGACTGAGAACCAACTATATCGATCTCTATCAATTCCATCTTGGCGATTACCCGGAGCACCTGGCGCATGAAGTGTTGGAGGTGTTGGAGGAACTCGCAGCCGAGGGCAAGATCCGCTCGTTCGGATGGTCGACGGATCTGCCGAGCCGGGCCCTGCTTTTTGCGAAAAGTAAGCACTGCACGGCGATTCAACATGAACTGAACCTCTTCCGCGACAATGACGACATGCTGGAAATCTGCGAGCGGCATGAGCTGGCGAGCATCAACCGCGGCCCGCTGGCGATGGGGCTTTTGACGGGGAAGTACGCCGCCGATGCGACGGTCGGGGATGCGAAGGATATCCGGCGCCGAAATAACCTGGATTGGCTGATCTACTTCAAAGACGGCGTCCCGTCTCCGGACATGACCGATCGTCTGCAAGCCATGCGGGAGATTCTGACTTCAAACGGCCGGACGCTGGCCCAAGGTGCATTAGCTTGGCTCTGGGCCAAGAGCCCGCACGCCGTCCCGATCCCGGGATTCCGCACCGTGAGTCAGGTGACGGAGAATGCCAAGGCGATGGATTTCGGACCGTTGACGCCGGATGAGATGCGGCAGATCGAGCAATTAATGCTGCAGCGGCAATGAGCTTCGCGCATGTTAATGAAAAGACCGCTTCCCTCAGGCAAGGGAGCGGTCTTTTGGCTATGCAACTAGGACAGCTTAATCAGCCTCGCCCCGTGCGAGGCGACCTCTAGCTCCAAGCGTTCCCCGACCGTTCCGAGTGCTTCCGAAGCCCACATATCCAGCGCCGAAGCAGCGCCTTCGCTCCATCCGAGCGCGTCCAACGTGACGCCGACCTGGAGCGGCGCTGCGCCGGTATTAAACAACGCGACGTAGCGGACGCCGTCCGGCCCCTTCGACGTCCAGACGATGCTATCGCCGGTGCGGTATACTAGCCTCGCCTCCATCCCGTCCCGGTGCATGGCGAGCACCTCGCGATTGGTGAGGAGCGATAGCGTCCAGTCGTCGTTGTCGTTCAGTTCCCCGCCGAAGAACAGCGGCGAGCGGAACAGCGTCCAGAGCGTCATCATCGTCACCTGCTCGTCCTTCGTGAAGCGGGTCCAACGGTCCGCGCCGCCCCCGTCCACCGAACGGATGCCGATATGCCCGAGCGGCAGCATGTCGCAATCGGGCCAATGCCCCGGGCCCGTCCGTCCCTGCCACTTCTCGCAACGGTCGAACATGTCGAGCAGCAGCGCCCACAAATCCCAGAAGTCGTCGGTCATCCGCCACATGTTGGCGTTCCGCTCCAGGAAGTCCGCGTGCGCGAGCGGAGCCGGTCCCGGGGACAAGCTCAGCGTCATCGGCCGGCCGCTGCGGTCGATCGCTTCCCGGATCATCGCGATCTCCGGGAGATGCGTGTCGTACAGCCGGGAGGCGGCGATATCGTCGACCTTGACGAAGTCGACTCCCCATTCCGCGTACAGCTCGAACAGCGAGTCGTAGTAGGCTTGCGCGCCTTCCTTCATCGCGTCTACGCCGTACATGTCGGTGTTCCACGGGCAGATCGAGTTCGGGTGGGCGATGTCGCGCGCGGTCACGGAGGCGCCTTTGATCGGCGTTCCGGCGTGTGCGGCTTGGCGCGGGATGCCCCTCATGATATGGATGCCGAATTGGAGACCGAGACCGTGAACGTAGTCGGCGAGCGGCTTGAAGCCTCGGCCGTCCGCGGCGGACGGGAATCGGTTCACAGCCGGCATCAATCGCGAGTATTCGTCCATCTCGAGCGGCACGAACGGACGGTACTGCGAAGAGACGGCTCCCGGCTCGTACCATTGGATATCGACGACGACGTATGCCCATCCGAAGTCCTTCAGATGCTTCGCCATATAGTCGGCATTGGCGCGGACTTCCTTCTCCGTCACGGCGGCTCCGTAGCAATCCCAACTGTTCCAGCCCATCGGCGGCGTTGGGGCGATCGCGTGATGATTCAAGCGGACACACTCCCTATGCGAAGAGATATAATTGCGGTTGTGTCCTCATCATAATGCCGCCGGATCAAGCTGAATACCGTAATTTTGGACGATGAATAGCACGGAATTGCTGCATGATTAGGTGTCGAAGAAAAGCCGGCTGTACGGAAGCTGCCGACCCTCCCGGAATTGCCCTGGCGTCTGGCCGGTCAGCTTGCGGAACACTTTGATAAAATAGCTGCCGCTCGAATACCCGACGGCGGAGGCGATGGCCTCGATATTGCAGTCGGAGCGGCCGAGCAGCTCGATAGAGCGTTCGATCCGCACGCGGTTCACATAATCGATTGGCGTCAGGCCGACGTAGCGGGAGAACGTCCGGAGGAAGTGGTATTTGGACAGTCCCGATTCCGCGGCCAACTGCGCTTGGCCGATCATCCCGGCGTAGTTCGTATCGATGTAGCGGACCGCCGAGCGAACGGCAGCGGGCCACGCTTCTTGCCCCCGGTCGGGAGAGGACGCGAAGCGGGCGAGCGCCATGACGAATTGATACACGTGGGAGGATGCCGAATAGGGGTCCGCGATCTTGCCGTCGCGCGCGTCTTCGAAGATCGCCCGCAGCTGGCGGATCGGGGCGCTGCCCGCAGGCAGATCGACCACATCGCCCAGCTTGGCCTTGATCGCCTCCCAAGCGGGCATCACGAGACGGGGCCGGAACAGCAGAAAATAAAAGGCCCATTCCGGCTTGTCCGCCGGCAAGTAGTAGCGGTGGTCGCCGGGGATGTCGACGAGGAAGGCTCTGCCCGCGCCGACGGCTTCCTTCCGCTCCCCGATCTCGACGGCGCCTTCGCCCGCCAGCGTGTACTGAAAGAGCAGAAGAGGCCCGTCTTCACGCGTCAAGCCGTCCCAGCGATAAGAAGCGCAGGCTTCCCGTTCTCGTCCGACGGCGAATAAGCCGCAGAGCGGCAGCTCCGGGGATTCGGCGAACCGGAAGCCGTAGGTGCCGTATTCGGTGGCGTTGGTCATCTCGTCGTCTCCCTTCCGCGACAAGGCGTCGGCAGGCTCATTGTTATTATTTTAAGGGACCGAGATCCTCTTTGTCATCGCGCCGTGTACCGCTTCTATTTATAATTGGGGATGTGCAAGTTATGGAATTCCCGATCGAATGAGAATTTTATTTTAGATCATCGGTTTATCGGTCACACCGGTCCGATATCATTCGTCATCCTTATGAGAGCATAGAAGAGAGGAATGTGGCCGATGAACGAACATCATTGGTTGGCGGAGCAGTTTGAAGAGAACAGAGCCCATTTGCAGGCTGTAGCTTACCGAATGCTCGGATCCTTGAGCGAGGCGGACGACGCTGTCCAGGAATCTTGGTTCAGACTTAGCCGATCCGATCGGAGCGAGATCGAGAATATCTGCGGATGGCTGACGACGGTCGTCTCCCGGGTGTGTCTTGACATGCTGCGCTCGCGTAAAGCGCGGCGCGAAGAGTCCATTGAGGGGTATGAAGCGGATCGGGTCGTGGGCCGTACGGCCGGAGGCGATCCCGAGCACGAAGCGCTGCTGGCCGATTCCGTAGGTCTTGCGCTGCTCGTGGTGCTCGGTAAATTGAATCCCGTCGAGCGCATTACGTTTGTGCTGCACGACATATTCGCCATCCCTTTCACAGAGATCGCACCCATCGTAGGGCGCTCCGAGGTTGCGGCAAGGCAGTTGGCGAGCCGGGCGCGCCGCCGCGTACAAGGAGCGGAGGCAGCTCCCAAGGCCGATCTCGGCGTTCAGAGGACGCTTGTCGACGCCTTCCTCGCCGCGGCGCGCACCGGCAACTTCGAAGCGCTGCTGGAGGTGCTAGATCCGGAAGTCGTGTTGCGGAACGACCGCGCAGCCGTGTCGCCAGACCCTTCCAGCGAGATCCGCGGTGCGCAGACCGTAGCCAAGATGCTTATGTTTGGACGCGCCCGCGCCGCACGCCCGGCGCTAGTAAACGGAGATGTCGGCATCATCGTCGCTCCGCATGGACGGCTGTTGCTCGTACTCGTGCTTACTTACGCTGACGGGAAGATCGTCGCGATCGATCAGGTCGACGATCCGGCACGGGTTGAGCAGCTCGATCTGGCCGTTCTAAGCGAATGACGGGCGTATACGCTGCCGCTGACGCCCTCCACATTCGAGTGAAGATATGGTACCACATTCCTAAAATTTATGGGAGGATTTCGAAAATGACCGTACTTTCGATCGTATTGCAAATTTTACTGATCTTATACTATCTCTTCTCGGGCACCGCCAAGGTTGTCGGAGCCAAATATTGGAGCGAGATGTTCCAGCATCTTGGACTGCCGCAATGGTTCCGCGTCGTCACGGGCTTCGTCCAATTAGCCGGCGCCGCCGTCCTCATCGTCGGCTACTGGTACGCGGGGGCGATCGGATGGGCCGGCATCTGGCTGGGCGTTACGATGGTGGCCGCATTCTTCGTGCATCTCAAGGCCAAAGACCCGATTGGCAAATCGTCGCCCGCCTTGGTGTTTGCAACCATCAATATCGTGCTTATCGTCATTCATGCAGACGAACTGATACATCCTTTTGCATAACCGGGCAAAAAATAGCAGTGAGGCGTAGGCCTCGCTGCTATTTTTATTTTGTGTCACGAACCTACTTGAGCGAGCAAGGAATTGTAAATGAACTGACGATTATCAAAAATGTGAGACATCTTAACGATAAAAGAGGTTAAGTAGACGAGGGACTGTTTGATAAGCCAAAGGATTTTATCGTTCACACGTATGACGGCAACTTTGTCTTTCCGAACAATTTTATCAAAGGGAGAAGGTTGTTGAAGGTAAACGGTGTGAGTAAAGATCAACTTTCATGCGCTGCGTCATACCCACGTCACGCTGTTGCTGCAGGCAGGAATTAACACGATGAAGGCTGTTTCGAGGCGGCTAGGGCACAGCACGGTCAATATGACGCTGGACACGTATTCCCATGTAACGCCGCAGATGGAGGAATGAATAACGGTGGCGTTGGAGCAATTGTTGGCATAAAGATGAACACACAACAAATCAGACCCTCCAAGCAACTGGAGGGTCAATCTCTGCATGGAGACCGAGGCTCTAATGGCCGGATGGTTGAAGCGGTGTTACCGTAAGTGGCTACAAAGAAATTCCTATCTAACTCGTCAATTGTTATTATTTTCTCAATAACTTAATAATTTGGGTAAGGCTGTCGGGAATTGTTGGTCCACTATCTCCTTTAAGCAGCCCCGTGTCAGATCTACTAAATATTGATTGAAGTACAGTAATTCGTTCTACCTCATTAACCGCACTTTCATTAAGCAGCGATAAATAAACGTGAGTTAATTGATATCGTTCTTTTGCATCCCTAGCTAAATGATATGAGCTGACAGAGAGTTTTACAAAAAGCGTTGTTAGATAAATGCAAATTGAAGTGATTATCGTGAATGCCAAAGCATTCCTTAATGAATTAACGTCTAGAGCTCCATTTGTAATAAATTGTGAATCGGGGTGAATCAAAAGAATAACAGTTAGAATAACTACGAAAATAGCTGTCGATCCAACCGCCCACCATCTCCATCTGTTACCCGACTCATTGTACTCCTTTTCAAGTTCTTTCCAATATGTAGCAGGTCCCTCTAATCTAAGTTTTTCCGTATATGTCTTACGAATTTGCTCAAGTTCACGCAATGTTCTATCAAGCTTATCTCTTGTTTCTTTTTCAATGGTGTCGCGCCATTCTGTGGTTGTTCCCTTGAAGTTCTCGACTCCGACCTCCCAAGCGGTCACTGCATTATTAAACTCGGTATTCCAACTCGTTGTGATAATATGATAATCACCATCGAGAGCATTAAGCTTATTCTGATAATCAGTATGTAGTTCAGTGAGTGTTGTCTCATGTGTCGCAGCAGCTTCTTTGAAAGATCTTGCGGATTCTTCAAAAATATAGGCATCCACATACCCTTTAAAGTAATCGATACTGTTAGAGCTTGGCATTTGTCCTCTCAGAAGGTAGTATATTGCAGCATCCCCACGGGCTGAATTTGTTTGTATTTGTTTTTTAATAAATTGGGCGGCGGCTGTTTTCGAGTATACTGTTGGCCAACTGTTTTGTTGCGCCAAACTTAATGCCTGTGAGGCACAACTTTGCGCTTGACTCATATTATTAGATTCTGCATATCGAATCGCATTATTGATTTGATCTTCAATTGATTGAAATCTGCTTCCAACTTCGGAATTGACACTCTGCCAGAACTCTTTTTCTTTAATGATAAACTCTTGAAACTTATCTATGGTTTTATAAGATCTAGTGCTCTGTTCAGGAAACAGGGTAATTGAAACGTTTAGACCTAGAAAGAATTCATCCAGCAACTGCTTTGTCATCTGATGTATCTCCTTTCTATTTTTTGTACTATAACTCAACGTTGTTGTAATACATTAGCCAAATAGAGAAACCAATGTCGAGATGTAATTAGGTGGTACGTGGCTAAGTTAGAACGACCCCAAAAGGATGTTTATTAATCTGTTCCGAACCTATTATTTTAACTTTTTCATAAATATCTTCCTGAGTGATTAACTTTGACAGGCTTTGTAAATCCAATCCAAAAAGATAAGATATTTCTTCAATAGAGTATCCATTCTGAAATAGAATCCTTGGCATGTTCATACGAAAATATTGGGGAGAAAAAACTTTCCAACTAGGATCTTCATTATCTATCCTTTGTAGTCTAGCGAATATTTCATTGATTGCAGTTTCGCTAAATATGTTAAATTTTTTCCAATACCTTGTGTAGAAGAGATATTCTCCTTTTATTCCTTTAGTATTAATGTCTTCACGCAATAGTTTTAAATAATGAGTAATGCGTGAAGGTAGTGTAATTGTTCTTTCGGAAAGTTTAAGGATAGTAAATTGAGTATTGAACATACTCCATTTCAAAGTCCTTAATGTTGAACGTTCTAACCCTAGATAAACACAAAGAAGTAGCATAGTAACGTCTCTAATAGAGTTCTCTGAATCAAGAAAGAATCTAATAATTGATTTCAAGTTAATTAAATTTAAGTGGTCGGAACTCTTCGAAACATCTACTGTGTCTAGAGCGGTAATTAACTTATTTCGATCTTGATCGAAATGATGTGATGCGATAATACCGCTTTTCTTTAGTTCTATAAACATCGAACGTAGATGAGAGTATTTATTATTAAATGTTTGTTCTGAATTAACGCTCTTTTTATGGCTTTCTTTATTTTTTTGGTCATATTTCAGATATCTTTCAAAGTCATCAATGCGGACTTGTTCTAATGGTCGATACTTTTTTTCACGCTCAGCATAATAAGTATAAAAGTTCATTAAGGTACTTTTATAAACTCTCCAGCTTCCACTGCCTAACGGGAATTTTATTGCCCTGAACTGTGCTACATCTCTAAAGTAATTAGTAGTATGCATTTGTAACAAGGAGGCATGTGTTATAAAATCTAATGTCTTTTTATCTCTAGACGAATAGATATTTAAATCAAATACTATCTTATCTTCTAGTGAAGTTTCATTCTGACTAGTAGGTTGAATTCTATCGTTAAGTAGTATTAACCTTTTCCCATTACATAAAAATCCCCACTCAATATTTCTAATGTGCAAGTAACTAGCCAATTGAACAATATCTCTTGCAGTTAAATCTCTATCTCCTCGCTTAGTTTCAAAATAAATGGCTTGCTTACTTACATCCTCATATATGAAATCGACCCTCTTATCGCGATGGTAAACGGGATGTTCAAAGATAAAATTGTTCGAGTCATACCCTAATCGCTTAAATAGTTCTACTACTATTTTTATTTTTATATTTTCTTCGTTTAAATTCTTTAATTCATCAAAGACTTTTTTAAGATCTGATAAATTTATCACGTCATCACCTCAAAGAAACGTCTTATTAATAATTATGTTTTATCTGAAATAAAAATAAATGAAATATTAGTTTTATTTTGTTTTTTGCATACTTTCTTAAATTAATGCATTTAAAGTAAAGTTAGCTTGCGCAAAAATGGATAATATTAGTAGTATTTGAAATATAGCATGCAACTAAATGGTTGTAAAGGTTACATTTAGGTTTGAACAACCTGGATGCCCACTGCTGTTTGCTGTTGTCCTCAGGGCAACAGAACCACTAATTTCGCCAGCAAGCGATTCGCACTCACACACCCATACAAAACAAAAAGAACCGCGATTCATCGCGGTTCTCGTCATTTTATCATCTGGCGCGCCCGATACGATTCGAACGTACGACCTGCAGTTTAGGAAATTAGAATTCCCCTTATTCTGCATGAACATATGTGGTCAAAATCCTTTAAAATCAAGGGTTTTGGTTTTAGTCAGTAGTCATGATTAACATACGCAATCAGTCGGAATTGAAATCAGTAACCCCATTTTAACCCCAAACTAGAGCGGGGTTACTGGACTGTATTTTTCAAGTCTATCTGCGGTAAAGCGGCTAATCGTTTCGGACTCATGAGTGTAAATGTTTGAGGTTGTTTCGAGTCTTGAATGGCGTAGACGTTCCTGGATCGACTTCATATCTACCTGCTCTTCACGTAGAAGCATAGCTGTTGTGTGACGAAGATCATGAAGGCGCACCGGCGGCAAATTATACTTGGCTTTGATTCTTGCCCATTGACGTGTAGGAGCATCGGGATAGTACCCTTCACCGCAACCGCTGTGGAAAACATACAGCTTTTCTCCGCCCTTCCACTTGCTCCCCAACTGATCTTTCTCTTCCTCCCATGCTTGTTTAAACTTCCTGAGAGCATTCATATAAAATTGTGGCATTGGAACAAATCCTTCAGACTCTTCCGTCTTAACTTCACCTTCAACTGGATTGCTATCCTCGTCAAAGGTAATCTGCTTTTCGACATGGATCCCTCCAGATTCAAAGTCAACTGCGGGCCATTCAACCCCAAGCATTTCGCCACGACGAAAACCACCGAGGATGACACCCACGTAATACATTCGCCACTGGAATGACACTTGCCGAAGCTTCTCAATCGTGTATTTCGTCTCTTCCGGTGTTAGCGACTTCTTACGTTTCTTCATTTCTCGTTTTTCGGTCTTACTATGGGTCGGACGATCGACGCCTTCCATTGGATTCGAGGAAATGATCTTCCACTTTGCAGCTGTATCCATAATCGATTTCAGGGTGCGATAAATATTAAGTTGTGTGTTAGTGGCTAATGGTTTTGACTTGCCGTCCTTCCGACCGGATGCGGTTGTGAGTCGTGTCATGAACTTCACGATATGGATTGTCTTAATTTTATTGATTTCAACATGGCCAAATTCAGGTAGTAGTTGACTGCTGATAATGCCATAGTAATTGCGACGTGTATAGCCGCCTAGTTTCTGTTCCGCGTATCCCTTTTTCCACTCCGGAACAAATGCCTCGAAAGTCACTTTGTCAATTTTAATATACTGCCCAGTCTCAACTTCTTCTTTGAACTTATACCACTCTGACTCTAGATACTGTTGCAGTTTAACCTTTGATTTAAGCAATGCTGGATCTTCGACAGTGATCTTCCTGCGTTCTCGGTTAGGATCGCCGTTAGCTTTGTACCCGTTGTAAACAATGAGTCGCCATGTGTTTTCGCCCCGCTGCTCAATATTGGGCATAGAGAAAACCCCCTAAATAGGAATGTATGTTCGGTCTGAGGGCGAGAAAAAGCCCTTGGACATGGACCGCGGAGTCAATATAGGAGTTTGTGCAATTCGGGAGGTATACCATGCCGGTTATAGTAATCGTGGATACTCTCGCCAGAATGGGGCTGGTCCCCATATGTAAGGAGACTAGCAGCAAATTTATTCGCCTGACGTTCGTATTTGCCAGCATTAAAGAGAGTCTGTTCATCGAGGAAGAAGCGGTTTATTCCTGGGTGGAGTCGGTCATGACCAAGCTCATGTGCACATACAAATCGTTGCCAATCTGCGCTCAGATCTGAATCGATCACGATAAAACGACGGCGAAGCATGCGTACATAAAACCCTCTAGTTCCATTGCCGAGTCGTTCAAATTTAACTTGTATGTTAAGACCTTTTGAAATACTGAAAGGGTCGTTTGTTTTGAAGCGTTTCATAAGTCGACGTGTCGTGCGGATCAAGGTGCCACCTACTCAGTATCTTTATTGTTGGTGTCGGTCTTTGCCTTGCGTCCATACGTTTTCTTGTTTTGCTTCTTCGCGTCCCAGAACAATCCAGTAAGTATATCCATCACACGCTGCCGAGACTCGACGTCCAGTGGAACGCCATCGAACATAATAGGGGAATCTTCCTCTAGCATTCGTTTGAAATCCCGGATATCTTTGGCCGTCGCCCATTCGGGTGTACTGAAATCCCCCTCTTCTGTAAAATAGTCGACCGGTTTTCCGAAGTATGCTGCAATGGCTTTAAGTGAATCTATCTGTGGGTTCTTTGTTTGTTGGGATAGGATCTTCGAAAGGCCGGTGTATGAGACCCCGGTCTCTTTGGCGAGGCGATAAGGGGTAATACCTCGCTCATCCATTAGACGTTGGATCTTTTCCGCGATCTCCACGTTCCTGCCTCCACTATAACTTAATTAGGATATAACTCAATGAAGTAATAATAACTTACAAAAGAGTGATAAGTCAAGAATATGGGAGAGAATTAGAGAGATCATTGGATTATATAACTAAATTGAGTTATGAATTAGTTTGATTATACCTCTAAAGAGTTATATTCTTTATTTCGAAAGGAGGTGCTGAGCATGGGGCTGATAATCGAAGAGAACGTAAATCGCCTGATTGATGAGCGCGGGATTACACCTTACAGATTAAGCAAAATGAGCGGCGTATCGTTATCTGCGATTTACGGGATCAAGGATAAAAAACAGGGTCCCACAGCCGAGACGCTGCTAAAAATAGCTGATGCCTTGGGTGTAACCGTCGATGAAATCGTTCGCGAAAAACGGGATTAAGGTGGCGATATAGATGTCCGCTACTGCAGCGTTTATCGAAAGTCTTCGGGAGGACATAACAAACGATCTTGAAAAAAGGCTACTTGAAAAGCTTGAACCCTATATCGAAAAGCGTTTGTACGGAAACACTTTCGATGTGACTCAGGCCGCTAAGTACCAAGGAATATCGGAGTCGACAGTGCGTCGGATGTGCGTTAATGGAGAAATTCCGTTCTTCCGGCAGCGTGGGCAGTATTATTTCAGGCAATCAGACATTGATGCTTGGGTAAACGAACAAGTCAGGAATAACTATCCGAGAGGCGAAAGCGGTGAAGTTGAGTTATGGACCAATCCCTAAAGCGTATCGGTTACTACGCCCGAAAGGCACTGCAATACAGCCAGCGACGTCACAGCAATCCACATCGTTTTAACCGCCTGATGGCATACAAAGGAGCACTGAACGCCTATCTGAGGGCCGATCGGCTGAACTGGAGGCCGACAATCGCTCTGGAAGGAGGTGAAAAGGGATGTTGAAGACGCTACTTACTGGAACGCCGATCCGGCAGGATGCCGACACGATCGTCATGCAAGAGGGCGACGCGGTCGCCACTTACAGCCGACAGTATTATCGCCAAGCACAGGAGCCGGCCGCGGAGGGCACGCCGATTATGATGCACTCCACGGAGCAGATGGCGGTCGAGATTGTCTGCGGGCTGCACGGCGTACTGGCCCCGGTGGGCCGATGATGGCCGCGCTGGTGTGTCTGGTCTGTCTAGTTGCATTGATCTTCGTCCTGTCGTCGATCCTGACGGCCGCCAAGCGGGCGGACGAGCGTGCCGAGCAGTTCCATAGAAGGAGGTGAGAACGATTAACGCGATTAGACCAGAGGACCACATGCCCCTAGTCGGGAAGGTCGCGAAGCAATACCGGTTACGGGCAAAAGCCGCATTTGATTTCGATGACATCGTGAGTGCAGGTTACATGGGGCTGGTGGAGGCTGCACAACGATACGACCCGGACCGGGGCTTCACATTTTCAACCTACGCCGTTTCCCTAATCCGAGGCAGCATTTTGCGCCACCTTCGGGAGTACAGCGGGCCGTGTGTAAAAGTGCCTCGCCCTGCACGGGAGCTGCTCAACAAAATGATATGCCTTCATTTGCTGGACAAGCCCGACGACGAGGTTGCAGCAATCCTCGGAACGACAATCAAGAAAGTGCAACGCGCCCGCCATGTACACGCGATCCAAGTTTCATCATTGGACAGTCAACTGCTGGGTTCGGATGAGGACAAGCCCTGGACGTTAGGGGATTCAGTCTCGAACGAAGACGATTATAGCTCGGTGAATGTTGCGGACTTTCTTGCTACGTTACCTGAGCGTGAAGCGCGGATCATCAAAATGCGAATGACGGGCACCAGGCAACAAGAGATTGCAAGCCTTCTAGGTACGTACCAGTCTCAGGTGAGTCGTGCCATGCAGAGAGTCGGCCGCGCATGGATCGTTTATCAAGCCCAGTAGACCCTGTGAGGGAGGTGAACAAGGATATGGGAGAAGCGAGACGCCGTAAGCTGGCCGGAAATACCGCGCCGAATAAAAAATGGCATGAGCAGAAATCCGCCAAGCGTCACGTGAAGCAAGTTAAGCGCCGGCTGAAGGCAGATGCCGGAATGAATCCATTGGTGATGGCGGCCGCGCTTACGAGCAAGTAAAAACGCCCTATCTCGGGGTAGGAGCCGAGAAGGGGCGCAGAGGAAACAATTCATCGCCATTGTATCATCGCATTCATTATCTGTAAATCAGGAGGGCCCATATGGGATCCATTATTTCAGCAGCTCGGCGGCCTGCGCGTCGCCTGGAGCGCCAGCTGCACCTCGCCGTCGTGACGATAGGCTTGCTCGAGCCGGAGTGCGAGGTGTGCGGGAATCACGTTGACGTCCGCATGCTGCGCCCGTGGAACGGCAAGAGCGTCTGCACGCATTGCATCAATGATATGACGCAGGAGGTGCCGGAGCATGCCTTTGTCCACTAAGTCGGAAGCGCGTGACCTCGACGCCGATCTGAAGCGCTGCGAGGATGCTGCAGGCGTGACAATCCAATCTTTCGACGCGATCGGCCGCTTGGTCCAATTCGCGAAAGCCGCTCTCATCGGCTGGCCGGCTGCCATCCGCCTCGCCAAGGAAGCCGAGGACGAGATTGATCGGCTCCGGAATGAGTTGCAGATCGCGCAGGAACAAAGCCGCAGCTACGACTGAAGGGGGCGCTTGGAATGATCAGACACATGCGATCGAGTCTCGGTGGCCACTTCGCTGGGACTGGGATTTACGAAGATCCAGAAGACCAAGAAGAAATGCAATGGAAACGTGATAAGGCTCATGTGCGCTTGCCCTCGGACAGCCTCGATGCTGAAAGCCTATCTGCTCTGAGCGGTCCTGTCATCGCATACAACATTTTTCAAAAAGAGGCTCAATAAGAGCGACATCAGGAGGACTCATCCATGCCTATCGAGATCCATATCAAAGGCGGCAACGCTGCCGAAGCCGTTCAAGAGCTCGCCGATCTGGCGGCACATATCCCGTCTCTTTCCAAGCAACTCGACGTCGGACAAGCTCCGGCAGCACCGGTTGTATCGCCTGCTCCGTCGTTCCCGACCGCTCCGGCCTACCCGGCGCAACAAGCCGCCTACCAGGCGCCCGAGCAAGGTCAAGTGTCGTATGGTCAGCCACAGGCCCCACTGGCCGCCGTGCCAGTACAGCCGCTTGTCGCTCCGCAGACCGGTGTTCCGGTCCAGCAGCCGCCCGCGCAACAGCCACAGGGCGCCGTTCCGGTTGCTTCCGCCCAGGAATACACGTTCGATATGCTTGGCGTAGCGGCGACCAGCCTCATCGACTCAGATCCTAACAAGCAACAATTGATCGTCGATTGCCTTCGTGGGCAATTCGGAGCGGATTCGTTGATGGCGCTGCCCAAGGAGCAGTACGGGGCGTTCGCGACCTATCTGAGGTCGCTCGGAGCCCGCGTATGACGGCCGTAGCTCACGCTGAGAGAGCGCACGCGCTTCTCTCGGCGAGCTCTTCGCACCGCTGGCTGGTCTGCACTCCGAGCGTTCGACTCGAGGAGACGCTGCCGGATACAGCAGGTGAGGCTGCGAAGAAGGGCACGCTCGCCCATGAGATCGCGGAGCTGAAGCTGCAGAAGTACTTTACCCCGATGGGGCCGCGCAAGTTCAACGCCGAGATGAAGAAGCTGAAGACGAACCCGATCTATGAGGACGAGATGGACGCCGCGACGGACGTCTACCTGGAATACATTCAGAAACTCGTCCACGGCTTCACGACGCCGCCGCACGTGGCGATCGAGAAACGGCTCGACTACAGCGCTTATGCGCAGGAGGGCTTCGGGACGGGTGACTGCACCATCGTCGGCAGCGGCGTCTTGTCTATCAATGACCTGAAGTATGGCAAGGGACATCCCGTGTCAGCCGTTGGAAACACACAAATGCGGCTCTATGCTCTCGGGGCCGTCGCGGCGTATCGCTTATTCCATGACATCCGTACAATCCGCATGGCGATCATTCAGCCGCGCCTGAACACGATCAGCGAGGACGAGATCTCGATAGAAGAGTTGCTAGCCTGGGGTGAGTCGATCAAGCCGATCGCGGCCAAAGCCTACGCCGGCGAGGGCGACTATATCCCGGGTGAACACTGCAAGTTCTGCCGGGCGCAGGCGACCTGCCGGGCGCGCGTAGAGAGCATTATGTCCGCCACGGCCGCCGCGCCGCTCAAGCCGCCGCTGATCTCGTGGGAAGAGGCGGCGAAGGTGCTGGAGCAGTTCGAAAGGCTTGGCGTCGTCAACTGGTACGGCAAGCTGAAGGACCAGGCGCTCACCCAGCTGCTGCAGGGCGGCGAAGTTCCCGGCTGGAAGGCTGTCCGAGGACGCAGCAGCCGGAACTATGCCAACATCGACGCGGCATTCGCGCACCTGATGGCCAACGGCATCGACGAGGCGCTGCTCTATGAGCGCAAGCCGCTGACCGCACCGGCAGTCGAGAAGATACTGAAAACGAAGCAGTACCGGGAGCTGCTCGAGGAGCCGGGTCACATCCGAGTGGATCCGGGCAAGCCGACGATCGCTCCCGCCGATGACAAGCGGGAAGCCATCACGGACCGGATTGATCCGGCGACTGTGTTCGGCACCGTAGCAGAAGAAGCCTAAGCATTAGGGCATCGGGCGGAGCTGCAGCGAATTGTCGCGCCCTCGATGCCCGAAAAAATAAAAACATCAGGAGGCACCACTTCTATGACCCAGCAAAATCAAGCAACTAGCGTTACGACCGATCGCGTCCGTCTGAGCTTCGTCCATCTGTTCCAGCCGTACGCAAGCCAACCGGGTGACGAGCCGAAATATAGCACGACCATCCTCATTCCGAAGTCGGATGTCGCCACGATGCAGCGCATCCAGGCCGCCACCCATGCCGCGCACCAGAAGGGTGTCGCGAAGGGATACTGGACCGCCAACTCGCAACCGAACGTTCCTATCCACGACGGAGACGGAGTCCGCCCGAACGGAGAGCCGTTTGGACAGGAGTGCAAAGGACATTGGGTTCTGACGGCAGGAAGCAAGCAACAGCAGGCGATAGTGGATATCAACATGAATCCGATCCTTAACCAGTCGGAGATCTACAGCGGCGTGTACGCTCGCGTGAACATCAACTTCTATGAGTATTCCAACAGGAAGAAGGGCATCGGTGCTGGACTCGGTCCGGTGCAAAAGCTCTCCGACGGGGAACCGCTCGGCGGCCGTGTCAGCGCGGAGCAGGCGTTCGGCGGATCTCCTGCGCCACAGGGAGGCTACGGCCAACCTGGCGGGTTCGGCCAAGTGCCCGGACAGGCTTTCGGACAACCGTCGTATGGTCAGGCACCAACTGCTCCGCAGCAGGGCTTTGGACAAGCTCCGGCCCAGCAGTACGGCCAGCCAGCGACTGCGCCGCAGCAGGGCTTCGGCCAACAGCCTCCGGCCTATCCGCCGCAACAGGGCTACGGCCAGCAGCCGATGCAGCAGCCTCCGGCCTATCCGCCGCAGCAGGCGCAACCGCAAGTCGATCCCATCACCGGCAAGCCGTTTAACGGCAACGTATACGGCATATGACCACGAAGGCCGAGATGATCGTCCACCTGTCCATTGACATCGAGACGTATTCCTCGGTCGACCTCAAGAAATCGGGGCTCTACAAATATGTGCAGAGCCCCGATTTTCAAATCCTCCTATTCGCGTATTCCTGGGACGGCGAGCCTGTCCGCGTCATTGACTTGGCGCAAGGCGAAGAAATCCCGGGGCACGTCCTGCTCGCACTCAATGACCCTTACGTCATCAAGCACGCATACAACGCGTCATTCGAGTGGTACAGCCTCAACAAGTTCTGGCAATCTCCGATCGATCAATGGCGCTGCACGATGATGCACGGCCTCTACTGTGGCTATACGGCGGGCCTCGGGCCTACCGGGGAAGCGCTGGGCATCCCGCAGGACAAGCGCAAGCTTGGGACCGGCGGCGCGCTCATCCGTACGTTCTGCTTGCCGACGAAGCCTAGCAAGACGAACGGCCAGCGGATCCGAACGCTCCCGCATCACGAGCCGGAGAAGTGGCAGCTCTTTAAAGAGTACTGTGCCGGCGACGTCGTGGCCGAGATGGAGATTCTGAACCGGTTGTCCGTCTTCCCGGTTCCGGACCAAGAACAATGGTTGTGGCAGCTCGACCAGCATATCAACGCGTACGGCGTTGCGGTGGACCGGGACGTGATTGACGGCGCGCTGGCGATCGACGAGCAGATTAGTGCAGAGCTGATGCAGGAGGCTGTCCGGCTGTCTGGGCTGAATAACCCGAAGAGCGTTCAGCAGCTGACGAAGTGGCTGACAGCGGAGTTAGAAGAAGAGGTCGACAACCTACGCAAGGATACGGTCAGCAAACTGATAGACAAGGTAGATGAAGGGAACGTCAAGCGCGTACTGGAGATCCGGCAGGAGCTTAGCAAGACGAGTGTCAAGAAGTACGCCGCTATGCGGCAGGCGGTCTGTGATGACGGTCGGATCCGGGGGCTGCTGCAGTTTTACGGCGCGAACCGGACCGGGCGCTGGGCGGGCCGGCTGGTACAGATTCACAACCTGCCGCGGAATAAAGACGGCTTCCCGCTCGACCTGGCGCGGAATCTGGTCAAGGCCCGGAACGTTGCGGCGCTGAAGCTGATTTTCGGCAACATCCCGGACACGCTCTCGCAGCTCATCCGGACCGCGTTCGTGCCATCGCCTGGTAACGTTATGCGCGTGGCTGACTTCAGCGCCATCGAGGCCCGCGTCATTGCGTGGCTCGCCGGTGAGCAGTGGCGGCTGGAAGTCTTTAAGACACACGGCAAGATCTACGAGGCATCAGCGTCGCAGATGTTCGGCATCCCGATCGAGGAGATCGGCAAGGGCAGCGACCTGCGGCAGCGCGGCAAAGTGGCCGAGCTCGCGCTAGGATATCAGGGCGGCCCGGGGGCGCTGATCGCAATGGGCGCGCTCGATATGGGCCTGACGGAGGACGAGCTGCCGGACATCGTGCTGCGCTGGCGGAATGCGAATCGGCGAATCGTCGATCTGTGGTACAGCCTCGAGAACGCTGTGCTGGAAGTCATGAGAACCGGGCAGGCCGTAGGGATCCGCGGCATGATCATCGCCCGGGAAAGCCACCACGGTACGCAACAGGACTTCCTGACGATCCAGCTCCCGAGCGGCCGCAAGCTCTTCTATGCCCGGCCGCACCTCGCGCAGAACGATTTCGGCAAGGAGGCGCTGCACTATTGGGGTGTCGACCAGAAGACGAAGAAGTGGGGCACGATGTCGACCTACGGCGGTCGTCTCGTGGAGAACGTGGTTCAGGCGATCGCGCGCGACTGCTTGGCCGTATCGCTGGGGCGGCTCACGAGCGCCGGCTATCTTACCGTTTTCCATGTTCACGACGAAGCGGTCGCGGACGTGCCCGATGGTTTCGAGACGGTCGATCATATGACCGAAATCATGGGCGCGCCGATCCCGTGGGCGCCAGGGCTGCCGCTCGGGGCCGCGGGCTTCGATACCAACTACTATTTGAAGGACTGAGCGACCACGAGAGCCAGAGTCACCTTCTTTATTCAGGTCGTGTGTTGCAGCAGGGCTTCTCTCATCCTGCAGGACGGGCTGGTGGAGTACGACCAGCATATTTGCTCCATATGCAGGAAGCCAATCGCCTTCAAGTCGGATTATGACGGGCATTGGTACTTGGTTGGCGGTCGGCTGTTCAACGGTTCGGATACTTAAGCCGGGCCTCAAGTATTTGGATGTATACGGAAGGACATCAGGCCATGAGATCTGCCACCCTGTCCATCCATAGAGCAGCTTCGTAAGAAGCATCCACATCGTCAAACCCGATGAACATCAGGAACCGCTTGTACCGATCGTATATATCGCCATCACCCTCGGGGTGCTTGCGGCTGTAGGCCAAAAATTGATTAACAAGATCGCTGTACATGCTATCGCCTCCGATGGCAATCATAGCATTTTACCCAAATTGATGTTGTCGAAATATAGGAACGCCGCTTTAATATCTTGATACCTAATCTAGGGAGGATTCGTACATGGGAATCCACAAAGCTGATCTGAAAGAGTTCATTGAAGAGAAGGCAAAGAAACGCAAGGCCGAGGTGCGGAAAGTCGTCAGGGCAGCTGTTGAGGAGACTTTTAGGCCCTTCGTCTTCGCTGCCCATGCGGATCTTGGAGTGCTGGAGACTAAAGCTGACGCTTTTCACCGCGAGCTCGATAGGGCAGTCAACCAAAACAAACGCCTGACCGATTGGAATTTCACCAGTCTGCTAAGAGATGTAAATCGATACGCAATCGGCATTCGCGAGGACATTGTGCAGAGACAAACGAACATAGCGGTCGGGAATTTACTGGACCGTTGCACTGATGTCCTCGTGGATGGTCTGGATACGTTATCTGCATCCGTAGCCGATCAGCACTCCATGGCGATCGCCGAATACCAGGATCTCATAAAGCTCACGGACGAGCTTACGACGATCATCAATTCGTCGCACAGCGGTGATAAGGCATATAAACGCCTGAAGGAGCTCGGGGTCAATCTGTCGGACTTCGACGGCGGCAGCAAGATCCTACCGGCTGTGGTGAAGCTGTCCGTCAACCCATGCCTAATCAACGGAGACTGCAAATGAATCGGCGCCGGAAACTCAAGAGGGAGCGAGAGCTTGCAATAGCTGTCGGCGAACATCGACGCCAGTTATTCAAGGTCATAGCTAGCGATCCGGACTTTCATAAAGACGAAATCTTCGTCGATAGCTTCGCGGGCGGGGGCGGCGCTTCGACTGGCATCGAGTATGCTATCGGTCGCAACGTTGACGAGGCTGTCAATCATGATCCCGCGGCGATCGCTATGCATGAGGCCAACCATCCGCAGACGCGACACCACTGCGAAGACGTTTGGAGCATTCATCCTCGTGTTATCGCTGCAGGCCGGCGCGTTGGCCTCCTTTGGCTCTCTCCGGACTGTACACACCATAGTAAGGCGCGCGGCGGCAAGCCCCGGGAGAAGGGAATACGTGGACTCGCATGGACAGCGGTATGGTGGGCGGCCACAGTGCGACCTCGTGTCATCATGCTGGAGAACGTGGAGGAGTTCGCGGATTGGGGGCCGTTGGACGCGGAGGGGAAGCCGATCAAGGCGCAAAAGGGCCGAACGTTCCGAACCTTCGTCAACGCTCTGAAGCGCCAGGGCTACGAGGTAGAATGGCGCATCCTTCGCGCCTGCGACTACGGCGCGCCGACGATCCGTAAGCGGCTGTTCCTGATCGCGCGCTGCGACGGTCAAGCGATCGTTTGGCCGGAGCCGACACACGTCCAGGTGGACAAGCCGTTCAAGATCACCGCAGGCGGCCCACTGCCATATCGCCGGGCAGCCGACATTATTGACTGGTCGATTCCGGTGCCGTCGATCTTCGGTCGCAAGCGTGAGCTGGCGGATAACACGAAGCGGCGGATCGCTCGCGGCATCGACAAATTTATCCTGCAGGTGGCCGCGGCAGGTGGTGTGCCGTTCATGGCTCCCTTTCTCGTAAACGTGAACCACGGAGGCGAAGGATTCCGCGGCCAAGGGCTCGGCGAGCCGCTGCAGACGATTACCGGAAAGAACGGTATCGGTCTCGTTGTCCCCCATATCACGAAGTTCCGCGGCGGGTCCACGGGGCATTCGATAGATGAGCCGCTTCACACGATTACGTCAGGAGCAGGGGCGACACGGCCCGCTGGAGCAGCTCACGCGATGGGAATGGTCACGGCGTCCTTAGTCAAGCATTACGGCGGCAACTACAACGGTGCGGGCAACTCGCTGGAAGACCCGCTTTCAACTATCACAACGACCGACCACAATGCACTGCTGTGCGCGAGCTTGATTCAAATGGGCTACGGTGAGCGGCCGGGACAGGATCCACGCGTGCTGGATATCGGGAGCCCGCTCGGAACAATTACGGCGGGCGGAAACAAGTTCGGCCTAATGACGGCGCATATCGCCCGGCACTTCGGCGAATCGATCGGTAGCGACATGGCCGATCCGGTTGGGACCGTCACCGCGGGAGGCGGAGGCAAGAGCGCGCTTGTCGCATCACACCTGATCAAGTTTCGCGGCGACAACATCGGCAGCGGAATGGACGCCCCGGTCCCGACGATCACCGCAGGTGGCCAGCATCTTGCAGCTGTTTATGCCTTCATGGTCGCTTACTACGGGAGCAGCGTCGGACAGGATATGGCGGATCCGCTAGGCACTGTGACAACACACGATCGCTTCGGCCTCGTATTGGTCCGGATCCGTGGCGTCGACTACGTTATCGTGGACATCGGAATGCGGATGCTGACACCTCGGGAGCTCTACCGGGCGCAGGGCTTTCCGGAGAGTTACATTATCAATCCGATATTCAACGGCAAACCATTCACACAGGCGGAGCAAGTTGCCAAGTGCGGAAACTCGGTATCCCCGGTCATGTCCGCAGCGCTTACCCGGGCGAACCTGCCGGAGCATTGCGTGCCTCGGATGGCGGATCGTTTCTCGAAGTTGGACAGGGAGTTGTTATTCGCTTAATTCAAAGGAGGGCTCATATATGAAGCAATCAACCATTGTACTATTGGACGTACAAGATGAGCGCAAGCGCCAGGATGCAAAATGGGGCGAGCAGAATCACGAACCGCAGTTCTGGACCGGCATCCTCGGCGAGGAGTTCGGCGAGCTCTGCCAGGCGGTGAACGAGACGGTATTCAACAATGGCCCCGCGGAACGCGCGAAAGGCGGCTACGCCAATATGCGGACCGAGGCGATCCAGGTGGCGGCGGTGGCCGTTGCGTTCGTTGAGATGCTAGACCGCCGGCATGGGGGCAAGGTGTTATGAGGCTCGAGCTCAGCCGTTCGACAGAACTGGACCGATGGCTGGCCGAGCATCATTATCTCCAGTCGACGCCGCCTGGCGCGCAACTCCGGCTGTGGATCCTGGACGATGCTGGCGAGCGGATCGGCGCGATGATGTGGGGACGGCCGACGGCGCGGAGCCTTGACCAGGTGGCGCTGTTGGAGCTGACGCGCATGTATCTGGTTGACGAGACGGAGCCGAACGCGGAGAGCCGGGCGCTCTCCCTGGCCCGTAAGCATATCCGTAAGCATCTTCCTTCTATTAAAGGGCTCATCTCATATTCGAGCTCTGGGCAAGGGCATGAAGGCACGGTTTACCGTGCCGACGGATGGTTCCCGGTCGGATCCACGAGACGACGCCGGGAAGGCTGGTCTTCTCGAGCAGAGCGCGCCGAACGCGATCTATCCACTAAAACAAGGTGGGTGAGGAGTCCATGAGACCTCTGTCGGAAGAAGAGAAAGCGCAAAGCACAGTCGCGCGCAGACAGGCGAATCTGGAACTGTCTAAGCGGCGCAAGGATCTGGGACGGCGGATTCGAGCAGTAAGAACCGGCCCGACGAAGAGCGCGCTGCTCCGAGAGTTTGACGCCCTGCGTGACGTAAGGGGTCTTCCAACTACGGTCGCTTTTGAAGGTGAGCTTATAACGATCAACTATGAGATGTTCATACGATTCCTGCGGACTCTTCGAGGTTATCACGTAAGCCTACGTATCGAACAGCTCAGTCTCTGGATTCACTATTCAAAGACACACGGGAATCATGGGACTATCGAACTTTATGGCTTGCCGGCATATCAAATTAATTTACTGACTGATCTACCATTTGTCCGGCTTGAGGAGTGACGGCAGTGATTAACGACAGGCAACTCATCATCTCCGCCGCCGGCAGCCGCAAGGCGACCCACTGGCCGGCTCAGACGCTTTTCTGGTCTGAGCTGGTCACCCGGCTGCGGACTGCCGTGCGCGGCACGGAGACGCTCGCGCAGTACCTCGCGATGCCGAAGAGCCAGCAGGACGACCTGAAGGACATTGGCGGGTTCGTGGGCGGCGAGCTCGCGGGCGGACGCCGGAAGGTTGACGCGGTCGTCGGGCGCGACGTGCTATCGCTTGACCTTGATAATATCCCCGCAGGCGGCACGGCCGACGTGCTGCGCCGTCTCGAGGGACTCGGCTGCGCCTATGCCGTTTACAGCACCCGCAAGCACGAGGAGGCCCGGCCAAGGCTCCGCGTGCTTGTGCCGATTAACCGGACAGCGACGGCGGACGAGTACGAGCCGCTGGCGCGGAAGCTCGGGCAGATCATCGGCATTCAGCTCTGCGACCCGACGACGTTCCAAGCGACCCGGCTTATGTACTGGCCGAGCTGCAGCGCGGACAGCCAGTATGTCTTCCACTTCGCGGATCGGCCGTTCCTCTCAGCAGACGGTGTGCTGGGGATGTACGCAGACTGGCGGAACTGGCACGAGTGGCCGCAGGTGCCAGGCGCGAGCCAGGCGCACGTCCGTATGGCCGCCAAGCAAGGCGACCCAACGAGCAAGCCCGGCGTCGTCGGCGCATTCTGCCGGCAGTATGACATCCCCGCGGCGATCGCCGCCTTCCTACCCGGCGTCTACACGGAGGCGGCGGACGGCCCCGGGCGCCTGACGTACGCGGGCGGCAGCACGGTGGGTGGCGCGATCATCTACGACGACGGACAGTTCCTGTTCTCGCATCATGCGACGGATCCGACCAGTGGCCGCCTCGTCAACGCGTTCGACCTGGTCCGTCTGCACAAGTTTGGCGACCAGGACGACGACGCGAAGCCGGACACGCCGACGAACAAGCTGCCGAGCTACACGGCCATGAGCGCCTACGCGCTGCAAGACGCCGCCGTGGCCGGCGCACTCAACCAGGAGCGATATGACAAGGCTCTGGCGAGCTTCGGGGAGGCCGTCGCGGCGCCGCTGGAACCGGTCGGCACGGTGCCCGGTGCAGGTGCGAGCGTTGCGGTCATGGAGCAGGAGGCGCCAGCCGTACCGGACTCGGAATGGATGCGGCTGCTGCAGTTCAGCCCGACGACCGGCGCGCCGGCGAAGACGGTCGACAATATCCTGATCATCCTCGAACACGATCCGATGCTGCGCGGCAAACTGGGCTATGACGAGTTCGCCGTGCGTGGGCTGGTTCTGGGCTCGCTGCCATGGGATCGCCGGACGGAGCGGCGGGAATGGACGGACATCGACGACGCGGGACTACGGCATTATCTCGAGCGCGTTTATGGGATCTCCGGTAAGGAGCGCGTATTCGATGCGATTGCGCTCTGCGCGCATCGGCATACGTTCAACGATGTGCAGGAGTATCTGCGGTCGCTGCCGCAATGGGACGGCGTCCGGCGGCTGGATACGCTGCTGACGGTCTACCTGGGTGCGGTCGATACGGTGTATACCCGGGCGGTGTGCCGGAAGGCGATCGTGGCCGGCGTGGCCCGGGCAATGACGCCTGGCTGCAAATACGATCAAATGCCGATCTTGGCGGGGCCGCAGGGGCTCGGGAAGAGTACGTTTTTACGGATCCTCGGGCGGCGTTGGTACAGCGACAGCTTGACGACGTTCGAAGGCAAGGAAGCGTCCGAGCTCATACAAGGCATTTGGATCAACGAGGTCGGCGAGCTGGCGGGCATGAGCAAGTCGGAGACCGGCGCGATCAAGCAATTCCTTAGCCGGACGGAGGACATCTACCGGGAGCCATACGGGCGCCGTACTAAGGCGTATCCGCGGCGAGGCGTCTTCTGGGGAACAACCAACGATACTGAGTTCTTGCGGGATCGGACAGGCAATCGGCGCTTTTGGCCGGTCGACGTGGGCACACAGACGCCGCAGCGTAACGTCTGGCGGGATCTGGAGGCCGAGGTGCCTCAGATCCTTGCGGAGGCGCTCGCGTACTGGCGACTGGGAGAGCAGCTGTATCTGACAGGCGAGGCGGAACAGATGGCGAAGGAGCAGCAGGACGCGCACAGGGAGAGCAACGCCAAAGAGGGCATCATCCGCGCATTCGTGGAGCGGCCAGTGCCGCCGGATTGGCAGCGGCGCGATCTGTCTCAGCGGCGGACGTACTGGGGCGGCGAGTTCGGGAAGCCCCAGGAAGGCGCGGGAGGGCCCCGGGACCGCATATGTGCCGCGGAGGTTTGGTGCGAGTGCTTCAATTCGGACATCAAGTTTATGAGGCAATCAGACACCCGCGAGATCAATGGCATTTTGGCCGGGATGCCCGGATGGGAGGAGTACAAGGGCGCATTCGGCCCATACAGTTGGCAGCGTGGCTTTCGCAGATTGGGGGTCGGGTAGGCCTTGGACAAGTTGGACAGATGGCGTTGGACAGATTTTCAAGTGTCCAAGTCACAGTTGGACAGATTTTTCGACTGTCCAAGCATCTGTCCAAGCATCTGTCCAAGCCAAAAACCGCGACACATCAACGATTTCTATATACTCTTGGACACTTGGACACTTTATCTATTAAAAGTAATAAATAAAGAGAATAGAGAGTAAGCGATACGCCTAGCGCGCCTAATTCGTGAAAAGTTATCGCGTACATGAGGCGCACACGCGTAACACTGCAGTTCGATACGAGTCAAGTAATATTTTCAGGAGGGCTAAAGCATGAGAGAACGAGATATAGAATCCTACCTGCGAGATCAAGTCCGGGACGCTGGCGGCCGCGCGATGAAGTGGAACTCGCCGGGCAATAGTGGGGTACCTGACCGGATCGTCTTTCTACCGGGCAAGGTGACCGTATTCGTCGAGACGAAGGCGCCTGGAAAAAAGCCGACGGCCTTGCAGCAATCGCAGCACCGGAAGCTGGCAGGATTGGGACACCACGTCCGTGTTATCGACAGCCGTGAGCAAGTGGACGAGCTGCTGACGGAGTTCAGGGAGGGGCGCCTGTGAGCCGGAGGACGAGAGGCGCCAACGCGCTGCAGGCCGCCCCAGCCCCCGAACGTAAACGGTTCGTACCCCATGCCTATCAGCGGTACTGCATCAACCGGCTTTTGACGGATGAGTACATGGGCTTGTTATTGGACATGGGCCTCGGGAAGACAGTCATCACGCTGACCGCTGTCATGGATCTGAAATACAACCGGTTAGCTATCCGCCGCGTTCTGATCGTGGCGCCGAAGAAGGTCGCCGAGGCAACTTGGACGACGGAGGCAAGCAAGTGGGAGCACCTGAAGCTGCTTCGGATCGTACCGGTGCTGGGAACGGCGCAGCAGCGGATCCGCGCGCTGAACACGCCGGGTGACGTCTGGGTTATCAACCGCGACAACGTCAAATGGCTGGTTGATTACTACCGGAACGCCTGGCCGTTCGACATGGTGGTGCTGGACGAGCTGTCCAGCTTCAAGAATCACCAAGCGCAACGCTTCAAGGTGCTAACGTGGGTACGGCCGCACATCAAGCGGTTAGTCGGCCTCACCGGCACGCCGGCGCCGAACGGACTGCTGGACCTGTGGGCGCAGATCTTTCTGCTGGATCAGGGCAAGAGGCTGGAGAAGTTCGTCACCCATTACCGCGAGAGGTATTTCGTGAAGAACTACAACGGCCACGGCTACAAGGCCAAGCCCGGCGCCGAGGAGATCATCCACCAGCGAATAAGCGACATCGCGATCAGCATGAAGGCGGAGGATTATTTGGAGCTGCCGGACAAGATCGTGAACGTCGTGCCGGTCATGCTGGACGCGAAGGCCCAGGAGCAATACAAGAAGTTGGAGGAAGACCTGCTGCTGGAGCTGGAAGGGACGGAGATCACAGCGACGAGTGCGGCGGTGCTGTCTGGCAAACTGCTGCAGCTATGCAACGGTGCCTTGTACGACGAGGAGCGGAACGTTCACGAGATCCACGATTGCAAAATCGAGGCGTTTCTGGAGCTGATCGAGCAGCTGAACGGCAAGCCGGCGCTGGTGTTCTACAGCTACCAGCATGACCTGACACGGATCCACAAGGCGCTGGAGCGGTCTGGCCTCCGCGTTCGCGAGCTGAAGACGCCGCAGGACCAACTGGACTGGAACACCAAGAAGGTCGACGTGCTGCTGGCGCATCCGGCGAGCGCCGCCTATGGGCTTAACCTGCAGGACGGCGGCAACCACGTCGTATGGTTCGGGCTTAACTGGTCCTTAGAGCTGTACCAGCAGGCGAACGGCCGTCTGCACCGGCAAGGCCAGACCCAGAAAGTTATCTTGCATCACCTGGTTGTTCAGGGCGGAGCGGACGAGGACGTCATGGCCGCGCTGGAGGACAAGGCATCGACACAGGATCGTCTACTAACGGCGCTGAAGGCGCGCATCGAGAGGGTGACTGGGCAATGAGGTATCCCATACCGAACAGACGAAACGAGGTTTCATCGGGCAACGGGCCTGTTATCACATATTCGCTATCCGATGTCGAGCGAGCATATCTGAACGCGGGGGTGCTGAACAAGATCCCGACAGCCGAGCAGCGCGGCCTTGCGAAGCCAAAGGCAGCAAACAACGTTAATAGGGGTCCGCAGCCGGAGCCGCCGAAACGAACCAGACGACAGCCAGAAACCCGCAGGCGCCACAATATCCCCACAGAGACGTTTCGTGAGATGCAGAACGCGGGCATGACCGTCGCTAAGATGGCCGAAAGGCTGGGCATCCCGTACGGGACGGTTAGTACGCTTTTGAAAAAGTATGGCCTGTCCGGCAATAAGCGAGGGCCTAAGACTGGAGGTGGCAAGCGTGGAGGATTGGACGGAGCCGTTGCTGCGGGAATACAGAAAGAGCAAAAGCATGATCACGAAAGCCCGGGCGCGTATACTGCGGATTAAGCCCGAGCACCTTACGGACCGAGAGACAGAGGAGCTCGCCATGCTGAACGGCATCGTGAGCAGCATGGTCTTCGCGATCGATTGGATGCGGACAGGCCGGCAGCCGGGGGTGTATCGCGGGATCGATCGACGGGGCGTATACCAGGCTCCGCACGTGCTGGACAAGGACCTGTTCCCATCGCTGCAGGAGGATCCGCCTGTTCAGTTATTCCGATTGACGCCTGAGCAGAAAGAGGAGGCGCTGGCGGCGATCCGGGCTATGAGTCCGCGAGAGTTTGACTGTTTCCTGTTGCATACGGTCGAGGGAAAATCTTATTCTGAGATCGGCCGGCAACTGGGTATTTCAAAAAGAACGGTACAACAATCAGTTGAACGGGCAAAAGGAAAAATCCCCGAGTGCCAGACGGGATAAGTGATTTCGGGTTTTATGACGTACGGTTGACGTACGAAAAGCCTATTAGTAGAGGGACATTATGCGACTCCTGGCGCGGCGCGTGCCGCAGTAGTGGTGCCTGGTAAAGTCGGATGTTCATGCGCGAAGAGCCCGCGGATATCCTGCGGGCTCTTTATTTTATCTTGAATTGGTAAGTAGCCTTGAAGTACATTCCGCTATTAATCCATACTGCTTCAGACGATATCCGTTCGATCGGGCCGCCGTAGTAGACGATCTTGCCACGTTGCCAGACAGAGACGTCGGACTGGTTGTGCTGTGCAGCCAAGAGTTTGGCATCCGTGTCGAGTTCAAAGCCTGATTTAAACAATCATTCCGCCTCCGGGTAATCGGCTTTCAGCAACTCAAGTGTGTCGTACTTGGTGGTTTCAAATACAAACTTAGCCGGCGATTTATCCGTTCGGTCCTTGATGACATGGCCGTATATCTTGCCAAGTTTTTCAAATACGAACATAGTCTTTCCTGGCTCATCCCGAAGTGGATACCTGATTGGCATAGCTACACCTCCAAAGCATACTTCGACAAGCTGGGAGTATTCCCCTTCTTGTAACGGATGGGCTATTGTCGTAAATCTCGTTGAAAGGAGGCGATGCGGGTGGCATTGCCTGTGAAGCAACAGAAGTTTGCCGACGAATTTTTGATCGACCTGAATGCGACACAAGCTGCAATCCGAGCCGGATACAGTTTCAAGACTGCGACCGAGCAAGGTTCGAGGCTGTTAGCGAATGTTAAGGTCCGTGCGTACATCGATGAACGGATGGCCGTAATTTCAACGCGGACTGGGATTAATCAGGAGCGTATCATGCGGGAGCTCGCCCGCATCGCCTTTTTGGATCCGACGAAGCTCGTCAACATGGATAGCGCCGAGTTGCAGGATAATGCGAGCGCCGACGACCGGGCCGCGATCGCCAGCGTTAAGGTAAAGAGCATGAGCGGCGATGTGGAGATGATCGAGCGTGAGGTCCGTTTCGCTGACAAGCTGAAAGCTCTGGAGCTCCTGGGCAAGCGGTATGGTATGTGGACCGATGGCCTCAAGCTGTCCGGTGAGGTGGGCGTCCAGATCATCGACGACATTGGCAGCGGAGACGGTGCATAAACGGTGCATATCCACCCGGTTTTGCCTTTGTATTTCGGGAAATAATCGCAACGGTAATTCTCGCCGAAATCCTGCAACGATGCGGGGTTTCGGCGATTTCTGCATAAACGCTGCATAACTGCCGTTCGGCATTTAAGCCGAAAACGCCACGTCCTGTCTGGGATTCCGCGCAATGATTAAAAATGACTTTTGTGCAAATTCCAATGTTTTGTACATATGTCTTTGCATAATGACTGCATAGAGGGAGGTGGTCGGGTTGGTTACCGCTGCACAGCAACAGGTGAAGCTCTCGGAGATCGTGACACCGCAGTTTGTTCCGTTCTGGCAGGCGTCCAATTCGCACCGCTTCCTGCGTCATGTGCTAAAGGGCGGTCGCGGTAGTGCGAAGTCGACGCATATCGCTCTGAAGGTTGTCAAGGACGTCATGAAATACCCGGTTACGGCGTTGGTTCTTCGCAAAGTGGCCCGCACGTTGGAAGAGTCGGTCTTTGAGCAGCTCAAGGAGGCGATTGAGATCCTGGGCGTCAGTCAATATTGGCGCGTGCTCAAGTCGCCGCTGCAGCTCATTTACTTACCGCGCGGCAACAAGATCATATTCCGCGGCGCCGACGATCCGCTGAAGCTCAAGTCTATCAAGGTGAGCAAGTTCCCAATCGCCATCCTTTGGGGCGAGGAATTGGCAGAGTTTAAGACTGAAGAAGAAGTCACGACCATCGAGAATTCCGTGCTACGTGCGGAGCTGCCGGATGGTCTTTTTTACGCGTTCTACTACAGCTACAACCCGCCGAAGCGCAAGCAGAACTGGACAAACAAAAAGTTCGAAACGCAGTTTCTGCCGGCCAATACGTTCGTGCATCACTCCACGTATCTGGATAACCCGCATCTATCAAAGGCTTTTCTCCAAGAAGCGGAGGAGGCCAAGAAGAAGGGCAAGAAGGACAAGGACGGCCTGTCTCTGCGGTACAAATGGGAGTACCTCGGCCAGGCGATCGGCAGTGGCGTTGTTCCGTTCGACAATCTGACTTTCCGCCGGATCACAGACGAAGAAGTCCGGTCCTTTGACAACATCCGGCAGGGCATTGACTGGGGCTACGGCGTGGACCCGCTGTCTTTCGGTCGTTGGCATTACGACAAGACGCGTCGTCGGCTCTATGCCCTGGACGAGCTGCACGGCGTAAAGATCAGCAACCGGGAGGCCGCGGAGTGGATCAAGGAGCGCGGCTACCATACCGAGATGACGACGGCGGACTCAGCCGAGCCGAAGTCGATCGACGAGATGAAGGGGCACGGCCTGCGGATCCGCAGCGCCAAGAAGGGCCCCGGCAGCGTCGAGTACGGCGAGAAGTGGCTGGATGACCTGGAGGAAATCGTCATCGATCCGCAGCGAACGCCGGAGACGGCCCGGGAGTTCGAGTCGATAGACTACCAGACGGACGCGGACGGCAACCCGCGCACGAAGCTCGAAGAGACGGATAATCACAGCATCGACCAATGCCGGTACGCGATGGAAGGCGACATGCGCAAGCCAGGCATTTCATTCTGACGGGAAGGAGGGAGGAGCGTGCCCACGGAAACGGACCGTATTAACAGCGCCATCACCGCCGCGGCCCCTATGCGGCTAGAGCAGATCATCCAGCTCGAAATCGATGATTGGAGAAAGTCTCCGGAGCTCAAACTGATTCAGCTCGGTAAGGAATACTACCGGGTTGAACATGCGATCAAGGACCGCAAGCGAGAGATCATTGGCGACGGCGGCCGGATGGTCGAAGATAAGAACCTAGCGAACAAAAAGCTTATTCACGCCTTCATCCGCAAGCTTGTTGACCAGAAGGTCGGATATCTGCTCTCGAAGCAGCCGTCGATTCAGACGAAGAACAAGAACTACGCCGATGCGATCGGCGGCTTGTTCAACAAGGCGTTTCTTCGCATCCTGCAGAACGTTGGGAAGAACGCGATCAACGGCGGCCGCGGGTGGCTTCATCCGCATTACAACGATGCGGGCGAGCTGACTTTCAAAGTCATTCCCACCGAGGAAGGCATCCCGATCTGGCGCGATGCTGCGCACACGGAGCTCGAAGCTTTTATCCGGGTTTACAAGCAGGACTATTACGAGGGCACGACCAAGCACGTCCTCGAAAAGGTCGAGTATTGGGACGAGAGCGGCGTCAAGCGTTTCGTGCTGAACGCGCCGGGCTCTGCGGGGCTCACGCCGGATGAGGATGCGGGCGCGGTGTCGGCGCACTTTGTTGCCCAAGAGGATGAAGCGGAGCAGCCACTCAACTGGGAGCGCGTGCCGTTCATCTGTTTCAAGTACAACGACGAGGAGCAGCCGCTGATCAAGTTTCTGAAGTCGCTCGTTGACGACTACGACGAGCAGACCAGTGATAACTCCAACAACCTGACTGACCTGCCGAACGGGATCTATGTCCTGAAAGAATACGACGGAACAGATCTCGGGGAGTTCCGACGTAACCTGTCACGGTACCGGGCGGTTAAGGTATCAGGAGAGGGCGGTGTGGAGACGCTGACGCTCCAGTTCAGCCCGGAGGCGCTCAAGCAGCACATCGACCAGTTGCGCAAGGATATTTACGAGTTCGGCCGCGGAGTGGACAGCCAGTCGGATAAGTTCGGGAATAGCCCAAGCGGTATCGCGCTGCGCTTCCTCTACAGCGACTTGGACATGGACGCCAATATCATCGAAACCGAATTTCAGGCCAGCCTCGAGCAACTACTATGGTTCGTAAACACGCACCTTGCCAACACAGGCGCCGGCGATTTCTTTGACGAGTCGGTCGATATCGTCTTTAACAGAGACATCCTGATCAACGAGACGGACACGATCAGCAACGCCAAGAATAGCGTCGGCCTGATCTCGGACGAGACGATCGTGGCAAATCACCCGTGGGTGACCGACACGCAGGAAGAGCTCGAGCGCCTGAAGCGCGAACGAGAGGCGAGCCTGGCGGACTACGGGGCTCTCGGGCAGCCGCAAGGCGATAAGTCTGGCTCGGATCCGAACGGGACTGACGGCGGATGAAGCCGACCGCGTACTGGCAGAAACGCAGCGAGCAGATCGCGGCCAGGCAATTCGCCAAGGCGGAGCAGTACGAGGCAGCGCAGGACCGGGAATATGCCCGTGCGGTGAACGAGATCCGCCGGAGTGTGGAAGTCTTCTACCAACGCTATGCGATCAACGACTCCGTCAGTATGGCCGAGGCTCGAAAGCAGCTTTCCGGCCGCGAGCTCGGCGAGTTCAAGATGTCACTTGAAGAGTTCACGGCCAAGGCGAAGGACAACGCGGATGGACGATGGACCCAGGGGCTCAACAACGTCTACTTCCGGACGCGCGTGAGTCGATATGAGGCGTTGCAGCTTCAGATCCGCCAACAGGCCGAGATGGTCGCCGGTAGCCGGCAGCGTGGCACGAGCGATCTCCTGGGCGACGTTTACACCGACACCTATCATCGAACCCTTTACGAGATTCAGAAGGGCACCGGAATGGGGGTGTCTTTCGCGCGAATCGATCCGGCCTCCCTGGAGATGATTCTCCGGACTGATTTCGCCGGATCGAATTGGAGTAAGCGCATTTGGGGCGATCGGGACAAGCTCGCTACGGAGCTGCGGACCAAGCTCGCGCAGGCATTCATCCGCGGCGAGCCGGCGGAAAGAACGATCCGGGATCTCGCCGCGCGCATGGACGTGTCACGATCGAACGCGGAGCGGCTCGTCCAGACGGAGGCAGCTTTTTTCGTCGGCCAGGCAACCGCGGCGGGTTATCGCGAGAGCGGCGTCGTCAACCGGTATGAGATCCTCGCGACGTTGGACAATCGGACATCCTCGATATGCCGCGGGATGGACGGCAAGGTATTCCTGGTGTCGGAACAGGAGCCGGGCGTAAACTATCCGCCGTTCCATGCGCGCTGCCGGACGACGACTGTCCCCTACTTCGACGACGAGATCGACCCGGGAGAGCGGATCGCCAAGGATACAGAGGGTGACACCTATCATGTTCCCGCTGACATGAAATACGAGCAATGGTATGATGAATATGTGAGGCCTGACAAAGCGCTGGCCGATGTTTACCGTTCCTTCGCAGCGGCAGAACCTGCAATCACCAAGCACATCAAAGAGGTGTCTGCGGCAGCCGGTGCCGAGCCTGTGGGCCTTGATTTCCGGCTGAAGACGCTGGATTCATTCAAACGCAAGGTGAGCAGCGACTACGCCGAGCAGAAGGCGGCAGGTCAGAACATCCTCCGCAAAGAGATCGCAAGCGGCATGAACGACGTTGTCCGGTATACGGCCGTTGCCGATGGCGATCGGCTCGTTCAAGTTTACGAGGACATGAAGGATCAGCTTCTCTCGAAAGGCTATACGTTCATTAAGGCTAAGAATTCTTGGAACCAACCATTCAATCCTTACAAAGGTGTGAACGTCGTATTTCATGCCCCAAATGGGCCAAACTTTGAATTGCAATTCCATACGCCTGAGAGCTTCGACATGAAGCAGAACAGGATCCATTTGCTTTATGAGGAATACCGGCTTGGGACCACGAAGCCGGCACGCAAGAAAGAGCTGCTGCAGCAAATGCTTGAAATGTCGAAGGGCTTGAAGAAACCGAAAGGCATTGAGCAAATCAGGTGACGAAGGGAGCGGTAAACTTGGAGACGCAGTATCTAGCCATTACGAAATTTGGAACGACCAAGGAGGCCCCCTTTGCGGTCGCCCGATTGCACGAAGGTCTATTCGAGCGATACGTGGATGACAGATGGGTTGAGGACATCTCCTTGGCTGACATCCTCATCGGCGAGTTTAGCGACTACGAGGAAATTTCCGAAGAAGAGGCAAATCGAATCATCAATCAATGAGCGTCCCCGCATCCGCGAGGGCGTTTTTGATTGCGTGAAAATACAATGCGAGTTGGGCTCCGGCTGAGACTGCCGGGGCCCTTAATCATGACCGGACACCACCGGGAAAAAAGTGAGGATGGTCTAAAATGGAATGGCTCAAAAAGCTGCTTGAAGCTCAGGGCCTCAGCGAGGCTCAGATCAAGGCAATCACCGAGGGGGTGGAGACGAACTATAAGGACTGGATCCCGAAGCACCGGTTCGACGAGGTCAACACGACCAAGAAGAAGGCCGAGGACGACCTGAAAGACCGCGACAAGCAGCTCGAGGAGCTGAAAAAGTCCGCCGGTGACAACAAGGCGCTGCAGGACCAGATTGCCCAGCTGCAGAACGACAACAAGGCCGCAAAGGACAAATACGAATCCGAGGTCAAAGACCTACACCTAAGCACGGCGCTCAAGCTGGCACTCGCCGGCAAAGTCCATGACCCCGACATCGTCGCGGGGCTGCTCGACAAATCGAAGGTCGAACTGGACGACGCAGGCAACGTCAAGACCGGCCTGGACGACCAAATCAAAGCCCTGCAAACGAGCAAGGCTTTTTTGTTTGTCCCGGAATCCAGCAACACGCCGAAGTTCAAAGGCGCGAAACCGCCGGACGGCGGAGGTGGTGCCGGCGGAGGTGGGGACGCCTCGGTTGGTGCGAGCTTTGCAAAAGCGGCAAATGAGAGCGGAAAAGCCCCCGCTGCCGCGCCGAATCCCTGGGGCTAAAGAAAGGAGCGAAACCAAATGCCTTATGTCAAGGACTACGGCAAGCGCGAAGAAATCAACTTTCTCGCCAGCGCCGACTACACCGCATTTACGTACCAAGTGAACGACTCCGGCGTTACTCCCAACGCGAACGGCCGGAAGATCGTTCCCGCGGGCTCGGTTTTTCCGATCAATGACGCGACGGCTATCGGCATTCTGCTGTCGGATGTAGACGTTACGAATGGGCCGCAGCCTGGCGCAGTCATCGTGGAGGGCTGGCTCCTGGAGGCACGTCTCCCGACCGCTCCCGTGGCAGCAGCCAAAACGGCCATGAAGGCTATCAAATTCAAAACGGTCGTGTAAGCGACTCAAGAGGAGGAAATCATCCATGCCTAGCGTATTGGATCTGTTCAACCAGCGCGAAGTGCTGAACTATCTGCAAAACCGTCAATACTCACCCCTGCTCGGCGAATCGCTGTTCCCCGAGGTGAAGCGTGATTCGCTGGAGTTCGACCAAATCAAAGGCGCGCGCCGGATCCCGGTCATTGCCAGCGTCCACGCGTTCGACACGGAGGCCGAGATCGGCAGCCGGGAGGCCAGCAAGCAGGCGCTGGAACTCGCGCTCATCAAGCGCAAACTGCCGTTGAAGGAAAAGGACATCATCGCCCTCGAAAACCCGCGTACGCCAGCCGAACAGCAATACCTGATGCGGGAGGTGTACAACGACGTCGACGTTCTCGTTCAAGGCGTCAGGGCGCGCATTGAATCGATGCGGATGGAGGCAGTCGCGAGTGGTACGGTCACGCTTGCTGAGAACGGCCTGAGCGCAACGATCAACTACGGCGTGCCGACTGATCACAAAGAGGTGCTTTCCGGTTCCAGCCTGTGGACGGACGTCTCGAGTGACCCGATCGCACGGATCATGGACTGGTCGAACGCTCTCGGCACCAAGCCACGTCGTGCATTGACGTCCAATACCATCCTCGGCGCGCTGCTGCGGCATCCGAAGGTTGCGGGCGCGCTGTTCGGTCAGGACACGAGCCGCGTCGCGTCTCGGGCCGAGCTGAATTCGTACCTCGAACAGTTGGAACTGCCCACGATCGCAACGTATGACGAGGTGTACCGCAAGCAGAACGCAAACGGGTCGTATACGCAGTACCGGTACTTCCCGCAGAACAAGTTCGTGCTGTTGCCTGACGGCCCGCTTGGCGAGACGGTCTACGGTCCGACGGCTGAGGAGATCCGGCTGGCGCGCGATCCGAGCATCGATACGCAGACCATCGGTAACGTGCTGGCGATGGTCTATGAAGAGAGCGCGGACCCGGTGAGCACCTGGACGAAGGCGGTCGCGACAGCGCTGCCGAGCTTCCCGGCTGCAGACGAAGTCTTTCAGGCGCAAGTAATCTAAGGGGAGGAGATAAACGATGATCGTAACTCCGAATTTGATCGCGGTGAACCATAACGGGCACCGCTATGTCCCTGGAGAGGAATTCGAAATCGACCGCGCCGGCTATGCACGAATCGCCGGCCATCTCGATGTGATCGATGACGAAGACAAGCCCGCTGCCGAAAAACCGCTTGAGAAGCAATCGGTGGCAGAGCTGAAGGCGTATGCTGAGCTGCACAATATCGATCTGGGAGACGCAGACAAGAAGCCCGCTATTCTGGCCGCTATTCTGGCGGCCCAGCAGGCTGGTGGCGCCCCGAACGGCGGTACGGGCGATGGCGACCAGCAGTAAAGACATCTGGCCGCTCGTCAAGAAACGGCTCGGCGTTCGCGTGAACGATCATGATGAACTGATCGAGCTGTACACGGATGAGATCGGCCAGCGGATCCGGACGTATATCAACGCAACGGCTGTCCCAGAAGCCCTGACGTACACCTGGGCGGCAATGGTGGCGAGCGCTCTCTCAGCGGAGCAGCTCGCCGTTTTGTTCCCGCCTGGGGAGGAAACCGTGGAATTCGAGACGACGATCGGGGACACGACTGTCAAGCCGATCAAATCGGTCACCGCGCCGAGTCTGCCGACGGTCGCGGTGCTTGATTCGGTTGTCTTCGACTATCGCGGAGAGCTGAACGCCTTTCGGAAGCTGAGGTGGTAGCATTGATCTTCACGAAGCACCGCCGCGCCATCGAGCGAATGTATACGGACCGCTGCACGATCAGCCGGCCGGAGAAGGTCAAGGATCCAGTCACGAAAGAAACGAAGGAAGACATGCAGCCTGTGCTCGTAGCCGTGCCGTGCCGCCTTTCGCAGTCGGGGCTTGCAAAAAACGATCAGTCCGACGCGCAGAACGACATCCGGTACGAGGCAAAGCTCTTCATCGCTCCCGAGCTCGAGATCCGGCAGGGCGACCAGGTCGACGTCATCCGCGGCGTGCATACGGCATCCGGATGGGAGCCGCTGGCCGAAGGCCGAACATGGCGTTTCCAAGCCGGCGAGCCATTTCCGCCGTATTCGACTCACCAAGAGGTCAGCCTGCAACGAAGGGACTGGGCCTGATGGCAAAGTGGGGGAGCTTCGACTTCGGCGACATGAAGAAGTTGGCGGACACTTTCCAGAAGGCACTCGATGAACGAGTGGTTGAAAGGTTTCTCCGGGAGTTCTTGATGGAGATGGCTATGCGTGCCGTCCGCAAGATCAAGAAGCGCACGCCAGTCGATAGCGGCGAGCTCCGGAGGAACTGGATGGTCGGCAACGTGGAGCGCAGGGGTAACTCGTTCGTAGTCGAGATTTTCAACAATACGGAGTACGGCCCATATGTGGAGTACGGCCACCGGTCTGGTCCCGGCCTTACAGAGTGGACGGAAGGACGGTTCATGCTGACGATCTCCATGAAAGAAATCGAGCGTGAGCTGCCGCGATACCTGGAGCGCCGGCAAATGGAATTACTGGAACAACTGATGAATGGGCGACCGCCGAAAAAGGGAGGCTGAGGCCGTGAACACCGTGACCACCAATATGGTACGCGACGGCGTCAACGCCGTACTGGATGCGGCCTTTCCAGGCGTCGAAATTCACGGCGAAGAGATCAAGCAGGGACTGAAAGAGCCCTGCTTTTTCGTCAAGCTCCTGGACGCAGCTGCCGATCGCGAGCTTGGGCGGCGGTATCGCCGGATTCTCTCCTTTGATATCCACTACTTCGGTCGGGACAACCGGGAGATGCACGACGTTGCGGAGAAGCTCTATGACATTCTCGACGTTCTGAACGTTGGCGTAGGAGCTTTCCCGGGAATGGCGATGAAACATGAGATCGTCGGCCGGGTTCTGCATTTTTTCGTGGACTATACGTTCCTCGTCTGGCGCCAGCGACCGGATGATCCGGTCATGGGGACGATGGAACAGTCAGGAGGACTTAAGCCATGAGCAAAGCGCAGGTGCCGGCTGCTGGTGAGCCGGCCAAGTTTACCAAGGTGCAGATCTTGGCAGCAAAGCGATTCAGTCCGAATCAACGGGATTGGTTGCAAGCTTTGCTGCAAGAAGGTGCCGAATATACGGTCGAAGAGGCTGCACAGCTGCTCGATCAACTTTTCGAACAGGAGGCGAAGTAATTGGCTGGAGGAACCTGGACAGTCCAAAACAAGACGCGCCCCGGCGTTTACGTAAACACCAAGAGCGCGCCGAAGGCGCTCGGCTCCCTTGGGGAGCGTGGCGTCGTGTCGATGCCGCTTACCCTTTCATGGGGGCAGCCGAAGGTGATTGTCGCCATCGAAGCCGGAGAGAACACGGCCTCCAAGCTCGGATACGATATTTCGGCTCCGCAGCTCTTGCTGGTCCGTGAAGCCCTTAAGCGAGCTAAGAAGCTGCTGCTGTACCGGGTGAACGCAGGTACGAAAGCGACCGCTACGAGCGGCAGCTTGACGGCGACGGCAAAGTGGGGCGGCGTACGCGGGAATGATCTGTCCATCGTCATTCAAACGAATGTCGACGAAAACACGAAGTTCGATGTCATCACGAAGCTGGAAGGGACGGCAGTTAATACGCAGACCGTTGCGAACATCACCGGGCTGATACCGAATGCGTGGATCGATTGGAGCGGAACCGGTTCGCTGGCGACAACGGCCGGGGCACCTTTGGTCGGTGGCGCTGATGGGACGGCAGCCATCCAGGACTATTCCGACTACCTGGCGGCGCTCGAGATCGAGGACTTCAATACGATCGGCCTGCCGGTCACGACGAGCACGATCAAGTCGGCCGTCGTCGCCTTCGTTAAGCGGCTGCGCGAGGACGAGGGTAAGAAGATCGTTGCCGTCCTGGAGAATTACCCTGCGGCGGACTACGAGGGCGTCATCAGCGTCAAGAACGGCGTCGTGCTGGACGACGGGACGACGCTCACGGCCGCGCAGGCGACCGCGTGGACGGCGGGAGCCACCGCAGGGGCCAATGTGAACGAGTCACTCACGTATGCGGCTTACGAGGGCGCCGTGGACGTCTCGCCGCGATATACGAATTCTCAGATCGTGGCGGCGCTGCGAGCTGGCGAATTTCTCTTCACGCCGAGCAAGGGCAAGGCCGTGGTGGAGCAGGACATCAACACCCTGACGGGATTCTCGCCCGAAAAAGGGAAGATGTTCGCCAAAAACAGGGTTGTTCGTGTGCTGGACGGCATCAGCAACGACTTCGTCCGAATCTTCTCGGGATTCTACCTGGGGAAGGTATCGAACAACGCTGCGGGCCGCAACCTCCTGAAGGGCGAATGCATCAACTACCTGGATACGCTGCAGGGGATCGAAGCCGTTCAGAACTTCGACAGCCAGACGGACATCACGGTCTCGGCTGGAGCGGACAGCGACGCCGTCCTAATTGAGACGAACGTGCAGCCGGTAGATTCAATTGAAAAAATCTACGTCGCGGTCACCGTGAGCTAAGGAGGCGAGTAAACCATGTTCATGCAAGAAAAAGACGCCATCAGCGGAAAGCAGGCTATGGCTTTCGCAACGATCGACGGTCGGGTGGAGGAGTTGTTCTACGCCAAATCCCTCGAAGCGACGATCGAGAAGAACAAGACGGACGTCCCTGTCCTGGGAAAGACGAATGTCGCAAAGCGCTCGGCGGGATGGGCAGGCAAGGGAACACTGACGATATACTATGTAACGTCCATGTTCCGGAACCTCATGCTCGACTACATCAAGAACGGCCGCGACTTCTACTTCGACTTGCAAGTCGTAAATGAGCAGCCGGGATCCAGCGCTGGCAAGCAGACGGCGGTGCTGATGGGTTGCAACCTGGACAGCATCATCGCTGCGAAATTCGATGCGACGGGGGACGACATGCTCGACGAAGAGCTGGCGTTTACCTACAGCGATTACGACCTGCTCGACCAATTCAGCTCCATCACGGGAGCGTAACGGAGGGTTACAATGAGCGCATTACAGGATTTTCTGAATTCCAACCCGATTGACCAACTGACGGATGACGTCGTCGTCTCTGCGCGGTTTCGCGACAAGGACGGCAACCCTCTGAAATTCAAAATCAAGGGGATGACCAACCGGGAATTCGACGATATTCGCCGGCGCTGCACAGAAGTCAAGAAGGGGCGCAAGGTAGAATTTGACGCCCACAAATTCAACACCGCAGTTATCATCAACCACACGATCGTCCCGGACTTCAAGGATGCCGAGAGCATCAAGAAAATGGGATGCACGACGCCGGATGAGTACCTCAACAAGGTGCTGCTCGCCGGTGAAATCTCTGAGCTTGTGAACCAGATCCAGAAGCTCAGCGGCTTCGATGTTGATATGAACGAGCTCGTCGAAGAAGCAAAAAACTGATCAAGGAGGGCGACGGCGAGTCGAATTATGCTTACTACGCCCTCCACAAGCTGCATATCCTCCCGGGCCAGTTTACCAACATGTCCCGGGAGGAGAAAGCATTTATCATGGCGGCTATCGATCTCAGGCTCGAAGCTGAAAAAAGAGAAGCGAGCAAAGTAAAACGTTAACCCTCCCTATGCAAAATGTGGTACTATTTAGGGGATTTTATCGAAATAGGGAGGGTACATATTGAAGCGAAGTTTGGTCTTTATTATGCTGGTTGCCTTTTCGGTAGTTCTATTTGGGTGCTCATCATCGAAAAATGAAAAAAGTGATGTAACTCTCGACAGAGTAATACAGGCGTATGTTGATCAAGGTATTACAGTGGATAGCAATGAAAAACCAATGTTTCAGTTAATTGGAGCAAAAGACGGGGTTATTTTTGATATTGACGGGCAAAAAGTTGCTATTTATGAATATGACTCGGCAAAATCCTTGAAAAAGGCTCGTGCCGACGCTAAGATAATCAAGGATGACTGGCCAGTAAACGGGAAGTTTCTTCTCGAGTCGTCTAACAGTAAGGCAAAGGAAATCTTCAACGGCGTAAAATAATGATCGATTATTCTGGCACCCTCATCTGAGGGTGCTTTTTTATACCCGAAGACGACAAAAAAGGGGGACGTGTTATGGCAACAGTATCCTCGACACTCAAGCTTTTCGACTCCATGACTGGACCGCTCAAGAGCATTACCCAGGGGATGAATATCATGATCTCCACGATGCGGCAGATGGAGAGTGTCACGAGCAAGAATGTAAATGTCGATAAGGCACTCTTGGCTGCTCAGCAGCGTATCGCTCAGGCAGAAACAGAAATCAATCGTCAGATTAACCAATCGAAGAATTCCCAGGACCGTTTTAATGAATCCGTTAAACGGGGGGAGACAAATCTCCGGTCTGCAGGCGCTGCCGTTATCGTCATAAATCAGGGAATTGAGCTGCTCAAACGGGGATGGGATTCACTCAGCGGATTTATGAAGATGGCAGACGAGGTGCTTGCTACGAATTCCCGCCTATCCCTCGTGAATGACGGTCTTCGAACGCAAGAAAAATTTCAACAGCAGGTCCTGGATGTTGCAAACGAAACTCGCGCGAGTTACATGGCTACAGCTGACCTTATAACAAAGATCGGGGCCGGCACACAGGGAGTGTTTAAGAACGACGATCAGATGCTGAGGTTCGCCGAGCAGTTCAATAAGACGCTGGTGCTGAGCGGAACATCGGCATGGGAAGCGGAAAACGCCATTCTGCAGATGTCGCAGGCGCTCGGTAGCGGCGTGCTGCAGGGGGACGAGCTGCGGTCCTTGAGCGAAACCGCTCCGGCCCTCATGAGAATTTTGGCTGACGGTCTAGGCGTTGCCCGGGGAGAACTGAAGAAGATGGGCGCGGACGGGAAACTGACGTCCGATAAGATAGTCAAGGCGTTTGCAAATCAAAGTGATCAGATCAACAAAATGTACAGCCAAATGCCTATGACATTCGGCCAGTCGATGACCATTCTCAAGAATTCGTTCTTCGAGTGGCTAGGTGCTCTTAATCGCGCTGATGGACCTCTCAAGAACATAACCACTCAGGTCCAAGCGCTTACTGCATATTTGCAGAGTTCTAACGGGCAAGCGCTGTTTAACGGACTCGCAAGCGGAGTCGCGATTGCAGTATCGTGGCTGGTACAGTTAGCAACGCTCGCTTCCCAGATTTATGTGTTCATCGCGGATAATTGGCCGACAATAGGACCGATAGTCTGGGGTGTGGTTGCAGCGTTAGTGGCGTGGGGAGTCGCTACAAGGGTCGCGGCTGCTGGCGAATTACTCGCGACCATCCGTACAGGGATTTTGACCGCAGCAGTATTCGCTCAAATGCTCGCAACACAAGGTTTACGCGCTGCTTGGACAGGGCTAAATGCAACGATGAAAGCGAACATATTTATCCTTCTTATTTCACTTATTGCTGGGCTTATTGTCTACTTGGTTCGTCTTTGGCAAACCAACGATCAGTTTGCGGCGGGGATGATGAGGGCTTGGAACACCATCTTAAATTTCTTCGATCAAGTCCCGATATTCTTCCAAAAAATAGGGAATGGAATAGTTGACGGATTCCAATGGGCAAAGGTTACATCATTGAAGATCATGGAAGAACTGGTCAACGGAACGATCGATCACCTTAACAGCTTAATAGATACGCTCAACAAGATCCCTGGTGTAAGCTTGGATGCTGTCGATCATGTCGAGCTAACCGCAAAAGCTGCTGCCGAGGCCGAGGCCATCCGACAGGCTGGCGAAGATAAGATCGAAAGGATGAAGGCTGCCGCGGCGGATAAAGCGGCGGAGCGTGAGAAGAAAGTCCTGGACTTGCTTGATTCGAGAGCGAGCAAACGCGCGGCGAAGGAAGCCGATAAACAAAGTGCTTCTAATTTCTCCGGAACTTCTTTGTTTTCGCCGAATGGAAACATCAACAAAGTCAACGAGGTCGGTAAGATCAAAAACAAGGTAGATATCTCCAGCGAAGATCTGAAGACCATGCGGGAGCTGGCCGAGATGAAGAACATACAGAACTTCGTTACGCTGCAGCCTTCTTTCTCCTTTGGAGATACGCACGTGAAGCAAGAAAGTGACATCAACACTATCATCGACCGGGTCACGGTAGCGATGGAGGAACACGTCGGGGCATCCGTGAGGGGGGATTACGGTTGAACTATGGGATATGGCTGAGCTTCAACAACCAAGCCGAGGGCTTTCAGATCCCGGTCAATCCCGGCAGTATTGAGATAGGAGACGGGAGCAAGGGGACGACATATGATGTCGCTGGCTTGGGAGAAATCAATGTCATCAAGAACCCGAAGCTCAGCGAATACAGCTTCAGCAGCATCTTTCCGTCACTGTCGTCCCGACGAGCGTTTGTATCTGGCATCACTGTTGATCCGCTCGTACAGGCGGATTTGCAATACGCTCCGGAGGACTATATCAACTATCTGACCAAGTGGATGGGGACTAAGCGGCCCATCCGCTTTGTTTTTACAGGAGACTCTTTCGATATCAACGTGGCCGCGTCGATAGAGTCGTTCGAATGGAAGGAGGTTGCCGGGAGCGGCGGTGACGTCGAGTACACGCTGAAGATGAAGAAGTACGTCTTCTACAGCGCGCAGAAGGTCAAGGTGGAGAAGGCCACGGCCACCAAGCCCGCGACCATCAAGAAGGTCGCAGCAGCTCGCGCTAATGACAGGCAGACACCGGGGACGTATAAGCTCCGGTCCGGCGACACGCTTTGGAAAATCGCTAAGTCGCAACTGGGAAACGGCGATCGCTGGAAGGAGATACAGAAGGTCAACGGGTTGACGGACGCGCAACTGAAAAGCCTACCCGTCGGAAAGGTGCTGAAGCTACCGGGAGGCACGGGTGGAAACCATGCTTGAGTTGCTGCTGGATAATCGTAACGGAAATGTCTGGGACCTCTCGAACATTGTTTCCGACGTGACATGGAAGACGAGCCGGATCGGGAAGCCCGGGAGCCTTGAGTTCACGCTCGTTCGAAATGGGATCTATCAAGATCCTGGCTTCAGGTATAACAACGGGGACGTCGTTCGATTCCGAAAAGACGGCGTGAACGTGTTCTATGGGTACGTATTCCGGATCGGTGAGGGTATGAGCGAAGACGTAAAGATCCTTTGTTACGATCAGATTCGTTATCTGCTGGCGAGCGAAACATACGTCTTCTCGAATGTAACGGCTTCAGATGTCGTGAAGCAGATTGCGTCCGACTTCAAATTGAAGGTCGGAAAAATCGATGACACCGGGTATCGGATCCCGAGTTTGATTCAAGACAATCAGAAGCTGTTGGACACAATCTGCAAGGCTTTAGACTGGACGCTTATCAAGGCGGACAGAAACTATTTTCTCTACGACGATTTCGGAGAGCTCTCGCTGCGCAATTCATATGACATGTTGCTGAGTTTTTTCATCGGCGACGAAAGCCTCATGTACGACTTTGCGGCTGAGCGCTCAATAGACAGCGACACCTATAACAAGGTCAAGTTGTACCAGGACAATAAGAAGGCCGGAAAGCGTGACACCTACATTGCCCAGGACAGCGCGAACATCGCGAAATGGGGATTGCTGCAGCTCACGCAGTCCGTGGACGAGAAGATGAATGCCGCGCAGATCCGCGAGCTGCTCAACGCGCTGATCGCCACAAAGAACAAGGAGACCAAGACGTTGAAGATCGATGCGATCGGAGACATTCGGGTCCGTGCCGGTTGTTATCTCCCGGTTCTCATCGGCGACTTTGGCATTAACCAGTCCTTCCTTGTTGACGAATGCTCTCACCACTTCGACGGGGGCCATACCATGAGCTTGGAGCTGAAGGTCATATGAGCGTAGAACGCTTGGTCGGAACCATTAAGCAGGTGGCCGCCGGGGTCATTACGGCCGGCGCGCCGGTCGAGGTCGCTTTCGGCATTGTCACCTCGACGACGCCGCTCGTGATTACGGTTGACCAGCGGCTGCCGCTCAAGAAAGAACATCTCATTTTCACCGCTTCGACCGCGGGCGGTTACATGATCGGCAACCAGTTTTTACTCCTGCGGATGCAAGGCGGGCAGCAATACATCGTATTGGACAGGGTGGTGACGGATGAATGATTCCGAGCGGCGGCATTGAGCTGGACATGCCTGTGGAGGAGGTCCAGCAGCCAAGTAGGACGTATCGTTTGGATCTCGAGTCAAACCGGATTGTCGGAAAAGTAGATGGGCTTGAGGCGCTCAGGCAATTCGTCTTTAAGACGCTGAGCACCGAGCGCTTCGAGCATCTCATCTATAGCAATGATTACGGGATGGAGGGCTCGCAGCTCCTCGGTACGTCGCCGCTCCTCTTCCGTTCCGAAATTCCGCGGCGGATCCGCGAGGCCCTCATCGTAGACGATCGGGTCCAAACGGTGGAGCGGTTCGAGACGACTGTCGACGGGGACAGCGCGCTGGTCCGGTTCGTCGTCGTCTCCGTGTACGGGGCTTTCCAGGAGGAGGTGCGCATCAACAATGTATGAAGGCCAGACATTTGATACGATCCTGCAGCGGATGCTTGACCGCGTCCCGGGAGACGTAGACAAGCGGGAGGGCTCAATCATCCATGACGCGTTGGCGCCGGCGGCCGCCGAGCTGGCGCAGATGTATGCCGAGCTGGACATCAACTATAATCTCTCGTTCGCGGATACAGCGACGGGAGATTTTTTATCGAGGATTACCGCTCAATTCGGCGTCAACCGAAAACCGGCGACGAAAGCCCGGCGCAAGGGTGCGTTTTTCGGATCCGGCAACGTGCCGATGAATGTGCCGATCGGTAGCCGGTACGGCATCGATGATTTGACCTATGTCGTCATCGACCAAATCTCAACAGGCGTATTCACATTGGAATGCGAGACGGCCGGCATCGTCGGGAATCAGAAATTCGGGGCACTGCTTCCGATCGTTAACATCTCCGGGTTGTCGGCTGCAAATCTAACGGACGTGCTCGTCCCTGGGGAAGACGATGAGACCGACGATGCGCTCCGCAAACGGTATTACGAAACGGTCAACGAACCGGCGTTCGGTGGGAACATGGCGGATTACAAACAGAAGATCGGCGGAATCGCTGGAGTGGGCGCTGTCAAGATTACGCCCGCATGGTCTGGCGGCGGGACTGTGCTGGCGACGATCATTGCTTCGGACTGGGGCGTCCCGTCACCGGCGTTGACCAATCAGGTGCAAACCATTATCGATCCGACCGTTAATAGCGGGCTCGGCTACGGCTTCGCACCTATCGGTCATACGGTTACAATCGCCGGGGTGACGGACCTCATCGTTAATGTCGAAACCACGTTGACGCTTGCTTCAGGTGTGACGATCGGGCAAGTACAGGCAGACGTGAGGGCGGCGATTGACGCCTATCTGTTAGAGCTGCGGAAGGACTGGGCCAATCAAGTGCAGCTTGTCGTTCGCGTGGCGCAGATTGAAGCACGAATTCTGAGGGTTCAGGGCGTGGACGACGTGACCGGCACGACATTGAACGGTTCGCCTGCAAATCTGACGCTTACCGATGCGCAAATTCCGAAATTGGGGGCGGTGACGACCCATTGACCAACCCGATCCTGGATTACCTTCCCTCCTTTTACCGCGACATTCGGGAGTTTATCGACCTCGCGGAAACGGAAGATGAGGAGCTGCAGCTAGCCGATGATGCCATTGGCCAGCTATTCAATGACCAGTTTGTTATGACGTCCGGCCTGGACGCAATCAAGCGGCGGGAGAGGATGCTCGGCATCCAGGCGGACCCGACGACGGAGACGCTGGACTTCCGACGCCGCCGGATCATCAACCGGTATTCGACCAAACCGCCGTTCACGATTCGCTATTTGCAGGAGCAGCTTGATCGGCTCGTCGGCCCTGGGATGACCATTGTTTCCGTTGACGTTCAGAACTTCGTGCTGTACGTCACGGCTAGCATTGAGAATGCGAGCGTCTTCCGAGAAGTCCAATATACAATCCAGACGGTAAAGCCGGCCAACTTGGTCTATCAGCAAAAAACGGCGATCGACAATACTATAGCGATCGAGGAGCACATCTCGCGGCAAACCATTGAATGGAATTACAAGTTAAACGGGACTTGGCAGCTCGGGGAGAAACCTTTTGTAACGCTGGGTACGGAGGTGCCGATTAAATGATCGCAACAACGTTTTTGCACGATGTGGCCGTTTATACGGAGGGCCGGGTTTCGAAAGTCGTCATCAACGGCGCCTTAGAAATTACAGATTTCGAAACGAAACAGGTTACCAACAACAACCTCGTTTTGAACTACATCGTCCCGGTATCCGACGTCACGCTGATTACCCTGATCGAGTTGAAAGATTCGGCGGACAACCTGATTTCGTCGAATACAGTGAACGTGCCGATCACATCGGACACATTTATGCTCCAGACTTTGAAGGTGAAGGAGGCGACGTTTTAATGGCAAGAACAGATTGGACAATTAGAGACACGGTCAAGCCCGAAGACTTGAATCAGATCGGGCGGGAGATCAACGATAACACGGCAGCCCTCAGCCCCAGCGGTCAGGTCCCTGTCTCGCTCGTTCCCGGCCAGAACATCGTGACGGCGTCGCGTCGGTCGCGGCTCAAGGGTCTGCGGATTAAGGGCCGGACGCTTGTTAACCTGCTAGGGCGGGATGGTGGATGCGAGTCCACCGCCAGCCAGACGGTCACGGGAGGGACGATCTCTACCGACACATCCGCCTACCAGTCCGGCAAAGGGAGCACTAAACTATCTTTGACCAGTACATCGGCCTCGTTTTATCCGAGTGGCACTACGAATGGGCGTGTGTACCCGGCAGCCTGGGATTGTTACTTGATGGTCGTGGAAGCGAAGCCTAGCAATAGCGCTATGAGAGTTTCCATGTCCATCAATACCTCCGGGGGCTTAGCGTATTCGAACAAGACCAATTCGATAGCAAGTACAACCTCATGGAGCATTTTATACGGTGCATTCCAGGCGCAAATCCCGCCAGATCCAGGAACATCGTATTTGCTCCCCTACGTGGCGATCACTGGGGCATCAGGCAATACGGTCAACATTGACAACTGCCGCACGTATAAGATTACGGCCGCCGAATACGCTGCCCTGGACGGAATGACGGCTGCGCAGATCGCCGCTATGTATCCGTATGTCGACGACGTGAAGCATGTCAACGCGGTTTACGTGAACAATCCGGGGAAGAACCTGTTGCCCCCGTTTACGGAGTGGCAGCTTCACGCGAATTCGGTTGTTACCGAACCATACAAACTGACTCTGAATTCTACTGCGGCAAATCAAACTTCCGAGATCATCATACCGGTTTCCGGCTCGACAACATATACGCCGAGCATAAGCATGACCGGAGCCATGCCGTTTTTGCAATTGCTGGAGTTGGACGCTAACGGCGGGAGCCTTGGGGCTTTTGCGGCTGTATCGGGAGTTCCGTTTACGACGAACGCCAACACGCGGTCGATAAGGGCGCGGGTGTATAGCGGGTCCGCAGGCGCGGATACATGCACGTTTTCCAATCCGATGCTTAACGTCGGATCGGCTGCGCTCTCGTTCGAACCGCAGCGCCCGTCCTACCTGTACCTGCCCGACGTTAACCTGCGGTCGAACGTAGACGGAAGCGTCGCCGATCAGCTTTACACGGACGGGCAGGGGCGGCCGCGCGCGGTGCGGCGGTTCCGGGAGATGGTAGTCGACGGGTCATATTGGTGGGGGGCTAACGGTGTCGCACCGTTTACTGGCTATAAGCGTGTCGGTCTGGGGGCGCTGGTTAGTAACCTCAAGTCCAGGACTCAAGTGGTCTTGAAATATGACGGTAAAATCTTAGGCGACGGATTTTCCCTTAACTGGAGTGCAGGTGACCAGGCTAATCTCGATGCTAACGGAGACTTTGCTGTAACTATCACTAACGCGGACTCTGGATGGGGGCAGGACTACACACCAAGTAACGATGAGATCAAGGCGTATTTCTACGGTTGGAAAATGTACACCGTAGGAGATCCCCAGAGCGTCAATTCTGTATACAACGGCTCGGGTACAAAGGGATGGTGTAGGCGTACTGATCTAGGAGGCGGTTCGCTTGTTTTGCCGACAGACACTTATGCCGGCTTTACTCCCTACCGCCTCATGTATCAACTCGCGCAATCCGTGGACGAGCCGATCAGCTACGAGGGCGACCTGATGCTGCACGACGGAGCGAACCAGATCGAGGTCGGGACGGGCGTCGTCGTGCGGGAGGCAGTTAAACCTACCTTCGGTTCAAACTGGGACATTAACAATAAGGCTACGGGTTCAGCGCTCAAAAACAGACTCGCGAAATTTGTCACGATTTTTCGGAATGAAAAAGTAGACAATGCGTGGGCCACCTGGACTGGGCAGGAAGTGAACGGTAACTTCGCAGCGGGGATTGGCCAATCAAAATTTGACCAGGCAGCCGCCTACTCGGTCACCTATCTCGCCCTCGACACGTACGCGCTCGGCATCGCCCCGGCGTCCATCGATGGAGAGTACGCGCCCAACATCAAGGAGACCGTCGACACCCTGACGCGGGACATGACCGACGCCCGCGCCGCGCTGTCCGTGTTGCAAGCGACAAAGGCGCAGAAGCAGCCGCCGCAATGGATCGCGCCGACTTTGCTCAATGGGTGGGTTCTTTACGACGCCGCTGCTCGTCCGGTAGGGTACTTCAAAGACGATAACGGAATCGTTCGCCTAAGAGGGAACATTAAGTCGGGGTCTCTAACTACAGTTGCCATAATGCTTCCCGCGGGATACAGGCCGAACACCGTTCTGGACTTCGGCGGTTTTTCTTATAAAGCAGGTTCCATAATCTCTGAAATTGTTATTGATACTATCGGGAGAGTTATCATCCAGGGCGGCGGTACTGACCTTATATCGCTAGATGGGGTCACTTTCCGCTCCGAACAATAAGGAGGGGTGACAATTGAAAGAAGCCATCATTGCCGACCTGAACGGCAAGTACCAGGAACCGACAATCGTCCCGGACGAGCAGACGGGTGTGACGCCAATCTACGCCGCGCCAGAACCGCCGGAAGAGGGCGAGGAGCCCGAGGAAAAGGAGCCGGAAGTCATCGGCTATATCGTCGCCGAGAAAGTCCCTGACGGGCTGTACCTGCCCCGATGGGACTTTATTAATTCGGAGTGGATCGAAGGGCTGACGCAGGAGGAAATCGACGCCATCCGCAACGCACCGCAGCCGGTCACGTCGGAGCAGCGGATTGCGGAGCTGGAGACGGCGAACGGCAATTTGCGGTCCGATAACTTGACCCTCATGGAAGCGGTCGCCGAGCTTTACGAAATGATCCTTGCTGGGGGTGCCGCATGAACATGATCGTCCAAGTCTATGTCCGGTTGATCCGCGAGGGTCGGCGGACGCTCGATAGCGTTCCCGAGCCCGTTCGCCCGGAAGTCGAAGCAGCATTGAACGAAGGAGCTGAACAGCAATGATCCGCATGCTGCTGGGGCTCCTCTTTTTATGCCTGAGAGGAGGTGATATATCCATGGCTATCGTATCCGTTTATGTGACGCTTATCATCGCAGGACGCCGTACGTACGATCAAGTTCCCGCGACGATCAAACCGGCAGTCGCCGCGGATCTCGCTGCGTTGGGGCTCGACAACAACGGCCAGCCGATTGAAACGGCAGCATAATCCAAGGGGCTCCGCTGCGGCGGGGCCCTTCCTGTTGTTACAGAGGGGGTCATAGGTAGAGGATGGAGGCGGCGGGAATGGAGTTGGTAAGCAAGGAGCTACAGGACCGCCTCAATGCGGTGGAGGCACAGATTAAAAGCATGCAGGGGGAGTTGCTGCTGTCCGGCAAGGAGGCGCTATCATACGCCGAGCGGTTTAAACTCCTCGAAGCGACTGACCAGCGCCACGAAGACGAGTTGCGAGCCTTGAAGGACGGCGCCCGCGGCATGCAGCGACAGTTTGAACAGGTCATGGGCAAGATCGACGCGCTGGAGAACAAGCTTTTTACCTGGATGCAGCAGCTCAACAAGGACTCATCCAAGGAGCGGCAATCAACGCAAAAAGAATGGATGCGGTTCCTACAGATCGTGCTGGGCGGCACGATATTTATCATTGTGGCCTATGTCTTCTCAACGGCCTATAGAAACTAAGGAGATGATCAATATGTTCCAACCGTATATCACGGGGATTGTGCAAGCCCTCGTCGGCATCCTCGTATTGTTTGTGCTCGGGGGCGCGTCGTTGCTGGGTGGTAGAGTCTCCAAGTGGCTGGGAGCCCGTACGACGGCCGCTCAGCGCGAGATCCTGCACCGTTTGGCAGCAGAGGCTGCAGCGCTGGCCGAGTCGCTATACAACGAGGCAGGCGGGCCGACAAAGCTCAACGCGGCTATCACGTACGTGCTCGATCGGGCCAAGCAACTGGGGATCGATGTCTCCCGCGAATCAATCCGGGCAGCCATCGAAAAGGCTGTCCAGGATTACAACGCGCGGGCGAAGGGAGCCAGCACGAATGGATAAGAAGGGGTTTATCGCGCAGATTGCCCCTTTGGCCGTGGCTGAGATGCAACGCTGCGGTGTGCCGGCGTCGCTGACGATTGCGCAGGCGGCGCTCGAGTCTGCCTGGGGCATGAGCGGATTGACGCTCAAAGCCAACAACCTTTTCGGGATTAAGGGCGTCGGGCCCGCGGGGAGCGTGACGATGTCGACGACCGAATACTCGAACGGTCAGTATGTGCAGGTGCCCGCCGCCTTTCGCGCGTACCGCAGCTGGACTGAGTCGATCTCCGATCACTCGAACCTACTGCTCAAGCCTCGGTATGTGATGGTGCTGCGGGTCGATGGACCAACAGCGGCTAAGGCAGTTGCGGCCGCCGGCTACGCGACGGATCCGAAGTATGCCGGCAAACTGATCGAGCTCATGGACGATCATTGCCTGCACCAATACGACAAGGGGGAAGAGGAGATGGAGAAAGTAACCGTTATTGTAGACGGCGTGAAGATCAAGGACGGTTTGTTCGACGCCAAGACCGGCACGAGCTACGTACCGAGTCGCGAATACGGGGAGGCGCTGGGCGCCCGCAGTGTAGACTGGGACGGAAAGTCGAGGACTGTGAACGTTGTTACGAAATGATATTGGCCTGTCCGGTAATCGCCGGGCGGGTCTTTTTTTTTTATTTGTCGTACGATTGCCACCAATATATAAGATTCTCCATATCGGCATAGATTAAATCCAAATATTTCTTTTAAATGTTGGTCACAAATGGTAATATATCCGTAATTACCATACAAGGCGGACGAAAAAGTTGCATAGAATTTATGTGCCAAGTAATTTTGACATAGGTGATGTAGCTTATTTTTTTGAAGATACGATTAATACCATTACGAGCTTGAACTTAACTGAAGTTTGTTTCGATTTCACACGACTGACATTTATTAAACCAGCTGGCGTTGTATCATTATGGAACTTGGTCGATTTAATTGGAGCTAAGTTTCCCTTTATCCAGTTGTACTATTCAATTCCTGACGGATATGTACAAAAACCCCTACTTTATCCCTCTGTAGACTATTTGGACGACAGCTTGTTTTTTGAAAAAGTGATGGGGAAGAGGCAACACGTTGCATCTAAGCCAAGATCCACGACAAACGGGCTTGAGAAGCTCCATCACGGCAAGTACAATCTCATGTATATTCAAAACACGATAAGTTGGTTAAAAGGTAATGTATCTCTAAGGAAAAAATCGTTCGGTGTTCTAGAAACCGCACTGGGCGAGGTTTTCAATAACATCAACAATCACTCCCGATCTGTTATAGGCGGATGTGCTTTTGCTCAACATTACCCCAAAAATAAGGAAATTCATCTATGTATCGCTGACACAGGAGTTGGAATCCCCCAAAAAATTAGAACGAAGTATAGTCACGACCAACTGGGGAATCCTTTACATAGAGACTGTGATGCTATTATGTTTGCCACTCGGGCCAAAGTCACGACTGAATCAACACCTGGAAACAGAGGGATGGGATTCGATAATCTTTTAGCAATCATGGGAAATAATAAAGGGTCCATGACCATTGTGTCGGGCAAGGGGAAGTTGACATATGATTATAATGCATCTACGATAATATCCCCAGACAAAATTATTATTGATGATGCTGCTCATTCATTGCCCGGTACGCTCATCATGTTAAAATTCAAAACCGATACATTAGATATCGAGGAGGAGGAGGATTTAGAATGGTCTTAGTCGTGAGAGATTTCGTGAACAGTTGTCACACAAATCATGATGGCGAAGTCATCTACAACCAAATCGCTCAATCGATATTTGATGGAAGGCAGATATTTGTGTCTTTTAGAGGTGTGTCCTCAGTCACTTCATCGTTCTTGAATTCCGCTTTTATACCCCTATTGAATAAAGTTAGTTTTAGCCAAATAAAAGCGAATTTAAAGATTATCGATTCCAATAAAGCGATAAATGATTCAATCGTTAGACGATTTAAACAAGAAGTCGAAGCAGTAACAATGTAAATGAAATAAAATGCCCGTCCAGCTTCGGCTAGGCGGGCTTTCTTTTACACCACAAAGTCAACGAATTCCGGCGTCCGAAGCATCCCATTTCTCGTCCAATTCCGGAACCTTACCCGCGCCTTGATCCTCGGATCCAGATACACGAAGTTCTTATCCTCCGCGACTTTAATCCCCCGGGCCACGCCATAAAAGGCCTGCTTATGGATAGCTGGCACAGCGAGCTCGATGATCCCCGCCGGCCGACCGTTGAATTGCGCCAGCCACCCGAAATCTCCTTTGCGATAACCCGAGATAACGACATCGGCATACGTATAGTTGATGACCTTGATCCAACGCTCGTCTCGTTTGCCTACATAGACGCTGTCCATCCGCTTGGCGACTATCCCCTCGAGATCCCGGTCCACGACGACTTGAAACAGGGACTCGCCATCGCCTGGAACGCTCAGTACCGCGGAGAAATGCTCGTTGCTCCCGAGGACGCCGTTTAGGATCTCTTTGCGATTCGTCAATGGTTTGCCCCTTAGATCCTCCCCACAGTATCGAAGAATATCAAACGCAAAGAAATGAACCGGCTTTAAGTTCATTGCCCGCTGGATTTTCTCTGCCTTTCGCAAATGGAACCTCTCCATCATTGTCTCAAAATCGATCGCACCCGTCTCAGGATCTACATAGGCCACTTCACCATCCAACACAACGTCGGTGGTGTCCGCTATCGGCGCGTCATGCAGTTCCGGGTATTGTTTGGTTACCTCGGTTCGATGGCGTGTGTAGAGCCGTACAGAGCCATCCTGGATAGAGAGGATGAGGCGATGGCCGTCAATCTTCGGTTCGAAAAGGTAACGGGAATCACTGAAAGGAGTTTCCCGCTTGGTAAGCAACATTGGGGAGAGGAACATGGATACACCTCCGGTACATCATGTCTGATATACCGATTGTATCATTTGGGGGTGGAAGGGTTGAGCCGGTAAGTTATGGGCGAATATTTTGTATAGCTGCAGACATACCATAGAAGTTCAATCCGACTTGTATCCTGTAAAATCCTAGCATTGAATAGAACGTGTGTTCGTAGTATAGTGAGAACAAATGTTCCTATTTTGGAGGCGAACGGAATGCAGATCGACAAGTACGTCGGCCGCAACGTCGAGATCATTTACCAAGACAGCAAGGGGCAGATCACGAAGCGTCGGGTCGCCGTGTATTCCGTTCGCGACGGACTGGTGCACGTGAAAGATCTGACGAAGAAATCGATTCGAACCTTCGTCGCGGAGCGGATCCTTGCCGTTATGCCGGCGCATAGCGGACGCGTCTCGTGAGCGTTCAAACCCGGACCGGCGGCAGGGTAACCGGCGATGAGTTATCCATGATCCGCGATGCAATGTTGTCGCCGCACATGATGACGATGGTAGATAGGGCGATCGAGTTGTTGGACTCGGAGCGGAATCCGCTAAACAGCTTATTTAGGGTGGCAGCTCAGGCGATGCTAGATCAGATCCACCGTGATAATGCGGTATTGCGTAAAGAGCTTAAGGCGCGGCAGATCAAGCTGCACGACGAGCATCAGGAGGGCATAGTGATTTACGTGCGGTACATCTGCAGAGGCTACGAGGACCGCCTGGGCGTCGTGCGCGAAGTGGCACGAGCGGAGATAAGTATCAGGATGGGGAAATACATTCAGGCGATGGCCGGCCGACTCAAAAATTTGTAACCCGGCCATTTTCTAATGCTTTTGACGCATTATAACAAAGAGGAGCGCGAAGGAGTATGAGTAAACATGACATCCGCATAAGGTTTGACGCCGAAGGGAAGCTCCTTCGCAAATTTGCCGAAGTCATTATGACCGCACAGGGTATACCGCGCCCATGCAATGTAAGAGTACGCACTCCAAACAGAGTAACAGATTTCCGATTCCCTAACCCCAAAATAACCCCAGAGTAGCCCCGATGGTGTTAATGAGAGTGGGCGCATACATATGAAAAAAAAGAAAAACCCTTGATACACAAGGGATTTAGATCACATATACTGGCGCGCCCGATACGATTCGAACGTACGACCTGCAGTTTAGGAAACTGTCGCTCTATCCTGCTGAGCTACGGGCGCGCGTGAAACCCATTATAACATCAATTCCGTCCGGCGAAAAGTCGTCGGGCAACCGCCTTAGCCGGGTTAAGCGATTGCAAACCCCTCCAAATCAGGTTACATTAGGAGACATGTGAAGCAAGACAGACTTGATTAGAGACGGGACGAATCGAAAACCATGGCAGCAACCATTCGCGATATCGCTAAGGTCGCCGGCGTATCCGTAGCGACGGTCTCCAAGGTGCTCAACGGGTATACGACGGTCAGCAAGGCCACGCGGGAGAACGTGATGCGGATCGTGACGGACATGCAGTTCCGTCCCAATACGGCCGCCCGGTCCCTCGTAGGCCGCCGTTCGATGACGCTCGGCGTGTTCCTCACGACGGGGCTCGCGCATCCGTTCTTCGTCAGCCTGCTGGGCGGGATCGACGAGGCGCTGAAGGCGAAGGGATACGACTTGATCTACCTGTCGCAGCTGTCCGCGCACCCCGACTACAACTTCGTGCAGCATTGTCTCAGCCGGAATGTGGAGGGCGTGCTCGTCTTCGGATTCCAGCGGGATCAGATGAACTTCGAAGAGCTCCTGAACGCCGGCATCCCGACAATCTTCATTGATTTGGACCGGACGGGCAGCCGGGCCGGCTATATCTCATCCGACAACGCCAAAGCCATCGTGCAGGCCGTCGGATACTTGAAAGAGCTGAATCACCGGCGCATCGCCTTCATCACGGGCATTCCCGGTTCGTATACCGGCGAGCGCCGCTTCGCGGGGTTTCTGCAAGGTCTCTCCGACTATGGGCTGCCTCACCGCCCCGAATATATCGCGGAAGGCGACTTCTCCCGGGAGAGCGGGTATGCCGCCATGCAGCGGCTGCTGGCGCTGCCGGAGCGGCCTTCGGCCGTCGTCTGCTGCTCCGACATGAGCGCCTTCGGCGCGATGGACGCCATCCGCGACGCCGGGCTCTCCGTGCCGGGCGACATCTCCGTCATCGGCTTCGACGACATCGAAGCCGCGGGCAACGTTCGGCCGGCCCTGACCACCGTTCGCCAAGACATGTACGCGATCGGCCGGACCGCCATCGAGCTGCTGGACAAGCTTATCGTAGACCCCGTACAGCCATCGCCTGAGGTCATCATCCCGACGGAGCTGGTCGTGCGCGAGACGTGCAGGCCGATGCAGCCGGAAGCAGGCGAATAGAGAGGGACCCGAGCCGTCGCCGGCCGAGTCCCTCTCTTTGTTTCTCACACACACCTTTCGTGTTATACCTCTTCCCGCAATTCCTCGATCAGATTCTCTTTTTTCATCCGGCGCAGCGGCCCTTGCACGGACAGCAGACCGACGGCGAGCGCGAACCCGCAAGAGATGACGGCGCCCAGCCAAGGGAATCGGAAAGGCATGCCCTGCATGCCGTTAAGCTGCAGGTACAGGAGGTAGCTGAGCCCAGTGCCGAGCAGCAGCCCCCAGAAGCTCCCGATGACGCCGAACCAGACGCCCTCGAGCGACGCCATGCGCCGCAGCTGACCCATCGTCATGCCGACGGCTTGCAGGAGACCGAGCTCCCGGCGGCGCAGCAGCAGATTCGTCTGCACCGTATTGATGATGTTCAAACTGCCGATCAGGCCGATGACGATGAGGAAGCCATAGACGAAGATCTGCATCTGCAGATTGAACTGGCGGCTCTCCTTCTGCTCCTGCGCGATATCGATCAGCTGCGTATTCGGCATTTGGGCGACGATGGTCTTCAGCGCCTGGCGGATCGGTTCATCCGAAGCGCCGTCCTGAACGGCCACGTCCACGCCCATGAGCGTGGTGCCGTATGGTGCGAACGTAGGATGCACATCCTTGAGCAGCTTGACGAATGTCGGCTTGGCGCCGAACGCCGCCAGCGTATTCTCCTGGAGCGTCGGGGAGAACGGCGATTGGGAGAGGATGCCCCCGACCTTCACCTGACGCACCACCTTGGGATCGAATTCATAATCCATCAGGAGATTCAAGGTGTCGCCGACTTTGAGACGCGCGATCGGCATTTCGATTTTCTTTTTCTTCGATTTCACCATGGTCTTGACGTTCTGCACGATGAGGACGGCATTGTCCTCCGCGAGCTTCTTCGGATCGGCCGTTCCCGCGATGAGATACTTTTCCGCTTCCTTGAACCGGGCATCGTCGAACAGCATGAGATTCGTATAGACGAGCTGCGATGGGACGCCTTCATAATCCCTTGGTTCGAAGATCGGCCCCATAAGTTTGGTGAAATTCGGATCCACCTTCTCCGACGGGAGGATCACCGCAGGGTTCGGCATCATATACCGGCGATAGACGGCTTTGACGCCGGTCATGCCTTCGATCTGTGCGATTGTATCCTCGGACAGCGCATCCTTCAGATCCATTTTTATCGGATTGCCGTTGTCGTCGTACCGATTCAGCGATTGCCGGATCTGGAACGCGACCTGGCTGTCCTCGCTGTTGTCCACGGTCATCCGGAGGCTCTCCTGCGTGAAGTAGTGGAACACGATGAAGAGCATGACGCTCACGACGATCGAGAAGGCCGTGATGCGGAACTTCGAGCGGTTGCGCCGAATGTTCTTGGAGGCCATGTTGCCCTCCACGCCCATCATGTTCAGCAGGGAAGGGATCCGCACGCGCTTGTAAGTCTCGCGAACGATGCTGCCGGCGCCCTTCACGGCGTCAACCGGGGACACGCGGCTCGCTTTGCGCGCCGGCAGCCAAGCGGCCAGGAACACGGCGAGCAGACCGACGACCACGCTGCCTATCATAATCCAGGCATGCAACTGCAGATGGAACTCATCCAGAGACAGAATCCGGAATCCCGCAGACGTCATTCCCCACAGGACGAGCCACAGTGCGCCATAGCCAACCACGAGCCCGATCGGGATGCCGATGGCGGCCAGCACGCCGGCTTCTCGGAACACCAGCTTGCGGATCTGGCTTGGCGTAGCGCCGATCGTTCGCAGAAGCCCGAAGTGCCGCATTCGTTCGAGGACGGCGATATGGAACGCATTGTAGATGACGGCGATGGTCGAGAGAACAACCAATGCGATAAGGATGCCGAAGATCACGAGCAGCGCGGTGTTGAGGCTCTTGTCGGCAGACTCGCCCTTAAGCGCCAGCAGCCGGGTGTTCGTGAAGAAGGCCGACTTGTCCATCTCTTGGAACTCGGGCAGATGCTGACTGATGTCGACGCCTTTCTTGAAGGTGGCCATGGCCATGAGGGTGGCGTCGGACTTGGCGCCCGGATCGGCCATGAAGGTGTAGCCCTTCGATTTGCCTTCCGAATGGGAATACTTCTGATTCTTCAGAATGCCGACGATCTTGTACGTATGCTTGTCGCCGTTCGGCTTGACGAGCTCCACCGTGCCCCCGAGCTTCGGTTGTTCGGCTAGGTTAGGCAGCACCCACTCTTCGACGACCGCCTCATCGGGCGTCTGAGGCAGACGGCCTTCCTGCAGATGAATCGGCAGCAGGTCGAAGCTGGTCTTCGTCGCTTCGATCAGTTGGACCTGGAACGTGTTCCGGATCTCGGTGAGCTTGCCTTGACGGAAGGCACCGACCTCATCCAGCAGCACGTTGCCGCTCAACTTCTCATATTGTTCGGGCGTAGCCGGCCCGAAGCCGATGTGGTAGGCGCCGTCTTGATAGATGGTCTGCTCCACCATGTTGTCCTTCATGCTCTGTCCCATCGTGGCGAGCGCGCTGATGAGCGCGACCGACAGGATGATGCCGACGATGGTCAGGATCGTCCTCCTGCGCTGTTGCTTTAGATATCTGCCCGCGAGGGCGCCATAGCTCTTCATTGCACGATCCCCCCGCGGGTGTCGCTAAGCAGCTTGCCGTCCTGCATGCGGATGACGCGGTCGGCTTCGGCCGCGACGTTCATGTCATGGGAGATAACGACGACGGTCTGGTGGAACTGCTTCACGGCGAGCTTCAGCAGTTCGAGCACTTCCCGGCCGTTGGCGCTGTCCAGGTTGCCGGTCGGTTCGTCGGCGAGGACGATCGCAGGCCGGTAGGCGAGCGCCCGGCCGATGGCGACGCGCTGCTGCTGGCCGCCGGACAGCTCGGAGGGCAGATGCTTGCGGCGCTGATCGAGACCGAGCGTATCGATCAAGTCGCGGATATATTCCTTGTCCGGCTGGCGATGGTCGAGCAGCAGCGGCAGCATGATGTTCTCCTCGACGTTCAGGACGGGGATCAGGTTATACGATTGGAAGATGAAGCCGATCTTCCGGCGGCGGAAGACGGCGCGTTCCTTCTCCTTCAGCGCGTAGAGATCCTCGCCGTCGATGCGGACCGTGCCGCCCGAAGGTCTGTCGAGCCCGCCGAGCAGGTGGAGCAGCGTACTCTTGCCGGAGCCGCTAGCGCCGACGATCGCGACGAATTCCCCTTGGGGGATCGAGAAGGAGACGTTCTTCAAGGCTTCGACCAGGGTGGTGTCTTTGCCGTAACTTTTGGTTAAACCTGCGGCTTCAATGACGTTCATGGGGTTTGATTCATCCTTTCCTTATTCCAAACTCATCATGAAGTCAGTATATCTCGCCAACCTTACAAGGCCAGGGGTCCAACCTTACAGAGTTGTAAGGGGAGGGAAGCGCGGTGGCGAAAGAAGCATTGTTGTCTAGCGCGGAGCGGGTCGAGGGCGGCGGGAAATCGGTAAATGGGGTGCGTGGAGGAGGCGGGGATACAGGATTTGCGGGAGAGATCGTCGGAAGAATCGAACATGGAGGAGAATAATGGGAAATAGCCGGGGAAATAGCCGGAAAATCGACTATCGTGGCGCGCGGAGGCGGGATTGCAGGCGAGATAGTCGATAATATCGACTTTCGAGGCGCGCGAGGACGGGGTTGCGGGGGAGATAGTCGAAAATATCGACTATCGTGGCGTGCAGAGACGGGATTGTGGGGGAGATAGTCGAAAATATCGACTATCGTGGCGCGCGGAGACGGGATTGCGGGGGAGATAGTCGAAAAAATCGACTATCGTGGCGTGAGAAGGCGGGGTTCACTTGGAGTAAATCGGAAAATCCGCCTTAATGGTGCGCCAAGGCGAGATTCACTTGGAGTAAAGCGGAAAATCCGCCTTATTGGCGTGCGGGGATGGAGTTTAAGCGGAGTAAACCCGCCTCGTCCATCCCCGCAGCCGGTACCACTCCCGTCCCGCCCATCCCCGCGATCGCTACTCCTCGCCCCACACCCTCACTTCGCCAGCTGCCCGAACGGCAGCGTCATCGTGAAGGTCGCGCCGCCGGCTTCGTTGCGGGCCACGCTCAGCATGCCGCGATGGCGCTCCGCGATCGTTTTGGCCAGCGGCAGGCCCAGACCGACGCCGCTCCCGCCGGAGGAGGCGCGGTAGAACTTCTTGAAGATGTGCGGCAGATGCCGCTCATCGATCCCGCGCCCTTCGTCCGACACTTGCAGCCGGACGAACACCGGCGTACGCGCCCATGATACCGTGACGCGGCCTTGCGCGGGGCTGTGCTCGATCGCGTTTTTCAACAGATTGCCGATCGCCTCCGCGAGCCATCGGGGATCGTGAGGGAGCGTGACCGGCTCGTCTGGCTCCTCGGTCACGATCGACACAGCCTTCTCATCCGCCAGCCGACGCGCCGAGTCCTGCGCCATCTCGACCGTCTTGGCGAGAGGCGCTTGGACCATCTGCATCGGCAGCGTATCGGCTTCGAGCCGGGCGATCTTCAGCAGCGTCAGGATCAGCCATTCCATGCGCTCCAGCTCGCGGCTGCACGTTCGGAGGAACTCGGCCGCCTCTTCGGGACTGACGCGTCCTTCCTGGAGCAGCTCGACATAGATCGTGAGCGAAGCGAGCGGCGTCTTCAGCTGGTGGGAGATATCCGCGATCGTCTCCTTGAGGAAGTCCTTGTCGCGGTTCAGCTGCGCGATCGTCTCCTGCAGCCGCAGCGATAGCTCCTGCACGCCGTGCGCGAGCAGGCCGAACTCGCCTTCCCCGTAGATGCGGAAGTGCATCGGCCGGCCCAGCTTCACCGCCTCTTCGAGCGAGAGGGCGAGCCGCCGCACGTCGTTCAGCTGGCTGCGCGACTCCCGCAGGAGCAGGAGGAACAACGCCCCGAGCAGGGCGCTGGCCCCGGCGCCGAGCAGAACCCAGGTGCGCGTCCGCTGCTCCGAGACGATCGGGATGAGCGCCGTGTCTAGGCGAGTGTCGATGCCGTAGGCGGCCGCCAGCTTGCGGCCTTGTTCCTCCGCCTCCGGCGTCAGGGCGGACGAGGTCGACCGCTTCGCCCATTCCTCGGCCAGCTCCGGATGCAGCTGGGCCATCGTGCCGAGCAGCGCCGTCTCGTGCGCCAGCCAGGCACGCTTCAATGCGGTAGTCGAATACGCCGTATAAGCGGCTACGCAGATCGCCGCGATCGCGGCCGCGGCCAGGAAGATCGCGGCGAGCCTCCGCACGCTCGCGCTGCGCCACAGCCGCCTCATCGGAATGCGTTCCGCGCCTAGGCGTTCCATCGGTACCCCGCGCCGCGCACCGTGACGATCCGCTGGGGATCCTCCGGGCGTTCCTCGATCTTCTCCCGCAGCCTGCGGATATTGACGGCTACCGTATTGTCGTCGATATAATCTCCGCCGTTCTGCCACAGGTGCTGCAGGATCTGCTCCTTGGACAGGACGGCGCGCGGATGGCTCATGAACAGGGATAACAGGCGAAACTCGGTTATACTAAGCGCGATATCCCGGCCCTGCTTCTGCAAGCGCATCTCGCCGGGATGAAGCGTCAAGTCGCCCGATCTCCAGACCGACTCTTCGTCCGGCGCTCTCATGGCGGCCCGGCGCCGCAGCACGGCATGGATACGGGACAGGAACTCGCGCAGGCGGAACGGCTTCGTAATATAGTCGTCGCCGCCGATGTCGAGTCCCCGAACGATGTCGATCTCGGTGTCGCTGGCCGTTAGGAAAACGACTGGCGTGTCCGAAGTCTGACGAAGCTTCGCGCAGAAGTCGAATCCGCTGCCGTCCGGCAGTTGGACGTCGAGCACGATCAGGTCGAAGGAACGGGCCGCAAGGGCGCGTTCCGCTTCCTCCAGATGGTGCGCGCCGGTCACCTCGAAGCCTTCCTGTTGCAGCGTAAACGCAATCCCGCGGTGGAGCGACTCGTCGTCCTCAATGAGCAGCAGATGATGGGGCACCCGAATCACACCTCGTTTTGGACTTTTGTAGTGAGCGAAAAGACCTAATTTTGTCAAAAATTGATTGAAATTAACAGAAATGCATCGACAATGTTCTACATCAAAACCGAAGATTTTATCTTATAATGGAAATTAACACGACTCATGTAAGGTCATCTTGGCGAATAAGCGCAGAGGGGGAGCGGCAAGATGGCTTCTATGGATCCGCAATCGTTGATTTGTCGTCTTCAAGCGCTTCAGCGCAGATTGAGCGATATGGCGAATGACCTGGGTAATTTGACTGATCCCGAGATCGTCGCCGTGAGCGAAGAGGCCGACAGGCTGATCGTTCAATTGCAACGGCTGCGCATGGAGGAGAGCCGCAGGGAATGCGGCCAGCCTACTTCCGACTCCGAAGCCGTCTGAAGAAGTTCGTGAGCAGCGCGGCGCAGGATTCGTGCAGCACGCCCGACGTCCAGGGCGATACATGATTGAATCGCGTGTCCTGCAGCAGGTCCATGAGCGTCCCCGCGCACCCGGCCTTCGGATCCGGTGCGCCGTACACGACCCGCTCGACGCGGGATTGCAGAATCGCGCCCGCGCACATCGGACAAGGCTCCAATGTGACGTACAGGGTACACCTCAGGAGCCTCCAGGCCTGCAGCTTCTCGCTCGCCTCCCGGATGGCTACCATCTCCGCATGCGCCGTGGGATCGAGTCCCGTCTCCCTGCGGTTGAATCCCGTCCCGACAATCTCCCCGTTCCTTACGATGACAGCTCCGATCGGCACTTCCCCGATGGCCTCCGCCATTTCCGCCTGCCGGATCGCCTCTTGCATCCAGCGTTCATCCTCCGTCACAACCGTGAATCTCCTTTCCTTTCCAGCGAACGTGTATTCGTTGTTAACATGGTGTGCACAATTCTGTGGATAACTACGGGGTTTTCCACAGAGTTATTCACACCTATGTGTATATCGTGGGAATAACTGCTTTTTTATTGTAACAGAGTGGAAAAGAAGTTCAAAAGCCGATCTGCGCTTGAATAGAGTAGAAAGAAGACAAGCAATCGCCAGCGATGGACGAACCGAAAAGAGGTGCGGGAGATGATCCAGGATATCGCCTTTCAGTTCCGGCAAGCCACCGATCGGCAGCCGTCGGGGAAGACTCCGATCTTGGGACCGGCCCGATGCATGGCCGAGGAGATGCGCGCGTATATCCACAGGCGGAATCCGGCAGCGCCGGACGTGGCCGAATGCTATCTGCAGATGGGCGAACGCTACGGCGTGCGGGGAGATTTGGCTTATTGCCAAGCGGTCTACGAAACGAAGGCATGGGCGAATGCGAGCGTGAATGTTCAGGAAAGCTCGGCGGCGTCTGCGGCGCTGACGGCGGCGAGGCGCCGCTCGGCCCTCTTCCTCCGGGCCGGTGCGTCGGCAAGCGCGGGCTATGACACCGAGGCGGCGATCGAGGAGCATATCCTGCGCCTAGGTCAATTCGCGGCGCTCCCCGTCTCTTCTCCGTACGCGGATGCCGACGATTCGGAAGGAACCGGACGGCGGCGGGAGGTCTGTTGGGAAGACTTGAACGGCGTATGGCGCGTTCCCGGATTGCATTATGGGCAGGATATCGTGGCGATCTGGCGGAAGATGCTCGAATGGGCAGGAAAGGGAGGGGTACGCGTGGAAAAGTTCAAGACAAGCCAGTCCGCACACCCGGATCAATCAGGACGGATACGTCCGGCTTACGAGAGCGACGGACAGCGGGCGCACGCCGTGGATTGGTCTACGCTGGCCAATGAAGACATGGTCTGGCTGCAAGCCCAGGGGCTGCTCCCGCAGCCGACGCCGCATCCGGATCGAAGAGTCACTTGGGCCGAGCTGGCCCGGCTGCTGCGGGGGTTCGCGCCTCCAGCGCCCGCGGCAGCGGCCCGACCGGCGACCGAGACCGAACCGGCAGCGGCGAACCAGGCAGACGCCCAAGCGCCTGCGGCGGGAGTGCTCGCAGCGGAGACGCCCGCAACAGAGACGGACTGATCGCCTAAAGGAGACGTTACCGACATGACCATCGCACCCAAGACGGCCATACTCGCCGGCGCAACGGGATTGGTCGGCCGGAGCTTGCTGCGCAGGCTGCTGGCCGATGAGCGATACGGCGCCGTCGTCGCGCTGACGCGCCGCCCCCTCGCGGAGGGGCATCCTAAGCTGATTTCGCTCGTCGTAAACTTCGATGAGCTGGAGAAGCGGTCGGAGTCGCTCCCGGCAGCGGAGGACTGGTACTGCGCGCTCGGGACGACGATCAAGCAGGCCGGATCCCAAGCGGCGTTCCGCGCCGTCGATCACGACTATCCGCTGGCCTTGGGACGCATAGCCGCGTCCCGCGGCGCCGCTCAAATGATGATCGTAACCGCGATGGGCGCCAACGCCGGCTCCGGCATTTTCTACAACCGGGTCAAAGGCGAGATCGAGCGGGACCTAGGGGCGCTGCCCTTGCCCGCGCTGCGAATCTTCCGCCCGTCGCTGCTGCTCGGCGATCGGGCGCAATTCCGCACCGGCGAGCGCTTTGCCTCGGTCCTCATGAGGGCGACGGCGCCGCTCATGATCGGGGCGCTGCGCAAGTACCGCGCCGTACATGCGGATACGGTAGCAGCCGCCATGATCGCAGCCGCGAACGCCCCCGATGCGCCTGCCGGCAAGATCGTGTACGAGAACGACCGGCTGCCGGAGCTGGCAGCGCGGTAGCGGCGAAGAGCGGCTAGGCGAAGATCTGACGGCGAAGGAGAAGGCCGCCGGATCGGATCGGTCGCATATGGCCGCCGCCTGACCGTGACCGTCGAATCGTCGTCTTTTCCTCCTTACAAAGCAGCAACGCCCACCTCCGGCAGGCAATCTCCGGTAGGTGGGCGTTCGTTGTAGATCGAGATCAAGCGGCAGATTCGCGCGGACAGGATCCAGGCGTTCCGTCTGGGAAGAGGGCGATTCGGGATCGGATCGTCCGCCTTGCGCGATGTCGGGCTAGAGCGTCCCGACCTGGCTGGCGTCGTGCGCGATCGCGTTCAGCGTCGTGCTCTCGTTCGGCGCGTCCGTATACTTGCGCAGGATGGAGACTTCCACCCGGCGGTTCTTCGCGCGTCCGGCGTCGGTGTCGTTCTTCTCGAGCGGGCGGTACTCGCCGTACCCGATCGCGCTGAACTTCTTCGGATCGAAGGCGGGATTCTGCAGCAGGATCTTCATGAAGTTGATCGCGCGCTTCGAGCTGAGCTCCCAGTTCGAGGCGAACTCGAACGTATTGATCGGCTGGTTGTCGGTGTGGCCCGAGACGATGACCTCGTAGTCCGGGTACTTCTCCAGCATCGTGCCGATGGCGACGGCGAGCTTGCGGGCTTCCGGCTTCACGTCCGCCGTGCCGGACGGGAACAGCGCGTTGTCGCGGATCGTGATCATGAGCTGCGACTGGTTGAGCTGCGTCTCCAGCTGCGTGGACAGGCCGTTCTTCTTAATATATTGGTCGAGCTGCCGCTTCAGCTTCTCGAGATTCTCTTGCTCCTGCTTGACGAGCGACTTGTGGTTCTGTTCGGTGTCCGCCCGCTCTTGCTTCTGGCGCTTGTCCAGGTCGTCCTTCTCGTTCTGGATGACCGCGGACTTGTCCAGGAGGCCGATGCCGGAGGAGAAGGCCGTCTTGAACGCCTTGTTCATCTCTTCAAGCTTCGACGTATTGACGGAGCTGGCGGCGTACAAGACGATGAACAGCGCCAGCAGCAGCGTCATTAAGTCGGAGTAGGGGAGGAGCCACGACTCGTCCGGGTGCTCCTCGTGCGGCTCATGCCGATGCCTTTTGCTCACGTTCGGATTCCTCCTTCTCAGCCATCGCCAAGCGTTCCGTCGGGGTGAGGAAGACGGAGAGCTTCTGTTGGATCGCGGTGGTGGAGACGCCCGATTGGATGGAGAGCAGACCCTCGACCATCATCAGCTTCAGTTCGATCTCGCGCTTGGACAGGCGCTTCAGCTTGTTGGAGATCGGATGCCACAGCACGTAGCCGGTGAAGATCCCGAGCAGCGTCGCGATGAACGCAGCGGCGACGGCATGCGCCAGCTTCTCCATCTCGGCGAGGTTGCCGAGCGCGGCGATCAGGCCGATGACGGCCCCGAGCACCCCGAGCGTCGGCGCGTACATCCCCGCCTGGGAGAAGATCTGTGCGCCCACGCGGTGGCGCTCCTCCGTCGCGGAGATGTCTTCGAGCAGCACGTCGCGCACGAAGTCCTGGTCATTGCCGTCGATGATCATGCGCATGCCGCCGCGCAGGAACGGATCCTCGATCTCCTCGACGCGCGCTTCCAGCGCAAGCAAGCCCTCGCGGCGAGTGATCGAAGCCCACTCCATGAACAAGCGGATGACGTCTTGGCGCGGGAGCAGCTTCTGCTCGACGAACACGAGCTTGAAGAGCTTCGGCACCTTGGCGAGTTCTCTCATCGGGAACGCCATCGCGACGGAGGCGCACGTGCCGACGAGGATGATGACATAGGCGGCTGGGTTATTGATCAGGGAGGCGAGCGGCGCGCCCTTCAGCACCATGCCGAGCAGCAGCGCGACCAGACCCAGTATTAATCCGAGAATCGTTGAGTTTTTCATAAGAGCACCCCAGCATATAGATGTGAAATAGATTCGAGTAGCGTGGCTCCGAACAGGTTGTCGCAACCGACACGGTAATAGGTTTATCGACATTTCGCGGCAAAAGCATTAGAGGCGAAGACAGGATTTTCACAAAATCGCCTTGCTGCGCCTCGCCTCGGCCCGCCTGCAGTATGGACACGTCGGGGGGGCCGTGATAAGATGGCAACACAACCGAATACACGGCGGAAAACAGGTGCATTCAAGTCCGAACGGCCTCGCTTTCTTCGATGGAAGAAGGCGAATCCGTTGCTATCGAAGACGATTCAGTTCAGTGTAGGCGGCGCTTATACTTGCTGAATCGTTTTAATAGGTAGCCTTATGCTTAATAGAGAAGTCGGTGCGAATCCGACGCGGTCCCGCCACTGTGAATGGGGAGCAATCCGGAAGAAGCCACTGGCGCGCGAAGCGTGCCGGGAAGGCCCGGGGCGCGGCGATCCATGAGCCAGGAGAACTGCCTGTTTTCGACGACACTGGAAGCCTACGAGGAATAGGCGGGGTGTGACGGGCATGGATCGATGCGGGCGTGAGTCCCGTTATTTCTGCGCTTTCACCTCGGCAAGCGTCCCTCGCGATGAGGGACGCTTTTTTTGCGCGTATCAGCAAAGTAGAAGTTTCCCCTCAACTTTGCTGATACGTCTTTGATAAAAACGTGTCGCCCTCTTCTGAGAAGACGGCGAGACCGTTTTTACTTGGTTCGGAAGAGGACGGGTTCCTCTCCGAATCTTCTCCGGCAGCTTGCGGTCGCTTCCTTATATAGGAGGAACGGCTGCGGCTGCCTGAACGATAGAGTTGGAAAATGGGATCTCGGAGGAGATGGGACAATGCGTGCAATGGGGAACAAACCAAAGGCGGGCGCTTGGTGGCGCGCCGCGCTCGGCATCGCGCTCGCGCTGCAGCTCGCGCTCGGCGCATGGCCGCACGGCGCGCGGGCCGCGGAGGACGGCAAGGCCGCTTCGACTGCAGGGAGCGCCGATGTCGGCGCGGCGGTCGACGCGCTGCAAGCGATCGTCGCCAAAGGCGAGCCGATCAGCGACTGGGCGGCGTTCGCGCTCTCGCGCGCGGGACAGCCGCAGACGAGCCGGTACCTGCCGGTCGCGGCGAAGAGCGTAGATCAAGGCGAACTGCGCCTCGTTACGGACTATGCGCGGGTAGCGCTGGCGCTGAACGCGAGCGGCGGCGACGCCCATAGCGTCGGCAAGGACAAGACGGACTTGCTCAAGCTGATCGCCAATTACGACAAGCTGACGAACCAGGGACCGAACGGCCCGGCGTTCGCGCTGATCGCGCTGGATGCGGGCGGCTATATTCCGGGTGCTCAGGACAAATGGAGCCGCGACGCCATCCTGAAATGGCTGGTCGACAACCGCAACGCGGACGGCGGCTGGTCCATCGCGAAGGGGACCTCCGACGTCGACGTAACCGCGATCGTGCTGGCCGCGCTCGCGAAGGATCAAGACCGCAAGGATATCCGCCCGGTCGTCGATGCGGCGCTGGCTTGGCTGTCCGGCGTCCAGAAGGACAACGGCGGCTTCGGCACGCCGGCCGAATCGAGCGAGAGCGCGGCGCAGGTGCTGATCGCGCTGACCTCGCTCGGCATCGATCCGACGGCAGACGCGCACTTCGCGAAGTCGGGACATACGGCGTTGACGCGCCTCCTGGCGTATCGCCTGGCGGACGGCCAATTCGCCCATACGCCGGACGGCAAGGCCGACGGCATGGCTACGCTGAACGCTCTGCTCGGCTTGACGGCCGTAGAGCGCTGGCAGCACGGCCTGCCTTCGCTCTACGCGGGCGAAGCCGTCGGTCTGACGGTGGACGTCACGGTGAACGGACTAGCCGGCCAAGTCGCCGCGGGTTCGGCGTCGGGCGGCACCGCGCTCGAAGCGCTCGTCCGCGTGCTAGATGCGGGCCACGTCGCATATACGGTACAGCGGCACCCGCAATTCGGCCCGATGCTGCAGTCGGTCGCGGGCGTCGACAACGGCAAGTTCGGCGGGTATGACGGCTGGCAATTCGCCGTATGGCGCGACGGGGCATGGCTGCCGATCGAAGTCGGACTCGGCGCGTTCGTGCCGAAGGCGGGCGACAAGCTCGTCGTCTACTACGGGGGCGGCGAGACGGCGGCGATCCACGGCGTCAAGCTGGATCCGGCAACGCCGCGGGACGGACAGCCGTTCACCGTCTCGGTGGAGCAGGAGACGACCGACTGGACGACCGGCAAGAAGGTCGTAGGTCCGGCAGCCGGCGCCGCGGTCAAGGCAGGGAAGCTGTCGGTCGTGGCGGACGCTTACGGGAAGGCGGTCTTCGCGGGCCTAGCGGCCGGCGACTACACGCTCTCCGTCGACGGCTATCAAGCGGATGCGGCGCCGGCCTACATCGCGTGGTCGCAGCCGCTTCAAGTCGGCGCCTACGCTTCACAAGCGCAGGTGCGCGTCGAAGGCGATCAGGGCGTATTGGCCGCAGGTGCGGCGAAGGGCGGCACCGCGCTGGAAGCGGTGGAGCAGTTGCTTAAGGCGAAGTCCGTGAAGTATGAAGTGCAGAACTCCGCCTACGGGAAGTACCTGTCCGCCGTCTCCGGTCTCGCGAGCGGCAAGTTCGGCGGATACGACGGCTGGATGTACGCGGTGAAGCGGGACGGCGCTTGGATCGTGCCGGCGGTAGGGATCGATGCGTTCCTGCTGGAAGCCGGGGACGAAGTGGTCGTCTACTACGGCGGGGACGGCACGAAGCTGATCGACCGAGTGACGCTGACACCGGCGAATCCGAGACCGGACCAAGCTTCCGTTCTCTCGGTTACGTACCGGGAATGGGATTGGAACACGAACGCGTTCGGGGAGCCGCAGGCGCTCGCGAACGTGACCGTATCCGTAGGCGGGCAGACCGTGAAGACGGGCATTGACGGCAAAGCCGCCATCAAAGGCTTGAAGGAAGGGCTGCAGAAGCTGGTCGTGACCGGCTACAACAGCGGCGCGGCGCCTTCGGCCGTACGCTATGCGGCCGATCTGCCGGTCGTCTCGGCCTACAAGGACGAGAGCGGCATTGCCGCATGGGCGAGCGATGCCGTTCACCTCGCGCGGGCGGTCCCGCTGCTGAAGGGCACGGGCAACGGCACGGCTAGCTTCGCGCCGAAGCAAGCCGTCACCCGCGCCGAGTTCGTCTCCGCCCTGGCGCGGTCGCTCGGTCTCCCGGCCGCCCCGGCTGCGGGCGGCGTGAAGTTCGCAGACGTCCCTAGCGGCGCTTGGTACGCCAAGGACGTGCAGGCCGCCGCATCGGCCGGCCTGGCCGGCGGCGTCGCGCCCGGCAAGTTCGCGCCGGACGAGGCGCTGACGCGCGAACAAGCGGCGCAGCTATTGGCGCGCGCGCTGAAGCTGCAGGCGCCGGCGAAGGGCGCGGCTGCGCTGCTCGACCAGGCGCAGGTGACGAAGGGCGCGCTGCCGTCCGTGCAAGCGGTCATGGCGCGCGGCTGGATGACGGCCTACGCCGGCAAGTTCTCGCCGAAGGCGGCCCTGAGCCGCGAGCAAGCGGCGGTCGTCGCCGTGCGGCTCTATGAAGAGCCGGGCGTCGGCGCGGGCGCGAAGTAAGCGCGAGCGGGCTGGCTGTCTGGAGGTTGAATAGGAAGAGAGAGGGGAGCGGGAGCGCTCCTCCTTTCTCTTGAACTGGCGTTCGATCGAACTTAAAGGAAATGAGTAATCCGCGATGACGGACGGGGAGAGGAGGGATACGGATGAGGACGAACAAGGGGCGCATAGATGCGGAACGGATCGGCGAGTCCGGACGGGCGGACCGTACCGGGCAGCAAGCAGGAGCGGACCGGTGCGGGCTACTCGGTGAATCGGAACAAGCCGCGAAGTACGGACGGGCGGATCGAACCGGGCAGCAAGCAGGGGCAGACCGGTGCGGGCTTCACAGTGAATCGGAAAAAGCCGCGGAATATGGACTATCGAAACGAGCCGGGCAGCGCGAAGGGACGGAACAAGCGAGGCGGCTCACGCGCGCAGGGTCGGCACGCGCCTGTACCAACGTGCGGCAGCGCCGCAGCGCCGCGACGAAGCTCTTCGTGCTGCTCGCGCTGGCGTGCGCGCTGCTCGCAGGCTGCGGCACCGCGGCGACGAACGGCACGACGTCGCGACCGGCCGCCACATCCGCGTCCGCCTCGGCCTCGTCTGCCATTGCCGCAGAGGCCGGCCCTTCCGCTTCGCCGTCCGGCGCGACCGCCGGCGAGACGGGCGGCGGCTCGCCTTCGCTATCGGCTGCGGCAGGAGGGCAATCCGCGCCTCCCGCATCGTCCGCGGCTCCGTCGCGGACGCCTGCGGTAGACGCGCCGTCGTCCACTCCCGCGTCTGGCGGAACGCCTTCGGCGACCGGCAAGCCCTCGGCCGCTCCCTCGCCGGGCAGCGGCGGCAAGACCGGCGCCGCCAAGCCTTCGTCCCCAGCCGCGACAACGGAGCCGGAAGCGGAGAACATTACGCTGTCCATCGTCGGCAACGCCGAGTGGGGCGAGGTGCTGAAGGCGACGTCCGTGCCGCTCAAGAAGAACGACACCGTTGCCGACGTCCTGAAGCGCGGGGCCAAGGCGAAGAAGCTCGCTTACGAGATTCGCGGCAGCGGGTCGCTGGCGTACGTGGCGGGCATCGACGGGCTCTTCGAATTCGACGACGGGCCGACGAGCGGCTGGAAATACAAAGTGAACGGCGAGGTGGCCGACGTCGGCGCAGGCGCTAATAAGCTGAAGCCGGGCGACGCCGTGGAATGGTTCTATGTGTCCGAGGACGCGGAAGCGCAGGCAGACAAGGATGCGGCGCCATGAGAGAGGGCTTCGGCTTCCGGTCGCTGCATCCGATCGTCGCGATTGTCTACTATGCCGGAGGGATGACCTTCGGCATGTTGTTGTTCCACCCGGCGGTGCTCCTCGCGGGCTGGCTCGGCGCGGTCCTCGCGAACGTCGCGCTGGACCGGGCGGCCTCGCTGCGCAGATGGGCGGTGCCGATGCTGAGCGGCATCGTCATCGTCATGATCGTCAACCCGCTGATCTCCCATCGGGGCCGGACCGTGCTGACCTACCTGGGCGACATGCCGATCACGCTCGAATCCGTCGCCTACGGCGCGACGATGGCGATCATGCTGCTGAACGTGCTCACGCTGTTCGTCACCTACCGTCTCGTGCTGACGGAGCAGAAGTTCCTCTACTTGTTCGCGCGGCTGCTGCCGAAGACCGCGCTGGTCGCGATGATGGCGACGGGGCTCATCCCCCGGCTTCGCCGGCGGCTGGGCGACCTGACGCTGGTCCAGCGCACGCGCGGGATCACGGTGACGGAAGGCGGGCTCGCGCATCGGGCGCGCAGCGGCGCGCGGCTGCTCCATTCGCTGCTGGCTTGGTCGCTCGAGGATGCGCTGCAGACGGCCGACTCGATGCAGGCGCGCGGCTACGGCACGGGAGAGCGCAGCGCGTACGTCTCCTACCGCTTCCGCGCGCGCGACGGCATCGCGCTTGCCGCGCTGGCGGCGGCAGGCTCGGCGCTGCTGACCGGGTGGGCGTACGGCTATGGCCTGCTTGCCGTCTATCCGCGCCTTGAGACGCTTGCCCTTAGCGGAGGCGACCGTCTCGTGGCGGCCGTTTACTTCATCTATATCGTACTGCCGCTCGGCTGGGAATGGAGGGATCGAAGCGCATGGCGAGCATCGAATTGGAGCAGGTAACGTTCACCTACCCGGACGCGGATCGTCCTGCGCTGTCCCGCGTCTCGCTGCGGGCGGCGCACGGCGAGTTCGTCGTGCTCTGCGGCGCTTCGGGCAGCGGCAAGTCGACGCTGCTCCGGCTGATCAAGCGCGAGGTGTCGCCCGGCGGCCGCGTATCCGGCGCCATCCGCATGGACGGCATGCCGGTCGAGCGCTGGGCTTCGCGGGAGGCCGCGGCCGCGATCGGCCTCGTCATGCAGCATCCCGACAACCAGATGGTCGTCGACACCGTCGAGCATGAGCTCGCGTTCGGCATGGAGAACCTCGGCCTCGAACGGAACGCGATGCGCCGGCGGATGGCCGAGATGGCGGGCTTCTTCGGACTCGAGCCGCTCCTGTCCCGGCGGACCGACGAGCTCTCCGGCGGACAGAAGCAGCTGGTCAATCTCGCGGCGGTGTTGATGCTGCAGCCGCGGGTCCTCCTGCTCGACGAGCCAATGGCGCAGCTCGACCCGCTGGCGGCTAGAGAGCTTCTCGGCATGATCAAGCGGCTGAACGAGGAGTGGGCGATGACGGTCATCCTTAGCGAGCACCGCATCGACGAGCTGCTGCCGCTCGCGGATCGCATCGTGCGGCTCGACCGCGGCGAGGTCGCTTTCGACGGGACGCCCCGCGCCTACGCGCGGGAAGCCGTCCGCCGCAGCGATCCCGCCTGGCGGCTGTCGCTGCCCGCCGTCACCCGGTGGGCGCTGGAGCGGGAGACGGCAGCCAGTCGGGGGCTGGAGCCGCCCCTGTCGGTGAAGGAAGCCCGCAGCTGGCTAGAGGCATCAGGCGAACGTCCGCCTGCCCCGGGAGTGGCTGCATCTTCCATGCCGCCGGCCGGGGCACATCCGAAGCACCTTAATCAGGCGCTCCTAACGGCCGAAGGCGTATTCTTCGCCTATGACAAGCACGCCCCTGCGGTCCTGCAGGGTCTCGAATGGGAGCTGCGCGCCGGCGACTGGGCCGTCCTGTTCGGCGGCAACGGCAGCGGCAAGTCGACGCTGCTCCAGCTGCTCGCCGGCCTGCGCCAGCCGCAGCGCGGCAAAGTCCGCCTCGCGGGCGCGAAGCTCTCGCGCATCTCGCCGGCGGAGCGCTACGCCGCCATCGGCTACCTGACGCAGAACCCGGTGCTGCACTACGCGCACGATACGCTGCGCGAAGACCTCCGGCAGGCCGCCCGGCACGCGGGCCTGCCCGATCCGGCCGCGGCGGCGGAGCGAGCCGCGGAAGACTTCGGGCTGGCGGCGCTGCTGGACCGCCACCCGCACGACCTGAGCGGCGGCGAGCAGCAGCTCGGCGCGCTCGCGATGACGCTCATGAGCCGCCCGCGGCTGCTGCTGCTCGACGAGCCGACCAAGGGTCTCGATCCGCTCGCCAAGCTGCGGCTGGCGGAGCATCTGACCGCGCTGCATCGGCAAGGCACGACGCTGCTGCTCGCGACGCATGACGTCGAGTTCGCCGCATCCTACGCGACCCGCTGCTCGCTCCTGTTCGGCGGGGTCATCGTCGCGGACGGGGCGCCGGACGCCTTTTTCCAAGACAATCTATTCTACGCCACGTCGCTGCACCGGCTGTTCCGGACGCAGGGGCGGGCGGCCGAGGGGGCGGGCGCGCGATGAAGAGCAGACTGCCCGCATGGCTGGTCGCCGGCGTACTCGCCGCGCTCTATCTCGGCTTGGCCGTCTTCGCGCTGAAGCGGGGCAATTCGCTCTTGATCGGCGTCGTGCTCGTGCTGCTCTCCATGATCCCGTTCCTGCTCCGGTTCGAACGGCGGGAGCGCCAGGCGAGGGAGCTCGTGCTCCTCGCGGTGCTGGCCGCGATCGCGTCGGTGAGCCGAATCCCGTTCGCCGCGCTGCTGCCGGGGTTTACGCCGGTCACCTTCGTGGTCATCGTCTCCGGCGTCGTGTTCGGGGCCGAAGCGGGATGGATGGTCGGCGCCGTCAGCGCGCTCGTGTCCAATCTGTTCCTGGGGCAAGGGCCCTGGACGCCGTGGCAGATGTTCGCTTGGGGGCTGGCCGGCTATACGGCCGGACTGCTCGCCCATCGGCGTCCCTTCTGGCGCAGGCGGATGCCTCTCGCCGCCTTCGGCGTCTGCTGGGGATTCCTGTACGGCTGGATTATGAACTTGACGCTGGTGCTGGATTTCTGGACGCGGGATCATTCCTGGTCCGCGATCGCCGCGCTGTATGCGGCAGGGCTGCCGTTCGACGGCGTGCATGCGGGAGCGAATTTGTTCTTCCTCGGCGTCTTCGGGCCGGCTTGGATCGCGTTGCTAGAGCGCTATAGACGCAAGTACGGAGCCCTGCAGCGTACGCTGTGGGAAGAAGGAGGCGACGCTTCATGGGTACACCGGAACGGTTGACGGAATCGGAATGGAAGGTTGCGCTGGCGGAATTGGGCAATTGGTCGGTCGAGGAGGGCAAGTGGCTCATCCGCAAGGTCATGTTTCCCTCGTTTCCGGCGGCGATCGAATACGTCCGCCAAGTCGCGGCGATCGCGGAGGCCGACGACCACCATCCCTTTATCGCGATCGACTATCGCAAGGTGACGCTCAAGCTGACGACCTGGCATGCCGGTGGGCTGACCCGGCTGGATTTCGCCTCGGCGAAGGCGTACGAGGCGTTGCTGAAGCGCGATTAATCCAGGGAACAAGTCCTCCCAAGACATTCGTGTGAAGTGTTCAAGGTCGTCTCTAGCCCGTGTGGGCCAGGACGGCCTTTTCTCTTATTTTTCATCAAGTCTACTCTTGGTATGCGATATCAGCTAGAATTATGGAAGCGATATCCTAGCAAGGGAGCGATTTGCAAGATGAGGACCATGCGGAAAAATGAGATTGGCGGCGGTTCGACAGAGTCGCGATCGGAGCGGAAGGGGCACAGGCGAGCGGGGCAGTGGCTAAGGATAGGATTGGCGGCGGTCGTGCTGCTGGCAGCCCTCATACAGTCGCCCTATCCGGCTTCGGCGGATACGGGAATAGGGACCGTAAACGTAGGCAATACGCCTCTGGCCATGGTCGTCAATCCGGATACGAACAAGATTTATGTCGCGAACAACATGGCAAACACCGTTTCGGTTATTAATGGGGAGACGAATTCGGTCATGAATATGGCCGTGGGCCTTTCACCTCAGGCCATCGCGCTCAATCCGGCGATAAACCGGATCTACGTCGCGAACGGGCTCGGTAATAGCGTATCCGTGATCGACGGCGCGACGGACAGCGTGATCGCGACGGTAGGCACGGGGGCGCTGCCGAACGCGATTGCCGTGAATCCGTCCACCAACATGATCTATGTCACCAACCGGAACAGCGACAACATGACCGTCATCGACGGCGCCACGAATACGGCGACGGCAGCGGTGCCGGTCGGAATCTATCCGGTGGGGATTGCCGCGAATCCCCAGACGAACAAAATCTACGTCGTAAGCGGGGTTAGAGGAGGAAACGTCGGTACAGTTACCATCGTTGACGGCGTCACGAACGGAACGACATCCCTGCCCGCAGGCAAAGATCCCGCGGCAGTCGCGGTGAATCCGACGACCAACCGGATTTACGTTACGAACTCGTTAGACGCCACCGTTACGGTCATTAACGGCGATACGAATGCGGCCTCAACGATCCCTGTTCAGCCAGGTCCTTCGGCTCTAACGGTGAATCCGGAGACCAATAAAATCTATGTGGGGGGAGGAGGCAACCAAGTCACGGTGATCGACGGTTCCGTGCAGCCGAATGCAGTCCAAACTACAGTGGCGACAGGGTTATATCCCTATGCGTTAGCAGTGAACGAGATCACGAACAAGATCTATACCGCTAACTTGCTCAGTAACGACGTTACGGTGATCGACGGCGAGTTGAACACGGGAAGCACGATTGCGGCGGGAACTTCCCCTTGCGCGGTTGTCGTAAATCCGGTCACCAATCGCATCTATGTCGCCAACCAATTGTCGAACAGCGTCACGGTGATCCAAGGCTCGTCGCGGCCGCAGGCGGCGATACCGGCGGCGAGTCCGCCGGGCGGCGCGGTGGCGTCAGGCACGGAGGTAAGCCTGTCTACGCCGACGAGCGGAGCGACGATCCACTACACGACGGACGGCAGCATGCCGACGGTTGCCAGCGCGGTCTACAGCACCCCGATCCCGGTGACGGGAGTCATGACGATTAAGGCGATCGCGGTAAAGACGGGGATGACGGCCAGCCCCGTGATGAGCGAGAGCTACACGATTATGGGCCAGGCGGCGATACCGGCGGCGAACCCGCCGGGCGGCGCGGTGGCGTCAGGCACGGAGGTGAGCCTGTCTACGGCGACGAGCGGAGCGACGATCCACTACACGACGGACGGCAGTACGCCAACGGTTGCTAGCGCGGTCTACGGCGCCCCGATCCCGGTGACGGGAGCGATGATGATCCAGGCGATAGCGGTAAAGACAGGAATGACGGCCAGTCCCGTGATGAGCGAGGCGTATACGATTCTGCCGGCTCCGCCGGAGGGCGGCGGTCCCGGACCTGGTCCTAGCTCAGGCGCCGTACGTTCCTCGAACGCCGATCTACGGGAGTTGAAGGTCTGGGAGGATGGCAAGGTTATCCCGTTGAATCCGGCATTCGATGCAGGTACGACCGTTTATTCCGCTTGGCTGAAGGGGGACCGAGCAGAGCTAACCGCGGCTGCGGCGCATTCGGCCGCACAGGTCAAGCTGCAGGATCATGTGCTCGCAGACCGTACGAAGGTGAGCCTGCAAGAAGGGGACAATATCTTCGATCTGGTCGTTCAGGCGGAGGATGGTCATTCGAAGACGTATACGCTACACCTCCATCTCGAGCCTTCTGCTTGCAAGGCTGCAGATATAGCCGGCCACTGGGCCGAAGAATATATTCAGCAGGCGCTCTCGAATCACATGGTTCAAGGCTACCCGGATTGTACGTTTAAGCCCGACCACCCGGTCACCCGGGCCGAGTTCACGGTGATGCTCGCTCAGGCGTTGAAGCTGGACGCCGCGGTCAAGACGCTTCCTTTCACCGACAAGGAGACGATTGGGGATTGGGCGAACGCGGCGGTGATTCAAGCCGTCGCTGCGGGCATCGTCAACGGCTATGAGGATGGCAGCTTCCGTCCGAATGCGAATATTACCCGCGCGGAGATGGTGTCGATGATCGTCAAAGCGGCGGGGCTGTCTCTTGATGCGAGCAGTTCCGCGGCGACCGGATTCGCAGATGATAAGGCGATCCCGCAATGGTCCAAAGGGGCGATAGAAACCGCCAAGAAGGCGAAGATCCTATCTGGACGCGCAGGTAACCGATTCGAGCCAAACGAGACAGCGACGCGCGCGGAAGCCGTGACCATGCTGTTGCGAATGCCGGAGCCGAGATAAGCGCCCAAATCCGAAACGGTGCCATTCCGCAGCTATTCGGATGAGCCGGATTAAGGCGGGCGACGGGATATGATCAGATCGCGATTACCCAGGGGCCGACGCCTACGGCCAATCGCCTAGAGGGAACACCGAGCTCACCGCCGCCATCCATTTGTAGCGAATTCCGCTGTACCATTAGAAAAGCCGTTCACGCACGCTCTTGGAGGAGCGCCGCGGGAACGGCTTTTTTTTTGGCCTGAGAGGGCCCCTGCTGCTTCGTTAGTCGTCTCTGGCTACTTTTGAGAACAGCGACAGTGCATACAGCGCGGCTACGCCGACGACAATGTATACGATCTTGGATCCGACTTCGGTGCTGCCTCCGAAGATCTCGCTGACCACATCGTACTCGAACAAGCCTACGGATAACCAGTTCAAGCCACCCAGGATGACGAGGATCAAGCTGATCACATTGAGTACTTTCATGAGAAGAGAACCCCCTTCGCGCGAATTGGCCTTACTCCGACGATTCGAATATCGTCTCCGATAAAAACGTTCGGCCATCGTTCAAAGACGGCACAGCCGTTTTTACTTTTACACCCTATGAGTGATCTTGGAGAGTTATGCCAAAATCGGGCGGGGGCGGAACCATCTTGGGCCGGCGCCGTACTAAGTCCTAATAAGAGAAGGAGGCTGATCCTGATGAACTGTCCGGTTTGCGATGATTCGCGCATGCGCGAAGTAGAGAAAAACGGCATTCTGATCGATGTATGTCCCGCCTGCAAAGGCGTATGGCTGGACCGCGGAGAATTGGACAAGCTGATGACCGACGTCCGCGAGGTCCGCGAAGATTACAATCAATGGCATTACCGCGACGACGACGATGACGACGATCGCCGCAAGCGGGCGAACTACAGCCAGCCGCCCCAATACAACCAGCCTGGCAACTACAATCAGGGACATAACCCGAACGCGGGCCATGACCTCCACTACGGCAACCACAAGGGTCCCTATAAGAAGAAAAAGAAATCCGTACTCGACGTGTTCGGAGACTTGTTCGATTGATCGTTCGGCCTAGCCTGAATAGACCATGCAATAGACCTGTACAGTACCGTGCGACGCCTGCCGCTCGTACTGGTCTTCCACCTTGAATCCGGCCCGCTCGTAGGCGCGAATCGCCCTCGCGTTCCACTGTTCCACCTCGAGGTCGATCTGCGCCCCGGGCTGTCGGGATGACGCCTCCATCGCGATCGCGCGAGCGAACGCCGCGCCCCAACCCTTCCCGCAACAATCCGGGCGAAGGCCCATACCCAGCCGAACGACCCCTTGCATAGGAAAGAACTGCGCATATCCGATCAGCCGGCTCTCCGCGTCGCAGACGGAGGCGTACTGCTGCCTGCGAATCTCGGGATCGCCGAACTCCCGCCGCTGCACCGTCATCATCGTCCACGGCAGCCAGCGGAACATCTCGTAGGGCGGAGGGTAGCGCCATTCGCAGATGGCCGCGCCGTCCTGCTCCGTCATCGGCCAGAAATGAAATTCAGGCAAGCTCACTTCCCGTTCCCCTCTCGTCCCTTGGTAGACCAAGCATACCATAGATCCTTGGCCTTGGCGGCTGGAATTCCGAGGCGGTTCCAGGCTGCGGCGGCGCATGGTATGATAGGAAAGTCGGCTGTCCGAGACGGATGGCCGGGAGGGAGAATGGAAGAATGGTACGGCTTGTCCTCTTAGGCTGTCTTGCATACTTAACGATCGGACTTGGCCAGCTCGTGGTCGGCGCGGTCATGGAACCGATGGTCCATGCCTACGGCGTGCAATACGGCGACGGCGGCCAGCTTGTCATGAATCAATTCCTAGGCGGCTTGGTCGGCACGCTCTGCGCGCCCTGGCTGCTGCGGAAGCTCGGCAAAAAGAGATTGCTCCTCGGCGCGCTCGCCTTTATGCTCGTCGCCGAGTTGTCCTATACGCTCCTGCCGCCATGGGGCGTCATGCTCGCGATCGCGCCGGTCGCGGGATTCGGCTTCGGCATCACGGAGCCGGTCGTCGGTTCGTTCATTATCGGCTCCGCAGGGGACAAAGCGAACACGGCGATGAGCCGTGTCGAGGTTTTCTTCGGGGCGGGCGCGCTGGTCATGCCGTTCGTCGGCGCGCTGCTCATCGACATCGAGCAGTGGAGATGGGCGTTCGGGCTGGTCGGCGTCCTGTCGGCGATCACGCTGCTGTTATGGGCGTTCTTCTGGCCGTCGATCCTGAATCGGCCGTTGGACGCGGAAGCCGCGCATGCCGGGAGCGCGGATGCTCCAGCTCGCAAGAGCCTGCTCGGCCGCGGCCCGATGCGTTGGGTGCTGATCACGTGCGCGGTATTCTTCGCGATCTACGTCGGCTTCGAGATGAGCTTCGCGCATTATCTGCCGTCGCTGCTCGTGCAGAACAACGGACTATCCGACGCGACGGCGACGCTCGCGCTCAGCGCCTTCTGGGGCGCGATGACGATCGGACGCCTGTTCGCCGGGCAGCTCGCCGACCGTTGGGGCGGCGTCGCCTACTTGCTCTCGATGTGCGGCGCGGCGGCGGTCATGTTCGTCCTGATGGGCGCGCTGGGAGGCGCGGCCGCCATGTTCGTGCTCGCGTTCGGCGCGGGGCTCGCCATGTCCGGGATGTTCGCGGTCGCGCTCGTGTTCGCGAACCGCTCCGCGCCGGGGATGACGGAGCGGACGACCAGCATGCTCATGGCCTGCGGCTTGCTCGGCGGCGCGGTGCTGCCGAAGGGTACCGGCTGGTTCCTCGACCAGTACGGCGCGGACGCGACTCGCTGGATGCTGGCGGTCCTCGCGGTGCTCATGTTGGCCGTGATGGCCGCCGCGGCGGCCGCGAGCCGGTCCGCCCGCTTGTCTAAGTTGAATCCGAATCCGAATAGCATCTAACCGATGGAAGGGGATTGTCCGAATCATGTCCAATCAACAGCAGTATGTCGTGTCTAAGAAGTGGTTGCTGGCCCGTCTATACGAGCCGGATCTCGTGATCGTCGATTGCCGCTTCCAACTGGGCAAGCCGGCGTCCGGACAGGAAGCCTACACGGAGAGCCACATTCCTCGCGCGGTTTACGTCGATCTCGAGCGCGACCTGTCAGCGCCGATCGGCGAACACGGCGGTCGGCATCCTCTGCCGGATGTCGAGACGCTGGCGGAGCGGCTTGGCCGGGCGGGCATCAGCCGCGAGTCGCGCGTCGTCGCGTACGACGACCAGGGCGGCGCGATGGCTTCGCGTCTATGGTGGGTGCTGCGCTATCTCGGCCATGAGCAGGCGTACGTGCTGGAAGAGGGATTCTCGGCGTGGGTGCGGGACGGCTATCCGACCACGGCAGAGCAGCCGGTCGTCATCCCGACGACGTTCGCGGCTTCGCCGCGGACGGTCATGCTGGTCGGCGTGGAGCGCGTCCGCGAAGTCGTCGCGCGCGGCGGGGCCGTGCTGATCGATTCGCGGGACCCCGAGCGGTACCGCGGCGAGGTGGAGCCGCTCGACCGCAAGGCGGGGCACATCCCGGGCGCGATCAACCGCGTCTGGAGCGCCGGCCGCCGCGAGGACGGCACGTGGAAGTCGCCGGAGGAGCAGCGGGCGCGCTTCGCGGAGCTGCCGCAGGACGGCGAGATCATCGTGTACTGCGGCTCCGGCGTCACGGCGACGCCGAACGTGCTGGCGCTGCAGGAGGCCGGCTTCACGAACGTGAAGCTGTACGGCGGCAGTTGGAGCGATTGGATCTCGTATAGCGAGAATCCGATTGCGACGGGAGAAGAGTAAGAGACGTAAGGCCGCGTCGGACGCGGGTTTGGGGGCTGTGGCAGGTTGCCGGGAGGCAGGCTGCTGCAGCCCTCTTTGGGCATTTCGTGCAACAGCTTGCAAACAAGAAATCGGAGAAAGCAGAGTCCGACCGCCTTCTGGAGAGGAGATTTCTCAAGGGGTTATTGATGGCAATTGGGGGTTGCGGGCTCCCGCAACTACAGCGTTCTTTACTTTTCGCATGGGGTCAGCAAATAATGGCGTATATATTCCTGAAGAGAATGGCCAGAACTATCCGAGTATTGAAGTCATCATTAACATAAGCGACCTCTTTGTTGATAATCAAATCAAAGAAAGAAGGTGGATTTATTCAGATGAAAAAGCTCATAGACATGTTAAAGAAACGAGGGAGATTAAATATCCGTACAGATATGCCGCTGGTGCTACTGGCGGTAATGGCTGCTATTGCGATTCCTCGCGTGGTCGTAGAAGACTTGCATCTTCTTTCGCTGGAGTCGCCACTGTATAAGGTGCTTTCAATAGGCCCGTTTCTAGTATATCTTGCCGTTGCTTTGTTACGAAAGAACAAGAGACCGTTGTATGACTATATAGTTTTGGGTATGCTGCTTGGCCTGTTCGTGGCTATAACCCATCAGATTACCATGGAAATACCTGAGTATAAGGTTAAATGGAATGACTTTTTCAGCCCGGCACTGGAAGAGATAGTCGTTCGCTTCGTGATATTTATAAGGATGCTTGCGACTCACTTCATAATAGGAATCGTTTTTGGATTGATAGCCAGCGCAGTTTGCTGGATTCGAGAGAGAGGAGCGAAGAATCCACCCAGGGATTCTTCCTCATCGTCAGCACAGCTTCAGCGCCTTGCTCCAGCGCTGGGCTTACTTCTTCTTGCGCCATGGGTGGGTGAATTTTTACTGGGAGTCAGTCCGCTCAGGAACATCCTCGGGTTTCCGCTGATTCTGCCGCTGTATGGTGGGGGCGCCCTGCTTGTTCGAGAGCTAACCCGTCGCACTGGCCGCGGTTGGCCTACCCTATTTCTGCTGGCTGCGGCATATGGCGTTATCGAGGCGGGTCTCGTTGATCAATCGCTTTTTAACCCAGCCTTCTTAGGCCTTGAATCTCAGAAAATTACACCTATTCCCGTTCTGGGTATCAGCGCCTACAACGCCCTGGCTTTTGTGGCGGGACATGTCATTTGGAGTATCGGCGTCCCTATAGCCATAGTTGAGATGCTGACGCCTGCCAGAATGACGGCACCCTGGCTAGGTAAAGTGGGTCTGTCCATAACCGGTGGATTGTACCTTGTGGGCTGTGCCATCGTTTTTAACTTTATATACGCCGATGAAAAATTCGTAGCTTCGCCAGCGCAGCGAATAGGTGCTCCCGCTGTGGCGCTCACGCTAATTGCTATTGCCTTCGTTATCAATAAGAATAAGGATCTTGCTGCTCCTTCAGCCCGCCCGGTGCCGAAGCCATGGCCTCTTGGAGTGGGTACGTTTGTAGTAGCAAGCCTATTTTTTATGAAGCCTGAAAGTTGGGCTGGTGTAATTATAGGCATATTCATCTTGTGTATCGTGTCGCCGCTCGTAGCCCATTGGTCACGGCAGCAGGAGTGGAGCTTGAGGCATCAGTTCGCATTGGTTGCCGGAGCTTTACTTACGTATGCATGGGGAGGCTTTGCTATGACAATATTGTTATGGCCGGATGACTTTCTAGCTTGGATAGGCAATGTGCTCTTTTCGTTGATTGCCGTTGTGTTGCTGATTGTGACCTCAAAGCGTATACCCCAGACCCCTTAGGCAATTAGGCCGAACATTCATTCCAGCCACCAACAGCTTCCGGTTTGAAAACAATACAGGATGCTTCTGCGCGATCTGGCGGGGGATTATTACTTTAAGAACTGATCTAGAACGACAAGTTTTGTAGGATTGCCTTACGGCATAGATTTGAACGGGCCTCTTCCGCTCATTCGGCGAAGGGGCTTTGATGAAGCCCTGCGCCCCATCCGGAGCGATTGGAACGCATCCATTATTCTGACTCACATGCGACCGATTGCTACAAATACAGCTAACGCCAAGAATACAATGTTTACGCCAATTTGTTGGTATTCTTTACGCTTAGCATGGAATACGGCTCCGAGAAAAACAATGACGGCCAGCCCGATTGCGGCAAGCGGCGTCAAGACAGGTACGATATTTGTCGCTTGAGGCAAAATCAACCCAAGTACCCCTACCAATTCCGCGACTCCTATAAAGGCAACGAACCCTCTCGCCACTTCTCCCGCCCAAGGCCAGGACGCTTTTGCTTTTTCATACTGAAACGCCTTCATCCAACCGGAAAAAATAAATCCTAATCCTAAAATCCCTTGCGTAACCCATAACGCGATATTCATGGTTCGTACTCCTCTTCTTGTACGTCTTCAACACCCAGATATATAATAATTTGTGGGGTACCGATTCGGAAGTAGGCACTCAAAATAAACATAGTATAGAAAAGGAAACCTTAAGAGGGGAAAGGGGAGAAGGGCTTTCATGCCTACTTATTGTAAATTTGAAACGGCGTTGGATATCCTTGTCGGGAAATGGAAGCCGGTTATTCTGCTTCGCCTTTTTGCAAATGGCACAATGAGATTCAGCGAACTTCAAAAAGCGATCCCGGACATCACAAAAAAGATGCTCACGCAACAGTTAAGGGAATTAGAATATCACGATATCATCCATCGCGAGGTTTATCACCAAATTCCTCCCAAAGTCGAATATTCCATTACGGCATACGGTCAACGAATGACCCCGTTATTGCAGGCTATGAATGACTGGGGAGTTGCTCATATCGATCATTTGAACGAGCTGTATGGGGAAGAGCCGTCTGCGGAATGAGCCTCGATCTGCTTTGCTATGTATTGAATGACTGCTTTGGGCACTTCAAATTTTCGATCTCATCACGCAATTGCATCGCCATCAATCTCCCGGCGCTCCGATTTGCAGAAATCCATTTAGTCAGAATGCCTCTCTTCCAGTTAACTCCAAAGTAAGGGGGTGGTATAGTGAGGAATGTTTTCTTGGCTGTAATAATTATTCTGTGTTTTCTAGCCTTGTATTTGGTATTTATCAAACCGTTCTCTATTGATGACAGTGAAACTGCGATCCAAAGGTCCATTGAACATTCTACAGATCAACGCCCTATTACAATACAAAAGGTTAAAGATGTTGGGAAATTAAAAGTTGTATTGTTCACAACTGTAAACCACATTGGGGAATCTATATTGGAAAAGGGCATTAACAATAAACTGCGTATTAGGAGAACAGGCCATGGAACGTCAAAAATAAGATATTTCATTATTGAGTCTGCCGGTTCCCGTTATATTGCTCTACTGGGTGAAAACAATAATCTTGGAAGTGCAAAAATCTCAGTCGGCGGGGTGGTTTATAATTTCGCTATTCCGCAAGAGCGTTTTTTCATTTGCTTAGAAAAAATAAATAATCCTCACGAATCGGTCATCGAATGGGTTGTCCTTTATGATACGACAAAGAAAGAAGCTCTTCGCATTAACTTGCCCGAGGATATTAATTTGGATTGAGAAAAAAGCCTAACACAAATTATTTACCCTGTTACTATATACACGGCTGATAAAATTCCGTCATTTCACTAAAGGAGTAAACTCATTCGTCATGGTGATAATGGTCCGGGACGGCTTCATCGCCTCTTCGCGGGACTATTCGAGCCCTCTTGTCATGAATGAAGCTTTTGGCAGGCTTCCGGAACTTTTCGCTGCACTGACTAGCAAGGAAGAATCGTAATAAGGTATAGATCAAAGGCGTATGTTATCCGGGACGATGCGCTGCTGCGGTTGAGGAGCGGCGGCGTAAGGATGGAAGAACTTGATCCAAATATGAGTTGCGGCCGGTATTGACTAGGACGCGAGTTTAAGGGCTGTGACAGGTTGCCGGGAGGCAGGCTGCTCGCGGCCCTTTTTGGCTTTTCGGAGACCATGAGAAGGATCCAGCCACTGTTGTGCTGCCTTGCTCTTCCGGTTCCCAGCCGGCTTGCTGTTTTAAATATTCACAAATTGGTCACTTATGAGGAAGTTTCCACGCTCTCTATAATAACAAGGGTAAACAGAAAGGATGATGGAAGTTGCCGACAACGAAGAAAGAAGAAATTTATTTCGGGTTGATGATGTGCTTGGGGATGGTCGTATTCATGACATTTTATAATTTATTTACTCACGGCATGATGGACACGATATCCCTGAAAGGAATACTCATTCAACTTATTGCGGTCTATATTACGGCGTCCTTATTGGAATTATTTATCGTTGGACCCGTGGCAAAGAAAATCGCATTGTCGTTACCCTATGACAAATCTAAGAAGGTTCTTGTGATTCTATTCCTTGCCTTTTTTATGGTGAGCGGCATGGTTCTATGTATGTCTCTATATGGACTGGGGACTGCTTACTTTTCAAACAGTCTAGTTGGAGAATCCTTGCTTGAGAGTTACTTTTCCTTTGTATTTACCAATTTTATTTTTGCATTCCCGCTACAACTCCTCATTGTGGGACCGCTTGTTCGGTATGTATTTCGTAAATTCGTTAAAGCGAGAAGAATGACGGAATCATTCAGATAGAGCTATGCTAATTTGGCTGTTTGATCAAGGTCTTCGTTGTATGCCAAGATCGAAAGGCCGGATCGCCCCACAAGGGGGCCCGATTCGGCCTTCGTCTGTTACGGGCATGTACCGATGGGTACGAGGATGTGCCGTCTAGTAGGGTAATCCCTATGAGGCGTTGACATCGTCGTTCTTCGCCACAGGGACACTCTGATCCTGCACGGGCTGGGCGGGCTGCTCTGCGGGCGGCTTAGCTTTGGGCTTGCCGCGCAGCCAACGCCAGACCCCTACGGCTGCTGCGGCGATGACGATGCCGAACTTCTTGAGGGCGATGAGGATGATCGCGAGCAAGCCTGCCTTCTTGGCTACGGCCAGACCGGCGCCGCCTACGACCAATGCCGCCAATCCCAAGTTCGACTTTTTATCCGTAGAGGAATTGTAATCCTCATACCGTTTGCCTTCCTTAATGGAGAGTCCACTAAGAACTTCGGACTCCATCTGCTTCCTAGATTCGGCTAGATGCGCGGGATCGCTGACCAGAATGACGGATACATAACCTTCTCTCGTCAATACGCGAACGTTGTAGTTGACGACTTTATCCTGATTGACATCGTGTGCGATTAGCGACCAGGTTAGACTATGCAAGCCTTCATCATAATGCGGGGCGGTCTCCCATCCGTCGACGAACAAGTGGTTGGCTTCGTCTAGCTTCTCGTTTGCCGCCTCGGTACCATCCTTGTAGCTTTGCAGCAGCTTGTCGGCATCGATGCTCGTCTTATCGTCGTCGGAGATATGTCCGGCATCGTCGTACTCGAGATAAACCATCCAATCGCCTTCCATCGGAACGACGGCGCCGATCTCGGAGTCCGAAGGTAAGTTGCCGTTCTCGGTCTCGAATGTCTTCGTATCCTCGGCGTTCAGCAAGGAATAGCCTTCCGGCAGCTTCAGATCGGCTAGTCCGTCTCCCAACCCGACGGTCTGACCGCTGCCGGACACCCATTGGAGCTCCGTCTCCGCGGATGCATGAAGCGGGATGCTGATGCTTGCTAGTAGGAGTAGCAGCATCCCATGCCATCTAAATCTTTGCGACCATTTTGTCATCATCTCGACACACTCCAATATATTCATATTCACCATAATATAGGATAGATAGGAAGAGATAAAGAAGAATTTTGTCGGATACTGGAAATTCCTAATGCTAGAGACATGTGCGGTTCGAATCATGATTAGGAAGTTAGACGGGTCGCATAAAAGGTCGGGTAGCTTTCGAAAAACAACCGGAATACTGACAGTCAGGTGTCAGTCGGGGGTGCTTAGAATAGCAATATAAAGGCCAATCAGGATTCGAGGAGGAAATGGAGAATGAACAATAAACAAACATTGCGAGGGTTTGCGACCGTCAGTTACTGGGCGGATGATATGGAGGCGGCAAAGGCATGGTACTCGGAGCTGCTGGGCATTGCACCTTACTTCGAACGCTCCGGACCGGATGGCCGCCTCGTCTATGCCGAGTTTCGCCTTGGGGACTACCAGCACGAACTTGGTCTGATCGACCGTCGTTTCGCTCCCGCGCGTGCAAAGGATTCCCCGGGTGGTGCCATTCTGTACTGGCAAGTCGACGATGTCGAAGCCACGCTTCAGAAGTTGAAGGCCATGGGAGCGGAGGAGTATGAGCCGGTCATCCACCGCGGCGGGGGATTCGTCACGGCTTCTGTCGCAGATCCCTTTGGTAACGTGCTAGGGATGATGAACAATCCGCACTATTTGGAGATCTTGAATGCTAAAACGAACGGTGAATAGGGCGATGATCATCGACAAGATCGTGCAAGCTCATACGCGACAAGAATGGTTACCTATTAGGGTCGTCACAGCGGGGGAAGAGTAAGGGGCGGAAATGTCGCGTCGGACCGGGTCCGGTCAGGTTAAAGAAAGAGTGGGGGAATACACCAAAGCGAAGGAGCGAGTAAGGGGTTATGCTAGGTTTCTTCATCTCCATCGTCGCTTGGTTGGTCGGTGTTGTCGTGTCGCTGGCACATCGGGCCTCATCCTCCGGTCTCCTTCGATTTCGACCCGATCAAGTAACCGATAATCGTCGATTCGACGGGGAGCACCACGAGCGTCCATAGCTCCTTTAATCCGAAGTCGGCCGAACGGTATTTCACGGGCGTCAACGTATAGACCAGCGCGATGAGAAGGATGCCGAGCGCGATCGTGCCGACAATGTACAGACGGACGTTGTCCCCCGAGCCGAAGAACTTGCCCAGGAAGCCGAGTTCGGCTTTGCGTTTCTCGCTCTCCACGTTCGCCGCTATGATCTTGCTGGCAACCTTAGGGTCCTGGATCTCGATCTTATTCATGCTCCGAGACCCCCTCGCCCGCGTAGAACGTAAATGTCAGCGACCAGAAGGAGGCATCCGAATTGATCGTCACCTCGTAACGCAAGGAAAGTCTGCGATTATGGAGTACGCCCAGATGGATCATATCCTGGTTGCCGGTCGGCTTGCCTCGCGGAAAGTTGACGCACGCGATTCGCACCTCGTTGTAGCGAACAAGCCGGATGTCCGTCATGAAGTCATCCCTCTCCTGCTCGCGTTCAATGCAGAACACGAATTTTAGTGGCTCGTGCTCCTCCGACAGGATGATCTCGATGGGATTCATCCCATAGGCGAATACTCTGCCGTGATAGACGACTTCGAATCCGCCGGACGTAATTTTCATGGCTATCCCTCCGAGGCTATTCATCATCGTACGAGCATCATAATCTATTCTACGAATAGGATGATCGGTGCATGACAACAGTCTCGGGATCTCTTTGGTTGCAGGATATGAACTCCATTTGTAGAAGTAGTATCTATCAAGGTTGAGGAACATCCGTCTGCGTCGGAGCGGGGCAGGGGGCTGTGGCAGGTTGCCGGAGGGCAGGCTGTTCGCGGCCCTCTTTGGGCTTTTCTTAAGCCAAACCTACATGAGATCTGTGAAGGAGGACCCTTTCATGAATGAGCTTTTTAACGAACGCGGCATTCGGGAACATCACCGCCAGGCGATCAACCACTTGGTCGATCGGCTTAGTCCGGATCCGGATTATCTCGCTATCATGATTACCGGCTCTGTGGTGAAAGGATTGGCGAGAGCAGATTCGGACATCGATTGTTATCTGGTCGTCCGGGATGAGGTCTTCGAAGCGCGCAAGCAAAGAGACCGGTTGTTTTATTTCGAACAGGAAGGTTGCGATTACGAGGGCGGATATTACGACGGGAAGATCGTCAATTACGCCTTTCTGACAGCCGCGGCCGAGAGGGGAAGCGAGCCGACGCGGTCATCTTTTGCCGGGGCGCTGGTCGCCTTTTCCCGAATACCCGGCTTGGATGAGCTTGTTAGCCGCATCGCCGTATATCCGGAAGCCAATCGGGAGAAGAACTTCGCCGACTTTTTCGCTCAAGTGGAACTGTACGGCGGATATTTCGCCGATCGCGCTTTGACGTTAAATAATACGTACTTGTTGGCTCAAGCCGTCAGTCAGATCGCGCTGTTCTCGGGGAGACTGATCCTCGCCTACAATCGCATTCTCTTTCCGTGCCACAAGTCGCTGATGACCGCATTGGAGACGGCGACCGACAGGCCGGAGCGGTACCTGGAATTGCTGGAGTCGATGCTGAGGGACCCGAACCGGGAGACGATCGGCGCATTGACCGCGTGCGTTCGCGACTTCCATGATTGGGGGATCGCGCCGCACGAGGCGGTCAGCCGGTTCGTCGTGAACAACGAGTGGAACTGGATCGAGCAGGAGCCACCTCTTAGCGATCGTTAGTCGGAGACTAGATCCAGAATACAGGTGAGAGTGATCGGGGCGTTGACATCCCTCAATCGAATAGACCATGATGCGGATGCCGATACCGCATCCGCGAGGGAGCGCGAATGGCAATACCGGCGGTTGCTTGAAATAAGGGACAGCGAGCAGCTCCGAGAGCTCTCGCTGTCCCCGTCATCGTGCGGCCAACCGGCGCTATTGGCTGTGGCCTTCCTGAAGCGTACTGATCACTTTGTCGATTCGCCGCTGCCGGGTCTCCGCCGTCTTCGCGCCTTCGATCTGAAGCACGAATCGCCCTTTGTTGCTATAGGATAATCCGTCGAAGAACCGCTTCGCCTCCGCATCCCGGTCGAGACTAGGGCCGGGATGAAGCTGCAGCCGCCTGCAATCGCCTTTAGCCGCCTTATTGCAATTCCGCCAGTAGCTCATCCAGACGAGCCCAAGTCGACGAGATGCCTTCGAACATGCCCATATCCAGCACGGCCTGAAGCGCATCGGACGATGCGTACTGCGCATGGTTGATCAGCTTCGTCTTGCCTTCCTCTTCGACGAAGGAGAGCGTGATCATCGCCACCGGCATTCCCTCCGTGATATTGCCTTCCGCGTCGGAGAACGCGTCGCTGTAGAAGATGCGCTCAGGCTCTGCGATCTCATGATAGTCGGCTCTGCCCCAAGACTCAAAGCCGTAATGCTCCTGGCTCTCGTCGACGCACTTCATGCAGTAATGCCAAACGCCGCCCGGCCGGAAGTCGAAGCTCGTTACCGACAGCGTCCAGCCTTTCGGCCCAAACCAGCGTTTCAGGTGCTCCACATCGGAGAAAGTCTTAAAGACAAGCGTGCGCGGCGCGTTGAAGGTGCGCTCCAGCGTCAGTTCCCGGCCTTCTACCCGCATGAAGATTCGGTTTGCAGCGTCATGAGCAGTCATTTCCTTATTTCCTCCTCCATCTATGGGTCTACAAATCTCGTCTAGCTATCCTAAATATAGACTATTTTTTATATTCTCGTAAAGGAATGTTTAGGGATGAATCTCCTCCGATCACACATGACTGACCGGTGACTTTCAAATGATAGATTAAATCAATGTGACGGTTTTTTCCGTTGATTGCAGCGTATAGGATTGAAAAGTTTATCACTAGCATGAACGTTGTAGAATGGATTGTGAATTGACTCATCCTGGAAGGGAGTGCCAAAAATGAAGCTCAACCATGTGAATCTTACGGTCACCGACGTTATCGCGGCACGGGCATTCTTGGAGAAATACTTCGGACTTCGGACCGTCGGCGAGCGCGGAGACGCTTTTGCCGCGCTATTCGATGACGACGGGCTAGTTCTGACTTTGATGAAGGGCAAGCAGGTGAGCTACCCCAAGACCTTTCACATCGGATTTGCGCAGGAGAGCGAGGAGAAGGTAAATGAGATCAATCAGCGCTTAAAGGAGGATGGCTTCGACGTCGCGCCTCCGCAAAGAGCGCATGGATGGACCTTCTACGTGGAAGCGCCGGGCGGTTTTAGAGTAGAGGTTCTTGCCTAAACAGCGGGCTGACGAAATAGGATCGAAAGTATCCTCATCCTCGGACCGGGCCATGGCTCGGTCTATTTGTTTTGCTTGCCTGAACTGCCCGGTCCTTTTTGTCGAGATGGCGAGGAGCATCAATAGAAGCACGAGCGGCGGGGTTCGCGAAGCCGATGCAGGCGGCGGTGCAATTGACGGAATTTACCTTTTGTCCTAGTATTTAAGAAACTCAGCCCGACAGCGTTACGGTTTCTTTTCATATCGGAACAGGAGCAATGAGGATGCAGGTCGATAGGGAGCAAGAGGCAGCCGACTGCTTTATCTGCCGGAAGCATCGCGGCGATATTCAAGTTCACGGCGGAACGATCTATGAAGACGACCTTCTCTACGTGGGCCATATCTCCTCGAACGAGAAACAAGCCTACTTGGGCTACCTCATCATCGACGTCAAACGCCACACCCCCGGATTGGCCGAATTGACGGAGCGGGAAGCGCAATCGGTCGGTTCGATGCTGACCCGCGTGAGCCGTGCGCTGAAGGCCTGCGAGAAGGCGGTACATATCTACGCTGCGGCGCTTGGCGATCACGTTCCGCATTTTCATATTCACGTCATCCCTCGCTATAGCAATACGCCGCCGTCCTTCTGGGGGCTTCAAGTGCGGGAATGGGAAGGCGCGCCGCGAGGGGGGCAAAACCAGATCGAGCAGGTATGCTCGCGTATTCGCGCTTACTTGAGAGAAGACAAAGGGTAAGCATGACTGCCTTCAAGACGAGAGGATGTTGTACTTGTATCGAGTAGACGTCGTTTATGTACTGATCACCAATGAACAAGCCGATCAAGTGCTCGTGGTTAGCAACATCCATACTTCGAGTTGGTCGCTCCCGGGTGGCGCCGTGGAGAGCGAAGAGTCCTTGTCTGCGGCGGCGATTCGGGAAGCCAGAGAAGAGACCGGATTGGACGTAGAGCTGTCGGGAATCTGCGCGATCAATGAGTCCATTCTCGAAAGTAGGGGCGAACATGCGGTATTTATAGTATTCAAAGCGAAGGTCGTTCATGGAGAGACCAAGATCATTCGACCGCATGAGATCGCCGAAGTCAAGTGGGTTGGCTTCGAAGAGGCGGACAGGCTCATGCCCTATTACAAGGACGGCATTCGAGCGCTCGTCGACGGTCCGACGATTCCCTACCATAACCAAGGCAGACAGAAGTAGCTAAACCCGATGGCGAGAATGGAGGCGCTTGGGCATGATCGTACAGCAGGCAGCAGAGGAAGATATTCGGGCTTGGCTAGCGCTAGCGTCGGAGGTCGAATCCCTTTTTGGTCCCATGGTGGACGATCCCCAGTTTATCCTGGCCCTTCGGAAAAACATCAGCAGAGGGAGCGCCCTTTGCATCCGGGAACAGGATGCCCTCTCCGGGTCTCCTCTTTTGGGCGGATTGCTTTTTTCTCCCACAGCCGCCCCCATTTATAAAATCGGATGGCTGGCCGTCGCTCGAAAAGCGCGAGGACAGGGCATCGCCACTGCCTTCATGCATCACATACTGAACCTTGTACGTAGTCCGGCACAGATTACGGTTACAACCTTCGGCGAAGAGGTTGCCGATGGATTGCCGGCTCGAAGGTTTTATATCAAACACGGATTCGTGCCCGAAGAAAGGGTCGAAGACGGACCCGAAGGCGGGTCGCGTCAGCGGTTTAGACTCACTTTGTCCGACTGAAATGAACGTCTAACAGACTGCGATCGATGCAGCCTGTTTTTCGGTATCTCCATGCGACGCTCTTAGAGAACCCGAAAATGTCGATTGACAGCGCATCCGAATAGAACCGTACCTGATCCTTGCTGTATAATGCAAGAAAGAACCGCTTGCACCACTAAAAGGAGGTTTTCCCATGCAGCAGAACAAATACGACGATCCCGGATTTTTCGAGAAATATAGTCAGATGGCCCGCTCGGTCGGCGGACTGGAGGCCGCTGGAGAATGGCCCGCGCTGCGGGCGCTGCTCCCGGATCTGAAGGACAAGAGGGTGCTCGACCTCGGCTGCGGTTACGGTTGGCATTGCCTCTATGCGCGAGAGCAAGAGGCTCGATCCGTCCTGGGAATCGACCTGTCGGAGCGGATGCTGGCGCGCGCCCGCGAGATGACCGACGATCCCCGGATCGAATACCGCCAGATGGGGATCGAAGATATCGACTTTGGCCCGGGCGCGTTCGACGTGGTGCTCAGCTCGTTGGCGCTGCACTATGTCGAGCGCTTTGACAGCATCTGCGAGAAGGTGCGCCATAGTCTGGTGCCGGGCGGAAGCTTCGTATTCTCGGCCGAGCATCCGATGTTCACTGCGCGCGCCGAGCAGGACTGGCATTACGGTCCCGCGGGGGAACGCATGCATTGGCCGGTCGACGACTATCAGGAGGAAGGCCTGCGTCAAGCCCGGTTCCTGGACAGCGACGTCGTCAAATACCATCGGACGGTCGCGACCTACATGAACGCGCTGATCGATGCCGGGTTCCGGATTCGGCGGGTGTCAGAGCCCCAGCCGACGCCGGAGGCGCTGGACCGGTACCCCGACATGCGGGATGAGACTCGCCGCCCTATCTTCCTCCTGATCGCCGCCGTCAAGGAATAGCCACTCGGCGCCCCGGCGGAACGACCAATAGACACCTGCTAGCCCCCTAAAAAGGGCCGGCGGGTGTTTTTTTACGTCGAGAGCACTTCTTGACGGTCGATGATCGCTTTGGCTACCGTCCAGAACGAGTCCGGCCGGAAGTCCGCTTTGTTCATGTAGGCGATCATGGCGGCTCCGCTCCACAGCATGTGCAGTTGGTCGGTGAAATCCCCCGGCCGGGCGAAGCCCGCTTCCGTCGCCATGACCCGGACGGTGTCCCAGATCTCGTTGCGGCATTCGAGCGCTTTGACATGACCCGGGTGATCGGTCTCCGGGAATTCCACCACCGTGTTCATGTACGAGCAGCCCCGGTATTCGGGCCGTCCCATGCACTCGACGAGTCCGTCCACCACAAAGCGCATCTGCGCGAGCGGCGCGTCGGGATGCGCCAGCCGGGCCTGCTCGAAGAGTCCCTTGCTCCGCTGCAGACGCTGATCCAGATAAGCGACGACCAGATCGTCCTTGGTCGCGAAGCTGCGGTAGAAGCTGGCTTTGGCGACGCCCGATTCCAAGATGATGCGATCGATGCCGACCGCCCGGACGCCTTCTCTGTAGAACAAATCGTCCGCCACCCGCAGAATGCGTTCCTTCGCCGTTTCTTTTTTGTCCAATCGAGATCCCTCCCTTTCCGACGAAATCTATTTTCCGGCATTTTAAATTTTCGGGTTGACATGATACAGATCTGTCTGTATCATCTGATCCAGAATGTGGATGAGACAGAACTGTCTCCCTCATTGTAAAAAGAATCGCGGCTGATGTCAATCGCGAAGAACATCATTCAAGGAAGAGGTGCGGACATTGCCCAACGCATGGGACCCTAGGAGATGGTTAACGCTCTCCGTCATTATTTTAGCCACGTTCATGGTCGTCTTGGATACGTTCATCGTGAACGTCGCGCTGCCTTCGATCCAGCAGGCGCTGCATGCCGACTTTGCCAAGCTGCAATTCATCGCGGCCGGTTATATCCTCGGCTATGCCGTCTTGCTGATCACGGGCGGTAGGCTTGGCGATCTGTACGGTCGCAGGCGGATGTTCCTGATCGGCGTCGCGGGGTTCGTGGCGACCTCGGCCTGGTGCGGCTTTGCCGGGTCGGCGGATATGCTCATCGCGGCTCGGATCTTCCAGGGCGTCTCGGCCGCCGCGATGGTGCCTCAAGTGCTGTCGCTCATTCAGGTGATGTTCCCCCCGGAGGAGAAGGGCAAGGCGCTAGGCATCTACGGGGCGGTGCTCGGACTGGGGGCTATCGCGGGCCAACTGGCCGGGGGCTTGCTGCTGAAGGCGAACTGGTGGGGAATGGGCTGGCGCTTGGTATTCCTCGTGAACATTCCGGTCGGCATCCTCGCCTTCGCGTTCGCCGTCTGGCTCATTCGGGAATCCCGCGCCGCCGAGCGCAAGCGTCTCGACACCGCCGGCGTCGGGCTCGTGACGGCCGGACTCGTCCTGCTCATCTACCCGATCGTCGTGGGCCGCGAGATGGGGTGGCCATGGTGGACGTACGCGAGTCTAGCGATAGCCGTCGCGGTCTTGGCGGTCTTCGTCCGCTTCGAGAACGGGCTTCAGCGCAGGGGCGCCCTGCCGCTGCTGCCGATGGGCCTGTTCCGCGACCGGTCGTTCCGGATCGGCATGCTCATCGCCCTGGCATTCTACAGTGGGAACGCTGCGCTCTACTTGATCCTGTCCGTGTTCCTGCAGTCCGGACTCGGGGCCTCTCCGCTGCAGTCCGCCTACAACTTCATCCCGCTCGCGGCAGGGTTCTTCCTCGCTTCCTTGCTCGCCCCTCCTTGGAAGAAACGATGGGGCAACCGCGTGCTGCAAGCCGGCGCGTTCCTGATGATCGTCGGCTATGCGGTACTGATCGGCGTCGCGAACCGATCGGCCGCGATCGGATGGGAGGCGCTGATAATCCCGCTCTTCATCGCCGGATTCGGCCAGGGGGCCGTGGCTTCGCCGCTCATCCATACAATCCTCTCCGGCGTCCAAGGTCCGCACGCCGGCGCGGCGTCCGGCGCGCTCAGCACGTTCACGCAAGTCGCGCAAGCGATCGGCATCGCGGTCATCGGCACGCTGTATCCCTCCCTGGTGACGCACTTCGGAGGAGAAGCGCCGGCGATGGCCCACGTACGGACGCTTCAATGGCTGCTCGTCCTCATCACCGCCCTGGCGGCGTTGACCTTCTTGATGCTGACTGCGCTCGGACGTAGACGTGCGACGGCCGCGCACCGTCCGGCAGAGGCGGGACACGGCGGCGGAGCCGTGCGATCGGACCCCTAAGACGGCAAGACGCGGCCCGGCGGGCCGCATGGAGGAGATCGACTAGGGTTGGGAAGGGGAGACCCCGTCCGCCTCCGGTCTGGCGCCGAGCGCGTTCAGCATGAAGGCATAGACCTCCAGTTCGTCGATGTCGTCCTCGTCCCCGGCGGCGATGATGTGCTGCACTTGCAGGCCGTTCTTGAATAGGATGAACATTCGGGCCGCCTGCTTCGCGTCGATGTGCGCCGGGATGGCCCCGTGCTGTTGACCGACTTCGATCCACTTGGACGAAGTCTGGATGGAGGTCTCGTAATAGCGCTTCAGAATTTGGGCGACGGCGGGCTTGTCTTTCTGACTGAGCAGGTAGAAGAAGATCAAGTTCGAGACGCCGTCCGCGCTCGCGGCGCCCCGCAACCGTTCGGAGAGCGTGCTGAGCGGACCTTCAATGCCCTTCGGTCCGCTTGGCGCCCGTGCGACGGATTCGTAGAAGCGTTGGTTGGTGTCCGCGATCCCCGCTTCGAGGATGAGGGCGAATAGTTCGTCCTTGCTCTTCACATAGTGATAGATGGCGCCCTTCGTCAACTGGCTCCGATCGGCGATATCCCGGAGCGTCGTCGCGCGGCAGCCTTTCTCCAGGATCATCTCCTGCGCCGTATCGAGCAGCAGCTTCAGGCTGGGGTTCATGGATTTATCGTGCATGCTCGGGCCCTCCCCGCGGCATAGAAGTACTAGTCTCTTGGGCCGCTCTTTTTTTCATGGATTTGGCGTACCGGATGTTCCACCAGATCGTCACCGCGATGATGCCATAGGTGAAGAACGGCGACACGGCCAGGAAGCTCGAGACCGGCAACGCATACACCAGCACGACCTTGAGGCAGGCTTCGAGCAGCAGGCTGACGCCCCATACGGCCGTCATGACGCGGAAGGTCCGGCGATAGAGGGGCAGTCTCTCCCATTTGTCGTCCATTTGCGGATCGTGGCCGGTGAAACGTCCCGCGAAGCGGAAGATCAGCGGGCGGGCGAACAGCAGCGAGCCCAGGAATACGACCCCCAGAATGCCGGTCACATAGGACTCCCGCAGCAGGATGAAGCGCTCGTCGCCGCCCAGGAGTACCGCCACGACGCCCAGGATCAGGCCGAGGAAGATAAAGCCGGAGAAGGCGTCCGCTTTGTGCGTCCGGATCAGGCTGTAGATCGTGTCGCACAGCGGGACGAGGGCGGCGACCGAGAGCGCCGCCAGGCTGCTCGTGTGCGGGATCAGCAGACGGTAGGCTAAGTAAGGCAATACGATATTAATCAGCAGCGTAATGACGATCTCATTGCGGGTTTTAGGCACGACGATCATCCCTTCAAGGTTCGAATATCCGAATCTTATTTCCTCAACATACCTTCGGTCGGTATGTCAAGCGGCAAAGTTAAGGTGCTTTCAAACGCGAGATCGTTCACGTAGGCGCCAAGACGCTGCCCGCCTACTCGGATGCCAAGAACGCGTTCGTCGGCGAGATGCTCGAACGGGCGCTATCTTGGGGAGGAAAAGCCGCAGCCGCCGCGCGCAACGACGACCTGCCTTCATAATGGCAGGCAAGGCGTGGCCTATTCGGCGGGCTCATTCGGCCGGCTCGGCCTTCACCTTCGGCGCTCGGATCCCCTCGATGTACAGGCTGCGGATGCCCGCCAAGTATTGCTCCTTGGTATAGCCGAGCGAATCCCGGTGATACATATATTGCTCGGGAGAGAGGACGGCCATCAGGAAGTTGGACGTCAAGGTCACATCGATATCCCGGACTTCTCTCCGTTCCGCGGCAAGGACCAGATAGACGTTCAGAATGCCGTACAGCCGAACCGTGATAGGCCTTTTGTGGGGAAGGAAGTTTTTCTTGCCCGCGTACATGCAGCTTATCGAAGTGAGCAGCTCGATCTGGCTGTCGACATAGTCGAACAAGCGGCTCAGGACATGTTCAAGCTGGTCGAGCGCCGATGCCGAAGCGTCCGCCGCTCGGAATTGGTCCGCTTCGGCCTCAAGCTCCCCTAATATTTGTTCGGTGCTGTTCCGCAGCATCTCGGAGTAGATCTCGCCGGGGTGCTCGTAGCGCCGGTACAGCGTCCCCTGTCCGATCCCCGCTTCCTGGGCGATCTGATACATATTAACGGAGTCGATTCCGTTCTGTTCGAGCAATCGGGCGGCAGCCGTCTGGATGCGGCGGTGATATTCGGCGTCGCGGTTTTCTTTCTCTTCGGATGCATCAAGCTTTCCCACGCGAATCTCCTCCCTTGGCAAGCCGTCTTCAAATTTCGATTGACGCGCGGACAATTGTCCGCTATATTTTGGTGGCGGACAATTGTCCGCACTAAAAATATAACACATTTAACGGCCGGTGTGACCCCCCGGCTTAGCATGGGCAGCACGAAGGCCATTTAGCCATGCGGCGGTTGAATGTGGGAGGAGTGGAAAAGATGTCGCAAGCTTCCGTAACCGGCGGTGCCCCGGCCGAATTTCGTATCACCAGCATTCTCGTGCCGCTCATCGCCATCATCGCGGGCTGCTTCATGGTCATTCTCGATTCGACCGCGATGAACGTAGCCTTATCCAAGCTGGTGGGAGAGTTCAACACGCAGCTGCCTACGCTGGAGTGGACCGTCACCGGCTATATGCTGGCGACCGCTGCCGTCATTCCGCTAGCCGGATGGTTGTCGGACCGGTTCGGCGCGAAGACCGTGTTCCTAACCTCGGTTATTCTGTTCACGCTCGGCTCGGCGCTGTGCGCGACGCCGAACAGCGCGGAATGGCTCATTATTTTCCGGATCATCCAAGGCCTCGGCGGCGGATTCGTCATGCCGGTCGCGATGGCTTACGTCTACCGACTGAGCCCGCCGCACAAGATCGGCGCGGTGATGGGACTCTTGGGCATCCCGATCTTGTTCGCGCCGGCGATCGGGCCGATCGTGTCCGGCTGGCTGGTGGAGTACCACTCGTGGCGCTGGATCTTCCTGATCAACATTCCGGTAGGCCTCTTCAGCGTCCTGTTCGGGATGTGGAGCCTGCCGAAGATCGGCAAGAAGCAGGTAGCCGGCTTTGACTTGCCGGGCATGATTCTGGGACCGCTCGCGTTCGCGGCGCTGTCCTTCGGCGTGAGCGAAGGCGCCCACAGCTGGACCTCGACCAAGACGGTCGCCGGACTCATCGTGGGCGCCCTCGCGCTCCTCGCGTTCATCTTCGTCGAGCTTCGCGCGAAGACCCCGCTGCTGGAGCTGCGCGTCTTCAAGTCCGTCGACTTCTCGTTCGCGATCGTCGCGCAGTGGATCGTTCAGTTCTCCATGTTCGGCGCGATCTTCCTCATGCCGCAGTTCCTGCAGCAGGCTAGAGGCTTCGGCGCGCTCGATACGGGTCTAACGCTGTTCCCCCAAGCGCTCGCGTCGGCGTGCCTCATGCCGATCGGCGGCTACCTGTTCGACCGGATCGGCGTACGCTGGCTGGTCGTGATCGGACTCAGCCTCGTGTCCGGCGCGATCTTCCAATACACCCACGTGGACCTGACGACCGAGGGCAAGGATCTGCTCCTTCCGCTCATCATGGCCGGCGCCGGGATGGGACTCATGATGATGCCGCTGAACTCACATCTGATGAACAAAGCTCCGCGCGATCTGGTGAGCCGGGTCACTTCGCTGACGAACGCGATGCAGCAGGTCGTCAGCTCCCTCTCCGTAGCGACCGTCGTGACGATCCTGACGGCGCGGCTGAAGTCGCTCTCGGCAGGCAGTCCGCCCGCCGCGGGCGCGACCGAGGCGGATACGATGAAGCAGATGCTGGCGCTCGCGCCCAAGGCATTCGGCTACACGTTCAGCGTGATGCTCGTCGTCGCGATGTGCGGGATCGCGCTCGGATTCCTGCTGCGCCGCGGCCGCAAGCCGTCCGCGGACGAAGCGCCGACAGCCGCCGAGCGGTCCGTCGAAGGCCTCCATATGGGGTGACGGGCGGCCCGCAGGGGCGCTCCGTTCATGGCTTGCGCCTTAAGGCGCGGATCGCGGTTCTGTCTGCAAGATCAAAACGGGGATCTCTCCTTCATTGAGAAAGGAGAGATCCCCGTTTGTCATTGTCCGCAGGCTGCTGCGGGCCAGCGGGCTTGGAGTCGCGTTACCATTTGCGCAGCGCGAGGATGAAGCAGGCCAAGGAGGCGAGTGAAGCGATCGTCCGCACGTGATTCCAAGCGACCCAGCTGGACAGATAATGCTGCCATACATTCGCGCCCTCGGCGCTGGCAGGAGCCACCGCGGCCAAGGAATCGTTGAGCGGCACGTTGAAGACGACGGTAACCAGGAAGGAGCCGACAAAGTAGAGAAGGCTTCCCGCCAGCAGATAGAGCGCGCCGGGCGTGCCCAGCTTGAAGAACGAGACGATGCCCAGAATGACGGAAGCCAGCGCCGTACCCATGAAGACGAAGCTGAACAGCGTATTGAGGATGGTAGCGTTGATCGACTGCATCGCGGCGATGCCCTGTTCGGACGGCAGGCGGGCCAGCGACGCCATGACGAAGGTCGAGAAGGCGAAGAAGATGCCGGCGATCAGGCCGGATCCGAGCGCGGAGGCGAAGGTCAGGCTTGCGATCAGCTTACCCATGTACGTCTACCTCCCATGCGCCGGCGGCGGCAGCAGTATTCGCGAAGACGGCGAAGTCGCGCGGTTCGCGTCCCAGCGCGCGCTGGACGCCATCCGTCAGATGGGCGTTGCGGCCATCCAGCACCGTGCTGAACAGATAAGACAGCAGCGCCACATACTCGCCCGGCACCTGCTGCTCCTCGAGCATGGCCAGGAATGCCTCATGGGTGAGCGGAGTATACCGAATTTCTCGCCCGCTCGCTTGCGCTACAGCCGCCGTCGCCTCCGCGAAGGTGAGCGCGCGCGGACCGGTCAGCTCATACAATTGGCCGATGTGCCGATCGTCGGTGAGCGCCGCCGCGGCGACGTCCGCGATATCGTCGGCGTCCACGAACGGCTCCGTCACTTCGTCGGCCGGTAGCGCGACCTCGCCGCCAAGCACCATGCCTTGCAGGAAGCTCTCGCTGAAGTTCTGACAGAACCAGCTGGCCCGCAGAATCGTCCATTCCGCGCCCGAATCCTTCAAAGCTTGCTCGCTGAGCTGCGCTTCTTCCTCGCCTCTGCCGGACAAGAGCACCAACCGGCGCACGCCGCGGCCCACCGCGAGCCGGGCGAAGGTTCCGATCGCCGCAGCGGCGCCAGGGACGGCCAAGTCGGGGTAGAACGCGATATATACCGCTCTTACGTCCTTCAGCGCGGGCAGCCAAGTCGCCGGGTTCTCCCAGTCGAAGGACGGTTCGCCCGACCGGGAGCCGATCCGTACCGGCAAGCCTTGCTTCGCGAGCCGCTCCGCCACCCGCCGTCCCGTCTTGCCCGTTCCGCCCAGGATGAGGAAAGGTTTCTCCGTGCGGTTTGTCTCGAAGCCCGATTCGATGGATCTGTTCATAGGATCGCCTCCATTTTAATAATTGCTTGCCCAAGCAAGTGTTAGGTTATAAAAAATCAAATGAGATCTCATTCGATTTTTTCCAGTTGATTGCTCACCTCGTAGAGGTGAAGCGAGAGCGCGTCGCCTTCTTCGCCCAAGATCGTCGCATACCGTTCCCGCAGCTGATCCCAGCATTGTTGAATGGTTTGCTCCAGGGCTCTGCCTTTGTCCGTGACGTAGATCAGGGACAGCCGCCCGTCCACGCGGTTGTACAGCAGGTTCTTGGCTGCGAGCTTCTCGATGAGCCGCGTCACCGTCGAAGGCTGGAGATGGAGGATCTGGCCGAGCTCCTTCTGCGAGATACCGTCTTTCTCATAGGCCGCCATCAGCAGGAAGGCAGCGGTCGGGGAGAGCCCGCTGATCGCGAACGCGTCTTCCGCCATCTTGGTGATGACCCGGCCGAGCCGGTTGGCGGTGAAGTAGAGGCATTCTTTAAAGTAGATGTCCAGCACGGCTAAGACCTCATTTCTGTACGCGTAAATTTGTTTGCTCATACAAATATAACGGGAATACCTGATTTTGTAAAGAGGGGATGCAAAATTAATTTAATTCTGCGTCCGGTCGAGCGGAGGGCGCTCGCCTTCATGGGCATTCTCCGTGCGATATCACGCGTGGAATCTGCCCATCACGATGAAATTTGGATCACGACTAAGAGGCTTCGTCTCCCAGGCAGAGCAGACCAAAGGCCGGAAGCGCCGCCCTGGCGGTCTCCCGGCCTCCTCCTACAACGCGCCCGCGTCCTTGGCGAACTGCCAAGCCTGCTCGTAGTCCGCTTCCTCCACGATCGCGGTCAGCAGGATGTCCCGGCCGGTCACCCGGTTGTCCGGGCCGCCGGAGCTCATGCCGCTGGCGCTGACGCTGGCGGTCGCCATGACGGCCGCATCGGGATTGTCGAAGTCGCCGCCGAGGGTCAAGTATCCGAGCCCCCGGAAGTCTCCCGTGATCGTATTGCCGAGCTGATCGAGCTGCTGAATGCCGGTGCCCGGGTTGCCGTCGAACCGGTCGATCGCATATTCCACCAGCCGGAGCGACTTGATCTTCCCCAGCGCCTGCTCGGCTTGCTCGGGGGTATTGAAGTAGGCCAGGACGGCTCTCTCTGCCATATAGGGGATTCCTCCAACTCCGGCCTGCGGATGCGCCGGGCATAATCCCTTGTAGTATGGATCGGCTGTTGGAGAAGTATGCCAGAGGAAGCCGGTCTCGCCTCCGCCAAGAAAAGAGGTTAGCCGGAAGAAGCCGGTTGCCTCTTTTCGGCGTGATCGGTCGTCAGCCGACGGTCGGCTCGATCCAGATGTCCTTGAAGTCCATCCAGTCGTGCGCATTGTAGCCGGCGCCCCGGACGGCTGGATGGACCTGCGTGTTCAGCTTCTTGTGCAGCAGGAACGTCACCAGCGCGTCTTCGCGTAGCCGTTCCTCGATGCCTTCGAGCAGGGCGCGCCGCTCCTCGGCCCGATCCGTCGCGAGCGCGAGGTCGATCTGCTCCACGGCCCAGCGTATCATCTCCGGCGGCAAGCCCGCGTTCAGCAGATGTCCTTCCTGCTCGTAATTCTCCACTTCGCAGACGTCTTCTCTGGCGATCAAGACCTCGAACAGAATGGCATGGGCGCGCTGGAGGATGTCCTGGTCGTAGACCAACTTCTTGGGGATGACCGCGACTTCGATCGCGATCCCGAACGCGGCGCACTGCCGGGCGATCCAGCGGGCATCGGGCTCATAACGGCCGATGGTGTTCAGGACGAGCGTCTCCCCGTCGTATCCCGATTCCCGCAGGAGACGTCGTGCCGATTCGGGATCGTATCGATCCTTCAGCAGCGGCGTCCGCTCGGTCGGCCGGAATCCCCGCGACGGGTAGACGCGATATTCGCCGAGCTCCCGAATCATCTCGGTCCGGTTGACGAGCAGGTCGATTGCGCGCCGGAAAGCGATCGCATGGTGCGGACCCGGGATGCGCAGATTCCAGGAGATGAGCATGCTGCCTTTGCTCAGCGCCTCGATCGTAGGCCAATCCTCGGCCGGATCGGAAGCGCCGGCTCCCTCCTCAACCTCCAAGGCGCTCGGGAATCTCTCCCCGCCGACGAGGGCGGTCGCGGAATCTTCCGGAATGAAGGCGATCACGACGCGGTCGAGATGCGCGCGGCCTTGATAATACTCCGAATTCGCGGTTAACTCCAGGCGCTCCTCCGACCATGCGGTCACGCGGAACGGACCTGTGCCGACCGGCAGTTGCTTAAAGCGGGCCTCATCCTCCAGGATCAGATCCGCCGGTACGATGGACATGGCCGAAGAGCTCAGGTATCGGAGGAATATCCGGTTCGGCCGATCGAGCGAGATCCGCACCGTTCGCGGTCCCGCGCACTCGACCTGCTTCAGGCCGCGGACCATCCAGCGGTTGGCCCTGCTCTCGCGCAGCCGGTCCAGCGTGAATCGCACGTCTTCCGACGTGAGCTCCCGGCCATGGTGAAACGTGACGCCCCTGCGCAGATAGAAGGTCCATTCGGTCATGTCGGCGTTCGATTCCCAAGCGTGGGCGAGCTCGGGCAAGAACTGCCCCGACACGGCATCGTAATGCACAAGCTGGTCGAATATCTGCTTCACGCTGTGAGCCTCGAACGCGGAGTAGACCTCCGCGGGGTCCAGCGTATCGAGGTTGGCGGACACCGGGATCCGTAGGACATGCACGGCGGGATTGCCGTCCGACGCTTCGGTGTCATGGCCGAAATGTCCGTTCAGCCATTGCACGAAGCGTTCCTTGACGGCGCCTCCCGGGTCGTGGCTGTTGATGCCTTCGAAGGCTTGTTTGTATTCGCCCTTCTCCGCCAACTGCTGGGAGACTTGGAGGAGCAGGGAATCTCTCTCGGCGAGGAAGGTGAGATGCGATCGGTTGCCCCGTCCTCTGCCCGCATGCCAGACGATCAATCCGTCTTCGACGAGCTTGCGGACGATGAGCTTGGCGTTGCGGGTCGTACAGAACCAGCAAGCGCTTAGTTCCTCCAGAGACACTTCGATCCGGTCACCTCCGCCTGCCGGAGAACCCAAACGCTCCATCAGCTCCAAATATCTCTCCGCCGTCGCTTGCATAAGGTTCCTCCTATCGGCTAGTCGAACGGTCGCTCGCGCTAAAAAGGGAAATATGCGATCCGATTCCTACTCTTTTTCCAATCAACTGGCTACAGCATAATGGAATCAATCAGAGATGACAAGGAGGAATGAACATGTTAACGAGCACTTACGAATTGGAGAAACTATCGGAAAGCCTCCAAGCCGAATGGGAATCCCGCATCGAGGAGGAGACGTCCTTGAGCCAAGCGCGCCGCGCGAAGAGCCGTGCCGCCCGAATCGTCGGCGCCATCCTACAGGCGCTGCGTTAATTGAAAAGAAGACAAGGAGCGATGAACATGTTAACGAGCATCTACGCGTTAGAGAAAATTACCCAGAGCTTGCAAGCCGAATGGACTTCCCTCGCCCAACAGCCGGCGTCCGCCAAGAAGTCCTCCGCGCGGCTCGCCAAGCGCTCTCGTCCCTGACGCGCCGTTTTCCCCTTTTCCCCGCAATCGAAAGAGACCGATCCCCCGTGAATGCTGCTTCCACGATCGGCCCGGCCCCTTGGTTCCGCGAGTTCCTCATGTCGAGACGCTGCCCTTGCAGATCTCCCGCGAATCGGTATTTTCTTCTTCTTACTTCTTGCCTAGCGCTTTCTCGAAGACTTTCTCCAGATCGTCGGCGCTCTCCGGGATGACCTACTCGTCGATGTCATTCTCCTTGGTGTATGTATCGGTCAACGGGTTCTAAGGCGCGCCTCCGTCCCGAAAGGTTGCACCCGACCGCGAACGCATCCATTGTTCCAGGTACCGGGTTACGCCATCGTCATCGTTACTGCCGGCCATGGCGGTGGAGAGCGCTGCGATGTCCGGATGCGCTCCCGCAACGGCGATGCGGGTCCCGGCCGTTTCGAACATGCCCAGGTCGTTCAGGTTGTCGCCGAACACCGTGACCACCTCGGGCTCGCCGTTCACGAGCGCCGCCCACTTCCGCAGCCCTTCCTTCTTGTTCGCCAGCCGGTCGCTGAACTCGAGGAAGTAATGATCCGCGATATAGGCGTCTTTCATGAGGTGCACGTGGATCCGATCCCCGAACCTCCGTTGAACTTCCTCCTTAAGTGGGTTAAGCTCATCCCATAATCCGATATAGGTCACGATCAGCGTGCGGAACGTCTCCGGACAGCTCAGCCGCGTCACCTCCGCGAATCTCGGATCGTTCGGGCGGCTGGCGTAGAACTGCAGCTCTCCGGAGCGGACGAGCCGTTCGTGCAGGACCCTCTCCCGATCTTCGTCGTCCAGCGCGAAGAGGAGCGGCAGCAGGCCGTGCGCTCTCCCGAGGCCGATGATCTCATCGGTCGTCGCGGGATTCAGCCAGGCGCCGTCCAGCACCCGCTGGGTGGCCGGATCGAAGAGGACGGCGCCGTTGTACAGCACGACCGGGTATCGCCAAGGGACGGCGGACACGATCTTGTGGGCGCTGATATAGCTCCGGGCGGTCGCGTAGCTGACGAAGAGGCCTTCATTCAGCGCCTGGGTGAGGATGCGAACCGAGTAGTCGGAGAGGGATGCGTCCGAGCGGAGCAGGGTGCCGTCGAGATCGGTGAGGAAGTACGACATCGGATAGAGGACCCCCATGAGAAAGGTAGTGACGGCGATGATGCCATCCTGGACAAGTTATCCGGAGCAGGCGGAAACGATCGAAGCGGCGGAGCGGTTCGCCAGATCGGTCCATGAGTGCGACCGTACCGGCCACGACTGGTGGCACGTGCATCGCGTGGCGCGCATGGTGGAGCGGCTGGCGCGCGAAGAGGGCGCCGACGCGTTCGTCTGCGTCGTCGCGGCGCTGCTGCATGATGTCGCGGACGAGAAGCTGAATCCCTCCAAAGAAGAGGGATTACGGAAGGTCGGCGACTGGCTCGCGGGCCGGCCGCAGATGACGGAGGATGAGCGTCTGCATGTCATGGACATCATCTCGACGATGTCCTACAACGGCGGAGGCAATCCGCCCATGCGCACGCCGGAGGGACGGGTGGTGCAGGATGCGGACCGCCTGGACGCCATCGGGGCGATCGCGATCGCCCGGACCTTCGTCTATGCCGGGTGGAAGGGCGATCCGCTCCACGATCCCCGGATCCCGCCGCGCGAGAAGATGACCGCCGCCGAATACAGACAGGACAAGAGTACGGCGATCAATCATTTCCACGAGAAGCTGCTGAAGCTCAAGGACCGGATCAACACGGGGTCTGCGCGCAGGATCGCCGAAGAGCGCCACCGCTATATGGAAGCCTATCTGGCGCAATTCGGGCTGGAATGGGAGGGAGAGGCCTAAGCCTGCTCCTCCGGCGATAAGGGCTGCGTCATCTGGACCTGCTCCATGAGCAGGGAGAATCCGGCTTGCTCCAGCGCCTGAACGGCCTCGGCGTGCGAGGCGGGCAGGTTCATCGTCCGGCGCGTGAGGGACGGATGCGGGGGGAAGACGGCAGCTAGCAGGTGTCGGACGATGGCGCCTGCGTCCTCGCGGCGCTCGTCGGCTCGGCACTGGAAGAGCGATGCGGAAGCGGGGTTGCCGTGCTCATCATAGGCGAGCTTGAACAGCGCATAGCCGAGCGGCCGGTCCTGATCGTCGTACAGGATCGCGGACTCGGCGTTCGTCAGATTCGCCCACTGGGTCTGCCAGGGCGCCGAATGGTCGTAGAAGGACAAGCCCCGAACGTCAGGCGCCGTGCCGAGCTGTACGCGGAACGGCCCCGTCCCGGCTGCGGCGAAGGTCACCGCCGGCAGTTCGCCGGTCTGCTGAAGGATCTTCAGCCGGTTGATCGTCCGGTAACCCATCCGCTCATAGAGCGCGATGGCGGGCGCGTTGGCCGCGATCGCTTCGAGCGTCGCCAGGCCGACGCCGTGGGCCGCATAACGGCGGAGCGCCTCAGCGATCATAAGCTTGCCGATACCCTGCCCCCGATAGGCCGGGGCGATCCCGGTGCCGCCGTTCCAGGCCGTCTTCGTCCCCCCGATCGCGCGGGCCCCGCTCAGCACGAATCCGACCGGCTTGCCTTCCAGGACGGCGGCGAAGGACAGATCGAGCGAGAGATGCTCGGCGGCGAAGCGCCGGAGGAACCCTTCCGGCGACTGCGTCGCGTCCACGAAATATCCGGTGAACCCTTCATTCCACATCACAGCCAGCTGATCTAACGTATAATCGCGTAACGACTTGAATTCCATGCGCTCGGCGCCTCCTAGGGTCAATGATTCTACGGATAACTTCGCGATCTACCTGTCGTTCCCCTTCCTCACGATGTTTCCGATTTCCAGTAAACGTATTGTCAACTATATCGTGGTGTGATACAGTCGAGCCATGATATATCGCATGACGATATAGCGAGGGTTGTTATAGCCGAACTCGCTCCATGAACCGAGAGAGGTCTATGCCCGATGACGATGGACGCCCTGCAACGCCAATACCTACCGATGTCGGAGACGATGTTCTACATCTTGCTGTCCTTGACGGAGGCCCGTCATGGCTACGGCATCATGCAATACGTGGAGGAGCTTACGGACAAGCGGATTCGGCTGGGCGCCGGGACGCTGTACGGCAGCTTGTCCCGGATGGAGAAGGACGGCGTCATCGTATTCGTGCGGGAAGACGACCGGCGCAAGACTTATCAGGCGACTGAAGACGGCAGAGCGCTGCTGAAGCTGGAGATCGCCCGGATCTCGGAATTGCATCGCAATGCCATGACCGTGTGGAGGGACCGGGATGAGTAACGTGAAGCGCGTGAAGAAGTGGTGGTTCAGCTGGGATTCGGACAAGATCGAGCAGTGGATTGAGGAGATGGAGGCGCAAGGGTGGCATCTGACCGCGGTCACGGGGAATGCGATCCACTTTGCATTCGAGAAGGGCGAGCCGCGGCGGATGCGCTATTGCGTCGACTATCAGAGCGCCCGGAACCGGGACTATATCGCGCTCTGCCAGGACGCGGGCTGGGAGCTCCTCTACGACAAGATGGGCTGGTACGTGTGGCGGATGCCCTATACGGATACGCGGCCCGAGCTGTACTCCGACGTGGACTCGCTCATGGACCGCAACAAGCGGCTCATCGCCATGATGGCGACCCTGACGTTCGCGCAGATCCCGATCATCGTCGCGCTCTTCTCCACCTTGAATCGGTTTCCGTACATCTACCTGATCTATGCGGCGCTGTTCGCCTTCTTCCTCTTCGGGATCGTGCGGCTCAATGCCGCGAATACGCGGCTGCGGGGGCGACGGGAAGACATCTCATAAGCTTGGCACGGGAAGGGCTGGATTCAGCCCTTCTTTTTTTATGAAAATGAGTCTTGGCCATTATCGCTTTCAGGGCTTACACACCTAATAGTCGTACGGAATATTCGTCTTCGGTTGGGCAAAGGTCGCCCGGAATTCATCGGCTGGGACCTGTCCGGTGGTGCTTGTCGGTGGTGCTTGATGGTGGTGGTTGATGGTGGTGGTTGATGGTGGTGCTTGCCGGTGGTGCTCGCTGGTGGTGCTTTCTCGTGGNNCGGCGTTGGGGGTCCGGAGGTCTGGGGATTCGAAGGTCTGGGGGTCGGAGGACTGGAGGATTCCCCGATGTGCGATCCTTTTATAACCTGTCGCAATTTTCATTATAGCCTGTGACTTGGTAAGGTCATGCGTTTTTTTGTGCGGATAAGGTAGGGAAGAGGAAGCGCTTTGTGCGAGACATGGTAAGCAAGACGCATGTTTGCCGCTGACCGGCGACCCGGAGATTGCCCGCTGGAACGGCTAATCCGTATCGAGCGGCCAACCCGCGCAAGTATATGGTTTTAATGGTCTAGACGACTCGCGACCAGATGCCTGGCAGTATATCGCAGAAGTGCAGGATGCAGGCAAACAGGCGAACGCTTCCGTGTATCGCTAATTAAGAAAAGGATATGAAGGGTTTGAAGTGAAATGTATTGTAGAGAAGCATACAAATGGCGTTCAGGAGGTTACCCGTATGTCCGAGACCCATATCGCCCCATGGCTTTCTGTGAGTAACGCGGCGGAGGCTGCAGCATATTACAAGGCCGCGTTCAGCGCGGTCGAGTTGTATCGCCTTGAGGAGGGCGGGCGGCTGGCTGTCGCTCAACTATCCATCGGGGGAGGGGATTTCTGGATTCAAGAAGACCCTGACTCCAGCCCGGAGTCGATAGCTAGGGGATCGGTTCGAATGATCCTGACCGTCCAAGATCCGGATTCGGCGTTCGAACAGGCCGTGGCCGCCGGCGCAACCGGAGTCGTACCCGTAGGCGAGGGTCACGGCTGGCGTATCGGACGCATCGCCGACCCGTTTGGCCACCATTGGGAGATCGGCAAGCGGCTTATTTAAACCAATCCATTGACGGGAGCGCAAGGCGGACTAACTGATAGTAATTCACTTGACAAAAGTTATTAGATAAATTAAGTTATTTATGTCTAATACCTTGAGGTTAAGATATTTGCATGGCGAGTGTAGCAAGTGGGCTTTTTAGATAAACTATTGGGCAGAAGGACTATTGAGGAGGAAACCGAAATGTCAAAATTAAACATCGGTATTATTTTAGGAAGCACGCGTCAAGGCCGTCTAAGTCCACAAGTTGGAGATTGGGTAAAAAGTGTCGCTGATAAACGCGGAGATGCTAATTACGAAATCGTAGATATTGCAGATTTCAAGCTTCCGCTTTTCGGAGAAGTTGATGCTACAGAACAAGCGACAGCATGGAATGTAAAGCTTGCTAGCTTGGATGGCTTCGTATTTATCGTTCAAGAGTACAATCACAGCATTTCGGCTTCATTGAAAAATGCACTTGATTATGCGCGCGAGGCTTGGAACAATAAGGCGGCAGGCATCGTAAGCTATGGTTCCGTAGGCGGCGCTCGCGCAGCTGAACATTTACGTGGAATTTTGGGAGAATTGTCCGTAGCGGACGTCCGCGTTCACCCGGCATTGTCACTTTTCACTGATTTTGAGAACGGAACTGTTTTCAAACCGGCTGATCTGCATCTTACCAACGTTAATGGTATGCTTGATCAAGTGCTCGCTTGGAGCGGCGCATTGAAAACATTGCGTTAATAACAACTTTTACGGAAACGTGTTCTGTATCTTTATTATTGCAAAGACCGGCAAGCTCCCTTCCCAGGAGCAGCCGGTCTTTTGCTCTTTCTGAACCTCTGCAAAACGGATTTTAATCTAAAAAAGGGAAATCATTCAAAACCTTGTTCAAAACGGTGCCGCGGATGGCATCCATGATCATAAGGCGGGAGACTGCGCGGCTGGGCCGAGCGGATGACGAGGGACTGAAGAGTAGATGGGGGCTATTTCAATGCCTGTTTTCCAAAATTAACGATCCACAAATATAATTTAAATATTCCTTTACGGGAATATTCCCTATGTGGTATATTCAATTCAGAAGGACATCGACTACAAATAAACCAAGCGAAGGAGAATAAAAAATGAGAAAAGTGATCGTATCGGAGTTCGTATCGTTGGATGGCGTGATGGAGGAACCGGGCTGGACGTTCCAGTTCGGCGGCGAGGAACAGGATAAGTTCAAGTTCGAGGAGCTTAAGGCGAGCGACGCGCTGCTGCTGGGACGCGTAACCTACGAAGGATTCGCAGCCGCTTGGCCGAACATGATCGAGCAGACAGGGGAATATGGCGAGTGGATGAACGGCTATCCTAAGCATGTCGTGTCCACGACCTTGGATCGGGCGGAATGGACCAATTCGAGCGTGATCAAGGGCGATATCGCGGAGGAGATCACGAAACTGAAGGAGCAGCCGGGCAAAGACATTCTCGTATTCGGAAGCTGCGCGCTTGTGCAGACGCTTCACAATCTCGGTCTGATCGACGAATACCGGCTCATGGTGTACCCGATCGTCGTAGGCAGCGGAAAACGACTGTTCCAAGATGGCTTGAATCAGACCGTGTTGAAATTGACGGAAACGAAGACGTTCCAAACGGGTGTCGTCGTGCTCACCTACCAAAAAGCTTGATGGGAATGGCGCCATAAATGGAGATAAGACCAGCTCGATACAATCCGGTATCGGGCTGGTCTTTGAAGGTGGGACAGCGAAGGATGGATCATACAATCTTAAGTGCGCTTGCCGAGCCCAGACGCTTGCAGATTGTTGAATTACTGCAGGATGGTCCGTTAACGGTGGGGGAGATCGCGGATCATCTTCAAATTCGCCAGCCGCAGGCGTCTAAACATCTGCGTATCTTATATGAAGCCGGGGTCGTGGATTTTGACGTCGATGTGAATCGGCGGATCTACAGGCTGCGGCCCGAACCGTTCGTGGAGATCAACGCTTGGTTGGAGCAATACCGCGGAATGCGGGAGGAGAAGCTCGACAATCTGGATGACTATTTGCAGCAGTTGCAGAATAAGAAGTAGTGCTTTGAATCCCATTGCATACGGTTACGGAGCAAGTTAAAAGACGAAGACCGGTTCGTTCCTCTAAGGAGGAGCTGCCGGTCTTCGTCTTGGTCAGGACAAAAATACAAAATTAAGCGTATACTTAATTAAGTTATTGGTTTATAATGAGCGCATGGACACATTCACAGCGATAGCAGACACCACGAGACGCCGTATCATCGAATTGTTGGCCGCCCATGGCCCCTTGTCCGCGACGGAGATCTGCAGCCACTTCGAGATCAGCCCCCAGGCGATCTCGCAGCACCTGAAAGTGCTGCGCGAGGCGAATGCCGTCTCGGTGGAGAAGAAGGCGCAGCAGCGCATCTACCGCCTGAACCCGGAGTCGATGTCGGAGGTAGAGGACTGGGCGAAGCAATTTCGGGAGATGTGGAGTCAACGATTCCAAGCGCTCGACCGCCTGTTGGAGGCGCGCAAGGCGAAGCAGCAGCTTCATACAAACCCAATGGAAGGGAAGGAAGATTCATGACCATCAGCTATGAGACCAAGGTAACCGCGGAGCCCGGCAAGCAGTTGATCTTGATCGAGCGGGAGTTCGATGCCCCCCGGGAGCTCGTATTCGAAGCATTCACCGATGCGGAGCTGTTCGTGGAGTGGATGGGGCCGCGCAATCTCGCCATGACGCTCGAGACGTTCGAACCGCGGGACGGCGGGTCGTGGAGGTACATTCATCGCGACGAGGCCGGCAATGCGTACGGATTCCACGGCGTGTTCCATGAAGTGTCGGCACCGGAGCGAATTATCCAGACCTTCGAGTTCGAAGGGCTTCCGGAGAGGGGTCACGTCACGCTTGAGACGGTGATCTTCGAAGAGCTGCCGGGAGGCAAGACCAAGATTCGGATGGAGTCGGTCTTCCGTTCGGTCGCGGATCGGGACGGCATGGTGCAATCCGGGATGGAGGGCGGTCTCAACGATTCGTTCGGACGACTCGTCGAGCTGCTCGAGAAGCTAAAGAACAAGTAAGCGGAGAGAGAGCCGGGAATTCCTCGATAGAGGGTCCCGGCTTTGTTGTTCTGAGATGCGAACCTTTGGCGAGGTGGACCAAAAAAGCCGCGCAATCGGATCACCGATTGCGCGGCTTTTTATATATGAAAAATTAGACGATGCCCTGTACGATCATGGCGTCCGCCACGCGCAGGAAGCCCGCGATGTTGGCGCCGACGAGCAGGTTGCCGGGGTGTCCGTACGCTTCCGCCGCCTGCACGCTGCTCTCATAGATATTCTTCATAATGACATGCAGCTTGGTGTCCACTTCCTCGAAGGACCAGGACAGGCGCATGCTGTTCTGAGCCATCTCGAGCGCGGAGACGGCGACGCCGCCCGCGTTGGCGGCTTTGGCCGGCCCGAACAGCACGTGGTTGTTCAGGAACACCTCGATCGCTTCCAGCGTGGACGGCATGTTAGCCCCTTCGCCGATGGCTTGGACGCCGTTGTCGACGAGCGTCTGGGCCGAGTGCTCATCGATCTCGTTCTGGGTGGCGCAAGGCAAGGCGATGTCGCACGGGATCGTCCAGATGCCTTGGCAGCCTTCCGTATAGGTGGCTCTCGGATGCTCTTTGACGTATTCGCTGATCCGCTTGCGCTCGACTTCCTTCAGACGCTTCACGGTACGGACATTGATGCCGTCAGGATCGTAGACGTAGCCGCCGGAGTCGCTGCAGGCGACGACCTTGGCCCCGAGCTCCTGCGCTTTGGCCATGGCATAGGTGGAGACATTGCCCGACCCCGACACGACAACCGTCGCGTCGTTGAAGCTCAGACCCCTGAATTTGAGCATCTCGCCTACGAAGTAGACGCAGCCGTAGCCGGTCGCTTCCGTGCGGGCCAGGCTGCCGCCGTAGCCGACGCCCTTGCCGGTCAATACCCCGGCTTCATGGCTGCTGCGGATACGCTTGTACTGGCCGAACATGTAGCCGATCTCGCGCGCGCCGACGCCGATATCGCCGGCCGGCACGTCGCTGTCGGGACCGATGTACTTGAACAGCTCGGTCATGAAGCTTTGCGTGAAGCGCATGATCTCATTATCCGATTTGCCTTTGGGGTCGAAGTCGGAGCCGCCTTTGCCGCCGCCGATCGGTTGGCCGGTGAGCGCATTCTTGAAGATCTGTTCAAAGCCGAGGAACTTGACGATGCTGGCATTAACGGAGGGGTGGAATCGAATGCCGCCTTTGTACGGGCCAAGGGCGCTGTTGAACTGCACGCGGTAGCCGCGGTTCACCCGCACCTTGCCGCTGTCGTCGACCCAAGGTACGCGGAAGTAGATCACGCGCTCCGGCTCGACGAGTCGTTCCAGGACGCCGCTGTCTTTGTAGCGCGGATGCTTGGCGAAGACCGGCACGAGCGAGTCCAGAATTTCTTTGACCGCTTGGTGGAATTCGGCTTCGTGCGGGTTCCGCGCGATGACGGATTCGTATACGGATTTGACGTATTGCTCGGCCTCGATCCGGCTTTGTTCGGTTACTGCAATAGCCACGTTTGGCAGATCTCCCTTCCATGTTTGCATTAAATGTCAAAAAATTTGTACTTTATAAACAAAAAGTCTAACCAATCTTAGCGAATGACGCAAATAAAATTTTTTTTGAAGGTTGAACAAATAATATAATGGGCGAAAAACGAAAAGCCCCGTCATGAGACATGACGGGGTTAATTCGCGAAGCGTATGGGTTACAGCAGGTCGCGGCGCAGGTCGCCGGCGGGCTTCGGCGACAGGTGGCCGAGCGGAATGTCGAACACGGTCCGGGCGCCGGTCTGGCCTTCTTGACGCAGCCGGTAAGCCGCGCGGGCGTAGGCGACCAGGACGCTGGCCGTGAATTCCGGATTGCTCTCGAGCTTGAGGCCGAATTCGATGATCTGCTTCGTGCCTTGGCCCGTAACGCCGCTGCGGATGACGAAGCCGCCGTGCGGCATGCCTTGATGCTCGGCGCGGAGCTCGTCCTCGGAGATGAAGGTGACCGTGGTGTCGTAATCCGAGAAGTAGTTCGGCATATTCACGATCGTCTGCCGGATCTGCTCTAGATCGGCGCCTTCCTCCGCAACGACGTAGCACTGCCGCAGATGTTTCTCCCGGGTCGTGAAGTCGGGCGTCTCCCCTGCGCGGATCCGGTCGATCACTTCCTGCACCGGCACGGTGTATTGCACGCCGTTCTTCACGCCCGGCACCCGCCGGATGGCGTCGGAATGCCCTTGGCTGACGCCTTTGCCCCAGAACGTATACTCCTTGCCCTCGGGGAGAATCGCGCCGGCGAGCAGCCGGTTCAGCGAGAAGAGACCCGGATCCCAGCCGGTCGAGATGACGCTGACCGTGCCGCCCTGCGCCGCAGCCGCGTTAACCGACTCGAAGAATTCGGGGATCTTCGCATGGGTGTCGAAGCTGTCTACCGTATTGAACATGCGCGCCAGCGCCGGGGTCTGCTCGGGCAGATCGGTCGCGGAGCCGCCGCACAGAATCATCACGTCGATCTTGCCGATGTATTGCTCCGCTGCGGAGATGTGCTCGAACCGCGCGCTTCCGCTGTCGGATGCCAGTTGATCCGGCTGCCGCCGGGTAAATATCGCGACCAGATCGATATCCGGATTTTGCGCAATAGCCTTCTCTACGCCTCTGCCGAGGTTGCCGTAGCCTACAATGCCTGCCTTTATGGTACTCAGATGGAGCGCCTCCTTTGTCGATAAGCGGTTCACTTGCCTCTATATTAGTATATAGATGTTACATGATATGTAAACTATAAATCGAAAAGAAACGTATTTTGTCGCGAGAGACAGGAGTGGTAGACTGGTAGAGTATGCATGACTATCGGGTATAAGGGAGGACGGATAGGCGATGAAAAGGAATCGGCTAGGCGCATCCGGGCTGCTCGTCGGCGAGGTCGGACTTGGCTGCATGTCGCTGGGGACGGAGGAACGGAAGGCGACGGCACTCATCCATGAGGCGCTGGAGCGCGGCGTCAATCTGCTGGACACCGCCGATCTGTATGACGGCGGACGCAACGAGGAGATCGTCGGCCAAGCGATCCGAGGGCGGCGCGAGCGCGTGGTGCTGGCTACGAAGGTAGGAAACCGGCGGATCCCGGGACAAGAGGGGTGGACCTGGGACCCCTCCAAGGCGTATATCCTGTCGGCCGTCAAAGAAAGCTTGCGCAGGCTCGGGACGGACTACATCGATCTGTACCAGCTTCATGGCGGAACGCTCGACGATCCGATCGACGAGACGATCGAGGCGTTCGAGCAGTTGAAGCGGGAAGGGGTCATCCGGGCGTACGGGATATCGTCGATCCGTCCTAACGTAATTCGGGAGTATGCCGCGCGAAGCGCCGTCGCGAGCGTCATGAACAGCTACAGCATCGTGGACCGCCGGGCGGAAGAGACGGTGCTGCCGCTGCTGCAGGAGCGGTCGATCGGCGTCATCGCGAGAGGGCCGGTGGCCAGCGGAGCGCTGGCGGCCAATCGGCAGCCGGCGAAGGGCGTGCCGGACTACGAACTGGCGGAGCTGATCGCGCTGCGCGAGCGGCTGCAGGAGCTGGCGACGCCGGAGCGGAGCCTCACGCAGCTCGCGATCCGTTACTCGCTGAGCCATCCGGCGGTCGCCGTCGCGATCCCGGGGGCCAGCTCGCGCGAGCAGCTGCTGCAGAACATCGCGGCCGCGGACGTACAGGAGCTGTCGGCGGAGGAAGTGCAAGCCATTCGCCGCATCAGTAAGGCGAATCGCTATGCGGTTCATCGCTAAACCTTAGAATGCACTAGCAGATAGATAGCCGTACCAGATGAACGATCGGTATTTGGCATTCCGGCATTTGGCTTTCTAGCGTTCAATCTAGCAATCCAGAAGAAACGGCGCGTGCGCCAATTCGATAGAATGAACGGAGGATACGACATCTCAAGGAGGAGTGCGTCATGACGAATTCGTCCGGCAAGAGAACGGATTCCGCTACCAGAGTCATTCAGGCATCGCCGCAAACCATCTATCAGGCATTCATAGATCCGGAGGCGCTGGTCTCATGGCTGCCGCCGAAGGGCATGAAGGGTCATATTCAAGCGTTTGACGCCCGAGAAGGCGGAGCTTATCAGATGTCCCTTACCTATATCGGAACGGATCACACGCCCGGAAAAACCTCGGAAGATGCCGACGTCGTCCAGGGGAAATTCCTGGAGCTGATCCCGGACGAGCGAATCGTGCAATTCGTCGAATTCGAGTCCGATGATCCCGCGTTCGCGGGCGGGATGACCATGACATGGGCCTTGGCGGCCGTCCCGGGAGGTACCCAAGTCACCATCGTATGCCAGAACGTACCGGAAGGTATCCGGAAGGAAGATCATGACGAAGGGTTGAGATCCTCTCTGGAGAACCTTGCGGCCTTTGTCGAATGACGCTTCCTCCCCGGTCTCAATTCCTTTAAAGGAGAGGCTTCATTTGACGGGAATTGACATCGGATGACCTAAAGAATATTAAGATAGATCGTTCCGATGTTGGGAACATCAGAACATTGGGAGATATATTATTGCGAGTCGCGTATCACGAATCCGTCCATACCGGGCAATTGTTGGACTACATGCGAACGATGGGGATCGATCGCCCTCGTATATGGGATTAGATTACAACGGATAGTCGTAGCGGATTAAATCCGTTGTGTTGCGCCACTTTGTCATAGAGCGCGTGGGCGACGGCGTTGTCTCGGCGGGTCTGCCAATAGAACCTGGAGACGCGATGCTCGCGCGCCGCTTGGGCGACGCGCTCGATAAGCGCCCGAGCGGCTCCGTGACCGCGGACGTCCTCGCCGACGAAGGTCTTGGAGATAGCAGGCGTCGTCCGTCCAGATCGTAGGGCGATACAGATAGTGAGCGATTCCGATCAAGCGGCCTTGAAGGCGCGCACCGAACCCGTAGATGCCGTCGCGGGCCGCCAGGCGCCGCCAGGTCTCGTCGTTATCCTTTCCTTTGCAGCGTTGGTATGAGAATCATACGGGCGATGCGGCCTCGAATGAAGATCCAATTCCGAGCAATTGGAGAGGTCCAGTGGATGAAGCGACAACAAACCCGCCTTCGGCTTGGCCAGAGGTGGGTTTAACCATGTCTGCTTGCTGTGTCCGATATGGGCAAAAAGCCTACAGTGGGAGGTCAGGCTGCGGCGGAAGTCTGAGCGGCTCATACCTTTCGGCAATATCCATATATCGGTCAGTCTGTCTTTGCCGATGCTGCGTGACTTCCCAGTGCTTGCAGCGCGCCGCGTCGCGCCTGTGATGGGTGCTGTTGAAGAGTACATCGGCGTGTCCGACGTGCGGGTGCTGGACGGGTGCTACGCGGTTTGGACGGCGGCAGGCTTGCCGGTGACGGCGGAAACGCCGCAGCCGGCCGCGCTCCGCTCGCGCTTCGGCGCGCTCGGTCAGGATGACGAGGTCATCGTCTACTACGGCTCCGGCATCTCCGCCACACCGAACGTGCTGGCGCTTCACGAAGCGGGCTTCCGCAACGTGAAGCTGTATGCGGGGAGCTGGAGCGATTGGATCTCCTACGCCGACAACCCAATTGCGGCGGGAGAAGAGTAAGAGCCGAGAGGCTGCATCGAATGCGGGTTGGAGGGCTGTGACAGGTTGGGAGCAAGTGACCTGTTCCAGTCCTTTTTGAGCCTCTCTGCAAACAATTTGCAAACAAGATGATGGAAAATGGGGGTATATTGACAGCATGCTGTCAAATTGTTATGATGCAATTATGAATACAATAGACAAACCAGAGGACCCCTTAAGCAGATTTTCATTGAGCATTTTCCACATTAATGGGTTACTAATGCGTTCCGGGGACATTATCACGCGTTCAATTGATCAAAGCAGTGCCAGGTGGCAGGTCCTTGGTCGCATTGGATATAAACCTCAAACGGTGGCAAAGATCGCTCGTGATATGGGGCATGCACGTCAGAGCGTGCAACGTGTTGCAGACGTATTAGTAAATGAAGGTCTGGCTATCTATAAGGACCACCAGACCGATCGACGCACAAAGCTGATTGAACTTACTCCGAGAGGTGCAGAAGTGCTGGGTGCTATCTTCGAGCAATATGCTGAGTGGAACCAGCATCTAATTACCAAACTCGACCCAGAGCAATTGGATAAGATAGCAGATGCTCTTGAGAATGTCGGGCGAATTCTGGAGAAGGAGGTAAACTACTTTAGTAATGGGAATTGGAAAAGCATTAATGCTGTAGAAAAAAATGATAATGAGAATAATTGATTGTTGGTGGTTAAAAGAGGTCGTAAATCTAAATCAATTAGGAGGCGTAGCATCATGCAGCGCTTATTTATTTGGGTCGAAATTCCCGTGGGTAACATGGAACGAGCAAAAACGTTTTACGAGCAGATTTTTAAGATTGAAATGCCAAAAATGGCGATGGGGGATAGTAATTATGCGTTTTTCCCTGTTCAGGAGCAGTTTAATGGGGGGGCTCTGGTTCAGGGCCCGAATCACAAGCCAGCAGTAGATGGCGTTACTGTATATCTGGACGGAAGCCCCGATCTAGCGACAATTCTGTCACGGGTTAACGAGGCAGGTGGACAGGTGATCATGGAGAAAACGTATACTGGGAAGAATGCCGGCTATTTGGGGATGTTTCTAGATTCTGAAGGAAATCGCATCGGACTACAGCATTTGTGAACTTCCGCGAACGCGATATTTTTCCTGTTTCCCGTTCTAAATGGGAACTGGATGCAGGAATTTTCCCAGTCAAATTCACGAGTGCAAAAGGTAATTTTTATTGGAGTGTGCCCATGGAAAACATATACAACCAATTGCATACAGCGGAAATACTGAACCGTATCGAGAATTTAAGTCCAAATTCAAAACCACAATGGGGAACAATGAATGTTGCTCAAATGTTGGCTCACTGCTCATCGTTTCAAGACATCGCAATGGGAAATTCCTTTCCCCCTAGAGATTGGATAGGAAGGTTAATCGGAAGGTTTGTGAAACCTATTGTTTATAATGACAAGCCGGCACCACACAATATGTCAACAATTCCGACCATACGTATTGCAGATGACAGAGATTTTGAGACAGAAAAAGAGAGACTGAAACAAAAGATTTTAACTTTCCAAAGTAACGGTCCGGAGAAATGTTCAGACCATCCACATCCTTTTTTCGGCAAACTCACTCCTGAGCAATGGGGTAAAGGAATTTATAAGCATTTAGACCATCATTTAAGGCAATTTGGTGTTTAGTATTTTTTTCGCAATGATTAATAATTGTTCAACGGAGCAAACAACCTGCCAACAATCATTCAACAGCGTGCAAACAGTCCCCGCCCGTCCATCGATACCATTGGTGCATCACTTTACTTCACTCGGCCTTTTGTTGGCGATCCGTTCGGCTTGACCCATCCACAGGTGGGTACTTCGCCTTGGCTCGAACCATACTGTTTCGTCAGCCCCGTTCTCACCGACCTGCCCTCCGCCGCTTTCGCCGTTCCGCGAACCAATGTCGCTGACGCTTCACCGGCCCGATCATGGCTCGCGCCGGAACATAGTGACACCCCGGTGCTTGCCGACGTTCAACACAATGAACCTGACGAATGAATGGCAACCATCGCCCCGGATCGGCTTTCCCGGTGCGTTCGGATGGCTCTCGAAGGGCATACAACAGATGGAGCGACTGGATTTCGTACGAAGAGAATCCGATCGCGACGGGAGAAGAATAAGAGCCGAGAAACCGCGTCGGACGCGGGTTGGAGGGCTGTGACAGGTTGCTGGGTGGTGACCTGTTGCGGCCCTCTTTGGGCTTCTCGTTCAGCAGCTTGCAAACAAGAAGTCGGAGAAAGCATTGCTTCGGTCTGTAAGTTATTAAAAAAGGCTTAGCAGATGCTTGCCGATAAAAGCATATATTAGCATCCCCGGAATTTTGCCTATTGCGGATGCTAACGCATAGACTGGAAAAGAAATAGAAGCGGCACCGGCATAAATTGAAACGATCGATTGCGGAAGCACTGGGATAAGACGCGCCAATAAGATGGAAACAAACGGATTTTTCTTCATTTTTGCATGAAAGGAAACAATTCGTTCGTTGGCCGACAGCCATTTATTCGTTTGTTCGCTATAAAAAAATCTAGTGTAGGCGTACATCAGAAGGGAAGATATCCAAGCGCCGGTCCAACACAGTAAGGCGCCTGGGAGAGTGCCGTACATAAATGCCATGATCCCTATGACAACGCTGTAAGGGAGTATAGGGAAAAAAGTAAAGCAAATCGTTATCAACAGCATGAGGAAGACTGAATGGGAGCCCTGCTGCATCCAAGCCAGAAGCTCGGATTTATAAACGATAAGCATGCATATGGTTAATGCGTAAAAAAGAAAAGCAAGCCATCTTTTTATCTTCGCGTTACCTGACGGAGCATACATATTCCTCATGAACCGATTATACAGAAATGCCGAGGAGAAATCATGTGCACGTTATCGCGGGATCCAAAAATAAGGTAAAGAAATACGAACGCCGCGCAGGACGCCGGTTTGGGGGCTGTGACAGGTTGCTGGTGGGCAGGCTGTTGCGGCCCTCTTCGGGCTTTCCGGTCAACAACTTGCAAACAAGAATTGATTGAAATGTTATTGTTGGTTTGTAGTGAAATATATAGAATATTGGAGGAAGTCAAATGTCTATTGGTGTGAAAAAACTTGTGGTAGGCATTCCGGTTGGTAAATCGGGATCGGGTAATTCCGAGGAATATGAAAAAGCAATAAAATGGTATACTAATGTGCTCGGATTTAAAATCGAGTGGGTTATGGGGATAGCGAGCCTTAAACTTGAAAACGGGCAACAAATTCTACTTTTTGGAGAAGAAGACGATGAAAACAGTCTTTGGTACACAGGTGATATTAAACGGAATCCGCATTACAGCATGCAATTTTCTACAGATAATATCGAGGAATTACGTTCAGATTTAATAAAATGCGGTGTAGCCGTCGGTGAGATTATTACCGATGGAGGTGGAGGTGAACCTATAATGATGTTTTGCGATCCGTATGGGAATCGGTTTTGGGCGGTAGAAGAGAAAACAATAGATAGGGTAACACAAGCGCAATTGGATTAGCTACGAGGATAACTCGGTGGCGACGGGGGAAGAGTAAGAGTTTAGAAGCGGCGCCGGACGTGGGTTGGAGGGCTGTGACAGGTTGCCGGTTGGGGACCTGTTGCGGCCTCTTTGGCTTTTCATTAACCCACGGTAGGGTCAAAGCAGAGCGCTTAGCTTCAAGAAGATTGATTTTTTATCATGAATGAGAATATTTTTATTAAAGCATTTACTTTATAAAACAAATGATTTATTATGAGTTCAAGAACAAATTGCCTAACACCACGAAATCAAACGAAACATACAAGGAAGGCCGGTAAATAGGAAGGAGGGGAAAGGAACAAGCTGCATGCCTAACGATATATTTTCCGCATTGGCAGATCCAACACGTCGCCGCATCCTGGAGCTGCTTGCCGACAATGAAGAGCTCTCCGCATCTCAGATCCACGAACAATTCCAAGTCAGTCCGCAGGCCATCTCCCAACATTTGAAGAATTTACTTGAGGCGAAATTAATCCTTGTGGAAAAAAGGGCGCAGCAACGCATTTATCGGATCGACACGGATGCGATGGTCGAATTCGAGGACTGGTCCAGGAACATGAGACGTCGATGGAGCCGGCGCTTGGATACATTCGAGGCCGTCATGAAAGCAGAAATGGCGCAAGGCGCCAAAACGACAAATGATCCGGAGGAGTCCTGATGAGTCAAAATTCGAATAAGCAAGACCTCGTGATCACCCGAGTATTCGATATCCCTGTCGAATGGGTATGGAAAGGCTGGACGGATCCTAAGCTTGTACCGCTCTGGTGGGGGCCTGCACACTATACCTCGCCGCGAAGTGAAATTGATCTTCGTGTTGGCGGCAAGTATTTATTCTGCATGCAGGCGCCACAAGAGCAAGGGAGCCATATCTACTACAACACAGGCGTCTACACGAAGATCGTGCCTCATGAACGTCTTGAATTTACACAGAGCCTTTCCGATGCGCACGGCAACCCGATCGATCCCGCTGACGTGGGCATGCCCCCGGATTTTCCGAAAGAGGTTAAATTCGTTATCGAATTCAAAGCCCTGGAAGACGCCCAGACGGAACTGACGATCACCGAACACGAATGGGAGCCGGGCCAAATGGCGAAATTCGCCGTTCTCGGCATGCAACAGTCGCTCGATAAGTTCGCCGAAAGTATCGGACAGCTCATCGTGTAAGGACAGAAGAAACGAAAATGAAAACTATGATAATTGAGGAGATGAATGATCTTGCAAAACAAAATTACCCCTTTCTTGTGGTTCAATGACAACGCAGAGGAAGCCATCGATTTCTACAGCTCGGTGTTCAAAAATGGAAAGACGTTGAATGTTACCCGTTATGGTGATGGAGCGCCATTTCCGAAAGGGACACTGATTTCCGCGACTTTCGAATTGGAGGGACAGCGGTTCATGGCGCTAAACGCTGGTCCGCAATTCAAGTTCAACGAGGCCGTCTCGTTCTTCGTGAACTGCGCAACTCAGGAAGAAGTCGACGAACTGTGGGAGAAGCTTACCGCCGAGGGGGGTAAACCCGGCCGTTGCGGTTGGCTGAAAGACAAATTCGGCTTGTCGTGGCAGATCGTCCCTACAATCCTTGGCGAGCTGATGGCAGACAAGGATGCCCGGAAAGCAAGCAAGGTTTCGGAAGCCCTGATGCGAATGGATAAAATCGATATCCAGGCTTTGAAGCATGCTTACGAGAATTAAGCGGTACGACCCTTGATAGCATCGCATGCAAGCTACGGTATGATTAACAATTACGTAATATCGTACGAGGGTAATCCGGTGGCGGTAGGGGAAGAGGGACAGGCGTAAGGCCTATGCGGGACACGGGTTTGGGGCTGACAGGTTGCCGGAAGGCAGCCTGTTGCAGCCCTCTTTGGGCTTTCCCCTCTCCTCTCAAAATGAGTGCAAAAAAAGCTGCCATAGGTATAGCGGCAACGAACCGATTCATATATGATAATTACAAAATCAGGTAATTTAAGTAATAGATTATTCCTTAGAGGGAGGGGGCTTCAAATGAATAATACATCGGAGACAAATACACTTGTTCATACAGTAGTTCAGATTAGACTCCCCGTCAGAAATATCGATGAATCCGTAGAATGGTATGAGAAATATTTCGGCTTTAAGCATTGCTGGAAAACCGAAGAAGAATCGGATTTGAAACTTGAACCAGGACCTTATTTGTTTTTAAAACGAGTAGAGCAGCCTATACCGATCCAAATTGTATCTGATGGAAAACGCCATGCGGTTCTTTGCATAAAAACATCTAATGTTTTTGAATGCTACCGAAGATTCGTCGACGCTGGCGAAGAAGTAACCGAAATAACGCATACTTGGAATATGGATCGTTTTCCTGAATTCAATGTTACAGACCCTTCGGGCAATATCATTAATATCGCGAACTATCCCGATTTACATATGGATGGTTTTTGAGTGTTTCGTTTCGCGTCGTTCACGGGTCTCTTGCTCCCTAATGGGGGGATAAGAAGCTGGAGCGATAGGATTTCCTAAAGCGTGTTTGGGGGCTGTGACAGGCTGCCGTGAGGCGGGCTGTTGCGGCCCTCTTTGGTGTTCTCGTTCAATAGGTTACAAACAAGAATTCGCTGAAAACATTTAGAGAAACCCCGTATCTCGAGGCCAGATTTTTTCGTTATAGTAAAGGAAGGAAATTACTTATATGGAGGAATGAATCGATGGGCAAAATTGTAAGCAAGATCAGCGGGATCTTTATCCCGGTTACCGACATGAAACGTTCGACGGAATGGTACATAAAGATGTTTGACTTAGATGTCATTCAGATTTCCGACGTATGCACGGGGCTTGCCTTTCCGGGAGAAGCGACTTATATCAACTTGTGGAAAGTCGAAAGGCCTCAACCGACGCAATTCGATACAGGAGCGTATAAAATTCCATACTACAATTTCGAATCGTTCGATATTGAATACTCGCATACCGCTTTGATAGAGAAAGGTGTTGAATGTATGCCGATTGTGAATAGCGATGGAATTCGATTTTTTGATTGCCTCGATCCGGACGGTAACCGGATCGGGATCGTGGAAGAATTGCCAAGCTCGACCGCTTTCTACGAACATAAGCAGAAGTACCGGCAGGATTGACTACTATGACAGGTTCGCCGCTCAATGCTTTGTTTGAGGAATTGACTCTGTCCTATGAGCCGGAGCTGCGCAGGTATTGCAGGAAATTGGCTGGCACGGAATGGAACGGTGACGATTTATTCCAAGAGACGATGATCAAGGCGTTCCGCAGGTTCCGAAGATGGCCGGACCGCGAACTGAGCAAAGCCTACATGTACCGCATCGCGGCGAACACATGGTTTGATACCTGCCGCAGGCGTAAAATCGCCATTGTACCGGAGTTTCTGGCCGATCATGGTAACCTGTCCTATGCAGATTGGAGTCAGTATGACGTCCGAGAATCGTTGGAATTACTTATGGACGCGCTCGAGCCAAGGCAGGTTGCGCTCATCGTGCTGACGGACGTCTTCGGATTCACGCCGACTGAAACGGCGGGCGCGTTGGGGCAGTCTGCAACGGCGGTTAAAGCCGCGTTACACCGTGCACGGAAACGGCTCAAGAAGGCGTCGGACAGACAATTTCACTTGCTGGCCGAGGTAGATGAGGACACGGAGGCGACGCCAAAATCCAAAGCGGATGCAGAGCTGCTGGAAGCGTTCGTTCAAGCTTTCAGAAGAGCGGACATCAAATCGATGTTGTGTTCTTACCGCGATCTGTCAGATATCGGCATGAAGATCGATCGCGTACGTTTCATGCATGGGCGTGCCTGGTTCTATTTTAAGGACCCGGACGGCAACATTCTGACTGTGACTTCGCCATTAGTCAAACAATCGGAGGAATGAGCTTATGGGTAAATCGCCTTTTTACGGCGTTGGGATATTCGTACCGGTGAGTGACTTGGAACGTTCCACGAGGTGGTATGAGGAAATGCTGGGTTTTGAGGTTACCCATCGCGACGAACCGAACGCCATGGTGATGATGATGAACGATTATAAAATCATTTTCTGCCTCGTGCTTTCGTTTGATATCGAGCAACGGCCTTTTCCGAGAAACGATTACCTGGTTGAGCAATATTTCAACTTCCATACCGAAGACGTGGATGGCGCGTATCGTTCTTTGAAGGACAAAGGGGCCGAAATCGGGCCGATCGAGACTTTCGACGGTGGCATTCGCGGCTTTCCGCTGTACGATCCTGACGGGAACAAGTATGGCGTCGTGCATTGATGAGGACCTAATTCCAGGGGCTGCGACAGGTTGCCGGAGGAGGGCTGTAGCGGCCCTCTTTGGCGTTTCCATTCAGCAGCCTGCAAACAAGAGGTCAGAGGAAGCAGTTGCAAAATACTAGTCCCATACTTTTTGAAGAGGGAGTCCCCGTTCTGTTCGCGCTAAATCATCAACACGTTGGATAAAGGCAGTTTTTGCTCGTGTGTAACCGTCAGGGTCTGAATCATATTGTTCAGCCAACATACGTTTAAGTTCGCCGTATTCCAATCTAATTCAGGATGAGCTCGAAGGTACGAGAGGCCGTGTTACACGCGGAAAGTTTAATGAAAAGGGGACTCAACAAAAAGGAATCTTGTTCCCGATACCGAATATTACCAGGAAAATTAAATATAACATCAACTTGGAGGTTGAAATGGAAGCGACTATTATTCAGAAACCAGCAATGAGATTAGTCGGTTTAGCCACTAAGGTAACACTCTATGATGTACAACAGAATCGGACTACGCTCAAGCTATCGGCGGAATATATGGAAAGAAAAGCAGAAGTTATGAATGGCATAAACGAAAGGGAGGTTTTTGGTCTTTGTACGGATCCTGAGGAGTACAATCCTGAAACAGACCCCTTTGAATTCTTTATTGGGGTAGAAGTTTCTTCAAGTGAGGAAATTCCGAAAGGAATGGTGGTTAGAGAGATTCCAGCCCAAACATATGTTTTATTTACATTCAAGGGTCCGTTTGAAAATGCGGGAGCTGTGCATGCTTACTTATATTCGACGTGGTTAAAACAAAGCGGATATGAGCTTGCGGGGTCATATAATATCGAGATCTACGATGAAAGAAACCATGGTCCCGAGTCTGAGGAGTCAGTTACGGATATTTGTTTTCCCGTTCGAAAGAAATGAGGCAGTTTCTAGTTCGATGGTCTTAACCCGGCCCATCCACCCTAATGGGTTCTCCCTTACTTCACTTGGTCTTTTATTGGCGATCCGTTCGGCTTGACCCAGCCACAAGGGTATACCTCGCCGTGGCTCAAACCATACTGTTCTGCTAGAATCGATCCTCTCTAAGCAGGTGCAAAAAAGCCGCCAAAACTACGGCGGCAAAGGTAAGCATCTATAGGGTGAGTATAAAATCGAGCGATCCTAGCAAACAATCCTTTCCCAACACAATCACGATTCTGGCCAGGTCACCGGTTTATCCAGAATGACACCATCAGTCATCACCCATTGGCGGAGACTGCCTGCCTGGACTTGAATAACGATAAAATACAAATCTCCAGTGCCGTTATTTCGGATCGCGCGTTCTCCTTCAGGCCCTACGCGGACTGATGTCCCTTCCTTGACTTCAATAATCTGTCCATCCACCTGCAACTGACCTCGGCCGCCAATGAAAAGGTAAAGCTCCTCATTCTCGCGGTGTGTGTGGTAGAACGGGACTGACGCTCCTTCCGGCAGCTGGTTAAGAGAGACTTCCATGCCAGTTAATCCAAGCTTGTCTTTCAGAAAGTACTTACCTGCAGAAGGGCCCTCCGTCACGCTCAGAATACTGCTAAAAGAACCGGCTTCCACAATACTAAAATTCGTTCCATTCATTCCATCGTTCCTCCAATTTGGATCATATTCATGAGTTGAACATAACGTCATACGATTCGAGATGAGCTAGTCCAACACATTCCCGCTAGCAGACTTCGTTTGCAATGAACGGTCGCCACATAATCCTTGAATTGCCCGCTTAATGGGTGACATCGGTAAATTGCTCCAGCAAACGTCTATGCAATTTACCTTCGTCAGCTTGCAGTTCCTGCATAATTGGAATGCTCATGTCCGTGTTGGGGTTGTACTTCAGCCCCCAATTCATAATCGAGAAAACCACAGGAAACAAGTCTAAAGCCATCTGGGTAGGCCGATACATCGTCTGGGCACGATTCGTCCCTTCGATCTTGTTCAATAATCCGGCGTCCGTCAGCGTCTGAAGGCGGTTGCTAAGAATATTGGTGGCAATCCCTTCGCGCGAAGCTAAAAACTCGCGGAAATATCGTTTGTTGTGAATGAGGATGTCACGAAGGATGACAAGGCTCCATGAATCTCCCCAGATATCGAGCGAATATACAATTGGACATACAGAAGAATCCCGCTTTTTCATAATGTGATTATACGACTCGTGCTTGCAAAACGCAAGTATAAGGGAGCTATCATGATGATAGCCCAGCGTAGCCAAGGTGGGCGTTGCACATGGGCATTGGCATATCCTCTGAGGCATTCCCGCCGCGATGCTCCGGACCCCCATTTTTTGTTTCGGAACATTCCGAACGGAGGGATTCGTGGGGGATAAGAAGCTGGAGCGATTGGATTTCGTGCGAGGGGAATCCGATTGTAAACATAGTCAGGGTATACGAAGTAGACGAGCACTTTGGTTCGGGACTTGAGGAGATTTTATCCGATCTGATTAACTTCTTTGAAAAAGCCTCGCAAAGCCTCCGCTACAACTGCAGGCTTGCCGCCATTGTCGGGTCCAGAATGATCCAAACCGGGGAATTCGACCGTTTGAACGCGGGGCAAGACGGCGGATAGTTTCTTGATAATTTTCTTAAAATAGCCCGGGCTCTTGCTGCCGCCCATAACCAGCGATTTGGCGCTCACATTTGCAAGGTTCTCCATCATTCCTTCCGCTTCTCTCACCAGCAGATTGTCATAATGAAATGTAGGGATAAGCTCTTTCAAAGGTACTTCATCCTTGACCGCATTTCCTTCACTTCGCATGGCGAAATTAAATAGCGGCAGCAAGATGAACCGTGGCATGGCGTTCATGATTGGCGACAACCGGAGTCCCTTTATAATCGTGATGAATGCCGAAACCAATTTACCTTCGTTAATCTCCCGCTCATAGCGAGGCACAAACCCGTCTAATATCGAATTTATAGAGAGGGGAGGTTCGTAGAGAGCTACTTTGCGGATTGCTGGCAGGTGCAGTGCCGAATACAGGGAGATAGCTGCTCCTGAACTCAGCCCAAACACGTAACGAGATCCGGTCTTGCCGAGGAGAGACCAATATCCTCGCATTCTTTTTGAATGCTGTAGTGTTCGCCCATCGGACCGCTTAAACCGCGGCCGCGGCGATCGGGAATGTATACGGTAAATTCGTTCGATAGCGCCGCAGCAAGCCCCATAAAGTTTTGAGCAGCTTGCATGCTGCCATGCACTATAACGAGGCCCGGACCTTGTCCAAGCTGTCGATATCCGATCGTGGTTCCATCTTTGGAAGTTGCGAATCCGGTGGTATATACTCGTTGGCTGTCCATGCTACAACACCTCTCTGTTCATAGAATCTTTTCACAATTACTGACTAAGGGGAAGATAGCGCGACATTGTGAACTGGATATGAACGGTAAGGGGGATGTCGGCCCGGGCTGACGCAGGTTCGGGGGAATGCGAATTTGATAGATATTCGTATTCAGCGGCATCCATGTATTTAGAAACTCATTGATACAAGGAGGATTCTCAATGACAACGATTCAAACCGTAAAAGCCAACCCGGTTCCGGCATTGTTTTATGACGGAGGAGAAATTGACGTTCTATGGGATAATCATGATTTGGCTATTCAATGGTATGTGACTTTTATGGGGTGGGAAGTCAGGCGCAAAGAATGGTGGTGGCCAGATCAACGCGTTCAAAATGGGAGAATGACCCATCTTGGGCACGGCACTTGGCTGAATTCCGTTATGACGTCGCAAAAACTTCCGTTTCATTATGCCGAGAGAGGAAGCGTTGACCCGCACTTGCGTTGGTGCTGGCGAACTAAAAATTTGCAAAAAGTACATGATCATTTTACCGAAAACGGGATTCGGGTCACTGATCTTTACCTTGGCCCCGATGGCAGACAATACTTCGATTTTTGGGCTACAGCCGAAGGTACGCGTCTCACGGCAAGAGAAGACAACACGCTAAAGAGTAAAGGGTTTAAACCATCCATTACGAGAATCGGTGTGCGGGATTTGCGGGAGGCAAGCAAGTGGTATCAAGAATATGTCGGAATGAAGGTAAATGAGGATTCGATCGAAGACGGTTTCCTTTACATGTCTCTAAGTGATAACTTCTCTGATACAAATCGAGCCGCTTGGATGTTGGAACAGCTGCCGAGCGAGGCTTATTCAGGCATAATCAACGGACCGGTTCGTCCACTTACACTGATTAAAAAACGACAGGATTTCTTTGATTATCACCAGTATTTACGGGACAACGGTGTGGAGTGCGGAGACGTAGGGGGACACTTGGATCAAGGGAGAGTCTTATTCCATTTCTATGACATGGACGGAAACCGATTTAACGTGACGCATTGCAAACCGCTTTAATGTGTCAACGGGACATGATAGCTAATAGCGATTTAAAAGGAGAATGTAGAATATGTTGAGCAAAAAAACGAACGATGCGGATGTGATCGGTTACTGCTGCATGAGATTTCCGGTTACGGATTTGAAAAGGTCGGTAGATTTTTATTGCAATGTGTTGGGATTTGAATTGGTTTCGGCGGATTTCCAGTTTGGAGAAGCTCATATTACATTGAAAAATGGAAACGGTCCGGGTATTTTTTTAATGGAAACCAAACCGGAAGATGTCACGCCATTGAAGTTTGTATTTCCTCGTTCATTCTTTATCACAAACAGCACGGGGCACGTGACGATGGTCGAGTTATTAACGAATGATTTGCTTGCTTTGCATGAACGAATTAAACAAGCCGGAGCCCCTATTGATAAAGAACCTGTATTTACGAATGATTTCGGTTATTTCACCTTTTATGATCCGGACGGGCACTATATTCGGGCGGTCGAAGAAAGAGGCGCGTATTTCGACTTGAAACAAAGAATGAGTTCAACACTCAAACGGGATCTGACCGAGCATGAGAATCAATTGCTCAGGGGCCTATGTGAAAAAGCTAGTGTTGAACAGCAAAAGTTTCTCAGTTCCATTATCTCGGAAATTCGAGGTTCTTGATTCATCAAGTTGCAGACCGCGTCGGACGCGGGTTTGGGGGCTGTGACAGGTTGCCGGCGGGCAGCCGGTCGGCTCGGAATTATCGATTTTGGCGAAGCCGGAATAGAAGATCCCGCGCCGTGGCGCCATAGGCGGCTGTTCGTGTATAATGCTTGAAGCGCTGCAAGGTGCGAGAACGGAGGAAACGAGCATGTTGAACGAAATCTCTCCCTATGAGGAAAAGGATCACGATCGATTGGTCGATATCTGGTATCGGGCCGTGCGCCTCACCCATACCTTTTTGGCGGAATCGGACATCCAATTTTACCGGGAGATCGTGCAGAACGGGGCATTGAGAGAAGTGGAGATCTGGGTGGCCAGGAATGAAAAGCAGGAACCGACGGGGTTCATCGGGCTGGTCGGCACCAAGATCGAAATGCTGTTCGTAGATCCGGAATCCCACGGCAGAGGAATCGGCAGCCGTCTGATCAAGCACGCTCAGCAGTTAAAAGGCAGTATGCTTCAAGTGGATGTCAACGAGCAAAACGACGGGGCTTGCGCGTTCTACAAACGGTTTGGCTTCGTCCAGATCGGGCGGTCGGAATTGGACGGCTCGGGCAAGCCTTTTCCCTTGCTTCACCTCGAATACAAGTCGTAGGCCGCCAGAACCAAGACGGAGGGCCGTGACAGGTTGCCGGAAGGCGGTCTGCCGCGGCCTCTTTGGGCTTTCCGCGCCCCTGCTCGGAAACGGGCGGCAGCCGAAGTTCGCCTCCCGCACGTTCCTCGCCTCGCCTTTTTTCATTTCCACTAGGAGGACGGGGCGGCATTGCTGGAGCGGTACGCGGAAGAGCGGGCGATTACGGACAACAAGATCGCCTTCAACCGGGTCAAATTCGCCATGGCGCAAGGGTACGCCTATCGCGGGCAGCCGATCATCGTCAGCGAATTCGGCGGCATCGCGTTCCAGACCGAGCCGGGCTGGGGCTACGGCAAGCAGGTTGCGGGAGAAGAAGCGTTTATCGAGCGGTTCGATCGCATTACGCAGGCGATTAAAAGAACGCCGTACATCTGCGGATACTGCTATACTCAGATTACGGACGTTCAGCAGGAGATGAACGGCCTGCTCACCGCGGACCGAGTGCCTAAAATTCCGCTCGAGCGAATTCGCGAGATCAACCTGGGCTAGCCGGACGCGCTTTTTCGGCAGCGCGGGAAACACGCCACCGAGGAGCGATCGCCATGGATCGGTATAGACCGAGGTATCATTTCACGCCCTTTCGCAACTGGATGAACGACCCGAACGGCCCCTTCGTATGGAACGGCGAGTATCACCTGTTCTACCAGCATAACCCTTCCGGCACGGAATGGGGCGACATTCATTGGGGTCACGCGAAAAGCGGGGACTTGGTCAACTGGAGCCGGCTGCCCGTCGCGCTGGCTCCTTCACGCGAGCTCGGAGAGCTCCATTGCTACTCGGGCTGCGCGGTCCCGAGCGGCGGCGAGATCACGCTGTTCTATACGAGCGTCGGCGAAGGCGAGCGCAACGCGTCGACCGGCGCGCAGCAGTGGACCGCCGCGTCCCGAGACGGTCAGGCGTGGCGCAAGCCGTCCGCCAATCCGCTGCTGACGGAGGAGATTCACGGGGGGCTTCGCATCACGGAATGGCGGGATCCCTACGTGTGGAAAGACCCCGACGGCGACGAGTGGCACATGCTGCTCGGCGGCACGCTCGAAGGCCGGGGCTGCGCGCTGATCTACCATTCCGCGGATCTCGGCCATTGGCGCTTCGGCGGGATTTACCATCGGAGCGAAGCGGCGCTCTGCGAATGCCCCCACCTGTTCCGGTTCGGCGACAGGGCGGTGCTGCTGTATTCGCCGAACGGGCCGGTTCAATACGTGTCCGGCCTGTGGGGTGCCGGCGGATTAACGGAAGAGCTCGCCCGGGGCACGGTCGATTACGGAGGCTGGGAAGGCTTCTATGCGTCGACTGGGTTCTTGGAAAAAGGCGGCCGCCGCATTCTGCTCGGCTGGATGCCGGAAGGGCGAGGGGACGGCTTCCCGGTGCCGCTGGAGTGGACGGGAGCGCTGGCGCTGCCGCGCCTCGTGGATCTGAAGGCGGACGGCACGCTGTCCGTCGCGCCGATCCACGAGATCGAGACGTTGCGGGGCGAGCGCGCGAGCTTTGCGAACGTCATCGTCGGACCGTCCCCGTTTGATACGGGCGTGCGGTCGTCCTCCTTCGAGTGCGCGCTCGAGATCGAGAGGCCGGCCGCAAGCGGCGGCGAATTGGCCGTTTCCGTGCTGGCTTCGCCGTGCGGAACGGAACGAACGGAGGTGCGGCTCGACTTCGCGGCGGGCACCATCGCCATCGACCGGTCGCTTTCGAGTCTGTTCCCGAGCGTTCACAAAACGTCCGTGATTGGCAAGCTGCCGGAGGGAGAGGCGGGCGCGACGCTGAAGCTGCGCGTATTCGTGGACCGGTCGGCCATCGAATGCTTCGCCGACGATGCGGCCTGCTTGACGGCAAGGGTGTATCCGTCCTTGGACGACAGTCTCGGCATCCGGCTGCGGGCCGGCGGCGAGGTTCGGATCTCCGGCATGGACATCTGGGAGATGCGGGCGGCCGAGATTCAGTAAATCGGAAATGGCTTCATGACGAAAGGCCGAATCGTTCCCCCAGGGGAACCGATTCGGCCTTTGTTTGCTAGTCATTCTCCGCCTTAGGGGCGGCCTAATCCCGAACCTCGCCCTGGATGGGCGGGACAAGCTGCTCCGCCGGCGGTTGGGCTTTGGGCTTGCCGCGCAGCCAACGCCAGACGCCCGCGACCGCCGCGACGATGGAAATGCCGAATTTCTTGAGCGCGATGAGGAGGATCGCAAGCAGTCCGATCGCTGTCCAGCGGCGAGCTGGTCCGCGTCTACGGCTTTCGGCGACCTGGACGGCTCGCAGCCGGACGCCTGGCGGTACATCGCCGAGGTCCAGGACGCGGGCAAGCCGGCCGACGCTTCGGGCTACCGCTAAGTCGCCCGTTCCGCCTTCGCGCATAGGCGGGCGAGCTGCTCCTCCAGCCGCCCGAGATCCCAGGGGCGGTCGTGGGAGAAGCGGAGAGCGAGGGCGCCGTCGCCCGCCACGATCGGGATCCGCGCGCCGTCGAGCAGCGGAAGATCCGCGTCCGCGTCGCCCATGCCGAGCAGATGGACGGCGCCAGGGACGTTCAAAAGCGGGTCGTGCAGCGCCCGGGCTTTGTCCAGGCCGTAATTGCAGGCGACGCGGCCGGTCAGCAGCCCTTCGCCGTCCTCCTCCAGCTCGAAGCCGAAGACGCCGCGCAGGCCGAACCGGCCCGCGTACGCCCTGAGCACGTCGGCCGGCGCTCCGCTCACGAGATAGACGTCGACCTCGTACCGGCGCAGCAAGCCGAACAAGGCATCCGCGTCCGGGGAGATCGCCGACTCGTTCTGCGGGAGATAGGCGGCGACGCGTCTGCGGTAATCGTCTGCCGGATAGCCGGCCATCGCCGCCGCAAAGGCTTCGCAGGTCCGCTCCGTATAGACGGCGTAGGAAATGGCCCCCGCGCGATAGGCGATCTTCAATACCTCGAACTTCTCGAGCAGCCGCGGAGGGACCGCTCCATGCGCTATTAAATAATCGGTTAGTCCATAGATGGTATAGCCCCGCCGAATCGTGTTGTCCCAGTCGATGAGCGCGTATCGCATGGAATGTTCCCCCTCCAGATCGAGCTCGCCGGATGCGAACTCACGGCCAAATGATCGTTCTTTCCCCTATCCTCGCACATTCGCGAGAGAAATACTTGACCCTCCAGCCGACTGGAGGGTTATCATTTTTCTAAACCAGTGTAAATCCATCGGAATAGATGAACAAAAGGGGAGAGCGACATGATCAGAAAAGCGATCGCGATATTGGCAACCGCAGGCCTAACGGCGGGCCTCCTGGCCGGATGCGGCGGCGACAAAGCGGATCAGGCCGGCGGAGCGAGAAACGAGGCGGTCACCGTCATCCTGGACTGGACGCCGAATACGAACCATACCGGCCTTTACGTCGCCTTGGAGAAGGGCTACTACGGCGCGGAAGGTCTCGACGTGAAGATCGTCCAGCCGTCGGAAGGCACGACCGCGACGCTCATCGCCGCGGGCAAGGGGGACTTCGGCGTCAGCTATCAAGAGGACGTGACGTACGCGCTGACGGGCAAGGATCCGCTGCCCATCAAGGCGGTCGCGACGCTCCTCCAACACAATACGTCGGGCTTTGCCGCGCCGAAGAGCAAGCATATCCAGAGCGTCAAGGACTTCGAGGGCAAAGTGTACGGCGGATGGGGGTCCCCGTCGGAGGAAGCGGTGCTTCAGGCCGTCATGGAGAAGAACGGGGCGGACTACGCCAAGCTGAAGCGGGTCGATATCGGCAGCGACGATTTCTTCGCCGCCACGAGCAAAAACGTCGATTTCGCCTGGATTTTCGAGGGCTGGACCGGCATCGAGGCCAAGGAACGGGGCATAGAGCTGAACTATCTTCCCGCCAGGGAGCTGGATCCCGCGCTCGACTACTATACGCCGATCCTCATCGCCGGCACCAAGACGATCAAGAACCAGCCCGACAAGGTGCGCAAATTTCTAAAGGCGACCGAGGAAGGGTACCGCTACGCCATCGATCATCCGGAGGAGAGCGCCGGGCTGCTGCTCAAGCATGCGCCGGAGATCGACAAGACGCTAGCCGTGGAAAGCCAGAAGTTCCTGGCTTCGCAGTACATCGCGGACGCGTCGGGCTGGGGGCAGATGAAGGATCAGGTGTGGGCCGCGTACGCGCAGTTCCTGCTGGACAAAGGCCTCATCCCGAAGGCGCTGAACGTTCCGGAGGCGTACACCAACGAATTTTTGCCGAAGTAAGGCCGTTGCGGCGGCAGTCAACTTATACGGAGAGAAGGAAGTCTACATGAGACACCTGAAGGTCATGCTGGAATATTTCTACCCATGGACCAACTCGGCGGGGCTCTACTACGCGAGGGAGCAGGGCTGGTACCGGGAAGCCGGGCTGGACGTCGAGTTTACGGTCTACGATCCCGGCCGGGGCGACACGCTGGCCTATCTGGCGAGGGGGGAAGCCGATTTCGGCCTCTTCCCGAGCAACCGGCTGCTCGTGCAGCGGGAGAAGCAGCCAGTCGTCATCGGCGTGGCCGCGATCAATCACCGGGGCATGGAAACGGTGCAGACGGTGCGGAGCACGGGGATCCGGCGTCCGGCGGACCTGAGCGGCCGGCGGATCGCGATGAACCCGACGCCGCGCGGGCTGGCCATGATTCGGCAGCTGGTTCGCGCGGACGGAGGCGATCCGGACGCGATCGTCGTCGTCGACGCGGGAACGCGGGAGCTGATGCCCGACGACATTGCCGCCGGAGCGGCGGACGCGACCTTCGGCAGCTACTGGGCCTGGGAGATCCTGATGGAAACGAAGGTGCCGGAGGAGGAGCGAATCGTCTGGCCCGTGGATCAAATCGGCGCGCCGCCTTATCACAGCTACCTGATCGGGACGCAGGAGGAGCTGGCAAGCCGGCAGCCCGAGATGGTGCGGGATTTTCTGGCGGCGACGGAGCGGGGGTACCGGGCGGTCGCGGCGGACCCGCTGGCCGCGGTGTCGATCTACGAACGGGTCATTCCTTATTTTCCGAAGGATCTGTTCGAACGCTCGCTGCCGCTCATCGCGAGTACCTGGCTGCATGAAGGCGTCTGGGGCCGCCAGCGGGCCGAGCTGATGGAGCCTTATGCGGCCTGGCTCGCCGACCACGGTATCCTGGCGGACCGGGACGTCTGGCGGACGTCCTATACGAACGCCTATTTGTCGGGGGAGGCGGCACGATGAGCGGGCAGGCGGGGCTGCAGGACGTCCGGGCCCACGGCATGGGAACGGAGCTGGTGCGGCCGGACTGGGCGCCCATCACGCCGGCGGAGACGAGCCGGCTGCTCGGCCGCTATGCCGGTCTGGGCGAAGCGGAGGCGCTCGTCTGGCACAGCCCGCGTCCGTTCTCGAGCGCGACGATCGCGGAGACGGCGGGCGGACGGCTGTTCGTGAAGCGGCATCATCGTTCCGTGCGGGATGTGGCGGGACTGCTGGAGGAGCATCGTTTTATTCGGCACTTGCGGGAGGACGGCGTTCCGGTAAGCGACATCTTGGTCGGAACGGACGGCTCGACGGCCTACGCCATGGACGAGTGGACGTACGAGGTCCACCGGCTGGCAGCCGGCACGGACCTGTACCGCGACGCCGTGTCGTGGAGTCCCTTCGGCCACGTCTCCCATGCGTACGCGGCCGGGCAGGCGCTCGGGCGGATGCACGTCGCGGCGGAGCGCTTCGACGCGCCGCCGAGGCCGGTCCGTCCGCTCGTCTCGAGCTTCTCGATCTTCGCCGCCGCGGATCCTTGCGCGGAGCTGGCCCGGTATGTCTCCCGGCGCGGCGCGCTGGCCGAATATATGAAGGGCCGCCCGTGGGCGCGGGATTTCGAGACGGCGCTGCTGCCGCATTACGCCCGGCTCGCGCCGCTGCTCGGGGAGCTGCGTCCCCTCTGGACGCACAACGATTGGCACGCGTCGAACCTGCTTTGGCGGGTCGGGGCGGACGGAGCCGCGACCGTCGAGACGATCCTCGACTTCGGACTCGCCGACCGGACGAACGCCGTCTACGACCTGGCGACGGCGATCGAGCGCAACGCGATCGATTGGCTCGCGCTGCACGAGGACGGGCAGGAGGATCTGGTCCGGTACGACCAGGTGGACGCGCTGCTGGACGGCTACGAGTCGGCGCGGCCGCTGGGCAAGCGCGAGTCGGCTGCGCTCGCGGCGCTGCTGCCGATCGTCCACGCGGAATTCGCGCTGTCCGAGATCGATTATTTCTTCGGCATCGTCCGGTCCGCGCACAATGCCGACCTCGCCTACGACCTCTTCTGGCTGGGCCACGCCCGCTGGTTCGACGGCGCGAGCGGGCGGGAACTATTGGCGCATCTGGAAGACAGATTCGAAAGACGGGACGATCGCGCGCGCTATAGTTGACAAGGTTTCTGGAGCTTGCTAATTTATAACTAAGCTTATCGGAATTATTAAATTTAAGGCGTGACAACCTATGAACAGACATGCCAGATTCGACCAGCGGCTGTATCCCGTCGCCGCGCTGCTCATCGCCGTGGCGCTGTGGCAGGCGATCGTGACGCTGGCCCGCGTGCCGATGTATATCCTCCCATCCCCGCTGGATACGGCGCAAGCGCTGATCGACGACTTCGGCATCATCGTCCGGCACGTCGGCATCACGCTGTACGAGTCGGCCCTCGGCTTCGCTTTGTCCGTCGCGCTGGCCTTTGCGCTAGCCATTCTCATGGACGGCTTTGCCGTCGTCAAAAAGTCGCTCTACCCCATCCTGATCGTCTCGCAGACGATTCCGACGATCGCCATTACGCCGCTGTTGATCATCTGGTTCGGCTTCGGCATTTTGCCGAAGGTGCTCGTCATCGTGCTGGTGTGCTTCTTCCCGATCTGCGTCAGCCTGGTCGACGGCTTCGACAAGGTGGACCGGGACTACCTCAATCTGTTCCGCACGTACAAGGCGAGCCGCCTGCAGACGTTTCTGCACCTCAAGCTGCCGTCCGCGCTGGTGAACTTCTTCTCCGGCCTGAAGATCGCGGCGACCTACATGATCATGGCGGCGATCATCGGCGAATGGCAAGGCGGGACCGAGGGGATCGGCGTATACATGGTCCGCACCAAGAACGCCTACGCGCTCGACAAAGTGTTCGCCTCCATCTTCGTCATCGTCCTCATCAGCGTCGTGCTCATCTCGATCCTCGATCGGATCGGCCGGCGGGCCACCCATTGGAAATAGCGGGAGGGATCGACTATGCAAGCTGCGCAAGATCAGGCACGTGACCAGGCACATGATCAGACGCTAGGCCAAGAGCATGACCCGTCGCGGGACCCGGTTCGCGACCCGGCGCAAGAACGCCGCGGCGGCGAGACGCTGATCCGGCTGAACGGCGTCGGCAAGCGCTTTGGCTCCATGGAAGTGCTGACCGGCGTGGATCTCCGCGTCCGCAAGGGGGAATTCGTCTCGATCCTCGGGCCGAGCGGCTCCGGCAAAAGCACGCTGTTCAACATCATCGCGGGACTGACGACGGCCGACCGGGGCGAGCTGCAGGTGAACGGGGAGATCGGATACATGCAGCAGAAGGACCTGCTGCTTCCCTGGAAGACGGTCATCGACAATATCGCGCTGCCGCTCGTGCTGAAGGGCCATGACAAGAAGCAGGCGCGGGAACGCGCGGACGCCTGGATCGAACGGGTGGGGCTGCGCGGGTACGAGACCCGCTACCCGAGCCAGCTGTCCGGCGGCATGAAGCAGCGGGCGAGCTTCCTCCGCACGTTCCTCGCTTCCGGGGAGCTGATGCTGCTGGACGAACCGTTCGGCGCGCTGGATTCGATGACGAAGAGCGGCATGCAGACGTGGCTGCTCGAGATGCAGGAGGCGCTGGGGGCGACCATCCTCTTCATCACGCACGACATCGAGGAGTCGATCCTCCTCTCGGATCGGATCTACGTCCTTTCTTCCCGGCCCGGCGTCGTGAAGGAGGAGCTGACCGTCGGCTTCGGCGGAGGCGACAAGCGGGAGCGGCTCGTCGACCCGCGGCTGCTGCTGATGAAGGAAGACATCCGGCGCCTTTTGTAGCGCCGAGACGAGGGGGGAGCGGACATGGACTGGTATACGATCGGGGAAGTGTCGAAGCTGTGCAACATTCCGATCCGCACCCTGCGCTATTACGACGACATCGGTCTGCTGAAACCGGACCGCATCTCGCCGGATACCAACTACCGCTACTACTCCAAAGAAGGTCTGCGCAAGATTCCGCTGATCAAGTATTACAAGCAGCTCGGGTTCAAGCTCGAGGATATCGGGCCGATGCTGGAGCGCCGGGAGATCGAGGTGCTCGAGGAATACATGGCCAAGGAGCTGCTCCTCGTCGAACGGCAGATGGCCGAGCTGCAGAAGAAGCACTTCGCCATCCGGGAATGGCAGCGGCTGCTGCAGCAGGGCGAGTCGCTGCTCGCGGAGGCCGGAGAGGGGCGCGAGATCCGGATGGAGCGCTTCCCGCTTTATCGCACGATGAAATTCCGCTACGAAGTGAAGGAGCGGCAGACCGCCGACATGGAGGTGATTTACAGCAACCTTTTCGTCGAGCTGTGCCATCGGCACAACGTTTTCGCGTACGGGCCGTTCATGCTGTACTTCGACGACTTCGGCCGGCGCGTCGATCGGACGTTCACGGGGGTCGACTGCTACACCGCCGTGATCGAAGACGGGGCGAACGCCGCGCTGACGACGGAGGTGGGCGGCTTCGAAGCGCTGAGCGTCGTGCACCGCGGCGATTACCGGACGATCGGCGACACGTACCGCGCCGTCCAGGATTGGGCGGAGCGGGAGCGGATTCCGCTGCAGGGGGCTTCCTACGAACGGTATATCATCGATCCCTGGGTAACGGCGCACAGCGACAATTACGTGACCGAATTAATCCTGCCGATCGGAGGGCAAGCGCATGTCTAACTTGATTGCGGCCGCGGAAGCGGCCGAGCGGCTCGGGCGGCCGGACGCCGTGTTCGCGGACGTCCGCTTCGTGCTGGGCGAGCCGGAGGCCGGGCAGGCCGCTTACGTACGGGGGCATATCCCGGGAGCGGTCTTTTTCGACCTGAACAAGGATCTGTCCGGCCCGAAGGAGACGCACGGAGGCGGGCATCCGCTGCCCGCGATGGACGAATTCGCGCGTAAGCTCGGCGAAGCCGGCATCGACGCGGGGACGGAGGTCATCGTCTACGACGACCAGGGCGGGAGCATCGCCGCCCGGCTCTGGTGGATGTTGAAGCACGCCGGCCACGAGCGGGTGCGGCTGCTGGCGGAAGGCTTCTCGGCCTGGCGGGACGCGGGCTTCCCGGTGACGGCCGAGCCGCCGCGGCCGATCGCGAGGACCTTCGTCCCCCGGGTCGACGACCGTCTGCGGGCGACGGTGGCGGACGTCCGGGCCGGGCTGGAACGCCGGGACCGCGTCGTGCTCGTCGACTCGCGCATCCCCCGGCGCTATACCGGCGAAGACGCGACCAAGTACGCCAAGGCCGGGCACATTCCCGGCGCGATCAACCGCTACTGGGAGGACGGCTCGCCCGGCGGCGTCTTCCTCGGCGCCGAGGCGCAGTGGGAGCGGTTCGAGGGGATTCCGGCGGACCGGGACATCATCGTCTACTGCGGGGCCGGCGTCACCGCTTGCCCGAACGTCCTCGCGCTGACGGAGGCGGGTTATCCGAACGTGAGGCTTTATGTAGGTAGTTGGAGCGATTGGATTTCGTACGAGGACAATCCGATCGCGAAGGGAGAAGAGTAAGAGCCGAAAGGCCGCGTCGAACGCGGGTTAGAGGGCTGCGACAGGTTGCCGGCGGGCAGGCTGCTGCGGCCCTCTTTGGGTTTTCCGTTCAACAGCTTGCAAACAAGAAGTCGAGGGAAGTGGTTGCAGGAAGCCCGGAGCCAGCCACAGCAGGGCGGTCGGGACAGGTTGTTCTTGAATGCTTGTCCCCCTTGTCTCAGTCCGTCCAGAGCAGGAACGGTGAATCCTTTCGCGTGGAGCAAGTGCAAGATCGTCATACGGAACGATTCGATTGTATTTGGTGACGTTCCCGGTATTTCGATTCGCATTGTTTTTTCTGGTAACAACACAGCAAAACTTGCTCCGCCAAACTTTCGTCACGACTTCCGTTCGCTGCCATCGCTATGACAAGCGGCAATCAACCGGAGCAAAGATGCACCCAATTGACTGCCACGATGATGCGATTTTTCGGTTTAAGGTGTCCGTCAGGCATATAAGCCTAGCTCTTCGGACAGGTTTTCGAACCCGTTAATTTACAGATGAGATCCGCCACTTGCATCAATTAATTGACCAGTGACCCAACGGCTGTCCGACGAGGCCAGAAAGGCAGCAATATCTGCAACATCTTCAGGCTCCCCCCACCTTTTGAAGGTTGAAAGACCAGCGGCAGATTTCTGTCCATTGGGATTTTGCAACGTCCCGGCATTCATCTCTGTATTAATGATGCCAGGCTGGATGGCGTTCACCGTAATATTACGGCTCCCAAGCTGTTGAGCCAAGACGTGCGTAAGCGTGTCGACTGCACCCTTCGACATGCTGTAGGCGAAAACACTGGGCGAGGCCACACGTGTTACAAACGAAGAGATATTGATAATATGGCCTCCATCTCTCAGACGCGGTAAAGCTTGTTGGGTAACAAAAAGCGGTGCTTTGACATTAATGTTCATGACCTCGTTGAAAGATTCTTCCGTCGTCTCTTCAAAGGTTACAATTTGTCCGATTCCAGCGTTATTCACAAGAATGTCAAAACGGTTATCGCCTGTACGTTCCCGAAGGGCTTCATCCAAAGTCGCATATAAATCATGAATGCCGTCAAGGGTACTTAAGTCAGCTCCGATCGTGAATGCGGCACCTCCATTTTGCTCTATCCGATGAACAACTTCCTCTGCTTCATTTTGTCTTTTTCCATAGTGTACTGCAACTACTGCGCCCTCCTGCGCCAGACGCAACGCAATACCACGACCAATCCCCCGGCTGGCACCGGTTACTAAAGCGATTTTACCCTTCAACTTACTCATGCCTTCATCTCCTTGTTTGGAATTCATGGTCAATTATATTGCAAGGTGACGTTTGAAATGTTGCTCTCTCATTCGGAATTCATGTCTATCGTCAAATAGCCTACGGGAAGCAATGACAGACTCATTCTTTAAAATAGGGCGTAATCCCTCTTGAATATAGGTTCTCCACTAACGTGAAAAATTCTTCTGACGATAAATCCTTTTGACGCTGGATCCAAAGACGAAATAAAGAAAGGGAAGTTGTCAGGTAAAACTCAATTAAGTATGGCGTTAAGGAATGATTTTGCGGAACGTTTAATTCTAATTGATCCAAAGTGATTTCTTTTTTTAAGCGTTTTAAAAAACGGGTGCTTCCATAATCACCCAAAAGGGCATTAAGAACCAGGAGATGTTCTCTTTTGTCCAGACAATAGAGCGTATCTTGAACCGTATGCATCGATAGCTCTTTATTCGCCAATTCTTTTTTTAGGTCATTCAATAAGTCATTTTCAACAGAGTCTAACAATTCGTAAATGTCAGTAAAGTATTGATAAAAGGTGCTGCGGTTATATCCTGACTTATTCGCAATTTCCTGAACCGAAATTTTCTCAATCGGCTTTTGGCTATATAACTCACAAAAAACTTCTACAAACTTTTGTCTTGTTTTCTCCGTTATTTGGGGTTGCTTTTTCATGTTTCCTCCTACTAGCGAATAAGAATATCATCCGACAAATAATAAAAAACTGATGGTTGATCAAGGAATAATACAGATCTACAATAACATCATACAACATGTTGTCTGATAATTAAAAGGAAATGCTAATAAGTAGGGGTGGTTTTAATGTCAGCAAAACAAGATAGAATTTTAATTTTTGGTGCAGGTGTCATCGGGAGCATGTTCGCAATTAAGCTTATTGAAGCAGGGTTTGACGTTACACTGTTTGCACATTCTAATAGATTTAAATCATTAAGAGAAAATGGCCTGCAATATAAAGAAAAAGGTACGGTTAGATCGATACAAGTGAATGTCATTGATACGCTCGAAAATGACGATGTATACGATTTTATTTTCGTTACCGTTCGTTATGATCGGTCCGAATCAGCGTTGTTAGCGCTAAAAGATAATCAAAGCAAAAATATAGTTACGATGACTAGTAATTCAATTGGATTTTCTTCGTGGCTGGATATCGTAGGGGATAGACTTTTACCAGCTTTTCCCGGCTTCGGCGGACAGATCAAAGATGGAGTATTGCATGCTCGATTTCTACCAAAGATTATAATGGCAACTGCATTTGGAGAAATTAATGGTGTAGTGACAGAACGCATAGAAAACCTCGCAAAATTATTTAAAACAGCAAAGCTTCCCTACGTTATTAAAAAGGATATGCAAGCGTATCTAATCACACATTCCGTATCAGACATTGCCATGTTGAGCGTTTTGCATTCTGAGAATAAGATAATTGACAAAAAAACAGCCAGAACCAGAAAGACGGCACGCAAAATAACAGTCACTTTAAAAGCGTATCTAAGGGCAATACAAAAAGCTGGCGTTTCAATTGATCCACCAATGCTTAAAATGGTGCTTAAATTTCCAAACTTATTTTTGGATCTTTTCTTTATGACATGGCTACGAACTAAAATGGTTAGGGATATGATGTTGCCGGAATATGCGAATAATGCTAACAATGAGATTGTGCAGCTGAGTAATGATTTAATGAAATTTTTAAGTCAAAATGATATCAAATCGGAAATACATGTTCAGTAATTTTTTTGTTAAAACCTAACATTATAACGAAAATATACGTTAAACCTTCGGTAGTGAACCGGGAATACAAAAGAGGCCCACACCCTGAACAAGAGAGGTGATGGGCCTCAATTTGTTTTATTATACTTATCAGTATTATTCGAAGGGGTTAATCTGATCGCCACGCAAGTGGAGGATGTAGCAACGTAGGAACAGGTGATGAACGGTTATCACCGTAACTTAGATCTGAGAGCCGCCTCCGTCCACAGGGAACTCAGCCCCGGTGGTGTAAGTGGCGTCGAACGCAAGAAATGCGACTGCTTTGGCAACCTCGAGGGGGTCGCCTACACGCAGCATCGGATTCTCCTGGCTCATCTGCGCCTTAGTTTGTTCGGCTGCAGCCTTCGGCATCGACCTCTCCAAGATGCCTGTGTCGATGGGTCCAGGGCTGACCGCGTTGACGCGAATCTTCCGCGGCAACAGCTCGCGGGCCATACTGCGAGTCATGGAGCGCAGCGCTGCTTTACTGGCCGCGTATGCACTGATCATCGGGATCCCCAACACGTTCACGACAGAGGTGGTGAGCACCACGCCGCTTCCTTCGCTCAGCAACGGGGCGAGTTTCTGCACGGTGAAGTACGGACCCTTGGCGTTGATTGTAAGTAACTCATCGTACACATCCTCCGTCACCGCCTCAAAAGGGGCGAAGCGCGTGACGCCAGCGTTAACGAACAGGGCATCGATCGTGCCGAACTCCGCCTTCACCCGGTCGGCCAACGCGTCGATATCCTTGAGAGACGCGGCATCGCTTAGCACTGCGACCGCGTTATTGCCAAGTTGTTCACGAGCCGAGTCGAGCGTAGCTTGGGTACGCCCGGTGATCAGAACGTGCGCACCTTCATCCGTCAGCAACTTCGCCGTTGTGAAGCCGAACCCGCTGCTGCCTCCCGTGATCACGACTTTCTTACCAGCGTACTTGCCCTTACTGGAATGTTCCATTTTAATCTTGCCTCCTCTGTATAATCCGTAATTTGGATATTAGTTACAGGACCGTTCAGCCGTTGAAATAGTGACCCTGTTCAAGATCCGCGATTAGCCCGGGATGCACAGGCCGCCATCCCAAGAGTTCCTGAGTCTGTACGCTCGACCTCGGGATGTCGAGCGCCGCCAAGCGGCCGAGAAAGCCGAAGTGGGCTTCTGCCTCTTCGCGGGAAAGGCTGACCACCGGCAGTTTCAGGTGTTTACCGATGACGCCGGCGATGTCGCGGAATGGCACGCCCTCGTCGCCGACCCCGTCAAGCCGTGACCCCGCCGGGGCGGCTTCCAGCGCCAAGCGGAACAAACGCGCCGCATCAAGGCGATGTACGGCCGGCCAGCGGTTGGACCCGTCACCGATGTAGGCCGAGACGCCTTTGTCACGAGCAATGTCGATCAACATGGAGACGAAGCCAGCTTTTGTCTCGCCGTGCACGGAAGGTGCGAGATTGACGACTGATGATCGCACGCCAGCCAGCGCGAACGCCGCGTTCTCCGATGCCGCCCCATTCATGTGAGCGGTGATCACGAACGGCTTGCCGGAGCCCTCGAGCGCCGCCCCCATTGTTTCGACGGCGCGCAGATCAGTTGTGAGCGATCCGGCGAAATCCGAGAAGTCGTGCTTAAACGCCAGGTGAATGACGCCGTCCGAAGCGGCGGCGCCGCTGTGAAGGCTATCGAGGTCGTCAAGGGCACCGCGGTGCACCTCGGCCCCAGTTTCCTTCAGTACCGCGGCGCCATTGTCTGAGCGGGTAAGGCCAACGACTTTATGACCGGCATCAATAAGTTCGCGAACGACGGCGGAACCGATGAAGCCCGTTGCTCCTGTTACGAAAACACGCATAATAAAGTCCTCCTTTTAGTGGTAGAATGAAAAGTGAGTGCGATAAAGTGAGGGTGCCTCCGTATATTAACGGAGGGTCCCTCACTTTGTCAAGCGCTGTTTATACTTATGCGAAAGGAGTAACATTAAATGAACGAGCCATCACAAGCCAGCCGCCAAATGCGAGTTGATGCACAGCGCAACTACGCCAGCCTGCTGAACGCGGCGCGAGTCGCGGTCTCGGAGCGTGGCGCTGACATCGTCCTCGAAGACGTTGCCAGATCGGCTGGGGTTGCAATCGGAACGCTGTACCGCCACTTCCCTACGCGTCAGGATCTCCTAGATGCAGTGTTCCTAGATGAGACCAATGAATTGAGGGTACGCGCTGAAGAACTCGCAAGCGCTCCGGTTCCTTTAGACGCCCTGATCAGCTGGTTTCGTCTGCTGATGGACTTCGCGGCTCGAGGACGGAGCATGGGAGCAGCCATCATGGCTGCCAAGCACGTTCAGGGAACGAGAATCCATACCTCGAACAAAGCCATGCACGAGGCGGGAAAAGTACTGTTGTTTCGCGCCCAGGCCGCAGAACAAATCCGAACGGATGTCCAAATTGTCGACGTACTACGACTCATCTACGGAATTGTCATGGTGAACGAATATGCGTCCGACCCTGATGGGACCAACCGAATGCTGGATCTCGTCATCGCCGGAATCAGAACCTAGCGAGTCGTCGACATTGTAGATGAAGGTCTTGGTACCATTACTTGTTAAGTTTCCAATTGGATCATATTGCGAGCAATCCATCACCCTCTAGGTGCTACCTTGCTTCACTTGGCCTTTTGTTGGCGTTTCGTTCGGCTCGACCCAGCCACAGGGGTATACCTCGCCTTGGCTCAAACCATACCGTGTCGTCAGCCCCGTCCTCCACGGGCTTCTTGTTCCACAAGTCCTCCCAAGCGTAGTCAAGGGAGGTCGTTGCACATAGGCGCTGGCATATCCTCCGAGGCATTCCCGCCGCGCTGATCGGAACCCCTGCTTTTTTGTTTCGGAACCCTTCGAACATGGGGGTTCGTGGGGGATAAGAAGCTGGAGCGATTGGATTTCGTACGACGAAAATCCGGTGGCAACAGTTGAAGAATAAGGACTGAAATGCTCATAGCAGTATACGAATTTTAATACAGAGCGCGGCGAGTGGTATGCCGTTGCTCTGTGTTTTTTATTTCTCGAAGTCAATACGGAATCGACAGAAATGCCACGGCTGGTATAAAAAGGATTTATATTTTAATGATCGAATTTATTTCGTTGAGCCAAAGAACCGGGTACGAATGTCCGATCGCGATTATTTTTATTTCATGGACCCGGATCGGAATCCAATTATGATCGTATATCGACGGGAGGAAATGGCATGAGCAACTTGCGACAAGGTCTGGTAGGCGAATATTTGTTTATCGGCAATGCGGAGGATACGAGCGGCTTTGGTCGTCATGGGAGGGTAGAAGGCGCGACATTAACGGAAGATCGTTTTGGCGCAGCAAATAGCGCTTATGCGTTCTCTGGCCAGGGGGATTGCATTGTGTTGAATCCTTTTCCGAATCTCGGCACGGAGGCCTTCTCCTTATCCGCTTGGGCGAAGTACGATCAGGAAGCAGCGCTAAAAGGATGGAACAACGCTATCGTTTCGCAAGACGATCATGGGCGTGTGCTCGATCAATCGCGCCGCGTATTTCAATTAAGCACCAAAGGAGCGTATGCGACCTGGCATCGAATGAGACAGTCGACGGATGCGGTAGGGAAACACCCTATTCAGTGGGGCGTGTGGTATCATTTTGTCGCGATTTATGACGGAACGCAGCATAGGCTCTACGTGAATGGCGTGCTCCAGGATGTACAAACCGGTTCATTCGAGCCCAACTTCGAAGAGCCCATCTATATCGGTAAAAAGAATTCCGATGAGAAGCGGTTCTGGTTCCATGGGGTATTGGACGATATTCGGATTTACGATAGGTCGTTAACGGACGATGAGGTTCTGGAGCTCTATGCCGAACAAGGATATACCGGCGATCCCGAGCGGACGCCCGCGCCACCGCGTACCGTTCGCAAAGCGGCAGCCGCCAAGAAGTGGATGAACAAACCGATTCGCGTAAGAAAGACGTTGGAATTCCGCAAAATCGAATGGAACGACTGCTACAATTCATTTGCTCTCGCCCTATATGGCGTCATGCGATATTCGAATAAGCAGATTAGCTTGGCGCAGGCGTTGATTTATACGGGACAAGGCTTCGCCATTAACACAGATACGACCGTGGCGCCAATGGATGTACTCGGAGACGGAAGCTTGCTCCAAGAAGCGCTGCGTAATTTGGGCTTCGATATGGAGGTGCTTGCGGCGAATATGTATGGCGGAGACTGGGAGGAAGACACCGTCGAAAGAGCGTTATACATGGTGCGAGAGAGTATCCAGCGGGGATTTCCAGTCGTGGGATGGAACCTTGATAACTATGAGCACGGACTTATTTATGGCTACGATGACAAGCGCAGAGTTTTGAACGTTCAAGATATTAATGCGCAGAACGGAGCGGAGCTGTCTTATGATGATTTTGGCCGGCGTCCGCTCCATGGTAATCCCATAGATCCAGAAATGTTCGTACTGGTGCTGCGGGAGAGGAGCGAGACTCCGCATGCGCATTTGAGCGTTACTCGGTACACAGAGCAAGAAGACGCAAATTATCGGAATACGCTAAAGAATGCGCTCTCGCTTGCCGCTAGGCATATTGAGGGGGATGGACTAACGGGAGATGACGGCCGAAAGAACGGAATCGCCGCTATCGATGCATGGATTGCGGCTTTCGAGACAGAGGCAGCGCATCGTTTTTTTACGAGTTACAATCTCCTGTGGCTTACGTCTACGCGACAGTACTTGATATCATTCTTCACGCAATCGGCCATCACGCATTGTACGGGAATTCAGGACCATACTCTGCAGCATCTGATGCTGGAGGCGGCCGATGTTTATCTGTCGAGCTATCGAACTTGGGTATATTTGCGTGAGATGTTCCCTTTCCCGCAAGGGGCAGATACGACAGATCCACGATTGAAATTCGAAGCGATTCAGCTGCTCAAGAAAGCACGGCAAGCGGAAGCTACCGGGCTAACGGTATTACGCGACATCGTGGGCCACCTATCTGGCAGACATACGGAGACTTCTCCGCCGATTACCGAAAGAACGATTGGATGAGTTATTTAAGGATATCCGGCAAGGGGTCGAGAAAATAGTTGCAGGAACTGGCATTGCCTCCCGGGCGCGGGTGAAAGGGCTGCGACAGGCTGTCGTCGAGCGGGCTGTTGCGGCCCTTTTATAGGGTGCGGTTCTTGATCATGCCGTTAAACATGTACCTTAATCTTTATGATCACCCTATATTCATGTGATTGCGTATTTAGATAATATAATGCTGTGGAGGAATCTTCCCCTAACGGATCGACGGTTTCGATCGAATTCATGTGCTTAAGAATTGCGATGAACGGAAAGGGCAGGTGAAGAAGGGTGAATTTTTCGAGGCTCACGGCATATCTGGATACGTTTTATAGCGAAAAAAACATTCCCGGTTTAGGGGTTGCCATGTATCACAGGCACCAGCCCGTCTACGAGCATTATGCGGGTTTTTCGGATGTAGAGAATCAGGTTCCCTTTGGCAGGGACAGCATCTTCCGATTGTATTCCGCGACCAAGGTCGTGACGTGCACGGCCCTGCTGCAGCTGCTGGAGCAAGGAAAGTATAAACTCACCGACCCGTTGTACGCGTACATTCCCGAGTTCGAGCAGATGCTCGTTCGCCATCCGTTGTCGGACGGAAAGGAAGAGCTGATCCCGGCTCGGCATCCGATTACGATCGAGCATTTGTTTACGATGACCGCGGGCATCGAAACGATCCATACGGACGCTGTCCGGCGGACGGTGGCAGAAAACGGCGGCGAGGGACCGACGCTCGCGGTCGTCAAGGCGTTGGCGCAGGAGCCGCTTGCTTTCGAGCCCGGCTCGCATTTTAAATACACCGTTTGCCACGACGTGCTGGGCGCATTGCTTGAGGTCATCGCCGGCCAAACGTTTGGACAATATTTGCAGGAACATCTCTTCGATCCCCTCGGCATGAAGGATACGTCTTTCCGGCTCCGGGACGAGAGCCGTTTTTGCAAGCTTTACAATCGCTTCAACGGTCAGACGCATCGGGCGGAAAGCATCGGAGAAACCTTTGCGCTTCAACCGGGCCGCGGATACGAAAGCGGCGGCGGCGGTTTATACTCGACCGTGCCGGACTATATGGTCTTCGCGGAGGCATTGTGCAATGATGGCCTAGCGCCGAGTGGCGCGCGAATTCTTCGACCGGAAACGGTGAACGCGATGCGAAGCGATCGCTTATCTCCTGCAGCCCGGCAGGACTTTGCCAGATTCGGCGGGGGAAGCAAACTCGGCTATAGCTATGGCTTAGGCGTCAGAACCTTGGTGAATCGCGAGGATAACAATTCGCTTAGCCAAAACGGCGAATTTGGCTGGGACGGCGCTAGAGGGTGCTACGTGGTCATCGATCCCGAATCGGAGGTGACGCTGTTCTATGCGCAGCAGGAAAATGGCTCGCCCTGGTATCGCTGGCACGGCACGGTGCGCAACTATGCCTATGCGAGCATTTGGAATGGGTAAAGCGCCGATCCTTTGACGAGTCGGGGCAGTCGTTGCCGCGCCAAACGCGGGTTCAGGGGGCTGAGACAGCTTGCCGTAGGCAGGCTTTCCCGGCTCCCTTTTTTGGCGTTGCCGTTCGAAGCGGCCGATATGATATGATCGTGGTGAATGAAGGGGAACGCTGCGGAAGGAGTGTTTCTGAATTGAAGAGAAATTTCGGGTTTATCGCAATGGGCCTGGTATGGTCGGTTCTTTTTGCGGGGATGAGTTTCTATTGGGCCCTGGGCGGCTTGCTCGGACTTCGGTCGCTGGGAGGGTCCATTTACGAGTTGTCCTTGGATCCGCCGCCCTCTTTCGTCCGGATGGTGTGGTTGACCGGCTTCTTGAAGTTGCTCGGCTTCGTCTTGCTGTTGGCGCTGCTGATTCGGTGGAAAAAGCCGATCATCGCCAAGTCGCTTTTTTATGCTGCGAAAATAGCGGGAGCCTTTTTGTTTCTGTACGGTCTTCTTAATTTCATCACCATAACCTTAAGCGCCATGAATATTTTAGAGTTTGAATTGGATGCCTACGCGACGGCTTGGAGACTCGTGTTTTGGGAACCTTTTTGGATGGCCGGCGGGATATTTTACTTTTTCGCGGTGACAAGAAGCGCGCAAACGCCGCAATCGAAAAGAAACGAGACGAGCGATCCGGATATATAGTCATATTAAAATCCGTTCGTCGGGAGATGGTGCCATGAGGAAGCTGATCGTCCAAGAGTTGGTTTCGATTGACGGCTATTTCGCGGGTCCGCACGGGGAAATCGATTGGCATCGCCCGGACGGGGAGTCAGGAATACGCAAAGCGCGGACCTTGCTTCGGCTTTGCGCCGAGCGGGTCTCATTGACGAATATCAGCTTACCGTTGTACCGGTTGTGTTAGGGGACGGCAAGCCGCTATTCCAGAACATGAGGGACAGAGCGAACATGAAGCTTATTCAATCCAAGGCGCTCCGTTCCGGCTGCATTCAACTTCATTATCAACCGGCGAGTAGTCGCAAGTTCGGTGCGAATGCAAAGGCTGCAACAGATTGCCGGTGTATCGCGAGATTCCTCCCAATTCAATTGCTAAAATAGCGCACGGGTAGGGAAAGGAGCACGATGGACATGAAAGCGAGCGCACCCGATCTTCGCATGCGGGCTCAAACGGGCAGAAGCCGTTCTTTAACATGGGCCGGATACGCCGTATTCGTTTGGTCGATCGCCTATATGCTTCCTCATCTTTATTGGGCGCTGGACGGCAAGGTCGGCTTGTCTCTCTTAAAGCCGGAAATCTCCGCTTCTTCCGAGTGGGAGATGATCAACTGGGTTGCTTCGGGCATACTCACGGCGGCAGGATTTCTGGGAATTGCAATGATCTATCTCGAAAAGCGAAAGTGGCTCAGCTGGTCGTTGCTGGCGATCATCTGTGCTGGATGCGCCGTAGCGACCTCGCACGGCATCTATGGTATCGGCTATCGCGCCCTTCAAATCATGGGCGCGATCGAGACGGATTCCGGCCCGTTCGACATGAAGCAACATGCTTATGTCTTGTGGGATCTTTTGTTGTTCGAACCTTGGTTTGCGATCGAGGGCATTCTTTTAGGCGTTCTAGGCTGGTGTTTCATGAACAAACCGCGCGGCAGGCGAATCTGGTCAACGCTCTGTACGGTGGGCGTCCTTGTCGGCTTGATCACGGGTTTGATTGGCGTAAGATTCGCGTAACGCCAATCGATGCCCGCGATCGCAGCTCGCCAAGCGCGAGCCGAACGAATGGAGAACGCTTTTCTACTGGCGCAAGCGCTCGCCGTATGCTACAATATCCCCAACTTTAGGAATGGAGGGTTGTCCTAACAATGGGTGTTATTAATTTCGTCAGATTGCGTTTTGTATCCTTTGCCACTAACTGAATAGTGAACAAAGGCTCTGCCTGCGTGCGGAGCAAAACGGAATCGGACTGCCCATTTTAGGATATCCTTCGCGTCGATGGATGGAGAGGGACAGCGCGCCGCGTCTGTCTCTTTTTTGCGTTTTTCTAAGGCGATACGATCGCCCTGTCCGTCTATGCGCCAGAGATCCGGCGAGCCATGCCCCCGCGCAAGCAGGGGACATGGCTGGTTTGATGCGCATCCCTACCCTTCTCGAAATCCGTCGTTCCGCCGCAGGCCCGCGCCTGCGGCTTTTTCCGTTTCGGAGCCGCGGGACATTTCGATACGGGAGGAATCGATCTATGCGCAGGCAAAACAAAAAGCATCGCACGATCCGAAAATGCATATCCGGACCTAACTTTACGGGGCAGCATCTGCTCCACCACCCGGGCACGATCCGGCAGTTGATGGAGACGGCGAGGCTGCAGCCGACCGATACCGTGCTGGAGATCGGCGCCGGCAAAGGCAGCCTGACGTTCCCGCTCGCGGAGCGGGCAGCCAGGGTGCTGGCGGTGGAGGTCGACGCGGCCTTCGCGGAGACGCTCCGCGAAAAGGCGGAGCGCCATCCCCGCATCACCGTCCTCCTGGGCGACATCCGCGACATTCGGCTGCCGGCGAAGCCGTTCTGCGTGGTGGCGAACATCCCGTTCGCGATCACGACGGCGATTCTGGGAAAGCTGCTGGGGCCAGAGGGCAAAGCCTTCCAGAGAGGCGCGCTGATCCTGGAAAAGGGGGCGGCCCGGCGCTTCACGGAAGAAGCGACGGCGGACCCGAGACTGCTGGCGTGGCGAATGCAGTTCCGCTTCGAGATGCGGACGGCGGTTCCCCGCGCGCACTTCGCCCCGCCTCCGCGCGTCGACGCGGCGATCGTCCGCATCGTCCGCCGGGAGCAGCCGCTCGTGCCCGCCGCCGAGAGCCGGCGGTTCGCGGCCTTCGCCGCCTATCTCCTGCGCCAGCCGCGGCTGCCCGCGGCCGAGGCGCTGCGGGGCATCTTTACGCCGGCGCAGCTTCGGCCGACGCTGCAGCTCGCCCGGGTCGACCGGGCGCAGACGGCCGTCTCGCTGTCGCCGGAGCAGTGGGCATCGCTCTTTCTCGCGATGCGACGGCATGTCGCCCCCTATCGCTGGCCCAAGGGCTAAGGCCCCTACGTTTGGCGGTACCGAAATTGCAGCAGGGGTGCCCCCTCGCTTCCTTGAATAGTTTGCCAAAGTAGTGAGTGTCCTCGTAAAATACGCAAGGTTGGCACCAAACGGCAGTAAAAAGCATGGTTTTGGCAGTCGTTTGTGGACTAATCTCCGGTGTGTAAGGACGCAACCGAACCACTAGGAGGGAATCGATTATGAAACCGAATGGAGCAATAACGCCGGCAGGAGAATCGCTCATTCGCAAAGTTCTGCTGACGAATGCCGTTTCGTCCGGGGCATGCGGGCTGCTGCTGCTGTTCTTTGCCGGGTATGTCTCCGATTGGACGGGGCTGGGCAACAAGAGCGCTTTGGTTGAGACCGGGGTTTTCCTGCTCGTATTCGTCGCATTTCTCGTCTGGACCGCGTCCAGGCGCGTGGTTTCTCCGACGGCCGTGCTGATCATCACTGTGCTCGACTTCCTTTGGGTCATCGGCAGCGCGCTTCTGCTGGGGGATCAAGGAACGACGATGACCGTTTTTGGCGTGTTGGCGGTCATTCTGGTCGCCGCGGTCGTCGGCGTATTCGGGATTTTCGAGGCGGTTTATTGCTGGCGCAACCGTGCTTTCGGAAGAGGTCAAACGATCCGGTAAAGGACTCGGCTTATCGAAGCGAATGCGGCCACCGGCTTCGCGGATGACAAGGACATCCCGGTATGGGCGAAGGCTAGCGTTGCGATCGTGCAGCAAGCTGAGATCGTTCAAGGGAAAGGCGGCAATCGGTTCGCTCCTCAAGATCATGCAACGAGAGCTGAGGCGGTAACGGTATTGCTGAAGTTGTTGGCACAAAAGAACAAGTAAGGTAAGGCGCGAAATACGGCTGGAACAAAATGTGCGGCGAGACGGCCCAATTGGCGGGTTAATCGCAGGCAGCGGCCGGCAATGCGGAATCGGCGCGGCAATGCAGCACCGACCGGCTCGAGATTTTCCAGGACTGCAACGGGCTGTCGTAGCCGCTGCAGTCCTTTTCATTTTTTCTCATTCGCTATATTATATCACAAGGTACCTTGTATAGCATGGTACCGAAAGGAGGTCATAAGGATAAGTAGATCCGGATGGACTTCGCAAGTCCTCCGCGGCTTGTTGTAGTTCTGCATCCTGCAAAGAAATAAAATCCCTAAGGAGGTTCTAATGAAAAAAAGATTGTGGATCTCGACTGCGGTGCTTGCGGTAACCATGCTCGCGCCGACGGGGGCGATGGCTTCCTCCCAAAGCGGCGGTTCGGCCTATGAAGAGACGCAGAAAGCTTCGGCGGAGAAAGCCGATCAGCTCACGAAATCATACGGTACGACAAGCGTGCAATATGCCCTTATCGATCACGGCAACATCGTCGTATCCGGTCAATCCGGCCGTAACGACGAGAAAGGGCAACAGCCGTTGACGGCCAAAACGGTGTACGGCATCGGGTCGACAAGCAAGATGTTCGTGACGGCGGCCGTTATGCAGTTAGTAGATGCGGGGAAAGTCGATCTGGATACGCCGGTCGTCCAGTATATTCCCGAGTTCACGATGGAGGACGAGCGATACAAGCAGATCACGCCGCGCATGCTGCTGAATCACTCCTCCGGTCTGAACGGAGCGACGTTGGTCAACGCCTTTTTGTTCGAAGATAACGATACTTACGCCCACGACACGCTGCTGAAGGAGTTGGCTAACCAGAAGCTGAAGGCCGACCCGGGCGCTTTCTCCGTTTATTGCAATGACGGATTTACGCTAGCCGAGATTCTGGTAGAGAGAGTCAGCGGCATGGACTATACCTCGTATATTCATCAGCATTTTACGAAGCCGTTGGGTATGTCTAATACGAAGACGCCGTTGGATCCGTTGAACGGGTCCAAGTCGGCGGGACTCTATTTGCCGACATACAAGGGACAATTGCCGAACGAGACGGTCAACGTCTTGGGAACGGGCGGCGTCTATTCCACGGCGGAAGACATGGTCCGATTCTCGCAGATTTTCACAGGGCGGGCCAACGGGATTCTGTCCGACGAATCGGTAACGGCGATGGAACAAGAAGAGTACAAGACGCCTCTATGGCCTATGGCCGGAGGAGGCGGATACGTCAATCGGCTACGGACTCGGCTGGGACAGCGTCAATCTGTACCCGTTCGGCGAATACGGGATTCAGGCGCTGACGAAGGGAGGAGACACGGTGCTGTATCATGCATCGCTCGTGGTGCTCCCCGAGCACGACATGGCGGCTGCCGTCCTCTCTTCCGGGGGTTCCAGCGCGACCGATCAGCTGCTGGCGAACGAGATGCTGCTTCATGCGCTGAAGGAGAAAGGAACGATAGCCGAATTCAAGCCCGAGAAGTCGTACGGCAAGCCGGTTAAGGCGGAGATGCCGGAATCGATGCTGCAGTATGCGGGCATCTACGGAGCGACGCAACAAACGACGAAGGTCGATATTAGCAAAGCCGGCGAAATGACGTTGTCTTCGGAACAAATGCCGGACAGCCCGGCCGAGAAATACGAGTATTCGGCGGACGGATCATTCCATAGCGCGGACGGAAATACGAAGATGAGCTTCGTGAAGGAAGAGAACGGACGCACCTACCTGTGGACGCGGCAATACGTCTCGTTGCCGGGGCTGGGTCAGACGGCCATATCGCTGTATACCGGCGAGAAGCTCGCACCCCGGGATCTTCCGGAAGAGACGGCTGCGGCTTGGAAGCAGCGGGACGGCAAGAAATACTACCTCGTCAACGAGAAGTATACCTCGGTGATGTATCTGCTGCCGACGACGCTCCAGTTGAATCTGTCGCAGCAATTGCCCGGTTATGTGGCGGACAAACAAATTACGGGCCCGAATACGGCTGCCCCCGACTTGCAAATATCGGCGATGTACGGTCGAGACCTCATGGCATATCATTTCTATACGCAGGATGACGCCGAGTATCTGCAAGTCGCGGGAAGCGTCTATGTCAACGAAGACGCCGTGAAGCCGATCTATGTCGCCAAGAAGTCGTCGGCCACGATCCCGTCGAGCGGTTACGCCAAGTGGTATACGTTGAATGAGAAGGACGCGGGCAAGACGATCAAGGTGAAGATCCCGAAGAAAGGCTCGTTCGCGGTCTACGACGAGAAGGGAACGTGCGTGAGCTTCAGCGTCGTCGAGGGGGATCGGAAGGTCGCGTTGCCGGCGAAAGGATCCATCGTTTTCGCGGGAGAGGCCGGGTCGAAGTTCGAGATCACCTTGCAATAACATTGAAGAATTGCGATGAACGCGAGGCTGGAAATAGCTCGGGCAACCGGCTGTTTCCAGCCTTTTGTGCGCTTGGCAGCGCTCAGATCCTCTCGTAACGCAACCCTACGACGCCGTTCCGGTGAACGGTGTGATCGAGCAGGCGAAAGGAGAACGGAGCGTTCACATCCGCGAACAGTCTCTCGCCGCGTGCGGCGACGACCGGATGGACGTACAGCCAGATCTCGTCGAAGAGCGCGTTCCGGAGGAACAGCTGCCAAGTGTTCACGCCGCTCTCCACGGAGATATTTTTTCCTTCGGTCTCTTTGAGGCTTTCGACCTTCCGAACCAACGATTCCTCGTCCTTCAATACCCATAGCTCCGAATTCGGCCATACCAATTCCCGCTCGGAACGGGCGACGACGATCTTCCGGATGGCGTTGATCCGTTGGGCGAAGGATCGCTCGAGCGCGGACGCGGACGACTGCTCGGCGGTCATCCAATATTCGGCCATGGAAGGATAAGTGCGGCCTCCGATCACGAGGGTATCCAGCGTCTTGTAATATTCATAGGCTTCCTCTACGATCTCGTCGCTGAATGTCATCCATTCGTCCACATGGGACACGATGCCGTTAAGGGAAATCTGCATATACAACGTGATTTTTTTCATGATCGAGCCTCCTCTGGGATTGGGACGACGCGTGGACGGGCTTCTACCTTATTTTAGCCGAATGGCAGAGGTTTGCGTTCTCCTGAATTGCTATGTTGATTGCTTTGTTTGCCGTCGACAAAGCAAATCAAGGTTGCGCCGCGAGGTTTATTGCGATAAACTCGACGGGAGAGGTTTATCTGAATAAACCCACCCGGGAGGAAGCAAGCATGGATTCCATCAAACTCTACGATGCGGAATATAAGTTCGTCAGCCTGATCTGGGAATCCGAACCGATCAACTCGACCGAGCTCGTGCGGCTGTGTCAGGAGAGGCTGGGCTGGAAGAAATCGACGACCTATACGGTGCTGCGCAAGCTGTGCGAACGAGGGGTTCTGCGCAACGAGAACGCCCAGGTGCGATCGCTCGTCAAGCTGGAGGACGTACAGCGGTACGAGAGCGAGGCGTTGATCGACAAGAGCTTCGGCGGCTCGCTGCCGAAGTTCCTGACCGCCTTCCTGAATCAGAAGAAACTGTCGGCGCAGGAGATCGAGAAGCTGAAGCGCATCATCGAGGAGGCGGCCGAATGAACGGACTTTCTGCGCTGTTCGCGACCGTTCTGAATATGAGCATCACGGCTTCTTACGTGGCTGTAGGCGTCTTCGCGGTTCGATTCCTGCTCCGCAGGGCCCCGAAGATCTATTCCTATGCGCTGTGGTCCGCCGTCCTCGTCCGCATGGCGGTGCCGATCACGCTGACCTCCGCCTTCAGCCTGCTCGGCTTCCTCCCTGCGGGGAGCCGGGACGATGCGGGGCGGCTTGCTTATGTCCCGCCTTCGATCGGGCTCATGCCGCGCCCCGAGGTGTCGACGGGGATCCCCGCCGTGGACCGGACGGTGAACGCGAGCCTGCCGGAGGCCGTCGCGGCGAACAGCGTTAATCCGATGCAGCTGGTCATGACGGCGGCGGGCATCGTCTGGATCTCGGGGACGATCCTGCTACTGGCGTACAGCCTCTACACCTATTTGCGGACCGCGAGTCGGGTGCGGACGGCTACCCGCGTGCGGGATCGCGTCTACGAGACGGATCGCATCGCGTCGCCGTTCGTCTTCGGCCTCCTCCGGCCGAAGATCTACGTGCCCGTAGGGCTAGAAGAGATCGAATTGCGCTATATCGCGGCCCACGAAGAGACGCATATCCGCCGGCGGGACCACTGGATCAAGCCGCTGGCGTATCTCGCGCTGATCGTCCACTGGTTCAATCCGCTCCTCTGGCTGTCCTTCCGGTCGATGAGTAAGGATATGGAGATGGCTTGCGATGAGCGCGTGCTGCGGTCCCTCGGCCCGGACGGCAGGCACGGCTACTCCCAGTCGCTGCTGTCGCTGTCGACGGGTAAGCGCGACTGGCTGCAGGCGGGGCCGCTCACGTTCGGGGAGGACCACGTGACGGCGAGGATCAAGCGCATCGTCCGGTACCGGCGGCCCGGACCGCGCGCCGTCGCGCTCGTCTTCCTCGCCGTCGCGGCGCTCATCGCGGGGTTCGTCGCCGATCCGCGCTCCCCGGCGGATCGCGGACAGGCGTCGCCGCCTTCCGACGGAGCGGGAGAAGTCTATCCGGTTCAGGAGCTGCTCCGCCATCAGACGGCGTACGTCGGCGACAACAGCCGCGTCGTCGCGCTGATCGATCTGCTGCCGCTGCCGTCGGGCTATAGGCGCGGGGTGGTGGAGCTGCATACCGCAGAGGCGCCATACGGTCTCACGATTCGGTACGAGGCGGATGCCAAGACAGGAGAAGGAGCCGCTGTCGATCAAAGCCTGGATAGCGGGAGCCAGGACACGCTGTTCAGGCGGAATGCGGCGGTTCTGTTCAGCTTGATCGGGAACGTAGACCGCATTAGCGCGGTCGTAGGCGAGGATCGCGGGCATCCCTATACCGTGGAGCGGGCGGAGATCGAAGCCGCGTTCGGGGGCGACGTAAGACCGCATGCAGCGGATGAGACGAAGCTGTCGGCCTATGTGGAGGAAGTGGCGCGGTCTGCAGGCGCTGCCGGCGAACCGAATCCCGCCCCGCCGGCAGGCAACGAGATCGTACTGCTGTCGTCGAGCCGTGTGGATCTCGCGAACGGCGGCATCCTCTACGTGAACGTGGAGATGGTCGAGGGGAGGCATGAGACGGAAGCGGAGGCAGGCGGACCGGGAGGCGGCATCTACGCCGACAACTATACGGGAACGTACCGGCTTCGGGTCGTGAATCCGGCTTTGTCCACGCAAGGCAGCACGGCCTTTATTTACGACGGGTTGATGGAGGACTTCGGGGAGAAGACGCTGAACTTCGGCGGCAAGTTCGACTTGGCATGGGCGGACTACAACGGCGACGGCCAGCCCGACTTCACATTGGGCCAGTGGGCCGGCAGCAATGGCGGCATCTATCGCCTGTATACGTTGACCGAACGGGGAGAGATCGTCAAGCTGGATACGGGCGGAGAGATGTATATCGCGGATCACCTTCCTTCGGTACTCCTCGAACAGCTCGGCGGGAACCGGTTCGCCGCCAAATACTACGATCAGGAGAGCGGCGAGTACAAGCAATGGATCTACCAATGGGACAAGGATAAGTTCGCCCAAGTAAATGCCTAGCGCTTGTCTCCATCATGTTATCCGTTACCGGCATTCAAGTCGTTCTCGAATTCCCTTTTACCAGCAGCGAGCTTCAGAATCGGGGGGCGGCGACGCCTCTCCTGCTGTTGCCGATCTGGGTGATCGCGGCAATACACGAGAGGTCGGCAGCCACCCGTACTGGGGGCTGCCGACCTCTTGTCTTAGGCGAATCGGGACGGTACTCGCCCCGTCAGCTTCTTAACGACTTCAAAGCTCCGCTCCACGCAATGACTTGACTGAGCATGTTGTTGACCGATACGTCCTGCTTGGGGCCCGGCTTAAGTACGCTGAAGTTCTCGAAGTCGTGAAACAGCGACAGAGAGACTTGGGCCTGGACGTCGGCGAGCCTCAGTTCGCCTGCGATCTGGCGCAGATGCTCGACCGCCCGCGTACCGCCGGCACTGCCATAGCTGACGAACCCGGCGGCTTTGTCGTTCCATTCTTGGTACAAGTAGTCGATGGCGTTCTTCAGCACGCCCGACGTAGAGTGGTTGTACTCCGGCGTCACGAACACAAAGCCGTCGAAGCTCTTGATCTTCTCGGACCAAATCCGCGTATGTTCATGTTTGTAGTTGCCCATGATCGGGGGAATGGGCTCGTCGTACAGCGGCAATCGGTAATCTGCGATATCCACGAGCTCGAACTCCGCGTCGCTCCGCGCCGAAGCGATCTCGTATACCCAACGCGCAACGTCTTCGGCCTTGCGGCCCGGACGCGTACTTCCGATAATGATGCCAATTCTAGTCAAGTTCATTCCTCCCTAAGCGGTTAGGGGTGCTCGTTCGCTGCTCTCTAAGTTGTAGGCTTGCCTGCGCGATGGCAAGAAACGCTCGGACCCTCACCGTTATCGTAGATCAGCGGTTCCGATAATTCAAGATGAATTGGCGGCGAGACGGCAGGCGTGGCGATAACTGAGGCTTGTCATAGACGTATCTACCGGCCGGAACGTTAAGACAACAGCAGCTTCAACTGGCGGATGTCGGACTTCAGTTCCGGTATGGCTTCAAAGTAAACGATAAGCACGCGCAGGAGTGTAGCATTGGGCTGCTCCAGCTCCAGCTCCTTCCGAATCAGTCCGACGACCTCCGCCATCTCCCGACGGACGGCCTCGGGGAGCGTCATGCCAAGAATCCGGCTCTCCATCTCCCGGAGAAATTCACGGGCCGTGCCATGCCGTCTCTGCTCGTCGCTGGGGTTCAGGTAGTTGAAGCGGGCGATGGCGTCGTCGATCACGGGCCGGGGCCGCATGCGGATCAGATCGCCGACGACGGCGTCCATCCGGTCGACGATGAAGGCCGCCAGGTCGGCCATCGGCAAGGAGATGACCTTCTGCAAGGCGAAGCGCATGTATTCGATCAGAATGCCTCGGAAAACCGTGACGACGTCCCAGATGTACGGCTCGATCGGCTCCCCGTATTTATCCAGCATCAGATCCTTCATCCAGTTCAGCAGCGCGGACTTCTTGCGCTTCCATGCCGCGACGAACAGCTCGTTGCCCGTAAGAGGGAGCTCCTTGAGGTCCATCATGAAGATGTGATTCTCTAACGTGTAGTACAGCTGGAACTCGATCTTGCGGACCAGCATCTCCTTCGGAGAGAGGCCCAGCAGCGCGCCCGAACGATCGAGCTCGGCGGCCTTCGCCAGCAGCACCTGATGGCAGAGCACGAACACCTCCGTGAATAGCTCTTCCTTGGAGGCGAATAATTTATAGATGCTGGCTTTGGCCATCCCGCACGCTTCGGCGATATCCTGCATGGACGTGGCGCTATAGCCCTTTTGGCGGAACAGATCCATGGCGACGTCCAGTATTTTGTCTTTTCTCCAATCCTCCAACCCGACCACCTCTCCCCTATCTTGACACGAGTCTGGGGGCAAGGTCAACGCCTGACGGTTGACAATAAAACTTAATAGTTCTATATTGAACTCATTGGTTTTAATCCATGGATGCTAAGGAGGTGTACCGATGATCGGCCGAGCGGCCGGCATCGGGATGAACATGAGGATCGCAGAAGGATTGGAAATGCTGGAATTGACGCTGGGTCAAGGCGAACGGGCGATGACGATCCATCCGGTCGTCCTCTACGACGAGAACGCCTGGGTCTTGATCGATACGGGAATGCCGGGCTCTGAGGGCTTGATTCGCGCCCTGGTCAAACAAGCGGGGATTCCCGAGCTTCCCCTTCAAGCCATCGTGCTGACGCACCAGGATATCGACCATATCGGCGGTCTGCCCGGATTCCAGGCGTCGGAGCCGAGCCCGTTCGAAGTGTATGCCCATGCAGACGATCGGGAAGCCATCGACGGCAAGACGCCGATGATCAAGTTCGGGCCGGAGCGGGCGAGCATGCTGCTGCCATCCTTGCCGGATGCGGTGCGCATCTCCTTCGAGAACGCCTTCCTTCATCCGACGAAGCCGAACGTGACCCGCGCGATGGCGGACGGCGAGACGCTGCCGTTCGGCGGCGGCCTGACTGTCATTCATACGCCGGGGCATACGCCAGGTCACGTTTGTCTCTACCATCATGCGAGCAAGACGCTGATCGCGGGCGATGCGATGGTAGCGGTAGGCGGGGAGCTGCAAGGACCGCGTCCTCAGATGACGCCAGAGCTGGAGCAAGCATACGCCTCCCTGGGCAAGCTTAAGGCCTTGGATATCGAGACCGTCATCTGCTACCACGGCGGATTGGCCAGAGAAAACGTCAACGCGAGCATCGAGAAGCTGGCCGACCGATCGTGAGCCGGTTCAGCCGATTCCTGATCACCCTTGCCCTCTCGCTGGCGGGCGCCGCCCTGTTCGCGGCGATCCGCGCGCCGCTGCCCTGGCTGCTCGGACCGATGGTCGGCGCCTTCGCGGGCGCCAGGCTCCCGAAGCCGTTCAAGCCGCTATGGCCGGGCGTCTTCCGCCATACCGCGATGATCACCATCGGCTATTCGCTGGGTTTGTCGTTCACGGCGACCACGCTGAGCGAGATGGGGCGGCAGCTGCCGAGCATGGTTCTAATGACCGTACTGCTGCTGCTCCTGAGCGCATTGATCGCTTATCTCGTGTCGCGGCTGTCCGGGCTGTCCCTGCCGACCGTACTGATGGGCAGCATCCCCGGAGGCCTCTCGCAGATGATCATCCTGGCGGAAGAGAGCAAAGGGGTCGATCTGACGATCATCACCTTTCTCCAAGTGTCGCGGCTGATGATGATTATTTTCTGCGTGCCGCTGATGGTGTTCAGCCCCTTGTTCGGGGGCACGCACGGCGGCGCGGCTGCGAATGTGGGGACTGCGTCCGCCCCTTGGGGGGACCTGTTCCCCAACGTGCTCCTGTTCGCGGCCGTAGGCGTCGCGGCCGCCATGCTGGGCAAGCGGATTCGCTTCCCGTCGGCCTTCCTGTTGGCGCCCATGATCGCCACGGCCGTCCTTCACCTCTCCGGGGTTGATGGGCCCGCGCTTCCGGCAGGATTCCTGGACGCGGCCCAATTGTTCATCGGGACGTACGTGGGCTTGATGCTTCGGCCGGAGAGCCTGCAGAACAAGTTCCGTGTCATCGTGCTGGCCCTGATGAGCGGCGTTCTGCTGATCGCGGGCGCGCTCGGCTTGAGCTGGCTATTGACCCGGATGCACGGCGTCTCGCCCGCGACGGCGTTCCTCGCCATGGCGCCCGGCGGCATGGACCAGATGGGGATCATGGCGAAGGAGATCCATGCGGACATCGCCATCGTCAGCTGTTATCAGTTGTTCCGGACATGGTTCATCTTCTTCGCGGTGCCGCCGCTGATCCGGTTGTTGCTACAACGCATGAATGCGGCTCGCGGCGCCGAGGAGATGGCCGCCGGGAATCGCATCTGAAGACCGACGAACAAAAGGAAGAGGGAGCGGCGCATCGCGCCGCTCCCTTTATACGTTCGTTAGGCAGGTTTCCACGTCTGCTGCTTACCGTCCCTGGCCGAGAGCTCCTCGACCTTGTGCGTCTTGTGGTCGGTGGCGAGCAGGATGGTGAGACCGTCTCTGAGCTGCAACTGACCGTGCCCTATTCAACTGCCGGTTGAATTTGGCGCTTCAACCGAAGCTTGATAGAGTGCGAGCGTTCGCCATGCTATGCTGAAGACAGACAGTGCGCACTGTACATTCATTCAATCGGAGGCGTTCCATGATGGATATGCGCAAGATCGGTGCTTTGATCTCCACGCTACGCAAGGAAAAAGGAATGACGCAGGCCGAGTTTGCGGAGCAGCTTAACCTGAGCCACCAAGCCGTCTCGAAGTGGGAGCGGGGAGAGTCGCTGCCCGACGTCGGCACGCTGCCGGCCATCGGCCGGCTGCTCGGAACGACTATCGACGACCTGCTGACCGGCGAGCGCCGTACGGTGGAACCGGCGGGAGCGGCGGCGGAGCTGTCCCTTGCGGCGGAGGCGGAATCTCTCCCGGTTCAGGCCTCGCCCGCAGTCGGCGAGCGTCCGGTCGTTCACGCCGGACGGGCGCAGGAAGAGGAAGCGGTAGAGCCGGATCCGTCGGAGGCTTCGCCAACGAGCATACGGGAGATCCTGAGACTGGCGCCCTTCCTGAGCAGCGAGGCGCTCGATCTCATCCTCGAGGAAGCGGCGGAAGACCAGCTGAACTTGAAGGCGGTTCAGGGGTTGGCTCCCTTCGTGAGCAGAAGCACGTTGGCGCGGTTGGCGGATCGGGCATTCAGCTCACCGTCCGAAGTTGGGCAGCTCGTAGAACTGGCGCCCTTCCTGGCCTCGGAACAGCTCGACCGCCTGGTGAGGCGGGCGGAGGACGATCCGATCGATGGCGACGTTGTCCAAGCCTTGGCGCCTTTCCTCAGCCAAGACACCTTGCACTTCCTGGTGGAACGTGCTTGGAATGATGAGGGCGCTAGTGTCGGCGCGATCCAGGGGCTCGCCCCCTTCTTGAGCAGGGAGCGGCTCGTGCAGCTGCTGGACCGCGCGGATCCGGGTAGCATGAACGCGGACGTCCTCTCCGGCCTGGCTCCCTTCGTGCCCGGCGAAGCGCTGGAACGGCTGATCCGGCGGATGCTGAATAAGATCCATACAACTGCGGCCGAGTAGCGGCTAGGAAAGGGCGCTTTTGAAAATCTCACACGTCAAGACATGAGAAACTTCATGGATAAGGATGAACTTATGCACTGACATAAGGGCATCCTTTTTTCTTACAATGAGAGCAACAAGAGGAACACAAGGAGGATTCATCATGTCGCCATCTACAACCAACGTACCAGGGGCCGCTGTCCGCGGAACCGCATCGGGCGTATTCTTCATGGCCGCGTTCGGCACGCTTTGGGCTTACACGGGAATTATGGGCATGCAGGATCTGGTGTCTCCGCTCTTGCTTATCCTAGCTGTGTTGATTGGCGGTGCGTTGATCGCCGGAGGCATCTCCCTGATTCGCGCATCGAGAAGGCTGCCGGTTCAAGGGAACCCGCTTGCGATCTGGCTCATGGGACGCCGGTTGCTGACGCAATAGAACGGCATGTGTTCAAACAAGGAAAGCCCTGCGAACGAGCAGGGCTTTTTCGCTTGGCGGATATTTCAGCTATTGTAAAAGATTCTCATCCGCTCTATTTTAAAGTTACGAAGATTAAGGCTAGAACGGAGGCCGACTGCATTGCGAAGCGAACAGGAAATGATAAATATGCTTGTAGATTTTGCTAGGAATGATCATAGAATCCGCTTGGTCACCTTGGAAGGTTCGCGTACAAACCGCAATATTCCGTCCGATACGTTCCAAGATTTCGATATTTCTTATTTTGTGACAGAGATGGATTCCTTCAAGGAGAACGATCAATGGCTCGATATTTTCGGCAATCGAATCATGATGCAGAAACCGGAGGATATGGCGCTTTTTCCGTCCGAATTAGGGAATTGGTTCTCCTATCTCATCCTTTTTGAAGACGGCAATAAATTAGACCTGACCCTAATTCCGATCGATGAGGCGGAGGATTATTTTACCCGTAGCGACGGATTAGTCGAGGTCTTGCTTGATAAGGATACGCGCGTCCAAAAAGAAGTGCTCGCAAACGACCGCCAATACTGGATTAAGAAGCCGACGGCAAGAGAATTCGACGATTGCTGCAATGAATTCTGGATGGTATCCACTTACGTCGTAAAAGGATTGGCGAGAAAAGAAATCCTGTTTGCGATCGACCATTTGAATGAAATAGCCCGACCTAATTTGTTGAGAATGATGGCTTGGCATATCGGGTCAGAGCGAGGCTATACGTTCAGCGTGGGGAAAAACTATAAATTCATTGACCGGTACCTCGCGAATGAAGATTGGGAAGCGTTGCTATCCACTTATGCCGAGAATGGCTATTCCAGCATGTGGCAGTCTTTATTTGCTTGTCATGCGTTATTTAGAACATTCTCTAAAGCGGTGGCAGAAACGCTCGGATATCCGTACCCGGATTACGATGAAGCCATCACCAAGCATACTTTGAACGTTTACAGTTCCTTGACGTGAACGTGTCAAATTCAGCGAATCGGACTTCCCTCGGGAACAGCGATCCCCTATGAGTCGACAGCCCGTGCGTTCGAATGTATAATTATGTCTGGAATCTATCGAATTCACGGTGGTGAAAGATATTTTATACGCAGTCGCTTTTGTGGTGTCGTTTCTGATCGTATATCTCTTGATTCCTCCTTTCGGCAGATTGGCGTTTAAATGGGATTTCGTGGACAAGCCTAGAAAAAATGTCGAACGCAAGCTGCACCGGGAGGCCATTCCGCTCACGGCCAGCTATGCGATTTTCCTCGGATTTTTCATTACTTATTTGTTGGTTGCCAGAGCGTTCAATTGGGAGACGGGCGCGCTGCTGCTAGGCGGCATCTTGCTGCTCACCATCGGCACGGTCGATGACTGGTACAAGACCAAGGGCAAAGATTTCCCCGCCTTGCCCAAGCTAGTCGTACAGGTATCCGCAGCCGTTTTGGTCTATTTCTCGGGCAATGCGTTCACCGGCTTCTACAACCCCTTATCCGGGGATTATGTCACGCTGCCGACGATCGTCTCGTTCTTGCTGACGATCCTGTGGATCTTCGGGGTCACGACGGTCATTAACTTCTCGGACGGTCTGGACGGGCTGGCGGGAGGGCTCTCGGCCATCTCCGCGGGCACGCTGTTCATCGTCGCGCTCGTCATGGGCCAGTCGAATTCCGCGATCATGGCGATCATTCTGGTAGGCGTCACCGTTGCCTATCTGCGCTTCAACAAGCCGCCCGCCAAGATATTCATGGGCGATGCGGGAGCCACCTTCCTCGGGTTCGTCTTGGCGGTGATCGCCTTGGACGGCGCGTTCAAGCAAGCCACCGTCCTATCGCTCTTCATCCCGATCCTGGCGCTGGGCGTCCCGATCTTCGACAACTTGTTCGTGGTCTTCAAGCGGTTCATGCAAGGCAAGTCGATCTATCAGGCGGATGCGAGCCAGGTTCACTATCGCTTGCTGCGGGCAGGCCTGAACACGAAGCAGGCGCTGGGGTTCCTGTTCTTGGCCAGCACGTGTTTCAGCTTATTCTCGATTATCTTGCTGCTGGTTCAGATACAATAGCGCGGCTTCAAGGACCGCGACGGCTTGCCGGGAGGCAAGCGGTTGCGGTCCTTTTTTTTGGTGCGCGTCGTTCTTGTCGAATGCCGCGATAAGGATGGATGGAAGGGCCGGCAAGCCCTTCTTTTTTGATTTTGCGCCTTACACCGGGTAGAATTTTCGACAAACGGCATCATGGGCTCATCTGGGCGGCCCCGCGCATACCGTAAAGGATTCAGGCACCAGGGGAGGCAAAAGGCATGCATTGGCTATCGATCGTCCTCATCGGCGTGGCCGCTAACATCGATAATCTGGGAATCGGCGTAACGTTCGGCGCGAGGAAGACCCGCGTACCGCTCTTGTCGAATTTATTAATCGCATTCTTATCCATGGCCGCGACTTATGTGGCGATGACGGCCGGCATGTACTTCTCCGAGCTGTTCCCGCTCTACTGGGGCAATCTGATCGGGGGCGGCGTGCTCGTCCTGCTGGGCGTCTGGGGCATTCGCAAGGTCGTCCGGGAACGGAGGAAGGCCGCGGCGTCCGGCGAAGGCGCCGGCAGCGCCCAAGCGTCGGAGCGAATCGCCGACCGCACTGACAAAGACGGAGATCACGTCATCTCCTGGGTCGAGTCGATCTCGTTAGGCTTCGCCTTGTCGGTCAACTGCATCGGGAGCAGCTTCGGCGCGGGCGCCAGCGGCGTCTCTCCCTGGATCACGGCCCTCTCGGTCGGCGTCTTCTCGTTCGCGTCGGTCGATATCGGGGTCCGTCTGGGCAGCAAGATCGCGAAGTCCTGGCTGGGGCGATATTCCGAACTGTTGGGATGCATCCTCCTCATGGCCATCGGCTGCTATGAGATGATCTTCTAACCGCTGAAGCGTGGCGACGCGGAGATTCGTAGAACCGTTCACGTAGGTGGCTCGGAAGCTCGAACACACAGCGCGGTCTAGGGGAAAAAATAGAGGGCGGGGAGGGGCGACTTCGGCCCCTATTTTGTTTTGCTCCGAGAGAGGGAGGCCATAAAAGCGATTGACGTTAAAAATGATCTTCACTACAATCAAGAGCAAGATTGGATATTTCTAGCAAATCAAACGAGTTCATAGTCGCATTGTTAAGAGCAATTAAAAAGATTGTAAAAGGAAAACCATATACTGGAGAGGTCTTTTGGAGCGGATTATTATTTGCACTTATAATCTGGACCATCAGTGTACTTGTATTACAGGTAAACTGATGTCGGAGGAGGCGTGTTATGATCTATTCTGACAGGGGAATGGCCACGCTAGGAATGGAGGATGATCATGGAGTCAAAAGCCGTCAATCCGCTTCTATTGTCGATACCGGAGCAGTTTGAGACGGAGCGATTGGTGATACGCGCACCGCAATGGGAGGACGGGGAACTCGTCAACGCGGCGATTCGGGAGAGCGTCGACGAACTGCGTCCCTGGATGCCTTGGGTGCAACAGGTTCCTACGATCGAAGAGTCGATGATCAGCTCGCGCCAAGGACGCATTCATTTTCTGGAACGTTCGGACTTAAGGCTGTATCTATTTCACAAGACGACAGGTCAATTCGTGGGAGGCAGCGGTCTTCATCGGATCGATTGGGAAGCTCGGAAGTTTGAGATCGGCTACTGGATCCGTACATCCCTGAACGGGCAAGGCTATATCACGGAAGCGGTAGCGGGAATTACGGAATTTGCCATACAGACGCTGCAGGCGAACCGGATCGAGATCCGCTGCGATGCCCGAAATGGGCCGAGCGCCCGAGTGGCCGAGCGTCTCGGATTCACGAAGGAAGCGGTCCTGCGCCGCGAGAAGTGCGACGTGAACGGCGAACTATCCGATACCTTCGTGTTCGCCAAGGTGCGGGGAACGGAATATTGAACGAACAAGGAAACGCCGGAAGACCCGGCGGCTGGCATCGCTCTCTCTATGAATACGAAGGTGTCGCGGGCGACGGCACTAACTCCGGCAACGCTCGCGGATGCGATCGCAGACGCTCAGCAATTTGTCCCGAAGCTGAACGGCCCACTCCGGAGAGCTGGATTCGTCCAGCTCTTCGATGCTTCGCTGTAGACGTGCGTACGTGTAGAGATCGGCAAACTGCCGGAAGACCGGAATCAGGCTAAGATCGTATTCGTCCAACGCTTTGACGGACCGGTACCCGTCCAAGAACGTATTGATCTGCAGCCGGGCTTGCCCGCTCTCTTGCTCCAGCAGATCGGAGAGGGCGGACGCGACGTCCATCATGAACCAATGCACCATCGCGTCGTCGAAGTCGATCGCGCAGTAGCGCGCTTCTTCCGGGACGTAGAAGAGATTGTCGAACTCGAAGTCATAATGGATCATGCCCATGGATCCGGGCGCGGCCGGCAGTTCGGCCAGTCGGGCCCGCAAGGCATGAAGCGTATGCAGGAGGCCGGCCTTCCCGGGATCCCGCTGCAGGATCGAAGCGATCCAGATCAACGTGTCTTCCCAGTTCCTGCACGGGGTCGCCCTCGGGGCATAAGACTCGGACAGGCGGTGGAGCGAGGCGAGAGACCTGCCCCAGGCGGCGAAGTGCTCCTCGGACATCCGGTTGAGCGGGATATGTTGTCCGCGGGCCCTTTCGAACGCCACCCCATAGTAGAGTCCGTTCTCCGTCGATACGGTCTCGATCCAGCATCCGTCTCTGGAGCGGACGGGAGCGGCTGCCGGATAGCCTTGCTCGATCGCGTACAGCACGAAATCCAGCTCCGCCTGGATCTGCTCGATGCGATTGTCCGTCTCGTGAATGAATCGGAGGAAATAAGGCTTGTCGTTGTTGGCGTACGTATAGACGAAGTTGCTGCTGGCTCTCCAAAATCGCAGCGTATCGGCATCATGCGCCCATCGCTGAAGCAATTGCTTGGCGGGAGCGTCGTTCTCTAATCCTCGCACCATGTTTTGCAAAGACATCATGGCAGTTCGCCTCCTATGGCCTCAGGAGAGGTCGGCGCGTTAACGAAGGCGACCTCCGGGAGACCTCATTGTGTGATCGTTTATGTTCAACATCATCACTCCTTGTTCGTCGTAGTAGGGAAGTGCAACGGTGCGCGGGATAGGTTTTCCGGCTCATAAGATGATTGTGGAACGTCAAACGCCTATGAGCAAGTCAGGGAACGGTTTAAATCGTTCTTTCCCGGCAAGCGCGCGCGGCATCGGCCAGCAACGAGGCAAGCGAGCCATCTTGACAAAGGCAGGGAATGGTTTATTATATAGTTAGAATTCTAACTATAGAGGCGATCGAGATGGAAAAGGAAACGAAAACCGAAAGCTGGCAGTGGGATCAGGGGCCGATCGGCCGATTGGTGAAGACGGGCTATATCACGCTGCGCCGCGAGGTCGAGGACATGCTCCGGCCGACGGGGCTTACCCACACGCAGTGGAGCGCGTTGGGCGTGATCCGCCATTATCCGGGGATCACCTCTTCCCAGCTCGAGCATATTCTGATGATCGAACGGCCAAGCGTCACCAGTCTGATGAACGGACTCGCGAACAGAGGACTTATCATCCGCAAGGACCATCCGCAGGACGGCCGGTTCAAGCAAATCTACTTAACCGAGGCCGGAATGGAACAGGCGCATGCTACGGAGCACTTTGCCGCCGAGGTAGAGGGCCGGGTCAGAGAAGGCATGACGGCGGCAGAGTTCGAGACTTTGCGGCAGCTGCTGGTCAAGATGGTCAGCGTCTTTGACAAAACGTGAGCGGCGGGCGCCTTCGTCACGCGTCAGGAGGGAGAGTGCCGCTTGTCCGGAGCGGGTTTTCCCGATAAAAACGATTCGTCTTCTGCCTAGGATGATTCGTTTTCTGCCTAGGATGGAGAAGCCGTTTTTATCGCTCATATAGTTAGAATTCTAATTAACCATCCGCAAGGAGGAACGTCGATGAACAAAGGGATGCGTATTGCAGGTTGGATTGTGGTTGGCGCTGCCGCTTTATTTTTCGTTCAGAACGGCATTCAGAAGCTCGCAGGGGCGGGGCAAATGGTGGAGATGTTCGATGCGTTGGGGTTTCCGGATTGGGCCAGGATCGTCGTCGGATTGGCAGAGCTCGCCGGCGGCATCTTGCTGGCCGTTCCGCGTACGACGCTGTACGCCGCCGCCGCGCTCAGCTTGTTGATGATCGGAGCGGTCGTCTCCGAAGCGAGTGCGGGGCACGGCTTCGAGTCGCTTTTGCCGGCGCAATGGCTGGTCGTATTGGGCGGGATCGCCGGGGTGCGGCTGCGGATCCGGGCAAGAGCGAGGGCCAAGGAGCGGTCTTGAGCCCGGCTTGATCCCCGGGAACAGGGAGCGGCTTTGAGGCCAGCATCATTCCCGGCCTAGGCAGCGTCAGATTGGGTGGGCATCCTTTCTGCGCTGCATGGCGGGAAGGCGTGATCCGCGCTCAGGTCGCCGCCGTCCTCCGTTCCTCCTCTTCTGCCGAACATGGCCTAGGGTGCGCCGCTCCGCCGAGTCGCAGATAGGGAAACAGGGAGACCAGGCCCAGTACCGCCAGGATCGCGCCGACCCAGAGCGGCGATGCGAGGCCGTATCCGGCATCGATCGCAAGTCCCCCGACGGAGGAGCCGACGACTACGCCCAGGCTGATCACGGAGCCGTGCACCGTCGTGACCAGCGTGCCGGTGCCGGATACCCGCGTGATCCGCGTCGACATGGCGGGGTTCATCGGCACGCCGACGATACCGATGACGACGACGGCGAGCATGGCGAGAACCGGCTGATGCCCGAAAAGCCCGAAGAGCGTGAGCGCGGCGGTCAACGCTAGCAAGCCGACGCTCAGGATCGGCATCATGTGCCGGTCCGCCAGTCGGCCGGTCGCGATATTGCCGAGTACGGTCGCCGCGCCGTAGATGCCGAGGAGCAGCGGGATCGTCGAGGGGGCGAAGCCTGCAAGCTCGGTCAGGATCGGCGTGAAGTAGCTGAAGGCGGCGAAGGTCGCCCCGATGATGAGCATGCTCGTCGCATAAGCTGCCCAGAGGTGACGGTTCCTGAAGGCGGCTAGCTCGTCCCGGATGCGGATCGCCGCCGGACGCGGCGTAGCCGGAATGGCCCGCAACGCCAGCAGCCCGGACAGCAGCACGAGCACGACGACCGCCCAGAAGCTGGCGCGCCAGCCGAAGCGCTGGTCGAACAGCATGGCCGCCGGCAGACCGATCGCGGTCGCGACCATGAGGCCGCCGAGGACGACCGATGCCGCCCGTCCCCGCGATTCGGGGCGGACCAGGCTGAAGCAGATGGCGAGCGAGACGCCGAAGCAGGCGGAGGAGGAGATGCCCGTGATGATCCGCGCCGCCATCATCACCCCATAGCTCTCGGCCAGTGCGCCCAGCGACTGTCCGAGGAGGAAGAGGAGAGCGAGCGACAGGAAGGCTTGCTTGCGCGGCAGCTTCAGCAATCCGACCGTGAGCAGGGGTCCTCCTACGATCATCCCTGCCGCATAGGCGGAGATGAGGTAGCCGATCGCCGCGATGGAGACGCCGAATTCCGCGGACAGCGAGGGCAACATGCCGGCGACCATGAACTCGGACGTCGTCTGGGAGAAGATCATAAGGCCCAATACGTAGATCGCAAATGGCATTTGAACAGCTCCTATCTTGGGTTCAAATCAATAATTGTATGGATCAGTACAAAATCGGACGCGCTGCGAAGGATTCCTTTTGGCCGGTCAAGGGATCGATGGCGTCGGGGATCCGACATGCAGGCGGACAGCGCATGCCTATATTGTATGGATCAGTACAGAATTAATCAAAAAAATAAAACGCCTTTCGACCGATCATGCATAGGAGGCCAGCGTTCCTTCGACGATCTGCTCGGCCATCGCACGATTCTGTACGGCGGCGTTCAGTACGCGAAGCCCGTAGTAGCTGCTGAGGAACAAGCTCGCCAGCTCGGAAGTCGTCCGCGGTTGAGGCAGCTCTCCCGCTTGGCGGCCTGCTTCGATCGCCCGTTCCAGGGCTTGCCGGAGCAGCGTCACATGCTGATCGAAGATGCGTTCGACCGCCGGGTCCCGTGACGCGCGCTCCATGGCCGCGTTGATCAGCAAGCAGCCTCTGCGGCCTTCTTGGGAGAAGTCCTCGCGAATCGCCCACTCCAGCAAGCCGCGCAGGCGGCCCTGCAGCGACCCCGGCTGTCTCAGGATCTCGACTTGCGCCTCGATGCCCGCTTCATGATAGCGCAGCAGGGCGTGCTCATACAGCTCGTGCTTGCTGCCGAACGCATTGTACAGACTTCCTCTGCCGAGACCCGTCCGCTTGCACAGGTCTTCCGTCGAGCAGGCTTCGTAACCATTCGCCCAGAACGCTTCCATGGCCGCATCGATGACCGCCGTATCTTTGAATTCGCGCGGTCTGCCGCTTTTGTTCATTCGTCTCGCTCCCCTCCGCAAGTTGTCTTGTAATTAGAATAATTATTTTGTACTGAACTGTCAAATTTAAGAATGTCGGATGTCGCTTTATTCATAACTTGACGGAAATATAACCAATGGGTAATATATAGACATGTCCGATAACCTTTTTGAAGTATTGGCGGAGCCGAAGCGCCGAACGATCCTCGATGCCCTGCGGGTCAAGGAACGTACGGTCGGCGAGCTAGTCGCGCTCACGTCCCTGAGCCAACCCGGCGTCTCCAAGCATTTGCGCATCCTAAGGGAGGCCGGTCTCGTCTCGGCCGCCAAGCATGGGCAGAAGCATCTGTATCGGCTGCATGCGCAGCCGCTAACCGACGTAGACCGCTGGTTGCAGCCTTACCGGCCGCTGTGGCCGGACAAACTGGATGCCCTCGAACGGTATCTGGACGAGGAGGAGTCCTGAAGATGTTGGCAGTCATCGCGCAAGACGAACAAGGGTATACCGTCCGATACGTACGTCATCTCAAGCACCCGGTCGAGAAGGTGTGGGCGATGCTCACGGAGAATGAGAAGCTCTCGAAGTGGTTCTCCGAGCTGAGCGTCGACGACCTCCGCGTAGGGGGCGCCATCAAGTTCGATTTGGGAGACGGCAACGATAAGGAGCTGGAGATCCTGGAGCTGCGGACGCATGAGGTGCTGGCTTACCGATGGGGCGGTGAGGACACGGTCCGCTTCGAGCTGTATCCGGAGCCGGCGGGCTGCAAGCTGGTATTGATTGAACAGGTCAAGCAGCTTACGGATCATACGCCGAAGGATCTGGCCGGCTGGCATGTCTGTCTGGACGTCATCGAAGCGCTGCTGGACGGCCGGACGATCGAGCGAATGGACGAGTGGAAGCTTCGATACGCGGAATACGAGCAGGCGCTCAAGCCGTTCAAGGCATGATGCGGAGACCGTAAGCGCAAGAGGCGGTTTGCCGGCTTTCCGGTACGCATTGACAGGCGCCGGCGATCCCGCTATATTGAGATTAATTAAACATTTAACTAGTTTTGGGGCGGCAGAGATGAAGGAGATTCAGCGATATGTGACGCTGCAGCCGCTTGAGGTCGAGACCTTCTTCGCGATGGTCGACGCGACCGCGGCGCTCATCGGCGTATCGGAGAAGTATTGGCACGCCCAAGGGCTGAACGGCGCTCGCATCCGGATGCTGGTCGAGATCGCCAAGGCCGGCGGCGTCATCCTGCCGTCCGACCTGGCGGCGCGGATCGGCGTGACCAAGCCGAACGTGAGCGTGCTGCTCGCGCCTCTGGAGGAAGCGGGCTACATTCAAAGCTCCAGCCATCCGGAGGACGGGCGCAAGCGGCGGATCGCGCTGACGGCCGAAGGAGAGCGCCTCCTGTTCGAGGCGCTCCCGGGCAACCGGGCGGTCGTCTCCGAGCGGATGGGGCGCTTAAGCGAGCCGGAGATGCGCCAGCTGCTCGCGCTGTTCGCGAAGCTGCGGGAAGAGGCCGATTGATCGGTCTTTTCTTTTCTCTAATTAGTTAAATGTTTAACTATATGAGCGGGAAAGGGTGTTGGATATGACCATTGCAATGACGGGCGCCACCGGGAATCTCGGGCAACTGATCGCCAAGGCTTTGATCCGCGCCGGCCATGCGCCACGTACGATCGCCAGCGTCCGACGTCCGGAGAAGGCCGATAGCCTGTCGATGGCGGGCATCCAAGTCCGACACGGCGACTACGATGCGCCGGACACGCTAGCGGCTTCCTTCCGGGACGCGTCGAAGCTCTTGCTCGTCTCCTCCCCGGAGAGGGACGATGACGTTCGTCTCCGGCAGCATCGGGCCGCGATTCGGGCCGCCGCCCATGCCGGCGTCCGCCACATCGTCTACACGAGCGTCGCCTATCCGGAGAAGGGCAAGCTTCCGCTGCACCGTCTCCATCTGGCTACGGAGCAGGCGATTCGCGAATCCGGCCTCTCGTATACGATCCTCCGCAACGCGGGCTACCTGGACATCGTCCGGTTCCTCGGCGTGCGGGAGGCGGCCTTGAGCGGCATCCTGCTCAGCCCGCCGGGCGACTGGACGTTCAACAACGCGGCGCGGGAAGACCTGGCGCTCGCGGCCGCCGCCGTCCTGACCGAGGAAGGCCACGAGGGCCGAACGTATGAGCTGACGGCTGCGCGCGCGTGGCGGCTGGACGACCTGGCGCGCGCGATCGCGAAGGTCACGGGCAGACGCGTCGCGCACCGCGCGGACCCCGATATGCACGGCGACATCTATCGCCTGCTGCCCTTGTCCGAGTCGCGGCTCGTCTCGCCCGATCTCGCGCGTCTTGCCGGCGGTCCGCTATGGACGATGCAGGACGAGGTGAGGCGGATGTTCGGGGAGACCGCCCGTTCGTCGTGATCGCGCTTCGAGGAGCGGCGCAGCCAGTCGGTCTACTCGTTTGGCAGACGGCGTGTTCCCGGACGTGCCGTTAGACTTGCGCAGGCGGCGGCGCGGTCAGGTCCGCGAACTCGACCGATACGGGACAGTGATCGCTGCCCATCACGTGGCAGTCGATCCTGGCGTCGACGAGCCACGGCGCGAGCCGGGCGGAAGCGAGGAAATAATCGATGCGCCAGCCGACGTTCCGGTCGCGAACGCCCGGCATGTTCGACCACCAGGAAAAGACGTCCGTCCGGTCCGGGTAGAGGTGTCGGAAGGTGTCGATGAAGCCCGCGCCCAGCAGGCGGGTCATCTTGTCCCGTTCCTCGTCGGTGAAGCCGGAGTTGCCCCGGTTGGACTTGGCGTTCTTGATGTCGATCTCTTGGTGCGCCACGTTGAGATCGCCGCAGACGATAACGGGCTTGACCGCGTCCAGCTCCTGCAGGTAGCCGCGGAACCGGTCTTCCCACTCGAGCCGGTAGTCCAGCCGAGACAGGTCCCGTTTGGCGTTCGGCGTATAGACGGTCACCAGATAGAAGGCGTCGAACTCCAGCGTCAGGATGCGCCCTTCGGGCTCGTGATCCTCCTCTATGCCGTAGCGGACCGACAGCGGCTTGATCCGCGTGAACACGGCTGTGCCGGAGTAGCCTTTTTTGACGGCATAATTCCAATAAGCGCCATATGCTTCGCCGTGGTCGAGGCTGATCTGCCCCTCCTGCAGCTTCGTCTCCTGCACGCAAAAGACGTCGGCCCCCGTCTCGGCGAAGTAGTCATTAAAGCCTTTGTTGACGCAGGCCCTTAATCCGTTGACGTTCCACGATACCAGCTTCATCTCGTTACTCCCCCGCAATCTCATACTCTCGTATAAATCAGTGTAACATAGATCGTCCATACAGGCGGAATGCCGTTTGCCGGTTGAACGATCGCGCGTAATCCGGTATGCTCTAATCAGATAACGACTGCGCGTGACTGGCGGAGCATGGGGAACCATGAGGGAGCGCGCGGATATGCGGTAGCCGTACGCCTGGGCAGAGGTAAGGGGATGCGTCCCCTTGCCTTTTTATGTTTTCTGGACCCCCTATAAAAGGAGATGCGGAGCATGACAGAATCGAAGCTAATCTTGGACGGAGCGCGCGTCGCGCAAGCAATCAAGGATGAATTGGCGGGGAAGGTACAGGGGTTGACGAAGCGCGGGATCACACCTTGCTTGGTCACGATTCTGGTCGGCGACGATCCGGCTTCCGCCACGTATGTGCGAATGAAGGGCAATGCCTGCAAACGGCTCGGCATCGAATCGAGACGGGTCGAGCTGGATCGGGAGACGACGACCGAGCAGCTGCTCGCGGCCATCCGGGAGCTGAACGCGGATCCGTCCGTGCACGGCATCCTGCTCCAGCATCCGGTCCCGCATCACATCGACGAGCGTGCCGCCTTCGAGGCGATCGACCTCGCGAAGGACGTGGACGGCGTCACGACGCTGGGCTTCGCCCAGAACGCGTTCGGGATGGCGGCGTATCCTTCCTGCACGCCGGCGGCGATCGTGGCGATCCTCGACTACTACCGGATCCCGATCGAAGGCAAGCATGCCGTCGTGGTGGGCCGCAGCCCGATTCTGGGCAAGCCGGTCTCGCTCATGCTGCTGAACCGGAATGCCACCGTGACGATCTGCCATTCGAAGACGCAGCAGCTCGACCGTATCGTGGGAGCGGGCGACCTCGTGGTAGCGGCGGTCGGCAAGCCGAAGTTCATCCCAGGCAGCTGGATCAAGGAGGGGGCGGTGGTACTCGACGCCGGCTACAATCCGGGCAATATCGGCGATGTCGACTACGAAGCTTGCCTGGAGCGAGCCGGCGCGATCACGCCGGTACCCGCAGGCGTAGGACCCGTCACGATCGCCATGCTGCTGAAGCATACGGTGGACGCGGCGGAGAAGCGGACTTCCTCGTTCGAATCCTAAAGCGTGGGGATCTATTCGGCCATCTCCCGCGCCATGGCGGCGAGCTTGGTGATCGTCTTCCAGTTGCGGTTCGTCGACGGGATCTTCATCTTGTGGACATCGACCCCCAGCTTGGAATTGCGGATGCTGAGGTCGAACAACAAGTAGACGTCGCGTCCGACGATCCGGAACGATTCGTTTTCATAGTTCGACGAATTCAGCTTGGCGAGGGATTCGGCCGGCGGCGCTTCGGTCAGCATGGAGACGTAGAGGCTCTCCTTCTCCGACTTGGCGTCCGCCGCCGCGATCTCCTCCGCGGTGAACGGGCATCGCGCCAAGATGTTCTCAAGCTCCTCCGCCGTGCGGAAGACAAATCGCGAGGAGAAGCCGAACCGCGCTTCGAACGCCGGCTCGATGCGCGCGCGCAGCGTCTCCTCGTCCTCGTCCGACGCGAAGAGGACATTCCCGCTCTGGATATAGGTCTGCACGCGCGCGAAGCCCATCTCCGCGAACATGCGCTTCAGCTCGTCCATCTTCACCTTGTTGTTGCCTCCGACATTGATGCCGCGGAGCAATCCGACATAAACGGCCATCTCTCGTTCTCCCTCCGATATGGATGATGCATCCATCATAGCAGAAATCGGGAGCCTGATTCGACTGACCGGATTTGTCAGGGTTAGTGGGGTATAATGGGGAGAACGAACCTTCCGGAGGAGGGATAGAGATGAACCACAACTACTACAATACGTTCATTACGGTGTCGCGGGACTGTCCAGCGGAGCGAGGGATGGTGCCTCCGGACAAGAAAAACGGGCAGACGAAGCCGAGCATCGAGTTTGAGCTCGCTGCGGATCACCCCTACACCTATACCCAGGAACAACTGCTCTACGAGGTTTATGTTCGTCACCAGGGGATTCCCGAAGCCGAGCGGGGCAGCGCATTGTTCGAAGCGTTCCACGAAAAGCCGAAGCCCTGTCTGCGCGCCTCGATGCTCCCGAAGAAGTACGGCTGGGGCATTCACTTCAATGCCGAGGGCAAGCTGGCGCTCTACCCGGTCGAGTCGCCGGAGTACCGCGCCTTCGCGGACGGAGAGTACAAGGACGTCCAACTGGTCCCGGCGATGGCGAACAGCAAGAAGTAGGGGCGCCGCAGGGGATGGAGAGCCGTCGGGAGCAGCAACGTCGAGGCGTGGGAATCCGTCACAAGAAGTCTCATGTCGGGAGCAGCAACGTCGAGGCGTGGGAATCCGTCACGAGAAGCCTCATGCGACGTAACGGCAGCGACAACCGGAAGAAGGGCCGTCTCCGATTCATGAGCGGGGTTTCAAACCGACATGAGCGGGCGACGGCCCTTTTTGGGCAGCTGTTTGGCCGATGAAGCGAGCGAGGGAGCGGGGCGATCCGAATCGCTGCGCACTCGGAAGTCGAATCAGTCGCGCGCCCTCCCGAGCGATTAGTTGCATTTGTACAACTTATTTCAGCGGAAAGGCGGCTTAAAGCCGATTTAGTTGCATCTGTACAACTTATTTGGCGGATATCGGCCTTTTCGAGAAGGATCCTCGAAATAAGTTGTACATTTACAACAAGTAACGTCCAGGGGCCGGTTTTCGCTCCAATAAGATGTACTTTTGCAACTTATCGGCGTCCGGACCCAAGCGGCCCTCCCGCCGCCCGCCGTATAAGCAGGTGGCGTGCGATAGCCGTCGTGCTGCGCCCTGACGCACGGACCTGTCGGCGCCGGAAACGGGCGACGGGCGAGCCGCAGCGTAGCGGCCCTCGCGCCGTATAGCGCGAGTCCCGCTTTCCGTTATTCCGCCTCGGGCTTCTTGGGGGCCGGGGGCTTGTCCTTTTTCTTCACGCGTTCGGCGTCGAAGTATTCCCGCAGCTCCGCGGCTTTCCGCGGGTCCGTCAGCTCGATCTTGCCTTTCAGGTGATTTTCCGCGAGCAGTTCCCATTCGGGGGCGATCTTCTGCGCCGCCATCGCGCGGATGGCGTTCTTCACCAATCTGCGCTCCTTGGCGTTGGTGTAGGTATCCTTGAAGCGCTGCTTGCGTTCGAAGTCGAGCTCGGCGAAGATCTTCCGGAAGATCTCGCTCGTCATGCGCGCGTCGTCGAGCGCGCGGTGAGCGGAGCCCTCGGCCGGGATCTCCAGATCCTGCAGCGCGGCCTCGACGCTCACGTCGTTCGTGACGTTCTTGAAGCGCAGGTATCCCTTCAGCAGATCGAAGTAGTCGACGCCGAGCCAGTAGGCGTCATCCAGCTTGTGCATCCGCGTGTCGAACACGATGCGCTTCAGATCCTCCCCGCCCCAAGTGAGGAGCAGGAACGAATCGTTGCTCCCAAGCCACGCCTTGAAATCTCCGATGACTTTGACGAAGCCGGAAGCCGTATCGATTTCCTCTTGGGCGATGCCGGTCTTTTTCTTAATGAAGCTGTTGAGCTTGGAGAAGTACACCGGCTTCACCATGGCCGAGAAGACGTCCTTCGGCTCCAGCGAGGCGTCCAGCCGGACCGCCCCGATCTCGATCACCTCCATCGGCAGCTCGCTCGCGAACTTGCGGCCGTTGAATTCAATGTCCAGTACGATATAATCCAACCCGATTCCTCCGATCGATCTTGCGTGTATCCATTCTATCAAAATTAAGCGGTTCTAGCACAAGCCTCCGCGGCATCGTTTCCCGTCCGCTTCGACGACATCGAAAAGGGTCAACCCGTCTGAACGGGCTGACCCTTCTTCCGTACCTCGGACAAGCAGGATTGTCGATCGATGATCCGCATCCTGCCGCATCCTGCATCCTGACGCCCATCGCCTTTTGGCGCGATCAACGCCTTGCCGAATTACCGGAAGTTAGCCGCGATGATCTCCATGAACTCTTCGTCCGGCTTCCCGGCCCGTAAATTCATGAGGAAATGCGCGTCTTCTCCGGCCAGGTATCTTAAACGGTCCGACGGATCGGTCGCCGCATCGTAGATCGCCTTGGCGATGGCTTCCGGCGAGGAGACGTTCGTCTGGAAGCTGTCCATTTGCTTTTGAAGCACCGTCTCCGCATAGGCCCGGTACGACTCCAAGGTTTCGTCCGACAGGATGTCCAGGGACCGCCCCGTAAAGTCGGTGGAGACGTTGCCGGGTTCGACGACTTTTACTTTGATGTTCTGCGTCCCCAATTCGTAGTAGAGCGACTCGGAGAAGCCTTCGACCGCCCACTTGCTCGCGTGGTACAGCGTAAGCAGCGGGAAGGTGATGCGGCCTCCGATGGAAGAGACGTTAATGATCGTGCCTGTCCCGTTGGAACGGAAGTGGGGCAGAATCGCTTGGGTGGCGTACATCGGGCCAAACACATTTACATCGAACTGCCGCTTCATCTGCTCGGGATCGGCCGCTTCAAATACGCCAAAAGCCGCGTACCCGGCATTGTTGAGGAGCACGTCGATCTTGCCGAACTGCCGAATGCCGGACGCGATGGCCTCTTGGATGGTAGGAGGTTGTTCGACGTCCAAACGGGTGACCAGCACGCGCGGCAGTTGATTCAGTTCCGTCTCTTGCTCCGGCGAACGCATAGTGGCGACTACATGCCATCCTTGATCCGCAAAATACCGTGCGGTTGCGCGTCCAATACCCGAAGAAGCACCTGTGATTAAGATCGTGTTCATGCCATTTTCCTCCTCTGATCTAGGATATGGATGAAGTATACAATGAAAAAGTTACAAAGTAAACAAATTTAATTAAATTAGTAAATATCATTACTTTCATTAGTTTCGTTTACTTTCGAGGGCTGCGGGGGATATAATGGCTAGAGAGGTTTTGGGAGGGTTTCTAAGATGGCAAATACGATGGGCAGCTTGAAGTATATCGAGAAGATAAAGCCCGTCCTGCGAAAAAATAAATTCAGCCAACTCAAGATGGACGACATCGCCAAGCATATGGATATCAGCAAGGTGACGTTATACAAGCATTTCTCGTCGCGCGACGATATTATTCAAATGGTCGTCGGGCATTATAGCGATTATCTGCTTGAAGCGGATGCCGCCGTTCAGGACGACACGATCCCGTTCGCGGAACGATTCCTGAAGATCTACGAGACTTCTCTGAAGTGCGTGGTCTACGTCAGCGATCTGTTCCTGCAGGATCTCAAAGAAAGCTATCCTTCCTTGTGGGAGAACCTGCTCACGGCTCAGCAGAAACGCAATCAGGCCTTGCAGTCGTTCTTTGAGGAAGGGATGGCGCGGGGCGTATTCAACAAGATGAACGCCGCGATCTTTATGGTTCAGGACGATGCGACGTTAAGACAGATCATGGATCCGTCCTTTGCCATACAATACGACCTTACGTTGAAGCAGGCCCTGATGGATTACTACCAGTTGAAGAAGTATCAGCTGTTCAAGCCGGAGCATCTGATTGCGGCGGACGATTCCGCGGCGGAGAAGGAAATCGTTCAAATCCTGCAAACGTTAAAATAGTGCGATGCGCGAAAAAGAGCCTCAGACGCCGCCGAATGGCGGGTTCTGAGGCTGTTTAGGCTTCCCCGGCTTAAGCCGGATTCAAGATCGCTTCGTCCTCTTCCTCCCGCTCGAATGCCGCGCGGTCGAATTCGCCTTCGGACTTGGCGACGAGGAGGGACGTGACCGTCGTGCCGGTCGCGTTGACGGCCGTGCGGCCCATATCGATGAGCGCTTCGACGCCCGCGACGATCGCCATGCCTTCGAGCGGCAGGCCGAGCGCGGTGAGGACGACCGTCGTCGAGATGGTGGCCGGTCCAGGCACGCCCGCGACGCCGATCGAAGAGATGATGCTGATCGCCACGAGGAGCAGATAGTCGGTGAAGGTGAGGTTGATTCCGTACACCTCCGCCGTGAAGATCGCGACGATCGCCGGCCAGACGCCGCCGCAGCCGTTGAAGTTCACGGAGGCGCCGAGCGGCGCCACGAAGCTGGCGATCCGCGGAGACACGTGCAGGCGCTTCGTGATCACTTCCAGGTTGACGGGCAGCGTCGCGTAGCTGCTCCGCGTCGTGAACGCGACCGCGATCGTCGGATAGATCTTGCGGAAGAACCGGAGCGGATTCACCTTCGCGACCAGCCAGACGAGGCCGCCGAAGACGATCACGAAGTGGAGGATCAGCGCGACGTACGAAGTTACGATGACGCTGCCGAGCTCCTGCAGCGTATCCCACCCGTATTTGGCCGTGATGCCGGCGATCAGCGCGAACACGCCGTACGGAGTCAGGCGAATGACGAACTTGACGACCTGATGCAGCACTTGGGTCAGCGAGTCGATGAGGTTGCGCACGGGCCGCACGGCCTCAGGCTTCTTGGAGCCGACCTTGATGATCGCGACCGCCAGGAAGATCGCGAAGATCAGGAGCGGCACCACTTGGCCTTGCGCCGCTTCGTTGACCGGGTTGGAAGGCACCAGGCTCAAGATCACGTCGGAGAACGTCGGGATCTCGCGCGCCTGGAAGCCTTCCGGCACGGCCTGCTTGATGCCCGAGCCGGGGTTGAACAACAGCGCGATCAGCAGACCGATGATCGAGGCGACGCCGGTCGTGCCGAGGAACCAGGCGAACGTCTTGAGTCCGATCTTGCGCAGCGCCTCCAGATTCGTGAGCGAGGCGATGCTGTTCAGTACGAGTACGAACACGAGCGGGACGACCAGCATGCGGATCAAGCTCACGTAGATGCTGCCGAACGTGGTGATGCCCTTGGTCTCCACGTCCCAGTTCTGAATGACGATGCCCACGACCACCCCGAGACCGAGCCCGATCAGCACGCGCGTGCCGAAGCCGAGACGTTTGCGGGCCAGGTAGTACAGAATCCCGAAGACGACGATGGAGATGACGAAGCTGAGCCAGTTGGTCTCGATCGCTTGCAGCAGGTTGTTGTGAACCTTATCCATTGCCCGAATCCCTCCTAGACGAAGTTGCTTAATGGGGATAAAGATGGCATGTAGACAATCCACAGCGCTGATATTGCCATCTATATGAAGGTTCGTCGATCCGTATGCGCCGAATGTCACCCCGCGATACGCGCAAGGTTCCCGTTCGACGGGGAGCGCGTGGCGGAATGGACTAGGGTCTTGTCGGGATTCGCGTTGTATGTTAAAGTTCCGACAAAGAATGCGGCCCAGGGGCACTCGGAAAGGATGGCGCCCATGTTAAACGAGAGACGCGACAATCAATCCCTGCTCTTATCGAAACTGACGATTCCTCCGTCGCATGCCCCTTCCGTGCCCCGTCCGCGCCTGATCGCCCGGTTGAACGAGGGATTGCCCCGTAAAGCGACATTCATCGCGGCACCGGCCGGTTACGGCAAGACGACGCTGGTCGGCGATTGGGCGAGACAGTTGGATGCGCCTGTCGGGTGGTTGTCGCTGGACGACAAGGATAACGATCTGATCCGGTTCTGGAACTACGTAACGAAAGCCCTCGCGCGGGCGATCGGCAGCTTGTCCGACGCTCTCTATGCGGCAGCCGCGACGCTGGTTCCCGGCCTGTACGAACCGTTCCTCGTCGCGCTGCTGAACGAGCTGAACGGTTTGCGAGAACCGCTGGTCCTCGTGCTCGACGATTGGCATGTCGTTCGCGATCCGGATATCATCGCTTCCGTCTCCTATTTCCTGGAGTATTTGCCGGCGCCGGCGCATCTTTGCTTCGCCAGCCGCACCGCCGCCGCAGGGTTCGCGAAGGCGAGATGGATCAGCCGGGGTTGGATTCAGGAGATGCGCGAGGAGCAATTGCGCTTCGATCTGCAGGAGACCGTGGCGTTCTTCCGGATCTTTGCGGAGCGGGAGCTGCGTAGAGATCAGATTGAACGGTTCCTGTCCGAGACCGAGGGCTGGGTGACGGGGCTGAAGCTGATCTCTTTGTCTTTGCGGGACAGCGGGCGGACGGCGGCGCTTGCGCGCGGACATTCCGGCGGCGAACGGGTCGAGTCCTTTTTGCTGGAGGAAGTGTTTGAATCGCTGGACGAGCCTACGCGGCGATTTCTAATGGACGTGTCTATCCTTCGGCGGATGAACGGACCGCTATGCGAAGCGGTGTCCGGCGAGAAGGGGGCGGAGAGGCTGGCGGAGCTGGCCCGGATCAACTTGTTCCTTATTCCGTTGGACGAGGACAAGATTTGGTACAGGTTCCACCATCTGTTCGGCGAATTTCTGCAGAAACAGCAGAGACGCCGTGATCCCGGCCGGACGAACGCGCTGTTCCAAGCGGCCGCCGCTTGGTGCGAATCGCAGGAGCTGCTCGAAGAAGCGGTGGACTACTACATGGCCGGAGCGTGCTATGCCGAGGCCGTGCGTTTGCTCGAAGAGATGCGGAGCATGATGATCCGCAGGGAGTTCTCGACGCTGAGGGTCTGGTTGTCGGCCATCCCCCAGCAACTGCTCATGGAGCACCCCTATCTCTACTTCTCGTATATTTTGTCCTTGCTGTGGGCGCATGATCTCGATCCGGCGGAACGGCATCTGCGGCTGGCCGAGCGGCATTACGAGACTTCATCGGCAAGCTGGACGCCGGAAGAGCAGAACCGCTATTTGGGCTACCTGTATTTTGTGAGGAACTTCAAAGCGACCCAATACGAGATGGACATGGTCAAGGGCCTGGCATACATCCGTCTCTCGCTGCAGCATAGCCCGGCAGGGACGGATCTGATCTTCGCGTCCCCGCAGATGCCGCTCTGTCCCTCCATCTATCGATCGTACAACGGCAAGAGAGGCAAGCACCTGCCCCGAGGCCTCTCGGACGACTTCTTCCATAGCATGATCGACTTCATGCGGCAGATGGGACTGCACGATTCGGTCCTTGTGTGCTACGGAGAATTGCTGTACGAGCGGGGGGAGCTGGAGGAAGCAGAGCATTACCTGAAGCTGGGGCTGCAAGGTCGGAGCCAGGCGCACTATCAACCGGAGAAGGTCTATGTCCCCGCGAGCCTGTTCCTGTCGCGCATCAGCAGAGCCGGGCAGGACGTCGCACAAGCGGAAAAGTGGCTGGAAGAGGCCGGCAAGAGAGCGTCGGAAGACGGGGCCGAGAACGCGTCCATACTGCTCGATGCGGAGGCGGCCGCGCTGCAGCTGGATGCGGGAGACGCGTCCGCGGCCGTCGAATGGGAGGAGCGCTACAGGCTCACGCCGGATGATCCGGTGTCCGTCTATCAGTTGTTCGCGTACAATTTCCTTGTCCGCGTGCTGATGGAGACCGACCGCGGCCGGGAGGCATGGTCGCTCGCGGAGAGGCTGCTCCTCATCGCGGTCAAGGGCCATCGCCCGATGGACGCCCTGGAGCTGCTAGTGCTCCAGGCGATGATGCTGCGGGCGGCGGGCAGGCAGGAGCAAGCGATGTTGAAGCTCGAAGAGGCGCTCAAGTACGCGCAACCGGACGACTACACCCGGGTCTTCATCGACAAAGGCCAGCCGATCGCGGCGCTGCTCGCGGACTATGTCCAGCAGCGGCAGAAGGGCAACATTCGGGACAAGCACGCGCCGCAGCTCGCCTATGTACGCAAGATTCTGTCCGGCTACGGCGGAGCGACCGTCTCGCCGATGAATGCAGTCGCCGCGCTGGAGACGCTGCTGACGCCGCGGGAGCACGCGATATTCCGCCATATGGAGGAAGGGCTGGACAACGCGGCGATCGCCGAGACGCTCGGCATCGGCATGGGTACCCTGAAGGCGCATATTAACCGGATCTACAGCAAGCTGCAAGCGAACAACCGGGTGGAAGCGATCAAGCGCGGCAAGGAACTGCAGGGTTAGACGGTAATATCAAGGAATTCGAGGGAGACTCGCCGAAGCGGCGGGTCTCTTTTTTTCGCCCGCCAAGTCGGGGTGTCAGCGAGTATATCCGAATCCGCAATTGTGACCTTGATGCGCCGTCCGTCGGTGCTTCAAGGTATTTTGGCATGGACCGCGCCGAAGCCGTCGGCTAACCGAATTCGTCTAACGTTTCGTTATCGAAGTTAAATATCGGTTATATATTCTCTCTACCCCCGACCTTATGATGAGGGGGTAAGACGATTACCGTTCAACGAGAGGGGTTGTCGGAATGGGGACTTCTTCTAAGTACTTGCAGCAGGAAGAGCGGGAAGGCGTGCTTCTCGCGATCATTCGGCGGGAAGAGAAACTGAACGCGATGAACGACGACTTGATGGCCGAATTGACGGACTGCTTCCAGCGCCTTCAAGAGCGGAACGATATCCGGGCGGTCGTCCTGACCGGCACGGGCAAAGGGTTTATGGCCGGGGCGGATATCGAGGGATACAACGGCTTCGACGTCGGTCGGTTTTTCGCTTTTCAGCAGAAGGGGCGCAGCCTGTACCGCGCCGTCGAAAGCTGCCCGCAACCCGTCATCGCTGCCGTTAACGGGTACGCGCTAGGCGGGGGATTCGAGCTCGCGCTTTCCTGCGATCTGGTCATCGCTTCGGAGAAGGCGAAGTTCGGGCTGCCGGAAGTGAAGCTGGGGCTCGTCCCCGGAGGAGGAGGCGTGCAGAAAATCGCGCGGATCGTCGGTCCGTTCGTGGCCAGGGAATTGACGATGACCGGACGGTTCGTGACCGCGGAGGAAGGTAAGGCGCTGGGGTTCGTCAATCAAGTAACGGAGCCGGACAAGCTGCTCGAAACCGCGACGGCGTTCGCGCGAACGATCGCGGATCAGGCGCCGTTGGCCGTTCAGGCGTTAAAGAGGCTGATCCACGAAGGCCGGGACGCCAGTCTCGAAACCGCGCAAGCGTACGACCGGTCTTATCTCGCCAACCTGTTCCATAGCGCGGACGGCAAAGAAGGCATCGCGGCTTTCTCGGAGAAAAGGACGCCCAAGTTTACCGGCAAATAGCCGCTTCCTTGCGCGCGGCGGAGGAAAGAGGAGGAGGATGAACGATGATGGACAAAGCGCTTGCGGGCGTTAAGATTTTGGATTTTACGCATTTGCTGCAAGGACCGTTCGCTACGCAAATGTTCGGGGACCTCGGCGCGGACGTGATCAAGGTCGAACGCAAAGGCACCGGGGACAGCTACCGGGCCTGGACGTTTCTGAAATATTGGGTCGGCGGAACCGAATCGCCTTGTTATTTGGCTTTTAACCGGAATAAGCGGTCTCTGGCTTTGGACCTTAAAGCGGCCGCGACGAAAGAAATTATCTACAAGCTGGCGGCGGAATGCGACATCGTGGTGGAGAACTTCCGTCCCGGGGTCATGCAGAAGCTCGGGTTCGGGTACGAGGATCTTAAGAAAATCAATCCGCGGATCATCTACTGCTCCAGCACGGGTTACGGGCAGGACGGCCCTTACGCCGATCGTCCCGGCCAGGATTTGATGATCCAGTCGCTGAGCGGCTTGACGACGTTGACGGGACGCCAGGAAGATCCGCCGATCCCGCTGGGCACGGGAATCGCCGATCAGCTCGGCGCGTACAACATCGTATACGGGCTGCTGTCGGCTTTGTACTACAGGGAGAAAACCGGCAAAGGGCAGAAGCTGGAGATCAACCTGTATCAATGTTTGCTGACCCATCAGTTGCAGGAGTTCGCCGTTACGCTCAATTCGGGCAAGCTGTTCGATCGCCCCCATTCCGGCATCGCCCACCCGGGGCAATCGGCGCCGTTCGGCATTTACCGCACGTCCGACGGATACATGTGCATCTCCGTTAACCCGATTCCGGTACTTGCCGAAGTGCTCGAAGACGAGGGCTTGAACGCTTACGACGACCCTCGGACGCTCTACGATAAGCGCGACGAAGTGTTTTTCCGCATTCAAGCGAGCGTGGTGATGAATACGACGGCGTATTGGGTAGAGAAAATGCTGGAGCGGGACATGTGGGTATCCGAAGTCAAAAACCACCTGGAAGCCGAACAAGATCCGCAAGCGATCCATCTTGGAGCATTCGCCTCCTACGAGCATCCGACCGCAGGGACGGTACGGACGGTCAACATTCCCGTGAAATTCAGCGAGACGCCCGGGGAGATCGGGCGCCATCCGCCGCGGATCGGGGAACACAACGAGGAAATTTTGCGGGAACTCGGCTATTCGGACGAAGAGATTGCCGGCATGCAACGCGACGGCGTTCTGTAATCGGCCGAACGGAGGAATCGATCGATGGTGAAGCTAAGAGGCATGACGTGGAACCATGTCAGAGGTTATGCGCCGCTAACGGCGGCGACGGAGAAGTTCCGCGAATCGCATCCGGGGGTAGAGATCTCGTGGGATCGCCGTTCCTTAAAAGACTTCGGGGACTATCCCGTGGACCGGCTCGCGAGAGAATACGACATCTTGCTGATCGATCACCCGCATGTCGGCATCAGCGCGAGCCAGAACGTACTCGTGCCGCTCGACGAGAATATTCCCGCCTCTTATCTGCGGGATCAAGAGGAGAACTCGGTAGGACCGAGCCACGTCAGCTACCGGTGGGATGAGCGGCAATGGGCGCTCGCGGTCGACGCCGCCGCCCAGGTCGCGTCCTATCGGCCCGACTTGATGAACGAGCGGGACGTGCCGCGCACGTGGCGGCACGCGCTAGACCTGGCCAAGAGGTCGGCCGGCGCTTCCGGAAGCCGAGTAGGGTGGCCTCTCTGCCCTACCGACGCCATGTGCAGTTTCTTGAGCTTATGCGCCGGCATCGACGGACCGCGCTTCTTCGATGAATCAGGCGGAATAGAGAGCTCCGTCGGCGAAGCGGCGATCGATCTGATCTTCGAACTGCTGCCGTATCTGCATCCGTCTTCGCTGGACAGCAATCCGATTCAACTGTACGATCGGATGGCGTCCGGAGACGAGATCGCTTACGTTCCATGCGCGTTCGGGTATACGAACTACGCCAGACCGGGCTTCGCGGCAAGTCTTCTCCGGTTCGCCGATATTCCGGCGATTTCCCGCGAGCCCCGCGGCAGCTTGCTCGGCGGCGTCGGCATCGCGGTGTCGGCTTTATCGTCGCATGTACCGCTCGCGGTCGAATTCGCCATGTTCGCGGCAAGCGGCGACGTGCAGCGCACGCTTTACGTCGAGAACGGCGGTCAGCCGGGCCATGCCGCCGCGTGGCGGGACGCGGAAGCGAACGAGAGGTGCGGCGGCTTTTTCGAGAGTACGCTGCGTACGATGGAGCTCAGCTATATGCGGCCGCGCAACAAGGCTTTCCCGGAATTCCAGGAGAAGGCCGGAATCGTCTTGCACGGGGCGATCAAGCGTCGCGCCGCGGGAGATTCCATCTCCCCTGCGGCCGTCGCGGAAGCGATGAATTCGCTCTATCGGCAATGTCTGTCCTCCGGGAAAAGTCATTAAGGATTCGTTATCGAAGTTAAATCTCGGTTATATCCCGTCTTCGTCCGTGCCTATATGATGAGATTGTAAAACACGTACACTCTCTTAGGGGGTTCAGCTTCTATGAAAAAGAAATTAATCGGTACCGGCACTGCGATTCTTGTAACCGCTAGCATTCTCGCCGGGTGCGGCGGCAATGACGCTCCCGCGGCGTCGTCTCCGGCAAGCACGGCCTCCGGCTCCGCGCCGGCGGCATCGGACAAGCCGTTCGCGGGCCAGACGGTCACGCTGGTTACGGCCAACCATCCATGGTCGGAAGCGATCACGCCGCTTCTGCCGGAATTCGAGGCCGCAACGGGCATTAAAGTCAAAGTCGAAAATTACTTCGAAGACCAACTGACCCAGAAGCTGACCGTTCAGTTCACCGCGAGTTCGGAGACGCCGGACGTCTTCATGTACCGTCCGCTTCAAGACGGTCGTCTCTTCTTCAAGAACGGCTGGATCGCGCCGCTGGACGACTACGCGAAGAAAGACGCCGACTACGACTTCGCCGACATCTCCGCGTCGGCGGTCAACACGACGACGATCGACGGCAAGCTTGCCGGCATTCCGATCATTACGGAGCGCGGCGTCCTGTACTACCGGAAGGATCTGCTGGAGCAAGCGGGCATTCCGGTGCCGAAGACGCTCGACGAGCTGGTCGCCGCGGCGAAGAAGCTGCACGATCCGGGTTCCGAAATGTACGGCTTCGTCGCGCGGGGTCAACGTTCTCCGCTCGTGACCCAGCTCGCTTCGTACCTCTTCTCCGAGGGCGGAGACTTCATCACCGATGGCAAAGCGTCCATCAACACGCCCGAAGCGGTTAAAGCGATGACGACGTACGGCACGCTGCTTAAGGATTCCGGGCCTCCGGGGGTGCTCAATATGTCTTGGCCGCAAGCGTTCGGCATCTTCGCGCAAGGTAAAGTCGCGTTCCTGACGGATGCGGATTCCTTGTACACGAACGCCATCGACCCGGAGAAATCGAAGATCGGCGACAAAGTCGGCTTCGCGTTGTTCCCGGCGGGAGCGGCGGGTTCCAAGCCGGTGAACGTAACGGCATGGGCGCTGTCGATCAACGAGAGATCGAAAAACAAAGACGCCGCGTGGGAATTGATCCAATGGGCGACCAACAAGGAAAACGTCTTGAAGACGCAGCAGAAAGGAAATCCCGGCGCCCGGAATTCCGTATGGGACAACCCGGAAGCGACGAAGACGTTCCCCGAAGAGCTGGTGCCGATCATCAAAGAGTCCATCGCGAACGGCGTAGGCCATGATCGTCCGCTCGTCGTGGCCGTAGGCGAAGCGCGCGACGCGGTCGGAGAAGTGGTCATGAGAGTGATCACCGGCGACAAGGACGTTCAAGGCGCGGCGGATAAAGCGAACGCCAATCTGCAAGCCATCATCGACAAGGACAGCAAAAGGTAATTTTCTCTTCTTGGGGCTCGAGCCCCCGTTCAAGGGCCATAGATTTCGGAACATGGCCCTTGAAACGGTTTTGGAAAGGATGATACGCATGCGTTATAATTGGACCGATCGCAACTTGAAGTGGATGTACATCCTGCCCGCGCTTGTTTTCGTGCTTGTCATGATGCTATTCCCGATCGCTTATACGGTATGGATCAGTTTCTACGAGTGGAGCATGTCCGCGATTACGCCTCCGGCTTTCGTCGGGCTTGCGAATTATATGGACCTGTTCAAGGACGAGCGGTTTTTGGACTCCGTATTCAATACGTTTTATTTTACGATTGTCGCGTTGATCGCCGAGATGGTTCTCGGTCTCGCGATCGCGGTGCTGTTCAACCGTTCCTTCAGAGGAAAAAATATCGCCAAAACGTTGTTCCTGCTGCCGATGGTCGCTACGCCGGTAGCGATGGGCCTCGTGTGGATGCTGATCTACGAACCGACGATCGGCGCCGCGAATACGATTCTGAAGACGATCGGCATCGAGCCGCAGCTCTTTCTCGCTTCCATGACGCAAGTCATTCCGTCCTTGATCGTGGTCGACGTGTGGCAATGGACGCCGATGGTCGCGCTTATTCTGATGGCGGGGTTGTCCACGCTGCCCGTGGATCCTTACGAATCGGCCGACGTGGACGGGGCTACCGCTTGGCAGAAGTTCGTGCACATTACGTTGCCGCTGCTCAAGCCGACGATCATCATTGCTCTGATGCTCCGTCTAATAGACGTGCTCAAGACATTCGATATCATCTATGCCACGACGCAAGGCGGTCCTAACTTCAAATCGGAAACGCTTAATATTTACGGTTACGTGCTCGGCTTCCAATACTTCAAAATGGGCTCGACCTCCGCGCTGCTGGTTATTTTCTTCCTGATCGTCATGGCGTTTACGCTGCTGCTGATCTGGATGAAGAAACGATTGGAGGCGGCGTGATGAATAAGAAGAAAATGACGAAGTTCGTTCTGGCGGCATTGACCGTGCTAGTCTTGCTTGTGTTCGTCTTCCCGTTCGTCTGGATGCTGCTCGCGTCCTTCAAGACGCAATCGCAGATTATGTCCAACGACCAGACGTTCGTGTTTACGCCGACGACCGATAATTACGTCAACGTCTTTCGGCAATACGATTTCCTGAAATATATCGTGAATAGTATGATCGTCGCGATCGTGTCGACCTTGCTGTCGCTCTTGCTCGGATTGCCGGCGGCCTATTCGATCGCCAAATACAGATTGCAGGGTCTCGGGCTCATCATCCTTGTCGCCCGAATCGTGCCCGGCATTTCGTTCCTGATTCCGTGGTACATTATTTTCTCGAAGTTAAAATTGGTAGATTCCTACGTGTCGCTCGTATTGAGCCATATGCTGGTCGGTTTGCCTTTTATCGTCTGGATCATGATCTCGTTCTTCGAGAAGCTTCCGCACGAGGTGGAGGAAGCCGGGGCGATCGACGGTTGTTCGCCGCATCAGGTGTTCCGGCGCATCGTGCTGCCGATGTCCGGCGCGGGCATCATTACGTCGTCGCTGCTATCCTTTATTTTCTCGTGGAACAATTTCATGTTCTCTATCATTCTAGCCGGCGATAAGACGAAAACGTTACCAATTGCGGTATTCAATTTTATGTCCTACGCTGAGATCAACTGGGGAGGATTAATGGCCGCGGCCTGCATCATTACCCTTCCCGTGCTCGTCATAGCCTTGATCGCCCAACGGTACGTGGTCAGCGGACTTTCCGCGGGTGCCGTCAAAGGATAAGGGAAGCCGTCGGATAGGCGGACGGGCGCGATCGCAGGCTCGGGAACGGCAGCGCTCGTCCTATGTCCAAAGGGGGAGAGCGGATGTTCAGACATCATACTTTTCGCAAAATGGTTCTCCTGCTCTTCCTTCTGCTGCTTCCAATCCTGATTTTGTACAGCGTTTCCACGAGCACGAGCACGGAAGTCGTGCGCAAGCAAATCGAGACGACGAACCTGAACCAGCTGACGTTCCTCATGAATCAGTTGGATACGAATATCGAACAGCTCTCCATGTTTCCGGTATTGCTGAGCTACGATCCGTACATCCGGGAATATCTCGATCGCCGTCCGGCTCTGGAGTTCGACGCGCGCAACGCGGAATACCGGATTATGGAGAAGCTGAGCCTGCAGAGCGTATCGAACGGCTGGAAGAACGACTTATCCGTGATCCTGCCCCAAGAGCGGCGGAGCCTATCGTCCAATATCTTCTTGACGGATTCCGATCGGGAGATGAAGGGGCCCGTCTATACGCGTTGGACTTACCAGGCGGAAAGAGCGGGCGGCGACAAAGGCGACCGGTACTTCGTTCACGAGATCGGAGAACCCGCCAAGGAAAGGGTTAAGGAATCGGCCAGCGCCGTGTTCCGGGTGCGATTCGGTACGAGCAACCTGACCTCGATGCTGGACGCTTACAAGAACGGCAAGAACAACGATCCATTTCTGTATTTGCCCGGAGAACTGCCGATCCTTAACGGTACTTCGTCCGAGGAGAAGACGCGGCAATTGATCGATCGGTTGAACCGGGATGCGATCACCGAATCCGATACCGGACAGCGGCTCGTGAAGCTCGGCGAGGAGCAGTATCTGGTCAGCTACGCAAAGTCCAAGCAATTGAGCTGGTACCTGATCGATTATACGCCTTACCAGAGCGTCATCACGCCGATTACGGAGCAACGGAACTTCTTCTATGTCATTATCGGCCTGTTGCTCGTCCTAGCGGTCGGAGCGTCGTTCCTGCTGTACCGGAACGTGCAGCGGCCGCTCGGGAAACTGATCGGCAACGTGCAGCGGATCAAGCGGGGAGATTACTCGGCGCGCATTCGTTATCAGGCCAAGAACGAGTTCGACTATCTCATCTTCCAATTCAACGAGATGGCGGGCCAGATTCAGCTTCTGATCGAAGACGTTTACGCGGAGAAGCTAAGATCCCGCGAAGCGACGCTCAAACAGCTGCAATCGCAGATCAACCCGCACTTTTTGTATAATTCGCTGTTCTTCATTATCAATTCCGCGGCGATGGACGATCGGGAGTCGGTCGTGAAAATGTCGCAGAACCTGGCGCAATATTACCGGTATACGACGCGGGTGGAAAACCAATCCGCGACGCTGGAAGAGGAACTGGGGCTCGTTCGCAATTACCTGAGCATTCAAAGCCTGCGCATGGGCCGCGTCCAGTTCGAGATCGACGTGCCGGAGAAGATGCTCGCGCTGGAGTTGCCGAGGCTGATCTTGCAGCCGATCGTGGAGAACGCGATCGTCCACGGCATCGAGAAGTCGCCGGACGGCGGGATGATTACGATTACGGGCAAGCAGGACGACCGGTACAATATGATTTTCGTGGAGGACGACGGGGCCGGCATGGAGCCGGAGCGGCTGCGCGATCTGCAGGCCGAACTGACGCAGCCGATGTCGGAAGAAATCGGCTGCGGGACCTGGAACGTGCACCGTCGCCTGCAATACCGGTTCGGCGGGCAATCGGGCTTGACGTTCGAGCAGCTGCCGATGGGCGGCTTCAGCGCGACGATCAAGTGGACGCGCGACGAGGAAAAGGAAGCGCCGAAATATCCGGACGAGGAGGCCGAATGATGCAACTGTTGATCGTGGACGACGAATCGCACGTGGTCGATCGGTTGGCGACGACGATCGATTGGGAGAGCATCGGAATCGCGCAAGTGTATCGCGCTTATTCCGGTCACGAAGCGCTGGCCGTAATGGAGCAATTCTCTATCGACATCGTCATCACGGACATTCAAATGCCGGGGATGTCGGGACTCGATCTCATCGCCCGGATCCGGCGCGATTGGAGCAAGACGAAATGCGTCCTGCTGTCCGGTTATTCCGATTTTCAGTACGCCAAGGAAGCGATCCAGAATCAGGTGGAGGATTACCTGCTGAAGCCGGTGACGGAGCAAGAGCTATTGGACGCCGTCGCGAAGCTGCGGGGGAAATTGTTCGACGAATGGGAGCAGATTCTATCCGTCCGGAACCTGACGCGGACGCTGAACGAGAATATGCCGTTGCTGAAAGGCAATTTGCTGCTCGAGTTGCTTCAGGGCGCGGCATGGAAAGAAGAGACGCTTAGAGAGAAGATGTCGGCGTTGGCGTTGCCGGACTTGTACGGCCAACCCTGTTTTCTCCTGCTCGTCCGGTTGGAGGAGACGTTCGCCGATTACGATTATCGCGGCCAGTCGCTGATCGAATACGCCATCGGCAACATGGCGGAGGAATTGTTCAACGGAACGTTCCGTCTCTGGCATACGAAGGATGCGCACGACTATTTGATTTTCGTTGCGGCCGCCGACGAACGCGTAGAGGCGGGACAACGGGCGATGCTCTTCGAGCGGACGGCATCGCAATTGCAAGCGGCCGTGAAAAGCTACCTGAAGGGAAGCATCTCCGTGGTAGCGAGCGAGTCCGGCCGATTCCCGCGCGACGTGCCCGATCTCTACGACGGCTGCGTATCGGCGGCGCGCAAGAGGGTCGGCAGCGAGCAGGGCTTGTTCATGCGGGTCGCGGGGGAAGCCGCGGACGGCGACGTCGAATCGCTCCGCTGCCTGTACGAGCCGCCGACGCTAATTCATTTGCTGGAAGCCGGCCGCTGGGACGGCATGGCGGAGAAGCTGGAACGCATCTTCGAAGAGCTGCGGAACAAGTCTTCCAGCCCTCATTCGCAAGAGCATCTGCTGGAAGTGTACTTCGCCGTTTCTTCCGCGTACTCGTATATTTCGCATAAGAACGGTCAACCTTTATCAGACTTGATCGGGGAAGATTACGGGAAATTGACGGACGGCATTCCGTTCCGTTCCGTTCCGCACTTGCAGGAATGGTCGTTGCGGGTGCTGCAACGCTTGACGGAAGACAGGGACCGCGAGATGAAGGACAGCCGTTCCGCGCTCATCCGCGCCATCCATAAATTCATCGACGAGAATTTGTCGCAAGACGTGACGCTGCAGAGCATTGCCGACCACGTCCACATGCATCCGGTATATATTTCGAAAATCTACAAGCTCGAGACCGGCGGGAACATCAGCGACTATATTCAGCAATTGCGCATGGAAAAGGCGGTTTACTTGCTCTCGAACAGCCGCGAGAAGACGTACGAGATCGCCGCCATGCTCGGTTATCAGCGTCCGCACTCTTTTAATTACGCCTTTAAGAAGCATCACGGAGTAACCCCGCAAGTGTACAGGGATCAACAGAAGAAAGGGGCGATAGGCCAATGAAGCTGACCTTTCGCTGGTATGGCATCTAATCGATTAGACCGGAGGATTCCAATTCGGATGAGTACGATCAAAGATATCGCTAGGCACGCGGGCGTTTCCGTCGCGACCGTGTCCTATGTGCTGAACAATACCCGGTACGTCAGCCCGGACAAGAGAGAACGGGTGATCGCGGCCGTGCAAGAGTTGAACTACGTTCCGAATGCCGCGGCCCGCGGGCTGCGCGTAAGGGAGAGCCGGACGATCGGGCTTATCGTCTCGGATATTTCCAACCCGTTCTATCCGGATCTGGCCAAAGCCTGCGAGGACGTCGCCCAGCAATACGGTTACGCCGTGCATATGATCAATACGAACGACCAACCGGAACGAATGCGGCAAGCCGTGTCGCAGGCCCGCGAAGGCAAGATCGATGGGCTGATCGTCACGACGGCCCTGGAAGCCGACCGCGAGCTGTTGCAATCTCTCCTGGACCGCGAATTTCCCGTCGTGCTGGCGCATCGCCGTTTGGAGGGACTGGACGCGGATCTGATCGAATCGGATAACTACGAGGGCGGAATGCTCGCCGCTCGTCACATGCTTGCGCTGGGCCATCGCCGGATCGCGTTCCTCTCGGGCGTGGCGGGTTCGCCGATCAGCGAACGGCGCGTGGCCGGGTACCTGCAGGCGATGCGGGAGGCGGGAATCGACGTGCTCGCGGAATGGGTGCTGCCGGGCGAAGCCAAATACGCGAATAGCTACGAGCGCATGGTTCAATACGCGGATATGGCCCCGGATACGAGGCCGACCGCGATCATCAACGTAAGCGACATCGGCGCGATGGGCGTGCTGGACGCGGCGGCCGACCGCGGCCTGCGCGTTCCCGAAGACGTTGCCGTCATGGGCTTCGACGATCTGTTCCTCGCCGCGTTCCGTTCCGTTCGGCTGACGACCGTGCGCATTCCGCGCTACGAGCTGGGACGGCAAGCGACGGAGCTGCTGTTGAAGCGAATAGGCAAGGCGAAAACGGAGCGGCGGCATGTCGTATTGCCGGTAGATCTGGTCGTACGGAAAACTTGCGGGTCGGAGCAAGCGGACGGATAGACAAAAGAGGGCGTCAAAAAATTTTTTAGATGAACGCGCAAATATGGACTTGAGGAGGAAGCAACAATGAACGGAATCGTTTTTCGGCCGGATCGGGATTTGGATCTGATCGGCGTAGGCCGACTTTGCATCGATCTGAACGCGAACGAAATCAATCGGCCGATGGAGGAGACGCGAACCTTTACGAAATACGTCGGCGGATCTCCCGCGAACATTACGATCGCGGCTTCCCGTCTGGGCTTGCGCGGCGGATTTATCGGCCGCGTGGCGGACGATGCCTTCGGCCGGTTTATAACGGGATATCTGCGCGCGGAAGGCATCGATGCTTCCCGCGTCGTGACCGATCGGCCGGGCAGCGTGACTGGCTTGTCTTTTACCGAGATCAAGTCGCCGACCGATTGCAGCATTCTCATGTACAGAGATCATGTCGCCGATCTGAACCTTGAGCCGGGCGACATGGACGAGGCGTACATCCGGCGAGCGAAGGCCGTCATGATCAGCGGCACGGCGCTGGCGAAGAGCCCGTCTCGCGAGGCGGTGTTTCGCGTCATCGAGCTGGCGCGCAAGCATGGCGCCGTGTTGTTGTTCGATATCGACTATCGCCCTTATTCCTGGGCTTCCCGAGATGAGATTTACACGTATTGCCGACTGGCGGCGGGGCAATGCGACGTCATTCTCGGAGGCCGGGAAGAGTTCGACATGCTGGAAGAAACCGGAGGCGCGGGGGCGGAAGACTTCGCCACGGCCAAGCAATGGTTCGCGCACCGGGCGAAGCTGGTCGTCGTGAAGCACGGCGGCGACGGTTCGATCGCGTTCGAGAGCGGTGGAGGCGTCTATCGCGCCGGCGTGTTTCCGGCGCAGGTCGTCAAGACGTTCGGCGCCGGAGATTCGTTCGCGGGGGCGTTCATCTACGGGCTGATGCAGGGATGGGCGGTCGAACGCTGCCTCGAATACGGCAGCGCGTCCGCCTCCATCGTCGTTTCCAGCCATAGCTGTTCCGACGCGATGCCCGCGAAGAGTCAGATCGACGAAATCATTCGGAAGCATAAGCCATCACAATTATCTCGGGAGGGAACCCATCCATGAATCAGATCGACGCATTACGCAATTATATCGGCGGCGAGTGGGTGCCGTCGGCTTCTAACCGGACGGAAGCCGTACCGAATCCGGCGACGGGCGAGACGTTGGCGTACGTGCCTTATTCGACGGCCGAAGACGTGAGAGTCGCCGTGCGGGCGGCTGCGGAAGCCTCGCGCGGATGGCGCAAGGAACCGGTGCCGAAGCGGGCGCGAATTTTGTTCAAGTACCAGCAGATTCTGGTCGAGCACTGGGACGAGTTGGCCCGGCTGATCACGCTCGAGAACGGCAAGAGCTACGGAGAAGCCTACGGGGAAGTGCTGCGCGGCATCGAATGCGTCGAATTCGCGGCGGGCGCGCCAACGCTTATGATGGGCAGCGTACTTCCGGATATCGCGACGGGCATCGAATCCGCCATGTACCGGTATCCGATCGGCGTCGTCGGAGGCATCACGCCTTTTAACTTCCCGATGATGGTTCCGTGCTGGATGTTTCCTCTGGCGATCGCTTGCGGCAATACGTTCGTGCTGAAGCCGTCCGAACGGACGCCGCTGCTCGCGAACCGGCTCGCCGAGCTGCTCGCGGAAGCGGGCTTGCCCGCCGGCGTGTTCAATATCGTTCACGGCGCGCGCGACGTCGTGAACGAGCTGCTCGCGAACGAAGGCGTGGGCGCCATATCGTTCGTCGGATCTCAGCCCGTCGCGGAATACGTCTACAAGACGGGCGCGGCGAACGGCAAACGCGTGCAGGCGCTGGCCGGAGCCAAGAACCATTCCATCGTCCTGCCGGACGCCAATCTGGAGCTCGCGGTGAAAGAAATCACGAACGCCGCGTTCGGTTCGGCCGGAGAACGCTGCATGGCCTGTTCCGTCGTCGTCGCCGTCGGGGACGTAGCGGATAAGCTAGTCGAGGCGCTGCATCGGTCGGCTTCGGGCCTCTCGATCGGCAACGGATCGGAGCCGAACGTGTTCCTCGGGCCGGTCATCCGCGAGTCGCATAAAGCGCGCACGCTGTCTTACATCGAGAGGGGCGAAGCGGAAGGCGCCGAGTTGGTACTGGACGGCCGCGAAGCCGAGGCTGCGCGAGGCGAAGGTTACTTCGTCGGGCCGACGATCTTCGACCGGGTGAAGCCGGGTATGAAGATATGGACCGACGAGATCTTCGCGCCGGTTCTGTCGATCGTCCGCGCGGACACGCTGCAAGACGCGATCGCGATCGCCAACCGGTCCGAGTTCGCCAATGGCGCGTGCATCTACACCGACAGCGCCGCCGCGATCCGCGAGTTCCGCGACACCATCGCCGCGGGCATGCTGGGCGTGAACGTCGGCGTACCCGCCCCGATGGCGTTCTTTCCGTTCTCGGGCTACAAGAAATCGTTCTACGGCGATCTCCATGCGAACGGGCGCGACGGGGTGGAGTTCTACACCCGCAAAAAGATGATCGTGCAACGGTAAGCTCGGGCGGCAAGTCGGTAAACCATTCGAGAGCAAAGGGCGGCGGAATGACTATGGCAAACTTGAATTTATTCGATCTGACGGGGAAAAAGGCGATCGTAACCGGAGCGGGCCGCGGTTTGGGTCGGGGCATCGCGACGGCGCTGGCTACGGCGGGCGCGGAAGTCGTGATCCTCGATATCGCCGACGCGGCGGCGAATACCGCGGCTGAATTGACCGAGGGCGGTCTGGCCGTTCATGCGGTCAAAGGAAATCTAATGGACAGGGACGACCTGGAACGCGGGTTTCGGGAATCCGTCCGATTGCTGGGCGGAAGGGTCGACATTCTGGTTAATAACGCGGGCATGCACGATCGCAGAGCTTGCCTCGACCTTCCGGTCGAAAGCTGGGATAAGGTGCTGGAGTTGAACATTACGGCGGTGTACCAGCTTTGCCGCTTGGCGGGGGCGATCATGGTCGGCCAAGGGAGCGGCAAAATCATCAACATGGCGTCCATGCTCAGTTTCCTGGGCGGCTTTAACGCTTCCGCGTACGCGGTCAGCAAGGCGGGCATCGCCCAATTGACGAAGTCGCTGTCCAACGAGTGGGCAGGACGCGGCGTGCAAGTCAATGCCATCGCTCCGGGTTACATGGCGACCGAGATGAATACGGATTTGCTTCATGACGACGTCCGTCTTCCGCAGGTCAACGCGCGCATCCCGGCCGGACGCTGGGGCAATCCGGACGACTTGGCGGGCGTCAGCGTATTCTTGTCGTCCGCCGCATCCGATTACGTATCGGGCGTGATCGTGCCCGTCGACGGCGGTTACTTGGCGAGATAGAACCCGGAAGATCGCCCGCTATCTTCGGAGTCTCGAACTACGGGCTACGGAAACCCGAGGAGCAGATAAATAACGAAAGAGAGCGACCGGAACCCGCGAGGGTCGGTTGCTCTCTTTTTTGGTCATACAGAATTTATAAGCTGCACGACACGCATTTCCGAATCACCTCCGACATAAACGTTTCTCCGCCATCCCGAAGGACGGCGGAAGCCGTTTATGCTTGATAACCGAGCCTATAACCGCGGTTAGATTCGATCGGCCGCGAATTCAACTATAATTCGAGTATCTATCGATGGAGATCGATGCGGAAAGGAAGGTATTTGCACGGATGAGACGTTCTTTCTCTCTTTTTATGGCTCTTTTTCTAGCGATCGGCGTCATCCCGATTCATGCGTTCGCCGATTCGGGCGCCGCCATGCCGGGCGACGGTTCTGCCGGGAACCCCTATCGGATCACGACGCTCGCGCAGCTGAACGCCGTGCGCGATGACTTGGATGCGTCCTATCGGCTGGAGGCGGATATCGACGCTTCGGATACCGCCGGCTGGAACGCCGGGGAAGGCTTTGAGCCGATCGGGAATTTCGATCAACGGTTCAAAGGCGACTTCGACGGCAACGGTCACCTCATCACGGGGCTCGCGATCAACAGTCCCGAGTCGGACTTTATCGGTCTATTCGGTTACCTGGACGGCGGCAAGGTGCATCATGTCGGCTTGGAGAACGTCGACATCAAGGGCAAGCAGCACGTCGGCGGGATCGCGGGATACAGCGCGAACGGCGAGATCGCGAACGCGTATACGACCGGCCGCCTGAACGGCGGCACCAACTTCGTCGGCGGGATCGCGGGGACGAATGACGACGGCATGATCAGCAACGTCTACTCTGCCGCCGACGTGAGCGGGCAGGCGTATGTAGGCGGACTAACAGGGTTCAACGAGAACGCCAACGCCATCATCGTCAACGCCTACGCCGTCGGCCGCGTCTCGGGCGGCTCCCAGGTCGGCGGGGTGGCGGGGTGGAACCTGCTTGGCGCCGCCATCATGAATGTCTATGCCAGCGGCCGCGTCAGCGGCAATCAGTCGACGGGCGGACTCGTGGGGCTGAACGAGAACGCGGGGGCCGTCATCGGCGGCTATTGGGACATGGAAGCGACCGGGGTCCCGATCGGGGCCGGCGCGCTGCGGGCCGGCGGCATCTTCTCCGCCATCGGCTTGGGCACGGCCGGTGCCCTCCGGATGAGCAGCTATGCCGGGTTTGACTTCGGCGGCACGTGGTTTATGGTCGACGGCGCGACCCGGCCGTTCCTCCGGTCGGAGTGGTCCGCGGAGATCCGGAACCCGCACCAACTGCAATTGATCGCGATGAATATGTCGGCGAATTACACATTGGCGCGGGACATCGACTTCGGCGCCGCCTTCACGGACGACAGCGCATCCGATATGTGGGCGACGCGCGCGGCCGCGGACGGGTCCATCGCCGGCGCGGGCTTCGCGCCGTTGGGCAGAGATTACACTTGGTCGTACACCGGCCTATTCGATGGACAGGACCGCATTATCCGCAATCTGACGATCAATCGCCAGGGAGCCGAACCGGTCGGCCTGTTCGGCATGGTCGGTTCAGGCGGAGTCGTGCGCAGCGTCGGACTGGAAGGGGGTTCCGTGACCGGGAACAACCATGCCGGCGCCTTGGTAGGCTACAACAATACCGGTACGGTGGAAACGTCTTACGCTACGACCGCAGTCCGCGGCAACCAATATGTCGGCGGGTTAGTGGGGACCAACGGCAACAATAGCGCCATCAGGAAGTCTCATGCCTCCGGCGACGTCACCGGCCACAATTATGTCGGCGGACTGGTCGGATACAATACGCGTCTGGCCGGCGGTGGTTTGGTGAGCGAGTCTTATGCGGAGGGCAGCGTGACCGGCATTCCGATCGGCAACAGCGACAGCGAGGGCGTCGGCGGGCTGGTCGGGCTCAACGACGCCGGCACCATCGAGAAGTCCTATGCGACCGGCAGCGTCGCCGGGCAGATCCATGTCGGCGGACTGGTCGGTACGCAGGGATTCTACAGCGTGGTCGACCAATCCTACGCGACGGGCAACGTCGCCGGCAGCGAAAAAGTCGGCGGGTTGGCAGGGATGCAGTACGGCCAGATCAGCCGGTCTTATGCCTCCGGCCGCGTTACCGGTACGGACTTTGTCGGCGGGCTCGCAGGACGGATCGAACAGCAGGCGAAGATCAGCAACGCATACGCCGTCGGCCCCGTCGAAGGCCGCTACGATGTTGGCGGACTGGTCGGACGCAACGTCGGCAGCATCGACCATTCCTATGCCGCCGGCAGCGTCAAGGGGAGCGGAGATGTCGGCGGGCTGGTAGGGAGGCTGAACTTCGGTACGGAGTCCGCTAGCTACTATGACCGGGAGACGACGGGCCAATCCGGCAACGGCAAAGGCGAAGCCCGGACCACGGCGGAGATGAAGCGGCGCGACACGTTCGGATCCTGGGATTTCGCGCAGATCTGGACCTTGCAGGCCGGGAAGGCCTATCCCGTCCTGCGGGATATAGCCGCCAATCTCGCACTGGATGCGGCTCCGCCTACCGTCGAGAGCGCTCAGGTGGACGTCGCGCAGCCGGACCGGCTCGTCGTGACCTTCGACGAAGAGGTAACCGCTCCGGACGCCAGCGGGGTCGCGATCGGCGCGGACGGAACCCCCATGGCGATCGCGAGTATCGGCGGTTCGGGGACGAAGACGCTGACCTTCGTCGTCGGCGTCCCTTTCGAGCAGAGTCAAGCGGTGGCCTTGTCCTACGACGGAAGCAGGGGTACGATCACGGACCTCGCGAACAATGCGCTGCGCAGCTTCGAGGATTTGCCGGTGGCGTTCGCCGACCGGACCCCGCCTCGGATCTTGATCACGATGACGACGGCGGACGGGAGCGTCTACGAAGACGGCGCTTGGACGAATCAGCAGGTGACCGTGAACGTGTCAGCCTCGGATAAGAGCGGCGTCGGCTCCGTCACCTATTCGCTGGGTGGCGAAGCGACTTGGAGCCCTTATACGGCCGACATCGTCTTGCGGGAGGACGGCGTCTATGCGATCGCGATCAAGGCCATCGATACGGCGAACAACGAAGCGATCGAACGCCGCACCGTGAAGATCGGCACGAGCGGGCTGACGCTGACGCCAAAGTTGACGAAGGCGGACGGCAGCGCTTATGCGAGCGGTGAGTGGACGAATGCCAGCGTAACCGTGAGCGTCTATGCCGCAGCGGGGACGAGCGACATCGCTTCTCTCTCCTATACGCTCGATGGCGGGGCTGCGACAGCCTACGAGAGTGAGACGCCGATCGGGATCGCGGAGGAAGGCGCGCATACGATCGCCTTCCTGGCCGCGGACAAGGCGGGCAATACGATCTCCCTGGAGCGGACGGTCAAGATCGACAAGACGCCGCCGTCCGTCGCCTTTAGTCCGAACGGCAGCGAAGCGGAGGCCGCATCGGCCTCGCCGACGGCAACCGCCGCGGATTCGCTCAGCGGCATCGATACCGCCTCGTTGCAGTTCGCCTGGACGAACGAGCCGTCGCCACCGTCCGCCGGTTGGGCGACGTTCGCGAACGGCTCCTCGCTCGCGAAGAGCGGCGCCGACGGCGACTGGTACCTGCAAATCCGGGCGCGGGATCAGGCCGGCAACGAGAGGATCGCGACTTCGCAGCGTTATCGTCTGACCACGCAGACCGAGAACGGTTCCGGCTCTTCCGGCGGCAGTGGAAGCGGCAGTCCCGTCCTGCCCGACAATACCTACCTGGTAGGTGCGGACGGCCTTACGATCCCGTTCGACGGGGGGCAGCTCGTCTTTCCGGCCGGCGCGATGAAGCAGCCGTTCTATGTGACCGTTCAGCCGATCGCCCATCCGGAAGATCTGACTCCATCCGGTGGAGAACGGCTGGTTAGCCGAGCGTTCCGATTCACGAAGGATGCGGCGGGGACATTCGACAAGGCCGTCATCGTAAGTCTGAAGTTCTCCACCGATACGATTCGGAAGGACGAAGCGGAGGTCCTGCTCTGCTGGTTCAACGAAGCGACAAAGGAATGGGTAGCGTTGGATCATCTCGCCGTAGATTGGGAGAAGGGGATCGTGAGCGGCACGACCGACCGCTTTACCGACTTTGCGGTCATCGCCAGACCGATGAAGAAGGAGGAACCCGGCGTTCGCTTTACGGATCTGCAGGGCCACTGGGCGGAAGCGGCCATCGAAAAATTCGCGGCCATAGGGGCGGTGAACGGATATGCGGACGGCACGTTCAAACCCGACCGCTCGATCGCCCGGGCCGAATTCGCCGCGATGCTGGTTCGCGCGCTGGGCCTCGCAGACCAAGGAGACAAAGTATTCGCCGACACGGCCGGCCATTGGGCCCGGCAAGCCGTCTCGACGGCTTATGCGAACGGGATCGTTCAGGGGCTTGGCGAGGATACGTTCGAGCCCGACAAGCGCATCACGCGCGAGCAGATGGCGGTCATGACGATGAACGCGCTGAACGCGGCGCATGCGCAAACCGATCCGGCCTTCGCCGATCAAGACCGGATCTCGGCATGGGCCCGGCAAGCGGTCGCGGACGCCATTGAGAACGGCATGATCGAAGGCTATCCCGACAATACGATGAGACCCCAAGCGCATGCCACCCGCGCGGAAGCGGTAACGGTGATCTGGCGTGCCTTGGAAAAGCAAGAGAAGCAATAAATAGGCAGGTTGCGCGCAAGGGACTGTCCCAATAGGCCGATTCAGGCCGGAGGGACAGTCCCTTGTTGCGTATTGGGCTTGTCTCGTACTTTTGCCACTATCGACTCTTCTGCGGCAACGATGCTCAAAGAGACGTACTGAGTACGTCACATGGGCTCGGCTGCGGCAAAGATCGGTTCAAGTTCGGCCGCCCGGGACAGCTTCATTGCGGAGGAGAACGGGAACCGGCGGTTTAAGCCGCCGTGCCCGCGCCTTGACCGTTCAGATAAGCCTGCAGCTCCCCGCGGTAGCAGAGCGTGAGCGACGGGGAAGCGGCGAGGTCGAAAGGCGTCACGAGCGAGGCGGGCTTATCGGTCACCCGCAGGCCTGCCCGGGACAAGGCGCTGGCTACGAATTCCGAGCAGAAGAAGGCGTTCTCCCGTTCCAGCGGCACGTTCAGCATGAGCGTGGCGAGGCCGAGCAGATTGTAGCTGTATTGGCTCTTGTTCTCCTCGAACCGCCGGATGATCCGCTTCAGCCGCTCATACTGGTTTGCGCTGACGGCGAGCCGGTAGACGGAACAGGTGGCTTGACGGAACAGCTCGCCGCGCAGGTTCTCCTTCACAAAGCCGGCGCTGAACGGATTGCCCGGGCTGCGCCGGCCGAAGCTGTACACTTGCTCCAGATCTCCGTCGAGCGCGATGGAGGCGTGATTCATCGGGGCTTTGGTATACAGACGAATCATTCGGGTGAACAGCGTGCCGGTGTCGGTAAGCAGCACATAAATATGTTTTGTCGCATTCATTCGGATCGTTCCTCCGTCGTTGGGTTTACAGTGGTCCGCGTCGGTGTCGTTCTGTTGAATCCAGCATACAAGGGACGAGGCCATGGCCGTAACGAACGCAAGTTGAGATCGTTGCCCGACCAAAGTCGGTGCGGCCGACTGGACCGGAGCGAGGCATAGGCGGGGGAGTCTTCTTTTTTGAGAAACCGTTGACCATTGTTGTCAGGGTTTCTGGGGTACACTAGACTTGAGTGATCTACGACTTTCTATTGGAGGAGGATAAAGGATGAGCAAGTATGGCATGTACGTCAAATTCACTGCCATTGCCGGCGGGCGCGACGCGTTGGCGGCGATCTTGATGGAAGCGGCCGCCGGGATGGACGGCGTCGACGGATGCGAGATCTACCTCGTTAACGTATCGGAGACGGAACCCGAGACGGTGTGGGTGACCGAGGTATGGCGGGATGCGGAGGCGCATCAAGCTTCTTTGCGGGCGGAAGGCGCGAGCGAGATGATCGGACGCGCGCGGCCGCTTATCTCGGGGGTCGAACAGATCAAGCTGTCCACGCTGGGCGGCAAAGGCGTCTAGCGGGAATTGGGGGAATCTCGCATTTTCGCTTATAATGATAGACGGAAATGGATAGGATAGAGCCATAGCGAGATAGAGAGAAAACGATCCGATACGGATCGAAGGATAGAGAGGAATGGAATGATGAACCGGGATATCTCGACGGCGGCGCTCTCGGAGAGACGGAGCGCGCCTGCCCGCTTGCACAAGCGGCTGCTGATCGCGCTCGCCTTGGCGATCGCCGTGATCGCCGCCGCGAATCTGCCGGCCGTTCAGCGCTGGCTGCCGGTCGGTCTCTGGCGCGACGTGCCGCCTGTCTCGTCTCTGAATCCGATCGTCGCGGCGAAGATGAAGACGCTGGTAGCCGAGGCCAAGGCGAAGGGAATCCCGATTCTGATTACCGACGGCTTCCGTAGTTCGCAGGAGCAGGACGCGCTCTACCGGAAGGGCCGGAGCGCCGGCGGCGCGATCGTGACGAACGCCAAAGGCGGAGAGTCTTACCACAATTACGGCTTGGCGATCGACTTCGCGCTCCGTACGAAGGATGGCGGCGTCATCTGGGATATGGAGTACGACGGCAACCGCAACGGGCAATCGGATTGGATGGAGGTCGTCGCGATCGCGAAGCGGCTGGGCTTCGCCTGGGGCGGGGATTGGAAGGACTTTCCCGATTACCCGCATCTGCAGATGGACTTCGGCCTGTCGATCCGGGAGCTCCAGTGGGGGCACCGTCCGCCCGAAGATCTGAAGCAGGCGGAGGCGCGGGAGCCGGCCGGCGGCCGCAAGACATAGCAAGCTGCAAGGGCAGTCCGAGCCATGGCGATGGCGGGGCGGCCCTTGTTGCGTTCGGGGGAGGCGGAGAACGCGTTCCCGCGATCCCATTTTCAGAAATAACGTGCTTCAATCAAAGAGACGGCTGCCTTAATATAAGTGTAAAGGCCGCTGTCCATACCATGAGCAGCCGCGTCTTCCGGATTCTCGCCGTAATAACGTTCGGCCGCTTGGACAAAGGATGCATCCGCAGGGGCGTAAGCATCCATATTCGCCTTCCAGCGCCTGGCCAACTCGGCAACTTCCGGATCGTCCGGCGGCTTTCCCTCGATTAGACAGCTGCGAAATTCGCTTATCAGCGTCTGCCATTCCGCATGGATCTCCTCCAGCTTCTCCGGCCCGATCCGCTTGCTCCGCCTTTCCAGCTCATCGGCAAGTCCCTTCGAAAAATGCGGACTTTGCATCATCCTCATCATTTGCATCACGAGCATGAACCGTTCGCCGGGTATCGGCTGATTCGAATGCAATCGATCAAGGATGTGCTGCACGCGAACTTTCAGCTCCGCCAGGATGCCGATTTGCTCGTTCAAGCGGGAAAGCTGCAATTCCAGCATCTCCTCCGGACGGAAAGAAGGATCTTGAATCATCGCTTTGACTTCCTCTAGCGCAAAGCCCAATTGCTTCAGCGACAAAATGTGGTGCAGCTTCACGACATCGGCATCCGTATACAAACGATGTCCGGATTCGGTCGTCCGGGAAGGGGATAGCAACCCTATCCGGTCATAGTGGTGGAGCGTTCGAACGGTTGTGCCCGTACGTTTGGCGAGCTCTCCTACCTTCCAGTTGCCGCTCAAGATGGATCCTCCTCCAATGGCGTTGTTACGACTTGAACCTGACGTAGCGTCAGGAATTATACTGAATTCAATCCCGGGAAAAACACAATTTTACGAAGAAAGCTGGAACGGAACATCATGTACGAAGAAAATTATTTGGTGAAAGCACTGGCCTATCATAGTCAGGCCCGCATTCTATTCGTTGAAAATACGGAGCTCGTCCGGGCGGCATGCCATCAGCGTCCGATGCTTCCCATGCTGAGAATCGCACTGGGCAGGACCGTCTCCGCCGCGAGCTTGCTTACCGGAATTTTGAAGGACAATCAACGAATCAGTTTGAAAATCAAAGCCGGCCGCCGGGATTACAAAGTTTTCGCGGATGCCGATGCTCGGGGCCATGTGCGCGGCTATATCAGCGATGAATTATTGAACGCGCCTCCGGAGGATCTGCGCCATATCTCGCTGGAGCAATTGATAGGCGCTAGAGGATGCATGCAAATGACGAAGGATATCGGCCTGCATGGCACGTTTACCGGCATCACCGATATGCCTTACGGAAATATCGTCGACGACCTCTCGTATTATTTTCAGCAAAGCGAGCAAACGCCCACCTCCTTTTCTTTAACCATCGAATTGGATGAATCGGGAGACATCGTTCGCAGCCGCGGCGTTATGGCACAACTGCTTCCGGGTGCGCCGAATGAACTGATCGAGCGTATCAAGAACGATTTGCTCCTCTCGAATTTTGAGGGCATGCAAGTCGTGGGCAAGGCGCTCGTTCGATGGTTCTGCGGCTGCTCCAAGGACATGCTGATTCCGATGCTGCGCGCTTTGGACAAGGAAGAGCTGACGGACGCATGCGCAGCAGGCCGTTCCATCGAAGTCGTCTGCCATGTATGCGGGAAGGCCTATCTGTTTCAACCGGACGAAATTGCAAGGATATCCGGAACATTGTAATAATAGCGGGGCGTGCAACCCCATTATACGCCAACCCGACATTCGGTCCCAGCTAAGGACGGCTGCGGACGGGTCTGTCGGGCTCGTCTCTTCTTCACTATACTTGGATACGATTGACAGGGAAAATGCGGTGTGATATAAAATGATCAGAATGAATTTGGCGCAAATTTGCGGAAAATAGTATGAAAAGTCGGAAAAATGCTGCAATTCGTGGCCGGTGGCGTCGTAAATAGCGATACGCAACGTTTTTCCTTCTATTCGTACTTTGACGTGCATGCGTCATTTGCGCCAAACATTCGCGTCTCATGGAAAGTCTGGGAAAAGGAAGGAGGAGAAACGGAGTCGGACGCAGCGCAGCCATAGCGATCAGTCGCAAGATCACGGTTAGGCCCGATCCATACCCATGCGAAGAGGAGAGGATGAGCTTGACGATCGGAACTGTCGGGCATTATCGCAAGAAGGCGGGGGCATTGGCCGCCGCGGCGCTGTTGGCGGCGACGGCGCTGCTGCTGCCGCTGGGCGCGCAGTCGGTGGCGCACGCGGGAACCGCCTATTACGTATCCGCGACGGGAAGCGACAGCAACGCCGGCACCGGCACCGGGAGCGCCTGGAAGACGCTGCAAAAGGCAGCCAACACCGCAGGACCGGGCGATACCGTCTACGTGATGGGCGGCACCTACAACCAGAAGCTGAAGATCTCGGCTTCGGGCAGCGCCTCCGGAGGATATATCACTTTCCGGAACTACGCGAACCAGACGGCGATCATCGACGGCGCAGGCTTGTCGGTTGGCGACAGCGAAGGCCTGGTCGAGATCGGCAACGCCAGCTACGTGAAGATCCAAGGCTTCGAGATCCGCAACTACGCCAGTTCGACGCGGGACAAAGTGCCGATGGGCATCTACGTCTACGGATCGGGCAATCATATCGAGCTTCGGAACAACTTCGTTCACGACATCAAGAGCACGGCGACGGTCCGCTCCGACCTGTCGGGCCGCGACGCTCACGGGATCGCCGTATACGGGACCAACGCGACCGCCATCAGCGATCTTGTGATCGACGGCAACACGCTGACCAATCTCGTCCTGGGCTCCAGCGAGTCGCTGGTCGTCAACGGCAACGTGAACGGCTTCGCCATTACGAACAACCTGATCCACGACAACGACAACATCGGCATCGACGCGATCGGCTTCGAAGGCACGGCGCCGAGCAACGATCAGGCCAGAAACGGCACGATCAGCGGCAACACCGTGTACAACATTACTTCCGTCAACAACCCCGCCTACGGCAAATCGCTGCCTAACGGCAGCTATGCGGCGGACGGCATCTACGTGGACGGCGGCAAGGACATCGTCATCGAGCGGAATTACAGCTACGGCAACGACATCGGCATCGAGATGGCCAGCGAGCATGCGGGCAAGTCCACGAGCAACATCACCGTCCGCAGCAACGTGGTCTACAACAACAGCTATACGGGCATCGCCATCGGCGGATATGACACGCAGAGAGGCTCGACGACCGGCTGCAAAATCGTTAACAATACGCTGTACAAGAACGACACGGTCGGCTATGAGGGCGGGCAGCTGCTCGTCCAGTTCGACACCCGCAACAACGTGATCGAGAACAACATCCTGGTCGCGAGCGCCTCGGGCATTCTCATCCAGAACGGCTATACCCAGAACACCGGCAATACGGTGGACTACAACCTGTACTTCGGGCCAGGAGGGACGTCGGGATCGACCTGGATCTGGAAAACCGTCTCTTACGGCAGCTTTGCGGCTTATAAGACCGGCTCCGGCAACGAAGCGCACTCGTTGTTCGCGGACCCGCTGTTCGTGAACGCCCCGGCCGCGAACTTCCATCTGGGCGCCGCTTCCCCGGCCATCAATGCCGGCTATGCGGATACGGCGATCATCGGCACGGCCGATATCGACGGAGACGCCCGCGTGAGCGGAAGCTCCGTCGATATCGGGGCGGACGAGAGCGCCTGATCCGAAGCTTCAATTCCCTAGCTCCGCATAACCCCTTAAGCCCGGCCTTCGGCCGGGCTTTCCTATCGATGTCCGGGCCTCCGATCAGACGCGCGAGCCTCCTATCCAACCGGGCCAACCTCGTCGGTCATACGCTTTACGCAAAATTTACGCAAACTTACATCTGCCGTCAGGAAAACTTGCGCAAAAAGCATTGACTAATTGCGCAAGTTTTCGTAAATTATACTTATATTTTGCCGCAAAAAACCATCACTCACATCAACGGGGGGAACCACTTGAACAAGCGCATTCGGTTGGCAATGGTCGGATTGGGAGACATGGGGACAGGTCATCTGTACGGCTTCGACCGCATCCCGGAGGAATGCGAGATTACTTGGGTCGCCGATCCGCACGAGCAGAATCTGGCGCGGGCGCTGGGATACCTGAAGCACAACAAGCCGCAAGTGTGCGGCACGCACGAGGAACTTCTGGCTCACGTCGACGATTTCGACGCCGTCGTCATCGCCGTCCCGAATTACCTGCACCGCGACGTCGCGCTTCCCTTCATCTACCTGGGCAAGCCGCTGTTCCTGGAGAAGCCGGTCGCGCCGACGCTCGCGCAATGCGACGAGATCATCCGGGCGGCGGAAGAGCGCGGCGTGCCCGTGCAGATCGGACTCGTATACCGCTACTCCAACGTGTATACCCGCATGGCCAAGGAGCTGCGGCAGGGCCGGCTGGACGACGTCACGATGATGTGGTGCAAGGAATTCCGCGACCCGTTCCCGCCCGTCGACTGGTTCTACGACGAGACCAAGTCCGGCGGCGCGCTCGTCGAGAAGGACTGCCACCACTTCGACATCTTCAACTGGATGATCGGCGCGAAGCCGGTCCGCGTGTTCGCTTCCGGCGGCCAGCACGTCATCCGCAACGGTGAGGACGTCCTCATCACCAACCATTACACCCACTACGCGCCGAAGGCCATCGGTACGAGCACGATCGTCGATCACGCTTGGGTGACCGTCGATTACGACAACGGCAGCAAGGCGATGCTCGGCCTCTGCATGTACCTCAAGCCTTACAACCTGATGGACGAAGGCCTCGAGATCGGCCTGATCGGCCGCAACGGCGGGCAGATGGTCGCCAAGAAGGACAAGACGCTCGATATCTTCGGAGGCGCCGACTTCACAAAGGAGCATATCGATCTGGATATCGTAAGCGATTCCGTGGACGGGGGCCATACCGGCAGCCAGAAGCAGCGATACGCCTTCCTGAACACCGTCCGGACCGGAGAGCGCCCGTTCGCCGACCTTACGGTCGGCCGCAACGCGCTGCTCATCGCCCTGGCGGGCGAACGCTCGATCAAGGAAGAGCGCTATGTCTACCTGGATGAGCTTAAGTAGCGCCGGGGGGCATGAGGGGGAGGATCTCGAGTGGTAAAAAAGTGGAAGGAAGACGGGGCGTTCCTGCTGTTCATCTCCCCGTGGATCGTCGGCTTCTTGGCCTTCTTCGTCGGCCCGGCGATCGCGAGCCTGATTTACAGCTTCGCGGATTACAACGCCATCACCGCGCCGATCTGGGTCGGCTTCGACAATTACGCGAAGCTGTGGTCCGACGAGGTGTATCTCCAAAGCTTGCGCAACACGCTTTACTTCGTGTTCATCGGCGTTCCCGTGACCGTCGGCTTTCAGATCGTGCTGTCGCTGCTGCTGAATATCGAGGTGCCCGGCATCCGCTATTTCCGCACGCTGTATTACTTGCCTTACCTGGTCCCGCCGGTCGCGACAATCGTCATCTGGATGATTCTGTTCGGCTCCGGGGACGGCGTCGTCAACCTCATCCTCCTCTGGTTCGGCGGCGCCCAGATCGATTGGATGGGCAGCGAGGGGCTCATCAAGCCGGTCATCATCACGATCGGCATGTGGATGTCCGGCGGTTCGGTCCTGGTGTTCCTGGCCGGATTGAAGGGGATTCCGAAGGCGCTGTACGAGGCCGCGCGCATCGACGGCTCCGGCCCGTTCCGGACGTTCTTCAACATCACGCTGCCGATGCTGACGCCGTCCATTCTGTTCACCGTCGTCATGCAGGTCATCTATTACTTCCAGATGTTCACCGAGGCGATGCTGCTCAGCAAGGGCGGACCCGACTACGCTTCGCAGACCTATATGATGAATACGTACCAGGTGGCGTTCCGGGATCTGAACTTCGGATATGCCATGGCGCAGTCGTGGGTGCTGTTCTTCATCATCCTCGTCATTACGGTGGCGCTGATGAAGTCCTCCAATCGCTGGGTCTACTACGAAGGCGATGAGAAAGGGGGGGGCAACAGCTGATGCGTACGGCCAAAATCACGAATCGCGCTTATCAATACTTGCTGCTGCTGCTCGGTCTGCTGATCTTCATCGGCCCGCTGCTCTGGCTCGTCTCCACGATGCTGAAGACGCAGGACCAGACATACGTCTTCCCGCCGAAGCTGCTCCCGCAGCCGTTCACCTTGACCGCCTTCAGCCGGCTGTTCGAGACGATGACGCTGATGCCCAGGTGGATCCTGAACTCGTTCGTCGTATCCAGCATCAACGGACTCGGCACCATCGTGACGAGCTCCCTGATCGCGTTCGGCTTCGCCAGGATGAAGTCGCGTCTGCGGCCGGTCCTGTTCGTCATCGTGCTGTCGACGCTCATGATTCCGTCGCAGGTGACGCTCATCCCGATGTACATCCTGTTCAGCAAGATCGGCTGGTACGACTCGTGGCTGCCGCTCACGATTCCCGTCCTGCTGGCCAGTCCCTACTTCATCTTCTTGTTCCGCCAATACTTCCTCACGCTGCCTCGCGAGCTGGACGAGGCCACCTACGTGGACGGCGGCGGCTACTGGACGATATACAGCAAGGTCATTCTGCCTTTGTCCGGTCCCATTCTCATCTCGGGCTTCATCTTCTCCTTCGTATTCACCTGGACCGATTACTTCACCCCGCTTATCTTCATTCAATCCGAGAAGCTCCAGATGATGAGCGTCGGCTTGCAGTTGATCATGGGCAAAAATTCGCAGGATCTTCCGATGATGGCCGCCGGCTCGTTCCTCGCGCTGCTGCCGATCGCCGTGATATATTTCGCCGCGCAGAAATACTTCGTCGAAGGCGTCGTCATGTCGGGAATCAAATGAGATAAGGGGAGTGTATCGCATGGTTTCGAGAGGTTACGCGTTACGAACGAAGGGGCTGATCCCGCTGGTTGGGGTAGCCCTGGCCCTGTCCGCTTGCGGGGGAGACAAAGACAATGGCGCCGCAACCGGAAGCGCTTCACCCGGTCCGTCCGCTTCGGCCTCTGGATCCGCCGCCTCCGGCGACCCCGCCTCGCTCAAGGCCAAGATCACGTTCATGCAGTGGGGGACGCAGGAGGAGGTCAACCAGACCAAGGAGCTGCTCAAGAAATTCAACGAGAAGTTCCCGAACATCCAGGTCGACGTCGCCTCCAAGGACTGGGAGACCTACTGGACCGCCATCACCGCCCAAGCCGCTTCCCAGACGCTGCCCGACGTGTACAAGATGGACGAAGCCTATCTCGACAAGTATGCGAAGCTGGGCGCCATGAAGGATCTGACGAGCTTGATGTCCGCGAACGGCTTCGACGCGAGCGAGTTCGAGCCGAACGTGCTGAAGAAGCTGCAGTCGGGCGGCAAGCAGTACGCGCTGCCCCGCGATGCGAACACGATCGTGGTCTTCTACAACAAGAAGCTGTTCGCCGATCCGAAGTCGAATCCGGCGGGCGCCCCGGTGCCGACCGGGCAGATGTCGTGGGACGATCTGATCGACATCGCGAAGAAGATGACGCTCGACAAGTCGGGCAAGACGGCGGCGGATGCGGGCTTCAATCCGTCCGGCGTCGCGCAGTGGGGGCTCATGATGGACGCGGCCGGTTCCGCCGACTCCGTCCTCGAGTCGCAGCTGTGGTCGAACGGCGCGAAGCTCGTGAATGACGACCAGTCATTCGCGATGAACAGCCCCGAAGCGCTCGAGGTGCTACGCAAGTTCAGCAGCTTGATCACGGAACTGCACGTCGTGCCGAACTTCGGCCAGGCGCAGTCGATCTCCAAGGATCCGTTCCTCGCGCTGTCCACGGGCAAGGTCGCGATCAGCTTCGGCGGCAGCTGGAATACGAGCGAGTACAAGACGGCGGGCATCGACTTCGAGGCGATTCTGCCTCCGAAGTTCAAGGAAGAGAAAACCGTCGTGCAGGAGACCGGCTACGCGATCGGACCGACGACGAAAAACGAGCAGGCGGCTTGGACGCTCGCGAACTGGCTCTCCGGTCCGGAAGGGCAGATCGCGCTGGCCGAGCAGGGACAGTCCGTTCCGGCGAACAAAAAGGCCGCGGAAGCGTATTTCGCCAAAGATGAGGGATACGACAAGAAGGTGTTTATCGAATCGCAGCAGTACGCGATCCCCGTACCGTTTTTCGACGGCAAAGAAAAGCTGCTGTGGGACATCATTCCGCAGAAGCTGACGAACCCGTTGTCCGGCAAGGGCGATCTGCAGAAAGCCATAGACGACATTCAGAAAGCGTACGGCAAGTAAGCGCAAGAGACCAATCAAACGGGGGAGACAAGAAACGTATGCAAAAAACGAAAACGAACGCGGCCAAGGTCCTCATTCCGCTTACTGTACTAGGCATGGTATTGTCCGCCTGCGGCGGCAACTCGAACGCGAATTCGTCTACCAGCCCTTCGCCTTCCGCTTCCGGCAGCGACGCGCCGGCCGGCAGCCCGTCCGCCTCGGCGTCGGCTTCGGCCTCCGGCGCACCCGAGGCTGCGGGCAAAGTCACCTACATGATGTGGGGCACCGAGGAGGAGGTCAACCAGACCAAGGATCTCCTCAAGAAGTTCAACGAGAAGTACCCGAACGTCGAAGTCGACGTCGTCTCCAAGGACTGGGGAACCTACTGGACGGCCATCACCGCCCAAGCCGCCTCGAAGAGCCTGCCTGACGTCTACAAGATGAGCTACGCCTACGTGGATAAATACGCCAAGCTCGGGGCGATGAAGGATCTGACCGATCTCATCGCGAGCAGCGGATTCAACCTGAGCGACTTCGAGCCGGGCGTGCTCGCCGCCCATCAATCGGGCGGCAAGCAAGTGTCGCTGCCGCGGGACTCGAACACGATCGTCCTGTACTACAACAAGAAGCTGTTCGAGGACGCGAAGACGAATCCGCTCGGCGCCCCGGTGCCGACGAACGACATGACCTGGGATCAGCTCATCGACATCGCGAAGAAGATGACCCTCGACAAAGGCGGCAAGACGGCGGGCGACGCCGACTTCAAGCCGGCGCAGACGTCCCAGTGGGGCTTCGTCATGGACGCGGCCGGTTCCGCGGACTCCGTCTTGGAGCCGGAGCTGTGGTCGAACGGCGCCAAGATGGTGAACGACGACGAGTCGCTCGCGCTGAACTCGCCGGAAGCGATCGAGGTGCTGAACAAGTTCGCGGGTCTCGTCGCGACCGACCATGTGACCCCTTCGTTCAGCCAAAGCCAGTCGCTGTCCAAGGATCCGTTCCTCGCCCTCGCGACGGGCAAGGTAGCGATGAGCTTCGGCGGGAGCTGGAGCGCGAACGAGTACAAGAAGGCGGGCATCGCGTTCGATACGGTGCTGCCGCCGAAGTTCAAGGAGACGAAGACGGTCGTCCAGGTGGCGGGCAACGCCATGAGCCCGAACTCCAAGAACGAAGCCGCCGCATGGGCGCTGCTCAGCTGGCTGGCCGGTCCGGACGGGCAGATCGCGCTCGCCGAGCAAGGCCAGTCGATCCCTGCCAACAAGCAGGCGGCCGCGACCTACCTGGGCATCGACGACGGCTACAACAAGCAGACGTTCATCGAAGCGCAGAAGTACGCGATCACCGCTCCGTTCTTCGACGGCAAGGATAAGCTCATGTGGGAGATCGTGCCGCAGAAGCTGCAGCAGCCGTTGTCGGGCAAGGGCGACATCGCCAAAGCCATCGAGGAGATCCAGAAGCTGTACGGCAAGTGAGCCGCCAAGGCTGCCTGAGGAGAATTCAGAAGCAGTAAGGCCAGCGAGCCGTGAATCGGTAGCCGGAAGCGGCTAGCGGCTAGCCCGAAGCGTTGTAAGCTTCGGCCGATAACGAGCGTTTGAATCACCGATCGAACCCCAATCCAGGCGTTGAGAGGGAGGATGCGGAAGATGGCGATAGCGATCCTGAAGCGGCGATGGCTGCAGGCGGGAGCGGCGGCCGTTCTGGCATCCTCTCTGGTCGTTCAAGGGGGGGCGGCTTCGGCCGCCGATCCCGCGACCGGAGAGGAAGCGGCGGCGTTCAACGGACAGCCCGGGCAGTGGAGCGGCGTTCCGAGCGCGAGCGCGGAGCTGGTTCAATCGCTCCAAGTGATGAAAGCGGTTCAACAGGACGGCAAGCTGAAGCTGATGGTGCGCGGTCCGGGCCTGGAAGGCAAAGGCATCTGGTATATCGACGCCGACGGAGACGAGAAGACGGGCATTCCCGCACCCTACTGGGCGAATGGCGGCGGCATCGACTTCAAGGTATCCGCGGGGCAAATGTGGAAGGCTGCGAACGGAAAGTGGGTGTCGGCCGGACCCGTGGCGACGAAGACGGTAGGCGACACCCTGGAAGCCGAGGTCGATCTGGCCGCGCTCGGCGCCGGCGATGCGACGATCATGAGGACCGCCTTCATGCTTGCGGGCGATCAATACCTGCCGGCCCCGGGCAAGCGGATGCTGGTGGTCCCGCCGGCGGCGGGCGCCGAATTCGGTCCGGACGTCCAGGTGACGGTAGACGGCCTGGCCGACGATTGGAGCGCGGTGAAGCCGGCCGCGCAGTCCGCCGACGGCCAGACGTCGCTCTATGCCGCCGAAGAGGGGAACAGCCTCGTGCTGCTCGTCGTCGGGAAGCTGGCGGAATTCAACGATATCTATCTGGACACCGACCGTAGCGCCGATACCGGCTACGCGGACGTCGGCTGGCCTTCGTTCGGCGGCGACTGGCTGATCGAGAACGGCGCCCTCTACAAGAGTACCGGGGCCGGCTGGAATTGGGGGCCGGTCGACGGCGCGAACATCGAATACAAGCAGGCGGGGGCGGGAGACAAGCTGACGGTGGAATACCGCATTCCGCTGGCGTCGATCGGGATAACCGCGCCCAAGGCGATCGCCGTCGGCTTCACCTCCAATGACGTGACCGTCCCCTCGGCCGATCTCCGGCCGCCGTTGGTCGCGCCGCCCCTGCCGAAGCTGAAGGCGGACGGAGACCCGTCGGAATGGGCTTCCTTGCCGACGACGGCGACGGGTACGGGCAAGGCGAAGCTGCTCAAGGCGTTCGCGGACGCCAAGACGCTGAATGTCCTGGCGAAGGCGGAATCCTTCGACGCGGAGACCAACCTGTTCATCAATTCGGACAACAACGCCGACACGGGATACAATGGCTGGGAGTACAAGCGCACCGGGGCGGACTATCTGGTGCAGAACGGCAAGCTGTTCCGGTATGCCGGGCCGGGCTGGGCTTGGGAGGAGATCGGACCGGCCGAGTGGCAGGTATCCGCCAAGGCCGACGCGGACGGCTTGAAGAGCCTGGAGGTGCGCGTCGACCTGTCCGCGGAAGCGAACGCGGGCGGCACGATGCGGGTCGCGATCGGCGTCGGCGAGGATTATGCGCCGGCCGTCGACGCGGAAGGCGAGTATGCCCTGGCCTCGGGCCGCGGAGGCGCGCCGATCGTGATCGACGGTCAGCCGGGCGACTGGGCTTCGGTCGACAATGCGGCGGTCGGGACGGGCGAGACCGTCCGGCTTACCGCGGCGCAGGACGACGACAAGATCTATCTGCTCGCGGAGGCCGCCTCCGTCGACACGCGCAACGTCTTCTATCTCGATACGGACGCGAACGCCAAGACCGGGTTCAAGGACACGGCCTGGACCGGCTTCGGCGCCGACGCCAAGATCGAATTCAACAAGCTGTACCTGTATGACGGGAAAAACGCGAAGTGGAAGGAAGCGGGACCCGTCCGGGCGGAGATCGAAGCGGGCCGCGCGCTGTTCTATTTCTATAGGGATCAGCTCGGCTTGAAGAAGGCGGGAGCGCTGGCCGTCGGATACGTCGGCCAGGACGCTTACCGGCTGCCCGCGGCGGGAGGAAGCGCGCTCGCGCTGAAGAAGTCCGTCGCCGCGCGTGCCGCCGACAAAGAGGCGTACATCCCGCGGGAGAGATTCGGCGTCCTGGACAATCCCTTCATGGGCTGGGCCGGATGGGCGAATGCGACGACGGCGCTGGAGCAGCCGCACAAGCTGGTCTATGCCAACATCGCCTGGCGGGATCTGGAGCCGGAGAAGGGCAAATTCGACTGGGCGGGGATCGAGGAGAAGTTCCAATTCGCGAAGTGGAAGGCGGAAGGGACCAGGATCAACCTCCGGTTCGTCCTCGACGATCCCGGCGACGATCCGGACATGGATATCCCTCAGTGGCTGTACGACGAGCTGGTGAAGGCGGAAGGGGGGAGCGGCGCCGGCAAATGGTACGATACGCCGGACACGGTCGTCGGCAAAGGATTTGCGCCAAACTACGCCAGTCCGACCTTGATCGCGGAGCATGAGCGGGTCATGACCGCGCTCGGCCAGCGCTACGATAACGATCCGCTGATCGCGTTCGTTCAGATCGGCAGCCTCGGGCATTGGGGCGAGTTCCACAATTGGCCGGAGGAAGTGTCCGGCGCGTTCCCGAGCCTCGCGGTATCCGATCAATACGTGGAGCAGTATCTCCGCGCCTTCCCGCACAAGCTGATCGGCATGCGCAAGCCGTTCCCGATCGCGGCCAGCAAGCGGCTCGGGTTGTTCAACGACGTCTTCGGCAGCAAGGGGGCGACGGACGAATGGCTGAACTGGACGGAGGAGGGGTGGAACGGGATCGGGCCCTACGTCGAAGCGGGGCAGGACCCGGCGGCGGTGCAGGCCGCGTCCAAGATGCCGGACTTCTGGAAGTTCAACTTCTCGGGCGGCGAGTTCTACAACGGCAACCCGCTGCTCTCCTTGTCGAACGATACGATCATGGAGACGCTGCGGCAGACCCGCGCGAGCCATACGTCCTGGATGGGGCCTTCTTCGCCGGCGCCGTTCCGGCTCGGCAAGGACATCGACGCCGGCCAGCAGGCGAACATCGATCTCATGCACAACACGATGGGCTACCGGTTCGTGCTGGAATCCGCGTCGCATGCCGCCAAGGCGAGCCCGGGACGCGACGTGACGCTCCGCATGACCTGGAACAACAAGGGCGTCGCGCCGTTCTACGCGGCTTGGCCGCTCGCGCTGGCGCTGGTCGACGCGCAAGGCCGGCTGGCGGAGGGCAGCGTTCAGCGCGTCGGCGGCGTCGACGTTCGCGAATGGCTGCCGGGCCGGCATGCGCTGAAGGCCGACTACAAGCTGCCGGCAGGGCTGGCTGCCGGCAGTTACAAGCTGGCTGTCGCCATTCTCGATCCCGACACGGGCAAGCCCGGCGTGCACCTGGGCATCGAAGGGGAACGCGGCGACGGATGGACGACGCTGGACCGGCTGCAAGTCGCGAGATAGCGGCAGGACGGAGAGGCCGACGTCCGCCGCTTGCGAAGCCGTGAATGACGACTGAGTCTGTAAAGCGGCGAACCCTCGCCCCTCCTCCTGCTTATGCGTATGCCGGACGGAGAGGGCGAGGTTTTTTTCCGTTGTAGAAGAACGACAAATGCCGCGTTGCGCCGGCCATTCTGTACCAAAGCCCGGCGCGCAAAGTTGACATGGCCGCGACAGTTCCGGTATGATGAGTGTAAACGTTTGGCGCAAACTCACAAATCGGATTTTCGAAGGAGTGCAGATCGAGACGTGACAACGCTGAAAGACGTCGCTCAGCACGTTGGCGTCTCCATATCGACGGTTTCACGCGTGGTGAACAACGAGGCAACACGTTCTGTCAATCCTGAAACCCGCCGCAAGATATGGGATGCCGTGACGGAGCTCGGTTACCAGCCCAACAAATGGGCCCGCCAACTGGTCAAGGGGGGACAGACCGCCCCTGCCGTCGCGACCCGGGTCGGCTGTATCGTGGCGGTTACTCAGAATAAATATAATCATCCGTACTTCTCCGGCATTCTCGAGGGCATCGAGAAGGGGCTGGTCGATAACGGCTACGAGCTGTCGTACGTGCAGACGGGGGACGATCTGCGCAATCCCGCGCTGCTGCACCGCATCCTCCACGAGAATGCCGCCGACGGACTCATCCTGGTCGAAGGCTTGGATACCGCCCTCTACGAGACGCTGCGCAAGAGCGTGCCGTATCTCGTCGGCGTAGACGTGTCCGATCCCGGCATTCCGCGCGTCACCTACGACCGGGTGCAGGCCGCCAAGGCGGCCGTGCAGCATCTGCTGGGGCAGGGGCATACGCGCATCGCCTTCATCGGCGGTCCTGGCCTGTCTCAGGACATGGAGAAAGAGAAGCGCTACAGAGGCTATCGGGATGCGCTTCGGGAAGCCGGCATCGACGTGCTGCCCGAGTGGATCTTGAACTCGCAGTGGGACGTCGAGACCAGCTATCAATTAACGAAAGAATTGCTGCAGAGCGGGAAGGAGCGGCCGACGGCCATCTTTGCCGCAAGCGACATGATGGCGATATCGGCTATGCGGGCGGCGAACGAGTGCGGCCTGCGCATCCCGGACGATATCGCGTTCGTCGGGATCGACAACATCGAACTGTCGGCCTATAGCTCGCCGCCGCTGACGACGATCCATATTCCCAAGTTCGAGATCGGCAGCATCGCCGCCAAGATGCTGATCGACTACATCCACGGCCGATACCCGATTCCGGTCAAGATCTCGGTGCCGTTCGAGCTGAAGATCCGCCAATCCTCGCTCTCCGGGGCGAAGGATTAACCGATAAGACGGCGGATGGGCGTCCTGCAGAGCGGCGTCGCGCCGCTGCAGCCCCATGCGATGCCATTCCGCGAAGAGCCTTCCTGCCGGGAAGGCTCTTCTTCGTGTCGGAGGCAGGTCTAGACGAAGCGGATGCCGGCGTCCGCGTAAGCTCTCTTCTGTTCGGCGCTCATGCCGCTGTCGGTGACGAGCGCCGTGACCGACAACAGGCTGTCGATGAAGAAGAGCGAGCAGTGCCCCAGCTTCGAGTGATCGGCCAGCGCGTACGATTCGAGCGATTGCCGGATCATCATGCGGTTCGTATTCGCTTCCAATTCGTTGAACGTCGTCAGCCCGCGGGTCAGATCGACGCCGTCGGCGCCGAGGAACGTCTTCTGAATCGTGATGCGCTCCAGCGTGGCGTCCGCCATCGGTCCCGACAGCTCGTAGCTCTGCGTGCGGTTGACCCCGCCGGTCATGATGAGCTCCAGGCCGGGCACGCCGGCGAGCTCGAAGCCGATGTTGAGCGCGTTGGTCACGACCGTCAGGCGCTCGAAGGGCTGCTGGACGATGCGCCGGGCGACGAACATGCAGGTCGTGCCCCCGGTCAATCCGATAACGTCTCCGTCCCGGATGAGGCGGTAAGCCTTCTCCGCGATCTCCTTCTTCTCGTCGGGGTTCATCTCCATCTTCCGATAGAAAGGAATCTCCGTCCGGACGGTCTCGAGAACGGCGCCTCCGAACGTGCGGATCAGCTTCTTGTCTCGCTCCAGCGTCTCCAGATCGCGCCGGGCGGTCGCCTCGGACACGCCGAACCGATCCATGATATCGGCGACGGCGATCGCGCCTCGCTCCCGCAGGAGCGCGACGATCCCCTCTCGCCGAGCGACGATCTTGCTCATGCGATATCTCCTTCAATTCCGTGCGCTCCGTCCTCCTTGAGTAGAAGAACGAGCGTCTGGTATGCTAGGAATCAGCGTAACATATTCCTGGATAAACGTCCATATTATTGATTGTAACGATCATAATTAAGTGGAATATATGATTGAATCAATCATCTTGAGGGGGTCCCGCACGGCCTTCGATTAAAGCGAGATGCCAATCTAGCGGGAACGCCCTTGACGGAAAGGACGCCTTATGATGAACGAGATCGACTATCGCGCTTTCTATGATCGCGTCGGATCGGAGAACGGCTGGGATTTCAGCCGGGTGCAGTGCCGCGTCGAGGGCGCCGAAGCGGAACTGTATCGGGAGGTAAGCCGGCTCAGCAAGCCCTCCGACCTGCTGCTCGACATCGGTACGGGCGGCGGCGAAGCGCTGCTCGCCGTTCGCGAAGCCGCGCATCTGCTCGTCGGCATCGACCGCTCGTCGGGCATGATCCGCACCGCGGAGGCCAACCGCAGCCGGTTCGCCGCGGCGAACGTGCGTTTTCTGCGGATGGAGGCGGAGCGGCTGGACTTCCCCGAACGGTTCTTCGATATCGTGTCTTGCCGCCATTCGGCGTTCGATGCGGTGCAGGTCGCCAAGGTGCTGACGGACGAGGGGACGTTCCTCACCCAGCAGGTCGGCGAGGGGGACAAGATCAATCTGAAGCGGGCGTTCGGAAGAGGTCAGAGCTACGGGGTGCCCGACGGCACGCTGATGGCCGATTACGTGCAGCGATTGACGGAAGCAGGCTTCGCCGAAGTCTCCGCGGCCGAATACGACACGACGGAGTACTACCGGTCGCCGGAGGATCTCCTCTTCCTCCTGAAGCACACGCCGATCATTCCCGAATTCGGCCGGCATCCGCGAGACTTTGAGATTCTCGCCGAATTCGTCGCAGCGTACGGGGGCGAGCAGGGGATTCGGACGAACGCGAAGCGGTTCGTCATCCGGGCGAAGAAGACATCTCGCGCCTAAACGGGACGATGGAGGGGGAGCCGCATGCTGGAAAACGGCCATTGACCGCAGAAGGCCGAACCGCTATAATGAGCACAATTTCATCTAAATCAGGCGTTGACCAGAGACATGGTCTTCTCCAAGGGCTGGACAGAGAATGGGGTGCAAGGTGGGAGCCTCTACAGCGGCCGGGAGACGATTACCCCTCTGCAGCCGCGGCTTTGAACCTGTGGACCGTTCGTCCCCGGCAGTAATCGCCGCCGTCCCATCCCCGTTAACGGATGCCGAAGGACTTGCCGGCTGTCGATCTGCGCGCGGCACGGGGCAAGTCGAATGAGGGTGGAACCACGAGTTGAACGCACTCGTCCCTTTGGGCGAGAGGCGTTTTTTTGCGTTCAGAAAAACCAAGGGAGGTTGGCATCGTGGCAATCCAGGTTACATTGGCAGACGGCAGCGTAAAGGAATATCCCAAGGGGACGACGATCGGGCAAGTGGCGGCGGCCATCGGACCGGGGCTCGCGAAGAACGCGGTCGCCGGCAAGATCGACGGAGCGCCCGTCGATCTGAATCGTCCGATCGAGCGGGACAGCCGGGTCGACATCATCACGGCGGACAGTGAGGAAGGCCTGGCGATCTATCGGCACAGCACGGCGCATCTCATGGCGCAGGCGGTTAAGCGCATTTACGGGAGCGAGGCCGTGAATCTGGGCATCGGGCCGGTCATCGCCGACGGATTCTACTATGACCTCGATATCGGGAAGCCGTTGTCCTCGGGCGATCTCGCGGACATCGAAGCGGAGATGCGGAAGATCGCGCAAGAGAACCTGCCGATCGCGCGCCGCGTCGTCGACCGCGAGGAAGCGGCTGCCCTGTTCGCGGGAGACCCGCTCAAGCTGGAGCTGATCCGGGATCTGCCGGCGGAGGCCGTCATCACGGTCTACGAGCAGGGCGAATTCTTCGACCTGTGCAGAGGCCCGCATCTCCCCGCTACGGGGCGGATCAAGGCCTTCAAGCTGCAGAGCGTGGCGGGGGCGTACTGGCGCGGGGACTCGAACAACCGGATGCTGCAGCGGATCTACGGCACGGCGTTCCGCAAGGAGGCCGAGCTGGAAGCGCATCTGCATCTGCTGGAGGAAGCGAAGAAACGGGACCACCGCAAGCTGGGCAAGGAGCTGGGGCTGTTCATGTTCTCCGAGGAAGCGCCGGGCATGCCGTTCTATCTGCCCAAAGGCATGACGATCCGGACGGAGCTCGAGAACTTTTCCCGCGAGCTGCAGCGCAATCACGGCTACGAAGAGGTGCGCACGCCCCTCATGATGAACAACCGGATCTGGGAGCAGTCGGGACATTGGGATCATTACAAGGAGAATATGTACTTCGCCCAAGTGGACGACGCGACGTTCGCGCTGAAGCCGATGAATTGTCCGGGCCACATGATCATCTACAAGAACGAGTTGCATTCCTATCGGGAATTACCGATCCGCTTGTCGGAGTTCGGGCAGGTCCACCGCCACGAGTTCTCCGGCGCGCTGAGCGGCATGATGCGGGTCCGGACGTTCTGCCAGGACGATGCGCATATCTTCGCCCGACCGGACCAGATCGAAGAGGAAGTGGGCCGGGCGATCGCGCTGATCGGCCGGATGTACCGGGAGTTCGGCTTCGAATACAAGATTGAGCTGTCCACGCGCCCGGCCGACTATATGGGCAGCGAGGCGCTCTGGGACCGCGCGGAATCCGCCCTGCAGCGCGTGCTCGAGGATCGGGGCATCGCGTACCAGCTGAACGAAGGCGACGGGGCGTTCTACGGACCCAAGATCGACTTCCACATCCTCGACGCGCTGAAGCGCAGCTGGCAGTGCGGGACGGTCCAGCTGGACTTCCAGATGCCGGAGAAGTTCGACCTGATCTATATCGGCGAGGACAACCAGAAGCACCGGCCCGTCGTCATACACCGCGCGATCTTCGGCTCGATCGACCGGTTCATGGGCATTCTCACCGAGCACTTCGGCGGCGCCTTCCCGTTATGGCTGGCGCCCGTTCAGGCCAAGCTGCTGCCCGTCTCGGACCTCTATCTGGACGATGCGTTCGAAGCGAAGCGGGTGCTGGCTGAGGCAGGGATCCGCGCGGAAGTGGACGAACGCAACGAGAAGCTGGGGTACAAGATCCGCGAAGCCCAGCTGGAGAAAGCGCCCTACATGCTGGTGCTCGGCGAGCAGGAGAGAACGTCCCGCACGGTGTCGGTCCGCAAACGCGGGGAAGGCGACCTCGGATCGCTGAGCATCGACGAGCTGGCGGCGCGGATGCGGGAGGAGATTGCCTCGAGGCGGTAGTGCGAAGGCACGAATGCCACGAGGCGCAAGCGCGGAGGGATAGCCGCAAGGCGTTAGCGGCATGGAGCGAATGCCACGTCGCGAAAGCGCAAAGGACGAGCGAACGCTGTGCCGTGCAAGCGCGGAGGGCCGCCGAACGCCACGTCGCGCTTACGCTAGGCGCAATTGAAGAGGGCTGCGACCTTGGCCGGCGGGCCGGCGGTCGCGGCCCTTTTTTTATGAAAATGGGTTTTGGCCATTATCGCTTTCAGGGCTTACACACCTAATAATCGTACGGAATATTCGTCTTCGGTTGGGCAAAGGTCGCCCGGAATTCATCGTCTGGGACCTGTCCGGTGGTGCTCGCTAATGGTGCTCGCTGATGGTGCTCGCTGATGGTGCTCACTGGTGGTGCTTGATGGTGGTGCTTGATGGTGGTGCTTTCTCGTAGTGGCTGCTCGCCAATAAATTGTATTCATACA
>NZ_JACJVP010000070.1 GCF_014212125.1 Cohnella nanjingensis
CTTTAATGCAATGCCATTGAACTAAACTACCTACATTCGGTGAAAGCGCCGATACCGCGTCGATGTAGGTTAATTGAACTACCTACATTCGCCGAAACCGTCGACAGCCCTTCGACCCTCAGAACCAGCGGTCCTCTTCCGCGTTTCTCGCGCCTTCTCGTCCTTGCGCGGTCATGACGACCAGCTCGGTCCCCGCGACCGCCTCCTCAATCAGCCGATTCAGCTCTTCTCCGAGCTCGTGTTCGACGCTCTCGACGACGCGCAGATTCGGATTCGTCGCCGGCGACTTCGGCACGAACAGCGTGCAGCAATCCTCGTAAGGAAGAATGGACGTCTCGTACGTCCCGATCCGCTCCGCGTAACGGATAATCTCCTGCTTGTCCATCATGACCAACGGCCGAAGCAGCGGCAGATCGATCTCCCGGCCGATCACGTTCATGCTGCCGAGCGTCTGGCTCGCCACTTGTCCCAGGCTGTCCCCCGTCACGAGCGCCAGCGCCCCCCGCTGCTCGGCGAGCTTCTGAGCGATCCGCAGCATCGCCCGGCGCATCAGCGTGATGATGAGATGATCTTGCTTGCTCTGCGCCAGCCGCGTCTGCAGCTCCGTGAACGGAACGAGATGCAGCTTGATTCGCCCCCCGTAGTGGGCGAGCCGCTGCGTCAGCGTGACGACCTTCTCCGTCGCCTGCTCGCTCGTGAACGGATAGCTGTGGAAATGAATCGCTTCGATCTCCAGTCCTTTGCGCATGGCCATCCAGCCCGCCACCGGGCTGTCGATCCCGCCCGAGAGCAGGAGCATCGCTTTGCCGTTCATGCCGAGCGGGAAGCCGCCGGCCCCCGGCACGACCGTGCAGTACACGAACGTGCCCTGCGGCTGAATATCCACTTTCAGCTCGACGTCGGGTTCGCGGATGTTCACTTTGAGCGCGGGCGTGTTGCGCAGGACGTGCGCGCCGACCAGATGGTTCATCTCCTGCGAGACGTGGGGGAATTCCTTCCAGGCCCGCTTCACCGTCATCTTGAACGTCGCCGGCGCCGGCCGGTGCGCGTTCATGACGGCCAGCGCCGCCTCGCGAATGGCGCCGAGCTCGTTCGCCGCGCGGACGGCCGGACTGAAGGATCCGATTCCGAACACGTCCCGCAGCGCGGCCGAGACGCCGTCCGCGTCTTCGCCGTTCAAGGTGATGTACACCCGGCCGTACGATTTCTCGTAAGTAAGCCTCTCGTACGCCGTCAACGCCTGCTTGATCTTGGCGAGCATCAGGTTCTCGAATTTGCCGCGGTTGCGGCCTTTGATCGTGAGCTCGCCCAGTCGGACTAGCATATAGTCGTAATACATGATCGTTTAAGTCCTCTCCAGTGGCTTCAGTTCGGCGACGGCCTTCCGCAGCCGCTCTGCCAGCATATCGATCTCGGCTTCTCCGTGCTCGTCGCCGAAGCTGATGCGGATGCTGCCCGAGGCGCGGTGCGCCTCCATGCCCATCGCGAGCAGCACGCGGCTCGGCTTCAGGCTCTTGGAGGAGCAGGCCGACTGCGTCGAGACGAGCACGTCCTGCTTCTCCAGCATGTGCACGATAACCTCGGGGCGCATGCCGGGGTACGAGACATTCACGATCTGCGGCGCGGACGCCGTCTCGGACGCGGAGCCGTTCAGATGAAGCTCCGGTATCTCCCGGATATGGCCGATCAGCCGGCTGCGCAGCGCATACATGCGTTCCCTGCGCGCGGACATCGTCTCCGCGGCGATGCGCAGCGCCTGCGCGGCTGCCACGATCCCCGGCAAGTTGTGGGTGCCGCTCCGCGCGCCGTCCTCCTGTCCGCCTCCGGCCAGCAGCGGCGACAGCTCGAGCCCTTCCCGCACGAGGAGAAAGCCGACGCCCTTCGGACCCTGGAACTTATGGGCCGAAGCGGCGTACAGGTCGATCCCCCATTCGCGCCATCGCACGGGCACCTTGCCGATCGCCTGCACGCCGTCCACGTGGAACCGCACCTGCGGGTAGTTCGCGAGCAGGCGGCCGATCTCCTCGATCGGCTGGATCGCGCCCGTCTCGTTGTTCACATGCATCACGCTGACCAGCACGGTATCCTCGGCGATCGCCGCGGCTACGTCCCAGGCGGAGACGACCCCCTGTTCGTTGGCCGGCAGATAAGTCACCCGGACCCCCGAAACTTCCAGCTGCTTCGCACAGTTGTAGACCGAAGCGTGCTCGATCGCCGTCGTGACGATATGCTTGGACGCCTTGCCGCTATGGGCGATCGCGCCTTTGATCGCGAGATTGTTGCTCTCCGTTCCGCCCGAAGTGAACACGACTTCGCCGGGCTTGGCCCCGAATACGCTCCCGACGGCCGTCCGCGCGCGCTCCACGAGCTTCAGCGCTTCCGCGCCGGCCCGGTGCAGCGCGCCCGAGTTCGCGTAGTGAAGCGTCATCAATTCGCCGACCGTGCGCACGACCGATTCCAGCGGAGGCGTGGAGGCGCAATGGTCGAAATACAACGTCTTCAAGATGATGATTCCTCCTTCTCCCAACGGTCAATCTACCGTCTACCGGCAGCACGGCTTCGCCGTCTTCCCCGATAGACCGAATTCCAAAAGAAAAAGATCAACGGCGGGCAGCTGCGCCCGCCTTGATCCCCTTGCCGTACCAGTTATCGCCCTAATCGGGGCGCCTTATAACGAAGCTGCCCAATGACTTCGGGCGCTCAGCACTTTGCGGATATAGCCCTGCGTCTCTTCGGGCAATTCGGACAACCGGGCGGCCACGTCTTCGTTCGTGTACAGGCCAAGCCGGTCTACCCTGCCCGGTCCGGCATTATAAGCGGCCAACGCGGTCATCTCGTTGCCGTCGTACTTCCGCATGAGATAGGACAAGTAGCGGCTGCCTCCGTCGATGTTCTGCTGCGGGTCGTATACGTCCGAGACGCCGAGCCCGCGCGCGGTGCCGTCCATGAGCTGCATCAAGCCCTTTGCCCCGGCCGAGGAACCGGCATCCGGCCGGAAGCCGGATTCGGTCTGGACGACGCCCTTGATCAGCGCCGGATCGATGCCGTAGCGCGAGGCGGCGGCGACGATCAGATCGTCGTAGGCCGAAGTCGAAGCATGGCCGTCTGACGACAGGCCGGAAGCATACGGTTGAAGCGCGCTCCAGGCGGACAAGCTGCCGGGTGCGCTTAATCCGGTATTGCCCGAACCGGTCAACGCGGACAAGCCGCCGAGGGAACCCAGTCCGCTATAGCTCGAGGAATCGGTCGACATATCGTAAAGCGAAGTAGTAGCCGAAAAGGTCGGATTCAATAATTGCGAGAGCATCTGGCTGAACAGGTTGTCTCCCGAATCTCCCGCGGAGGAGATCGAAGAAGCGTCGCTATCCAGCGGGTTCGCGCCCGCCGTCCATTGCGCGAGCAACAATTGCTTGAGGACCCGAGGATCAATGGAAGCTGCGGCTGCCGAGTTCATCACTGTCATGAAGGCTGATCGCTCCTGGAAAGTTGTACATGATTAGGTTCATTGTACAACATGTACGGCCATTCGACCAGTCCCGTCGACAATTACTGGCGTTCTTCCTTCGGCCGGAACGTCAGGCAGCAGGTCGCCTTGGAGCTGGATGCCTGATCCTGATGCGCCTCGAACGATTCGTCCGCGAACTCCTCGTTCAGATTGCGCTTGGCATGGGCATCGATCTCGATGGCGATCTCCTGCGCGGCGCACCGGTTGCCTTCGCCCCAGAACGAACAATTGCTCACGCTGCATGCGACGCCGTTTGGCATAAAAGCAATCACCCCCCGATCCGTAGTGTGCGCCCCTTAAAGGCGTCTATACGAATCGGAGGGTGGGGGTTGCAGGGAACGCGCAGGTCCCCGAATCTCGATGATAGGTCGATTATTTGGATTGCAGTCTGCGCTGCGTCAGGTACTCGCTCTCATAGTAGGAGAGATCGTCCCGCAGCTCTTCGTAAACGCGCGACACCTGGAGCACGAGATCGCGCGCGACGCGAACGGGCTTCGCACGGAAGCGAATGGCGTCCTGCCCCGTATAGGCGTAGCGTCCGTCTTCCGAATAGCCCTCGTTCTTCGGGTAGAAGAAGGCGTTGACGCAATGATGATAGACTTCGTAAAGCGAGCGTTCGGCCGCTTCCCCGTCGAAGTTCGGACGGCGGAGCAGCGCTCCCAGCTTCTCGTAAGAGACCTCGGAGAACACAAGCAGCTGGCGAAGATCGGACAGCAGTCCGGCGTAGAATGTAGCGGATTCGGCATGGTCTGGTTCAACCAACTGCGGTAGCGCGTGTCCGTTCAGGAATGTTTCAAGTTCGTCGATGGCCGCTTTTAATTTCTCGCGGCTGGACTCGGCTAGCGCCTTCACGTTGGCGGATGGCATCGGTGGCTTTCCCCTTTCCCTTGTACACATACATAGGCGTACCGGCTTCCGTGTGCATTTGCGAGCACAAGGCCATAGGTACGCGACAGACCCATCGTACCATAAATCGGATGGAAACGGTACTGGCAGGGGGGCAATTCTTCCGTATATTTTTCCCTTCGCGCCTCACTCTAAGAAGACGATCGCCGCTCGACGAAGCCGATTATCCGAAGGAGGCCGAATTCCCCATGCGCCGTTTCGCGCTGCTAGGACTGTTGTTCACCGCCGCCGTTACCCTGATGGTCTTTCCGCTGATCGTCCCGCAGAAGCCGGCGCCCCAAGCGTCGCCCTCTCCGCCCGCGGCGGTTGCCCCGCGCGCGCTGTCCGCGAAGCACGAAGCGCACGACAAGCGCCTCAGCCTGCAAAGAGACATGGACGCGACCGCGCAGCTCTGCCGCATCGAATGCAAGCAAGACGTCGGGGCGCTGCTTCACGGCGCGCATGCCCTATCGGCGACCGATAGCGACCGGCGCGGCCGGACGCTCCGCCAGATGGCGCAGGCGCACCCGCACTTCCAAGCGCTCGAGTGGCGGGAAGGCGAGAAGACCGTCACCGCCGGCACGGTTCCGGACGGGCTGCGGCAAGCCGGAGACGGCGCATGGGCGCGCGGACGCGAAGCCTTGAAGAAGGGAGCCGGCTACGAGTCGCCCTCCTTCGAGCTGAAGGGCAAGCGGTACTTCGTTCTGGCCGAGCCCGGCGACCGTCCCGGCGAGGGCATCGCGGCGCTCATCCGCGAGGATATCGTCAGCCAAGTGGAGAAGCACCAGCTCCGCAACCTGCGTCTTGTGCCTTACCCGTCCGAGGGCCGCTATCGGATCGAGTCCGTGAAGCCGAACACGCTAAAGGATACGACCGTGACCAACGGCGAGGACAACGGCAACGCCAGCCATTATGCCATCGACGAAGTCGTCGTCAAATTCCGGCGGGCGCTGACCGCAAGCGAGCTGCTCCGCCTGCGCAAGGAGCTTCAGTTGACGGTCGTCCGGCGCCACCGGGGCCACATCTATCTGTTCCGGTCCAAGCGCTACAAGACCGAGCAACTGATCGTCTACTTCCGCAACAAATGGAACCCGGTGTTCGCGGAACCGCATTACTTGTATCTCACGAACGGGATGAAGCCGGCCGCGGCGCCGCGGTTGAGCGCCAAAGCCGCGCCGCCTCCGGCCGACCTCGTGCCGAACGATACGCTGTACAGCAAATACCAATGGAATCTGCCCGAGATCGCGACCGAACAGGGCTGGCGGGTTACGAAAGGGAACCGGGACGTCGTCGTGGCCGTTGTGGATACCGGCGTTCAGCTCGACCACCCCGACTTGCAGGGCCGGCTCGTAGACGGCACGAATATCGTCGATCCGTCCGCCCCGCCCAACGACGATGTCGGCCATGGGACGCACGTGGCCGGCATCATCGCCGCGGAGGTGAACAATCACGAAGGCGTGGCCGGCATGACCTGGTATACGAAGATCATGCCTGTCAAGGCGCTGGACAGCACCGGCGCAGGGACGACGTATTCGGTCGCCGAAGGGATCATCTGGGCGACCGACCACGGCGCGCAGGTCATCAACCTCAGCCTCGGCAACTACGCCCAAGCGCAGTTCCTGCATGATGCGATCAAGTACGCCTACGACCAAGGCGTCGTCGTCGTCGCCGCCAGCGGGAACGACAACACGGATCGCCCGGGCTATCCGGCCGCCTATCCCGAAGTCATCGCGGTCGGCGCGACGGACCCGGACGAAGCCCGGGCGGCTTACTCCAACTACGGAAGCTATATCGACGTCGCCGCGCCCGGCACCCAGATCGCCAGCACCTATCCCGGCAGCCGCTATGCGGCGCTCTCCGGCACCTCGATGGCCAGTCCCCATGTCTCGGCGCTCGCCTCCCTCATCCGCGCGGCCAATCCGCAGATGACCAACGTCAACGTCGCCGAATTGATGCGCAAGACGGCCAAGGATCTGGGAGCCGCCGGCAAAGACAACGACTTCGGCTACGGGCAGATCGACGTCCGGGCGGCCGTGTCGGCGGCGGGCGGCGGAGCCGTTAGCGCGCCGGCTTCCGCGCCTTCCGGCGCGGCGGAAGCCAGCAAGGCCGCCGGCGCGGAGACGAAGCTGCTCACGGCGCGGCTGCTCGACCGGCTGCAGCAGCTGCTCTCCTCCTTCCTCGGCAAGCGTTGAGGCTCGGTCGCGAACACGAGGCTGTCCCGGAAGGTCGAAGACCGATGGGACAGCCTCTTTGCGCGCCTTCGCCTCTGCGAGCCAAATGTGTCGTACCCCGTACGTCACATTGCGCGTCTTCGCCTCCTGCGGGCCTAATGTGTCGTACCCCGTACGTCACATTGCGCGTCTTCGCCCCTGCGAGCCAAATGTGTCGTACCCCGTACGTCACATTGCGCGTCTTCGCCTCCTGCGGGCCTAATGTGTCGTACCCAGTACGTCACATTGCGCGTCTTCGCCTCCTGCGGGCCTAATGTGTCGTACCCCGTACGTCACATTGCGCGCCTTCGCCTCTGCGAGCCTAATGTGTCGTACCCCGTACGTCACATTGCGCGTCTTCCCCTCTGCGAGCCAAATGTGTCGTACCCCGTACGTCACATTGCGCGTCTTCCCCTCTGCGAGCCAAATGTGTCGTACCCCGTACGCCACATTGTGCGTCTTCCCCTCTGCGAGCCAAATGTGTCGTACCCCGCACGCCACTTTACGCGTCTTCGCCTCTGCGAGCCTAATGTGTCGTACCCCGCACGTCACATTGCGCATCTTCGCCTCTGCGAGCCTCATGTGTCGTACCCCTAATTTGCTTTTTTGTCATACAATCCTTCCCGAATCTCATGCTTTTTTAAGCAATTACCTTTACAATAGAAAGTTGAAAGCGTCGCGCAACATTAGCCAGGTAGGGGGAAAATCGATTGCAAAAATCACAGCGCAAAGCCGAAGATCGGGTTAAAAAACAAATCCAAGCGCAGCGGAAGCAGCGGCAAACGCGAATCTGGGTCTGGTCGACCGTCGTCGCCTTCGTCGCCCTCATCGTGTTGGTCGTCGTCTTCAAGCCCGAAGCCAAGCCGGCCAGCTTCGAATACGAAAAGCTGCCGACGCTGGGGCAGTCGAACGCGCCCGTCAAAATCGTGGAATTCGGCGACTACAAATGCATCACCTGCAAAATGTTCAGCCAAGAGATCGAGCCCCAGCTGCAAAAGGACTTCATCGATACCGGCAAAGCTTCGCTGTCCTTCATGAACTTCATGATCATCGCGCCGGATTCCTACACCGCCGCGCTCGCCGGACAAGCCGTCTTCCATCAGAGCAACGAGGAATACTGGAAGTTCTACGACGCGGTCTACAAAAACCAAGGCGATGAGGGGGTCCCCTGGGCGACTTCCGACTATTTCGTGAAGCTGGCCAAGGATCTCGGTCTCAAGCTCGATTACGACAAGCTGAAGCAGGACATCGACAACGAGACCTACAAGGACGAGGTCAACGCGCAGGACAAGCTCGCCCGCAACAAGCTGAAGCTGGGCGGCACGCCGAGCATCTTCATCAACGGCAAGAAGCTCACCGACAACCAGGCGTTGCAATACGCGAACCTGAAAAAAGAAATCGAGAAGGCGCTCGAAGAAAACAAAGGCTGACGGAGGGACTCCCGTGCGTGCTCTCATTCGCTCCAACTATCTCTATCTCGCTTGGGTCGTCTCCCTCGTTGCCACCGGCGGCAGCTTGTTCCTGAGCGAAGTGATGGCTTATGCGCCCTGCAAGCTGTGCTGGCTGCAGCGGATCTTCATGTATCCGCTCGTGCTGCTGCTCGGCCGGGCGGCCATCAAGGACGACCGCGGCATCGTCGGCTACGCGCTGCCGCTGGCCGTCATCGGCGGCTTGTTCTCCCTGTACCACTACGGAGAGCAGCAGATCCCGGGCCTCGCCAAGCTTCTCCCTTGCACGGTCGGCGTGCCGTGCAACGAGGACTACCTGGACTGGTTCGGCTTCATCACGATTCCGTTCTTGGCGCTCGTCGCCTTCCTTCTGATTTCGCTTCTGCTCGTCTTCGGCCGCCGCTGGGACCGGCAGACGGAAGGCGCGGATGCGGAAGCCGATGAGATTGAAGGCTAATGCGCCGACTCGAATCGCTCGCCACCAAAAAGGAGCGCCCCGTCCATATCGGACTGGGGCGCTCCCTTTTGGTATGGGCCTAATCTTGCCCGGACGGGCGTTCAGATCGCCCAATTGCCGGCCCGGAAAATCGGCACGACCGTCCCGTCGCGCCGGATTCCGTCGATGTCCATCTCGGCCGAGCCGATCATGAAGTCGACGTGCGTCACGCTGGCGTTGACGCCGTGAGCCGCCAACTGCTCGGGAGACATCGTCTTGCCGCCTTCGATATTAAAGGCGTAGCCGCTGCCGATGGCTAGATGGTTCGAGGCGTTCTCGTCGAACAGCGTATTGTAGAACAGGATGTTCGATTCCGATATCGGAGACCGGTGCGGCACCAGCGCCACTTCTCCGAGATAGTGCGAGCCTTCGTCGGCTTCCACCAGCTTTTCCAAGATCGCCTGCCCTTGCTCGGCCTCGACCCGCTCGATCCGGCCGTTCGCGAACGTGATCTTGAAGCCGTCGATGAGATTGCCGCCGTAGCTGAGCGGCTTCGTACTCGATACGTAGCCGTTCACACCGTCCTTCAGCGGCACCGTGAACACTTCCTCGGTCGGCAGGTTTGCCATGAACGGCACGCCGTTCGGACGCTCGCTGGAGGCGCCGACCCACCGATGCTTCTCGTGCAGCTCGATCGCGAGATCGGTGCCCGGCGCCCGGTAGTGCAGCTTCTGGAAGTTGTTGGCGTTCAAGACATCTACCTTCGCATGCAGCGTGTCGTTGTGCCGGCGCCAAGCTTCGACCGGATCCTCCGCCCGCAGCCTCACCGCGTCGAAGATCGCCTGCCAGAGCCGGTCGACCGCCTCGTCGACGGACACGTCGGGGAATACTTTCGCCGCCCATGCCCGGGAAGGCGCGGCAACGACCGACCAGCTGACCTGATCGGACTGAACCGCTCTCCGGAAAAGCTCCAGTCCCGCGCCAGCGGCTTTCTGATAGTTGCCGATCCGCTCGGGATCGATGCCTTTCAGAAGATCGGGATTCGACGAGACGAACGAGATGAAGCAGGCTTCCCGCTCGACGAGGGCGTTGCGCTTGGCCGTCTCCCATGCGGGGAAGACCCGGAAGACGTCGTCCGCCGCCCGTTCGTACCGCAGGCGCGTCACCGTATCGTCCAGCCAATCGACATGAACGTTGCTGGCTCCCGCTTCATAAGCTTCCGCGACCACGATTCGCGCGAGCGGCGCCGTTTCGATCTGGCTGGAGATGAATACCTCTTGCCCCGGCTGTACGTTCACCCCCACATGGACGATCAGTTTGGCGTAACGCTGCAATTGCTTTTCGAATTCGCTCATCTATCTGCACGCTCCACTCTCATTGAATATCCGCTTCTCATTGTATCGTATCCGCGTCCGAATTTCCTCATTCCGGACGCTAATGGTGCGTGACGGATTCAAACGGAGCCTTCGCGCGCGAAGGAACGTGCAAGAGGAGCCGCCGAATCGCATACGCGGACGTGAAAAAGGAGCAGGCCATCCGGCTCGCCCGGCGGTTGCTCCTTCTCCTTATTTGCCATCTTCAACTGCTCCTGCCCATGCATCTTTCTCCTTAGCGTGCCTCTGCGCATGCCTTTGCGCAGGCTTCCGTTTCGGTTTCCTCTTCCGCTTTTATTTGCGCTTGCGCTACCGCCTCTACTTCTATTCCTTCTCCTCTTGCCAACGCATCATCCCGTGACTTCGCTCGCCCATTCGTCCGCGCCCGCCGGGAACGGGTCGGCCAGCGTACGCCAATCGGCGGTCAGCTCTTCTTCGCTCAGCAGGCATGCGTCCAGCTCGGCTTCCAGCTTCGGCCGGTCCATCTCGATGCCGATCAGAACGACCTTGTTGACGCGATCCCCGTAGTCCGGGTGCCAAGCTTCCCGCAGCTCCGGCTCATCGCGCAGCAGCGATTCCCGCTCCCAGGACGGCAGCGCGGCCGCCCAGAGACCCGCCGGCCCCACTTGGATCGACGGACCGGCCTGGCTGAAGCTCTGGGCCATCTTCTCGCGCGTCGCGAGCCACAGGATGCCCTTCGCGCGGACGACTTCCGCCGGCCATTGCGACATCCAGTCCATGAGCCGCTCCGGATGGAACGGCCGTACCCGCTGGTAGACAAAAGACGAGATGCCGTACTCCTCGGTCTCCGGCGTATGCGCGGGCTTTTCCATCTCGCGCTTCCATCCCGCGGATGCGCTCGCTTCGTCGAAGTCGAACAGCCCCGTGTTCAGGATGGCGGACGGCTCGACCGCGCCGCGCGTAGTCCTTATGAGGCGTGCCCGCGGTTGCAGCGCGCGCAGAACGCCTTCCAGCTCGTCCAGCTCCTCCTCGCCTAGGAGGTCGCACTTATTCAAAAGCAGTACGTCGCAGAACTCGATCTGATCGATCAAGAGATCGACGACATGGCGCGTATCCTCCTCCCCGACCGCTTGGCTGCGCTCGAGGAGCGTGTCGCCGGACGAGAAATCGTGCCAGAAGCGATAGGCGTCCACGACGGTCACCATCGTGTCCAAGCGGCAAAAGCGGGTCAGGTCGATATCGAGCGTCTCGTCGATATAGCTGAACGTCTGGGCGACGGGAACAGGCTCCCCTACGCCGGTCGATTCGATCAGGATGTAGTCGAATCGGTCTTCTTTGGCGAGCCGCTCCACCTCCCGCAGCAGATCCTCCCGAAGCGTGCAGCAGATGCAGCCGTTCGACATCTCGACCAGCTTCTCGTTCGTGCGCGACAGCCCCCCTCCGTCCCTGACCAGCGCCGCGTCGATGTTCACCTCGCTCAGATCGTTCACGATCACCGCGACCTTCAACCCGTTCCGGTTGTTCAAGACATAGTTGAGGACCGTCGTTTTTCCCGCGCCGAGATACCCGCTCAGCACCGTTACCGGCAGTTTCTTCGTCATGGCTTCGACTCACTCCTTCTATTGTTGTATGCGCGCGGAGGAAAACGACGGGCGCCGCCTGTCCTGTCGCCTTCCTATCCGCCTCTATTCGTTTAGCGCTTGGCGCAGCGCGGCCAGATTGCTCTCCATCACGGCGATATAGTCGAGCCCCTGCTTCCTCTCGTCGTCCGTCAGACCTTCCAGCGGGTTCAGGACGGCCGTCTTGGCGCCGGTCTCGTCCGCGATCGTCTGCGCGATCTTCGGATCGACCAGCGTCTCGAAGAAAATCGTCCGGATCTGCTGCGCCCGGACGGTCTTCACGACTTCGGCCATGCGATCCGGCGCGGGCTCCTGTTCGGGCGACAATCCGGCGATTGGCACTTGGGTCAAGCCGTATTGCTTCGCCAGATAGCCGAACGCTGCGTGCTGCGTCACGAAGTCTTTGCGCTTCGCGTCTTTAAGCCCCTCTCGATAGTCACGGTCCAGCGCCTTCAGCTTCGCGATGTAGGCGTCGGCGTTCGCCTGGTAATCCGCCTTGTGATCGGGATCGGCCTCGGCGAAGGCGGCGGCGATATTCGTCACCTCCCGCTGCGCCAACACGGGATCGAGCCAGACGTGCGGATCCTGCGCATGACCGTCCGCCGAAGCGTCGTGCGCATGGCCTCCCTCCTCCTCTTCATCCGCTAAGCCCTCTTGGAGAGCGATGCCGTCGCTAGCCTTCACCGCGACGCGCTTGCCGTTCGCGGCGCTCTCCAGCGCCTGCTCCGCCCAGCCTTCGACAAGGCCGTTGTAGACGAAGACGTCCGCTTCCGACAATCGGACCATATCCTTGGCGCTCGGCTCCCAGTCATGCGGTTCGGTGCCGGCGGGGATGAGCAGGGTGACGTCGGCACGGTCCCCCGCCACCTGCTTGCTGAATTCGTACATCGGATAGAACGAAGCTACCGCCTGTAGCTTCTTCCCGCCGGCGGCCGTCGGAGCGGACGCGCCTTCGGAGGCGCCGGAAACCGGGCTTGCCGGATTGCCCGTTTGCGCGGTCCCGCCGGATGTGCCGCCGCAGCCGGACAGCAGCAGCGCGAGGGCGGCTACAGCCGCCGTCAGAGTCAAATGTTTGGTTCGCATTCGTTAAGATCCTCCTGATTCATGCGTAGATAGGGATGGGTTCGAATACCGCGCTTCGTTGAGGGGCGGTTGCTCCGACGCCTCGCGGACGGACGTTCTGCGCTTGCCCAGCATGGTCGCGAGCTTCCGCGCGGCGATGCCGACGACGAGGAAGACCAGCAGAATCAAGGCGATCGTGCCGCCCGGCGGCGTGCTGAGCGCGAAGGAAGCCGCCAGTCCGGACCAGACGCCGGTCAGGCCGAAAAGCATGGCCAGGACGAGCGCAGCGGTGAAACCGGATGCGATTCGAATGGCGAGCGCGGCCGGCAGGATGATGAGCGCCGAGACGAGCAGCACGCCCACGATCGGCATCGCGGCGGCCACGACCATGCCGGTGACGACGCTGAACGCCAGCGACAGCCACCGGACGGGAACGCCGCTCGTCTGCGCCGTCTCCTCGTCGAAGGTCATCTGGTACAGCGCCCGCCGGCAAACGAGGAAAAACACGGCCGCGAGGGCCGCGACGCCGAGCATGAGCGTTAGCTCCGTTCGGTTCACCGCCACCAAGGAGCCGAACAGGTAAGACGAGAAGCTCTTGTTGACGTTCCCCGCTAAGCTCATGAGGATGACGGCGCTCGACAGGCCGCCGACCATGATGATCGCGACCGAGATCTCGCTGAACGTCCGGTACGCGCGTCTCACGTATTCGACGGCGACCGCGCCCGCGATCGCCACGACGAAGCCGGCAACCGTCGGATTCACGTGCAGATAGGCGCCGCCGGCAATCCCCGCGAGAGAGACGTGGGAGAGCATGTCGGCCATGAGCGCCTGCCTTCGCAGCATCAGGTAGACGCCCAGCGAGGAAGCCGCGAGCGCTAGGAGAGCGCCGGCGCAAAATGCCCGCTGCATGAAGTCGTAGTGCAGCATCGCATCCCTCCGTTCTCCAGCCGCTCCAGCACCACGACGCGGTCCGCGTACGGATAGGCTTCGTTCAATTCGTGCGTGACCATCACGATCGCCCGCCCGCGCGTCTTCGTCTCCTCCCGCATGAGCGCGTAGAAGCCGGCCCGGCTCTCCGGGTCCATGCCGGCCGTCGGCTCGTCGAGCGCGAGCAGATCCGGCTCCATCGCGAGGGCGCGGGCGATGCAGATGCGCTGCTTCTGCCCGCCCGACAGTACTCCGATCCGGCGGCCCCGCTGTTCCCACATGCCGACCTGGCGAAGCGCTAGTTCGGTCGCGGCCCGATCCTCCTCCCGCAGCCTGCGGAACCAGGCGCCGCCCGCGTGACGGCCGGAGCGCACGAATTCGAGCACCGTGCTCGGAAAGGCGCTGTTGAACGCCGCCAGCTGCTGGGGCACGTAGCCGACGACGAGCCGCTTGCCCGCCTTGCCGCGCGAGGCGATCCGAACGTCTCCCTCCCAGGGTTTCAGCAGACCAAGCATCAGCTTCAGCAGCGTCGTCTTCGCGGCGCCGTTCGGGCCGGCGACCGCGACGAGTTCGCCTGGCAGAACGTCGAGGCTTACCCGTTCCAAGGTTGGGAAGCTGCCATACCCGAATCGGACGTTGTCCAAGCTCATCAATGACATCTTTGAGCCTCCTTTCAACCAATCGTAATAATTACTATAATGGATCATAGAAATGGAAAGCGCCCAATAGCGCTTCGCTTGCCGCAAAGATCCGCCGTCCGTTTTTCGAAAAGGTTTTGCATTAATCGTAATCTTTACACTTTAACAATATAGCAACGAACATTCCGTCCGTCAAGCCGCCAGCCTCAAAAAAAACGCCGCCCGGCATCCTTGCGGATTCCCGGAGCGGCGCCGAGGTCTTTTAAATTTCCTTGGCGGACGGATCTTGCTGGCATTGCTCGCATACGCCGTAAATCTCGAAACGATGATTCAAGATCCGATAGCGTCCCGGCAGATCGAGCGATTCCTTCATCGGGCAATAGTCGAACGTGAGCGTCTTCTCGCAGTTCGTGCAGATGAGATGATGATGGTGATGCTTGATGCAGTTCGCCTTGAACTTCAAGCCGCCGTCCATAAAATAAAATTGCTCAAGCACGCCCATGTCGCTCAGCATCCGCAAGTTGCGGTAGACGGTGTTAAAGCTGACGCTCGGATATTTGACGGATAGTTGATCGTAGACGTCCTTCGGCGACAGATAGCCGTCCGTAGCGGCGAAGATCCGGGCCAGCGTCCGCCGCTGGTCCGTGATGCGCCATCCGGCCTGGTTCATCGCGTTCAACATATCCTGAATCGTCTCGGACGGGCTCTGCGCGTGCGCGGCATGATCATGGCCGCTTCCTTGCTCGCTCATGTCGATCACCTCCTGTCCAGTCTATATTAGCAAGCCGGGCGGGCTAAGTACAATCCTGCTTGATCGAAGTCGGTTCCGATCGGCATGGAGGTCCGCCGGTGCTGTCGGAATCGTTCAAAAATGCCCAAAACCCGCCAAGCTGCGCTTCGCGGGTTTTGGGCAAGTACGGAAAGCTCGCCGTAAGCCGGGTTCTGTACTTCCGGTGGTCGTCGCGGACCTGGCGGTCCTCCCACGGATGGAAGCGACAATCATCTTTCTAGGCCGTACGTTGCCGCACGGCTCAAGCGACCAACCCGAACGCGCCCCGGGCTAGGGCTGCGGCCTCGAGAGCCGCTGCGTTCCTCTTCGGTCTTGCTCCAGATGGGGTTTACCAGGGGCAAAGTCGCCAGTGCCCCTCGTGGTCTCTTACACCACGGTTCCATCCTTGCCTGATCCGCTCTCGCGAGCGGCCATCGGCGGTCCATTTCTGTGGCACTATCCTTCAGCTCGCGCTGACTGGACGTTATCCAGCATCCTGCCCTGTGGAGCCCGGACTTTCCTCTCGCGGCGCGAAGCCGCCAGCGATTGTCTGTCGAACTTTCCGATCTGCAACGTATAGTATAACGCGAATCGACAAGGAACACAAACGGCAATGGTTGGAGACGCGGATCGGCAGCACGGCGAATCGGCCGACCGAAATCTTACGCCGTTACCGCAGCCGGAACGGCTCGGTATCGATCCCGGAGGCGAATACCTCGGTCTCGTAGCCCTTCTCCCGCAGCCGCGCCTGCAGCCATTCCGCCACCTTCGGCTTCATGATCTTCTCCGCGTTGTGGCCGGGGTCGACGAGCGCGAGTCCCGCCGCTTCTGCGTCCTGCGCGCTATGGTAATCGATATCGCCCGTCACGAGCGCGTCGGCGCCCGCGAACTTCGCATGCCGAATGTAGCGCGCCCCGGAGCCGCCCAGCACGGCCACCTTGCGGATCGGCTTCGCCGGATCTCCTACAATACGGACGAACGGGACGTTCAGCGCCCGCTTCACCCGTTCGGCGAAGGCGTCAAGCGGCTCGGCCGCCGGCAGCATCCCTACGCGTCCCAAGCCGAAGGAACGGCCTTTGAGATCCATCGGATAGAGGTCGTATGCGACCTCTTCGTAAGGGTGGGCCTTGAGCATCGCCTGCACGACCGCCTTGCGGACGCTGTTCGGCACGACCGTCTCGATCCGCACTTCGTCGACGCTTTCCCGCTTGCCGGCTTGGCCGATGAACGGCTCGCTCCCTTCCTCGGGCCGGAACGTTCCCGTCCCTTCCACGTTGAAGCTGCATTGGCTGTAATTGCCGATCCAGCCCGCCCCCGCGCCGAACAGCGCGCTGCGGACCGTCTCCTGATGCGTCCGCGGCACGAATACGGCCAGCTTGAACAGCTGATCGGTATGGACTTCCTCCAACACGCCGCGCCCTTCGAGCTCCAGCGCCTCGGCCATCCAGTCGTTCATGCCGCCTTCGGCCGTATCCAGGTTCGTATGCGCGACGTAGACCGCGATATCCCGGCGCAGCAGATCGGCGGCGAGCGCGCCGGCCGGCGTATCCGTCTGCAAGTGCGCGAGCGGCCGGTAGATGACGGCATGATGCGCGATGATGAGCTCCGCGCCAAGCTCGCCCGCTTCGGCGACGACCGCCGGATTCACGTCCAACGCCACGAGCACCCGCCGCATCTCCTTGCGGAGCGTGCCCACCTGCAGCCCGATCTTGTCGTCCGGTACCGCAAAGTGCTTCGGCGCCAGCCTCTCCATCAATTGAACGACCGTTTCTCCGCGTGCGTACATGCGAGCACCTCCTCGATTCGTCTGGACGTGTCTTCCCACGCCCGCGCCTTCTCTTCCGCTTCGGCCGTCTGGCCGAGTCGGAGCTGCGCGAGAATCTTCTCCCGCTTGGCCAGCTCCTCCCGCCACTTCGCCCGGAACGTCTCGTCGGCTTCGCGGAGCAGCAGCGGTCCCATCGTCTGCATCAGGTCTTCCGGAACCTCCGGATAACAGGGGGTGAGCAGGGCCGCGTCGTACAGACGGGCGTTACGATCGGCCGCTTCCGCGGCGTCGGCGACGTATTGCGCCCGCAGCAGCGTATACGCCTCGCCGTCCTCCATCAGGATCCGCTCCCGCTCGAGCACGTATTGATGCTCCGCGAGCCAGCGCCGCACCTGGTCCTCGGCGACGTGCGGCGACAGGATCAGCGTCCTCACGCCCTGGAGGCGCGACCCTGCGGCGTCAAGCAGGCGGACCATCAAGGAGCCGCCCATCCCGGCGATGCAGACCGTGTCGACTTCGCCGGGAGTCAAGACGGCCAGCCCATCGCCGTGGCGGACGGAGACGATGTCGGTCAGTCCGGCGGCAGACACCTGGCGCCGCGCCGCTTCGACGGGACCGGCGTGAACGTCGCCCGCGACCGCGAAGACAATCCGCCCCGATGCGGCCAGGTAGACCGGCAGCAGCGCGTGATCGGTGCCGATATCGGCGAACCTGGCCCCCTGCGGGACCCAATCGGCCAATGCGGCGAGCCGGCGGGACAGCTTCAGCCCCGCCGCGTATTCTTTAGCTTCAGTCATCTCTATGCAACCCATTCCATCCATTGTTTTCGCAGCCGGAACATGCCGATGCCGGCTATCGCGATCTTAACCAGAAACTCCAGTTGAATCCAGGCTCGGTCGATATTCAGCAGCGCCGAGTAGACTTCGGGCATGAACCAGAGGATCAGCGCCGTCGCGAACATCACGGCGCCGGCGGCCCGGAGCTTGACGTGCGTGAACCAGCTCAGCCAGACGAACAGCAGCGCCGCGGGGAGCCAGAACACTTGCACTTCGAGCCAGGAAGGATCCGGCACCTGACGGGACAGCATCCAGCCATACAGTCCGATCATCCCCAGCCATCCGAGCCCATGCAGCACGGCGAACCGCAGCGCGATGCCGCAGCCGATCCAGACGATCGACGACAGGGCCAGCAGCACGATCGGACCCGTCCCGCTTGTCCAGCCGTGAATCGACAGCACCGCCATCCCCGTCCCGAACAAGTAGAGCATGCCGGCCCCGATCAAGAGGAGACCGCGGGCGGGCAGGCGCTCGCGCCACCAGGCCCCGAGCCCGACGAAACCAGCCGTGCCAAGGCCCGCGATGGCGATTTGCAAAGCCGCCGGAAACGCGCTAAAATGAAGTACAACCAGACAGATCAAGGAAAAAATGACAATGACAAGCAGCCATTGTTTGCCGGACGCTTGGCCGACCCGGCGGACGGCTTCGCCGAACGCGCCCTTCGGCCGGTCGGTCAGATCGTCCAGGTACAGATTTTGCAGAAAGTCGCAATACTGCTCGGGCAGCAGCTTGCCTCGCCGCCACGTTTCGATTTCTCGCACGACCCATTTCTTCCGGTCTTCATCCAATGCTGGCACGCCGCCCGCTCCTCTCGCAATCGACACGGTTCCTGGAACGCACAAGAGACCTTCCAACCGACTGACTCGGCAGAAGGCCTCCTGCAAGACGCTATCATCTCATTCTTATTCGAGGAAATCCTTCAAACGCTTGCTCCGGCTCGGATGACGCAGCTTGCGCAGCGCCTTCGCTTCGATCTGCCGGATCCGTTCGCGCGTCACGCCGAACACCTTGCCCACTTCCTCCAGCGTCCGCGTCCGTCCGTCATCCAACCCGAACCGCAGCCTCAGCACGTTCTCTTCCCGTTCGGTCAACGTATCGAGCACGTCTTCCAATTGTTCCTTGAGCAGCTCATAAGCCGCCGCGTCGGCAGGCGCCAGCGCTTCCTGATCCTCGATGAAGTCGCCTAGGTGGGAGTCGTCCTCTTCGCCGATCGGCGTCTCGAGCGAGACCGGCTCCTGCGCGATCTTCATGATCTCCCGGACTTTGTCCACGCTGAGATCCATCTGCTCCGCGATCTCTTCCGGCGTCGGCTCGCGGCCCAATTCCTGCAGGAGCTGCCGCGATACGCGTATCAGCTTGTTGATCGTCTCGACCATATGCACGGGGATCCGGATCGTCCGCGCCTGGTCGGCGATCGCGCGGGTGATGGCTTGGCGAATCCACCAGGTGGCGTACGTACTGAATTTGAAGCCCTTCAGGTGGTCGAACTTCTCAACGGCTTTGAGGAGACCCATGTTCCCTTCCTGGATCAGATCCAAGAAGAGCATGCCTCGTCCGACATAACGCTTGGCGATGCTCACGACGAGACGGAGGTTGGCTTCGGCCAGCCTCTTCTTCGCTTCTTCGCCGTCGTTCCCGCCGATCTCGATCTTGCGCGCCAATTCGATCTCGTCGTCCGCGCCGAGCAGCGGCACGCGGCCGATCTCCTTCAAGTACATCCGGACCGGGTCGTTGATCTTGATGCCCGGCGGAAGCGAGAGATCGTCGTCGAAGTTGAAGTCGTCTTGACCTTCCTCTTCGTTGTTCGATCCGATCTCGTCGTGATCGTTCACCACTTCTATGCCCAGATCCGCAAGCTGCTCGAAGAAATCGTCGATCTGCTCCGGATCCTGATCGAATGGAGACAATTTCTCCATGATGTCTTTGTAGGTGAGCGCGTTCTTTTTCTTCCCTTGCTCTATGAGCTGAGCTTTGACTTGCTCCAGCGTCGATTCCGTCTCGAGCCCGGTGTGTTGATCGTTCGCCATTTCCGACTCCCTCCTCCCCGTCGTCCCAACGCCGGCCTACTTGCGTTGTTTCTCCAGGGCGATGATCTCTGTTCCTATTTGTACGGCTAACATGATGTCGCCTGCCCGCTCCGCGCGAAGCATCTCTTCCTTTTTCCGGTCGATATCGCGGGATAGCGAAGCCTGGCCGATCGTGCGCAGGCAATCCTCCAGCACCTTGTCGTCGAAAGGCGTATCTTCGAGGGCGATGGCGCTGCAGGTCCTCTCCAGGCGGTCATGCTGAAGGTAAGCGATGAACCGGCCTGCGTCTGGCTCGTTGCCTTGCGCGTAGTAAGCATATAAATAAGCAGCGATTGCCGCGTGATCCTCTACATGAAAACGGTCCCCCAACCGGTTCTGGACGAGGAAAGCCGTATCCGCATCTTGCATCATCCAGGAGATAAGCTGGCGCTCGGCTTGAACGAAAGCGGGCGATAGCGGCGGATGCTTGGATGAACTTCGCTTTTCATTCCATTCATTATTCCACGTTCCGCCCGGAATATCCCCAGTCGTTCCCAATTTCTCTTGCCGCCGAACGTCGACGACGTCCTGCTTCAACGTGTCCAGGGAAACGCCGAATTCCTGCGCGAGCTCCTTCAGAATCAATTCCCGTTCCGTCGGGGATTCCCTGCGCGCGACGAGGCGAATCGCATCCTTCAAGTACCGGATCTTCCCATCTTCTTCTAGAAGTATATGGGATTTCCGCAAATAGATGAGCTGAAATTTGACGGCGGAGACGGCACCTTCGATCGTCTCCCGTACAAAAGCCTCGGGCCCGTTCTCGGTGATGTACTCGTCCGGATCCATGCGTCCCGGAAGCATCCCGACCCGAACGCGTATGCCCGCTCCTTCCAGCAAGGGAATGCTCTTCTGGGCGGCGGCTTGTCCGGCGTCGTCGCCGTCGTAGCAGACGATCGCCTCGTCCGCGAACCGCTTCAGCAGCGCGGCGTGCTCGGCGGTGAGCGCCGTGCCCATCGTCGCGATGCCGTTGGCGACGCCTGCGGACCATGCCTTGATCACGTCCATGTAACCTTCGAACAGCACCGCCTGACGGGACTTGCGGATCGCGCCCTTCGCTTCGTGCAGCCGGTACAGCGTCCGGCTCTTGCTGAACAGCGGGGACTCCGGCGAGTTCAAGTACTTGGGCTGCCCGTCCGACATCAGTCTTCCCGCGAAAGCGACGAACTTCCCGTCGCCGTCGTGAATCGGGAACATGACCCGATCGCGGAACCGGTCGACGAAGCCGTCCCCCTCGTGTTTACGCGAGATCAGCCCCCCGCGTTCCATCTCGTCCAATTCGTAGCCGTTCCTGGTCAGCGCCTGCGTCAACGTATCCCAGCGGGCGGGCGCGTAGCCGATGCCGAACTCTTCGATGAGCTTGTCGTTCAGGCCGCGCGAGCGCAAGTAGTCCATCGCGGGCGTCCCGGCAGCCGTGTTGCGCAGGATGTAATGGTACACCTTGGCCGTGAAGGCATGCGCGTCGACCAGCTTGGCCCGCTCCCGCTGCCGCGGCGTCTGCTCTTCCGGCTGGGCCGACCAGGTGATCGGGATCGCGGCTTCCTCGCACATCCGCTTGACGGCTTCGGGGAACGTCTCGTTCTCCATCTCCATGACGAACTTGATGACGTTGCCGCCTTTGCCGCAGCCGTAGCAATGGAAGATTTGCTTCTCCGGGGTGACGGTGAACGAAGGCGTCTTCTCCGAATGAAACGGGCAGAGGCCCTTCAAATACTTCCCCTGCTTGGACAACTGCACGTAACGGCCGACGGTCTCCCCGATCTCGAAGCGCCGCAGCACCTCGTCGATGGTCTCTTGTGGAATCATGCCATGGTTCATACACTGTCCACCTTAGCCGATGGTTCGGCACGTATTACAATTCGCTAAACGTCTGGATTCTCCTGCATCCCCCGCAGTAGATATGTCAGTTTTTGTTGAAACCGGGCGCGGTCCTCGTCCGAGAACGGCTTCGGTCCGCGGGTCCGCATGCCCCCTCGCCGCTGCTTCGCGGAGAAATGGCGCTGCGCCAGCAGCCCGTCGATGTCGTCCTCGGCGATGCGTTTGCCGCGAGGCGTCAGCACCGCCGCGCCCCGCGCGAGTCCCAGCGCGGCCAATCCGTAATCGCCCGTCACCAGAATATCCCGCTTCGTCAGCGCGTTGGCGATATAGAGATCGGCCGCCTGGTCGCTGGCGTCCACCGTGACGACCTCCACCCGGTCCTCCGGCACGAGCACGTGCGCATGCGAGGAGACCATAAGGGCGGTCGCCCCGCACGCCTGTACCGCGCGCGCGATCTCGGTCTTCACCGGACAAGCGTCGCCGTCGACGACGACGCGATTTCGGAACGGTATCATTCGACATCCCCGCAACTCGTAATTACTTTTGAGATCATTATTATATACGCTGCGCGCGTCCAAAATCCTGCCAGCGTCCCATTAAATTTCAAAATGATATACCTATCGACCGGGGATGTCAAGACTTTTGCCGCGAGAATGTCGAAATTTTGTCAAATCTTTACTCCCAAACCGGGCGAACGCAGGAACAACCAGCCGCCTGATGCAGGCTAGCCGGTTGTTCCGGGTCTTGTTCTGACGGCTTGCGTATGCAACCGCCGCCGCATCCATCTCCTGCCTTTACTGCTCGAAATGCTCCATGATCAGGCTGGCCGTCTCTTCGACCGCCTTGTTCGAGACGTCGATGATGACGCAGCCGATCCGCTCCATGACGCCGTGCGCGTAAGCCAGCTCTTGGGCGATCCGCTCCGGCGTCGCGTAGGACGCCGTATTCGGCAGGCCGAGCGCCTTGAGCCGCTCCTTGCGGATCGCGTTCAGCGCGTCGGGCCGAATGGTGAGCCCGATCACCTTGCGGACCGGCACCTGGAACAGCTCCTTCGGCGGCGTCAGCTCCGGCACGAGCGGGACGTTCGCCACCTTGTACGTCTTGTGGGCCAGCACCATGGACAGCGGCGTCTTCGACGTTCTCGACACGCCGGTCAGCACGATGTCGGCCTTCATGACCCCGGCGACGTCGCGCGCATCGTCGTAGCGCACCGCGAATTCGACCGCTTCGACCTTGCGGAAGTAGCCGGCGTCGAGCACGTGGTTCAAGCCCGGCTCGTGCCGCGACTCGCGGCCGAACTGCCGCTCCATCTGGCCGATGAGCGGCCCGAGCAGGTCGATGGCGGCGATCTTGCGCCGCGCGGTCTCCTGCGTCATGTGGTCCCGCAGCTCCGGGATGACCAGCGTGTAGAGCACGATCGCCTGCTCGGTCGCCGCGATGTCGAGGATCGTGTCGATCCCTTCGCGGCGCTGGATGAAGCCGGCCCGACGGATCTGAACGTTCAAAGGATGGAACTGCGCGGCCGCGGCGCGCACCGCGAGCTCGCCGGTATCGCCGGCGGAGTCGGACACCACGTATACCGTAACGCTTGAAGTCGCCATCTTGCCTCTCCCTTCTCCGAGCGCGGCCGATCCGCTAGCCGTTCAGCTTGGCGAAGTCCGCGAAGCTCTTCACGTCGTCCGCGATCGTCGCCAGCAGCGCGAGCCGGTTGCGGCGGATCGCCTCGTCCTCCGCCATGACCATGACCGCTTCGAAGAACGCGGTCACCGGTCCGCTGAGGCCGGACAGCGCGTCCAGCGCTTCCGCCATCTTCGCCTCCGCGGCCGCCTTGGTCACGATGCCGTGGGCATGCTGCCATGCCTCGTACAAGGCGCCTTCGGCCGCGTCCATGAACAAGCGCGCGTCGACTTGGCGCGAATCGTCCGCCTTCGCCGCGAGATTGCACACGCGGTTGAACGCTTCGACCGCCGGGCGGAACGCTTCCTTGCGTCCCTCGGCCGTCGCGGCCTGGAGCGCTTGGGCGCGCAGGACGGTGCGGCGCACGTCGTCCGCGCCCGCGCCGAGGATCGCGTCGACGACGTCGTAGCGGATCTGCTCTTCCGTCAGTACGTTTTTTACCCGCAGGGCGAAGAATTCACCCAGATCCTTCAGCACGTCGAACGCTTCGCGCTTCTGCGCGCGTCCCGACTCGGCGTGGACGCCGAGCGCGATCCGGAACAGATCGGAGAGCGTAAGCTCCAGGCCGTGCGCGAGCAGCGTCGAGACGATGCCCGCCGCCTGGCGGCGCAGCGCGTAAGGATCCTGCGAGCCGGTCGGCACGATGCCGATCGAGAAGCAGCCGACGATCGTATCGATCTTGTCCGCGATGCCGACGACGGCGCCGACGAGGGACGCCGGCGGCGCGTCGTTCGCGTTGCGCGGCGAGTAATGCTCGTTGATCGCGCGGGCGACGGACGGCCGCTCGCCGAACTTCAGCGCGTAGTCCGCGCCCATGATCCCTTGAAGTTCCGGGAACTCGTAGACCATCTGGGTGACGAGGTCGAACTTGCAGATGTCCGCCGTCCGGCTCACGTCTTGGCGCGTCTCTTCGCCCGCGTGCAGCTGCTGCGCCAGCTTGTCTGCAATCGCGCGAACGCGCCGCACCTTGTCGGCGACCGTGCCGAGCTCCTCGTGATAGACGATGTTCTCGAGCTTCGCGAGGAACGACGGGATCCCGCCCTTCTGATCCTCTTGATAGAAGAACTTCGCGTCCGACAGCCGCGCGCGCAGCACCTTCTCGTTGCCTTTGGCGACCGTCTCGAGCGCGGCGGCGTCGCCGTTGCGCACCGTCACGAAGTGCGGCTGCAGCTTGCCCTCGGCGTTCAGCACCGGGAAGTAGCGCTGGTGCTCCCGCATCGACGTGATCAGCACCTCTTGGGGGATGTTCAGGAACGAAGCGTCGAAGGAGCCGCTCAGCACGGTCGGCGTCTCGACCAGGAAGAGCACTTCCTCCAGCAGATCGTCCTTCACCGCGATATGCCAGCCCCGCTCCGCCGCGAGTCCGTTAATGCCGGCGAGGATCGCCTGCTTGCGCTCCTCGACATCGACGAGGACGCGCTGCTCCCGCAGCTTCGCCACATAGTCCGAAGGGACCGCGATCGTCGTATCCGCTCCGAGGAACCGGTGGCCGCGGCTGACGTTGCCGGTCCGCACCCCCGTAATCTCGAAAGGCACGACTTCGTCGCCGTGCAGCGCGATCAACCAACGGATCGGCCGCACGTAGCGCAGGTCGTAACCGCCCCAACGCATATTCTTCGGGAACGACAGCGAGGTTGCGAGGGTAGGCAGCGCTTCCGGCAGCAAACCGGCCGTCTCGACGCCGACGCTGGACTTGATCGCGTAGACGTATTCGACGCCGCCGAGCTCCTTGAAGAACAGCGCTTCGGGCTCGACGCCTTGGCTGCGGGCGAAGCCGAGCGCCGCCTTCGTCCAGGCGCCGTTCTCGTCCTGCGCGATCTTCCGCGCGGGGCCCTTCGCTTCTTCGTTCACGTCGCTCTGCTTGTCGGCGAGGCCTTCCACGACGACCGCCAAGCGGCGCGGCGTCGCATACGCGCGCACGGCCGCATAGGAGAGGCGGCTTGCGTCCAGCCATTTCTCCGTCTTGTCCTTCAGTTGGTCCATCGCGCCGCGAACGAAGCGGGCGGGCACCTCTTCGAGCCCGATCTCGAGCAGCAGATCCTTAGCCATTCGCTTCCTCTCCCTTCTTCAGCAGCGGGAAGCCGAGCCGTTCGCGCTCCTGCAGGAACGTCGCCGCGACCGCCCGCGCCAGGTTGCGCACCCGCGAGATATAGCCCGTACGTTCGGTTACGCTGATCGCGCCGCGCGCGTCGAGCAGGTTGAACGTATGGGAACATTTCAATACGTAATCGTAAGCCGGGAAGACGAGATTCTCGTCCATCGCGCGCTTCGCTTCCGCCTCGTAGGTCGAGAACAGCTGAGACAACATCGCGACGTCGGACATCTCGAACGTATATTTGGAATGCTCGTACTCCGGGTGCTTGAAGACGTCCCCGTAGGTGACGCCGTTCACCCATTCGAGGTCGAACACATTCTCTTTCTCCTGGATATACGAAGCCAGACGCTCCATCCCGTAGGTGATCTCCACCGCGACCGGATGGCAGTCGATGCCGCCCACCTGCTGGAAGTAGGTAAACTGCGTGATCTCCATGCCGTCGAGCCACACTTCCCAGCCGAGTCCCCAGGCGCCTAGCGTAGGCGCCTCCCAGTTGTCCTCGACGAACCGGATGTCGTGCTGGAGCGGATCGATGCCGAGCCGCTTCAGGCTCTCCAGGTACAGCTCCTGAATGTTGTCGGGAGACGGCTTCATGATCACTTGAAACTGGTGATGCTGGTACAGCCGGTTCGGGTTCTCCCCGTAACGGCCGTCGGCCGGCCGGCGGGAAGGCTCCACGTAAGCCACGTTCCACGGCTCGGGTCCGATGGTGCGCAGGAAGGTCATCGGGTTCATCGTGCCCGCGCCCTTCTCGGTGTCGTACGGCTGTACGACGATGCAATCCTGCTCCGCCCAGAACTGCTGCAGCGTCAGCGTCATCTGCTGAAAATTCATGTCCCTCTCGCTCCTTTGATCGATCGTGATCCGAAGTGGCAGGGCGCCGGGGAAGATGACAAAAAGCTCCCGTCCCACGTCTGCCCTTGCAGACATAGGGACGGGAGCATCGCTTCCCGCGGTTCCACCCTACTTGGCTTCGTCCTGCGAACGTCCTCGCCGGTGAGCGAACTTCAGCCCGCCGCCGCGTATCGCAATCCAATCGCCCGCTCTTTCCTCTGGCCGTCTCTCCGGAGCGCCCTTCGCCGGTTCGTCGCGCCGGGCTTCCACCTTCCCCGGCTCGCTGCAGCTGCCGACCGGCAACCGGCTACTTTCTCCTTCGTCGAGAACAAACGCCATTCGTAAATTAGATTGTAGCCGATCGGGATAGCTGTTGTCAAATCCGTTATTCCCGGATCGCGACCTTCACCGGGGTGTATTCGGCGATGACCGTCTGGCCGTGGACGGAGACGCTGCCTTCCGGCGTCAAATCCTTCTCGGTCATGATGCCGAGCGCGATCGTGAATCGGTTGAACTTCACCGGCGCGCCCCGTTCCCGGCGGACTTCCGTCCCGTTGACGTAGAAGACGACTTCGTCCTCCGCCCGGTTGTACGTGATCTTGTACGTATTGAACTCGCGCGGCTTGAAGTCGGTGTCTTCCTTGAAGATGCAGAAGAACCGGGTCTTGTCCGACGGCGGCACCTCGACGCCCGGAAACGGCAGCACCGCGTAGACGCTGGCGTACTTGTCGTTGCCGGCGAAAAAATCGAGCGCCGCGCCGGTCGTGAAGTCGAGCAGGTTCAGCGAGACGTAGCCGTCGTACAGATCGCCCGGCGCCGTGCCTTGGGAACGGGCCCGAATGTCGAGCTCGAAGCTCACTTCGCCCGCTTCCGGCACGACGACGTCCTCTACGGAATAGTACATGTGTTTGGCATTGTCGAGAATCTGCACCTTATCATGCTTGCGGCTCAGCGGCGCGCGGACGTAGAGCGTGCCGTTGCGCACGATGACGACCGCATCCGGCTCGCGATATTCCCAGAACGTGCCGTCCGGCAGCGGGAAGCCGCCGATATTCCACACGTCGCCTTCGGATAGAATCTTGTGAAAGTCACCAAAGACCAGCTGTTTCTCCATGTCGTCGCGCTCCTATTCGGAATCGATCTATTGCCTGTCTGCAGCCGTTACGAATTGCGAATTAAATGAGACCTTGCGCGATCAAGCACAGGATGAGGACGGCGCCGCAGCGGTTGGCCGCTTGAACGGAGGCCCCCATCAGCGGCAAGTAAGCGCGCGAGCTGTTCTTGTCCTGCAGGCGCCCGTACACCCGATAGAGCGGAAATGCGGTAATCAAAGCAAGCAGCGCGTAAACCGGCAGCGCGCCGGCGAGCACGTCGACCACGAGCGCGAGGACGGCCAGCAGCAGCAGGAACCGCGAAAAACGCAGCGCCCGGCGCTCGCCCCACACGACGACCAGCGTCTTCTTGCCCGCTTGGCGGTCGGCTTGCCAGTGGAGGAAGTGATGGTTAAACAGAATGAGCGTCGTCAGCAGGCCGATCGGCAGCGACAGCAGCAGCGCGCGGTAATCGAAGTGGGAGGTCTGCACGTAATAGGCGCCCATCACCGGAAGAACGCCGAACGACAGCAGGATGGCCACTTCGCTGTAGCCTTTGCCCCGATATCCGAAGCGAAGGGGAGGCGCGACGTAGAAGTACGCGATCAGTCCGCCGAGCGCGCCGAAAACGAAGGCCCACACGCCGCTAAATAGACTAAGCAGAATGCCGCTCGCCGCGGCGACGGCGAACAGCAGCCAGGTAACGAACGCAAAGGTGCGCAGGCTCCAGGTCCCGTTCGTCAAATAACCCGAATGGGTCGGAATGGCTTCGACGTCTTCGTGCGCGGCGCCGTCGGTTCCGTTCTTGAAGTCCCAGAGGTCGTTGATCATGTTCGAGAACAGATGGGCCGACCCGGCGCCGAGCAGCGTCAGCAGGAACAGCCAAGGACGGAACGCGCCGTCCCATACGTACGCCCCGAGCGCGCCCAGCACGACCGGGATGAGCATGACCGGAACGACGCGCATTCTGGATGCTTTCATGAATCGTCTAAAGGTATTCATCCGCCAGCTCCTTTCTCTTTCGCGAAGCAAAAAACGCCTCCGCCGTCGTCGAGAGGCGAAGCCGTTCGTTCAAGCGATTCGGGCCTTAACCGGCTCCGAGTCCATAAAAAAGTCCGCAATTCGCATTGCAGACGCATGTCGTAACGGGAATCGGACGAGCTCTTGCACAACAAGGATAGCACAATTCGCCCGATTATGTAACGGGTTTGAAAAAATCGCCGCCCCGCTCCCATTGGTCAAGGAAGTGTCTGGATTTGAGGTTCAAGGCGAGATGATGGTCGAACCAGCGCCGCATCGCGGTCTTCAACTGCTGCGCCGAACTTTCCTTGACGGCGATATTTCCCAGCCGTCGCATATCCATCGCGGAGAAGACCCGAAGCAGCTTCCAGACGGGCTCTTCGAGCTCTATCGCCGTCGGGTCGCGGTAGACGCAGTTCCGGCACAGCGCGCCGCCGCCCGCGGGGCTGAACCGGAAAGGGCCTTCGGTCCGCCCGCAGTTCACGCATTCGTCCAGCACGGGCGCGTAGCCCGCCGCCCGGACGATCTTCATCTCGAAGATGCGCGCCAGAATCTGCGGGTCTTTGCCTTCGGCGATGGCCGTCATCGCCGCTTTCAACTGATAATAGAGATAGCCGCCGGCATCCTCGTCCTGGACCGCGCGGTCGCAGAGCTCGACCATATAGGCCGCGTAGGCGGCCGCGTCCAGTCCTTCGCGCAGTCCGCGGAACGACTCGACGATCTCTCCGCTGTTCAGCGTGCCGAGCTGGCCGGTTTTATAAAACGAAAAATCGCCGAGCGTAAACAACTGCGCCAGCGAAGCGTATCTGCTTTTCGGTTTTCGGGCCCCGCGCACGACGATGCCTTGCTTGCCGTGCGAAGGGGTGAAGATGGTGATGATCTTGTTGCCTTCCCCATAATCCGTGCTCCGAATGACGATGCCTTCCATCCGGTAGAGCATCGGCCTCTCCTCCGTCTCCCCGCCTTGACGCTTCCGCGCGGCGCGCGGAGGCCGGGAGCGGCTCCTTTAAGTCGAAGCCGCTCCGACGACGGCTTCTCCGTCGTCCCGATCGGGATCCGGCTCCGGCGCGAGGCCGTCCGTCCCGAGCATGTTCATTTCCTTGTACAGCAAGTAGGCTTCGATGTCGCCGGTCTGTGTAAACACGTGCCACGTAAAATCCCGCACAGCGCCTCATCCTCTCCCGACGGAAATGACTTGCTCTCTTTTCCACCGTTAGGATGCCACTTCGCGGGACGCGGTATGCTGACAACATTTGCTTTGCGCCTGCAGCCTTGGCTCTCTAATCGTGCCGGAAACCGAGCGATTTCAGCACGGATTCGCGGTTGCGCCAGTCTTCCTTGACCTTCACCCACAGCTCGAGAAAGATCTTCGAGCCGAGCAGCCGTTCCATGTCCTGACGGGACCGTCTGCCGACTTCTTTCAGCATGGCGCCGTTTTTGCCGATGATGATGCCCTTCTGGGAAGGACGCTCTACGTAGATGACCGCTCCGATGTTCACGACGCCGTTGTCTCCCGCGCCCATGCTCTCGATCTCGACCGCGATGGAGTGGGGAATCTCTTCCCGCGTGCTCTGCAGAATCTTCTCCCGGATCAGCTCCGCGCAGATAAACTGCTCGGGGTGGTCCGTGATTTGGTCCGCCGGGTAATATTGGGGCCCTTCGGGCAGGTAGCGGGCGATCTGCTCCAGCAGCGTCGTGACGTTGTTCCCTTGCAGCGCCGAGACCGGCACGACTTCCGTGAACTCGTGCAGCTTGCTGTACTTCTGGATGATCGGCAGCAGCGCTTCCGGATGCACCTTGTCGATCTTGTTCATGACGAGGAAGACCGGCGTCTTCACCTTCTTGAGCTGCTCGATGATGAAGCGGTCTCCGCCCCCGAGCTCTTCGGAGACGTCCGTCAGGAACAGCACCGCTTCGACCTCTTCCAGCGCGCTCATGGCCGATTTGACCATATAATCGCCCAGCTTGGAGTTCGATTTGTGAATGCCGGGCGTATCGAGGAACACGATCTGCATCTCGTCCGTCGTGTACACGCCGTGAATCTTGTTGCGGGTCGTCTGCGGCTTGTCGGACATGATGGCGATCTTCTGCCCGATCACCTGGTTCATCAGCGTAGACTTGCCCACGTTGGGCCGGCCTACGATGGCGACGAAGCCGGATTTGAACTTTTGCTTGTCATTGCTCATTCGTCGGGGATTCCTTCCTATAGTTCAGATCCGTCGGGCTGAATGCGCCCGGCAGCAGCTCCGCCGGCGTCGTCATCCGATAGACGCCCGCCAGGTTGCCCATCACGACGGGCATGTCCGGCGCGCACAGCTCGGAGATCACCTGCCGGCAGATGCCGCACGGGGTGATCGGGTCCGGCGTATCGCCGATCACGGCGATCGCCAGGAACGAGCGCGGCGCGCAGCCGTCCGCGACGGCCCGGAAAAGCGCCGTTCGCTCAGCGCAATTCGACGGTCCGTAGGCGGCATTCTCGACGTTGCAGCCGTAGTGCACCCGGCCGTCGGCATCCAGCAGCGCGGCTCCTACTTGAAATTGGGAATACGGCACATAGGCGCGCGCGCGCGCCTCGGCCGCCGCTTCGAGCAGCCGCTCCGGCGTCCATCCTGTCGGTAACATGGGAGTTCCTCCTCTATCCATCGATCTCCATCGATATCGTCTAATGAATTCAGATTGCCGGGACGGCGCCGTCGCCGGTTAAGGGAACAGCCGCTCCCACAGTGGCGGCCCCAGCACCAGCAAGCCGACGATCGCGGCCAGCGCCGCCGAGACGAGCACCGCGCCGGCCGCCGCGTCCTTCGCGGCCTTGGCCAGTTCGCTCCGCTCGGGCGAAGCGAGGTCCACGGCCCGCTCGATCGCCGTGTTCACGAGCTCGGCGATCCAGACGACGCCGGAGACCGCGAGCAGCCAGAGCCAATCGCCGCGCGGCAGCTCCAGCACGCCCGCGAGCGCGAACACGATCGCCGTCGCCGCCAGGTGCATCCGCATATGCGGCTCCGTCCGCAGCGCATAGACGATGCCGTTCATCGCGTTGCGGAAGGAGGAGAGCTCCGTCTGCCGGCGGCTCACCGCGCGAGGCCCGCCTTCGCCAGCACTGCCTCCTGCTTCGCGAACATCGTCTTCTCGGCCGCTTCGTCTTCGTGATCGTAGCCGAGCAGATGCAGGAAGCCATGAACGAATAGGAAGCCGAGTTCCCGCTCCTGGCTGTGTCCGTACTCTTCGGCCTGCTCCCGCATCCGCGGGATCGAGATCACGATGTCGCCCAGCAGCTCTTCGAACGGTTCGCCGCCCGTCGGATCGGCTGTGTCGCCGTCGTCGTCCTCTTCGCCCCAGTCGCCTTGAATCTCGACCGTCTCGGTCTCGTACTCCCCGTCGTAGACGATCGAGGACGCCTCCCCGGCCTCCCGGAGCGGGAAGGACAGCACGTCCGTCGGCTTGTCCAATCCGCGGTATTGGCGATTCAGCTCGCGGATGCCTTCATTATCGGTCAGCGTCAGCGAGACGAGTCCGTCCGCCACGCCTTCGGATTGGCCGGCCAGCTCCAGCAGGTTCGCCAGCAGTTCCTGCCAGCCGGCTTCGCCCGCTTCGATGCCGCTCTCGCGTTCGTCGATCCATTCCAACTTCAAACTCATGCCTGCTGCTCCTTTGGCTCGCTGCGGTTTTTGAGAGACTTGGCGTCCGGGTATTCGATGCGCGAATGGAACATGCCGATGACGGTCACCTTCAGCGTTTCCGCGATCTTGTCCAGCTCGCGCAGCGTCAAGTCGCACTCGCTGAGCTGCTGGTCGTCCAGCCGGTCCTTGATGATCTTCGCGATGATCGACTGGACCTGCTCCACCGTTGGATGGTTCAGGGAGCGCACCGCGGCTTCCACGCTGTCGGCGATGCCGACGATGGCCGCTTCCTTGGATTGCGCCTTGGGCCCCGGATAGCGGAAGTCTTCTTCGGTCCATTCGTTAGGCGTGCCCTCGGCTTCGGCCTGCTTGACCGCCTTGTAATAGAAAAACTTCAGGAACGACGTGCCGTGGTGCTGTTCCGCGATGTCCCGGATCTGCTTCGGCAGCTTGTGCGCCTTCAGCATCTCCGCGCCGTCCCGCGCATGTGCGATGATGATGGAGGCGCTCACCTTCGGATCGAGCTTGTCGTGCGGATTCTCGCCGCCGTTCTGGTTCTCGATGAAGTAGAGCGGGCGCTTCGTCTTGCCGACGTCGTGGTAGAACGAGCCCACCCTGCACAACAGGCCGTTCGCGCCGACCGATTCGGCCGCCGCTTCCGACAGGTTGCCCACCATCAGGCTGTGGTGATACGTGCCCGGCGTCTCCGTGAGCAGCTTGCGAAGCAGCGGATGGTTCGGGTTCGACAGCTCCACGAGCTTCAGCGCGGACAGAATGCCGAAGGTCACTTCGAAGAACGGCATCAGTCCGATCACGAGCACGGCGGTCAGCAAGCCGCTCGCGAACATGAAGCCGACCGATTGGACGAGCTTGAGACGGTCCGGGTCGGGTCCGACCAGCATGAGCGCGGTGACCGCGATCGAGCCGAACAGGCTGACCATGATGCCGGCCTTCAAGATCGACGAACGCTGGCTCGCGCGGTGGATCGCCAGCACCGAGGTGAACGAGACGACCGCGGCGACGAAGCCGTAATGGAAGTCGAAGATCGACTCCTGCTCGACGTTCAGGATGATACTGGCAAGTACCGTGAACAGAATGGCGCTCACGAGGCCGAGATGCATGTCGAGCAGGAGCGTGACCAGCATGCTGCCCAGCGCGACCGGCGCGAGATAGCCAATGAACGGCCAGTCCTCGCTGTGCGCCAGGGTGACCAGATGCATCATCAGGATGCTGAGCGCGAAGATGAGCAGCAGCATCAGCCAATGAACGTTGGACCGGTTCAGCGAGGCTGACGCCGCCGCCGTCAGTTCCCCGTAGCCGTAGAAGGCGAGGACGAACAGCAAGGACAGGAGCAGGACGCCCAGCTGCGGCCAATACGTTTTCTTCTCCTTCAACAATCCCATGCCGTCCAGGCGTTGATACGTCTCCTCGTCGATGACTTGTCCGGCCTTGACGATAATGTCGCCTTGCTTGATGAGCACCTGCGGGGTGTTCTGCTTGGCTTGGACCTTCGCGTTATCGGTCGCTTCCTTGTCGAAGAACTTGTTCGGCGTCAGCACGAACCGGGCCAGCTCCTGGACCGTCTCGCGCTGCGTCTTCAGCGACAGCGAGCTGCCGTTGACGAGCTCCGCCACCTTCGCGCGGGCCGAGTCCGCGTTCGACAGCGGGTCGCCGACCAGCCGGCGGACGATGTCCACCGCGACGGTCCGCATCTCGGCGATCTGTGCGGAGGTCAGCTTCGGCAGCTTGTAGTACGTCTCTTCCGGGATGTCGTACAGCTGGTCCTGCACGACCTTCCGCATCTCTTCGAGGACGCTGGCGGAATAGTTGCCCGAGCTCGCGTTAAACTGCGCGAACCGGTCGATAAAGTCGGTGATGCGTCCCGGCAGCTCGCGCCGGTAGATGTCCACCTTCTGATCCTGCGTGATCTGATCATCCTGGTTCAATTGGTCGATGCGCACCAGGATGCTGTCGATCAGATTCTCATTGTGCAGCGACAGATACGTATAGATCGAGCCGACCTTGTCGGCGGCCGCTTCTTGGGCTTGGAGCGTCGCCTTCTCGTCGACCTCCTGGTGGGGCGCCTTGATGTCGTGCTCGCTCTTGCCGCCCAGCGTGATGTCATAGGTGTTCGGGACGAGCCGCGGCGAGAGACTGAAATAAAAGAGCAGGACGAAGACGACCAGCAGCAGCCAGCGGACCGCCGTGTTGTGCTTCCATCCCGCTATGGCAAAGGATGACGGTGTGCCCGCCGGGCCGCTTCGTTTCCGATTCATCCGGCGTTCCTCTCCTTTACGGATTTGATTCGTCGTCTTTGTTGTACGCGACAATGATCTTCTGCACCAGGGCATGGCGAACGACGTCTTGCTCGGAGAAATAAACGATGCCGATCTCCGGGATGTCCTTCAGTATGCGCTGGGCTTCGATCAATCCCGACTTCTTGCCCTTCGGCAGGTCGATCTGGGTGACGTCCCCCGTGATGACCATGTGCGATCCGAAGCCTAGCCGCGTTAGGAACATCTTCATCTGCTCGCCGGTCGTGTTCTGCGCTTCGTCGAGGATGACGAACGAGTCGTCCAGCGTCCGGCCGCGCATATAAGCGAGCGGGGCGATCTCGATCAGCCCGCGCTCCAGCGCCTTGGCCACGCCGTCGGGGCCGAGCACGTCGTTCAGCGCGTCGTACAGCGGACGCAGATACGGGTCTACCTTCTCCTGCAGGTCGCCCGGCAGGAAGCCGAGGCTCTCGCCCGCCTCGACGGCGGGACGGGTGAGCAGGATGCGCTTCACGCGTCCCTCCTTCAGCGCCGCCACCGCGGACACGACGGCCAGATACGTCTTGCCGGTGCCGGCGGGCCCGATGCCGAACACGATGTCTTTCTTGCGGATCGTCGTGACGTAGTGCCGCTGTCCGAGCGTCTTCGGGACGATCGGCTTGCCGCGGAAGGTCGTGGTGATCTCGCCTTGAAAAAGCGCAAGCAGCTGATCCGCTTTGAGCTCGCGGGCCAGCTCCCAGGCGTAGCGCACGTCGCGCTCGCCCAGCTGGAGACCGCTGCGGATCAACTGCAAGAGCGTATCGAATAATTGCGCCAGCGAGCGGACTTCGTCCGCCTGGCCCTCCACGACGATCTCGGCGTCGCGGGAGTGAATGACGGCCTCAGTCTCCTGTTGGATCAACCGGAGGAACTTGTCCTGCGGACCGAACAGGGAAAGACCTTCAGCCGCGTTGCGAAGAGGAATCGCGATCATTTGCTTGGTTTCCGACAAAAAGCCTCATTCCCCCTGCGTGTTGGACATCTGTAGGATTGGACGTTCGACGGCAATCGATTGTTCAACTTCAAAAAGAATATTTATCATCACTTTACCATTCTCCGTATGTTCATGCAAAAGTTTTTCGGCCTTGATGGACGCTCCCCGTCCCGCGGCGGCCAGCACCTCGGTCCGCGCCTGGGCCAGTCCCGCTTCCTTCGCTTCGAGAGGCGTCAGCGTCTCTTCGACCGTCGAGACCTCCCGCTCCTTCTCCTTCAGCACGCCGATGGGCAGCGTCCAGCGTCCGAGCGCAAACTGCTTCCGGTCGTAGCGGAACTCCGATTGGGCGAAGGACGGCGCCTTGTAGCCCGACGTCTGCAGCGCCCGGTTCCCGATGACGAGGTAGCCGCGGTCGTTCGTCTCGCCCGTATACGTCTGAACCTTGCGCGTCAGCGGAGAGACGATCTTGTACTCGTGCCACACGAGCCCCTTCACCTCGCCCTTGGAGACGACGGATTTGGTGCGCCCGTCCTCGCCGATGATCCCCGAGATGAGCACCTCGCCTTTGCGGACGCGCTCGTTGCGCTGCACCTTCGGGCGCCCGCTCTCGGCGACGATCCGCGTGACGACGGCGTCCGTCGTGGCGACTAGATGGCTCGGGCTTTGCGGCTTCTTCACTTCGGGCTTGTTCGATTTGACCACGGTGATCGTGACCCGGGTTCCGCTCTTCTCCACGCCGACCCACGCCGCCTCAGGCAGCCTGCGCGCGATGCCGTGCGCGATAGTGGCGGGGTCCCGCAGCAGGAACGACCATTGGAACGGCCGCAAGCCCTCCTGCCGCGCCGCTTGAAGCACCTGCTCCTCGCCGACCGGCGCCTCCGTCTTCACCTGCACGTCCCACACGAGCATCGAGAGCAGGAACAGCGCCGTCACGAAGACGAGCAAGCCCCCGGCGAATACCTTGCGCTTGGAGAGGCGCGCCATCTGGAAAGGGAACCCCCGCCGCTCGAGGATCCGCGTGCGGCAGCCCGTCCGCTTCAGCAGCGGCCGCAAACGGAAAAAATCCGGGACCGTCACCCGGAACGTCATCGCGCCGTCTTTGGCGAATGCGATATCCCACAGCGGAATCCGCTGCGCCGTGACGGCGTTGAGCAGCGACTCGGCATCGCCGCCGATCAGCTTGAGCTGCACGTATCCGCGGACATTGCTTAACCATAACCCTTTCATCCCGTCGTTCACCCTTTCTCTCGCGACCAGGCTTGTCCCTCGCGCACGCGGATCCCGCCGCGGCAAGACGCGAGACCCTTATTAGCAACCGGCGGTGCAGGCTCGATATGCCGACGATTTATTTCGGGCGCAGGAGCACGCCCGTGATTTGCCCCTCTACGAACACTTCTTCGCCGCCGATCGTCCGGATGACCAGATCGTTCCCGGTGACTTCGAGCTCTCCCCGTTCCATGGCGAGCCGGAGCGACTGCGGCGAGAAATGAAGGACGCCGCGATGATTCTCTACCGTGAGCTGCAGCCCCGCGATCATGGTGATCCGCGGCAGATCCAGCACGACGTCCTGCGGCAGGTCCAGGATGCGGGCTGTCCATCTGCGCAGCTTGCGGCCGACTCGTGGCATGACGCGACCTCCCTCCTATACGGTACAACATATGCGCCGCCGGGAACGAATATGAGGCGGAACGGCGGCCGCCGTCGTTTCTCGGCGGGCGGACGGGGCGCGCGGCGTGCCGGGCGAATGCCGCGCAGGCACGCGGTCGGAGACGGCTCCCGCGCTGCCGGTCCGCCGGGCCGGCTCGACTGCATGCGAAGAAGAGGCATGTCTCGGGGAATGCCCGGACATGCCTCTTCCGCGTGCTGCGTCGGGATGCGCCGCCCCTCGAGGAGGACTGGGATCGGGACCGTTCAAGCAAGCTATTCCGCGCGCTCGAACGTGTCGCCGAGCGGGGTGACGATGCCGTCCATGCTGACGGCGTTCTTCTCCCGGTGGTACGCCCCCAGCGCGCCTCCTTTCTGGTCGGCCCAGCGCCTTAACGTGTCCCGTTCGCCGGCGTATTCGTAATAGGGTATGCTGTAGCCGCACGAGGTCTTCACCGCGTGAAGATCGGCCACGATCATCTGCCGCGCCCCGGGCAATTTCTCGAAGCGCGGGAGAAGCGCTTCCCATTCCGGCGTGTCCGGCATGACGGTCCTCCCCGTGCCGTACAGGCGCAAGATGAGCGGCGCGCCTTCGTAAGCGATGAACATGATCGTGATCCGGCCGTTGTCTTTCAGATGCGCGCTCGTCTCGTTGCCGCTGCCGGTCAAATCTAGATAGGCGACGGCCGTAGGCGAGAGGATCCGGAACGAATCGTATCCCTTGGGCGATAGATTGACATGTCCGTTCGCGGGGGCGGAGCCGACGAAAAACATTTTTTGCGCTCGAATAAAGCGCTCGTGCTCCGGCAGGAGCTGCTCGAATAATTTGCCCATCTCAATGCGCCTCCCTGTTCGGTGATCCGGCTTAGCTAGGTATATCCCCTTCAATCAGGTTGACACTTCCCCTGCATCCCTTTTGAACGAAATCCCTCTTGCTCAGGTTGACGCGCAGCTACGAAACCATTTGAACGATATCCCCTTCACTCAGGTTGACGCTCAGCTACGAAACCATTTGAAC
>NZ_JACJVP010000071.1:0-21381 GCF_014212125.1 Cohnella nanjingensis
GCGCAGCGCCGCGACGCGCAGCGCGACGTCGGCGTCGCCGGCGGCGCGGAGCAGGTCGCGCTCGCCGAGCAGCGCGGCCAGCTCGCAAGCGAGCGGCGCCAGGCCTAGCGGGGCGGCCGCGAGCATCATATGCGCGAGGCGAGGATGCGCGCCGAGCCCGGCCATGCGCTCGCCGTGGGCGGTGAGCGCGCCTTGAGGCGTAAGCGCGCCTAGCTCGGCGAGCAGTTCGCGCGCCTGCGCGAACGCCGCGGCCGGCGGCGCATCCAGCCAGCGCAGCTCGGCGGGATCGCTCACGCCCCACACGGCCAGATCCAGCGCGAGCGGGGCCAGGTCCGCTTCGCGGATCTCCGGCGCCGCGGACGCGGAGAATTGGCGATGCTCCTCCTCGGTCCAGAGTCGATAACATACGCCCGGGGCCACGCGCCCGGCTCGTCCGCGCCGCTGATCGGCGGAGTCCATCGACACCGGAATCGTCGTCAAGTGCGTCATGCCGGTACGCGGCGAGAACCGCGGAACCCGCATGAGGCCGCTGTCGACGACGATACGCACGCCCTCGACCGTCAAGCTGGACTCGGCTACGGAGGTGGACAGCACGACTTTGCGACGCCCCGGCGGACTGGGCGCGAGCGCCCGGTCTTGGGCGTCCTGCGGCAAGCTCCCGTGGAGCGGCGCCACCTCTACAGGGGCGTTGGTCAGCATGGCGCGCAAACGCGATTCGGTGCGCCGGATCTCGGCATTTCCGGGCAGGAAGACGAGCACGTCTCCCTCGCGGTCCGCTTCAAGCGCGCGTACGACCTGCGCAGCGACCGCCCCTTCGATCGGCCCCTCCGATCTCCTAGCCAGGTAGTGCGTATCGACGGGGAACATTCGTCCCTCGCAGGTCACGACGGGCGCATCCTCCAGCAGTTCGGCGACCGGCTCAGCGGCGAGCGTCGCGGACATGACGAGCAGACGCAGATCTTCGCGGAACAGCTGGCGCGACTGCAGGCACAGCGCCAAGCCCAGGTCCGCGTTCAGACTCCGTTCGTGGAATTCGTCGAAGATAATTAAGCCGGCCTCTTCGAGCGCCGGATCGGACTGCAGCATTCGCGTCAAGACGCCCTCCGTCACAACCTCGATCCGCGTCTTCGGCCCGACGCGGGTGTCCATGCGGACGCGATAACCGACCGTCCCCCCGACTTCCTCGCCCTGCGCGGATGCCATGAACCGCGCCGCGTTCCGGGCAGCGAGTCTGCGCGGCTCCAGCATGATGATCTTCTTGCCTGCCAGCCAGGGCTCCTCCAGCAACGCCAGCGGAACCCGCGTCGTCTTGCCGGCGCCCGGTTCGGCGATCAGCACCGCCTGACGCCGCCCCGCGAGCGCCTCCCGCAGCGCGGGAATCGATCGCTCGATCGGCAGTTCCCGTTGTACCGCCATATTCCGAATCCCCCGTTATCCCATTCCGTTGTACATCAACCTTCAAATAAGCTTACCATGTTCTCGACGAAAATTCTCCCATGTCCCCCCATGCAGCGCCTAGGTACGATAATCGATTTTCTGACGAGCGTTCGCGCATCTCCCACTTCCGGCTTGAATAAAGCGGATTTTCCGCCTTACTCGTGCGCTTCCGCCACTTCAGACATGAATAAAGCGGATTTTCCGCCTTACTCGCGCGTTTCCTTCACTTCAGACATGAGTAAAGCGGATTTTCCGCCTTACTCGCGCGTTTCCGCCACTTCAGACATGAGTAAAGCGGATTTTCCGCCTTACTCGCGCGTTTCCTTCACTTCAGGCGTGAGTAAAGCGGATTTTCCGCCTTACTCGTGCGCTTACGACTATTCAGACGTGAGTTACGCGGGATTTCCTGCTTATCTCGCGATTCCATCCCTTCGGTTGCTCCCTGCAGCGGTTATGCGTCCGTAGCGGCCGCTTGGGATTTTCCTCCGTCCCGTTTACAATAGCCTCATAGGGAAGGAGGCGCGCAACATGCGAACCTTGGTTAGTTTATTCGGCTTTACGCCGGAGCAAGAGCAACAGATCCGCGAGTCAGCTCCGGGATGGAACGTCGTGTTCGGCAAGCCGCGCGAACTGGACGCAGCCTTGTTCCGGGAGGCGGAAGTCGTCTGCGGCTGGTGGCCGGCGGTGGCGAGCGAAGGGCTGAAGCCGGACGCCAAGCTGCGCTGGGTCCAGACCGGCTCGGCGGGCGTGGACAACCTGCCGCTAACCGATCTGGAGCGGCGCGGCGTAATCCTCACGACCGCGAGCGGCATACACCCGATTCCGATGACCGAGACGGTGTTCGCGATGCTGCTGGCATTCAGCCGCAAGCTGCATCACGCGATTCGCCGCCAGGTCGAAGGACGATGGGAACGCGCCGAAGGCTACGGCGAGCTGCGCGGCCTGACGATCGCCATCGTCGGCGCAGGCGAGATTGGCGCCGAGACGGCCCGTATCGCGCAGGCGTTCGGCATGCGCACGCTGGGCATCCGGCGTAGCGGCCGGCCCGCGCAGCACTTTGATCGGATGTACGCGATGGATGCCCTCGACGAGGTGCTCGGGCAGAGCGATATCGTCGTGAACATCCTTCCGCACACCGAGGAGACGGTGCGCGTGTTCGACGCCGAGCGGTTCGCGCGGATGAAGCCGACGAGTCTCTTCATCAATATCGGACGCGGTACGGCCGTCGATACGGAGGCGCTGACGGAGGCGCTGCGCGGCGGCACGATCGCCGGCGCGGGCCTCGATGTCTTCGAGCCGGAACCGCTGCCCGAAGGACATCCGCTCTGGGCGATGGACAACGTCATCCTAACGCCGCATATCGGAGGCGCGACCGAGGCGTACAAGCAGCGGATGGCGGACCTGTTCGCCGCCAACCTGACTGCCTATATCTCAGACGGCCGGCCCGCGCGCAACATCGTGGAGTACAGCAGAAGCTATTAGGAGCGCGGTCGGCAGTCGGAAATATGCCTAACGATGCGGGAACGGAAATACGCTAGCAGAAACTAGATTTGCACTCCTAAATAAGCTTGTTCCAACAATGCGTATGACCGGTCGCCACCGCCGATTGGCCTCACGGAGCTCGTATAGTGCCGTCGCCCCCAATCGACAAGCCCCGCTAAACGCCAAACATCCCGATCCGCGAGTCCCGCGGTCGGGATGTTTTTGTAGCGATACTCTTTTGCATTGATCTTTTGCATTGATCTTTTGCATTGATCTTTTGCATTGATCTTTTGCATTGATCATTTGCATTGATCTTTAGCTTCGACCTTTTTAGATCGATCCTTAGCTTTGACCCTTAACTCCGGCCTTTTTTAGATCGAACTTTAGCTCCGACCTTAGTCGATCTTTTGTATCGACCTCTAGATTCGACCGTCTGCTTCGATCGTTTGCCTCGACNNCCTCGACCTTCAGCTTCGATCCTTCGCATCGACTTTCAGCCAAACGCTGTCGCGACGCCCTGCAGCGAAACGTTCGCTATCGCACCGAAGCCGGTACCAGCTCGCGATTCTCCAGCTCCGCCAACCGCTCGAACAAGAAGACGCCGCTCAATTGCGCGCTTAACGTCACCTTCTCCGCGGGCGCCGAGCGCCAGTCGGTGCCGAACAGATTCGGGCTGCCGGCATGCGCGCCGTGCGTCGCCCACAGGCTCTCCGCGTTGCGGCGCAGCCACTCTGCCTGCGTTTGCGATTGGACGGCATGCTCCGTCCCGTGCGCTTCGATGACGAGCTCGGTCAGGTACCGGACGAGGATGCCTTTGAACAAGCCGCCGTCTCCGTCGCCTTCGTCGGGCAGAATCCCGCCCGCCCATTCTTCCGAGGCGGCCTCGGCCGTCCGGAAAGCGTCTGCGAGATACGCCGCGTCCCCCGTCGCCCGATACAACTCGACCGCGGCGCCGATAAATACGCCCTGGCAATAGGTGAAGCGCCACTCTTTATCGATTGCGCCGTCACCCTGCCGGTTCATCCCGTCCCAGACGAAGCCGGTCGCGGGATCGACGAGATTCGCCTTCAGCCAATCGTAGATCCGCTTCGCCCAAGCCAGGTCCTCCTCCCGGCCGAAGCTCCGGTAGAGCCGGGCCGCGAGGATCGCGGCCGGGCCGTTGGCGGGGGTGTTCTTGTAACCGAGCTGCTCCTTGTGCCAAGCGATGCCGCCGCCCATCGTGTCGTTCCAGCCGGTCTGAATATCGGTCCAGAGCGACAATGCCGTCTCTTGGTACCGCTCCTCGCCAGTCGCGCCGTACGCGCGGAGCCAAGCGATCGCCATCCACTCCATATCGTCGTACAGCAGGTTGGGGAACGCTCCGCCGTTCTTCGTCCGGATGCCCTCGTAAAGCTCGGACAGCCGCTCGGCGTACCGCTCGTTCCCTGTCCGCAGCAGACCGTCCGCCAGCCCGTCCACGGCATGCGCCATCCACCAGTAATGGAAGATCGTATTGCACGCCCCGTCCGGACAAGGCGTCTCGATGTCGTACATCCGAATCGACGGATTCCAAAATTCACGGTCTAGCGCTTGTTGAGCCTTTTCGGCCCGATCGTTCCACAACATGGCGCTCACGCTCCTCGTCTCTCTATCCCTCAAGTCTTTCGTAAGTCACTAGCAAGCCGCTAGCAAGCTTCCGGCTAGCCTCTCTCCAAACCCGACTCCAAAATGCGTTCTTCCCGAGATGGCCTATCGAATCACCGCGTCGTCTAATTTCACGCTCCAGCATCTCGGCTTGGCGCCGCCCGCACGCTATTCAGACACCCGCCCCGGCACCCCGGCTTCGCTCGCCTAAAGGCTCGACGCCATCTGCGGCAAGCTACTTCAGCCGCTTGTCCCGCTCGAGCCGCGCCACGGTTTCCAGCAGCGTCACGCCGCTGAGGTCCGCGCCGAGCTGCGCGACCGTCTCCGGCGGCTGCGCCCAGGACTGTCCGAACAGCGCCTTACCTTCGGCTTGTCCGCTCTCCCATAGACGCTCGGCGTTAGCCGACAGCAGCTTTGCCCGCGCGGACGAGGCGCCGTCCTCGGCGATCAGCTCGCCGAGATAGCGGACGAACACGCCCTTGAACAAGGCGCCGTCGCCGTCGCCTTCGGACGGAAGCAATCCGGTCGGTCCGCCGGCCAGCGTCTCCGCCGCGGCCTCGGCCGTACGCCGTGCCGCCGCCAGATACGCCTCGTCCTTCGTCGCCCGGTACAGCTCCACCGCCGCGCCGATGTAGACGCCTTGGTTGTACGAGAACTGCCACGCCTTATCGATCGTTCCGTCACCCGTCCGATTGATGCCGTCCCAGACGAAGCCGGTGTCGGGATCGACGAGCGTCTTCGTCTCCCATTCGTAGATGCGCTTGGCCCAGTCCAGATCCTCCGCGCTGCCGAACCGCTCGTACAAGCGGGCCGCGAGAATGGCGGAAGGCGCGTTCGCGGGCGTGTTCTTGTAGTCGGTCTGTTCCTTGCGCCAGGCGATCCCGCCGCCCATCGCGTCGTTCCAGCCGCCGCGGATGTCCGCCCAGAGCGTCAGCGCAGCCTCCTTGTACCGTTCCTCGCCCGTCGCGTCATAAGCCCGCAGCCAGGCGAGTCCCATCCAGGCCATGTCGTCGTAGTAATCGTTAGGCCAGACGTCGGCGTTCCGGGCGAGCAGGCCGTCGTACAAAGCACCGAGCCGCTCCTTGTACTTGGCGTCGCCGGTCCGCACGTACCCGTCCGTCAGCGCGTCCGCCGCATGCGCCATCCACCAGTAATTGAACGGATCCGTACAGGATTGCAGGATGCATGGCGAGGCGTTGTTGTACAGCCCCCGCTTCTCATCCCAGAACGCGCCGTCCAGCGCGGTCTGCGCCTGCTCCGCGCGATCCGCCCACACGGCGGCGCGCGCGCCCGTCATCGCCTCGGCCGCCTCGCGCAGCGCGCCGGTCCGCCACGACCAGCCGACCGCCGCGAGCAGCACGACCGCCGCGGCGACGGCGGTCAGCCATCCTTTTCTCCGGCTTCGCCGCATGACCTACCCCTTGATCCCGCTGAACGCGATGCCCTGCACGAAGTACTTCTGCAGCAGCAGGAACAGGATCAGAATCGGCACGATGGCGATCAGCGCGCCCGCCATCATCGGTCCGAAGTCGGTCTGATGATTGTAGGAGAACGCCTGCAGCCCCATCTGAATCGTCGCCTTCTCCGGATCGTTCAGGATGATCATCGGCCAGAGGAAGCTGTTCCACCCCGCCTGGAAGGTGAAGATCCCAAGCGTCGCGAGCGCCGGTTTCGTCAGCGGCCAATAGATGTTCCAGAAGATGCGGAATTCGCCCGCGCCTTCGATCCGCGCCATCTCCATCATGTCGGAAGGCAGCGTCAGGAAGAACTGGCGCATGAAGAAGACGGCGAACGAACCGGACGCGCCCGGCAGGATGATCCCCCAGAACGAGTTCAGGAACCCGTTGCCGCCCGCGCCGTACCAGTCGTTGCCTCCGACGAACGGGAAATGCTTCAGCACGTAGAAGCTCGGAATCATCGTCACGATGCCCGGGATCATCATCGCGGCGAGCAGCACGCGGAACAGCGGCTTGTTCAGCTTGAACTGCAGCTTCGCGAACGCGAACCCGCTGAGCGAGCCGAAGAACAGGTTCGCGAACACCCCGGACGCCGCGAGCACGAGCGAGTTCCAGAAGTACAGGCCGAACGGCACGGTCGTGAACGCGGCGCGGTAATGCTCCCACGTCAGCCGGGACGGCAGCCATCGGATCGGCATGGAGAAGATCTCGTCGCTCGGCTTGAGCGAGGTGATCAGACTCCAGAAGAAAGGAAGAAACATGAAGACCGAGATCGTGATGCTTACGATATAGAAAATAATTTGCCAGAACGTCCGCGAAGCCGACATCGAGACGGCGGGCTTGCGGCTGGCGGGAACAGTCGCCGTGACCGTTGATTTGACACTCATATCCGCACCCTCCTCACACGACCGACTCTTCGGATTTGTTGACGCGCATGTTGATGAGCGAGAAGATCAGAATCGCGAGCGCGAGCACGAAGGCCTGCGCCGAAGCGTAACCCATCTGCAATTGATTGAAGCCTTGCTGGTAGATCAGGTAGACCGGGGTCTTCGTCACGTTGCCCGGACCGCCCTGGGTCAGCACGAACGCCTGGTCGAACAGCTGAAGCGCGCCGATGATCGACATCGTGCTCACGAGGAACGTCGTCGGCCGAAGCTGCGGCCAGGTGATATACCGAAACCGCTGGAGCGCGTTCGCGCCGTCCAGCTTCGCGGATTCGTAGAGATAATCCGGTACGCCCTGCAGACCCGCGATGTAGATGATCATGTTCGAACCGATGGACTGCCAGAGCGTCACGAGGATGATCGACAGCATGGCCGTCTCGGTCTGCGCGAGCCAGGCCGGCCCGGTCACGCCGATATAGCCGAGCAGGGTGTTCACGAGGCCGTACTCCGGATGGAGCAGCCACACCCATACCGTCGCCGCGGCGACCGCGGACGTCAGCGTCGGCATGTAATTCATCGTGCGGAACAGGCGGACGCCGAAGCGGCGGAAGTTCAGCAGCATGGCGATGCCGAGCGAGAGCAGAATATTGAGCGGCACGAAAATGACCGTATAGTACGCGACGTTCTTGAACGTCGTCCAGTAGAGGTCGTCGTGGAACAGTCGCTTGTAATTGTCGAAGTTCACCCAATCGCGATTCTTGACCACGTCATAGTTCGTGAAGCTGAAGTAGAACGCCATTACTACCGGGATCACCGTGAAGATCAAGAACAAGAGTATCGTAGGCGTGATGAATACGTATGCGGTTCTGGCCTGATGGCGGTTCAGCTTGCTGATGGAAGCCATGGGCGCTCCTCCTTTCGGGTCGGGCGATGCAGGTGCAAACGGCTTCGCCGCCCCGGGTTGCGGGCAAGCGCGTCGTTAACGGAAGCGATTCGGCAAGGATCGGGATGACCGAGCCCTGCCGAACCGTGGGAAAAGGGAGGTCGCCCTCCCTCCTCGTCACTCTGCGACCGCGTTGTCCTGCAGCAGCTTGTCGCCTTGCTGCTGGGCTTTCTTCAGCGTATCTTCCGCGCTCTGCTTGCCCTGCTGGAACAGCTGCACGTTCGGAATGAGCGCGTCGCCTTCCAGAACGGAGTAGCCCGGATGCGTCGGACGGATCTTCGCGATCTCGAGCGTCTCCAGGAACGGCTTCCAGAACGGATCGTCTTGGAAGAACGGATCTTCGATCGCCGGCTTGAAGCCGGGGATGTTCAAGCTCGTCTTGGCCCACAGGAGCGCGTTGTCCTTGTTCGCCGTCCACCACTTGATGAATTCCCATGCCTCTTGCTGATGCTTGGAGCCTTCCGGGATGACGAGTCCGAAGCCGCCCATCACGCTGCCCTTGTCGCCGTTCGGACCGGCCGGCGGCGGAACGACGCCGAAGTCGAGGTCTTTGCCGTATTTCTTGTACGTCGTCAGCATCCAAGGCCCGTTGTAGGTCATGGCCAGCTTGCCGGTCGCGAACGCGTCGGTCGACTCGCCGAGGCCTTGCTCGAAGCCGATCTTGTACACCTTGTCCTGGTTCAGGAGACGGTCCCAATAATCGAGCACGGCCTTGCCCTTGTCGTTGTTGAAGTTCGTCTTGCCGTCGTCGGTCAGCATCGTGCCGCCCGCTTGCTGCAGATACATATTGAACAGACCGGCGTCGCCCAGCGAGAAGCCCGCGACCTGCAGCTTGCTGCCGTTCCACTTCGTCGTCTTGACCGCCGCGTCCTCCAGCTCCTGCCAGTTCGACGGCGGCGCAGTCACGCCTGCGTCGGCGAGCAGCTTCTTGTTGTAGAACAAGGCGCGCGCGTCGACGGTGAGCGGCAGCCCGTACAGCTGGTCTTTGTAAGTAAGCTCCTTGACGGCTTCGCCGTAGAAGTCGTCCTTGCTGATGCTGTCTTTGGCGAGGAACTCGTCAAGCGGGTGCAGCACGTTCTTCGGCGCGTAGAGCGACGTGCGCCAGCGGTCCCAGAACAGAATGTCGGGCGAGCCGCCGGACGTAGCCGCGGTCAGGAACTTCGTGATCATATCCTGCTGGAGCACGTATTTCACTTTGATATGGTCTTGGGACTTGTTGAATGCGTCGACCATCGTCTCGAACTGTTTCTGGCCTTCGCCGCTCCAGTCGCCCCAGAACGTCAGCTCGACGGGCTTGCCGGACGGCTTGCTTGCAGATGGGCTTGCGGATGCGGATGAGGACGGGCTTGTCTGATCGTTGCCGGACGAACCGCCGCTGCACCCTGCGAGCGCTGCGGTAGAGATGCTTGCGATAGCCACGAGCGAGATCCATTTTTTCATGCGTGATGCCTCCCTTTTTTTTCTTCTGAATGCTATTTCGAACGGGGACGGAGCCCTGTCTGAAACCTCTATGCGCGTACTTCTTGGCCGTTGGTGCGGACGCGGATGCCGCAGTAGTCCATGAGCAGCTCGCAGAACATCATGTTGGCCCAGGAGAACCACGGCCTGGAGTACGTCGCCGGGTCGTCCGCGGAGAAGCCCTCGTGCATCATTCCGGTACCGGCGTCGGTGTCGGCCATGAGGAGCAGCAAGCGCAGCTTCTCTCCCCGGTCCGCCGCGGTCAATCCTTGCATCGCGAGCGCGATGTGCCAGACGTATCCTTCCGGCGTATGCGGACTGCCTACCCCTTGGGCCGCCGCCCCCTCATAGTAATAAGGGTTCGCCGCGCTGAGCACGAATCGGCGGGTATTCGCGTAGATCGGATCGTCTGCGGAAACGTAGCCGAGGTACGGAATGGACAGCAGGCTCGGCACGTTGGCGTCGTCCATCAAATGGCGGGCGCCGAGGCCGTCCGTCTCGTAAGCGAAGATGCGCCCATACGCCGGATGCTCCACGATCGCGTGCGCGCGGATGCCTCCGTCGATCTCGGCCAACAGCGCGGCGCTGTCCGCCGCCAGCTCCGAATCGTCCAGCGCTACCCCCGCGATCTCCGCCAGCTGCCGCAGCGCGACGACTGCGAACATGTTCGCAGGAACGAGGTAGCCGTACGTGCAAGCATCGTCGCTCGGACGGAAGCCGGACCAGGTCATGCCGGTGTAGCCGACCTCGGCGCCGCGGCCTTCCCGCGTCAGCGTATCCGTCGGCGGGCAGTCGCTCCGCTCGAAGCGGTATGCCGACCGCGTCTCGTGATGCTGCTCGGTGCGCCATGTCTCGAGGATGCTTCTGGCCGCCGCCGCAAAGTCCGCGTTCAGGTGAGACGTCCGTCCGGTATTCTTCCAGAGCAGATAGGCCAGCTGCACCGGGTAGCACAAGGAATCGATCTCGTACTTGCGCTCCCACAGCCAAGGGCTCATCTCGGTCTTGTCGGCTTGGTGGCCCCGGCCGGTCGGCTCTTCGTTGAAGGCGTTTGCATACGGATCCTTCAAGATGCAGCCGATCTGCCGGCGTACCAGCCCTTCGATCATATCGCCGAGCTCGGGCGCTTCGGCCGCGAGCGCGAGGAACGGACGAACCTGCGCGGCGGAGTCCCGCAGCCACATGGCGGGAATGTCGCCGGTGATGACGAAGGTCGTGCCGTCCTCCTTCCGCTGCACCGTCGTCTGCAAGGTGTTCAGCAGCGCGTTCCGGAAGATGCGGGCCAGCTTCGGATGATCTTGCGTCGCGTCTGCGACGCGGTCCATGAGGTTCGTTAAAGCGGTCATTGTTGCGGGCGATAGTTCCATCTGCCAGCCTCCTATCTAGTTGCCGTTAAGCTTTCGGTTCTTCTTGATGGGTATCGTGGGCGGGTAGCGCGGCGGCCATCTCCAGCAGCATCAAGCCGCTCAGTTGCGCGCACAGCTGCACCTTGGGCTCGACCGGCGCCGTCCAGGACCGGCTGATCAGCCCCTGCTCGCCGCGGCCGGTCTCCCATAGCGCGCCGGCGTTGCGGAGCAGCAGCTCGCGGATGTCGTGCCGCTCCGGGCGGAGCTTCAACAGCTCGTACAGGTAACGGACGAAGATCCCTTTGAACAAGCCGCAGTCGTCTTCCCCCTCGTTCGGGAGCAGTCCGGTATCCGGCAGCGTGAACCGCTCGATCGCGGTGTCGGCCGTTCGGATCGCGTCTTGCAGATAACCGGCTTCGCCGGTGATGCGGTACAGCTCCAGACCGGCCCCGATGAAGACGCCTTGACAGTACGTGTAGTGCCAGTCGTAGTCGATCTTGCCGTCGCCGAGCCGGTTCATGCCGTCCCAGACGAAGCCGGTCGCGGGATCGACCAGGTTCGCTTTGTTCCATTCGTAGATCCGCAGCGCCCACTTCAGGTCTTCCGGGTCCTCGAACCTTTGATACAGCCGGGCGGCCAGGATCGCGGCCGGCGCGTTCGCCGGGGTGTTCTTGTAATCCAGCTGATCCTTCTTCCAGGCCATGCCGCCGCCCATGTGTCCGTTCCAGGCCGTCCTGATGCTCGCCCAGAGGACGTCCGCATCCTTCCGGTACCGCTCGCGCTTGGTCGCGTCGTGCACCCGGAGCAAGGCCAGCGCCATCCATTCCATGTCGTCGTAGTAGTTGTGCAGGAGCGTGCCGCCGTTCAAGGCGCGAACGCCTTCTACGACCCGATCGATCCGCTCCAGATAAGCGGGGTTCCGGGTACGCTCGTAGCCGTCCGTCAACGCGTCTATGACATGCGCGTGCCACCAGTAGACAAAGTGATCGTTGCAGTCCGGTTCGTACGGGGCCAGCTGATTCATGATCCCCAGCCGCTCGTTCCAGAAGCTGTAGATCAGCTCCTCCTGCGCCGTCTCGGCGCGAATCCACCGCTGCGCAACCGTCGTCGCCGGGGTCGGGAGCCGGGTGAAGTTCCTCATCGTTCGCATCCCCCTTTGCATTTGAAACGCTTACATATTCAAATATAATGTCATTGAATTAATATGTCAATATATAATATTTTTAAATTTTATAATTTACATTATGTCAATATATTAATTAATGTTCTTGACAAGTAAAAACGGCTTCGCCATCCTCTGAAGAGGGGGAAGCGTTTCTATCGGAGACCATTTAGAAATAGATAAGCGTGAATCTTATAAATTCGAAAGGGTCAACGAAAAACCCGCCGGGCAGGGCCCAGCAGGCTGCTTCATGCGTATTCGATTAAGGCTGCGCGATCCGGGTCGGCGACACGACGGCGGTAGAATCGCCCAGGATCAGTTCCGCCTCGAGCGCGATCTTGTTCGGGACCGTCTTCCCTTCCCGCAGCTGGAGCACGTTCTCGAAGGCGACCCGCCCCATCTCTTCCTGGTTCTGCCTCAGGTGGGTGAAGGAGAACCCGCTGCCGTTGTCCGGACAATCGAAGCAGACGATCGACAGGTCTCCCGGCACCTCAAGGCCGATCTGTCTGGCCGCTTCCCGGGCGAGCAGCGCGATGTTGTACTCCATCGCGAAGAAAGCCGAGATCTGCGGATGCTCGCGCAGGTGCTGCTTGATCTTCTCGATGTCCTTCGCCTTGTTCTCCTCCGTGTAGGCGGTCGGCAGCGTAGAGGTGACGCTCAGCCAGAGCTCGCGGTCGACGACGATCCCCTTCTCCGCGTGCGCCTCCACGTATCCTTCGATCCGGTCCTCGACCGCCGTCGTATCCGTCGGAGGCGGCGTCAGGATCGCGACGTGCTTGTGCCCCAGCTCGAACAGATACTCCGTGCCCCGCTTGGCGCCGGCCGCGTTGTCCGTGCTGATCGAACCCGCGGAGATGCCCTTCAGGTGCCGGTCGACGAGGACGAACGGGAACTTGTCGATGACCAGCTTCAGGATCTCCGCGTTGAAGTATTCGCCCTGCGCCGGGAAGATGATCAGCCCGTCCACGCCTTGCTCCAGCATGCTCTTGATCGCTTCCTCCTCGTACGAAGGAATGCCGAACGAGCGGCGCAGGACGAGGAAGGCCTCATGCTTCCGGGAAGCTTCCTCCATCCCGTAGACGAGCCCCGTTCCGTAGCTGTCGCTGAAGTCGGTCATGACCAGCCCGATCATCGGGCGCCCGCCCGATCCGCCGCCTCGCGCGGCGCCCCTGCCCTGCGAGGGAGCGGCCGCCGCAGCCAACGCCGCCGGATCGGCCACGAACGAACCGCGTCCGGGCCGGCGGACGATGAGCCCGCCTTCGGCAAGCAGCTCCAGCGCCTTCTTGCTTGTAATTCGGCTTACGCCGTAGGCGTCCGCAAGCTCCTTCTCCGACGGGACGCGGTCTCCGATCCGATAATGGCCCGATCGGATCTCCTCCCGCAGTTTGTCGTATATTTGCTCGTACATCGGGCTAGACATGATCCGTTCCCCTTTCCTTCCCCAACCCTACTACCTTATACATAACAATATATCATGATATATCTCACTTGTGAAGCAAAGTTATCGGCGGGGTCGGAAAACGGTCAACGGACGCTGTTGGCCTTTCTCGAAAAAGGGGGGCCGGTCGGTACTTCTTGATCGAAGAACGAAGCGCAAAGGGAGCAGATTGGACGCCAGAAAGCGTCAAGAAGCTGTCCCGGTAGGCCAACTTGAGCGGATCTTTGTAACAGCCGAGCCCATGTGACGTACTCCGTACGTCTCTTTGCGCATCTTTGCCGCAGCCGAGCCCATGTGACGTACTCCGAACGTCTCTTTGCGTATCTTCGCCTCAGCCGAGCCCATGTGACGTACTCCGTACGCCTCTTTGAGCATCTTTGCCGCAGCCGAGCCCATGTGACGTACTCCGTACGCCTCTTTGCGCATCTTTGCCGCAGAAGAGTTGATAGTGGTAAAAGTACGAGACAAGCCCTTTGGTCTTGCCGCGGCGAATCAACGGCATGTGAAGTATTAGGTCATCACATTAGGCCTGCCGTGGCCAAGACGCACATCGGGACCGTCCCTTCGGCCCAAGCGGTTTTTTGCCAAATAAAAAGCCCGCGGCCGGCGCGGGCTTCCTCTCGAACGAGGCACCGTTCGTATGCTGCCGGTAATCCGGCCGGGAAGCCGAACCGGCCGTCAGGCCGAGGGGGACGGCGGCAGCGGCAGGATTCCCCGGTAGATGCCGGGCGAAGAACCCGGAATCTCGACGGCGCCGACCGTGCGCGCATAGAAGTCCACCGGGCCTGCAGCGCCGATGATCGCGTACGCGTAGCCTTCCGCCCGCATCGCCTCGAGGCAGGCGAACAGCAGCGCCTTGCCTACGCCTTTGCCCCGGCAGCTCTCGTCGACGCCGGTCGGGCCGAAGAAGGCCTTGCACGTCGCGTCGTAACAGGCGAACCCGATCAGCTTTTCCTTTTCGACGGCTATGTAGCAAGTCACGGGCAGCCTCGCTATCGCCACGTCGCATTCGTCGGCCCAGCGTTGGTTGAAGTGCTCGCGCACCCAGGTCAGAATCTGATGCTTCTCGGGGGCAAGCGCTCGACGTATCTCGATCCCCCCCGCGCGCAAGTCGGAAGCAAGCGTTCCTTGATCCGGCAGTTCGTACAATTTGACCAGCTGGTCTGGCATAGCGAACCCTCCTTCGGGAATATAGCCTAAGTATGCAGCGAGGACGGAGGTTGTTCAAGTACCGGATGGCGCAATTGCCGCATTCTCCCCTCCGTTCAGTTGCATCTTGCATCGTGCTCTCATCCACGTCCTTGTCTGTATCCGGGTCGGTCAACCGCGCCTGCAAAGACCAAAAAGGCCCTCTCCTCCTCAAATTCGGAAGGATGGGCCTCTTCAAAATAAAAAGCTGCGCACTTTACGTGGCAGCCGCAATCATGATGGTCAACTCGTGCTGTCCCGCTTTTCTTACAAGCTCTTTATAGTATTTCTGAGCAAGCGTGATCTTCTTGGCATGCTTGTCGATCTCGCAATCGAAGTAAGCCATGGCGAAGACCGGGTCCAACCGTTTGATCTTCGGCTCGTGGACGACGATATTGCGATCGACCTTCTGGAAGGCATGTCCTGCCGCTTGGAACGCATTCGTCCAATAGATCAGGGTTCCCGCTATGTAGAAATGCTCTTCCCGGGTGTGGACGCGAACCCATTTCTCGAAGTCGCTCTCCAGATACAAGACATCTTCGATCGATACGTTGAGGAGGCCGGACCTGCCCTCCTGGTCCCGAGTTACGGATAGCCACATAAGACATTCACTCCGTTTTACTTCAAGAGTTCAGCGGGTGTCTCGTCCTGATGGAAGTAGACCCAGCTAGCGGTACCGACTACCATGATCGCAAGGGCTCCAAGTAAAGTCGCCAGCTTATACATGACCTTTTTCTTCACGATGTTCACCTCCTCTCCGGAGCGGCCGGATTAGCGTGACGCATTGAACCAGAAAGGCTGCAGCAAGAATTGGAGACTGGATCAGGAAGTTGCTAGAAACTATTATAATCGAAACGAACCGGAGTAGGGGATAATATTTTTTGGGGATCCGCGTCTGCCCCTCGATTCGCGATGGCGCATAGACCGCCGCCAGCAGGAGCGCGGCGAGATTGGCGACCGTGACCGCCGCCGGTCCGAAGTCCGCAAAAGACATGGCCGTGATCCCCGCGGTCGAGGCCACGACGCACAACGTCCCGGATTTGAGATGCAGTCCCCCGGATACTTGCCGCAAGAGGGCATAGGCGACGAGCACCGTCAGGACTTCCGCTACCCGCCCCGTGAAGAAGGAGATGGCGAGCGAGAACACGATGATCGAACCCGTATTCAGCACGAACGAGACCGCGTACTTCAGCACTTCTACGCTTAAAGGGTGTTCGGGCACCGCCGACTTGATCCCTCTGGCGATTCTCCAAGAGACGGCATCGATCATTCTTCCGCATCCTCCTTCTTAAAGGAATAGATTAGAATGGCCAGCATGGCGAAGACGAAGACCAGCAAGTTGAGGAAGACTTCCCTGAAGTACATCATGACGCCGATCGTCACGATGAAGATGGCGATGAGCGAGAGGACCGCCATATGCTCCCACTTGAGCCGCAGCTTGTCGAAGTCAAACGAGAAGCCGTAACCGAATTTGTACAAGACCCAACCTACGGAGAAGCCGATGACGCCGGTTATGCATTGCACCGAATACTGCTTCCATAAATGGACCTGTGCTTCGTCCAACGAAAAGTAGCCTTGCGAGAAAAAGATGATGCCCGACTGGATCACGGCGATGCCTACGAAACCGACAACCGATAAAATGGTAGACCATATGATGGGGATGCGGACGACCAGGTTCAAGAAGAACGCCGTCAGCAAAATGTTGATGACCGGCGCGACCGACGACAGCAGGAATTCCTCCCGGATGAAATAATTCTGCAAATTGATCAGGCCGATGACGGTGAGGACCTGCCAGCCGTAGCGGATCAGGTTGATTCTGAAAATGTACATGCTGATCGAAAAAGCGGCGATGCCTTCGAAGGTCGAGAAAAACATAAATCCTAAAAATGCGCGCATCAAATATGGCTCCCCAATGATTCAAGTAAGATCGTGGCGTAGTAGCAGCTATATATTCGACCTGGCGACATAGTCCGCCGCGCTCTGGCGAAGAATGAGGTAGATCCCGTCGGCATATCGCGAGATAAGTTTGCCTGACTTGCAGAGCCTCTGCACTTGGCGAGGAGTTACACGAAGCAGAGCGGCTACTTCGGTAACGGTAAGGACTTCATCCAATGGATTCATGAATGTCTGTCAACCTCCGCGAAGTCTCTCTGTTCATGATTCATTTTCCCTATTTGCGTCGCATTTACGACTCTAATATCCAATATAAGGGGGCGCAAATACGACCGTCAAGTAAAAACTAATCCATATGGACTAGTCCCCTCGCAAACGGTCGTCTCGGAACGCGTCAAACGACAAAAAACCGCTTAGCGTCGGCTAAACAAGCGTTATGGATATGCGGAGCAAGGCGTGCCGCATTGCCTGAATAGGAAGTAAAAATGTCCGCTGAACCCCTCTGATAGACCCAAATTAAGCGAAGATCCGTCTTGTCAACCGGCCGCATTTCCGCTAAAGTGAACATGAGCATGTAAATTATTTTCTTGTCAATTAGGAATCAAGAGTAATTAATTTTCACAACAAAAGGCTGTGCATCCGCATGAGCATTCTGAATGCGATCGAAGAGCGCCTGCCGACCCTGCATCCCAAGGAGCGGGAACTCGCCGCCTTTCTGCTCTCTCGTCCCCAGGACGCGGTGCAGATGACGATCTCGGATCTCGCGCAGGAGGCGGGGAGCAGCACGGCGACCGTATCCCGGTTCTGCCGGGCGTTTCACTTTCAAGGTTTCGCGGACTTTAAGATGAAGCTCGCGGCGGAGCTGGCGGTTCATCCGACCTCCTCGCAGTACCAGGATATCGTGGCCGGCAATCCGTTGCAGGAGATCGTAACGGCCATCACGAGCAATCATCTGCGCTCCCTGACGGACACGACGAATCTGCTCGATCTTCAGCAGCTTCGCGCCGCCATCTCCGCGCTGCATGCGGCCGCGCGGATCGATCTTTACGGCGTGGCGACCTCGGGTATGGTGGCGGAGGACTTCTTCCACAAGCTGATCCGCATCGGCAAGGCGGCCGCCTCCTTCTCCGACCACCATCTGCAGCTCACCTCCGCGGCTTCGCTCACCGAACGGGATGTGGCCGTCGGCATCTCCTATTCCGGCGAGACGCTGGAGATCATCGACGCGTTGCGCTGCGCTGCCGAACGGGGCGCCACGACGATCTCCGTCACCAAGTTCGGCAACACGACCTTAGCCGCGGGCGCTTCGATCCGATTGTTCACCTCGTCGTCCGAAGCCGGCATGCGCAGGGGCGATATGGCATCGCGGATGGCCCAACTGCACGTGGTCGACATCCTGTTCACGGGTCTGGTCAGCGAGCACTTCGACGAATATGTCCCCCGGCTGGAGCGATCGTTCCAGACCGTCAGAAGATACACGGGCAAAGAGGAGAGGAATCCATTATGAACGTATTAACTTTCGATTCCAACGAGAAGCTGAACGAAGCCGGCGCCAATATCATTACCGGCCTGATCCAGACCAATCCGCGCGCCGTGCTGGGCCTCGCGACCGGCGGCACGCCCGTCGGCATCTACGAGCAGGTCGTCGGCGATTACCGCCGCGGACTCGTCAGCTTCAAGAACGTCAGAACGTTCAACCTGGACGAGTACGTCAACCTGTCTGTCGACCATCCGGAGAGCTACCATTCCTACATGAACAAGCATCTGTTCAGCCATATCGACCTGCCGGCGGCCAACGCCCATATTCCGAACGGCAATGCGGAGGACCTCGAAGCCGAGTGCCGCAGCTACGACGAACGGATCGAGGATGCGGGCCAGATCGACTTGCAGCTGCTCGGCATCGGCCACAACGGGCACATCGGCTTTAACGAGCCGGCCCACGCGTTGATCAAGGGCACGCATATCGTCGAACTGGCGGAAGAGACCCGCAAAGCCAACGCGCGCTTCTTCGACGCGATCGACGACGTGCCGAAGCAGGCGCTCACGATGGGCGTAGGCACCATCCTCAAGGCGAAGATGATCCTGCTTATCGTCCGCGGCGTCGACAAGGCGGAGATCGTCCGCCGCGCGCTGACCGGGCCGATCACGACCGACTGCCCCGCCTCCCTGCTGCAGACGCACCCCCATCTGATCGTGCTGCTCGATCAAGAAGCCGGGAGCTTGCTCTAATGGGCGCCGCGGAAGCACGGACGGCGGCCAACGGACAGACCGGCGCGAGCGCGGGTACGCTGATCGAGCATGCCCGTATCGTCGCGCCTTGGGGCACGATCGAAGACGGCTGGATCTGGCTGTCGGGCGGGGCGATCGCCGCGATCGGCGGCGCATCCGATCCGAAGCCGATCGCGGCGGCGAACGCCGAGCTCGTGGACGGCGCGGGCGGCTGGGTGCTGCCCGGCTTCGTCGACGTCCATGTCCATGGAGGCGCGGGCTTCGACTTCATGGAAGCGAACCACGAAGAGATCGACGCCATCACCCGCTTCCACGCTTCGCACGGCACGACGGGCCTGCTCGCGACGTCGCTCACGGCGCCGCGCGACGAATTGACCGAGGTGCTGGAGCGGACCAGCGCCTACATGTCGAAGCCGATGCCTTACGCGCAGATCCTCGGCGTGCACTTCGAAGGTCCGTTCGTCAACGTCAAATGGAAGGGCGCGCAGAACCCGGAATACATCCTGCCGCCGCAGGCGGAATGGCTCGAAGATTGGGTCAGCCGGTATCCCGGCGTCATTAAACTGCAGACGCTGGCGCCGGAGACCGAGGGCGCGCTCGACTATATCGAGCTGCTCGCCCGGCACGGGATCGTCCCTTCGGCCGGCCATACGGACGCTACGTACGAACAGATCGTGGCGGCCGCGGACCGCGGCTTGCGCCATGCCGTCCATACGTTCAACGCGATGACGCCGCTCCATCACCGCAATCCCGGCACCGTCGGGGCGGTCATGAGCGACGACCGCATCGTCGCCGAAGTGATCGCGGACGGCCATCACGTGCATCCGGCCGCGATCAAGATCCTCACCCGCGCCAAAGGAAAGGATAACGTCGTCCTCGTCACCGACGCCATGTCCGCCGCGGGCATGCCGGACGGGGACGGCTACAGCCTCGGCGGCCTGCCCGTCGTCATGAAGTGCGGCGTCGCCCGTCTGAAGGAGGGCGACAGCCTCGCCGGCAGCACGCTGACGATGATCGCCGCCTTCCAGAACATGGTCCGCCGGGTCGGCGTCTCCGTGGAGGACGCGAGCCGGATGGCCAGTGGCACGCCCGCCCGCGAGCTCGGCCTCAGCGGCTCCATCGGCTCGGTCGAAGCCGGCAAACGCGCCGACGTCCTCCTGCTGGACGCGGATCTCGAACTGCGCCGCGTCTGGATCGGCGGCCGACCGGTCGAAGCGGCCTCCGCCTCGTCGAACTGACCCGCATAAACAAAAAGCTTGGTCCCGTCGCGGAGACGGACCAAGCTTTTTTTAGGTTGTGTTCCAGTCAGCTGTTTGAGTACCACTGATCGTGCTCCCATTCGCGAAAATAGACGAGGCGAACACCTGCAAACGTACAACTTATCTGGCCCCCCATTCGCGACAAAGGGCAAACACTTGCAAACATACAACTTTTTCGGCTCCCAATCGAGACAAAGCGCAATTACTTGCAAACGTACAACTTATTCGGCTCTCATTCGCGATACAAGGGCAAACACTTGCAAACGTACAACTTATTTGGATGAATATCGGCGTATTGACCAAAAACGGCTCATATAGTTGTACTTTTGCAACTTTTCGATCGATTTGGGGACATTTTCGCGAAATAAGTTGTACGATTACAACTCTGGCCCGCAAGTCGGCGTTCGAGTCGTTCAACGGTCGTTCAACAGTCGTTCAATCAACGGCTGCCAAGAGACTCCCTGAACGATTTACGACGCCTGCGCGTATCATTCTGAATTCGACTTCTCTTTACTGCAGCGTCGCGCCATGGGCCCAGCGCCGCTTAGAGCGAGAACGACAGGTAGCTAAGCGTGCCGAATTGATATCCCCGGAACAGGACCTTCGCCTGCGAAGCCGGGTCCGCGCTCCCCAGCGCGATGAGCAGCGGAACGAAGTGCTCGGCGCGCGGCACGGCGGCCTGGGCGTTCGGCGCCAGCTCCTCGTAGCGGGCCAAGCTCGCGAAGTCGCGCGTCTGTACCTTGTCGACGATCCAGTCGTCGAAACCGATCGCCCACGGCGCCGCATCCGTCGCGTGGAAGTCCACGATCCGCAGGTTGTGAACCGTCACTCCGCTGCCGATGATCAGCACGTCCTCGGCAGCCAAGCCGCGCAGCGCTTCGCCGATGCGGATCTGGCCGGCCGCGTCCAGATAGGGATTCACCGACACCTGCATGACCGGATATTCCGCATCCGGGAACAGTCGGGAGAGCAGCGTCCAGGAGCCGTGGTCGAGCCCCCGGGCGCCGTCGTACCGTACCGGGATGCCGCTAGCCGACAACTTCTCCCCCACCTTCTCCGCCCAGGCGACCGAGCCCTTCGCCGGGTACTTAATCTGGTACAGGGCGTCCGGGAATCCGCCAAAGTCGTAGATCGTGTCATAAACGCCGTTCGTCGAGGAGATCGTAAGCGTATCCGTCTCCCAATGCGCCGTGAAAATGACGATGGCTTTGGGCTTCAATGTCCTTCCCAGGTCTCCCAGGAAGGCTGAATAATCGTTATCTTCAATCGCCAGCATCGGCGAGCCGTGAGCCAAGAACAGAGGCGCGATCATGAAGATTCATCTCCTTGTTTGCGGAAGAATGGCTCTTCCTGTAGTAACTATTTGTAAGTAACTTTATATTAATTATTATGTTTCGTCAAGCTGCCCTTACCGTTATGAAAAAAAGACGGGACGGCGGCTTCCCGCTGTCCCGTCTCTCGTATCCCGCGTCGGAATTGCCCGCGTCTTCCCACGCCGAGCCATCCATCGTTCAGCCAGTCGTACATCCATTCTTCCTGCCAACAATCCATCCGTCCATCCATCCATCCGTCCATCCATCCATCC
>NZ_JACJVP010000071.1:21426-28128 GCF_014212125.1 Cohnella nanjingensis
CATCCATCCATCCATCCGTCCGTCCATCCGTTTCGTCTGACCGTCTGTTTTGCCTCATCCACTCCCGCGGACGGAATCAGAGGCATGCTCAGAGACGGATATCCAATTCGGTCAGCACGCGATAGGATGGCCCGAGGCCTTCCTGCAGCGCGTTCAGCGCGGCCAGTCCCGCCGCCTTGTCTTGATCGCCGGTCCCGCCGCTGACGCCGATCCCGCCGACGACCTCTCCGTTCACCACGATCGGGAAGCCCCCGACGAAGATCGCGAACCGGCCCGGGAACATCGCATGGATACCGAACGCCTCCCCGCCCGCCGCCGCCGGACCGCCCGGCTCGCCCAGCAGATGCGTCGAGCGCTTGTGCCCGCTCGCGGTGAACGCCTTGGCTATCGCCAGTTCGGGGCCGGTCCGGCGTGCCCCGTCCATCCGCGCCAGCGCGATCACGCAGCCGCCGTCGTCGGCGACGCAGATCGTCTCCCGCGCCCCCTCGGCTTCCGAGACGCGGATCGCGGCTTCGATCATGAGCCTCGCTTCCGCCAATTCCAACTTCCATGCCGGCTTCATCGCATTCCTCCCATCCGGTGTTGCGCGGCTTTATCGCTTAATCTATGTGCCGCCGGCCGGATTAGACCTTATCGAAGGAACGATCGGCCATGAGGACGGAACCCAACATTCGCCAGTGCTGGAATGTTCTTATGTCAGGGCTAGAACGATCATTCATCGCGACTGAAACGATGATGCGTCAGCACGGGACGATCTTTCGCCAGTTCCGGAACGGGGAACGGTTTTCCGTCACGATTCGAAGTGATTCTTGCGCTTCAACCAGGCGCCCAGCAGATTCACCAGACCGTATAGGGCGATGGACAGAACCGCCAAGATCGCGATGCTCACCATGACCATGTTCATCTGGAATACCTGGCCGCCGTAGATGATCAGATAGCCGAGACCGGCTTTGGAAGACAGGAATTCCCCCATGATGACCCCGACCAGCGTCAAGCCTACGTTCACCTTCAGCGTGGCGATCCAGTTCGGGATGCTGGCGGGCAGGATGACCATCCGCAGCATCTGGGTGCGCGTGGCGCCGAACGACTCCATCAGCTTCAGCTTCGACCGGCCGATCTCCTTGAACCCGTTCTCCACCATCATGATCGTGACGATGACGGAGATTGCGACCGCCATGCCGTAGATCGAATAACGGTCGCCCAGCCAGATGTAGAAGATCGGTCCGAGCGCGACCTTGGGCAGCGCGTTCAGCACGACCATATACGGGTCCAGCACCTTCGAGGCGAACGTCGACCACCAGAAGACGACCGCGATGACCGTCCCCAGCGCCATGGAGACCACGATGCCGACGAGCGTCTCGAGCGTCGTCGTCCAGGTATGCTTCAGCAGCTTGCCTTCCACGAGCAGCTCGCGGAAGGAGGTCCACAGCTGCGAAGGCTTGCTCGTGAGCATCGAGTCGATCCAGCCTTCGCGGGCTGCCCATTCCCACAGGCACAGGAAGGCGGCGAGCACCGCCAGCCTGGACAGCCAGATCAGCGCTCGCCGCCTTCGCTGCGCGGACAGATAACGCCGGTAGAGCGGAGAAGGCCGCAAAGCTCCTGCAGAATGTCTATACGGCTGAAACGGCATGAGCCTGCAACTCCTTCCAGATGGTGCTGAAATACGAATTGTAGGAAGCGGACTCCCGCTTCGTCCAGGCGGACAGCGAGTCTCCTTCCTCGAAACGGATGTCGTATACGGCCGAGATCGCGCTGGGCCGCTGCGACATGACCATGACCCGATCCGCCATCGTGATCGCTTCGGAGATGTCGTGCGTGACGAGCACCGCCGTCTTGCCCTGGTCCTTGATGATGCCGTGAACTTCGTCGGCCAGCGTCAGCCTCGTCTGATAGTCCAGCGCGGAGAAGGGCTCGTCGAGCAGCAGAATGTCCGGCTCCGTGACGAGCGTGCGGATGAGCGCCACTCGCTGCCGCATGCCGCCCGAGAGCTGGGACGGATTGTGCCGCGCGAAGCCGCCGAGGCCGTAGCGCTCGAGCAGCTCGAGCGCCTTGCGCTCCGCTTTTTTCCGATCCATCCTGCGAATCTCCGCGCCCACCAGGAGGTTGCTGAGCACGTCGCGCCACTCGAACAAGTGGTCGTGCTGCAGCATGTATCCGACCTTGGGCGAAGTGCCGGAGACCTCCCGCCCGTCGATCAGAATCTTGCCGGAAGTCGGCTTCAGCATCCCGGAGATCAGGGAGAGCAGCGTGCTCTTCCCGCAGCCGCTCGGCCCGACGATGCTGATGAACTCCCCGTTCTCGATCGACAGCCGAATCCCGCGCAGCGCCTCGGTCTCCTGCTTGGGCGTGAAGTAGCTGAGGGAGACGTCTTGCATCTCGATCTGCGCCATCGGCTTACTTCCCGAGCTGCTGGACGAAGGACATATCCGCGACGTCTTCCAGCTTCGCGATCTTCTCCTCCGGCTTCAAGGTCCCGTTCTCGATCAGGACGCGCTGCAGCGTCTCGAACTGCTCCGGCGTCAGTACCTGGTCCGCGGACCAGGTTCCCTGCTTCTTGTAGTTGGCTACGGACTGGGCGATCATGTCTTCCGGCGTGCCGTCGAAGAACGGCTTCAGCGCGGCCACGATGTCCGCTTCGGAGGCGGTGTCGAGCCATGCGGCGCCTTCATGCACCGCCTTCGCGAACTTCGCGACGATATCGGGATGCTTCGCGATATAGTCCGACGTCGCTACGTACGACGTCTCCGGGAACGGTCCGAACGATTCGCCGAGCGATGCCGCGTAGTAGGCTTTGCCTTCCTTGACCAGCGTCGAGGCGACGGGCTCGAACAGCTGGATGAAGTCGCCCTGCCCGCTGGCGAACGCGCCGGCCATCGCGGTGGACGCGATATTGGTGACGACGTTGACGCCCTGCGTCTTCTCCTTCAGGAGCATGGAGTTCAGCACCATCTGCGGCGCGCTGCCGGGTCGCCAGCCGATGACGGTCTTGCCTGCGAGATCGCTCCACTGGAACGAATCCAGCTTGTTCCGGGACAGCAGGAACGAACCGTCCTTGCCTGTCAGCTGGGCGAAGATCTTCAGCGTCTTGGCGCCCTTCTGATTGTGGATATAGATCGCGGTCTCGGGTCCGACCAGCGAGATATCCGCCGTGCCGGCGATCAGCGCCGCCGCGCCTTTGTCCGAGCCTTGCGCCGTGTTCATGTCGATCTTGAGCCCTTGCTCCTGGAAAAATCCCTTGGAGATGGCAATATAGTGAGGCGCGTAGAAGATCGAACGGATGACTTCGGAGAACTTGACGGTGACGGTCTCGGCCGAACCGGCGGACGGCGAGGGCTCGCTAGGCGGCGCGGAAGGCGACGCGGAGGAGGATGGCGATACGTTCGCGCCGCCGCTTCCGCATGCGGCGACCCCCAGGAGCAGGGCGAACGACAGCAGCATAACGGCGACGGCCTTTGTTTTTCCCATGATTCTCTCCCTCTTCCTGCTTCATCGATGGCATGGATTCGACGGCATATGCCGGTTGCTTAGACATCCGTCTATGGTTACATATGCAGGAAGCGGCCCGCTTGCTAGCGGATGAAGCCCTTTCCGGCAAAAAATGTCGCCCGGCTCGGCCGTAGCTGCCACGGAACGGCAGATCCCGGACATCCCGTTCTTCCGCCCGACCGCACGACGCTCCCCTTCTCCTTTGTTCGTCACGCCGTCCCGCCGGCCGCTGCCTATCGTTGAACGCCAAACCGCCTTTTTCGCGAAAAAAAAGAGCCGCGAGGGCTCCCTGAACGTAAATGTCTTGTGAAGTTAACTGCCGGCCGTTCGCTTCCGGACGAACCTTCCGCGTCAGATCGCCGGCATGACGTTGCCCCCGCTGACGGGGATATAGGCGCCGGTAATGAAGCTGGCGAGATCCGACGCGAGGAACGCGACGACGTTCGCGATCTCTTGATCGGTACCGCGCCGCTTGAGCGGAACGGAGCTCTCGTAGCCTTCGTTGCGCTCGGTGCGATTCGTCCGGTCCTGCTCGCTGATCGTCCATCCGGGGGCGACTTGGTTAACCGTGATCTGATGCTCGCCGACTTCCTTGGCCAGAATGCGGTAGATGCCGTCCATCCCCCGCTTGCCGGCGACGTAGGCCGACTGTGTCGGGAAGTTCTGCATGACGCACTCGGTGTTGATGCCGATCATGCGCCCGTACCCGCGGCCGATCATATCCGGCACGAACGTCTTCGCCAGATGGACGCTCTGCATGACGCAGGTTTCGAATTGGCTGAAATAATCCGCGGTCGGCTGCTCCAAAATGGTCGTCCACTGGTATTGAGCGACGGCATTCGCTACTACAATATCTACAGAGCCGCGTTCGGCCGCCACCCGGGCTTGCATCGCATGGACGGATTCGAGGCTCGCCACGTCGGCCTGTACCGTCATCGCTTCGCGGCCGAGCGCCCGGATCTCCTCGCGCAGCTCGTTCGCCTTGGCTTCGTTGCCTCTGTAGTGCAAGACCAGGTCGGCGCCGCATTGCGCCAGCGTCCGCGCCATCACGCGGCCTAGCTGGCCCGTAGAGCCGGTCACGAGGGCCGTGCGGCCGGAGAGATCGATCTTCATTCCGCAGCGCCTCCTTCGGCGCCCGCAGGCAGCTGAAAGTCGATCTCGAGGAAGCGCGTCACTTCCGTCTCCCACCGCTCGCGGACGAATTGCTCGTGCGAAGGATGGGCGTTGTACGCGTCGTAATCGGCTTGGCTGGCGAAGTCCATCGAGAACCCGTATGTATAATCGTTCTTCGCGCTGACTTGGGAGAAGGCGCCGAAGTTTCGAACCGTCGGAATCGAAGCAAGAATGCGCCGACCGTCGGCGATGAATCGCTTCGCCTCCGCGGAGCCCTGCGGATGCTTCAAATCGAAAATCACCATGTGGCGGATGGTCTGGCCGTTCTGCAAAGTCATATGAACCCTTCCTTCCAGCGATTGTATTGAGCAATTCTGTTAGTCGTTTGTACGCTATTTTATCATAACTTCCCCGCTTCCGATAAGGCGCCGCTCCCATTTGCAACTCTAAGCGCCGTTAAATCGTCAAATTCTGTGTAATTTCTTTCTTTTGCTTCCACGCCGCTTCGCTTACAATATGTTAGGAAAGTTTACCCAATTTCTCTTCAGATCCGGAGGATTCCATGACACCCCTCAAGAACAAGAAATGGCTTCGCAAGACCCTCATCCGTGCATCGATTACCCTGGGAGCGTTAATCCTGGCCGTCGGCGGCTACGCAGGATACCTCTACTATAAAGCGGACGACGCCATCGGCAAGATGTCCAGCCACGAACCTGCAGCCACAGCTACGCCAACGGCCCCCGCCGCCACGAACGAAGGCGGCGCCGAACCCGTCAAGCAAGACGAATACCGCCCGCATACGTTCCTCCTCGCCGGAATCGATCACCGCGTCGGCAGCGGCGGCTCGCTGAACACCGACGTGCTGATGCTCGGCAGCATCAACCCCGGCACGCATTCCGCCAGCCTCGTATCCCTGCCACGCGACCTGCAGTTGAAGCCGAAGACGCTCTCCGCGCACAAAGCCAACTACTACTACGCCTACTTCTATAACAAGGACAAAGAAACCGCGCTAACGGAGACGAAGGCGTTCTACAGCGAACTGTTCGATTTCCCGATCGACTACATGGTCCTAATCAACTTCGACGGCCTGCGCAAGCTGGTCGACGCGGTCGGCGGGCTCGATATCGACGTGGACATGGATATGCGCTACAAGGATTCGGCGGACGGCACGGACATCAATCTGAAGAAAGGCCTGCAGCATCTGGACGGCAAGAAGGTGCTCGACTTCGTCCGGTACCGCAAATCGAACGAAGGCACGCAGCAGTCCTCCGATATCGCCCGCAATACCCGGCAGCAGCAAGTCATCAAGGAGCTGACAGATCAGCTCGCGACCTTCCAAGGCATGACGCAGTGGGGCAAGGTGCTGGATCTGCTCGGCGACAACGTCAAGACCGATATTCCCGAGTCGGAGATGCGCCAGTGGATATACGGCTTCAACAAGGTGAAGCCGAATACGATCGACATGATTCCGCTCGAGAGCCGCTGGGAGAGCCCCTATATCTACGTGAAGGAAGACGACCTGAAGCAAGCGCTGGCGAGCCTGCGGACGGAGGTTGGCCTTACGCACACGGGCAACCTGAAGCTGGCCGACGTCGTCGGCGTCGATCCTTCGCCCGATCCGGACAAATCCAACTGAGCCGTGCAGCGCTAGCGCGCAAAAGGCTGCCTCCCCGGTCGTTCCGGCCTGGAAGCGGCTTTTTTTGCGCGAAAAGGAGGGCGGGCATAGGATGCGGTCGGCGGAGCGATTGCACGATCCGCCTCTCTAGGTACGCCACAGACCCGTTACGCCAGCACCGATACGCCAGCACCGATACGCCAGCACCGATACGCCAGAGATAGTCGATGAAGTCGACCATCTCCCTGTTCACCTACCCCAATCGCCCCGTTTTAGTCGATAAAATCTCCCGGTACGTCTAGCTCAATCCGCTCGAGATAGTCGATAAAATCGACTATCTCCCGGTACGCCTACCCTAATCCACCCGCGTTAGTCGATAAAATCGACTATCTCCCGGTTCACCTACCCCAATCGACCCGCGTTAGTCGATAAAATCGACTATCTCCCGGTACGCCTACCCCAATCCACCCGAGTTAGTCGATAAAATC
>NZ_JACJVP010000071.1:28172-59524 GCF_014212125.1 Cohnella nanjingensis
CCGGTACGCCTACCCCAATCCACCCGAGTTAGTCGATAAAATCGACTATCTCCCTGCACACCGCCCCAATCGACCCGCGTTAGTCGATATCTCCCCCAGCGCACCCAGGCTTCCGCCATCCTGATTAGTTTCGCCTCAAAAACAAAGAGAAGCAGAACGACTTCTGCTTCTCCCTGTTATTCTAGCTGCAACTATTCAATCTCCCTTGGCTCATCCTTCATCCTAGCATCGTCATCCTGGCATAGTCAGCCTAGCCGGCATTGTCGGTCTCGCCAGTCTCGCTAGTCTCGCCATCTTAGCCTGCCTTGCCTGCCTTGCCTGCCTTGCCAGCCTTGACTGCCTTGCTTTCCTTGCTTTCCTTGCTTTCCTTGCTTGCCTTGCCAGTCTTGCCAGCCTCGCCTTCTTCGCTAACACTGCCGCCGTTCAATCGACGCCGCGGAACGTCAGCGTATAGGGCTTGGAGTCTTCCTCGGTCTTAATCTTGTTCCACCCGGCCGCGTCGGTGACGCTATCCCGGAACTGAACGCGGTAGGTCTGATCGCCCTTCAGCTCCTCCTTCAGGTTCAGCGTCACTTCGGTCACGACCTTCCGCGAATCCTGAACGGATTCGCTCGCGATATCGACGGCGGAGCCGTCGTCCCGGAGGATGCGGAAGGCCGATGCGGAGATGCCGCGGACCGGCTCGCTGAAGGTAATCTTCACCGCTTTGCGGTTCTGCGCGGCGGCCTGGGTCGCGAACGGAACGGGGTTCGCGTTCTCCGTGCCCGCGAACGGCTTGCGGTTCGCGTCGTTCGCCGTGTTCAAGCCCCGGATGCCGGTTGCGCGGCCTTCGTACACGTGCCCCGCCTGGAACAGGGACGGATTGGCGTTCGAAGCGGTGCGGTACTGCACGGTCACCGCGTTGTCTGCGCCCGGCTTGCGCTGAACGAAGGCGCGCCAGTCGCCGTTCGAGACGCTCCGGCCGTCTTCCGACACGACGCGCAGATCGAGGTCGGCGACATCGTCGTCGAACAGGCGCCGGCTGAACGCGACGAGGACGGTATTCTGATCGACGACCGTCAGCGACTGGAGCGCGATGCCGCTGCCCGGCCCTTCGCCGTTGCCGGAGAAGGAGACGCGGGTGTTCGCGGCGATCGCGAGGCCGCTCAGATCTTTGACGTTGTTGATCGTAAGCGAGTAAGCATTGCCCGAGACTTGCGTGCCGGTGGTCAGCGTGACGGTCCGGTTCCCGTCGTCATAGCTGACGGCGATCGGCAAGCCGAGGCCGCCGTCGAACTGATAGTTTCTCGCATCGCTGGCGGAATCGCGGTCGAGCCGCTCGCTGAAGGCGAGCACGACCTGATTCGTCGACGCCGTGACTTTGGCGACGGTCGGCGGCGTACGGTCCACCACGCCTCCGAACAGCAGGTCCGTCTGCCGGTCCATCCGATTGCCCGCCAGATCGGAGATGCCCGAGACGGTCAGATTGTACAGCGTCGCATCCTGCTGCTTCGTCGTGGTCAGCGTGACCGTGAGTCCATCCGAAGCGAGGACGGCGCGCGTAATGCCCAGTCCGTGGTCCACGCTGTAATTGCCGGTATTGGCCGCTTCTTGCGGATTGACTTTTTCGCTGAACACCACCGACACCGTCCCGTCTCCGTTCCCCTTCACGGATTTGACGGTCGGCTTCGTCTGATCGTTCATCCCGGTGAAGTCGATATTGCTGCGCGTGTTCATGACGTTGCCCGCCAGATCCGCGATATCCCGGATCGTGATCTTGTAGTTCTGTCCGTCGCGCTGCTCGTTCGTCCACAGCGTCACGGTCCGCCCGTCGTTATCGATAGCGGCGCGCTGCACGTACAGCCCGTTGTTCAAGCTGTAGTTGCGAATGTCCGTCGCTTGTTGCACGTTCACCTTCTCGCTGAAAACGATCCGGATGGCGGAAGGGTTGACCCCCGTGACGGACTGCACCGTCGGCTTGACGTTGTCGTCGACGCCGTTGAAGTACAAGTCGTTCCGGGTATCCATCGTATTCCCGGCCAGGTCCCGCACCTCCTGCACGACGAAGCGGTACGTATAGCCGTCCCGCTGCCTCGACGTCGTCATCGTGACCGTCTTGCGGTCCTCCGACAGCTTGATGTTCGACAGCTGCAGCCCATCCCCGATGAAGCCGTAATGGCGGGCGTCCGTCGCCGAACCCGATTCGACCGGCTCCGAGAAGACCAACTGAAGCACGCGGTTCGGAAGCGCCGAGAACGAGACCAGCTGCGGCTTCGTCGAATCTTCCGGCAGCGCGGAATACCGCCAGCTGTCGCCGTCGATATACAGCTTGTGGGAGACGTAGGCGTTCTGGCGATCGGTCGTGACCCAGATCGTCTTGCCGTCCGTGCTCAGGCTGACCTGGCGGATGACGACGGCGCGCCCTTGATCGTCCTTCACGGAGAAGCGCACCGGATCGGCGGACTTGATCGCCTGGTTCAGGACGACCTGAATGACATTGTTCGAGGTCGGCTGAACCGACTTGACGGAGATCTTCTCGAAGTTCATCTGCTGATAGACGGCATAAGCGGCCTCGACGAGCAAGGCGCGCGTCGCATTCACCGTATAGTTGTCTCTGACGCTGATGATCTGCCGATCGAGCGCGATCGCGACCGCTCCGCGCGCCCATGCGGATACTTTGCCCTGCACGCGGGTCGAGCTGGCGTCATTGTAGCCGTAGGCCCGCACGAGGATCGCGGCGAGCTGCTCCACGGTAACGGCCGTCTGCGGCGCGAACTTGCCGCCGCCCACGCCTTGCATGAGCCCTGCCTTGCGCACGGCTTCGATCTCTTCGTAGGACCAGCGCGTCTTCAGCACGTCATAGAAGCTCGCCTTGGCCGGACGCTCCTCCTTCAGCTGCCACAGCCTGAACAGCACGGCGGCGAACTGTTCCCGCGACATCGCCTCCTGCAGACGCGCGCTCCCGTCGTCGAAGCCCGTGAAGATGCCTTTGTCGCGCAGCACCTCGAATTTCTGTTCGGCGGAGAGGTTCTCGGCCGAGGCCGTAAAGACCGGCAAGGCCAGCGCCACGATCAGCAGCGCCAGCAGCACTCTGCGAAGCCTATTCATCCCGTCGTTCCTCCTTGGGTGCCATGGTGATGGTTCTTCGTTAAACCGCCGGGTCGTTCCCCTTCGGTGTTAACTATGACGCAAGATGGCCGCGCAAGGTTTCGGTCCCGGACGGGCAGGGGCTCGGCCCTCCTTATGTTTTTTTCGGGGAGATGGCGGAAGAAGCGACAGGCATGCGCGGCGAAACCGAAACCCGGCGGCCGGGAATCGGGGCGAACGATGGAGACGAGCAGCGATCGCTGTCGAGCGGCGCGCGCAAAATAAATATAAAAAAGAAGCCGAACAGGGCCTGTTCGGCCTGTTCGGCTCCTCCTTCATCCTATGCCGGCTGGCGCATTCAGCTGTTGCCCCAATAGACCAGCACGAGGATCACGTTCACGGCCAGCAGGGCGGGCACGCCCGCCGTGAACGAGCGGTGCTTCGTCTTGTGCCGGAAGACGCGCATGCCCATCAGCATGCCGAACGCGCCGCCGATCGCAGCCACGCCGAAGAGCCGCTTCTCCGGCACCCGCCGCTCCTTGTGCATCGCTTGGGTCTTATCGTAACCCATCATGAAGAAGGCAATTACGTTGATCGCGACGAGATAGTAGAACAGGTACAGCACTTCATTCCCCTCCCCAGGGCGCTTTCTCCCGACGGTCGATCCGCCCGATCGTCGTACGCGACGGATGGCCGGTCTCCTTCCCGACCGTCGGTCTTCCTCTTGTTCGTCGGTCTTCTGCCAACGGTCGGCACTTTCCAGAACCCGGTTTTCCTCCCGGCTGTCGGCCTACTCCCGCAAAGCGTCCCGCAGCCGGCTCGACATGGCCGAAGCGGCGCCATTCGCGGCAGTCGCAGCCGCTCTGCGGGCGCGCTGCAAGTCTTCCTTCAGCTTGCCGTTCTCCGCACGCAGCGCGGCGAGCTCGGTCTCCGCCGGGTCCTCCCCGAACGCTTCCCCGTTCGCATAGTAAGCCGCCGGACGATACGTCCGGAAGGCGACCTCCAGCTCCGGGATCCCTAGCCCGCGCACGTGACGGTCTACCGTCTGCGCGAATCGGGCCCTTGTCTCCGGTCCGCGTTCGAACCAAGCCACCTCGACGAACGGATAGGACGGGACGATCTCCCCTCGGGCCAACGACGTCGTATGCTGGCACTCGAGCATCATATCGTCCGCGGGGCAGCCGCAGATCGCAGCCAGCTCGTCCGCCAGCGGGCCGCTGATGGCCCTCACTTGCTCCGGCAATACGCCTCGGAACAACAAATGCGGCATCGTTATGCTCTCCTTCGCTTGTGCAAGTTATCGTTACTCTCATTATGAACGCAAACGCGCCGCCGCGCAAAACCCAAGTAAAAACGGCATTGCCGTCTTCTTGGAAGAGGGCAACGCCTTTTTATCGACGGTCATACAGAAATGGATAGGCTTCAAACGAATAAATTCCGTATGACGAACGCGCCGTTGTGCGCCCCAGGCACAACCGACGATTGCCAGAAGGCTGGCGAATGCGTTAAGATTAGGGAAGAAACCAAAGGAGGTGTTCCCTCATGGGAATGTCGAATGCGAAGAAAGCCCGCCGCAGAGCCGAGCGGGAAGGGAAGTTGAACCCGGAGATCGGACGGGGGGAATGGCACCGCAAACCGATCACGCAGGTCGTACCGAATCGGAAAGCCGAACAGCGCCGCTCGCAATGCCGCTCCAAGGGCACAAGCGAGGGCGCTGTTTATTTGTGTCCGCCCCATGCCGCGGGCTTCTGCGCATAGACTTGGGCCGACTAAGGCTTGAACGCCATCGCTGCATTCACCGCCGTCTGCCAACCCGCGTACAGCCGATTCCGCTCTTCCTCCGCCATCGCCGGCGCGAAGACGGCCCCTTTCCGCCACAGCTCCGCGATCTCCTCCCGGCTCTCCCAATAGCCTACCGCCAGGCCGGCCAGATAGGCCGCGCCAAGAGCCGTCGTCTCGTTCACTGCAGGCCGCTCCACCGGTACGTCCAGCATGTCGCTCTGGAATTGCATGAGCAGGTCGTTCCGGACCGCGCCTCCGTCTACCCGCAGCGTCTTTAGCGTAATCCCCGAATCGGTCTCCATCGCGCCCAGCACGTCCTTGGTCTGGTAGGCGAGCGATTCGAGCGTCGCCCGCACGAAGTGTTCCTTCGTCGTGCCGCGGGTCAGTCCGAATACCGCGCCGCGCACGTCGCTGTCCCAATAGGGGGTCCCCAAGCCGACAAAGGCGGGCACGACGTAGACGCCTTCGGTCGAGGCGACGCGCTCCGCGTACTTCTCGCTCTCCTTCGCGTCCCCGAACATCCGCAGCCCGTCGCGAAGCCATTGAATAGCCGAGCCGGCGACGAAGATGCTGCCTTCTAGCGCGTAGGCGACTTTCCCCTCGACGCCCCACGCGATCGTGGTCAACAAACCGTGCGCCGATGCTACCGCCTGCGCTCCCGTGTTCAGAAGCATGAAGCAGCCTGTGCCGTAGGTGTTCTTCGCCATGCCCGGATCGAAGCAGGCTTGCCCGAACAGCGCGGCCTGCTGGTCGCCCGCGATGCCGGCGATCGGAATCTCGCGGCCGAAGAAATGGCGCTTGTCCGTGCGGCCATACACCTCCGAGGACGACCGGACTTCGGGCAGCATCGAGGACGGAACGGAGAGAATATCCAGCAGCTCCGTATCCCACTTCAATTCGTGGATGTCGTACATCAACGTCCGCGAAGCGTTCGAATAATCCGTCACGTGCGCCCGGCGCCCTGTCAGCCGCCAGACCAGCCAAGTATCGATCGTGCCGAACAGCAGTTTGCCCTGCTCGGCTTTCTCCCGGGCGCCCTCGACCTGATCGAGGATCCACTTGACCTTCGTCCCCGAGAAGTACGGGTCGATCAGCAGGCCCGTTTTGCTTCTGAACGCCGGCTCGTGTCCCGCCTGCTTCAACTGCTCGCAGATGTCCGCCGTCTGGCGCGATTGCCAGACGATCGCCTGATAGACGGGCATGCCTGTCTCCCGGTCCCAGACGACCGCCGTCTCCCGCTGATTCGTAATGCCGATCCCCGCGATCTGCTCCGGCTGCACGTTCGATTCCGACAAGACGGTCGCGATGACCGCCAGCACGGAAGCCCAGATCTCGTTGGCATTGTGCTCGACCCAGCCCGGCTTCGGAAAATACTGACGGAATTCCTGCTGCGCCGCGTGCACGACCCGCCCCGTCCGATCGAACAGCATCGCGCGCGTGCTCGTCGTGCCTTGATCCAGCGCCATGATATAGGTCTCCAACCCGCTCTCCTCCTCGATTGTCGCTTCTGGCATCGGTGGTTTGTTCAATTCCCTTGCCGGGCGAATCTAGGCTTGTGCGGCCGCGGATGGCGGATCGCGAGTCCGTTCGCCAGCCGGAGCCACGTCTCGAACGTGCGCGCTCCCTCGCGCAGCCGGATGACGCGCGCGCCCCGCGCGAACAGCCATCTACCGTACGTATGATAGCCGGACGCTCGTCCGTAACAGAGCCGGATGCCTCCGAGCGTCCCCTCGAAGTCGTTGATATGATCATGCCCGCAGAAGGTGCCCATCACGTCGCCCCGCTCCTTCATCGCGGCGAACAGGCCGGAGTTGAACTTCGGGCATGCGATGCCCTCGTAGCGGTGCCCGAAGCAGGTCTCGGTCCGCCAAACGTCCGCGTATTCGGGCAGCGGAATATGGAAAAAGGCGAGCGCCGGCAGAGGCGCTCCCGCAGACGCCTTGGCGAGCCGTTGCGATTGCATGCGGTACCATTCGATCTGGCTCGGACGTATCCAGTCGTAGCCGGACACCTGGGGGTCTTCCGAATAGCTCCCGCTGTCCAGGAAATAGAGCGCGGAACTCGCCGCGCCCTGCCGGTCCGCGACGGTCAACGCATAGTTGCCTACGCCATGCACGCCGACCGGTCCGGCCGATGCGAGACAGTGGCGCTGCGACGTCAGCACCTCCATCAGTTCCGCGCGCGTCGCCCCGCCCTCGCTGTCGTGGTTGCCGAATACCGCCGCCCACGGCGTGCCCGTCCGCTCCGCCGGAGCGACCGCGTCCCGCAGCGACTGCTTCGGGTCGCGGCAGTCCAAGCTATAGATGAGATCCCCGGTGAACACGACGAGATCCGGCTTCTCCGCCGCCATGACCCGCTCGATCAGCGCCCGCGTCCGACGGTCCTCTTTCTCGCCGTTCTGCCAATGGAGATCCGTGAATTGCACGATCTTGAACGTGCCGTCCTCTCGGTAGCGCAGCTTCGTCTCCATGCCCGTCTCCTCTCTCCTCATTCGTCACTCCCTATCATAGCGCCGGGCCGGGCCGCAGACTACTCTTTTTCTGGAGAAAAACGACAAAATCAGCCACCCATAACCCTCCCGGGCCTTGACGGCTGATCGCCTCTCTTTTCGCTTGCTATGGGCAGCCGCGGTTGAGGTTCCGCAGCTTCGGCACCCGCGTCTTCCGACTTACTTCTCGATCCCCAAGACCGCCTTGACGCCTTCCTCGTAGTAGTGCTTCACCGGTTGCATCTCCGTCACGAGATCCGCGGCGGCGACGACTTCGGGATGCGCGTCCCGCCCCGTCAGGAGGAGGTGCATCCCCTGCGGCCGGTTGCGGATGACCTCCAGCACCTCGGCGAGCGGCAGGACGTCGTCGACGGGAAAGCGGTCGATGGCCAGCGCATTGTTGATCTCGTCCAGGATGACGATATCCTCCCGTCCGTTCAGGATTCGCTCCTTCGCGAACGCCCAGGCCTTCTCCAGCGACGCGCGGTGCTCCTCGGGCGTCTTCAGCCAGGTGAAGCCGATGCCCGTCTGGACGATCTCGACCCCGAGTTTCTCTAGCGCCAGCTGCTCCCCGTAGGTCCGCTGAGGGGACTTGATGAATTGGATGACGAGCACCTTCTGTCCGCGTCCCGTCGCCCTGAGCGCGAGTCCCATCGCCGCGGTCGTCTTGCCCTTGCCGTCGCCGGTATAGACCAAGACGAGACCGCGCTCCTTGCTCGGTTTGTCCTTCTCAATCGCTGTCTCGTTCGTCATCGCTCACTGCCTCCTTGTGGATGATTCGATAGATGCGCGCCATATCCAGATGCCGCCTTGCATGGTCCGCCAGCCGGTCGAACGCTCGCTCCCTGCGCTCGGCGAACGATTGAACGGCGTCCGACGGCGGAAGACCCTTGTCTCCGCGGATGTCGTCGAGCCAGGCGCGCCGCAAGCCGTCGTTGCGGAAAATATCGTGCACATACGTGCCCCATACCCGGCCGTCCGCCGACATGGCGCCGTCCGAATGCGACTCGGCAGCGCCCTCCGGTTCGCGCTCAAGCCGCAGCCGGAACGGCTGCGCGGCACGGTCAGCGCCGACGGTCGTCCGGCCCATATGGATCTCGTAGCCGGCCAACGGCCATTCGGCGCCGCTGCCGAGGAAGCCGCCGACCGCCGAGCCCGCCACGCGTTCCGTACGCTTGTCGGCCGCGAACGTCGTCTCGGTCGGCAGCAGGCCCAAGCCCGTCGTCTCGCGCACCGCCGATTCGACGCCGTCGGGGTCGAGCAGCCGCCGGCCGAGCATCTGATAGCCGCCGCAGATGCCGACGATTCGGCCGCCGCGCTCGCCGTAGGACAGCAGCTTCGCCTCCAGGCCGGAGGCGCGGAGGAAGGCGAGGTCCTCGGCCGTATTCTTGCTGCCCGGCAGCAATACGGCGTCCGGCTCGCCCCATTCCCGCGCGTTCGTCACGTAGCGGAGTCGCACGTCGGGCTCCGAAGCGAGCGGATCGGCATCGGTGAAGTTGGCGATCCGCGGGTACCGCAGCACCGCGATGTCCAGCGGCAGGCCGCGACCGAGCGCCTCGGGCGCGGGTGTGAACACGGAGGCGGTGCGTCCGTGGGATTGGGGCGCTGGCGTGGGCGCGGCGCGTTCGAGCGAGGGCACGGACTCGACGCGCCCGGCTCCGCCCGCGGCGAGGGTGCGGGGATCGGGCGGGGGCGTGGACGCTGCGCGTTCGAGCGCGGACACGGACTCGGCGCGCCCGTCTACGCCCGCGGCGAGGGTGCGGGGATCGGGCGCTAGCATGGGCGCGGCGCGTTCGAGCGCGGGCACGGACTCGACGCGCCCGGCTCCGCCCGCGGCGAGGGTGCGGGGATCGGGCGGGGCCGCAGCCAGCGGAGGTTCATTCGGCGCTGGCGGGACGGAGCCGGTAATGGGCAAGCCCCGCTCACGCTCACACTCGCGCTCCATGTCTACCGCCGGTTCGGAAGACGAAGACCAGGTCTCCCCCTTCCGTCTTGCATCCAGCGAGGCGGAATCTTCGTCCTCCAGCCCGAGATCCGGCAGAAACGGAATGACGCCGACGACCGGGATGTCCGTCCGCGCTTCCAGCCAGTCCAATCCCGGCCGCAGCAGCGACACGTCTCCCCGGAACTTGTTGATGACGATGCCCTTGATCCGCGCCCGTTCGTCCGGCTCCAACAGTTCTAGCGTACCGACGATCGCCGCGAACACGCCGCCTCGATCGATGTCTGCCACGAGCAGCACGGGCGCCTCCGCCCATGCCGCCAGCCGCATATTGACGATATCCCGGTCCTTCAGGTTAATCTCCGCGGGGCTGCCCGCCCCTTCGATGACGACCAGCTCGTGCGCGGCTCGCAATCGCGCCAGCGCCTCTTGAACGATGACGGCCGCTTGCGATAGATATGTCTCTCGATACGTCCGCGCGTCCAAGTCCCGGTAGGGCTTGCCGTGCACGACGACCTGGGCCGACATCTCCCGGGTCGGCTTTAGGAGGATCGGGTTCATGTCGGTCGTGGCGGGGATCCCGCAGGCGTCGGCCTGCATGCCCTGCGCGCGCCCGATCTCCTTGCCGTCCGGCGTCACGTACGAGTTGTTGGACATGTTCTGCGACTTGAAAGGAGCGACCCGGTAGCCGTCCTGCTTCAGGATGCGGCAGAGCGCGGCGGTCAGGACGCTCTTGCCCACGTCCGAAGCCGTGCCCTGGAGCATAATCGTAGGCGCGTTAGTCATGGCTGTCTCCCTCCTGTCCAAGGACATCGGCTAGCTCGCGGAAGAGCCGCTCGTTCTCCTCGCGCAGCCGGACGGCGATACGGAAGTAACGCTCGTCCAAGCCCGCGAACAGCGAGGCGTCGCGGATCAGGATGCCCCGACGCGCGAGCTGCGCCTGCAGGCGTTTGACGTCGAGGCCGCTTGCCTCAGGCAGCGAGACGAGCAGGTAGTTGACATCGCCGGGTACGACCCCAAGTCCCAACTGGCCGAGCTGGCTGACGAGCCATGGGCGTTCGGATTGCAGCCAGTCGCGCGTCCGCTCTGCGTATGCCCGCTCGTCCAGGACGGCTTCGCCGATGCGCTGCGCGAGGAAGTTGACGCTCCACGGCGGCTGCAGCTCCGCCAGCGATGCAACCACGGAAGGATGCGACACCAAGAAGCCCAGCCGGATGCCGGGAATCGCATAGAACTTCGTCATCGACCGGAAGACGACGAGCTTCCGCGACGCCGCGGCCTCCTGCAGGCAAGAGTGCTCGGCTTCGTTCGGGACGAAGTCCATGAACGCTTCGTCCAGCAGCAGCGTGCCGCTCATGGCGCGGAGCCGGGCGATCGCGGCCTGCGGCAGCAGGCGACCGGTCGGATTGTTCGGATGCCCGAGGAAGATGCATCCGCCCGCCGCCAGCGGGGGCAGTCCAGCCAAGTCCGCTTCTTCGAGCAGGAACCCGTTCTCCGCGCGCATCGGCAGCTCGCGGGTCGGGACGCCGCCCTTGCGGAGCGCATCGCCGTACTCCGTGAAGGAGGGCTGGGCCAGCCAAGCCTCCGTCGGGCGCAGGCCGCGAACCGCCAGATCGATCAGCTCCGCCGCGCCGTTGCCGACGAGGATGCTCTCCTGCGGAATGCCGTAGACGTCGGCCAGCTTCTTGCGCAGTCCGCGCACCGCCGGATCGGGATAACGGGCGATGTCCCGCCAGCCGCGCACGATCGCCTGCTCCACCGAGGGCGGCGGTCCCCACGCGTTCATGTTTGCGCTGTAGTCGAGCCACCCGTCCGCCGGGCGGCCGTATTTCTCCTCCGCCGTGATCCAATCTCCGCCGTGGCCGTAGGTCTCCAGCATGTCGCCGCCTCCTTCTTTTTCGACTATCTCCCCTAATCACACCACTCTCTACAGCGCGATAGTCGATTTTTTCGATTATCGCTCCCCGTCACGCCACTCTCTCAGGCGTGATAGTCGATTTTTTCGACTAGCGCTCCCCGTCACACCACTCCCTCAGGCGAGATAGTCGATTTTTTCGACTAGCGCTCCCCGTCACGCCTCTGTCTCAGGCGAGATAGTCGATTTTTTCGACTAGCGCGTCCCGCTAAACCACTCTCTCCAGCGAGATAGTCGTTTTTTTCGACTAGCGCGTCCCGCTAAACCACTCTCGCAGGTGAGATAGTCGATTTTTTCGACTATCGCTCCCCGCCACACCACTTTCTCAGGCGAGATAGTCGATTTTTTCGACTATCGCGTCCCACTACGCCACTCTCTCGGGCGAGATAGTCGATTTTTCCGACTATCGCTCCCCGTTATACCACTCTCTCAGGCGTGATAGTCGATTTTTTCGACGATCTCTCCCCGTCAAAAGTGATACAGCACCGCCACCATGATCAGCAGCAGTCCGAGCTCCAGCAGCTCGTTGATCGCGCCGTAGACGTCCCCGGTCAGACCGCCCAGCTTGCGGGCGATCGCGGAAGCGGTCAGACTGCCCGCGACGTAGGTGAAGGCGGCGGCGATGGACCATGCGATGGCGGCTTGCGCCCAGCCCAGCGGCAAACCGGCGCTGTCCTTGGCCAGTAGGACCAGCGCGGCGAGCACGGCGGCGCTCAAGGCCGTCGCCACCGCGAAGGCTGCGACGGCGTGGCGCGCGCCGACGCCGCGGAACAGCCCGCCGAGCCCGCTGCCTTCGGCGCGGGCATACGGCCAGCCTGTGATCGCTGCCGGAAGGAACGCCCGGCTCCACACCGGGATGAGCGCCAACGCGCACAACGCCCACGCCGTCCGCCCGTCCTGGAGCAGCGACGCGAGCAGCGCGGCCCGCATCAGCACGGACAGCGAGCCGGCCATGACGCCCATGGCGCCTACTCGGCTGTCCTTCATGATCTCGAGCATCCGCTCGCGCGAACGATGGCTGAGCAGGCCGTCCGCCGTGTCCATGAGCCCGTCCAGGTGCAGCGCGCCGCTCAGCCCGATCCAGACGGCCGTCAACAGGACGGCCGCCGGCCAAGACGGCAGTCCCCAGCGCAGCAGCGCGCCGAACGCCGCCGTCAGCAGCCCGATGGCGAGCCCCGCCGCCGGGAACAAGACGACGCTGCGGCGAAACGCCCGCTCCGACGCGCCGCCCGCCGCAGACGGCACCGGCAGGCGCGTCAGGAATTGCAGCGCGGCGACTAGCGAATCTATCCAACCCCCCATGCGCATACCAGTCCTCCCGCTAGAATATAGCTGACGCCATAGAGCATGCGAACCGCCAGCACGATGTCGTCCGGGACGATGGCGCGCAGCGGCCAGCCAAGCCGCGCCCGCTCGCTGACGATCCCGCCGTAGCGATTCGTGCCGCCGAGCCGTATGCCGAGCGCGCCGGCTACGGCCGACTCCGGAATGCCGCTGTTCGGGCTCGGATGCAGCTTGGCGAACGCGCGGATCGCCCGCCATGCCCGCGACGCCGATGCCGGGCGGACGAACCAGGCCGTCGCCGTCAGCAGCACGCCCGTGACGCGGGCGGGAATATAATTCAACACGTCGTCGAAGCGCGCGGAGGCCCAGCCGAAGTCCCGATACCGTTCATCGCGGTAGCCGACCATCGAATCGAGCGTGTTGGCGGCCCTGTACAGCATCGCGAGCGGCGCGCCGCCCAGCACGGCGAACAGCAATGGCGAGACGAAGGCGTCCACCGTATTTTCCGCCACCGTCTCCACCGCCGCCCGCGCGACCTCCGGTTCGCTTAAGTCCGCCGTATCCCTGCCTACGATCCAGCCGACCTTCTCCCGGGCTTCCGTCAGATCGCCTTGCCGGAGCGGCCGATGGACGGCCATGGCCGCTTCCCTCAATCCGCGCACGGCGAAGGTAGTGGAGATGAACCACACGTTCGCGGCAAAACCCAGCCAAGGGTGAATCCAGCCGGCCAAGACGCAGACGGCCCAACAGAAGAGTCCCGCCAGTCCCGTGACCGCGACGGTCAGGAGGACGCCTTTGCCGCGAACGACGGACCTTGGCTGACCTTGTCTAAGCAGCAGACGTTCGAGCCGCGAGATGAGCCGTCCGATCCAGACGACAGGATGCGGAATCCATCTCGGGTCCCCGACCAGCCAGTCCACAGCGATCGCGAGCGCCGCGGCGAGCAGCGTCTCTTTTGCGGAAAAGAAAATCACCCTCGCGCCTCCGCCTCCGGCCAAACGAACGCGAGCCGCTTCAGCTCCACCGGGATGCCGGCCGTCACGAGGAACACCTCGTCGCTCACGGCGGCGACCTTGCGGTTCATGATGCCCGCCAGATCCCGGTAGACGCGGCCGAGCGGATAAGCCGGCACGATGCCGTCGCCCACCTCGTTCGTCACCAGGATAACGCGGCCCTGAAAGCCGGAGAGCGTCTCGGTCAGCGCCTCGATCGATGCCTCGATTCGGGCTTCGACATCCGTCTCGCCCTCCTCGCGCAGAAGCAAGTTCGACAGCCACAGGGTGAGGCAGTCGACGAGGACGACAGGCGCGTCGGCATGCCGCAGCAGCACGCCGGGCACGTCATAAGGCTCCTCGATCGTCCGCCACGCGAAGCCGGTCCGCTCCCGCTGCTCCCGATGCAAGGCGATCCTGCGCGACATGCCTTCGTCCAACGCTTCCGCCGTCGCTACGTACACGCCCTCTCTCGCACGCAGGGCCGCATATTTCTCGGCGAACGCGCTCTTGCCGCTCCGCGCGCCGCCGGTCACCAACACGATCATTACCGCCCGCTCCCTCTCGCTCCCGATTGTCCGCGCACGCCCCCGCTACCATGCCCGCTTCCTATGCCGCTCTTGCGCGCTGTACGTCGTGAACGCCGCTTTCTGCCCGTTTTCATACCCGCCTTCAAGCCCGCTTCCATACCCGTTTCCATACCCGCCTTCAAGCCCGCTTCCATGCTTGCTTACATGCCCGCCTTCAAGTCCGCTTCCATGCCCGTTTCCATATCCGCCTTCATGCCCGCTTACATGCCCGCCTTCATGCCCGCTTACATGCCCGCCAAGCCCTCTCCCATGCCCTTTCCCATGTCCGCTTCCCTACCCGCTTCCTAAGCCTCTCGGGGCCGCACAGCAGCGCTACCCCTTCGAGACGCCGGCGCTGTCGAACGTCGCCATCTCCCGCAGCACGCCGCCGGCCGCGTCGATCAGCGGAAAGACCAGGGCCGCGCCCGTCCCTTCGCCGAGCCGCATGCCCAGATGCAGCATCGGCGCGAGCCCCAGCTTGCGCAGCGCCAGCCCGTGCCCGCGCTCCTCCGACAGGTGGGACGCGATCAAGTAGGGCTCGGCGCCCGGCGCCAGCTTGCAGGCGGCCAGCGCGGCGACGGTCGAGATGAACCCGTCGATGACGACGGGGCATCGCCGCGAGGCGGCGCCGATGATGACGCCGGCCAGTCCCGCGATCTCGAGGCCGCCCAGCTTGCTCAGCACGTCCAGCGGGTCCGCCTCGTCCGGCCGGTTGACCGCAATGGCGCGTTCGACCGCCTCCCGCTTGCGGGCGAGTCCGGCGTCGTCGATCCCCGTGCCTCGGCCGACGACCTCCTTGGCCTCCAGGCCTCCCCATACGGCGAGCAGAGCGGCGCTCGGCGTCGTGTTGCCGATCCCCATCTCGCCGGTCGCGAACAAGCCGTAGCCTCGCTCGGCCAATTCCTCCGCCACCTCGATGCCGGCGACCAACGCGCGGATCGCTTCTTCGCGGGTCATCGCAGCCCCCCGCGCCATGTTCGCCGTGCCGCCGCGCACACGCCGGGAGAGCAGCCGCTCGTGGGCGAGATCGCCCTTCACGCCGATATCGACGCAGACGACTTCGGCCCCCGTCTGACGCGCCAGCACGTTGATCGCCGCGCCGCCTTGCAGGAAGTTCAGCACCATCTGCGGCGTCACCTCCTGCGGGAAGGCGCTGACGCCTTCGTCGCACACGCCGTGGTCGCCAGCCATGACGACGACCGCTTTCCTGAGCGGCCTCTCGGCGACGGGCGTTCCCGTAATGCCGGCTAGCCGGATCGCCAGCTCCTCCAGGCGCCCCAAGCTACCAGGAGGCTTGATCAGCTGGTCCAACCGCGCGGCCGCTTCCCGCATCGCCGCCTCATCCAATGCGCCGATAGAACGAATCGCCGCGTCGAGCTTTTCCCCCGCTTCCGTATCGCCCGCCGCCGCCGTAGCACCCAGCATGTCTCCATGTCTCTCACCGGGGCGCACGCCTGCCCCGCTCCGAACCTCCTCTTGGCGTTCAACGCCCCGAACTTCTTCCGGACCCGGTTTCTGTCCTGCTGTTGTCAACGCTCTCCACTCCCTCTCTCCTCGGCATGCGGTTGAAGCAGCACTTGCGGCACGCCTAGCGCCGGATGCCGCGTGACGAGCGGTTCGATGCCGTAGATCTCCGAGATCCGCTCCGCCGTCAGTATCTCTTGCGGCGAGCCTACGCCCACGATGCGCCCCCGGTTCAGGAGCAGCAGCCGATCGCAGTAGAGCGCCGCCAGATTCAAGTCGTGAAGCACGGCCACGACCGTAAGCTTCGCCTCCCGCTGCCATTCGCGGATACGGTCCATCAGTTGAATCTGCCGGCCGATGTCCAGATAGGTGGTCGGTTCGTCCAGCAGCAAGAGCCTCGGCCGCTGGGCCATCGCCTTGGCGAGGGCGACGCGCTGCTTTTCCCCGCCGCTTAGTTGATCGATCGTGCGTTCCTCCAGCGATTGTAGCCCCAGCTTCGCGAGGATCGTATCGATCTGCCGCCCCGCGTCTTCCGCCTCTTCGCCGAGCCAGTTCTGGAACGGGAACCGCCCCATCTCCACGACCTCGCGCACCGTGAAGCCTACCGGCGGCAGCGCCTCTTGCTCCAGGACGGCGAGCCACTTGGCCAGCTCCTTCCGGCTGTATTCGCCGACAAGGCGTCCCGCGCGTCCGCTGCCGTCTCCCGCGTCGCCGAGCCGGACTTCGCCGGCATCCGCCTTCTCGATGCCGGAGATCAGCTTCAGCAGCGTCGACTTGCCGCTGCCGTTCGGCCCCAGGATGCCGAAGAACGCACCCTCGTTCACCTGGAAGCCGACGTCGGACAGCACCTTCGCGCTTCCGTAGTTTTTCTCCACCCCTTGTACTTCGATCATGGCCTCACCCCCTCGCTCCATGCTTGTTCCTGCGCAGCAGATAGGCGAAGAACGGCGCCCCGAGGAAGGCCGTGACGACCCCGATCGGGATCTCCGTCGGGCTGAGCAGCGTCCGCGCGAGCGTGTCCGCCCACAGCATGTACGCGCCGCCGAGCAGCGCCGACAACGGCAGCAGCAGCCGGTAGTCCGGCCCGGCCAGCAGGCGGACCAGATGCGGCACGACCAAGCCGACGAAGCCGATGATGCCAACGATGGACACGGCCGCCGCCGTCATGAACGTGCTCACGACGAGCACCGTCAGCTTCGTTCTCTCCACCCGGATGCCCAGGTGCGCCGCTTGGCGCTCCCCAAGCGCGAACAGGTTCAGCGACCGGGCGTAACCGAGGAGCACGACGAGACCGATGGCCAGATAAGGCGCGAGCACCGCGGAGAACGACCATCCCCGCAGCGCGAGGCTGCCCAGCATCCAGAATACGATCTCGTTGATGACCTTGTCCGACATCGAGACCATGAACGATACCATCGATCCCAGAAATGCTTGCAGCACGACGCCCGCGAGCAGCAGCGTCTCCATCCGGATGCGGCCCTGCACCCGCGCCAGCCGCAGGACGAGCGCCAGACTGAGCAGTCCCGTCGCGAACGCCACGATCGGGATCGTCCACTGCGCGTACAGGGCGCCGAAGCTGAGGCCGGTCAGGATGAGAAACGCGGCTCCGACCGCGGACCCGGAAGCCACGCCGAGGGTGTAGGGATCCGCCAGCGGATTGCGCAGTACGCCCTGAAAACCCGCCCCCGCCAGAGACAAGCATGCGCCGGCGAGGATGGCGAGCACGATGCGGGGCAAGCGGATTTTCAGAATGATCTGCTCGGACGCATCCGGCCAGCGGGGCTGGATCGCATGGGACAAGCCGGGCAGCCTGGAGAGCAGAATGCCCCAGACGTCGGCGAGCGGGAGGCGCGCCGAGCCCAGGGACAGACTGACGACGGCGGACAGGAGCAGGAGCGCGAAGCTCGCTCCCCCCCATATCAGCACTTTGCGTCGCACGCTATTTCACCAAGTCGGGGTAGACCGCTTTGGCGACGGCCAGCAGCCCTTGCGTTAGGCGCGGTCCCGGACGCGACAGCAGATCTTGATCCAGCCCGACGATCCGGTTATCCTTGATCGCTTGAATCTTGTCCCAGCCGCTGCGGCCGCGGATGAGCTCTTCGAGCGTCTTGCCGGATTGGTCGTCCTTGACGCCTTGGGTGAAGAGGATGACGTCCGGATTGCGCTGCACGATCGTCTCTTCGTTGATTTGGTTCCAGCCCTCGGTATCTCCCGCGACGTTCTCGCCGCCCGCGAGCGTGATGATCTCGTCCATAAACTCGCCCTTGCCGACCGTCCATCCCGGGGAGAACTCGACATAGACCTTCTTCTTCTCTTCTTGCTTCAATCCGCCGACCGCGTCCTTCACCTTCTGAACGTCGGCCTTCATCGATGCGACGACCGCTTCCGCTTGCGCTTGGCGGTTCGTGATGACGCCGATCTGCAGAATGCCGTTCATCACGTCGTCCAGCGTCTTCGCATCCGTCTTGTATACGTTCAGCTTCAGATCGCGGAACTTCGCGACGACGTCTTCCTTCATGGAGATGCCCGTGATGACGAGGTCCGGCGTCAGCCCGACGATCGCTTCTTCGTTCGGCTTCGTCACGCCGCCGACTTTGGTCTTCGTCGTCGCTTCTTCCGGGTAATTGTCATAGTCGGAGACCCCGACGACCTGGTCGTTCAGGCCAAGCGCGAACAGCATCTCCGTCTCCGCAGGCGACGTCGAGACGATGCGCTCCGGCGCTTTGTCGAACGTGAACGACTGTCCCGTCGCATCCTGGACGGTTATCGGATACTGCGTCTCTTTGCCTTCCGGGCTCGCCGCAGGCGACGAGGCGGATGCCGAAGCCGTCGCGGACGGGCTGGCGGCCGCTCCCGAGCCGGATGCCTCGGGCGCATCGTCCTTCGCCCCGCATGCAGCCATAACCGCCAGCATAGCAGCCAATACGAATCCCCATAGATAACGCTTCATAAATCCATCTTCCCCTTCTGCAAACCTTAGAGTATGGCGAGAAGCGCTTCACGCATCGGAATGATTCAACCGGGCGAGCCGTGCAACGAAGAAAACCCCCATCTTCCGTAAGGGAAGAAGGGGGTCAGCGGATCAAGTGAAGTGAACGCTTCGCGGGCGATGAATGGATAGGTTCGCAGCCGCTGCGCACATTTTCCTGATGGAGCCGATCCTTTTCCACGAAGGATTTCGTTGGCTAAGCGCAGATAGGCAGGTCTCCTGGCTGTCGGGTGCTGCGACTTCCTCGCCTTCCCATCCCTTGCGGAACAGTGGCATTACGAGGTCGTCCCCGATTTACAGTGGCGGGACCGCGCCGGATTCGCACCGGCTTCCCTTTTAACCCCGGCCGACGCGCGCGTCGGACAAGGCACCTACTGGCTGTAAATTCATTCGTTTGGTCAAGCGTTCTTTCGCTGTTCGCATTATAGCCTATGTCGCTGGCAAAGGGTAGTCTTTGTTTGCCAATACCCGTCTCCGCAAAAAGGCGTCCGGAAAAAACCATCGCTTAATAGTAAAGCAAGCTTTACATTATGTAAAGTTTTCTTTACAATATGTGAAGGTAAGTTTACTTTGTAGGGAGATGAAAGTGAAATGGGGGAACAAGACCGGCAATTAACCAATCGAATTGCCGTTTTAAGATCCGAACGCAAAATGACGCAAAAGGATTTAGCCGAAAAGGCCGGAGTCAGCAGGCAAACCATCATTTCCATTGAGAATAAAAAATATACCCCTTCTTTAGCGCTGGCTTTTGAAATCGCCCATGCGCTTGAAGCTGAAATTACGGAAGTATTTCAATATGAATTTCAGGGAGGAGATTAAAGAATGGAAACGGTATTAACGATTACGAACGGATTATCGGGCATTGCTTTTCTAGCGTGCATAGGACTTGTTATTTTAGTGGCCAAAGAAGGACAGGATGAACGCGCAAGACTTTTGGGATATAAACTTTTCAGCTTCTTATTCGTTTTCTTAATTGGCGGCTTGTCCCTCATCATTTGTTATACAGGCTGGAAGACGATAGATTACGTCATATTGCGGATTTGCATGACGACGCTAATGTCTTTAACGATATTTGTCGGTTTATTTTATTGGATGATCATCCGCAAGAAATATTAAGGCATGCCTAATGAGGAGGGGTTGGAATGGTTCGTTACTATTCGATAGCTATCGGCATCATTATCGCAGATCATGTGGTTAAATGGCTTGTATCGGCCTACATGGCGATTGGACAACAAATAACCATCATACCCGGCGTGTTCGGATTGGCTTCCGTCCGCAATAGAGGCGCTGCCTTTGGGATGCTGCAAGACCAGCGGAGCTTCTTTCTTATCGCTACGTCTGTGGTTCTGGTCGGCGTGAGTCTCTACCTGCGCAAAACTTACCGCGAGAAAAAGCTCCTCTCCTATGGTTTGGCTCTTATTTTAGGCGGAGCGCTCGGTAATTTTATCGATCGTGTCTTTAAAGGGGAAGTGGTGGACATGCTTCATGTTCGCTTTATCGATTTCCCGGTATTCAATGTTGCGGATTCCTTCCTATGCATGGGGGTCCTTATCCTGTTGATCGATTCCTGGAGGGACGCTCGGACGAATCGATCGTCTAGTGGCTTGCCGTCGGCTTAACCATACATTGAACCCCTTGAAGAAGCCCAACGCTCGCTCCCCTAACCCTAAAAAAGGCCGGACGCTCTTGCGTCCGGCCTTTCTCTGCTATGCTTGCTGCTGGCTGGCCGCGATCGCTTGATCCAGATCCGCCAGGATGTCGATGATCGACTCCGTGCCGACCGACAGCCGGATCAGACCCGCGCTGACGCCGCTCGCCTCTTGCTGCTCTTCGGTCAGCTGTTGATGCGTCGTGCTCGCCGGATGGATGATCAGCGACTTCGAGTCGCCGACATTCGCCAAGTGCGAGAATAGCTTCACCGACGCGATCAGCTTTTTGCCCGCCTCTACGCCGCCTTTGATGCCGAACGTGAGGATCGCGCCCTGCCCCTTCGGCAAATATTTGCGCGCCAGCTCGTACGAAGGATGTCCTTCGAGCCCCGTATAGCTCACCCAGTCCACAGCCTCGTGCGCCTGCAGGTACTTCGCCACCGCCAGCGCGTTGGAACTGTGCCGCTCCATCCGCAGGTGCAGCGTCTCCAGCCCCTGCAGCAGCAGGAACGAGTTGAACGGCGAGATCGCCGAGCCCAGGTCGCGCATCAGTTGGACGCGAGCCTTGATGATGTAGGCGATCGGACCGACGGCTTCGGTATACACGACGCCGTGATAGCTCGGGTCCGGCGTCGTCAACCCCGGGAACTTGCCGCTCGCCGCCCAGTCGAACTTGCCGCCGTCGACGATGACCCCGCCGATCGACGTGCCGTGGCCGCCGATGAACTTCGTCGCCGAATGCACGACGATGTCCGCGCCGTGCTCGATCGGACGAAGCAGGTAAGGGCTAGGGAACGTATTGTCCACGATGAGCGGAATGCCGTGCTCATGCGCGATCTTGGCGACCGCTTCGATGTCGAGCACATCCCCTTTCGGGTTGCCGATCGTCTCGGCGTACAGCGCTTTGGTCTTGTCGGTGATCGCCGCGCGGAAGTTCTCCGGGTTGGACGAATCGACGAACTTCACGTTCAAGCCCAGCTTCGGCAGCGTGGTCGAGAACAGGTTGTACGTGCCGCCGTACAGCGTGGACGAGGAGACGATCTCGTCGCCGACGCCGGCGATGTTGAGCAGCGAGAAGGTGATCGCAGCCTGCCCCGAAGCAGTCGCTAGCGCGGCCGCGCCGCCTTCGAGGGCGGCGATGCGGTTCTCGAACACGTCCGAGGTCGGGTTCATGATCCGCGAGTAGATGTTGCCGAATTCCTTGAGCGCGAACAGATTCGCCGCGTGCTCCGCGTCCTTGAAGCCATAAGAGGTCGTCTGGTAGATCGGCACCGCGCGCGATTGGGTCGTCGGATCGATCGTCTGGCCCGCATGGACGGCGAGGGTCTCCGGTTGGTACTGAGGTTCGTTAGCCATATTCTTTCACGCTCCATTTCGAAGGGATGAGGTTTATCGTAATTCTTTCGCGCTTTAACCCCTGAATTCCTCCATGGAAGCTTGCCATTTTATGAATTCCTTTGTCACTTTCCTACAATTTCTTCTCTTCTATTAGACATCATGTATATTACTTCACAAAATAGGCTCAAAGGCACGGGGATCCTGGCGCGTGGGGGGTTGATTCATCTCGTTCGATCCTCATTCCCGAAGATGATTGGAGATCGCATGCCGGCGCCGGCGATTCGGTTCCCCGGTTAGCCGACCCTAGCGCCGGCGGGAAGGTTCAAACAGGCGGCACCGGCACCCTTAGCCTGGCCGATTAAGCCGAATGGAATCCGATCTGATACGGGGTGCCCGAACCGCCGCTGCCCGCATTGCTCAGCCAGTCCCCTCTGCGTCCTTTGTTCAGGTCGCTCCGCAGGTCGGAGATGAGCCGCTCCAGATCGATCTGGTCCTCGTAATGCTGCTGCAGCGCGGCGGATACGTACAGCTCGCTCAGCTGGGCCAGCGAGAAGCCTTCCGTGCGCCGGGCCGCGTGGGCGACCTGCTCTTCGTCCGCCAGCTTGCCGAGGCCTTTGCGCAGCAGATAGGCGAGCCGCATCTCTTCGTCCGGCAGCTTCACCTCGTAGGCCCGGTCGAATCGGCCGGCGCGATTCATCAAGGCCGGGTCGATGTTCTCCGGGTAGTTCGTCGTCCCGATCAGGAAGACGCCCTCCTTGGAAGTCGCGCCGTCCAGAATGTTCAGGAAAAAGGAGCGGCACGAAGTCGGCATCGAATCGATGTCCTCGATGACGAGCACGGTCGGCGCTTGCTTGACCGCTGCCGCGAACACTTCCTGGATCGACTCGCTGGTCGTATACTCCGTGATCTGCCAATACGAGACGGGGGCGTCGACGCTGCCCGCGATGGACTTCACCAGCGTCGTCTTGCCGTTGCCGGGACGCCCGTAGAGCAGGATGCCCCGTTTATACGGAATCTCGTACGTTTGGAAGAACGCCCGGTCCTTGGAGAAGAACTCGTCGATCGAGCGGAAGATCTGCGTCTTGAGCGCTTCGTCCATGATCACGTCGTCCCGCGTCACCGCCTGGGAGATCGGCTCCCGGCTCCGGTCGAGCCCGTCCTTCGTGTCGGTGTAGATGTTCATCTTCCGTTCCATGACCTGCCGCCCCTGCATCGCTTGGAGGCAGGCGCGTAGCCCTTCGTCGCTCTCCGCGAAGATCAGGTCCTCGGTCCCGAGGCCATAGTTCACGAGCGTCGGCACGCGGGCGAACGCCACCCGGTGCTCGGGGTAGGCGAAGACGTTGTTGCGCACCGACGGACGAATCTCGTAATTCGTCTCGCCGAGCTTCGGCTCGAAGACGAACTGGCGGGTCTCCACCAGATCGAACACGCTCGCCACGAAGTCCAGCGCCGGATAGCCCGACGAGATGTCCTCCTCGAGGCCGTCCCAGACGTCGTCCTGGTCTTCTTGGTAATAGAGTTTGAAGTCGCAGCCGTACTTGTCCGACAGCAGCCGGGAGATGCCCCCGACCGTCGCGGCGTAGTCGAAGTACGCATCCGCGTCTTCGCGTCCCCGCTCGCCGAAACGCGCCACGAAAGCTTGTTTTCGGATTGCTTCAGCTTGGATAGGATTGCTCATGTTCGAATTCACCTGTTAATCGTTTATAGTCTTGATCGCCCGCTCGGAGCCAATGCCAAAAAACCGCAAGCCACGGCTCGCGGTTCCACGTAAAGGTCAATCGTCGGACGGGAAACGCGGGCGGCAGCCCGAATGTCCCGTCGTCTCATACGCAGACGCCAGAAGAGGTCCATGGACGAACGAGAGGCGGCAGCGACGGCAGCGTCGATGGCGCAGGAGACTGAAGCGACTGCAAACGGCAATTCCACGCCTTCATGGTCCGCGGACCTCCTCTCATAGAAGATGTAGCTTATATTAAACAAGTCTGGCGCCGAATGTCAATCTCGAATTACAGCAGCTTCAGCGAAGTCGGCTCGATCGCCGCCAGATCGCGAATCTCCGACAGCTTGCGCCACGGATCGCCCTCTCCGAGATAGGTGAGGGAGAAGGGCCCATGGAAGCCGGCATGCCGCGCCAGATCCGCGCACTTGCGGAAATCCGTCGAATCCAGCTGCCCGCCGCCATCCTCCGACGCCTTGGCATGGATCGTCTCCGCTTGCGGAAGAATCTCCTTCAGCTGCCGGTATTTGTCGTCTTTGAAGTTGCCGAAGTCCGCCGTCAGCCCGACCTCGCCGCCACAAGCCTTCAACAGCTTAAGCACGGCTTCCGAGCGCGACAGCAGCCGTCCGAGATTCTCCGTCACGAGCCGGATCCCGGCTCGTCCGGCGAAGCCCGCAAGCCCGGTCAGCATCTCCGCCGCTCTGGCCAGCGCCGCTTCGTCTCCCGGCGGCGCGTCGCCCGCGCCGATGCGGACCCGGCGGAATCCCGCCTGCTCGGCCGACCGGATCCATCGGCGGTAGAGCGCCTCCTCCGCGCGCCGGCGCGGCTCGCTCGCCGTGGAGGCGTCGCCGAAGTCGAGCAGCAGCGACGTGAGCGCGACGCCGGCCCGTTCGGCGTCGGCGCGCAGGCGGCGGAGCCCGTCCTCGGACGTGTCGCGCAGATGGACGTAAGCCAGCTCGACGCCCAGGTATCCCTGCTCGCCGAGCTTCGCGATCAGTTCCGGCAGCGCCAGGCGGGCCGGCTCGTCCGCAGGCTCCGTCTTCACGACGTGCTTCTCTTCGGCCTCGTCCCACTCTATGACCTGCGTTGGCCCCATGATCCGATCGAACGACCAGCTATTGACGTGGCATTGCATACGCCTCTCCCCCTTCAGGTTGGATCGGACTACTACTCTATTTTTAAACCGCAGCGGCCTTGCTTAATCAATCGGGGGCAGTTCGCCGCCGAATAGATCCAACTGCTCGGGCACGGCGTCGGCCGGTTCAGGCGCCTCCGGATCACGGCCTTCGGGCGTGGGCAGGCCGAGCATGCCCATGAGCCGCTTCGCGTTCGGCGCGGCATCGCCGCCCGAGTTGTTGTTGAAGATCAGACAGATGTCGCGTGAATCCGCCTGCAGCGTCTGCAGCCGGTCGCGCCACTCGGCCAGCTCCGCGTCGCTGTAACGGTATAGGTAGCGGACCTCGCGCCAGTTCGGCGCGCTGCTCTGGTGCCAGCCCGCCGCGTTCCGGCCGTGCATCCGGACGATCGTCAGCGCCGGATGCGTCGCCGCGAGTACCGTAGGCACCGACCCCGTCCCGGCCTGCGGTTCGTCGCAGACGCTGTGGATCCAGCCCTCGTCCGCCATGAATCCGAGCGTCTTGTCCCGCCATTCCGGCGCGAACCAGCTCTGATGGCGGAACTCCAGCGCGCAGGGCAGCCCTTCCATCCGCGCCCGCGTCTCCCGCAGCAGCTTCACGTTCTCGCGGTTGCAATCGAACCACGGCGGATATTGAAAGAGCGCGGCCTTCAGCTTGCCGGCTTCCCGGGCCGGCTCGATCGAGTCGCGGAAGGCCGCGTACATCTCGCCCGAATCCGCATAGTAGCTCTTGCCCCGCAGATGGCCGGTCATCTCCTGATACGCCTTCACGACGAAGGAGAAGGACGGCGGCGTATCTTCGACCCAGCGCGCGAACCGCTCCTTGGGCTGAATGGCGTAGAAGGAGCTGTCCACCTCCACGACGGGAAAATGCCGGGCGTACGTCCGCAGTCGGTCTTTGGCCTTCAAGCCCGGCGGATACAGCGCGTCCTGATCGCCCCAGCCGGCCAGTCCGATCTCGATCATCGCATCGCCTCCCGGACGGCTTTCGCCTGCCTTACTTGATTGCGCCCGCCCTGCTTGGCCGCATAGAGCGCGCGATCCGCCCCGGCGACGAGCGCATGCGCGCCGGGGAGCGCCGAACCTCGCACGGCCGCGACGCCCGCGCTGACCGTCACGCCGTTCGTCGGCGCGCCCGCGTGCGGGATGCGGGCCGCTTCGACGGCGGCCCGCATCTTCTCCGCGAGCCGCGTCGCTTCGGACAGGTTCGCCCCCGGGAGGATCACCGCGAACTCCTCGCCTCCGTATCGGGCGACGATGTCTTCATCGGTGCGCAGGCAAGCCTTCGCCGCGGCGGCGACTTGGATGAGCGCCCGGTCTCCGGCCTGGTGGCCGTAGGTGTCGTTGTAGCTCTTGAAGGCGTCGATATCGAACAGCACGAGCGCGAGCGGGCGATCCTCAGTGGCCGCACGCGACCATTCGCGGTCCAGCGCCTGATCGAAATGCCGGCGGTTCGGGATCTCGGTGAGCCCGTCCAACAGCGAGAGCTGACGCAGCATCTCGTTCGCCTTGCGAAGCGCCTCTTCGGCGCGCTTGCGCTCCGTGATATCGGTCGCGACGCCCATATAGCCGATATATACGCCGATCTCGTCCTTCACGGGCGTCACGATCAGATTGATGCGCAGACGCGTGCGGTCCTTGCGGACGAAGGTCCATTCCCGCTCGTCCGCCAGACCGCGTTTCGCCCGCTCCGTCAGGACATCGAAGCCCTTCACGCCGCGGCCGATCATCTCCTTCGCGCGGTAGCCGAACATCAGCTCGGCCCCCCTGTTGAACAGCGTGATTCTGCCGTTCAGATCGGCCGCGACGATGGAGACGCCCGAAGCCGACCGCAGGATCGCCTCCTGCATCGAATGCAGCTGCCGGTATCGCTCCTCGCTGGCCCTGAGCTCCTGCGTCAAGCGGTTGGCCGAAGCGAAGTAGGCGGTCAGCCCCGCCACGAAGATCCCTCCTAGCACAATGAGCGGCGCCATGCGGGGCAGTATCGTTAGGCTGTCGCGCCCGAGCAGGTAGGTCAGCGTCCCCGTCAGGCAGATCAAACTGAGCAGCAGCGAGTAGAACCACATCCGGCCGGTATGGCCGCGAACCGCCCGGGAGATCAGTCCGCTCCCCAAGGCGAGCGTCAAGGCCGAGATCGACGCCACGATCGACGAGTGATTCAGACCGCCGAACAGCAGCACGCGCCCTATGACGGTGATCAGACCGGTCAGCATGGACGCATAGAGACCGCCGAAGGCGGCCGAAGAGATAATCATCAGCTGACGGAAATCGAGAATCGTCTTCGGGCCCACGCTGACGCTAAAGTACATCAGGAGAATCGCGAAGATGCCGTAAACGGCGCCGGCGATCGTCTTCGTCCGCAGGCTCGGACGCAGGCCCGCCACCTTTTGCCCGAAGAGCAGGTTGTAAGCGAATAGAAATGCGGTAAGCAGCGCGAAATTCGCCACGAGGTCATTGGTCATCGAAAATATGTTCACATCCCGGAGCATCGGTACTCATTTCTTACATTTTACTACAATTCCCGGGGAAATGAAGTCTAGCGGAGCACGAACAGCAGAATCGCGAAGAAGTGAGCCACGGACCCCGCCAGCACGAAGACGTGCCATACGGCATGATGATAAGGGAACGCGCGCCACATATAGAAGACCGAACCGATCGTATAGAGCAGGCCGCCGGCGACGAGGAGCCGGATGCCGCCGGGCATGAGCGCCTCCGTAAGCGGGCCCCAGGCGAATACGATAAGCCAACCCATGAGCAGATAGAACAGCGTCGAGAGGAAGAGGAACTTCTTCGTGAAGAAGGCTTTGAAGACGACGCCGCCGATCGCGATGCTCCACACGAGCCCGAACAGCGTCCAGCCCAAAGGACTGCGCAATACGGTGAGCAGAATCGGCGTATACGTGCCGGCGATGAACAGGTAGATGCAGGAATGGTCGAACGTCTCGAACAAGTCCTTCAGCTTGCCTTCCTGCACGGCGTGGACGAGCGTCGAGGCCGTATAGAGGAGCAGCATGGTCGTGCCGTAGATCGTGAAGCTCGTCACGTGCCAGACGGTCCCCTTCAAGCTCGCGTAGACGACCAGCAGCACGAGCGCCGCGACGCTCAAGACCGCGCCGATCCCATGCGTGATGGCATTCGCGACCTCTTCTCTTCGGGTGTATACATACGTGTTCGCCATGGCTGTTCACTCCTTGCCCGGATGAGCCTGTCTTGGATTAGCCTCTATTGTACCACTCGTCGCGGCAGAAGGCGAAAAGCGGAGAACCGGTGTCGACGCATGGCAGCCCAGTAGGCTCCTGTATCGTATTCCGCAGGCTGTCGACTTGGTGACAAACGGGCTTCCATTGCCGCAAGGCTTCGCTGTCCAGGGCAGCGCGAGGAAAGTGACGAGAGGCGATCCTCCCGCCAGGGCAAAGCGGCAGACCGCGATGCGACGCACGAAAAAAACAAAGCGGCCGGGCGCCGGGAGATCCCGCCGTTGTCCGGCCGCTTCAGGGACGCGATGGCGTCCCTGTCCGTTATCTCTTCTTCTCCTGCCCGCCGACCAGCTGCTTCAGCTCGTTCACGAGCGTATCCAGCCGGCCGTAATCCTCCACGATGGCGTTGATCTTGCCGTTCTGATGCGCCATGTTGGCGGACACTTGTTGGATGGAAGCCATGTTCTCTTCCGCGGCGGCGGCGATCTGATCGGAGTCGCCCGCGATGCCCGCGTACTTCTCGCGGACATATTCGGCCGAAGCGTAGGCTTCGTCCGCCTGCGACTTCACCCGTTCGCTGTTCGCGGCGATGTCGGACATGATCCGCTCGACCTGACGGCTCGCGTCGTGGCTCGCCGCGACCGCCGATTGGCCGAGATGGACTTGGCGGCTGACCGCCTCGATCTGCGCGCGGACCGTCTCCAGGATGCTCGCGATCTCGCCCGTCGCCTGACGGGAATGGTCCGCGAGCTTGCGCACCTCGCCGGAGACGACCGCGAAGCCTCTGCCGTGCTCGCCGGCCCGGGCCGCTTCGATCGCGGCATTCAGCGCGAGCAAGTTGGTCTGCTCCGCGATCTCGCCGATCGTGCCGATGATGTCGCTCACCCGGGCGTTCTGCTCGCCTAGCGCCTCCATGAGCTGCACGGTACCCCCGACGATGGCGCGCACCCGCTCGACCTCCACCGCCAGCACGCCGATCTCTCCGCTGCCTGCCTGCGTGAGCTGCGCCGTATCGGCGGACAACTGGCGGAGGCGGTCCGTCCCGTCCGCGAGACCGGAGATGACCTCCTCCACTTCCTGTACCGAGCCGGATACGCTGATGACCGCGTTGCTCTGGCTCTCGATCGCTTGGGTCATCTCCACGAAGGTGGAGGTCGCCTCCTTGGAGATCCGGCCGGTCGCCTGGACGTCTTCCTTCTGTTGCGCGCTGAACCCGCTGAGCAGCTGAATCGAGGACTCGAGCTTGTCGACCAGCCGATCGGACAGCTCCTTGGCCGCGACGGCTTGTCCCTTCTCCTCCGTCACTTGGCGCTGCAGCTGCGCGCCGAACCGCGAGGAGGCGGCCAGCGCCGCCGTCACGAAGACGAGATAGAGGCAGAGATACAGCAGAGAGTCGTGGGGGAACAGTCGCTCGCTGAACTTCGGATCGAAGAACAGGTAGGTGCTGGTCCCCAGACCGAGAACGCCGGCCAGCAGGATCGGCTTGTAGTTCGCGTAGAGCGTCATCAGGGCTATGTTGACGTAGACCAGGAAGTAGGTGCTCACGATCGGATTCGGATCCGATACGATGAGCAGCACCGTGAGCAGCGCCAAGACGACGGGCACGAGATACATGACGTATCCCGTCAAGATCCGTTTGTACGTCAGCACCGTCGCCAACCCGCACATGACCGTTCCGGTGACGACCAAGATGAGAATCATGCGGAGGGGCAGCGCCGCGCCGAGGTCGGCGAGGATGCCGAGCAGGAGCATGCCCCACAATATTTTGACGTAGAGCCGATTTCTTCTGTCCAATACCGTTAATTCGCTCATGTTGACCGCCTTTGTCCAGGAAGTGATTAGATCGATTGAAGGGCGGAGCATTCCGGCGGGTTCATGGCGAATTCCCGGAACGACAGCCACTCGTATTGCTCTGGATTCTCGTACATCCGCTTCATGTCGAAAATGACCGGAATGACTTGATCCCCTTTGTAAAATTTGGCGGGCCCCGCCTTCTCCATCGGAACGCGGTAGGTGATGCGCAAGGCCCGATAAAAGACCGGCTCAAGCAGCGAGACAAAGTAGTGGTAGCCGTTCTCCTTCGCGAAATGGACCGCCGACGACAGCAGCTCGGACGTATAGGCGCCCCGCGACTCCTTGAGCAGCGCGATCTTGTCGATCTCGGCCACCTTCGCCGGGTCCGCCGCAACGCTCGGATGGGCGCCGAACGGAGCGATCGCTTCGAGCGGGCTGTCCGTCGGCGTATAGGGCTTGAACTCCGCGGAGCCGACGTATTCCCCTTGGGGAGTGATGACCACGTACCGGCCGAGGACATCGGTCGAGAATTCGAACTCGAACCCCTTCTCTCGCCATGCCGTCATCCAGATGAAATTGAATAGCGCGGCTTCAATGTCATTCTCGATTTGCTTGAACAAGTCTTCCACTCCTAGGGCTTCTCTCTCTGTCTATTTGGGATGCCCCCTTTTTTCAAGCGGTCAATCGGTCGTTAATCCCAGCTCCTTCCACTCCTAAACTACTAATTTTGTCGGAAAACCAAGGCCTATTTTGAAGAGGGTTTGAAAATATTTAAGTTCATAGGCTTACTTGGTATTAAGTTGAATTAACCATATCCGACGCGCGAAATCAACCCTTTGTTTGGAAAAGCCTAACATATCATCGCGGAATCATCGCCGAAATCGGAAGGGATGGGTTGCGCCCGGGTCTAACGGGTAATGGCTAATACGACTTAATCTGGAGGTGCCAGCGATGGAGAAGAGAAAGTTCGGCCAGACGGATATGAACGTATCCGTACTCGGATTCGGCAGCGCGGAGATCGGAATGGATACGGCTCCCATCACTTCGAAGGAAGCGGAAACGCTGCTGGGCGACGTGCTGGATCAAGGCGTGAACGTGATCGATACCGCATCCAGCTACAAAGCCAGCGAAGGCTTGATCGGGCAGGCGATATCGAACCGGAGGCGCGAGTATTATCTGTTCAGCAAGCTGGGCGAAGGCGAGAGCGTCGGCCTGCCATACCCGGATTGGGACGTGCGGAATGTGCAGCCTAGCATAGAGCGGTCGCTGAAGGACCTGAAGACCGATTATCTGGACCTGCTGCTCATCCACAGTTGCTCGGAGGCGGTGCTGCGCCAAGGCGATCTTGTCGAAGCGGTGCGGAAGCTCAAGCGGGACGGCGTCGTTCGCTATATCGGCTACAGCGGAGACAGCACCGACGCCCTCTACGCTATCCGCACGGACGTGTTCGACGCGCTGGAGACGTCCGTGAACATCGCGGACCAGGAGGCGCTGTCGCTCACCCTGACCGAAGCCGCGAAGCGCAGTATGGGCGTTATCGCGAAGCGCCCGATCGCGAACGCCATCTGGACCCGGGAGGGGCTGGAGAATGCGCCCGATCCTTACAAGGAGCGGCTGGACAAGCTCGACTATCCGTTCATGAAGCAGGAATCGGATGCGATCGCCGAGAAGGCGCTGCGCTTCGTGCTGTCCGTCCCTTATGTGGACACGGCGATCGTCGGGACGACGAATGCGTCGCACTTCAAGGACAACGTCCGTTACGCGGCCAAGGGCAAGCTGCCGGACCGCGAGATTCTCGAGATCCGCAACCGTTGGCTCGAAGCATGCGAGCCGGCCTGGGCCGGATTGAAGTAATTCGACTGCTTGAAGGACTACGGCCGCGCGAAGAAAACCGGCAGCGGATACCGCGCTGGCCCCAGACAAGTAAAACCGGCTTCGCCGTCCTCAGAAGAGGGCGAAGCTGTTTTATGGAAATGGGTGTTGGCCATTATCGCTTTCAGGGCTTACGCGCCTAATCATCGTAGGGAATAT
>NZ_JACJVP010000072.1 GCF_014212125.1 Cohnella nanjingensis
ACTCATACGAGCACTCCCTTCCTTTCGGCCAACGGCGGGAACCTTTTCCAACCCACTCATGCTTACGCTCCAAAATTCCCTTTTGCGCATCGGCCAATCCCTTTCGCGCTCGTACGTGTTTACTTCAACTGTATTTTTGAACATATACCGGCTTTGTCGACGGGACGTTTTTCACAAGCTCGACACGGTCAAGCAGCCTGAAGTCGTCAACGATCTCTATGGTGACCGGCACTCGCAGCTTCCCGGATAGATGAGAACGGATAGCCTCTTCCGACCATTTCCCGGAATCATGCGAGTCAAGAAGAACGTGCAGCCCGTTTTCTTGGCAAATCGCCTTCCAGGCATCCGGAGCAGGAGACAAAGAATATACGGCTTCTTGGAGGTCCGCGGCGTCCAGGACGGTATCGCCATAACGGATTCGATCCTTACTCCTGCCGTAATGCGTCAGCTTGCCCCCCGTTCTGCCGCAAGCGCATAAGGAATGTTCGACAGAAATGATGTCTTCATTAAAGTATCGCAGCAGAGGAGATCCATGATGGGAAAGCGTCGTAATCGCCGCATACCCTCTCTCTCCTTGAGCAACGGGGCCTGAACCGTCTTCATGCAGCACTTCGACGTAAAAATCCCGTTCCACGATATGCATCGCGCCGTATTCGCACATCGTAGCGATATTGGCGGTTTCCGTGGAGCCATACATATTAAATACAGGCACACCCCACAGCTTCTCTATATGCTCCTTGCGCTTGGCGCTCATTAATTCTCCGGCAACGCAAATGGCCCGTAAAGCCGGAAAATGCTCGCTCGGCGTCGAACCGATCAGACGCGCTGTTTCGGCCAAGAGCTCAAACTCTCGCGGGAGCCCGGCTGATACCGTGACGCGAAGGCGCTCCATGAGCTGCAGCACTCTTGGGTATGGCGTAACAACGGTGCGTCCGCTTGCGGGTACAATCCCTGCTCCCGACTGCCATGCCGCTTGCTGCATCAAGAATGCGGGTAGCGACATCGCGTATGGAAAGCGGATCAGCACCAGATCTTCGGCTGTCAACCGAACCCCGCATTCCTTCAGCTGTCTTCCGCCAATCCCCAAGTCCTCTTGGGTGAACCAGGAGGAGGAAGGCTCTCCGGTCGTGCCCGTTGATTCGTGGTATTGCGCAACCTCTTTCATTTCGACGGCAAGGTGACCGAAAGCGCCGGCTTTTCGGAGATCTTCTTTTGTCGTGAGCGGCAGTGTTTGGATCCGATCCAACCCCATGCCGTTCAAGCCGCATTCCGATAATTTATCTTTGTACAAAGGCGATTTGACAAGACGCGCCAATAAATCCTTGAACTTATGCTCACGCTCCCGTTTCTCGTCAGTTATCATGCAGCGCCTCCTCCCCTGTTTCTGAGGTAGAGTCTAATTGAATACTCGGGTCGCTTTGCCGAAAGAACGGGGAATGTCGTGTCTGATTTCGACTTGGCAGTCGATCCCGATCCGATCGGCCATATGCTTTCGGATTTTCGCTGCCAATTGCTCGTCGCTTAATGGGGTCCGAAACGGCTCGGCTTCGATCTTAAGAACGCCCTGATTCAGCTTGAAGTGATACCACATGCCCACATCCGGAATTTCCATAAGGAAGTGTTCCAGTAAGAACGGGGAATAGTCCTCGCCATTCAATCGCAGCATGCTCTCCATTCTGCCTCTCAGGTGCAAAACGTCCATCGTGATCCCGCAAGTGCATCTGGACTTTTGCAAATAGCCCATATCTCCGCTTCGGTAACGCACCATCGGCATTCCTTCGCGCAGCAGCGTCGTCACGATGATCTCTCCGGTTTTGCCGTACGGAAGCGGCTTTTCCGTAACCGGATCGATGATTTCTACCTTTACATGTCCTTCCATCACGTGATACCCTCTGTGTTCGCTGCATTCAACGCCCACGCCCCCGCACTCGGTCGAGCCGTAGAAGAATGACACTTCGCAGCCCCACCATTTCTCGAGCCGTTCGCGGAAGGTGGAGGAGCACCCTTCGCCGGTCAGCCAAATCTTCTTGAGTCGGATATCTTCACCTATTCTGATACCGTACTTCTCGCTTTGTTCCACCAGAAGCGCCGCATAGGAAGGAGTAGTAGCGAGTACCGTGGCTTGGTATTCCTTCATCAGCTCCAATGACTTATCGACGGGAGCCATGTATCCCCCTTTGCCTAGCGACAGCACCCCCGTTCCGAACGCAAACTGGAACAAACGCTGAAAACCGAGACCGGGCAGCGCAAACTCATACGGCAGCGCAATGGCCGCAACATCCTCGTCCGACTCCTTGAATATATCCAAATATTTGGGCAGCAAATCGTATATATACTGGTCAGCTAACGTGTAGGCGGTATAAATCGGCTTCCCCGAAGTTCCGCTAGTAAGGTGAACCTGACCGATGTCTTTCGGATCGACGGACAAGATCTTCTGCTTATCTCCTCGGATAACGTCTTTCTTGAGCAGCGGTACCGATGCTAATTGATCCAGACTTTCGATTCTCGGTTCCTTGAAGCCCGCTTCTTCCAGCTGCGAACGGTAATATTCATTCTTGTTCCAAACGTGAGCAAGCGTAGCGTTAACGGCTTTCAACTGATAGTCTTCGACTCTTTGCCGAGACAGCTTTTCAATGGTTCTTCCTTCATCGTCCAACTGCTTATAAAAATCCTTGAACGGGTCCAGATGGGATGAATGCTCGTCAATAGATACGGTCATCTTATGCGTTTGCGATTTCATAAAAACCCTCCTAGGCAGCTAATATCATTCATTCCTCCGGCTTTGTAGCCCGCCTTACCGATTGGAAATCAGCACTGCGCTTATGGTTTATCATTAATTGAATGCGCGAATGCAAAAGCTTGACTCAGACAGACGCACATTTTCAATAAACTGATTATTTCATCCAGCCGCGCGATGGAGATCGCAAATATCCTAACAAACAAATGCCAAAACTAAAAAACCACTTCCTAGTGAAGTGGTTTTCCAAACGAGATGCTCTCACTGATTCACGAATCCCCTCCGCCCATCTCCGATCGTCTCATCTTCGGTATCACTTTCTTCGGTGCTTGTTCGCCCTTCTCTCTGGTTTTGGTTTTGGCTTTTGCTTCTTTATGAAATACCGAATCGTCGAATCGATTAAACGTTCGAAGGGTATTTTTTCGATGATGAGACCTAAGGCTTGATCTAACGATGGAAGCGACGACGTCTCTTTGCGTGTACGATCCTGCTCCGCTTTTTCCGGGTTCCGCATGCTTTCGAGTTCTTGCTGAACGAACTGCCTCCACTCCGGGTCGGCTTTCGTAGCCGCCTCCGATATCTCCACCGATTTATTTTCTTCAATCGTAGTAATGTCTTCCTTCTTGTTCAGATTGGAGTTCGGAAGCTCCGCGGCATCGGTTTGCCTTTGATCAGATTCAAGTTTATTTTGACTATGATCCATAGTTACTCCTCCCCGTATATGTTCAACAACAACACTCCGGTCCCGGACAACCCCCACGAGCCATACGGCCTCTCTATCAGCTCTTTCTTTCCTATTCTTATGTGCCGCTCTGCAGCCGCGAAATGGACTGAAGCGGAATTCATCCGAACAATGTGCGTGTACCCATAATATCGCGGAAGCCTATACATATAATGAACGCAAAATGGTCGATTGTAACAGACAGAGGGAGTGAGAATGAAATTGAACATCAAGAACATGGGATTTGCAGATAAAATGATTTTTATTCTTGGATTAACGTTAAGCGGCGTAATTGTTTTTGTTCTTGTAGTGGGCGTAATTGTTGCATTGATTAAATTATTTATGGACGGCAAAATGCATTCTGTAGAAATTCATTCCGTCCCCTTGCTGGATGATGAGCCGGAAGCGGAGTTGATCGCTGCCCCGTATGAGCAAAAGCATCCTGATCCTGCTGGCAAAGACGATGCACGACCCGATAGAGCAGCAAAAGTGGGGGCGGCGCGGTCTTAAGCTTCTCCATGAAGCTGCCGCTTCTTCTCCCCAAGATCGTACGATCCGCATGCTTCGCGACACCGTTGCATCCCGATAGACCGAACGCTTTGCTTTCATAAGGGGGTGAAGCAAATGCCAGAGGGTAGTCAGAATTCCTCGAAGATTTTTGGCGAAATCAAGCAAGAATTCTTCCGTTTCGCCGGCAGCTATGCAAAAGCTGTTAGCGGCGGTGCGAATGTAACCGGCAAGAAAATCATGGAGGCTGCAGAAAAATCGGATCAGCCATCCGATATTTTAATAGGGAAATTGATCTCGGCCGTTAAAAGCGGCGTACAGCATGCCGGTGAACAGATGATAAAGTCTGGAATGGATATTGTTGAACATATGAAAGAAAAAGCGAAAAAACAATAACTTGAGTAAAGCTCCTTCAGCGCGAATCAACGAAGGAGTATGGTAAATAAGGCTGACTCTTTGGGACGGAATTCCTTTTGAGTCAGCCTTTTCCCCTACTCTTCTTTCGGTTCATCGCTCTGCACTTCTTCTGTCCCTTTCCGCGCTTGCTTCTCGAGCTGCTTCTGTTCTTTTGCTTTTGCTTTTTCCGCTTTGCAAGCTTGTTTCTCGAGGTGCTCCTGTTCTATTACTTTTGCCTTCTCCGCTTCCTTTAAATGCTTTCTTTCTTGCTTCTGCTCTTTCGTTGCTTCGTCACCCATGATTCATCCCTCCGATAGATTGGTTAAAAGGTGTCTGACGACATTCGGATTAAAATATTCAAGCAGCTGAATTCCCGGCTCGGGTCCGAAATAAATCGAGTATTTTTTATAAGGCACTTTATCGCGCAGTTCCGGAAAACGAAGCCGGATCGGTTTTTGGAACAGATCGACCGCTTCTTCCCCATTCTTCGCCCCGGAATCAAGCACTTTTCTGAACGTCTGCAAACCCATTGTGCTGATTGCTTTTCCAATCCC
>NZ_JACJVP010000073.1 GCF_014212125.1 Cohnella nanjingensis
CGCTGTAAAGTGGAATCAAGAAACTGGGGGAGAACGACGATCAGGCCAGCATCTCGGAGCTATATGGTTAAGCTAATAAGGGCGCACGGAGGATGCCTAGGCGCCAGGAGCCTAAGAAGGACGCGGCGAACAGCGAAATTGCCTCGGGGAGCCGTAAGCAGGCTTTGATCCGGGGATGTCCGAATGGGGAAACCCGGCTGGGGTAATGCCCAGTCACCCATGAGTGAATCCATAGCTCATGAGGAGGCATACCCAGGGAACTGAAACATCTAAGTACCTGGAGGAGAAGAAAACAAGAGTGATTCCGTCAGTAGCGGCGAGCGAAAGCGGATTAGCCCAAACCAGGAGGCTTGCCTCCTGGGGTTGTGGGACGTCTCACATGGAGTTACAAAGGAGCAGGTTAGGCGAAGAGGTCTGGAAAGGCCCGGCATAGAAGGTAAAAGCCCTGTAGCCGAAAGTCTGCTCCCTCCGAGACGGATCCCGAGTACCGCGGGACACGAGAAACCCCGTGGGAATCCGGCAGGACCATCTGCCAAGGCTAAATACTCCCTGGCGACCGATAGTGAAGCAGTACCGTGAGGGAAAGGTGAAAAGCACCGCGGGAGCGGAGTGAAAAAGAACCTGAAACCGTGCGCTTACAAGAAGTCAGAGCCCGATCTAGGGGTGATGGCGTGCCTTTTGTAGAATGAACCGGCGAGTTACGTTTACGTGCGAGGTTAAGTCGGAGAGACGGAGCCGCAGCGAAAGCGAGTCTGAATAGGGCGCTTTAGTACGTAGGCGTAGACCCGAAACCGTGTGATCTACCCCTGTGCAGGGTGAAGGTGAGGTAACACTTACTGGAGGCCCGAACTCACAAGCGTTGAAAAGCTTGGGGATGACGTGGGGGTAGGGGAGAAATTCCAATCGAACTCGGAGATAGCTGGTTCTCCCCGAAATAGCTTTAGGGCTAGCCTCGAGGTGAAGCATCGTGGAGGTAGAGCACTGATTGGGTGCGGGGCCCGCCAAGGGTTACCAAGTCCAGTCAAACTCCGAATGCCATGTATGTATACTCGGGAGTCAGACGGCGAGTGCTAAGATCCGTCGTCAAGAGGGAAAGAGCCCAGATCATCAGCTAAGGTCCCCAAGTGTGTGTTAAGTGGGAAAGGATGTGGAGTTGCGAAGACAACCAGGATGTTGGCTTAGAAGCAGCCACCATTTAAAGAGTGCGTAATAGCTCACTGGTCGAGTGACTCTGCGCCGAAAATGTAACGGGGCTAAACACACCACCGAAGCTATGGCATGNNCTTGGGTAGGGGAGCGTTGAATGCGGGTAGAAGTCTGACCGAGAGGACAGGTGGACTGCATTCAAGTGAGAATGCCGGTATGAGTAACGAAAAGACAGGTGAGAATCCTGTCCGCCGAAAGCCTAAGGGTTCCTGAGGAAGGTTCGTCCGCTCAGGGTAAGTCGGGACCTAAGGCGAGGCCGAAAGGCGTAGTCGAAGGACAACAGGTTGAAATTCCTGTACCACCGTAAGCCGTTACGAGCAATGGGGGGACGCAGGAGGGCAAAGACGCGAGCTGATGGAATAGCTCGTCCAAGCAGTGAGGGGTGCATGTAGGCAAATCCGCATGCTAATACCTTGAGCTGTGATGGGGAGGGAAAATTACAGTACCGAAGGTCTCGTGCTCACGCTGCCAAGAAAAGCCTCTAGCCAGGCGAAGGTGCCCGTACCGTAAACCGACACAGGTAGGCGAGATGAGAATTCTAAGGCGCGCGGAAGAACTCTCGTTAAGGAACTCGGCAAAATGACCCCGTAACTTCGGGAGAAGGGGTGCCTCGGTAGGGTGAATAGCCCGAGGGGGCCGCAGTGAATAGGCCCAAGCGACTGTTTAGCAAAAACACAGGTCTGTGCGAAGCCGTAAGGCGAAGTATACGGGCTGACGCCTGCCCGGTGCTGGAAGGTTAAGGGGAGCGGTTAGGGGCAACCCGAAGCTGTGAACCGAAGCCCCAGTAAACGGCGGCCGTAACTATAACGGTCCTAAGGTAGCGAAATTCCTTGTCAGGTAAATTCTGACCCGCACGAATGGCGTAACGACTTGGGCGCTGTCTCAACGAGAGATCCGGTGAAATTTTAGTACCTGTGAAGATGCAGGTTACCCGCGACGTGACGGAAAGACCCCATGGAGCTTTACTGTAGCTTGATATTGAACTTTGGTACGGTCTGTACAGGATAGGTGGGAGCCTTTGAAGTTGGAGCGCAAGCTTCAATGGAGGCGCCGTTGGGATACCACCCTGATCGTATCGGAGTTCTAACCTGTCACCGTGAATCCGGTGAAGGGACCGTGTCAGGCGGACAGTTTGACTGGGGCGGTCGCCTCCTAAAGCGTAACGGAGGCGCCCCAAGGTTCCCTCAGAATGGTTGGAAATCATTCGAAGAGTGCAAAGGCATAAGGGAGCTTGACTGCGAGACCTACAAGTCGAGCAGGGACGAAAGTCGGGCTTAGTGATCCGGTGGTACCGAATGGAAGGGCCATCGCTCAACGGATAAAAGCTACCCTGGGGATAACAGGCTTATCTCCCCCAAGAGTCCACATCGACGGGGAGGTTTGGCACCTCGATGTCGGCTCATCGCATCCTGGGGCTGAAGTAGGTCCCAAGGGTTGGGCTGTTCGCCCATTAAAGCGGTACGCGAGCTGGGTTCAGAACGTCGTGAGACAGTTCGGTCCCTATCTGTCGCGGGCGTAGGAAATTTGAGAGGGGCTGTCCTTAGTACGAGAGGACCGGGATGGACGCACCGCTGGTGTACCAGTTGTTCCGCCAGGAGCATCGCTGGGTAGCCAAGTGCGGGAGGGATAAGCGCTGAAAGCATCTAAGCGCGAAGCCCGCCTCAAGATGAGATTTCCCAATTCGTAAGACCCCTGGAAGAACACCAGGTTGATAGGCTCGGGGTGTAAGCACAGCAATGTGTGTAGCTGACGAGTACTAATCGGTCGAGGGCTTATCCTACAACCAACACCCGT
>NZ_JACJVP010000074.1 GCF_014212125.1 Cohnella nanjingensis
CGGCTGGACGCTTCGGCGCGCGGCTGCAGCGCCTCCCATTCCGCGCGCAGCCGCAGCTGTTTGTCGCGGGCTTGGCGCAGGCGGTCGCCCGTGTGCGCGAACCGCTCTTCGAGCGCCTGCCCGCGCTGCTCGTCCTGCGCCAGTATACCGGTCGCTTCGGTCCATTGGGCCTGCCACACCCGCGCTTCTTTCTCGAGCTGTACCGCCTGCTCCAGCCGCTCCAACCGCTGAATGAGTCCCGGCTCCTGCGCGCCCGATTCGGATTGGGCGGCCTCCCACGCGGCCGCGGCGGTCTCCGCGCGCGCCGTTTGGGCCGCGGACGCGGCTTGCGCGCCTTCGCGCTCCCCCGTCCGCGCCGCCAGCTCGCGCTCCGCCTCGTCCGCATCGCGGACCGCGGGCAGCGCGCTCGCCGCCCGCTCGAGCCTAGCGGCCTCCGCCTCTTGCTCGGCGATCGCCGGCGCTTGCCGGGCGAGCGCCTCCCATTGCGCCTCCAGGCGCCGCAGCTCGATCTCCCGCTCGCGGCGGCGGCCCAGCGCCTCGTGCGCCGCTTCGGTCTCCGTCAGCAGGGCCCGCAGCCGTGCGGCTTCGGCACGCGCGGACGCGAGCCGCTCGGTCGCGGCCGCGAGCGCTTCGGGCGAGGCGTCGCCCAGCCCGAGCTGCTCCGCTTCCGTCTCCTTCAGCCGCATCCGCACGCCGTCGCTGCGCGCCGACAGGCGCGCAGCGAGCGCGTCGCCATAGCGTTCCAGCCGGAACAGCCGCTGCAGCATCTGCCGTCGATCCTTCCCCGCAAGCGTCAGGAACTCGGCGAACTTGCCTTGCGGCAGCACGACCGCGCGCGTGAAGTCGGTCATCGTCAAGCCGATGAGCCGCTCCACCTCCGCATCGACTTCGGACTGCTTGTCCGCGAGCACGCGCTCGCCTTCCGGCGAGAGCTCGATCAACCGGCAGAGCGCGCCGTGGACGGCCGACTCGCCGGCCCGCTTGTACTGCCGTTCGACGCGGTAGCGCAGCCGTTCGCCCGCTCCCGACATCTCGAACGTCAAGGCGACGGAGAGCTTGTTCTCCGCCCCGTTCAGGATGCCCTGCGTTCCCTTCGGCGCGCGCTCCACCCGCCCGTAGAGGGCGAGCGTCATGGCGTCGAGGATGGAGGATTTGCCGCTGCCGGTCGGTCCGAAGATGCCGAACACGCCGCCTTGGCAGAGCCGCTCGAAGTCGACCGCCTGCTTTTCCCTGTAGCTCTGTATTCCCGCCAGCTCTAGCAAAATGGGCTTCACGTCTCGCTCTCCTCCTTCTCCGCCTCGTCGTGGATGAGCGTCAGAAACAACGAGACGAGCGCATCGTCGGCTTCGCCCCCGCCGGTCTGACGGCGATAGAATCGGCGGAACAGCTCCTCCGGCGGCAAACCGCCTCGCTCGCGGCTCGGCGACTCGCCGTTCTCCGCGGCGTTCTCGTAGACCGGACGGATCTGCAGCAGGCCGTCGCAGCTCGTTCGGAGCGCGCCGATCTGCTCCAGGGTGAGCGCCTCCGTCAGCCATAGCGTAAGCTCGATCCAGGCGCCCGGATCCCGCTTCTCGTCCAGCCAGCGGTGCACTTCGGCGAGACCGCCCTGCGCCTGCCAGCGAACGAGCGGACGTCCGCAGGAGAGCAGCACTTCCCGCGGCTCTACGATCCCGCCGGGAACCGCGTCGAACAGCACGACGGACTTGGCCTGGCCGGCTTCCGAGAAGCTGTATGCGAGCGGGGAGCCGCTGTAGCGGATCGTCTCGTCTCCCGCGACGCGCTGCGGACGGTGCAGGTGGCCGAGCGCCGTATACTGCTGTCCCGCGCGCAACGCGGAGGGGTCGATCGTGTAGGCGCCGCCGACTTGGATCGGACGCTCCGACTCGGTCTCGCTCCCGCCGAGCACGTAAATATGGCTCATCGCCAGGTTCACCGTGTCCGGGCGGAACGCCCCGCCCATCGTCCGCATCAAGCGGCCGACGCGGTCGGAATACGCCGCCCTTAAGGCCTCTTCGTCCATCGCGGCATGCAGCAGCTCGTTCAGCCGCGCCTCGGACGGATAGGGCAGCGCGGCGATAATCGCCTCCTCTCCCGTACGGGCGATCCCCACCCGGACCGCTTCCGCCTGCGGGAGGCCGATGAGCCGGACGCCGTGCCGCGCCGCCAGCGGCGTCGCCGCCGCGACCCGGTCCGGGTGGTCGTGGTTGCCGGCGATGACGGCCACGGCGCGGCGTCCGCCTTCGGACAGCCGGGCCAGGGCGTCATAATACAACCCTTCGGCCGCGGCTGGCGGGTTCACGGAGTCGTAGACGTCTCCGGCGACGAGCACCAGATCCGCCTGCTCCTCGCGCGAGAGACGCACGAGCTCGTCGACGAACGCTTCCTGCTCCGCCATCCGGCTCCGGCCTTCCAGCGTCCGGCCGAAATGCCAATCCGCCGTATGCAGCACCCTCATGCCGCTTCACTTCCTCTCTCTATTAGAACAGCCTAACCGTACGACCGCCGTCTATGAAATATATATAGCCTTCCGCCACCGGCTCTCCCATGATCCGGCCGATCGCGCCCGCATACTGCTCCATTTGGAACCGGTGCTTCTCTGCCGCTTCCGCGAAGGCGTCGCCGAAGACGGTATCGGTCTTGTAGTCCACCAGAACGAGCCCGTCCTCTCCCGGGAACAGCACGTCGATGACCCCTTGGATGAGGACGGTCTCTTGCGAACGCTCTCCCTCGAACAGTCCGGGATGCGCCTCCTCGGCGGGAATGCCCGCGCTGAACGGCCATTCGCGCCAGAGGCGCTCCGCCGACCGCATTCGCGCGAACAGCGGCGTACGGCCGAACGCGACGATCGCTTCCGGGCCGATCGCCTCCCGCTGTTCGGGCGTGAGGATCCGGTCCGCGACCAGCTTCTCCAGCCACGCCTCGACGTCCGGGACGCCGAGATCTTCGCGCAGCGGCAAGTGCTGCATCGCCAGATGCACCGCCGACCCCCGCTCCGCGGGCGTCAGCCGCTTAGCCGACAGGAACTTGGGGCGGCGCAGACGATACGTCATCGTCGCCGCGTCCGGCAGCTCTTCCGGGTTCCAGGCAGGATGGCGCGCTTCCTCGTTGTTGAACTCCTCCGGAGAAAGACCGTCCGATGCCGTCGCCATGGGCTGCCGCTGCTGCTTCATCGCCGTGATCGACGTCTTGGCGGCAGCCCGGGCAGCGGCCGCGTGCGGATCCGACCAGGACAGCGCAGCCGCGGCCTGCTCCCCCGCAGGCGAAGGCGCGACCGGAACGGGTTCGAGCCTCTGCACGAGATTCCAGAGCGGCTCCCCGTCGGCCGGCGTCTCCGCCGCCGCGGCTGCCGCGCGCATGAACGCCGCCGCCGGGACGACCCTGCACGACCACGGCGGCGTCGACGACGCGCCCGACTCTCCCGCGCTTGCCGGGAGCGGCGCGCCCGACGAGGTTCCTAAGCGCCAATCGGACCCTGCCGACAGCGAAGCCGGCCCCAGCCAATCGAGATAGCGGGAGGCAGCCGCGACGGCATGCGCCGGCAAGCCTTCCGCGGCCGAGGCCGCCGTCCGGCTCCACCGCTGCAGCTCCTTCTGCGCGTCCTTCGTCGTTCCGACGAGGATCAGCTTCTCCTTCGGGCGCGTCAGGGCGACGTAGAGCACGCGCATCTCTTCGGCGAGCATCTCCGCTTGGAGCCGCCGGCGTATCGCCAGCTGCGGCAGCGTCGGATAGGCGACGCGCGTCACCTGCTCGACCATGCGCGGCCCGAAGCCGAGCTTCTTGTGCTTCAGGAACATGCCATTGAGATCCTGCCGGTTGAACTGGCGCCCGAGCCCCGCCACGAACACGACGGGGAACTCGAGCCCCTTGCTCTTGTGGATCGAGACGACCCGGACGACGTCCTCCTGCTCGCCGATCGCGCGGGCGGCCCCGAGATCCGCGCCGGTGTCCCGCATGCGGGACAGGAAGCGGAGGAAGCGGAACAGTCCCCGAAAGCTGGAGTTCCGCTCGTATTGGCGCGCCCGGTCGACGAGCGCCCGCAGGTTGGCCTGGCGCTGGACGCCGCCCGGCAGCCCGCCGACGAAGTCGTAATAGCCGGTATCGCGGTACAGCATGTGGAGGAGCTCGCCCAGCGGTTCTCGGCGGGCGAAGTTGCGCCAACTCTCCAGCGCCGCCGCGAACGCGGACAGCTTGGCCCGCAGCTCCGCCTCGACCGTTCCGGAATCGTCGCCGGCGGCCGTCCGCACGGCATCCCAGAACGAGCCGGAGCGCCGGACGATGCGGATCCGCGCGAGCTGCTCCGCGTCCAGGCCGACGAGCGGCGAACGCAGGACGCCGGCCAGCGGGATGTCCTGATCGGGATTGTCGATCAGATGCAGCAAGGACAGCATCACGTCGACCTCGGTCGCCGCGAAGTAGCCCGTCGCCAGATCCGCGTAGGCCGGAATCCCCGCCCCCTGGAGCTCTTCCAGAACGGCGGGCGCGAGCGAGGTCGCCGCGCGCAGCAGAATGACGACGTCGCGATAGGCGAGCGGGCGATGAAGGCCGGATTTGCCGTCATAGACGGCAAAAGGCGGCTTGCCGCTCCCGTCCGTGCCCATGAGGCGACGGATCTCCTCGGCGATGCAGCGCGCTTCGAGCTGCACGGCCGCCAGGTCCTCCTCGGGCACGGCCGGCGTCTCGCCCGCTTCGCTCGCTTCTTCCCGCTCGCCTGCGGCGGGAGCGGCATCCCCCTCTTCGTCAACGGTTCCGGCGCCGGCTTCGATCAGGATCATCTCGACCTGATACGGATTGCGCTCGCCGGACGTCAAGCCCAGATCTTCGGCGTCCAGCTCGTCGGGCGGATACCCGTTGCCGTAGATGAGTTCGGCCCGGCGGTCGTAATTCATCTCCCCCACCGGCTCGCGCATGATTTGGCGGAACACGTGGTTGACCGCGTCCAGCACGCGCGCCCGGCTGCGGAAGTTGCGGGCGAGGTCGACGCGCAGCCCCGCGCCCGTCGTTCGCTCTCCGCGCTCCGTTCCTTGCGGGGTCCAGACGTCGTAGGACTTGTACTTCGCGAGGAACAGCCCAGGCTCCGCCAAGCGGAACCGGTAGATGCTCTGCTTGACGTCCCCGACCATGAACACGTTGCCCGGTTCTACCTTCGCAATGAGAGAGACGATCGCCTCCTGCACCTCGTTCGTATCCTGATATTCGTCCAGGAGAATCTCCCTGAACCGTTCCCGATAGTCCAGCGCGGCCGGCGACGGAACGACGCGCCCGGGTACCGAGGCGGGATCGCGCAGGATGCGCAAGGCATAGTGCTCGAGGTCGCCGAAGTCGAGCAGCCCCTTCGCGCGCTTCGCCGCCTCGTACCGCTCGCCGAAGGCGATGACGAGCGCCGCCAGCTCGGCCATATCCGGCGCGAGCGCCCGCATCTCGGACGCGTACTGCTCAGGCGTGCGCACGAACCATTCGTCCGCCAGCCGGTTCACGGTTTTTTTGGCGTCGTCCCGCGCTTGCTTGACCTGCTCTTGGAGCGCCGGATCGTATCCGTCCCCGCGGCACGGCTTGAGGCGGCCGAACGCGAATTCGGCGAACGCCTCGCGCCACTGGGCCCAAGGCTTCGCGCGCACCGTCTCCAGCAGGGACAAGACGACATCCAGATCGTCGGCGAGCGTGTCCGCGTAAGGCTGCGGACCGCCCGGCAGCGCCGCGATCCCCTGCGCGCCGCGGAGCAGCTCGACCGCTCCCTCGAGCGCGAGCAGCACGTCGGCGCGCATGCTCTGCACCCAAGGCGTGTCGGCCAGCGCCTCCGCGTTCGCGACCCGGAAGCCGGCCGCCGTCCGGGCCAGCCACGCATCCGGCTCCGGATGGCTCCGGGAGAAGTCGTACAGCTCGAGCGCGAGCCGGTGCAGCGGCTCGTCGCTGCGCTCTCCGCCGAACAAGTCCGCCAATCGGGCCAGCGTGCCATGCTCGCCCTCCGTCTCGTAGCGCTCTTCGAACAAGGCGTCGAGCGTGTCCATCCGCATCAGCTCGGCTTCGGTCTCGTTCGCGATCCGGAAGCCGGGATCGAGGCCGATGAGCGGCGCGTACTTCTCCAACACCTCCATGCAGAAGGAGTGCAGCGTCGTGATCGAAGCGCGGGGCAGCAGCGCCAGCTGGCGCCGGAGATGGGCGGAATCGGGCTTCCGTTCCAGCGCGTCCTCCAGCGCGATTCGGATGCGCTCCTTCATCTCCGCGGCCGCCGCCTTGGTGAAGGTCGCGACGAGCAGCGCGTCGACGTCGAGCGGCCGCGCTTCGTCGGCGATGCGGGAGATGATGCGTTCGACGAGCACGGCGGTCTTGCCGGACCCGGCGGCGGCCGCGACGAGCAGCCGGGTGCCGTCCGCCGCGATGGCGGCCCACTGCTCGTCCGTCCAGCGGCTGCCCGCCGGTTTGGCGTAGGTCGCGGACAGATCGGGCATTTCCGTATGTACGCTCATTCCGCCTCACCCTCCTCTTGGTCGGCCAGCCACCGCCAGACTTGCTCCTTGCTGCCGGGCTTCGGCAGCGCGTGATGCCGGTTGCCCTCGAGCTGCCCGTCGAACTGGCAGACCGGCCGGTATTCGCACACCGTGCACGGGCTCTTCTTGTCCAACCGGTAAGGCGCGATCCCGACGTCCCCGTCCACGATGCGCTTGCCGATGCGGCGGATGCTGCTCCGCACCGACTTGCGCAGCACGTCCCATTGGCCGGGTTCGGCGACTTGGGAACGGGCGGAGAACGATCCGTCCTTCTTGAATTCGACCGGGACGATCGCCGACTTGCCTGTGACGGCGAGCGACTCGTCCATCAGCTGCACCGCTTCCCCGTCCGCCAGGACGAGTCCCTGCATCCGGTACTCCTTCAGCATCGCCGCCCCGGCCTCGGCCTCGCCCATGCCGTTCGCCGTATGCAGCAGCGGATTGTGCACGTGGAAATAAAGCACGCCCGCCGGATGCGCCGGCCTCCCCAGCCAATGCGGCGCGTGCGTCACGACGACGTCCAGGTAAGTCAACATCTGCAGCGACAGGCCGTGCGCGACCTCGTCCAGCTTGAGCTTCACGGCGCTCGACTTGTAGTCCATGATCCGCAGCAGCACGCCTTCAGGCGTCTCCGCGGCATCGACGCGGTCGATCCGTCCTGCGATATCCATCCAGCGGCCTCCGCCGAGATCCAGTGACAGAGGCGGCAAAGCGCCGTCCGGACCGAACGCGACCTCCAGCCCGACGGGCCGGAAGGCCGACAGCCGGACATGTTCGCCCAGCATGGTCGACGTCTTCGAGACGATGTCGCGCAGCTTGCGCGCCATCGCCTGATGCCGGTGGGAGGAGAGCAGAATCTGCGATTGGACCTTGGGCAGCAGCCGCTCCACGGCGGCGGCCGCCTCGCCTTGCCAGCGCTCGGCCTCGAGGCCGGCCGGCCCTTCGGACAGCAGCTTCTCGGTCGTCTGGCGCAGCGCCGCATGGAACAGCTGGCCGATATCGGGCGCGTCGACCCGGTACAGGCGCCGTTCGTGCAACCGGAGGCCATGCGCCGCGAAATGCCGGAACGGACAAGCCACGAACCGCTCCATCCGGGAGACGCTGGCCAGCAGGCGATCGCCGTACAGCAGCCGGCTGGTGGACGGCGTCAGGGGCTGCTCTTCGTTCGCGTAGCGCAGCGACGAGAGCAGCGTGCCGAGCCGCGAGCGCCAAGGCTCCCGCTCCGCGAGCCACCGGTACACGGACCACCAGCCGCGCGCGAGCTCGCCGCCTTGGCGCCAATGGCGCAGCCGGGCGACGGTATAGGTCAGCGCGCGACCCGGATGGGCGACGCAGGCGAGCTGGCGCGCCTCCGGGTCTCCCGGCTGCGGCTCCGCCGCCAAGGCGCCCGTCGGCAGCCCGGGGAACCAGCCCCGCAGCCGCCGGATCATCTCCGACGGGAGGAGTCCTTGGCCTTCTTCATCCGCCAGCGGATAGCTGATCCATAGGTGGCGCGATGGCGTGGTTAAGGCCAGATACGCCAGGAAGCGCTCGTCGAGCAGCCGTCTGCGGGCGCCGGGCGCCGAAGGCATGCCGGCCTGCGCCAGCCGTTCGCGCTCCGTCTCCGACAGGAGACCGTTCTCCCGTATCGCCATCGGCATGACGCCGTCGTTTACCCCGAGCAGATAGAGCACCGAGATTCGGTCCGACCGGGTGCGTTCGGGGCTCCCGATCAGCACGCCGTCCAGCGCGGGCGGCACCGCGCCGAGCTTCAGCTCCTCCAGGCCGGCGTCGATCATGCCGGCGAAGAGGGACGGATTCGCATTCTCCTCGCCCATCAGCTCCACGAGCTGGTCGAGCAGGCCGATCACGCCGTCCCACAGCGGGCGGTGCATGCGCGCCTTGCCGGGTTCGCCCGAAGCTTCGTCGGCCCGGCTCCACAGCTCGAGGCGGTCCGCCGCCTGGGTCTCCTCCAGCAGCAGAAACAGCGCCTCGCACAGATCGCGAACCGTGTCCGCCTTCTTGAACCGCGCCTCCAGGCGGCGCAGCGGACCGATCAAGGCGTCGCGGGAGCCGCGGATTCGCTCCATCGTTCGGTCCTCGCGGCCCTCCTCTTCCTCGGCTTCGAGATCGCGGCCGGACAGCGAATACCAGGCCCGATCGTCGTGCCAGCGCCAACCGTCGATCCCGGCCGCGAGCACGTAATTCTCAAGGAGATCGACTTCCGCGCGGCCCACGCTCCGGCCCGGCGAATGCAGCAGATCGGTCTTCGCGCAGCGGAACAGCGCCTCCAGCTTCCAGCCGCCGGTCACCGTCTCGAGCGCCGAGCGCACGAATTCGACGAGCGGATGATGCGCGGCCGACGCCTTGCCGTCGAGGAAGAACGGGATGCCGTAATCGCCGAATACCGTCGCCAGCAAGTCGGCGTAGTCCTCCAGCCGCCGGACGAACACGGTCATGTCGCGCCAGCGGCTGCTCCCTTCGCGCACGCGGCGCAGCATGTCGCGCGCCGCCGCCTCCGCCTCGGCGCGCCGGTTGGCGGCGGCGTGAAGCGACACGCCGCAATCGGGATGTTCGGGCTGCAGCAGCGCGGGATCGCCGGACCAGCGCAGCCGGATATCCGCGGCGCGCTCCAGGTGGGCCAGCATGGGACTGTCCGCATAACGGGGAAGCACGTCCGGCGTCAGCACCGCGAACGGTTCGACGGGGACGCCGGCCGACTCGGCCAGCTCGCACAGCCGCGCGGACGTCTCCGCGGTCGGGTGGAACAGGGCCAGCTCGTCGGGCCGTTCGCCCGCGCCGTACGGCCGGTCGACGCAGAGCGTCACCGTCACGCGGGCGCAGCGGCGAAGCAGCGCTTCGATGACGGCGTATTCGTTCGGGGTGAAGCCGTGGAAGCCGTCCAGCCAAACTTCGGCGCCCTCCAGCATGCCAGAAGAAGCCGCGCCCTGGACGAGCCAGGCGAGCGCGTCTTCGCCGTCAAGATAGTGCCCGTCCAATTCGCGTTCGACGTCCGCCTGCAGCAGCGTCAGGTCTTGCAGCTTGTCCGCGAGCATGTCGCTAGACGCCTCGTCCTCGCCCGTTTGGGCCGCGGCGGCCGCGGCGGCTTGACGGAGCGTCCGGCCGTCGATGCCGTACCGCTTCCATTCGGTCATCAGTTCGTTCAGTTTGGTCACGAGGCCGGCGGCGGACGCCCCTCCCCGAAACAGCTTCAATTCGCCGCGCCGGCGTTCCAGCGCTTTATGTATGAGCATCGCCTTGCCGTTCTCGCCGATCGGGACGACCGCCGCCCCGCCCGTCTCCTGCATGACGCGGAAGGCGAGCCGCCGGAAGCTCAGCACCTGGGCCCGCATGAAGCCGCCCAGTCCCGGCGTGGTGACCATCGCGTACTCGGCCTGGAACGTCGCCTGCTCCGGCACGAGGAGCAAGAGCGGCGGACCGGCCGGATCGGACTGCAGCCGGTGCCGAATCTCGTCGAGGCAAGTCCGGGTCTTGCCGCTGCCGGATCGCCCGGTGAGAAGCCTGAGCGCCACGTTGTCCAACCTCCTGCCGTTCTATTAGTTTGTCTATCATTGTACCATATCGCCGCACATGCGCACAGGCGTTCGCCAGCCCCGCATTTGGCCAAATCGAGTCGCCCGCGCGCATTTGCGAAGATCCGCGAACGTTTAGGGCATGGAGAAAAGCGCACGCCAGCCCCTTTGGACGCGGACGGTCAAGAAACTTCGAGACGCAATGTCCCTATGGATCTCAACATCGCCAAGCAGGCCGGCAGACTCGTATCTACCAGCCTCTCGGAATGCCGTTGCTTTCCCGAGAGAGCGCCGCATCCCGCGGAAGAGGAGCGAAGGGGATCGCGGGGGGAGGGAACTCCCTCTTCCGAGCAAAACGGAATCTTGGCCTGTCGTAACCTTAGGGCGGCTCTATCCAGTTTTTTGGGGTTTACGCGCCGTGACGGATTTAGGACGGCGTAACCCGATTTTTCGGGTTACACGGTGCTGAGACGGCTTCTGGGCGGCTCTAACCCGATTTTTTCGGGTTACACGGTGCCGAGACGGCTTCTGAGCGGCTCTAACCCGATTTTTTTCCGGTTACACGGTGCCGAGACGGCTTCTGGGCGGCTGTAACCCGATTTCTTCGGGTTACGCAATGCCGTGACGGCCATTGAGCGGCTTTAACCCGATTTTTTCGGGTTACGCAGTGCCGTGACGGCTATTGAGCGGCTTTAACCCGATTTTTTCGGGTTGCACGGTGCCATGACGGCCATTGAGCGGCTTTAACCCGATTTCTTCGGGTTAGGCAATGCCGTGACGGCCATTGAGCGGCCTTAACCCGATTTCTTCGGGTTACACGGTGCCGAGACGGCTTCTGGGCGGGCCGTGACCCGATTTCGGGTTACGCGGCGACGAGAGACGATGGCCATCCGCGAAACCCGCTGTCTACGCGCAATCCACCTCTCGCGTGGTCGTCCGCCTTTCTCACGCAGCTATCTGCTTCCTCGCGTGGTCGTCCGCCTTTCTCACGCAGCTATCTGCTTCCTCGCGTGGTCGTTCGCCTTTCTCACGCAGCTATCTGCTTCCTCGCGTGGTCGTCCGCCTTTCTCACGCAGCTATCTGCTTCCTCGCGCAGACCCCCGCTTGCATCCACGCTCCGCCACCCACTGCCAGCTCTCCTTACCAACTCTCCTTACCAGCCCCCCTTGCAGCTTCCCCCAACGAACAAGAGGCCGCCTTCCAGCCGAGAACCGGCTGAAAAGTAGCCTCTTGCGCGTTGGCGAAGCGGCGCAAGCCGCTTTTCGCCTTACAGACTCTTGCGGCTGCGCACCTCGAAAATGCCGAACTTCAGGTAGTGGCCTTCCTCGACGCCGCCGAGCTGCGGGTGATCCTTGCCCGCGCCGCGCCATTCGACGCGGCGGAGCGTCTTGCCGGCGTCCTGCGCCGCTTCGAGCAGCGTCTCGAGGAACAAGTCCGGGCGTACGTGGTACGAACAGCTGGCCGTCACGAGATAGCCGCCTTCGTTGATGAGCTTCATCGCGTGCAGGTTGATGTCCTTGTAGCCGCGGATCGCGCTGGGCACGGCCCGCTTGGTCTTGGCGAAGGCCGGCGGATCGAGGATGATGACGTCCCACGTGCGGCCCTGCTGCTCCAACGGCTTGGACGTATCGACCTTGCCTGCGCCGCCGGCGCGCGCGGCGCGGGCTTCCCGGCCGCCGACCTGCTGCCGCAAGTATTCGAACGCGTCGGCCACGACGAATTCGACCCGGTCCGTATACCCGTTGCGCTCGACGTTGCGGCGCGCCGTCTCGATGCCGTGCTCGGAGATGTCGAGGCAGGTGACTTTTTTGGCGCCGTATCGGCAGGCGTGCAGCGTGAAGCTCCCTGTATGCGCGAAGCATTCCAGCACCGTCGCGCCGTCCCAGTATGGGAAGGCGACTTCGTTGCCCTTGGCGTTCACCGGCACGCGCCGAACGCCCTCCTCCGTCTCCCGTTCCTGTACCGTCACGCCGCTGCGTCTCCCCCAGCCGCGCATGAGCGGCGCGATGGCCGCGCGGTTCTCGCGCTGATCGAAGAAGTAGCCGGTCTTCTGGCCGCCCTCGATGTCCACTTCCACCTTCAGACCGTTCTCCTCGATCTCCAGGTAGCGCGGGCATTCTCCGTACAGCACGCCGGTGCGCTCCTCGAGCCCTTCCAGCGTGCGGACGCCGACGTCGCTTCGTTCATAGACGCCCTTCGGCGCGAATACGTCCACCAAGGCGGGCAGCCATTGCTCGCGCGCCTTGTCCATGCCGAGCGTGAGGACCTGCACGACGAGCACGCCCGCGAACCGGTCGACGACCAGCCCCGGCAGGAAGTCGGCTTCGCCGAACACGAGCCGGCAGGATTCTTCTTCTCCTACGAAACGTTCGCGGTACTCCGCGCATTGCTTGAACCGGTCGCGGAACCAGTCTTCCGACAACGCCTCTAGCGGTCCGTAGGAGACGATGCGCACCGCGATCTGCGAGGCCGGATTCCAGTAGCCCGTCGCGAGGAATTGCCCCCGATGGTCGCGCACCTCGACCAAGCCGCCCGGCTCGCTTTCTCCCTCGGTCCGTTCGATTTCGTTCGCGAAGATCCACGGGTGTCCCAGCTCCAGCCGCGGACGGCGGGAACGGTTCAAGATGACGCGCGCTTGCGCGATATTCGTCATCGGCTTCAACCCCTTTCTTAAACATGTCTTGTCCTATATCCGCATAAAATGGCAAGTGGATCTAACGCGAACGAGACCGCTTGCCATTCGCTCCATCTTGTTGCGAGACCGATAATGATGCCTGAAGGAGGGCTCCTCATGGTCCTAACCCTCGCCGCCTTGTCTCTCGTCGGCATGACGCTGCTCCTCGGCGGCATGAAGATCATGGAGGCCGCCTTGAAGGAATGGGCCGGAAGCCGGCTATCCGCCGCCGTAGGCAGACTGACGTCGACGCCGCTGCGCGGCTTCGCGCTCGGGACCGTCGCTTCGGCGCTCCTGCAGAGCAGCACGGCCGTCACGGTGCTCACGATCGGCCTCGTGAACGCGGGCGTCATGCCTTTCGCCCGAAGCCTTGGCATCATCCTCGGCACGAACGTCGGGACGTGTCTAACGACGGAGCTGATGAGCCTGCAGCTGCACCGCTACGGCCTCCCGCTCCTCGCAGCCGGCTTCGCGCTATGGCTGTGGACGGCGCTCGCCGACGAGCTCGCGGTGCTGCCGAAGCTGCCCGGCGGCCTTCACGCGCCCTTCCGGTACGGCGGCGCCGCGCTGGCCGGCTTTGCCCTCCTCCTCGTCGGCTTCGCCGTCCTGCGGACGATCGGTCCCCTGCTCCAGCAGGAAGGCGCGTTCCAGCGCCTCATGACCGTCGCGGAACAGCAGCCGGTCTGGGGCTTGCTGGGCGGCGCGGCCTTGACGGCGCTCGTCCACTCCGGCTCGGCGGTCATCGGCATCGCGATGGGCCTCGCTTCGACGGACGCGCTGTCCCCCTTGACCGGCGTCGCCGTCGTGCTCGGCGCGAACGTCGGGACGTGCGTCACCGGCCTCATCGTCTCCCTGGGCGGCAGCCGAGGCGGCAAGCTCGTCGCGTTCGCGCAGATCGGTCTCAACGTCGGAGGCGCGCTGCTCTTCTACCCGTTCATGCGGGAGCTGCTCGCGGGCGCCGCCTACCTCGCGCCCGCCGATCCCGCGGCGCAGATCGCGCACGCGCAGACGATCTTCAACCTCGCCTGCTCGGCGATCGCTTTGCCGCTGGCTTACCTGCGCCTGCGCAAACCCTCGCGGCCCGTCTATCGTTCCCGCTGACGGGCGGGTTCCGGGTCGCCTTTAATAGGTGCCGGAAGCGGCCGCCCCGCCGCCGATGATGGCGATGCCGGAGCTGGTGCCGATGCGGCTAGCGCCGGCCAGCAGCATCTTGGCGGCCGTCTCCGTGTCCCGCACGCCGCCGGAAGCCTTCACGCCGAGGCGGGACGAGACGGATGCGCGCATGAGGCGGATATCGGCCTCCGTCGCGCCGCCGGGTCCGAAGCCGGTAGACGTCTTGACGAAGTCGGCGCCCGCGGCTTCCGACAGACGGCAAGCCTCCTGCTTCAGCTCGTCCGTGAGCGCGCCCGTCTCGAGGATGACCTTGACGAGGGCGCCGCCTTGGACCGCCTGAACGACGGACGCGATATCGCGCTGCACCGAATCGAAGTCCCGATCCAACAGCTTGCCGATCGCGATCACCATGTCGATCTCCGACGCGCCGTCCTCGACGGCGGCCGCCGCTTCGAACGCCTTGGCCCGCGTCGCGCCCGCGCCGAGCGGGAAGCCGACGACCGCGCACACCTTGACGTCCGTGCCGGAGAGCTGCTCGCGGCATAGACGCACCCATCTTCCGTTGACGCAGACGCTGAAGAACCGATGCGCGAGCGCTTCCTCGCACAGCTTGACGAAGTCCGCGGCACGCGCTTCCGCCTTCAACAGCGTGTGATCGATGAACGACGCGACCGACTGTCCCGGCGTCCAGATCGGGAACCGGCTGGCGGGAGCGCCGTCCGCGGCGTCGGCCGGCGCGTATCCCAGCTTCTGCAGCGCCTGCCGGAGCACCTCGTCGTTGTTGTCGTATCCGCCGGACCGCTGCAGCCGCCAGCTCTCCTCGGGCGCATACCAAGCGACGCCCTTGATCTCTTCGACCTGGGCTTGCAGCGCGCCTTCGCTCGCTTCGACCAGATAGTAGTGCACTTCCTTCTGCACGGTGACCCGATCGGCCGTCTCGTACTGGTACCGGATGACCGACAACGGCCCGCGAATGGCGCCGACGATGCCCGTCTCCTCCCGGATCTCCCGCAGAGCCGTCTCTTCGATCGTCTCGCCTTGCTCCATCTTTCCCTTGGCCAGCGTCATCTTGCCGAACCGATCCTCGATCAGCTGCACTTCGACTTTGCCGTTCCGGTTGCGGTAGACCACGCCGCCTGCCGATATCTCCTTCATTCCGACTCCTCCTCGTATGTACAACAAAAGATTTCAGCCCGGCGCGGCGCCGAAGCTCGGCTCGGCCGGGTGAAATCCTCGACGCTTACTCTCTTAGACGTTCGCCGCGAGCGCCGCTCCCGCCCCGTCCAGCACCTCAAGCAGTTCCCCGCGAACCTCGTTGACGCCGCCTTCCGCGATGCGGACGCGGCACAGCTTGCCGACGAGCGACGGATCTCCTTGGAACACGACGTTCAGATAATTGTCGGAATGGCCGGACATGAGTCCGCTCCCGGCCTCCCCTTTCTCGCCGCGTTCGGGAATGATCTCGACGACCCGGCCGACCCAGTCTTGGGCGTACGCCGCCTGCATTCGCTCCGACAGATCGATCAGCTGGTGAACGCGTTCGTGCTTCACGTCCTCGTCGACCTGGTCCTCCATGCGCGCGGCGGGCGTGCCCGTCCGCTTGGAGTAAGGGAACACGTGCATCTCGGCGAAGCCGATGCGCTCCATGAAGCGGAAGCCGTTCTCGTAGTGCGCCTCCGTCTCCCCGGGGAAGCCGACGATCACGTCGGTCGTGATCGCGACGCCCGGCATCGCCGCCTTGATCTTCGCGATCTTCTCTTCGAATTCGGCGGTCGTATACTTCCGCCGCATCCGCTTCAGAATCTCGTCGTCCCCGGCCTGCAGCGGGATGTGCAGATGACGGCACATCTTCGGCGAGCTGTTGAGGACGGCGATCATCCCGTCGTCGATCTGGCTCGCCTCGATCGAGCTGATTCGGATCCGCTCGAGCCCCTCGATCCGGTCCAAGTCGGCCAGCAGATCGCTCAGCCGGTAGTTTTCCAGATCGTCGCCGTAGCCGCCGGTATGGATGCCGGTGAGCACGATCTCCTTGTAGCCGGACGCCGCGAGCTGCCGCGCCTGGCTCAGCACGCTCTGCGGGTCCCGGCTGCGGGACAGGCCGCGCGACCAGGGAATGATGCAGAAGGTGCAGAAGTTGTTGCAGCCTTCCTGAATCTTCAGGAACGCGCGGGTATGATCCGCGAAGTCCGGCACGTCGAGCTCTTCGAACTCGCGCGTCTTCATGATGTTGCGCACGGCGTTGATGGGCTTCCGTTCCGCCCGGATCTCCGCGACGTACGTCATCAGCTTGTCGCGGTCCTGGGTGCCGACGACGAGATCCACGCCCTCGATCGCCATGATCTCCGCGGGCGACGTCTGCGCGTAGCAGCCGGTCACCGCGATGACGGCGTCCGGATTGCGGCGCACGGCGCGGCGAATGATCTGCCGGCTCTTCTTGTCGCCGGTATTCGTGACGGTGCACGTGTTGATGACGTAGACGTCGGCCGTGGAAGCCTCGAAGTCGACTTGCTCGTAGCCTTCGTTCTTGAACAGCTGCCACATCGCTTCCGTATCGTAGAAGTTGACTTTGCAGCCTAACGTATAGAATGCCACTTTGGACATGGCCGATTATCCTCCCATCTCTCCGGACTCGTATCCGATCGCGGCGAGCGCGACCAGCGCGGCCGTCTCCGTCCGCAAGATGCGCCTGCCGAGCCCGACGCATGCGGCGCCGGCGGCTTGGGCCTGCTCCGCTTCCTGCGGCGCGAAGCCGCCTTCGGGACCGACGACCAGCAGCACGCGAGGCTGCGCGTCCGCGCCGAGGGATTGCCGGAAACGCAGCAGCGCGGGCCGCAGCCCCTCGCCCCGGCGACCTTCCTCTTCATAACAGAGCCAGACCTGGTCGTAATCCGGGAAGCTCGCCAGGAGCGCCTTCCAGGTCATGACGCCGCCGACTTCCGGCAGCTTGCCGCGGTGGGCCTGCTCGGCCGCTTCCTTCGCGATTTTGCGCCAGCGCTCGAGCCGCTTCGCTTCCTTGCGCTCGTCGTATTGCACGACGGTTCGCCGGGACAGAAAAGGCAAGAACGCAGCCGCGCCGGCTTCCGTTCCCTTCTGGATGACGGTCTCGAATTTGTCGCCCTTGGGCAGGCTCTGCGCGACCGTCACGCGCCAGGCCATCTCGGACTCGGACGCGCGCCGCTCCACGATCCGCCCGACGACCCGGCCGGGTTCGATCGCGGCGACTTCGGCCACGCATTCGCGTCCCTCGCCGTCGCAGGCGATGAACGCCTCGCCAGCCTTCGCCCGCATGACGGTCGCCAAATGCCGGGCGTCGTCTCCCTCCAGGGTGACCTCCCGCTCGGAAAGCCGAGCGGGCGTAACGAAATATCGCTGCATCGTCGATTGTCCTCTCGCTTGTTGTCCATCCCCCATCATACCGCGATTCGCCTAACCGCGCTACAGGCGTCCGCCATTCGCCAGCATCTGGGAATCAGGCGGTCAGCAGCGTACGGCCGATACCGAGGATGCGTACGAAGAACTCCGCCATCCCTTCGATAATCGGGTTTCCGAGCGAGAACAGCGGGGTCAAGGTCACCGCGCGAAGCGGCGGCAGGAAGATAAAGAGCAGGAAGATAAAAGCGCCCCATTGCTCGTACTGCACCAGCTTCATCCGCAAACGCAGCGAAGCGAATTCCTCGACGATCCGGTAGCCGTCGAGCGGCGGCAGCGGAATGAGGTTGAATAGGAACAACGTCACGTTGATGCTGACGAAGTATTTGATCAAAAACGTGCTGACCGTTTGGTACAGCGCGTCCGAATGATCGAAGGCGTGGAGTTTGATCATGAGAAAATAAAGGAACAATCCGATAAAGGCCATCAATAGGTTGCTTACCGGTCCGGCCGCGGTGACCATGATGCTCATCAGCCGGGGCCGCTTGAACCGGCTGCGGCGGACGGGCACCGGCTTCGCCCAGCCGAAGCCGGCGACGAGCAGGAACAGCAGCCCGAACAGGTCGATATGCGCCATCGGATTCAAGGTGACCCGGCCTTGTTCGTAGGCCGTCGTGTCCCCGAACTTGTAGGCGGTCCATGCGTGCGCGTATTCATGCACGGTGAAGGCGATCAGCATCGTCAGAATGACGAAGGGCAGTTCCGCGAGCGGGAACCAGAAGAAGCTCATCTACGCCCCTCCCTTCGGCTTGCCCGCCACGAACGCGATCCAGTCGTCCTGGCGGACGCGGTCGACGATCTCGAAGCCGGCGGCCAGCAGCCCGGCCTCGACGTCATCTTCTTTGTTCTTGTAGATGCCGCTGGCGATATAGATCCCGCCGGGCTTCAGCACGTCCATCACGTCCGGGATGAACAGCAGGATGATCTCGGCCAGGATGTTCGCCACGACGAGGTCGACGGGCGGACGCACGCGGTTCGCGCGGACGCCGTCCCCGCTGTCCGACCGCAGCACGCCGAGCAGATCGCTAAGCCGCACCTCGATGTCGTCCTGCAATCCGTTCAGCTTTACGTTCTCCGTCGCGCTGGACACGGCGACCGGATCGAGATCCAGCGCCAGCACGCCCTTGGCGCCCAGCTTCATCGCGCCGATCGCGAGAATGCCGGAGCCCGTGCCGACGTCGATCACCTCGTCGCCGTCGCGAATGGCGCCTTCAAGCGTCCGCAGACAGAGCGCGGTCGTCGGATGCGTGCCGGTGCCGAACGCCATGCCGGGATCGAGCTCGATGATGAGTTCGTCCGGCCGAGGCTCGTATTCCTCCCAAGTCGGCTTGATCGTCAAGCGTTCGGATACCGGGAGCGGCTTAAAGTACTTTTTCCAGGCGTGCGCCCAGTCTTCCTCGCGCACTTCGCGCGACCCGATCGTGAAGTCGCCTGCGTCATAGCCGAATTCCGGCAGCCCGCGGATCGCCGCGGACAGCTCCTCCACGACGGATTCGGCGTTCGATTCTTCGTTGAAATAGCCTTTGATCTCGGCGAGCCCGGCCGGAATGTCGTTCAGCGGCTTGTCGTACCATTGGCCGAGGGACGTATCCCGCGGCTTGTCGGGCGACCAGGATTCCTCGATGGACACCCCGCCCGCGCCCATCTCGTGCATATAGTGGGCAATCATTTCCTGAGCTTGTTCCGCCGCAAGGACGGTCACTTCGAACCAGCGCAAATCGATTTCCTCCCCCGCGTCATTGACCCCCATTATACATCTACCTTGGAAGCGGACGCAAAAGAAAGGTGCCTTCCGCGCATGACCGCCAATGAACACGGCATGCGCCGCAAACGAAGACGGCAAGACCGGCATCGACCGAGCGGAAACGAGGGCGCTTTCGCGCGCGCGAAAAAAGCCGGAGAGCGAAATCCCGCTCCCCGGCGTTGCGAATCGCTCGTTTAGACCACGGTGCCGCCGGCTTGCGCGACGACCTGCCTGGCTTGCTCGATCGCCGAAGCCGGCACGTCGGCCGACAAGCTGAACGCCGCCTCGGATTCCAGGACGGCCGACCGGCCCAATTCGTCGCCGAGCTCCGGCTCGGACGCGCCGTAGAGGAGCGAGTTGGCCATCGCGTTCATCTGCGCGTTCGCGTCCACGACGCCGGAGCCGAAGTCGGCGCCCGCGCCTTCGCGCGCCATGCGGAACCGGTTGCCCCGCAGCGCCGTCAGCTTGCGGATCGCCTCCTCGGCTTGGTCTTGCGAGGTGAAGCTGGCCTGCAACCGCTGCATGTCCAACGTCTTCACGTCCCTTCGTATTCCTGGGCGCGGCGGTCGGCCGCCGCCGCCCGCTCCCGCGCTTCGAGATCCTCCGCGTCCGCTTGGTCGCGCGCGAACTCGACGTCTTCCGCCTTGGCGACCGGCAGCCGCTTGCCGTCGTTGCGTTTATCGCTCATATGCTGATCCTCCCGATCTTCCAAAATGGCGTTCAGGCACGCCTTCAACGTAGGATGCGCGTTCGCCCGCGCGATATGCGAGGCTGTGATAGGAAATCGTTGGCGTGGTTATATTAGGGAAATCAGCTATTCGGAAGGGAGTCGCTACATGCCAAGCGCGCAAACCGCCAAAGTCACAGCCGCAGCCGATCCGATCGATCCGGCGGCGTCGCGCAATCTGGACGCGATCCGAACCGCGCTCGGCGGCAGTCAGGATCTCATCGCGAAGGAGATGACGCTGCCCGGCGATCTTCGAACGGCCTTGGTCTATATCGACGGGCTGTCGGACAACCGCCTCATCCACAGCACGATCGTCGAACCGATGCAGCGGCTGAAGCAGCTGCCGGAGTGGCCGGGCGCCGCCCCGGGAACGGATCCGCTGAAGCTGCTCCGGGAAGACGTGCTGAGCGCGGGGGACATCCGGCCGCTGTCGGACATGCAGAACCTGTACGACGGACTGCTCTCGGGCAACGTCATCCTGCTGTTGGACGGCTGCCGGGAGGCGCTGCGGATCGGCATCCCCTACTGGGAAGACCGCAGCGTATCCGAGCCGATCTCGCAGCCCGTGATCCGCGGACCGATGGAGGCCTTCACCGAGAACATCCGGACGAACACCGCGTTGATCCGGCGCAAGATCAAGGACCCGCGTTTGTGGCTGGAAAGCATGCAGATCGGGACGGTAACCAAGACCAACGTAGGGATCATGTATGTGCAGGGGCTTGCTCCCGACAAGGTGACCGCCGAAGTGCGCCGCCGGCTGTCGGCGATCCGGATCGACGGCGTGCTGGAAGGAGGCAACATCGAAGAATTCATCCAGGACCGGACGCAGACGCCGTTCGCGACCGTCTTCAACAGCGAGCGGCCCGACGCGATCGCCGCCGGCTTGCTGGAAGGCAGAGTCGCGATCCTCGTCGACGGAACGCCGTTCGTCCTGCTCGTGCCGGCGCTGTTCACGCAATTCTTCCAATCGGCGGAAGACTATGCGCAGCGGGCCGATATCGGGAGCTTGCTGCGTATCTTGCGGTTTCTTTGCTTATTTATCGCGCTGCTCGCGCCGGCCTTCTATGTCGCCATCACCACCTTCCATCAAGAGATGCTTCCGACCAGCCTGTTGATCAATTTGGCCGCGCAGCGCGAAGGCGTGCCGTTCCCCGCCTTCATCGAGGCGCTCATGATGGAGATCACGTACGAGATTCTCCGCGAAGCGGGCGTGCGGATGCCGCGGCCGGTCGGACAGGCGATCTCGATCGTCGGCACCTTGGTCATCGGGCAGGCGGCCGTCGAGGCGGGCATCGTCTCCGCGGCCATGGTCATTATCGTCTCGATCACGGCGATCTCCAGCTTCGTCATTCCGAACGTGAGCATGTCGATCTCCGTGCGCATGATCCGCTTCCTGCTCATGGGACTGGCCGCTTCCTTCGGCTTGTACGGCATCATGATCGGCATCCTGACGCTGGTGCTGCATCTATGCAGCCTTCACTCGTTCGGGGTGCCCTACATGAGCCCGATCGCGCCGTTCGAGCTGGACGAGCAGAAGGATACGCTGTTCCGGATCGCGATGCCCCGCATGAGGGGAAGGCCTCGCGCGCTCGCGCCGGGCAATGTGAAGCGGCAGCGGCGCGCCAAGCGATAAACGCGCAAACGCAGAAAGGATCGTCATGGTCATGAAGCGCATCGTGATATTGCTGCTTGCCATCTGCGCCGCCAGCTCCGCCCTGCTGCTGAGCGGCTGCTGGAACCGCCGCGAGCTGAACGACCTCGGCATTATGATGGGGACGGCGATCGACAAGGAAGCGGGCGGTTATCGCGTGTCCGCGCAGGTCGTCGATCCGGCCGAAGTCGCGGTCAAGGGGGCGGCCAGCGGCCGCTCCCCGGTCACGATGTACACCGCGACGGGACCGACCGTATTCGAAGCCATCCGCAAGATGACGGAAACGAGTCCCCGGAAGATCTACGCCGGCCATATCCGCGTCCTGATCTTGGGCGAGGCGCTGGCCCGCGAGGGGATCGCGCAAGCGCTGGACCTGTTGTCGCGCGATTCGGAGCCGCGGACCGACTTCTACCTGATGGTGGCGCGCGGCACGACCGCGCAGAACGTCCTGAAGATCCTCACGCCGCTCGAGAAGATCCCGGCGAACAAGCTCTTCTTCTCGCTGAACGCGTCCAACGAAGTCTGGGCGCCGACGACGACCTTCACGATGGACGACTTCGTCAACCAGCTCGTCACCGAGGGCGAGAATCCCGTGCTGACGGGGGTACAGCTCGTCGGCAACCAGCGGCAGGGCGAATCGAACCGCAACGTGCAGGAAGTCGAGCCTTCCGCCCATCTCGTCGTCCGGGGTCTGGCTCTCTTCCGCAGGGATAAGCTCGTCGGCTGGTTGAACGAGGAAGAGAGTATCGGCTACAACATCCTGATGAATCACGTCAAGAGCACCGTCGGCCATGTCGCCTGTCCGGACGGAGGGAAGGTGGTGACGGAAGTGTTACGCAACCGCACGAAGCGGAAGGCCCGGCTCGCGAACGGCCGCCCCGTCATCGATGTCCACGTGACGACCGTGGCGGACGTCGCCGAAGTGGAATGCAAGATCGACCTGAACAATCCGGCGATGATTCGCCAATTGGAGCGTCAGTTCGCGCAGGAGGCGCAGCGGCTTATGGATACGACCGTCGACGCCGTCCAGCACCGCTTCCGGGTAGATGCGCTCGGATTCGGCCACGCGATCTACATGGCCCATCCGCGCGTTTGGAAGAAATGGCGGGGCGATTGGCAAAACGTCCTCCCGCTAGTCCAAGTCCGTTACCATATTCACTTCCACCTGCGAAGAACGGCCACCGTCAACAATTCGTTCGTCGGGCAGACGAAGGAGTAACCGCCATGTTCTCTACGATCAGCGTATTGGCCGTCATGATCGGCATCGCCGCATTCGAGTCGCCTGCGCTATGGCGCAAAAAACGGAAACGGGAGATCGCCGTATTCGCCGCGCTGCTGTTCATCGGCGCTTGGCTGAGCGTGTGCGCCATCAACTTGATTCAGCTGCCGAGCGCGCTCAAGCTCGTGGAATGGCTGTACGCGCCGTTGGATATCTGGCTGTCGCGCTATGTCTGGTGAGGAGGAAAGCCATGTCCGAAGAAAAATTGACGATGAAGCAGCTCGGCGCGCTTACGATCTTCGCGCTGATCGGCGATTCCATCATCATCCTGCCCTCCAGCGTAGCCGGCATCTCCCGCCAGGACGCCTGGCTGTCGATGCTGCTCGTGCTCTTGTTCGGGCCCGCGGGCTGTTGGCTAATGCTGCGCCTCCGGCGGCTGAATCCTTCAGCCGACCTGATTCAGCTGCTGCGCGCCGGATTCGGACGCTGGGCGGGCGGCGCGGTCGGCCTCGCCTTCCTTTACTTTCTCGTCCTGAACACGGCAGCGGTCACCCGGGAGCTTGGCGACTTATTGGCGACGCAGATCATGCCGGAGACGCCTATCCGGGCGACGCACCTGCTGTTCATCCTCGTGTTGGTCTGGGGCGTGCGGTGCGGCCTTCCGACGATCGCCCGGGCCGGGGAGGTACTATTCCCGTGGTTTGTCCTCTTCATGACCGCGCTCATCGTACTCCTCATCCCGCGGATCGAGGTCGACCGCATCCGGCCGATCGCGGCCGAAGGCTTCCCCACGATCCTGCACGGGTCGATCGTCGCGGTCGTCTATCCGTTCGCGGAGCTGATCGTCTTCGCCATGCTCTGGCCCGCGATCCGTCCGGCCAAGAAGCTGGCGCGGGATTTCATGCTGGCCTCGCTGATCGGCGGTATCGTTATGTTCCTCGTCGTGTTCATCTCCGTGCTGGTACTCGGGCCTTATTTGACCGCGCACCAGGTTTACCCTACCTATGCGCTCGCGAAGAAGATCAGCATCGGGCATTTCCTGGAGCGCGTGGAGGCGCTGCTCGCGATCAGTTGGATGATCTCCCTTTTTTTCAAAGGGATTCTCTATTTCTACGCCTCCCTGTCGGGCATCGCGCGGTTGTTCGGCTTGCGCGAATCGCGGGCGTTGGCGACGCCGCTCGCTACTGTGGTCTATGGACTTGCCTTCGCGATGGCGCCGAATCTCGTTTATTTCAACGATGTCGGCATTCATTTCTGGCCTTACTGGGACATCACGTTCGCGTATGCGATCCCGCTGGCGCTGCTAGCCGCCCTCGCTATCCGCGGCAAGAAGCCTTCGCCCGCAGCCCGTTAAATGCGAATCGCCTCCCGACGGGGGAATCCCCGGTTCGGAAGGCGACGCGGCCTCTTGCTATTTGACGCCGCCGTAAGGCAGCCGATCCTTGTCGGACAACGTCCACGCCTCCCCGTCCACGATCACCGCGTCCACCCGTTCATTGTAGAAACCGACCCTTCCCGCGATCTCGCGCGCCTCCGGCAACGCTTCGTCATAGCTCCAAACGGCGTCTTCGACGGTGCGTCCGTTCACTCGGGCATGCCAATACCGCGCTTGTCCTTTGTAGGGGCATCGGGACGACGTCTCGGACGGCGTCAACAGATCGAAGCGGACGTCCGCCTTGGGCAAGTAGTAGCGCGGCGTGAGTCCGGTCTCGTAGAGGATGACGGGACGCCGGCTGTCCGCGACGACCGTGTCTCCGATGACGATCCGCACGTGCCGCGAGCTTGGGATCGCGTCGATCCGGCTATACGGATCCCGCGCATGGACGAATACCTCTTCCTCTTCTTCGTACCAGGCATCCGCCAAGCGCCAGACGAAGGCGTAATAGCCGCGCAGCACCGCCCCGTCTCCGCCCTGCGGCTCGTAGCGCCAGACCGCGTCTTCCGCGAGCTTGCCTCCCGCGCGCACGCGCCAGTAGACGGCCTCGCCGAGCGCCGCGTGCGCCTTCCGTTTGCCGGAGGGCTCGAACAAGTCGGTCCGGACATCGTTCTCGGGGAAATAATAGACGGGCAGCCGCCCCGACTCCGTCACGATCAGCGCCCGCCTGCTGTCCGCGATCGCGACGCCGCCCAACAGAACGCGCAGCCGCTTCGGCGTGTATTCCGCGCGGAGCTGCCAATCGCCTCCGTCTCCGTCCCGAAGACCCCATTGGGGATCCAGATGCGTCATCTTCCGATCTCCTCGCTCTCTCGTATCGTTGGTTGCCGTAAGGCTGATTCTACTTGCGACAGCAGGCTGCCGCTCTTCAGCAAGCCGTAGATCCGCTCCACGTCGCCCGTGAGCGCGCGATCTTCCGCCAGAAACGGCACGGCCTCCCGGATCGCCCGATAGGCCGCTTCCGTCCCCCTGCCCAGCTTCGGGCTCCCCCGCAGATCGACGGCCTGAGCGGCGTGCATCAGCTCGATGGCGACGACATACAGCAGCCGATCGGCGATCTCTCTCGTCTTGGACACGACGAACGGCGCGTTGGCCGCGTGGTCTTCGATGTCGCCGGCGAGCGAAGCGTAATCGCCGGATGCCGGGTTCGACAGATGCCGGATCTCCGTGTCCAGCGACGTCGCGGTCTTCTGCAGCGTACAAAAGCCGATCGACCGCGCCTCGTCGGGCGTCAGGAAACGGCTCAGCCCCGTGAAGGCGGGCGTGCCGAGCTTAATCGTCCGCAAGCTGGAGCAGCGCGACACGTGATGCAGCGCCTGGCCGAGCATCTCGAATCCGAGCGTCCAGACGACCGGCTCAAAGTGCGCGTTGGCCACGAAGCGCTCTTCGTCCCACAGCAGCGCGGGGTTGTCGTCGCTGCTGTTCAGATGGAGGAGGAGCTGATCTCGGGTGTAGCGCAGCGCGTCCCGGGCCGCGCCATGGATCTGGCAGGCAGCCCGGAAGCTGAGCGGGTCCTGCAGCTTCTCCGGCGCTTCGCGCCGCCACAGGCCGCCGCCTTCGACGAGCGACCGCGCGTACCGCAGGCTCTCCAGCTGGCCCGGATACGGGCGCAGCCGGTGCGCGGCTTCGTCCAGCGGGCTCGTCTGTCCCGGCAGCGCTTCGAGCGACAGTGCATAGGCGGTCTCAGCCAGCGAGACGGCGGACGCAGCCTCCTGCAGCGCGAGCGCGCCGAGCCCGGCCGACAGGGCGTTCGAGCTGACGATCGCAAGCCCGTCCCTCGGCCCGAGTACGAGCGGCGCGAGTCCCGCTTCCGCCAGGGCGGCCGGCGCGGGCTTCACGGTCCCGCCCGCCTCGACCTCGCCTTCCCCGATGAGGGCGAGACCGATATGCGGCAGGTTCGTAATGTCCGCCGCGCCGACCGAACCGCGCAGCGGCAGCCGCGGGTGAATGCCGAGATTGAGGAATTCGGCGTAGCGCAGCGCCACGGCCGGCTGTACGCCGGTCCTCCCGGCGAGCAGCCCGTTCAGCCGGGCCAGCAGCACCGCCCGCACTTCCTCGGCCGTGGCGTAAGGCTGAACGCCTGCGCTATGGGAGAGGATCAGGTTGCGGTTGTAGGTCTCGAAGAAGGCGGCGTCCACGACCTTGTCCTTGTTCCAGCCGACGCCCCGGTTCAAGCCGTAGACGGGATCGCCGCGCGCCGCGACGGCGAAGACGAGCGACCTCGCCTCCGCGAGCCGTTGCCCGGCCTGCTCGGCGATGCGCACGGGCCGGCGATAACGGGCCACCGCGACGATGTCTTCAAGCGTCAAGCCGACGCCGTCCAGGACGAGCGCATCAGCGGCCATGAGCCTTGACCTTCCCGTCGTCCAACGCGTAGCGCAGGAGCGGAATACCCAGCGCCTGCTCGACCTCCGGATAAACGGTAGGATCGGTGACGCCGGCGCTGAGCGGGATGAGCGACCGGTCGATGACGAACACGGCGACGTCCTGCCCTTCCCGCAGATGGCCGACGCTGACCGGCGCGCCCGTCTCGAGCGAGAACGTGGCGATGACGTCGGGGAACGTGCTGAGGCGCTTGCCCGCGCCGTCGTCGACCGCCATGTATTCGTTCATCACGTGGAGCACGACCGGCTTTCGCCGCGGCGCGGCGACCTCGATCGTGCCGATGTCGAAGGCGCCCGCGTAGCGCACGTCCTTGCGCGAGACGCGTCCGCGTACGAGCAGCTTGCCGCCCGTATGCCGCACGATCGTCTCCAGCACCCGCTCGGGTCCTCCGGGTTCGGCCCCCAGAATCGCCTCTCCGAGCGCCAGCGCGCGGCTGATGCCGCCGATCGCGGCATGCTCGCGGATGTGCTTCGCCGGGAGCGGGTGCCGGGCGGCGGCGATAAAGCCGCCCGCCATGTCGGCGGCCGTCCGCAGGATGTTCGACGTCTGGGCCGGCGACCCGGCGACGACCAGCTCCAGGTACGTGCCGTTCTCCGGCTTCCCGCCCGCTACCGCCTGGATCGTCTCGAAGTCCGTTCGCGACGCGATCCCGAGCGACCCCATCTTGCCGGTCGGATGCGCCCGGATGTCGCCGGTGGCATCGACGACGTACAGCCCGAGCGCCGCCGCGGGCAGCCAGCCGTTGATCGTGCTGGACATCCCGTTCTGGGGCGTCATGACCCCCGCGATGCGGCCTTCGTAGCGCTCGATGACGAGCTCGACCGCCTTGATGTAGTCCTTGCCGAGCATCTGCCAGCCGGTCCCCGCCGGTGCCCCGATCGCCGTACAGGTCAGGATGATGGCGTCGTCCGGCAGCTCGTCGACGGAGACCAGCTTCGGCCGTCCGACCGCGAGCGCGGCGTTCCCGATCTCCAGGCCGTGATCGACCCAGCCGCCTCCGCCGCTGGCGAAGACCGATCCGCCTTTGACGGCGGCCGCTACGTCATGCTTCGTGAGTTCGCGCAAGTTCATTCCTCCCGTTGTCGTCCGCCTTGCCGTCCGCCTTGATGCGGCGGATGCCTTTGCGTTCCGCCTCGTCGACGGACGCCTCATAGCCCGCGTCGGCGTAACGCAGCACGCCGATGCCCGTATCGTTGTCCAGCGCGGTCCGCAGCCGCTCGTCCGAGGCGATCGTTCCGTCCGCCACGATCGTCACGCCGGCGCTTGTCATATAGCCGGCGTACCCGCCGCCGCCCGAATGGATGGCGACGAGGTCGGCCATCGACGAGCAGTTCAGCATCGCGTTCAGGAGCGGCCAATCCGCGACCGCGTCGCTGCCGTCTTTCATCCGCTCCGTCATGATGTTCGGATGGGCCATCGCCCCCGCGTCGAGATGGTCGCGCGAGAAGGCGACCGGTCCGGCGAGACGTCCCTCCCGCACGAGCCGGTTGACCGCGAGCGCGAGCCGCGTCCGGTCGCCGTGGCCGAACCACCCGATACGCGCGGGAAGTCCCTCGACGGGGACGTGCGCGCCCGCGAGCCGAATCCAGTTGACCGCGATCTCGTTGTCCGCGAACTCGCGCAAGATATAGTCGTCGATGACGCGGATGTCCGCGGGGTCGCCGCTCAGCGCGATCCACCGGAACGGGCCGATCGCCCGGGCGAACAGCGGGCGCAGGAACGCCTCGGTGAAGATGTCGATCTCGAACGCCCCGGCGACGCCGTGCTTCAGCGCCTGCGTGCGGATGTTGTTGCCGTTGTCGAAGACGACGGCGCCGGCTTCTTTAAAGGCGAGCATCGCCTCCACTTCGCGGGCGACGGACGCGCCCGCGTCGGCCTGGAGCCGCTCGGGATCCGACGCGCGGACCTCCGCGGCCCGGGCGGGCGTGTATCCGCTCGGCACGTACCCGTACAGCAGGTCGTGCGCCGAGGTCTGGTCGGTGACGATATCCGGCACGACGCCCCTGCCCGCCAGCTCGGGATAGATTTCGGCCGCGTTGCCCAGCAGCCCGACGGACAGGGGGACGCGCGCGCGGATCGCCTCCGCGATCCAGTCCAGCGCCTCCTCCAGGCTATCGGTCTTGCGCTGCAGGTAGCCGGCCCGGATCCGCTTGTCGATCCGGTCCTCCGGCACCTCGACGCAGAGGATCGCGGCTTCGGCCAGCGTCCCCGCCAGCGGCTGCGCGCCCCCCATTCCGCCCAAGCCCGCGGTCAGGACGAAGCGTCCGCGCAGATCGCCGCCGAACCGGAGCCGGGCGATGCTCCGGAAAATCTCGTACGTGCCTTGGATGACGCCCTGCGAACCGATATACTGCCATGCGGCGGCGGTGAGGCCGCCCCAGATGATGAGGCCCTTCTCCTGCAGATCGTAGAAGTGCTCGCTGGTCGCCCACCGGCCGACCAGATTGCAGTTCGCCATCACGACGAGCGGCGCCCGCGCGTGCGTCCGGAAGACGCCGATCGGCTTGCCGGATTGAATGACCAGCGTCTCGTCTTCCTCCAGCTCCAGGAGCGTGCGGACGATCGCACGGTAGGCAGGCCAGTTCCGCGCGGCTTTGCCCAAGGAAGCGTAGACGATGAGCTCCTTCTGATTCTCGCCGTTCTCCAGCACGTTCTCCAGCATCCGCAGCAGCGCTTCCTGCCGCCAGCCCTTGCAGCGCAGACCGCTGCCCCGCTCCGCGCGAATGGGCGTCCATTCGGTACCGTCCGTCATATCGCCAGCTCCTTCCGTTTGGAATCGTCTACGATGTCTTCGATGGCGAACGCGCGGCAAGGCGCCCCGTCCGTGCCCTTCAGCTTGATCGGCACGCAGCCGAACAGAAAGCGCGGCGACTGCACGGCGCCCAGGTTCGTCAGCCATTCCAGCATGACGATGCCGCGGGAGAGGAAGGCCTTATGGTTCGGACTCCAGTCCGCGTGGGACCATGTCCGGCCCTCCGGGGGATGCAGCGGCGGATCGCACAGCATGCAATCCCCCGCGATCGACTTGATGCCGCGCGCGATCAGCCAATCCGCCGCGTCGGTCGACAGGCCGATCATCTCGTCCCAGAACCGGAACGTGCCGAACGCCTCGTCCGTCCATCCCGTGCGGAGAACGGCGATGTCACCCGGCCGGACGTCGGCGCCGGAAGCCGTCAGATCGTCCGCCGCGATCGTGCTGCCCGGCCGCTTGTGCCGCAGGTCGATCATGACGCCCGGGCCGATGAACGAATCGAGCGGCACCTCGTCGTTGCGCAGCCCGCCCGCGATGAAGTGGGCCGGCGCGTCGTAGTGCGTAAAGTGCTGCGTGCACATCGTGAAGTTGTGCGAGAGCACCTTGTTCTCCTCGAGCGAAGCGACCCGCTCGATCCGCGTGCCCGACTCCGGCTTGCCGTACACCAGGCTGCGCGGAAATCCCGCATACGCGACGTCTTCGGCGATCGTGAGCGACAGGTCGGTGATCTTCATGGCGTCCGCACCGCCGCGTAGCGGTTCGCCGGACGCGCCAGATCCAGGTGATCGCGCAAGGTCGTGCCGGCATATTCCTCCCGGAACAGCCCTCTGCGCTGCAGCTCCGGGATCACCTGATCGACGAAGTCGTCCAGGTTGCCGGGCAGATGGGAGAACGCGATGTTGAAGCCGTCCGCCGCGCCTTCTTCGAACCACTGCTCCATCCGGTCGGCGATCTGAACGGCCGTGCCGACGAAGGCGCGCGAGAACGCCGAGTTCGCCCGTTTGACGAGCTCCCGCAGCGTCGGGTTGTCCTGAACGATCATCTCGCGCAGGCGGCGCAGCATCGTCTGGCTCTGGTTGAAGCCTTCGACCTCCGGCACGAAGGGCAGCGGTTCGTCCAGCGGGTAGCCGGAGACGTCCCGCCCGAGATAGTGAGACAAGAGGTCCAGGCCGAGCCGCGGCGGGGTCAGGTCGCGGATCGTCTCCCATCGGGCTTGCGCGTCCGCCTCCGTCGCGCCGATGATCGGCATCAGGCCCGGCAAAATCTTCAGCTCGTCGGGGTGCCGGCCGTACTTGGCCATTCGGCCCTTCAGGTCGGCGTACAGCTTCTTGGCTTCCTCCAGATCCCCGCCCGGGGCGAAGACGACTTCGGCGGTCGCCGCGGCTAGCTCCCGGCCGGCCTCCGACGCGCCCGCTTGGATAAGGACGGGATAGCCCTGGGGAGGACGGGAGACGTTCAGCGGTCCCCGGACAGCGAAGTGATCGCCCTTATGGTTCAGGTAGTGAAGCTTGGCCGGATCCGCGAAGACGCCGCTCTCCTTGTCCCGGACCAGCGCGTCCTCCTCCCAGCTGTCCCACAGTCCCTGCGTCGCGTCGATGAACTCCCGCGCCCGCTCGTACCGCACCGCATGGTACAGGTGCTTCTCCTGCCCGAAGTTGTTCGCCTCCTCGTCCGTCTGCGAGGTGACGACGTTCCAGCCCGCGCGGCCGCCGCTGAGATGATCCAGCGTACCCAGCTTGCGCGCGATATGGTAGGGCTCGTTGTATGTCGTCGAGATCGTGGCGGCGAGACCGATCTTCTGCGTCACGGCGGCGAGCGCCGAGAGCAGCGTGAACGGCTCGGGCCGAATGCTGTTGGCATGCCGGACGCTCGAGTCGAACCGATCCCAGACGTACAGTTCGTCCGCGTAGAAGAACATGTCGAACTTGCCACGCTCCGCCGTCTGGACAATGCGCTTGTAATAATTCAGATCCAGCAGGCCCGCCGCCTCCGCGCGGGGGTGCCGCCAGCTGGAGATATGCTCTCCCGCCGGGAAGAACATCATGGCGCCAAGCGCCAATTGCCGTTTGCGTGTCATATCCGCAGATCCTCCTTCATCGCCGCTCGGGCTGCCGCCTCCGCGGCTCGCGTCAATCGATCAGTCCTTCGCTCTTCAGCCATTCCTTGGCGACGTCCAGCGGAGGCCGCTTCTTCAGCTCCACCTCGCCGTTCAGCTTCTGCATCTCGGCGTCCGTGATCTTGTCCTTCAGCTTGTTCAGGACATCCCGCAGCTCCGGATGCGCCTTCAGCGTCTCTTCCCGGACGACCGGAACGGCGTAATAAGGCACGAATACGTTCTTGTCGTCGTCGAGCGCCACGAGTCCCTGCGCCAGAATCTTGCTGTCCGTCGAATAAGAGGCCATGACGTCGATCTGCTTATCCTTGATCGCCTCGTAGGCGATGCCGGGATTCTGGATCGTCTTCGTCTCTTTGAACTTCGGTTGATAGACCTTCTCGACGAGCGGCCAGGTGTCTTCGCGCTTCAGGAACTCCTGGCTCGTGCCGAACACGAGCTCGCCCGACTTGGCGGCCAGGTCCGACGTCGTCTTCAGGCCGTATTGGTCAGCCGTCTCCTTGCGGACGGTGAACCGGTACGTGTCGTTGAAGCCGATCGGATCCAGCGCTTCGATGCCGTTGCGCTCCTTCAGCAGCTTTTTGACGACGTCGTAAGCTTTCCGCGGCTCGTATTCCGGCTTCTCCTTGAGGATGTTCAAGAGCGCCGTCCCCGTATATTCCACGTACGTATCGACCTCGCCGTTGTCGATGGCGTTCCACAGCAGCGTATTGTCGAGCGTCTTCAGCTCCGTCTTCAGCTTCGTATCGCGATCGATCAGCACCTTCAAGGCATTGCCCAAAATGTCCGATTCCGCGAACCCCTTCGTCGCGACGACGACGGTATCCGCCTTGGAACCGCCCGAGCTGCAGCCTGTCGCCGCCAGCGCCGCCACCGAGAGGATGGCCGCCGCCGCGGCAACGCTTTTCATCTTGCGCCATAAGATCCGGCTTGTCGTCATGGATTCCCTCGCCTTTCTCCCTATCCGTTTATTTTTCTTTGGCCGCGCAGCCCCTTGGGGGTCAACGCGCGGTTTAAAGCCAGCAGCAGCAAATTCACGAGAATAACCAGCAGCGAGACCGGAACGGCCCCTTCGAAAATAGTGATCGTATTGATCATCGTGATGCCCCGCGTGATGATGTCGCCGAGCCCGCCGGCCGCGATATAGGTGGCGATCGTCGCCATGCTGATCGTCTGGACGGTGACGAGCCGGACGCCCGCCATGATCACGCTCCTGGCGATGGGCAGCTGCACCATGCGCAGCACCTGCCAGCGGGTCATCCCCATTCCGACGCCGGCTTCGGTCAGCGCGGGATTGACTTCGCTGATGCCGACGAACGTGTTCTGCACGATGGGCAGCAGCGCGTACAGCGTCAAGGCGATGATCGCCGGCTTGGCGCCGATGCCGACGAGCGGGATCATGAATCCGAACAGCGCCAGGCTCGGGATCGTCTGGATGACCGAGACGACCGTGATGACGCCGTTGGCCAATCGTTTGAATCGCGTCAGAAGGACGCCCGCGGGGATGGCGACGAGGCAGGCGATCAGGACGGAGACGGCCGAGAGATACAGGTGCTCCAGCGTCTTGTCGATGATGAGCGGCCAATCGGCCTGCAGCGTGTTCCAGAATTGATCCATGAGGTTCTCCTTCTAAATCTCGAAATTCGCCGCGAAGCGCTCCGTGCCTAGAAACTCGCGGACGAAAGCGTTCGCGGGCCGCTTCAGCAAGTCTTCGGGAGCGTCGTCCTGCACGAGCTTGCCGTCCTTCAGCAGGACGATCCGGTCGGCTATCTTGAGCGCCTCGTCGATATCGTGGGTCACGAATACGATCGTCTTCTTGACTTGCTCGTTCAGCTTGATCAGTTCCTTCTGCAGTTGCACCCGACTGATCGGATCGAGCGCGCTGAACGGCTCATCCATGAGGATGATCGAAGGATTCGCCGCGAGCGCCCTGGCGACTCCGATGCGCTGCTGCTGGCCGCCGCTCAGCTCGTGCGGATATCGCTTGCGGAACTGGTCCGGCGCGAGGCCGATGAGCGACAGCAGCTCGTCGACCCGATGGTCCAGCCGCTTGCGGCTCTCGCCCTTCAGGCGGGGGACCACCGTAATGTTGTCCTCGATCGTCATGTGGGGGAACAGCCCGATCTGCTGAATCACATAGCCGATGTTGCGGCGCAGCTCGACCGGATTCTGCCGGCCGATCGGCCGGCCTTCGACCAGAATCTCGCCGGCCTCGGGCTCGATGAGCCGGTTGATGAGCTTCAGCAGCGTCGTCTTGCCGCAGCCGGACGGGCCGATGATGCAGACGATGCGCGCGCGCGGGATCGTCAAGGCGAGTTCTTCGAAGACGTAACCGGTCCCGTACCGTTTGCTGACGCCGCGGAATTCGACGGCGGCTTCGCCCATGTTCATCGCTCCTTTCTGTTTCGTAGATGGGATGGACAGCGCCCTTCGAAACGCGAAAAGGCCATGCCTCCCCGATCGGGATGACATGGCCTCCTAACGTTAGGTGGGCCTATCCTTGATGCGCGCGCCTCGGTCCGTTCATTCGGCCGAGACGCCAAGATAGCCTAGCTTGCGGGACAGCAGGTCGGTCGCCGTGCGGAGCTGGGCGATCATCCGGCGTTCGCCGGCCTCGTCGCAGCGGAAGCTGGGCCCGGCGATCGAGAGGCTCGCGATCGCGAGCCCTTGCGCGCCGAATACGGGCGCCGAGATCGCGAACACGTCGGGGTCGACCTCCCCTTTGGTGAGGCTGTACCCTTGCGCGCGGATGGTCTGCAATTCCGCTTCGAGCGCCCGCCGTTCCGCCGCGTTCGCGACCGCCGCGACCGTGCGGGCCAGTAGCTTCTCGCTCTCGAAGGCGAGCAGGCTTTTGCCCGACGCCCCCGAATGGAGCGGCAGGATGCGGCCGTTCTCGATGGCGAATTGGATCAGCCCTTTGCTGCGCACGTTCTGAATGCAGATAACGTCGCTCCCCGTACGGACGAACAAGGCGGTCGTCTCCGCCGTCTCCGCGGTGAGACGCTCCATCAGCGGCAAGGACAACGAGAGGAGATCCTTCTGCATCTGCTGGTTGAGGCTTCGCGCCAGATCCAGTATTCGGAGGCCGAGCGCGATCTGCCGCTTGCCGCGGCGTTCGACGATGCCGTTCTGCTCCAGCGTCTGCAGGAAGCGGTACGTGGTGCTCTCCGGGATCGACACCTTCTCGGAGATCTCGCTCACCGAGAGGGTGCCTTCCGCTTCGGACAGCGCGAACAGAATGTCGAGCGCCCGGCTTAGTGTCTGTGTTCCGTTCATGGGATCTCCCGTTTCTTCCTGTGATCAGGTCAGTACGTTTATGGCGTCGTAACCCCGTCGGCCCGAATCTCGCTTGCGTTAAAGAAGTCCAGCGCCGAACGGTGCCACTGCGGTTCCGGCTCCCTTTCTCCGTCCACGTAAACTTCTACGCGTTCGTTGTAGAACGACAGCAATCCCGCGATCTTCGGAATCTCCGGGATCGGCGACGGGTAGCTCCATACGACATTCTCGTGCGTCCGGCCGCCCGCGTTCACGCTCCAGTAGACCGCGTCGCCCTTGTAAGGGCAGCTCGTCGCGTGGTCGGTCGCCGTCAGCAGCTCCTCGCGGACGTCTTCCTTCGGCAGGTAGTAGCGCACGGGGACGCCGGTCTCGAACACGATGACGGGACGGCGGCTATCGGCCAGTACCTCGCCGTCCAGGACGATCCGGATATGGCGGGCGCTCGCGATGGCGTCTACGCGCTTGTAGGGATCGCGGGGATGGACGAAGATCTCTTCCTCCTCCTCGTACCAGTGGTCGACGCGATCCCAGTAGAACGCGTAGTACCCCTTCAGTCCTTCGCCATCGCTGCCCGGAATCGGATCCCGGTAGCGCCAGACCGCATTCTCCGACGTCCGTCCGCCGGCCTGGATCGAATAATAGGTGGCGTCGCCCTTGAACGGGCAATACGTGGAATGGGACGTCTGCGTCAGCAAATCCGTGCGGATGTCCGCTTCGGGGAAGTAGTACACAGGCAAATGACCTCGTTCGTGCACGACGATGGCTTGCTTGCTGTCGGCGATCGTCTCCTCGCCGAATCGGACCCGTATCCATCTCGGCGTACGGTCCAGTCGAACATGCTGCTTCGTCAAACGCGCTCACTCCTTTATCACATATAGATAATGTATTATCGTATACAGATGATAACATGGGATTTCCAGGATGACAATGGGTTTTTCAAACTTTTCTTACCTTTTTAGACGGAATTAAATGAGGCGTGGAGAAAGAAGCGGTTAGACCGCCCGACATAGCGAAAAAGAGGAGCCCGCGAGCTGCGCGGGCCGAGCTGCGCGAGCGAATTCGCGAAGCCGTACGCAGGTATGGGAATACGAATTTATCCCCTCTTTAATCGTACAGTTTCGCCATGTCGGCGATGCTGCGCTTGATGTGCGCTATCGCTTCGGCGGGCTCCACGATTTTGGCGTCTTGTCCCAGTGCCCATATCATGTCCGTGTAAAATGCCAGCTTCTTGATCGGAATGGACATGCGAATGAATCCGTTGCCGTCATCTTGACGTTCGATGAACCCTTCGAATCTTCCGTTGGGCTCCAATTTCCTTATACCGGCCTGCGTTAAGCGAACACGAAAGAGGATCTTTTCTTGATGATCCAGTTCTTCCTCTTCCCAGTCGAGCAGAGACTTGCGATCCGCATCCTCGCGATAGGTAAGGGAATTATTCAACTTCGCCTCCGCGATCCGATCCGCCCGGAAGAGTCTAATGGCTCGCCTAGCGAAGCAATATGCCGGGCAATACCAATATCCGCGGTCCGAATAGAGCCCAATCGGTTGAATATCCCTCGTATTCACGCCGCCTTCGCTTGAACGGTACGCAATCGTAACGGCAGACCGTATCATGACGGCTTGCAGTAAAACGGTAAGACAGGCGTCGGACATCGGTCGGTTGGGACTCCAAATGATGACTTTATTTTTTAACCGGTCGATTTGTTTTTTCGCATCCGACGGCAAATGATGATAGAACTTATCCAGTGCCGACTCGGCCTGATCGCCGAACGGAAGCGCCCCGAAATAATGAAGGGACCGGACGGCGAAATAGATGGCGATCGCTTCGCTTTCGATAAAAGTAATTGGCGGAAGCGCGCGTTCGTTTAGAAGTTTGTAGCCTCCCCCGCGTCCTTGTATGGAATAAAGCGGGACCCCGAGTTCGCCAAGCTCCATTAAATCTCGGGAAACCGTTCGCGGCGAAACGCCCAGTTCGTAGGCAATCTCCGCGATGGTAAAGGATTTTTTGGCATGAACGATCATCATCAATCGAATTAAACGTTGGGATTTATGCAATCGTCCTCCCCCTCCTCTTTTTTTATTCTATGGTAGCACATAAACATGCAAGCACTTGTCATGTTTATCGGATATTCTTACAGTGTCCTTCGCTCGCGAGGAAAGGATAAATGCTTAATGACAAGGGCGAATCCGTTCGGAATGCCCATTGTGAACCCCCTATTTGCCTCTATCGAAAAGGAGACGAAACGAACGATGATCGAAAATGGGAACGACAACGGCAAGGCGGGGAAGCCGTATTTCTCAAGCCCATGCAATCGGGCATTTCAGGCTTTCCGCGTTGCATTTGAGGAAGGAGACACTTCCGATTTTCTCGCGCTGGCGACCGAGGACTTTCAGTTTTCCGTTCCTTTGCCATTCGAGGATTGGCGAGAGAAACAAGCAGGCAAACAGCGATTTAGAGAACTGGTTCGCTTTGAACGAGAAGTTCTGCAAGTGAAGCTTACTCCCCTGATCGAACTTGCCGATGCGCATTTTGGGATGGTGGTCTTTCAGGCGGAAGGGACTTTGAACAGCCAGCCTTATCGGAATGAGCTCACGGTCGTTTTCGAATTCGAGCGCGACCGGATCAAGTCGTTCAGAGAGTACGTAGGTATGCCGCTAAAAAAATATGAAAACTGATCTTGTTATCCCAAAAACAACGAGCCTTACTCCCCTGCTCTGCGCCAGGGCGACGCCCGGTCAGCCGAGAATTTTTGACGAAAGCCTTCCCTGCGAACCGCCTCTACCTCCTTTCTCCCCCGCCAATCCAAAAAAGGCCTCTCGCACCCTAACGGGTACGAGAGGCCTTTCACCGGCAAATGCGCGTCGCCGCTTAATCGCCGAGTATCGCTTTTTTCATCCGTTCGAAGATGGACTGATGCTGTTCGTGGGTCGACTCGCCGCTCTTGGAGCCGAAGTCGCGCAGCAAGTCCTTCTGGTCTTCGCTCAGGTTCGTCGGGGTGACGAGCGTTACCTTGACGTGTTGGTCGCCTTGGCCGTAGCCGCGCAGTTTCGGCACGCCTTTGCCCTTCAGCCGGAAGTAGGTGCCCGTCTGGGTACCCGCCGGAATCTTGAGCTTTACTTTCTCGGTAAGCGTCGGGATCTCGATCTCGTCGCCCAGCGCCGCCTGGGTGAACGTCAGCGGCACTTCGCAGTAGATGTCGTCGCCGTCGCGTTCGAAGAAGTCGTGCGTCTTCACGCGCAGCACGATGTACAAGTCCCCTGCGGGACCGCCGCGCACGCCGCCTTCGCCCTCGCCGCTGACGCGCAGCTGCGAGCCGTCGTCCACGCCGGCCGGGATCTTGACGTGAATCTTGCGCTGCTTCTTCACTTGGCCGCTGCCGCTGCAGACGTTGCAGCGTTCCTTGATGATCTTGCCGCGGCCGCCGCACGTCGTACAAGGACGGCGGTTGACGATCCGGCCGAACGGGGTGTTCTGCGCCACTTCCTGCTGACCGGTACCGCGGCAGGTCGAGCAATTCTCGACCTTCGTGCCCGGCTTCGCGCCGCTGCCGTGGCAGTGATCGCACGTCTCGGTGCGCGGGATGGTGATGTCGGTCTCTTTGCCGAACACCGCTTCCTTGAACTCGATCGTCATCGTGTATTGCAGATCGTTGCCGCGCTGCGGCGCGTTCGGATCGCGCCGTCCGCCGCCTCCGCCGCCGAAGAACATATCGAAGATGTCGCCGAACCCGCCGAAGTCGCCTTGTCCACCCGCGCCGCCGCCGAAGCCCGCCATCGGGTCCTCGTGGCCGTACTGGTCGTAACGGGCGCGCTTCTGGTCGTCGCTCAGGACGTCGTACGCTTCTTTGACTTCTTTGAATTTGCTCTCCGCGTCGGGTTCTTTGTTCACGTCCGGATGGTACTTCCGCGCCAAGTTACGGTACGCTTTCTTGACCTCGTCCGCGGAGGCGTTCCGGCCGACGCCGAGCGTCTCGTATAAGTCCTTCTTGTCCGCCACTCCTCCACCTCCATGAGGAAAGTCAAAGCTTGTTCCGTTGCAGGGAATCCGTTAACGTCATCCTTTGAATCCGCCTTCTGACGGCATGCAACTCCTTACAGCCGCGTTGCTCCGCCCATTGCCGATGATGAGATGATAAGGTGGCAATGGGCTCCGCAAAAGCGGACGTAAACTCTTTCAGGAGTTACATACCTCTTCGGGATTCAAAGGATTGGTTAACGGAAGACCTCCAAAAGGAACCGGCTTTGACTTTCTGGTTACACAACCAATTTATGATTTATTTCTTGTCTTCGTCCACGACTTCGTAGTCGGCGTCGACGACGTTGTCTTTCTTCGCGCCGCCTGCGCCCGCGTTCGCGTCCGCTGCGCCGTCGCCTGCGCCTTGCGCCGCTTGGGCTTCGGCTGCCGCTTGCTCGTATACCTTCATGGACAGCGCCTGCACCACGGCGGAGAGCTCTTCGGTCGCCGCCTTGATCTCTTCCAGGTTGTCGCTTTCCAGCGCCTTCTTGACCTTCTCCTTGGCTTCGTTCGCCTTCTCGACGTCGGCCGCGTCGACTTTGTCGCCCAGGTCCTTGACGGCCTTGTCGGCGGAGTAGACGAGCTGGTCGGCTGCGTTCTTGGCCTCGATCAGCTCGCGGCGCTTGCTGTCTTCTTCGGCGTGCAGCTCGGCTTCCTTCTGCATGCGCTCGATCTCTTCCTTGCTCAGGCCGCCGGAGGAAGTGATCGTGATCTTCTGGCTCTTGCCCGTGCCCTTGTCGAGCGCGGATACGTTGACGATGCCGTTGGCGTCGATGTCGAAGCTGACTTCGATCTGCGGCACGCCGCGCGGCGCCGGCGGGATATCGCTCAGGATGAACCGGCCGAGCGTCTTGTTGTCGCGGGCCATCGCGCGTTCGCCTTGCAGGACGTGAATCTCGACCTGCGTCTGGTTGTCGGCGAACGTGGAGAACACTTGGGACTTGCTGGTCGGGATCGTCGTGTTGCGGTCGATCATCTTCGTCAACACGCCGCCCGCGGTCTCGATGCCGAGGGACAGCGGCGTGACGTCGAGCAGCACGACGTCTTTGACGTCGCCCGTGAGGACGCCCGCTTGGACAGCCGCGCCCAGCGCGACGACTTCGTCCGGATTGACGCCTTTGTGCGGCTCTTTGCCCGTCAGGCGCTTAATCGCTTCTTGAACGGCCGGAATCCGCGTGGAACCGCCGACCAGGACGACTTTGTCGATCTGCGAGGCGTTCAGGCCTGCGTCGGACAGCGCTTGGCGCGTAGGCGCCATCGTGCGCTCGACCAGGGAAGCCGTGATCTCGTCGAACTTCGCGCGGGACAGGTTCAGCTCCAAGTGCTGCGGAACCCCGTCGACCACGGTGATGAACGGCAGGGAGATCGTCGTCGTCAGGACGCCGGACAGCTCTTTCTTCGCTTTCTCCGCTGCGTCTTTGAGGCGCTGAACCGCGGATTTATCCTTGAGCAGGTCGATGCCGTGGTCTTTCTTGAACTCCGCGGACATCCATTCCATGATCACTTGGTCGAAGTCGTCGCCGCCGAGGTGGTTGTCGCCGCTCGTCGCTTTGACTTCGAAGAAGCCGGCGCCCAGCTCGAGGATCGAGACGTCGAACGTGCCGCCGCCCAAGTCGAAGACGAGGATCGTTTGATCTTCGGCTTTCTCCAGTCCGTAGGCCAGCGCGGCCGCGGTAGGCTCGTTCACGATCCGCAGCACTTCAAGGCCGGCGATCGCGCCGGCGTCCTTGGTCGCCTGGCGTTGGCTGTCGTTGAAGTAAGCGGGCACCGTGATGACGGCCTGGGTGACCGTCTGGCCCAGGTAAGCTTCCGCGTCGGATTTCAGCTTCTGCAGAATAATGGCCGAGATCTCTTGCGGAGAATAGTCTTTGGCGTCGATCGTTTCCTTGTGGTTCGTCCCCATATGGCGCTTGATGGAGCTAACCGTGCGGTCCGGGTTCGTGATGGCTTGGCGCTTGGCCGTGTCGCCTACGATGCGCTCTCCGTCCTTCTTGAAGCCGACGACCGAAGGGGTCGTGCGGTTGCCTTCCGGGTTCGGGATGACGACGGCTTCGCCGCCTTCCATGACCGCTACGCAAGAGTTCGTGGTGCCCAAGTCGATACCGATTACTTTACTCATGTCTAATGTTCCTCCTCACGTCTTCACGCGTATGAATTCCAATGTCGGGATTAACCGCTGACTTTGACCATAGCCGGGCGGATGACTTTATCCTTCAGCCAATATCCCGGTTGTACCACTTCCACGACGGTGCCTTCTTCATATTCGTCGGATTCGACTTGCATGATCGCTTGGTGGACTTCCGGATCGAACGGCTGCCCGACCGGCTCCATCAGCTTCAGTCCTTCGGCTTCGAGCACTTGCCACAGCTGACGGTTGATCATGTCGATGCCCTTGGCGAAAGACCCGGCGTCGGCGGACTCCCCGCCCGACTGCAGCGCCCGGCCGAAGTTGTCGATCACCGGGAGCAGCGCCGTGACGAGCTTCAGCGAAGCGTATTGCGCGAGCTCTTCCTTCTCCTTCTGCGTCCGGCGGCGGAAGTTGTCGAAGTCCGCTTGCACGCGAAGCTGGCGCTGGTAATGTTCGTCCGCCAGCCGCTTCAGCTCCGCGTACTTCGGATCATCCTCGCCCGCTTCCGCGCCGCCCGTCTCCGGATCGGCGGAGGACACGCCTTCGTTCCCGGCCGCGGCGTCCTGCGCCTGCCGCTCTTCCGCTTCCGCCGATCCAACGTCCGCTTCGCTCGCGAACGTTTCTTGCTTCAAATCTTGTTCCATCGTTTCCCGGCTCCTTCATCTCATGAGTGCCTGCGCCTTGCGTACCGCATTACCGTGCCTCGGGTTCTCTCCGGATATACCCTGGACCGGTCCGGCGGCGTCAGGCTTTCGTCTTCTGGCGGCGACGGTTATTTGTACCAACGACTATACATCTGCGTCATATCCTTGGACAAGTAGTTCAGCAAGCTAATTACTTTGCCGTACTCCATTCGCGTAGGTCCAAGGATGCCGATCGTCCCGAGCGCCTGGCCGTCGGCGGAGAAGGTCGCGGTGATGAGACTGCATTGATTGATCGCCTCGAGCGCGTTCTCGGTGCCGATGCGCACCTGGATCCCTTCGGGCAGCGAATGGAACAGCTGCATCAGCTTCGGCGTCTCCTCGAGCATGTCGAGGATGCCCTTCACTTTGTCGACGTCTTTGAATTCCGGTTGGGTGAGGATATTCGTCGCGCCGCTTAAGTACACCTTCGGCTCGGTCTCTTCCTCGATCGATTGCTCGAGCATCGTCATGATATGCTCGCAATGATCGACGTAGCGGCTCAGCTCGTTCGCGACTTCGCTGTGCAGCACCGCCTTCAGACGGAAGAACGGAATGCCGGTCAGCTTGTCGTTCAGCAGGTTGACGATCTTCTGGATGTCGTCCATGCCGATGCCTTCGGGGATCGAGACGTTCCGGTGCTCCACATGCCCCGTATTCGCGACGATGATCGCCACGGCGGACGTCTCGTTCAGCGGGAGGAGCTGGAAGTGCTTCAGCGTCGTGTGGAACATCTCCGGACCGAGCACGATGGAGGTGTAGTTCGTCATCTGCGACAAGATGGTAGCCGCATGGCTGACGGCGCCTTCCCAGTGCATCATCTTCTCGGCGAAGAAGCTGCGCATGGTCCGCGCGTCCTGCTCCTTCACGCCGCCCAGGCGGATCAAATGGTCCACGTAATAACGATATCCTTTAATAGAAGGGATGCGACCGGCGGACGTATGGGGCTGCTCCAGCAGGCCCAATTCCTCCAGATCGGCCATCTCGTTGCGGATGGTGGCCGGGCTGAATAGAACGTCGCTCCGTTTGGAGATGCTGCGCGACCCCACCGGTTCGGCGGAGCGAATATAATCGTCGACAATGGCCGTTAAGATCATCCGTTGACGTTCGCTTAACATCTCGTCGTCCCCTTCCCTTTAACCGTTAGCACTCAAATCGGTCGAGTGCTAATCGCTATAACAAAAATACCAAACCGTTCCGGTCGTTGTCAAGACGATCGGTTCGATTTGGCATAGATCTAGGCATAGGTCACGCACCCGTGCAGCGGGGCGTCAATCCAATACGCGCACGACCGCGATCTCGTCGCAATTATGCTGCTTGGTGCAATGGACGCAATCGGTCCACACCTTCTCGGGAAAAATCTCCTTGCTCACGACGTCGAAGCCGTTCTTCTTGAAGAAGCTCACCTCGTACGTCAGAGCCATGACTTTCGGGATGCCCATCCGGCGGGCTTCCTCGATCAGCGCGTCGACCATCATCGAGCCCAGGCCCATTCCTTTGTAACCTTCCGTCATCCCGAGCGAACGAATCTCCACGAGATCGGCGCCCAGACGGAACAGCGAGCCGCAGCCGATCAGGCGGGGACCGTCTTCGACCACGACAAAAGAATCGATATGCCGCAGCAGCGCTTCGCGGGATCGCGGCAGCATGATGCCTTTGGCGGCATAATCTTGAATCAATTCATACAGCGCTTCGACGTCGCGGGCTTCCGCTTTGCGGCAAGCGATGGTCGCGTTCACTAGAGGTCCCTTCTTTCCGGCGTTCCATGATCGCTAGGCGTTCCTTGATCGTTGGATGATGTGAATAAATATACAACATACCGAATTTATTCTCAAGCATAAAATGTCCCCCATGCGAAGATTTCGTGATCTCGCCGATAAAAAAACGCATCGGACAACGCCGCCGCCTTCGTGTATGATCAAGAAAACGGAAGGGAGAATTCGCCATGACCGATGCAAACCCATCGTTAGCCGCCCATCTGCTGGCATCGTCCATTCTAACGTTCAAGAGCATGAAGAAACTTGGCGACGGCGCGCTCCGTCAGCTGGACGACGCGGGCATCCGCTGGACGCCCGCTCCGGAGAGCAACAGCGTCGCCGTCATCGTCAAGCATGTGGCGGGCAATATGGCGTCTCGTTGGACGGACTTCCTCGCGACCGACGGGGAAAAACCGGATCGCAACCGGGACGAAGAGTTCATGGAAGACGCCGAAGGACACGCCGACATCGTCGCGCAATGGGAGCGCGGGTGGGCGATCTTGTTCGGCGCGCTGGAATCGCTCGCGCCGGAGGACGTTCACGGCACCGTGACGATTCGCGGAGAAGCGCACTCCGTCGTCGAGGCGATTCATCGCCAGATCTCGCATTACGGCGGCCACGTCGGCCAGATCGTCTATGCCGCCAAAGCTTACCGGGCGGATGGTTGGGAGACCCTCAGCATCCCCAGGGGACAGTCGCAAACCTTTAACGACGGCATGAAGAAGCCGTGAGGAAACGGCAGCCGCCTCCCTGGGCATGACGCGAAGACTAAGCGTTCGGTGGATGGCCAAGACGGCGATTCGCATGCGCCTCTTCTATTAATAGTAGAACAACCCGGCGATATCCGCGCCGGGTTGTTCCGCTTTTCGCATGTTTGCGGATAAAAAAGGTTGACAGGTCGCGCCTCCGGAAGTAGTATTTTGACATACTACTAACCAGTCGTATTGTTCAGTACGACTAGCAAAGGAGGATGCAGAGAGATGCTCGAACGACTGAAGAAGCTCGGCTTCTCCGAATTGGAAGGCCGCTGCTACTTGACGCTTCACGAAGAAGCGCAGCTGAGCGGCTACGAGGTCGCCAAGCGCGTCTCGATATCGCGGACGAACGTCTACGCCGCGCTGCGTTCCTTGACGGACAAGGGCGTCTGCCGCACGATCGACGGCGATCCCGTCCGCTACAGCGCAGTCCCGATCGAACAGGTGGTGAAGTATCTGCGCTCGGAGTTCGACGAGACCGCCGACGCGCTCATGCAGGAGCTGAAGCCCCCGCTTGCCGCTCCCGCCTTCTATAATTGGCAGGGCGACGACGCCGTACGGATGGCGATCAAGCGCATGGTGCTCAGCGCCGCCCGCACGATCATCGTGGACATCTGGTCGGAGGACTTCCTCGCCGTGGAGGACCTGCTGCTCGAAGCGGAGCGGCGCGGCGTCACCGTCGTGGCCATCACGCTCGGACCCGTGCAATCCAAGCTGAAGCACGTTCTCACGCACAAGCGCATGGAGATGTGGCATGCCACCGACGCCCGCAGCTTCTACGTGCTGTGCGACTGGAAAGCCGGCTTCCTCGGCGCGTTCGGCGGTTCCCGCAAGATGTCGGCGCTCGAGACCGATCACCCGTCCGTCACGGAGATGCTCACGCAGGCGTTCCACCACGATATTCTGATGATGGACATGGAGCGCGACTTCGGAGCCGAGCTCGCCGAAGCTTACGGCGACAATTACGAGAAGCTGCTCAACCATTACCGCACCGAGAAGGGCTGGGAGATCCCCTGACGGGATCCCGGCCCCCTCCCCGCCGCCGTTCGCGCGGCACCCCGCTATCCGAAGAGAGGAGTATCCGCATGTCAGCCAAAGTCATCGCCGCCAAGGCGCTACCCGTTTCAGCCACCGTCTTCCCGATTCTGTTCATGATCAGCACGGTGCATTTGCTGAACGATACGATGCAGTCTACCGTTACCGCCCTTTTCCCCGTTCTGCGCGATACGCAAGGTCTGAGCTACGGCCAGATCGGCTTGATCGCCTTCATGATGAACATCACCGCTTCTTTCTTGCAGCCCGTCGTCGGCTGGTTCTCGGACCTAAAGCCGCGGCCCTACATTTTGCCGCTCGGCGTCTGCTTTACGCTGCTCGGCGTCTTCTCGCTCGCGCTCGCCCCGAACTTCGCGACGATCCTGCTGTCCGTCATCGCGCTCGGGATCGGCTCGGCGATCTTCCACCCCGAGTCGTCCCGCGTCGCCTACTTGGCCGCCGGGAACAGCCGCGGGCTCGCCCAGTCGATCTTCCAGGTCGGCGGCAACATCGGCAGCTCGCTCGGTCCGATCATGACGGCGCTGATCTTCATTCCGCTCGGACAGCACGGCGTCATGTGGTTCGTCATCGCGGCCGTGGCCGGCATCGCGATCCAATCCTTCGTCGCCCGTTGGTACGGCGCGCAGAGCTTGACGCCGCGCCGCAAGGCCGCGCCGAAGACCGAATCCCGCTCTCTCTTGACGCCGGGCAAGGTCAAGTGGGCCATCGGCATCCTCGTGCTGCTCGTCTTCTCCAAGCACGTCTATATGTCCAGCTTCACGAGCTTCTATTCCTTCTATCTCATCGACGACTACGGCGTGACCAAGCAGCACGCCCAAATGTTCCTGTTCGCCTTCCTCGCCGCTTCCGCGGTCGGCACCTTCATCGGCGGACCGCTCGCGGACCGTTTCGGCCGCCGCAACATCATCTGGCTGTCGATTCTCGGCACCGCGCCGTTCTCCATCGCGCTTCCGTATGCCAGCTTGTTCTGGTCGGCGGTCCTCTGCATCTGCGCGGGCTTCATCCTGTCGTCCGCGTTCTCGATCATCGTGGTCTACGCCCAGGAGCTGCTGCCGGGCAAGGTCGGTCTCGTCTCCGGCTTGTTCTTCGGCCTCGCGTTCGGTCTCGGCGGCATCGGATCCGCGCTGCTCGGCGAGATCGCCGACGCGACCAGCATCGCCTTCATCATGAAGATGTGCGCTTATCTGCCGCTCCTCGGCATCTTCACGCTGTTCCTGCCGAAGGACGCCGACGTTCGCGCGAATGCTTGACGCCTTCCGCAGCAAACCCCTAACGCCGCGTTAAACGGCTACGAAGGCAAAGAGGCTGCCCCGGTCTGAACTGCACCCCGTCAAGTAGACAGTACAAATAAGTAAAGTATTAGGCGGCCTTCGTCCTGTATTCCATGAGACTGAGGCCGTTTAATTTCGCCTGCAAACGCTCATTGTTGTAGAAGTGGATGTAGGCTTCAATGTCTTTCTTTAGTTCTTCAAACGTGCTGTATGTATTCAGGTAGTA
>NZ_JACJVP010000075.1 GCF_014212125.1 Cohnella nanjingensis
CGAGCGCCGCGTTGAGCGCCGCCTTGACGAGAGCGGCGGCGGCCAGGTAGAGGGCCGGCGAACGCAAGTCGCCCAGGCCCTGGAGCAAGGCGGCGCTCACCGCCTGGAGCGCGGCCCCGAGGCTCGCGAAGGCGAGCAGCGCCATCGCGCCCGTGCCGTGGCCGTTCTCGAACAGCGCGACGTTGACGGGCTTCGCGAGCAGCGCGAGCCCGACCGCCGCGGCGCCGCCGAACCACCAAGCGAGCCGCATCGCGAAGGCGGTCTGCTCGCCGAGTCCCGCGGCGTCGCCCTTGGCCCGCGCCGCCGTCATCGCGGGCACGAGCGCGGCGGCAGCGCCGCCCGCCGCCATCGCGACGAGCTGCAGCAGGGCGATGCCGCGATTGTACTCGCCGAAAGCAGTCATCGCGGCGGCCGCCGTCCCGCCCGCGCCCTGCAGCAGCCGCGGCAGCGTGAACGCGTCGATCAGGCCGAACAGCGGCGCCACTACGGAGCCTGCGGCGACCGGCAGCGCGACGGCCGCGATGCGGCGCACGAGCGGCCAGCCCCTCTCGGCCCGCGCGGCGGCCGGCGCAGGCGCGAAGGGCTCCCACTCCTGCGCCGGCCTCCCTCCGCTTGCGCCAGCGTCGGCGCGTCCTCCTTGAGGCTCTCGCCTCGACGCGAGCGCGCCAAGCGCCTTGCCGCTCTCTTCAGCGTCGACGCGTCCGCTCGGCGGCTCCCGCTCCGACGCCGGCTCAGGCCGCGCCTCGGTCTTCCCTGCGTCGCGGCGGCCGCCCCATCCCGGCAGCAGCATCGCGACGAGCCCCGCCGCGGCGCCGGCCGCCAGACCCCCGTGCACGGCGGCGGCCGTCGCCGCCGGGGAATACGCCTCGCGCAGCGCCCACAGCAGGGCGATCAGCATGAAGGCGACGCGCGCCGTCTGCTCCAGGAGCTGCGAGGCGGCCGGACGCAGCATCTCCAGACGGCCTTGCGAGTAGCCCCGCAGCGCCGCCGTCATCGGCGCCACGAGGAGCGCGAGCGATGACGTGCGGATGGCGGCCGCCGCTTCGGGCGAGCCCATCCAGCCGGCCAGCGCCTGCGCGCCCGCCTGCAGCAGCCCGAAGGCGGCGAGCCCCGTCAGCGACAGCAGGACCATCGCGTAGCGCCGCACGCGGCGCGCGCCGGTCTCGTCGCCTGCGGCATGCCGTTCGGCGACGAGCAGCGAGACCGCGACCGGCACGCCCGCCGCCGCCAGCGTCATCCACATGACGGCTAGCGCGTAGACGGCGCTATAGAGGCCGAAGACCCGGTCTCCGGCCAGATTCTGCAGCGGGATCTTCTGCAGCGTCCCGATCAGCTTGGACGCCAGGGCGGCGCCCCCGAGCAGCGCCGCGCCTTGCCATACGGCTTTGGGAGCGTTCGATTTCAATATGCGCTTGAACCGTGCCCGGCGATACGCGCCGCGTGCCGGTCCCCTCCTCTGCATCAAGGTGCTTGGTGAGACCATTATAGCACACGGCGCAGCGGCAGTAGCCCCGCGCTGGCTGGATAGCCTGTCTGCGCATCCCGCCGGCCCGCAGACCCTTTCCTTTCCCGCCGGGTAAACGATCCTTTCGCCTCGCCAAAAAAGCTTCTCGGACCGTGGATGAAGCCACACCTCCGGGAAGCTTTTTCGTTTGCGCGGCCTGCCGTCCGGCAACCGCATGCGCCGAGGACGCGTTGGCGCCTCCTATTGCTCCATCTGCTTCGCCAGGAAGCCCGCCGCCGTCTCGACCATCTTGCTCTCCATCTCGGCCATCGAGACGCCGTCTTCCTTGCTCAGCAGGACGACCGTCCCGATCGGATCGCCGCCCGCCACGATCGGCGCCGCCACGAAGGAACTGAGCGCCTCGTTGCCGTCGCGGATCAGATCGTACTGGCCGGCGTTCGCCTCGAGCGTGATCTTCCGGTTCTCCATGCAGTTCTCCAACAGGTTGCCGATCGGTTTGTCCAGATACTCCTTCTTGGAGGCGCCCGCCACCGCGATGATCGTATCGCGGTCGGAGATCAGGCAGACGTGGCCCGTGCTCTCGGACAGCGACTCGGCGTATTCCTTCGCGAAGTCGCCCAGCTCGCCGATCGGCGAATACTTCTTAAGGATGACTTCCCCGTCCCGGTCGACGAAGATCTCCAGCGGATCTCCTTCGCGGATGCGGAGCGTTCTGCGGATTTCTTTTGGTATGACTACCCGACCGAGGTCATCAATGCGGCGTACAATACCGGTTGCTTTCATGGTTTCGTGTTGCCCCGCTTTCTTGGATGTTTTGGACCATGGCCTTTGCCGCTGAATGTGCAGCGAACGACTGTATGACGAACGCTTTGACCACTCGGGAGATGGTGAACTTGAACTTGGGAGTAGTATTCAACCCCTCCCAATTTCTTATGCGCTCGCCCTGCGCTGGAGGGAAGCCCCATCCGTGCGCCCCGCCGGCCCCCAAACCCGCTCCGGACAGTCGATTTGGCAACATGTTCCTCCGTCTTATCCCATCCTTACCCAAGTTCGCGGGGCACCCGCCGATCATTCGCCGGGAATGCCGATGAAGCCATCCCCTCCGGACATCGTCCTTCCAAGGATGGCCTTCTCCCGACTATCGGAGCCAATCTTTGCTGCTGGAACTCGGCCCGTGCCTTCTCCACGCCGGACCTGCTGCCGACCGAATTCCCCGATTCGCCGGGTTCCCGGCCTATCGTCCACCAGGGCCGGGATCGCCATCGCCGCCCTGCTCCGGTCCGGCCTGGCGTAGCGGGATTGCCCCCGCTACGCCTCTTTGTGCTTCAGCAGCGAAGCGAGCTCCCGCTTCAGCTTCAGGAAGTCGGGATGCTCCCGCACTTCGGGCGTTCGTTCGGCAGGCAGGGCGACCTGGTATTCCCCGATCATCCTCCCCGGCCCGGCCGCCATGACGAGGATGCGCTGCGAGAGGAAGATGGCCTCGTCGATGTCGTGCGTGATGAAGAGGACGGTCGTTTTCTCCTTCGCCCATACGTCGAGCAGCGCCTCCTGCATCTCCAGCTTCGTCTGCGCGTCCAGCGCGCCGAACGGTTCGTCCATGAGCAGCACCTTCGGTCCGTTTGCCAGCGCGCGGGCGATCGCGACCCGCTGCTTCATCCCACCGGACAACTGCTTCGGGAACCGGTTCGCGAAGCTCTCCAGCCGGGTGATGCGCAGATAGCGATTCGAGACGGCCCGGCGCTCCAGGATCGGCACGCCCTTCAGCTTAGGCCCGTATTCGATGTTCTGCCGGACGGTCAGCCAAGGGAACAACGTATACCCCTGGAACACCATGCCCCGGTCGGCCCCTGGACCGACGACGGCGACGCCGTCCACCGTCACTTCGCCGACGCTCGCCTCCTCGAGTCCGGCCACGATGCGCAGCAGCGTCGATTTGCCGCAGCCCGACGGACCGACGATCGTGACGAATTCGTTCGCCGCGATATCGAGCCGAATGTTCCCCAGCGCCTGGAATTCCGTCTTGCCCGTACGATAGCTTTTCCCCACCCCGCGGATCGCGATGGCGCCGTGTCCCGCCGCCTCCGTCTCCATCCGGATCTCCCTTGCCAGCGTCTCCTTCGTCATTGCGTTAGCCCCTTTCTCGTTCGTCCGATTGCGCCTGCCAAGCTACACCCAAGGGAAGAAGCGCCGGTTCAGGAAAGCGAAGATGCGGTCGCTGAAGAGCCCCAGCAGCCCGATGACGATGATGCCGACGAAGATCTGGTCCGTGTTCAGAAACCGCTGCGCCTTCATGATCGCATAGCCGAGACCGCTGTTGACGGCGACCAGCTCGGCGACGACGAGATACGTCCAGGCCCATCCGAGCATGAGCCGCATCGTGTTCATCAGCCTCGGCTGCACCGCCGGGATGACGACCGTCTGAACCGCCTGCCAGCGGCTGGCCCCGAGCGTGAAGGAGGCCTGCACGAGATCCTTGGACACCTGCCGGGTGTCCGAAGCGACCATCAGCACCAGCTGGAAGAAGCAGCCGATGAAGATGAGCAGGATCTTCGCCCACTCTCCGATGCCCGCCCACACCATGATGAGCGGAATGAACGCGACGGCCGGCATGTACCGGATGAACTCCATCGGCGGCTCGACGAACGCTTCCGCGAAGCGGAATGTGCCGGCGATGAGGCCGATCGGGATCGCGAGGAGACAGGCGAGCGCGAAGCCCGCGGATACCCGGAATACGCTGATGCCGATATGGTGCCAGTAAGCCTGCGTGCCGAGCAGGTCGAAGAAAGTGTGCAGCACCCGGTCCGGCGTCGGCAGGAATACCCGGCTCACCATGTTGCCGTAGCTCAAGATCGACCAGAAGGCCAGCATGACCAGAAAAGAGACGATGGCCGTCACAGCGAAGCCGCGTTTGGGGATGTCCTCGAAGATCTGAATCCGGTGCCGTCTGGTCGGCTTGCGAAGAGCGCCGGCAACCGCTCGGGGCCCTCCGCCCGCCTTCGGGCCTGCGGCCGCTTCTTGCCGCGCGCCATGTCCTTTTTCCGCATGCATCATCCGGTTTACCCCCCTGCCGCTTTTTGAACGAACTTCGGCTCGAGAATCGCGTCTACGTTCGGAACGTCCGAGATCATATCCAGCTTCTTCAGGAATTCGGCCGTCTTCGTCCCCGTGTAGGAGAGCGAAGTCAGGTCATCTTTCTTGGCGAACGCCTCTACGTTGTCCTGCGCGCTGAACAGCTTGATGCTGTCGAGGCCGAGCTTGAAGTCCTCCGGCGTCGTCTCCGCCTTCTTGGCCATCATCTCGATCGCTTCCTGCTCATGATCCTTGAAGTACGCCAGCGCGTCGAACCAAGCGTCGATGATCTTCTGCACGTCGTCCGAACGCTTCTCCACGACGCTCTGGCGGAAAACGAGCAGATCGGGGATGAGGCCCGGCGTATCCTTCGAGGAGAAGAGCACCTTGCCCTTGCCTTCCTTGACCGCCGTCGTCTGGAACGGCTCCCAGAGCACCGAAGCGTCCGTCTTGCCGGAGATGAAGGCGGGGCCGGCGTCGTTGACCGTCATGTTGACGTAGTTGATGTCGGATTCCTTCAAGCCGTTCTGCTCCAGCGCCGTCAGCAGCAGCAGGTGATCGACCGTGCCTAGCTCCGTGGCGACCGTCTTGCCCTTCAGATCCTGGATCGACCCGATCTCCGTCTTGCTGACGATGGCGTCGCCGCCGTTGGAGTTGTCGTTGACGAGGACCGCCTTCAGCTTGATGTCCTTGGACGCCGGCGCGAGCGTATCGCTCAGCGTCTGGCTGTTCGCGTCGACCTTGCCGGTAGAGAGCGCCTGCAGGGAATCGCTGTATACCGGGAACCACTTGAGCTCGACGTTGACGCCGTGCTTCTCGAAGAAGCCCTTCTCCTCGACCAGGTACCAGAAGAACCAGCCCGGCCAAGGGCTGAGCGCGATCTTGATGGGCTCGCCGGACGAACCGTCCGCCGAATCGCTCTTGCCGCATCCGGCCAGCGCCGCGCTCGCCACCATCGTCAACATCAGGGCCATGACGACCGATATCAGCGTCTTGCGTCTTTTTCTGTTCATGCTCTCCCGCTCCTTCTCATGTGAAACTTATCAATTCCGTATGCCTAAATTTAGACAGAAAAAGCCTCGGAGTGAGGGTCTCCCAGGCTTTTGTCCTTCCGTGTAATATGGCGGTCCGCACCGGACCTAAGCGCCATACGCCGTCTCTCGGACCAGCTTGACCTTGGCAGGTCAACGGAACCCTAGACAGCCACGTTCCTCATCGAACGTCGTGTATTTTATTGTTAGGTTTACTAACGTATATAATGAGTCCCTTCGCTTCATTTGTTGCTATTCTATCAATGAATTCAAAAAAGAGTCAATACTTATGTTAGTTTTTATTACATTTTATTCGGTATTTTTGTGAATCGTGCATCTCGCGTCATGTTTAGAGCGCGTTATGCCGCTTCTATTCCGAACATTCGCTTCCGCCAGTCTAGACGGTGAGATATCGCATCACCATCGGATCGTCCAGCTCTTCGCGGACGCCCTCCCAGACGATGGCGCCTTTCTCCATGATGTAGAAGCGGTCGCCGACGCTGCGCACGAATTCGAGGCTCTGCTCGACGAGGAGGATCGAGGTCCGGCCTTCGTCGCGGATGGAACGGATGACGTCTTCGATATCCTGCACGATCGAAGGCTGAATCCCTTCGGTCGGCTCGTCGAGCAGCAGCAGCTCCGGCTCCGCCGCGAGCGCCCTCGCGAACGCCAGCTGCTGCTGCTGCCCGCCGCTCAGGTCCCCGCCTCGCCGCTCGTACATCTCCTTCAGCGCCGGGAACTTCGCGAGCGCCTCCGCCGGGATCTCCTTGGCCTGGCGGCGTTTGCGGTCGCGGCTCGCTTCGAGTCCGATGCGCAGATTCTCCCGGACGGTGAGCTGCGCGAAGATCTCCCGCCCCTGGGGCACGTAGCCGATGCCGCGCCGCGCGCGCTGGCCCGGCGCCCGGCGCGCGAGGTCGTCCCCTTTGAACGAGACCGACCCGCGCTTCGTCTTCAACAGTCCCATGATGCTCTTGACCAACGTCGACTTGCCGACGCCGTTGCGCCCCATGAGGCAGACGACCTGCCCCGGCTCTACCCGGATCGATACGTCCCGCAGAATAACGCTCTCCCCGTAGCCCGCTTCCAGCCGTTCAACCGACAGCATCGACATCCCGCCTTCTGCCGAGGTAGACTTCCGCTACCCGATCGTCTCTTTGCACTTCGTCCATCGTGCCTTCCTTCAGCAGCTTGCCTTCGTGCATGACCGTCACTTTGCTCGCGAAGTTGCGCACGAACGCCATATCGTGCTCGACGACGACGACCGTCCGCTTGCGTACGATCTCCTGGAGCAGCTCGCCCGTCTTCTCCGTCTCCTTGTCGGTCATGCCCGCGACGGGCTCGTCGAGCAGCAGGATCTCCGGCTCCTGCAGCAGCATCATGCCGATCTCGAGCCATTGCTTCTGCCCGTGCGAGAGGCGTCCGGCGCGCAGCGCGCGCTGGTCTCCCAGGCCGATGAGCGAGAGCTCCGCGTCGATCCGCTCGCGCTCCGCCTTCTTCATCGCCGTCGTCCGGAGCGCGGCCCAGACGCCGCGGTTCTGCGACATCGCGATCTCCAGATTCTCCTCCACGGTCAGTCCCGCGAAGATCGAAGGCGTCTGGAACTTGCGGCCGATGCCGAGCTCGGCGATCTTGTGCTCCTTGCGCTTGGTGATGTCGATGCTGCCGGACTTCGCATGGAACGTCACCTTGCCGGAGACGGGCTTCACCTTGCCGCAGACGACGTCCAGCATCGTCGTCTTGCCCGCCCCGTTCGGGCCGATCAGGAAGCGCAGCTCCCCGGGCTGCAGCGCCAGGTCCATGCCTTGGACCGCCTTGAAGCCGTCAAACGCTACGGTTACTTTCTCGCAGGACAGGATTGAGGGCTTGGTCATGGACAGCCTCCTTTCGCCGGAATAACGGGCCGATCTGCTTCGCGAGTCCGACGATGCCGCCGGGCAGGAAGACGGTCGCGACGATGAACAATCCGCCGAGGAAGAAGGTCCAGATCTCCGGATACGACTCGGAGAGGCTGCTCTTGGCGTAGTTCAGGGCGACCGCGCCGATGACGGCGCCGACGAGCGCGCCTCTCCCGCCGATCGCGACCCACAGGATCATCTCGATCGAAGGGACGATCGCCATCATCGAAGGAGAGATGATGCCGACGTGAAGCACGAACAGCATGCCGGCGATGCCGGCGAGCGCCGCAGAGATCGCGAAGGCGGCCATCTGGTACATCGCCGGATCGAAGCCGAGGAACCGCACCCGGTTCTCCCCGTCGCGGATGGCGCGGAGCACTTTGCCGAACCGGCTCTTCACCAGGTACCGGCACAGGACGAAGGCGCCGATCAGGACGATGACGGTCGCAAGATACAGTCCCGTTTTCATCCCGTCCGTCTTCAGCCCTTGGCCGAACAGCTTCGTGAAGCCGGTCAGCCCGTTCGTGCCGCCGGTATACGCCTGCTGGCCGATGAAGAGCGTCACGGTGATGATGACGAGCGCCTGCGTCAGGATCGTGAAGTAGACGCCCCTAATCCGGTTGCGGAACGTGAAGAAGCCGAGAAACAGCGCGAGCGCGGCCGGAATGAGGATGCCCAGCAGGACGGCGACTCCGAACGACTCGAACGGCGCCCAGAACCACGGCAGCTTCGTCACGCCGCTCCAATCCATGAAGTCCGGCAATCTCCCGCCGGCGGCCGCGAGCTTCAGATGCATCCCCATGGCATAGGCGCCGAGGCCGAAGAAGACGCCGTGTCCGAGACTCAGAATGCCGGTATAGCCCCAGATCAGGTCAAGACCGAGCGCCACGATGGCGAAGGCCAGGAATTTGGCCAGCAGATTCAAGCGAAAGTCGCTGAGATAGAGCGGCGCCGAGAACAGCGCGGCCGCGGCGGCCGCATAGCCGAGCAGCAGCCAGAGCTTGCGCGTGCGGGGAGCCGTAAGGGCTTGAAGCATCATCCATCACCTCCTTCTGTTGATTCCGGGGCGCGGGGCCCGTCAATCGAGCGAGCGCGTCTTGACCGCGAACAGGCCCATGGTCCTCCACTGCAGGAACGCCACGATCAGGACGAAGACGAACACTTTGCCGAGCGAGGCGGTCGACCACCATTCGAACAGCGTGTTGAACATCCCGATGCCGAGCGCGCCCGCCACGGTGCCCACGAGCTTGCCGACCCCGCCCAGCACGACGACCATGAAGGCGTCGACGATGTAGTTCGTGCCGATCGTCGGACCGATCGCGCCGATCAGCGACAGCGCGCAGCCGGCGATCCCCGCGATGCCGGAGCCGATCGCGAACGTCATGCCGTCGACGCGGCGGGTCGAGATGCCGAGACAGGCGGCCATCTCGCGGTTCTGCATGACGGCGCGCATCCGGCGCCCCGGCCCGCTGCGGTAGATATACAAGTACATGGCAAGCAAGCAGACGAGCACGAGTCCGATGATGAACAGCCGCTTGTAGGGGAAGACGACCCCGTCCATGATGCGCATGCCGCCGTCCAGCCACGAAGGGCTCGTCACGGCTACGTTCGGCGCGCCGAAGATGGACCTGGCGACCTGCTGCAGGACGAGGCCGACGCCCCAGGTCGCGAGTAGGCTGTCGAGCGGCCGTCCGTAGAGGAACCGGATGAGGGTCGCTTCGAGCAGATAGCCGATCGCGAAGGCGACCGCGAAGCTGACGACGATCGCCACCGGGAAGTAGGCGTCGAATGCGCTCTTGGGGAGCGCCGACTTGAACACGTTCTGCGTGACGTAGGCTGCATAGCTGCCGATCATGATGAACTCGCCGTGCGCCATATTGATGATCTTCATCAGCCCGAAGGTGATGGACAGCCCCAGCGCGATCAAGAGCAGGATGGAACTTACGCTGAGTCCGTTGAACAGTTGGGTGAGCCACATTTCCATCGACTCCGCACCCGCTTTCCTAAGGTCTGGGGAAGCAGCGGAGGGAAGACCCCGAATCGATCGACCGTCGTCGATCCGCCGGCTTCTCCCCCCTGCTTGGCTAGGCTGCTGCTTCGGCTGCGTATGTGAGAATAGATGAATCAGAGGACGCTGCGCCGTCGCTTCGGCGGCTGGCGGCCGGAGTTTCCCGAGCGTTCGAAGCGTTCCGATCGTTTTTAGCCGGCGGGGACCGGATCTTACGATCCGCCGCTCAGTCCCTTGGCCCAGTCGTATGTCTTCAGGTACGGATCCGGCTTCACCGGGCTGCCGGAATTCCACAGCTCCTTGATCATGCCGTCCGATTGGATCTCGCCGATGCGCACCGTCTTGTAGATGTGCTGGTTGTCGCCGTCGATCGTCACCTTGCCTTCAGGCGCGTTCCACTCGATGCCCTTGGCGGCTTCTTTCACCTTCTCGACGTCGAAGGAGCCCGCCTTCTCGACCGCGGCCGCCCATAGATGAACCGCCGTGTAGCCCGCCTCCATCGGATCGCTCGTGACGCTGTCCGCGCCGTACTTCTTCTTGAAGTTCTCGACGAACGTCTTGTTCTCCGGCGTGTCGGTCGTCTGATAATAGTTCCAGGCGACGAGGTGGCCGGCCAGGATATCCGCGCCGATCCCCTTCACTTCCTCTTCGGCGATGCTGACGGACACCGTCGTGAGATCCTTGGCGGCGATGCCCGCATCCTTCAATTGCTTGAAGAAGGCTACGTTGCTGTCGCCGTTGAGCGTATTGTAGACGACGTCAGGCTTCGCCGACTTGATCTTGGCGATGATCGTGGAATAGTCCGTATAGCCGAGCGGGGTATATTCTTCGGCGACGGCCTCTCCGCCCTTGGCGGCGAGCTGCGCCTTGATGATCTTGTTCGCGGTGCGGGGGAAGACGTAGTCGGAGCCGAGCAGGAACATCTTCTTCTTGCCTTGCTCGAGCAGGTAGTCGATCGAAGGTACGATCTGTTGGTTGGTCGTCGCGCCCGCGTAGAAAATGTAGGGGGAGGATTCCAAGCCTTCATACTGCACCGGATACCAGAGCAGGCCCTTCAGCTCTTCGAAAACGGGGAGCATCGCTTTGCGGCTCGCGGACGTCCATCCGCCGAACACCGTCGCGACTTTGTCTTCGGAGAGAAGCTTGCGCGCCTTCTCCGCGAAGGTCGGCCAATCGGACGCGCCGTCCTCGATGACCGGTTCGATCTTCTTGCCGAGCACGCCGCCCTTGGCGTTGATCTCGTCGATCGCCATCAGCTCGGAGTTCTTCACCGTCACTTCGCTGATCGCCATCGTGCCGCTGAGGGAGTGCAGAATGCCGACCTTCACCGTGTCTCCGCCCTCGCCCGCCGACGCGCCGGAGGATGCGGATGCCGATGGCGACGCAGAGGCCGATGGAGATGCATTCCCCTTCTCGTTGCCGCCGCAAGCCGCGAGCGCCATGCTGGCCGTTAAGACAAGACCCAAGCTCTTGAACAAATGGACCTTCCTCATTACGCCACTCCCCGTTCCCTATAATGGTTTTGTCTCTAGATCCGAACGTTCCGCTCTTTGGAGCCCCTTGCCGTTCGTGAGCCCATTATAGGGGCGACAGGTAAATCATGTCAATATAATTAACACATAATTCCGTCAAATTTACGAATCGCACGTTTTTCAGGAGACTTTTCTGTAATTTATGTTATGTTTAATAACATTTAGTTCAAATTCATCGGAGTTTATTGGGAGATGTAACAATCCGTGTCGCGGCATTTTGAACCTTTGCGGGTGCGATCTCAGGCGCGGGGAAGACCAAAAAACCGTCCCCGCAGACTGGGTCTGCATGGGACGGCTGCTTGGAATGGCGTCAACGCGACGGTTCGAAACGCTTAGAACGCGGGTACGACCGCTACGCCGTACTTCTCCTCGATGAACTTCTTCACCTCAGGCGTGGTGAGCGCCGCATCGAGTTTTTGGATCTCCTCGCGGTTCTCGTCGCCCTTGCGAACGACGATGACGTTCGCATAAGGGGAGTTCGCGTCCTCCCTGAAAAGCGCGCTGTTCGGATCGATCTTGGCTTCGAGCACGAGATTCGTATTGATGATCGCGCCGTCTACGTCGGGCAGCGCGCGCGGCAGCGTCGCGGAGTCGGCTTCGACGAACTTCAGCTTCTTCGGATTGTCGACGATATCCTTAGGCGTCGCTTCGTACGTGGTCAGCCCGTCCTTCAGCTTGATCAGCCCTTGCTGCTGCAGGAGCACCAGCGCGCGGTACTCGTTGGACGGATTGTTCGGAATGCCGATCTTGGCGCCTTCTTTGATCTCGTCCTTCGACTTGAGCTTGTCGGAGTAGAAGCCGATCGGCTCCACGTGCACCTTGGCCGTCACGGCGAAGTCGAAGCCCTTCTCCTTCGCGACGGAGTCCAGGTAAGGCACGTGCTGGAAGTAGTTCGCGTCGATCTGTCCGTCCTTGAGCGCCGGATTCAGCTGGCCCTCGTCGTCGAAGACGATGACGTCCAGGTTCACGCCTTGTTCCTTGAGCGCGGGCTTGACGAAGTTCAGAATCTCGGCGTGCGGCACGGCGGCCGCGCCGATCTTCAAGGTCGTCTCTTTGGGAGGCTCGGATGCGGACGGACTTGCGGATGCGCTGGCGGAAGCCGAAGGGCTCGCGGACGATTCGGACGGAGAAGCGGACGATCCGTTGTTGTTGTTTTTGGAGCCGCATCCCGACAGCAGCGTTCCCGCCACCAGCAAGATGGCGGTCACCGCGAACAGGCTTTTCTTTTTAGACATTTTTCTCCACTCCCTACTTTTCATTGGATATCTATTTGGCGAAGCTGTAAAACCTGCTCCAAGATGCTGGCCTGAGCGTCGTTCTCCCCAGTTTCTTCGATTCCGCTTCACAGCGGAAGAAACTCGGCTCGAAAAGTCGCACAATCCACCATCTCTCCGCCGTAGTTGCGCCAAAAAAGGCGTCAATCGGCCTTGGTCCTGCGTCTCAGGATGGACTTCGCGATGCCGTCGCCCGACCACTGGATCGCCTGTACGAGCGCGATGATGACGAGGACCGTCGCGATCATGATGTCTTCCCGGAACCGCTGGTAGCCGAACCGGATGGCCAGACTCCCGAGCCCGCCCGCCCCGATCGCGCCGGCGACGGCCGTGAACTCCGTGATGGCGATGATCGCGATCGTGATGCTCCGAACGAGCGCAGGTAGCGCCTCGGGGATCAGCACCCGGAAGATGATCGTCAACGGCGTCGCGCCCACCGACTTCGCGGCTTCGATCTTGCCCTCCGCGACCTCCTTGAGCGAGTTCTCGATGATCCGCCCGAGGAAAGGCGCCGCCCCGATCGACAGCGAGACGATCGCCGCCGTCGGTCCGAGCGTCGTACCGACGACGAGCCGGGCCAGCGGCAGCAGCAGCACGATGAGGATGATGAACGGCAGCGACCGGACGCTGTTGATGACCAGGCTGATCAGCTTGTTCAGCTTCGGCGCCTGAAGGACGCCGCCCTTGTCGGTGACGACCAGCGTGACGCCGAGCGCCAGCCCGAGCGCGAGCGCGAAGAGCGACGACCAGAATACCATGTACAACGTCTGCCGCAGGCCTTCCCACAGCAGATCGATCAGATCGTCTCTCATATGCCCGCACCCGCCCCTTCCAGTTCGTAGGTCCGGTTGCGGTAGCGGTCTACGATGCCGACGAACCGGCGCGCCGTATCGCTCTGCGGGTTCAGGAAGAACTGATCCACCGTCCCCGTCTCGACGATCGTGCCGCCCTCGATCACGGCCATGTGCCGGCAGATGTGGGAGAGGACGTCGAGCTCGTGCGTGATTAGGACGATCGTCAGCTTGAGCTTGCGGTTGATGTCCTGCAGCAGCTCCAGGATCGAATAGGTCGTCTGGGGATCGAGCGCCGAGGTCGCTTCATCGCTCAGCAGCACGTCCGGCTCGTTCGCGAGCGCCCGGGCGATGCCGACCCGCTGCTTCTGTCCGCCGCTCAGCTGCGCGGGATACGCGCCCGCCTTGTCGCTGAGCTGCACGAGCTCCAGAATCTCGGCGACCCGCTCGCGGATATACGGCTTCGGATGTCCCGCCACCTGCAGCGGGAAAGCGACATTGTGCCAGACCGTCTTGGCGTCGAGCAGATTGAACTGCTGGAAGATCATCCCGATCTTGCGCCGGGCGAGCCGGAGTTCCTTGTCGTTCAGATCGGTAATGACGTGGTCGCCGATCCGAATGCTGCCCGAGTCCGGCTCCTCCAGCCGGTTCAGGCAGCGGATGAGCGTGGACTTGCCCGCACCGCTGAAGCCGATGATGCCGAAGATGTCCCCCTTGTCGATGGTGAGGTTCACCTCGGATAGGGCCGTTACGGTGGATGAAGGCGTTGCGTAGCTCTTGCACAAATCACGAATCACGATCATCGGCGCCGTTCACTCGCTTTCCCCCCGTGGGGTAAAATGAAAAAAGACCAAGCCTCGCGCGTCTGTCCTGCGCGTGAACTTAGTCTCCAGTTATCTGGTCAACTAGGCTATTCGGTTGAAAGGGCGTCACCGACTTGCTCCATAACCAACTAAAACCATCGGTTTTTATTTAATTTAGACGAAGAATGGGCGGATGTCAAGACGAATTTTGGGAGAGAAGGCACTGGCGGGGCGAAAGACCTAGATGGATGTAGACGAGCGGAAAGTTGAGATGTGCTTCTATCGGCGTGGTTCGGCGGTTTCGGCGAATGTAGGTAGTTTAAATGCCTACATCGTGGGGGTTTCGACGTTTCCAGCGAATGTAGGTAATTTATTTACCTACATCGAGAGGATTCCGCCAGTTTCAGCGAATGTAGGTAGTTTAATTACCTACATCGAGGGGGCTCCGACAGTTTCGGCGAATGTAGGTAGTTTATTTCAATGGCATTGCATTAAAG
>NZ_JACJVP010000076.1 GCF_014212125.1 Cohnella nanjingensis
CATCCGTCGCTTCAACCCGTCCTCGCCCATGTAAGCAGTTTACATACGCCGCAGCAAGGCTAAAGGGACTGTCCCTAGGTCCGTTTATGACCTGTTGAGACAGCCCCTTGAATCGCTTCCCCGCCAAAAGCTCAAATGAATGTACTGAATCTATCCCTTGAAACGCCTGCCCTCCAGTCTTGCACGCGAGGTCATGCCCCGGCGAAGCTGGCGTACATCTGACTCTTGCGGCGCAGCGCCTCGGAGGTCGCCGCCCGCTTGGCCAACTCCGGACGGCTGTCCGGGCTGGCCCGCCAGAACGCTTCGTCCCGATAGAGCGCGAGCAGCGCATGTTCGGCAGCCGCGCAAGCGTCGAACTCATTCTCCAAGAGGAAATAGCAGATCCGGTAGCACAACGCCTCGTGCAACTTCAGCTCGGTCACCTTTTCTCCGAATGTCATGCCAGCTTCCTCCCTTCCGCCAATCCCAGCTCCAGCAGCGTCCGCGTCTGATCGAACCGCGCCTTCGGCGTCGCGGTCCCCATGACGACCGTCACGTAGCGCCGGCCGTCCAATCGGAACGAGCCCGCGAAGCAATAACCGGCAGCCGCGGTGTATCCCGTCTTCAGCCCGTCGTTCCCGACCGTGCCGAAGCGCTGACCCGGCAGCATCTCGTTGGTCGTCCGCAGCGCGACTTGCGTCCCGAAGCCGCGCGCTTCGCCTTCCCGCGTGAAGTTCAGAATGTCCGGCTCCCGCTGCACCACATACATGGCTAGCTTGGCTACATCCTTCGCCGTCATGACGGTCTCCCCTTCGCTCGCGGCCGCGGAGAACGCCTTCAGATCGGCGCTGGACAGCCCCGTCGCGTTCGCGAAGCGGGACTGCTTCGACAAGCCGATCTTCCTCGCCTTGGCATTCATCCGGGCGACGAACGTCCGCTCGTCTCCCGCCGCGTACTCCGCCAGCGCCACGGTCGCGTCGTTGGCGGAACGGACGGCCATCCCCCGGAAGAGGGTCTCGACCGTCACCCGCTGGCCTTCCGACAGCCCCATGCTTGCGCCGCCGACCTTCGCCGCATAACGGCTGACCGTCACTTTGTCGTCCCAGCCAAGCTTGCCGGCAGCGACGTCTTCCAGCACCAGCGTCTCGGTCATCAGCTTCGACATGCTGGCGGGCGGCATCGGCTTGTCCGCATTTTGCGCATAAAGCCATTCCCCCGACGCTACGTCCAGCATCACGGCCGATTTCGCTTCTACCTTGGCGGACTGCGCCTTTCCCTCGGGTCGATCAAAACCTAGCGCGCCCCAGCCGAGCGATGCGGTCGCGAGCGCCACTAGCGCAATTCCCTTTTTCACGTCGCCATCCTCCCCTGTCTTTGCTCTATGCCGTCATTTTAGCGCGCGGGATTTAAGGGAACCGAAAGAAGTTCTCATTTTTTTCTTAAGAAAACTTAAACAACGTTCCTCGGGCAACAAAAAAGAGCCTCGCAAGGCTCTCGTTAAGCAGGATTATTCTTCGGCTTCAGCGGCAGCGCAACCCGGAACGCCGTCCTCAGCGCATCGCTCTCGGCCGCGATCGTGCCGCCGTGCATCTCGACCAGACTCTTGGAGATCGCAAGCCCGAGACCGGAACCGCCGCTGTGTTCGGTCCGCGACTTGTCCACCCGGTAGAACCGGTCGAAAATATAGGGCAAGTCGGTCGAAGGGATCGGCTCCCCGTAATTCGTCACTTCGACAACCGCTTCGTTCGGGTAGCGATAGACGGCGATGTCGACCTTGCCCCCGTCTTTGCCGTAGGCGACGGCGTTGATCAGCAGATTCTCGAACACGCGGACCAGCTTGGCGGGATCGCCCATTACCGTTACTTCGGCGTCCGGAGCGCGAAGATGTCCCTCCATGCCCGCTTCCGTCAACATGACCCGCTGATGCTCGAGCAACTGCTTCATCATCTCGGTGAGATTGATCGCGGACAGCTTCAGCGTTTGGGCCGCGTGCCGCGTCCGGGTATACTCGAACAAATCGTTGATGAGCACATGCATGCGCTGCGACTTCTGATATGCGATCGAGATATAGTGGCGCAGCTCGATCTCGTCCCTGTAGCGGTCCTGTTCGGCCAAGCCCAGGTAGCCCAGGATCGAGGTCAGAGGCGTTCTCAGATCGTGGGAGACGTTCGTGATCAGCTCGTTCTTGGTTTGCTCGGCTTTGCGCTCCTCCGCCATCGAATGGTTCAGGCGCTCCACGAACCGGTTCGTATGCGTCGCCAGCACCCGCAGCTCGTTGTCGCCCCGGATCGGGACGCGCGCGTCGAAATTGCCTTGCGAGATATGGCCGACTGCATTGAGTATCGTATGCAGATACCGGAACCGCGGCCAACTCAACAGGCACATAAATACGATCGCGAAGAAGAAGCTCCCGGTATAATAGAGCCCCGTCTGCCCAAACAAATCCACGATCAGGTACAACATACGCCTGAAGGTTGTGCTGTAATTGGTCAAATACGTCACTACGAATATCGCGAATGCCATCGTGATCATCCCGAGCACGACGCTCAGCACCATCTGCCAGATGAGCCGCCATAGCATGCGGCCCGCATAATTAGGCGTCAATTTTGTAGCCTACCCCCCAGACCGTGGCGATCAGCTTGTCCCCGAGTTCCTGCTCCAGCTTGTCCCGAAGCTTGCTGATGTGGACCATGACGGTGTTGTTGGACTCGAAGTATTTCTCTCCCCACACCTGCTGGAAGATCTCTTCCGCGCTGAACACCCGTCCCGGGTTGTTCGCCAGGAGATAGAGGATCCCGAACTCGGTCGACGTGAGATGAATCGGATTCCCGGCGGCCTCGACCGAATGCGTCAGCTTGTTGATGCGCAGCGGACCGACCGTCAGGATGCCTTCGGCCGGTGCCGGCGACGCGGCGGCGGCTGCCGACTGGCCGAACAGGTAGGAGCGGCGGAGCAGCGACTTCACGCGCGCCAGCAGCTCGAGCGGATTGAACGGCTTGATGAGATAGTCGTCGGCGCCGGTCATGAGCCCCAGGATCTTGTCCATGTCTTCGGCCTTCGCGCTGACCATGAGGATCGGGATCTCCCGCTCGGCCCGTATGCGGCGGCAGGCTTCCAGACCGTCCATCTTCGGCATCATGACGTCCAGCACGATGAGGTCGAACGGCTCCTGCGCCAGCCGCTCGATGGCTTCTTCGCCGTCATGGGCCTTGTCCGTCGCGTAGCCTTCGTTTTTCAAATAAATATCGATCAGATTCGCGATTTCGCGATCGTCGTCCACGATGAGGATTTTTCGGTTCAAAGAATCGGGCACCCCTGACTGCTGTCTTTTTTCTTACTATAGCCTAACATGGCCAAGTTGTCCTGCGCGAAGCCGCAACCTTTAGAAAGCTTAAGCTTTTTTTAAACATTGTTAAGCCGCGGCGCGCGGGCATTCCGGCTAAGTCTCTCCCTTTGAAGCAAGGCGGTTCTAACCGAAGTCGATTCCGGAAATGGACAAACGTAATTTATCCTTGTCGATTCCGCCAAAAAAAAGCGAACGAGCGGATCGCTCGTTCGCCTCTGGCCAGGCCGGCTTCCTTCCGTCATCTCGCCGCCGCGCTGAACTGCGCCCGGTGCAGACGGCTATACAGCCCTTCCGCGCGCAGCAAGTCCTCGTGCCGGCCCTGCTCGCTGATGCCGTCTTCCGTCACCACGACGATCCGATCCGCGTTCTTGATCGTGGCGAGGCGGTGGGCGATGACGAGCGTCGTCCGGCCGGCGGACAGCTCGCTCAGCGATTGCTGAATGGCCGCTTCGGTCTCGGTATCGAGCGCGGAAGTCGCTTCGTCCAGGATGAGGATCGGCGGGTTCTTCAGGAACATCCGAGCGATGGCGAGCCGCTGCTTCTGCCCGCCGGACAGCTTCACGCCGCGCTCGCCGACGATCGTGTCGAGGCCGTCTGCCTGCGTTCGGATGAAGTCGTCCAGCCGGGAGCGCCGGGCCGCTTCCCAGATCTCGGCCTCGCTCGCATTCAGCTTCCCATAGAGGATGTTCTCGCGAATCGTGCCCGCGAACAGGAAGACGTCCTGCTGCACGATGCCGATCTGCCGCCGCAGCGACGACAGCTTCATCTCGCGGATATCGATGCCGTCGATCGTGATCTCGCCTTCGTTCACCTCGTAGAACCGGGGGAGCAAGCTGCACAGCGTCGTCTTCCCGGCGCCGGATGGTCCGACGAACGCGACCGTCTCCCCTGCGCGGATCGACAGATCGATCCCCTGCAGCGCTTTGACGGTCGCGTCATAGCCGAACGTGACGCCGCGATAGCGAATATCGCCCTTCAGTTCGCCGACCTCGATCGCATCCGGCGCATCCGCCACGTCCGGCACCGTGTCCATGAGCTCCGTAAACCGCTTGAAGCCCGCGATGCCCTTGGGGTACGTCTCGATGACGGCATTGATCTTCTCGATCGGACGGAACAGCACGTTCGTCAGCAGGATGAAGCCGATGAACTCGCCGTAGTGCAGCTGGTCTTGGAAGACGAACCAGGCGCCGCAGATCATGACAATCAGCGAGACGAGCCGCATTAGCATGTAGCTGAGAGAACCGCTCTTCGCCATGATCTTGTAGGCCAGCAGCTTCGCCAGACGGAAGCGCTGATTGTTCTCCCGGAACAGCGCCTTCTCATGCTCTTCGTTCGAGAAAGCCTGCACAACGCGGATGCCGCCTACATTGTCCTCGACGCGGGCGTTGAAGTCCGCGATGTCCGAGAACATCTTGTGAATGGCGCGGGTCATCCGGCCATTGAAGTAGATCGACAGCACGATCAGAATCGGGACGGTCGCGAACGTGATCAGCGCCAGCTTCAGATGGATGCCGGCCATCAGCGCGAATGCGCCGATCAGCGTCATCGCGGCGATGAAGATATCCTCCGGGCCATGGTGCGCCACTTCGCCGATCTCCATGAGGTCGTTGGTCATGCGGGACATGAGATGGCCGGTCTTGTTGTTGTCGAAGAAGCGGAACGACAGCTTCTGCACGTGGTCGAACAGCTTCTTGCGCATGTCCGTCTCGATATTGATGCCCAGCATGTGGCCCCAATAGGTCACGACGAACTGCATGAACGTATTGAGCAAGTAGACGGCCAACAAGCCGGCGCAAGCCCATAGGATCAGCTGCCAATCCCGGCTCGGGAGCAAGTCGTCGACCACCTTGTTGACGGCCAGCGGGAAGCCCAGCTCCAGCAGGGCGGCCAAGATCGCGCAGCAAAAATCCAGGTAGAACAGCCCTTTATAGGGTTTGTAAAAGGACGCAAAACGGCGTATCAATGCGATTTCCTCCTATGGCGCAAGACGACGGGAATATGTGTTTATAATATCACAGATCTCCCGCGCGAAAAATGATAATGAATATCATTCTTAAATGAAATCAAAAAAGCCGCCGCGCTCCGGATTCGGAGACGCGGCGACTTGTTCATGCGATGGGACAGACCGATTGCGATTTATTTCGCTGCCGGCGACGCGCTGACTGCAGGCGATGCAGGCTCGCTGGCTGCCGGCGATGCGGACGGCTCCGGCGTATCGGTCAACAGATTCTTGTAGCCGGTGTCTTTCTTGGCTTTCTGAATCCATTCGGATGCGCCTTCGTTGATCTTCTCGTCCAGATAGGCGCTCTTCACTTCGTCCTTCACGTCTTCATAGGTCGGGACGACGGCTTCTTTGCGGTCGGTCACTTTAATGATATGGAATCCGTTCGGGGATTCCACGACGCCGCTCAGCTCGCCTTTTTTCAGATTGAACGCCGCGGTCTCGAACTGTTCGTTCATTTGGCCTTTCGGGAAGAAGCCCAAATCGCCGCCGTTGTCCTTCGAACCCGGATCGGTCGATTTCTCCTGGGCGAGCTTCGCGAAGTCGCCGCCGTTCTTCAGCTGCTTCAGCACGTCCTCGGCTTCGGCCTTCGTCTTCAACAGAATGTGGGAAGCCTTGACTTCCTCCACCGTGCCGAAGTTCGCTTTGTTTTTCTCATAGTAAGCCTTAAGGTCATCATCCTTCGGCGCAGACTGCTTCTCGAATACCGCGCGCAGCTCGACCTGCGTCTGGATCTGCTCGCGGAAGCTCTCCAGCGACATGCCGCTGCCGGCGAGCGCGGATTCGAGCTGGGCGTCGCTCGTGAAGCCGTTCTTCTCTTTGATCTTGGCGAGCTCTTTGTCGATGTCGGCGTCGGATACTTTCGCTCCGGCCTTGTCCGCTTCGATCTTGATCAGCTTCAAGGTCATATAGTTGTCCAGCAGAGAACCGACTTGCTCCTTGCCGCTCTGCTTGACCATCTCGTCGTAGAGCTCGGCCTTCGTGATGTCCTTGCCGTCGAGCTTGCCGACGGCTTCGTTCATCCCGCCGCCGCTCGTTCCGCGAACGAGTACGACGGCGAGCGCGACCACCGCGATGATGGCGATCACCCAAGGGACGACGGCGGATGCGGGCTTTGCCGGTTGTGCTTCAGACGCCGGCACTACCGCTGCTGCGTTATCGCTATGCTCGTCGGAGCTCAGCTCCGTTGCGGTCTCGAATTCAGGCTCCGGCAGCTTGTCCGCCGCCTGTTCCTCCAGCTTGTCCGTTGCCGTTTCTGTTGTTTCTTCCGGCTCGGACGATGCCGGGTTTTTCGGATCTTTTTCCAAATCGCTCATTCCATTAATCCTCCTCAATGATGGCCTGTCATTTCTCCACTATATCAGCTTTTCGACATTTTACCTTAAGCTAACCTAAAAATTAAAAAAATGAGTCCGAATAAATTCGATCGCCTGCCGGTTCTGGTCTCCGCCGACGGTATGGCCGGAGAACGGATAAACCCGAATCTCCTTCGGGGCGGCAACGCGGTTGTAGGCCGCATAGATTGTCTCCGGCATGGTCGTCAGGTCCTTCAAGCCGACGGTGACGAATAGCGGAATCCGAATCCGGTGCGCCAGGTTCATGTTGTCGAAGTAGCTGAGCGTCTCCATGATCGTGTCCAGCTTGTCCGGGAACCGCGCCGCGAACTCCGCCGCTTCGGTGAGCGAGCTCTGCGAATTCAGAATGCCGTAATCCATGTGGCACATGTTCGGAATATGCGCGACCGCGATCGCCGGCACGGTCGACAGCGCCGCCGCGATGAACGCTAGGCCGCCGCCTTGGCTCTCGCCTTCCACGCAGATTCGGGTCTCGTCCACTTCCGTCTGACCGGCCGCCCATTCCAGCGCTTTCAGCGCGTCGAGGGAGATGGCTTTATAATAGAATGAATCTTTGGTCAGAATTCCTTGCGTAACCCATCCCCGGGTCATGCCGTACGCCTGTTGGAGATGGTTGCCCGTGTCCCCGCCTTGCCCGCGCACGTCAACCGCGAAGACCGCCATGCCCATCAGCGCATACTGCGCATATTGCTCCGGATAGCCCTTCCCGCCGGTGTACCCGTGAAAGATAACCGTGCAAGGCAACCGCTCTCCCGCCATGCCGCGCGGCAGCAAAAACCACCCATGGATGCGGGTATCGTCGAAGCCCTCGTACTCGACCCTGTAGGCCAGCAGCTGCGGAAAGGGCGTCTCCACTTCGGCGCGGACCGCGTTTAAAGGCTTGTCCGCGAACGCCGCGATAACGTCGTCCCAGTAGGTATCGATATCCGGCTTCGCCGTCAATTCGGGCAAGTATCGTTCCAGATCCGCGATTCTTCTCGCGATGGCGTTGCTCATGGGCGAAGACCCCTTCCTATTTTATCCTATTAGCGTCGCACCAACCCATCATAGCCGATGCACCGCGACAAAAAAAGCCTTTCCGCGAAAAATCGTGCATCTAAAGCGTTCGTTTGTATTACACAGTGCCGTGCCGCCACCCCCAGCGGTCGCTATACCCCCATAACATATGGCAAGGTCATTTCAAGGATCAGGACTACTGTACTGTTCGGCGATTTACGCGCATTCCCCGCTTTAACCCTGATTGTGTGTGCGCCAATTTTAACGCAAATATGCTAATAAACGGACCTGTTAGACGACCATTCCATACAATAGCATGGTGATGATCATGCAACATCTGGTAACACGAGGGAGGGAAAGACTTTGAACGAATTACATTCCATTTGCCAAAGTTGTTTGAATCAGCGCGTTCTTGTTTCTACACGAGATGGGCGGGTCCATGAAGGAATGCTCGTCAATTTTAACAGTCATAGCCTTTATTTGGATACTTCCGCCGCCTTTATTTCAAACAAGGCAAACACAAAAGCATTCGGATTCGGAGGTGGCATTCTCGCTCTTGCCCTATTCGACATATTAGCCATTGCCTTAGTAGCTGGCGGCGCATTTTGGTAATTGCGACCGCGGTTCGTTTTCAGTCCTCGTCGCCCTGACGCGCCCGAACATCTTCGGCTACGGGGAAGTGAGCCAGTACAACCGTTCCAGCATGCTGATTCAACCTATATGCCGTATTCGATATGCGCAAACCATAAAAAAAGCCCCGGCGCAATTGGAGGCCACTGAATAACTAAC
>NZ_JACJVP010000077.1:0-69159 GCF_014212125.1 Cohnella nanjingensis
GGCGTCGCCTGCGCGGCCTCGCCGTCCCGGCCCGATCGGCCTAACGCGCCTTCCGCCTCACCCTGGCCCGCGGCCAGGAGCGCCTCCCCTCCGCGGGCCAGCAGCGCCATCCCGTCCGCCAGCAGCCGACCGACGCGCCCGGCGGCGACGGCCGCCTCCGACGAAGGGTCCATCCCCTTCGCCGCCTCCCCGATGAGCGCCGCCATCTGCTTCAGCTGCTCGTGCACCGGCGGTCCGTACAACGCCTGCCGCAACGAGGCGATCGTCGTCTCCGACGGCTGCAGGCCTCTCCGGAAGGCGACGCCGGCCGCGTTCATCCAGCTCTCGGCATCCGCGCCCGCAGGCATGGACGCCGCCGCCTGCGCGAACCATTGCGCCGTATCGCGTCCGATCGGATAGCCGTCCCGCTTCAGGCCGCGCAGCAGCTCGAAGCTCCATTTCTGATCCGACAGCCCGAACGCTTTTATGCCTTCGCGCAATCCTTCGTCCGGCATCGCCGCGCCCGGATCCGCCAGCGGCTTCAGCGCGACCAGGCCGCCCTTCGCGTCCGGCTGCACCTGCAGGAGCGTGCTCTGTCCGACCGGCAGCTCCGCGTCCAGCTTGGCGCGCACCGGCGTTCCGTTAATATTCATCAAAGCTTCATGGTTGTCGAGCATCTCCACGAGCACGCCTCTGACGATCTGGCCGATGCGCAGCTCCAGCGTTCGGGCGTCGCCCGGCTGGCTGTCCTTCAGCATCGCGCGAACGAGCGAAGCGACGTTTACGTCCATGCCCCGCACCTCTCTTCCCGCATCAAAACGCTTCTACCTTATGTATCGGTTTTTCCCCGCTTAGATTTAGAACAACAGCTGTTGTTCCGCAAATATCCCGTTCAGGAACGAACGGCGGTGCATCGGGGTCGGCCCCATCCGCAGCAGCGCTTCCCGATGGGTCTTGGTGGCGTACCCCTTGTGGACTTCGATGCCGTAACCCGGGTACAGCGCTTCCCACATCTCGGCGCACAGCCGATCCCGCGTCACCTTCGCGACGATGGAAGCCGCGCCGATCGATTGGCTTCGGGCATCGCCCTTCACGATGGCGGTCTGCGGGATCGGGAGCGAAACGGATTCCGCATCGACCAGCAGATGGTCCGGCACCGCGCCGAGTCCTTCGACCGCGAGCTTCATCGCGAGCCGCGACGCCTGGCGAATGTTGATGCGGTCGATCGTCTCGGCATCGACGCGTCCCACGTGCCAAGCCACCGCATTTTCCAGGATGAGATCGTAGAGCGCGTCCCGCTTTTTCTCGCTGAGCTGCTTCGAATCGTCGACGCCGTCCAGGATGAGCCCTTGCGGCAGAATGACGGCAGCCGCCACCACGTCGCCGAACAGGCACCCGCGCCCGACCTCGTCTACGCCCGCGATATGGATCGCCCCTTCCGCCCACAACGCCCGCTCGAACGCCAGACGGTCGATCTCTTCCGCCTGCGTCTCGTCTTTTGCCTTCTTCCCCCGACCGGTCTTAGCCGACGATTGCTCGGCTTTTCCTTTCTCGACCGCCCCGATCTCTTCCGGCTGCTTCTCGGCCTTTATGTTCTCGACCGGCGCGTTCCGGGCCGGTTCCTTCTCGTCCAGCACCTTAATTCCGCCTTTATGTACGAGCTTCGCTCTTTTTCTCCATTGTCCGACAAGACGGCCGATCCGGCAAGCCATTCCCGCGAAGTTTCGGAATTTGGCATGTCGGATGCCGCCGCACAAGTCAAAAAAAGAGGCCAACCAGAAATCTCCGGCTGACCTGATCCTACCAAAACGCCCCTTTCGGCCCGTCTAGGACCTCAAGGGGAGCCGTCTTCAAGCCAAGTCGACCGGCGTCTCCAGCGTGATGCGCCCGAGCTTGCCCGAACGCAGATCCCGCAGCAGCACGCCAGCGGCTTTCTCGTAATCGATATGGCCGCCGCTGCCGAGGCAGCCCCGCCGCCGTCCGATCTCCTCCAGCACGGGAACCGCCGCCGCGATATCCGGGATCGCCTCGGGCAGCGAAGCCAGCCCGTAACGCTCCTTCAGCGTATCGCTGTAATAGGCGGCCAAGTGCCGAAGCACGAAGCAGGCGACCTCGTCGATCATCAGCACTTCTTCCTTGATCGCGCCCGTCGCGGCCAGCCGGAAGCCGACCTCCGGATCTTCGAACTTCGGCCACAGGATGCCGGGGGTGTCCAGCAGCTCCAGCCCGCCGCCCGTGCGAATCCACTGCTGGCCCTTGGTCACGCCGGGACGGTCGCCCGTCGCGGCCGCGGCGCGGCCGGCCAGCTTGTTGATCAACGTCGACTTGCCCACGTTCGGAATGCCGACGATGAGCGCGCGAGACGGCCTTGGCTTCATGCCTTTGGCGATCTGCCGGTCGATCTTCTCCTGCAGCAGCGCTTGCACCCGCGGCGCGATCTCCTTCACGCCGGTCCCCGTGTTCGAGTCGATCGCGAGGACGCTGTGCCCCTGCGCCCGGTAATGCTCGCTCCACCGGGCGTTCGCTTCCGCATCGGCCAGATCCGCTTTGTTCAGCAAGACGAGGCGCGGTTTGGCGCCGACGATCTCATCGATCATCGGGTTGCGGCTCGATTCCGGTATCCGCGCGTCAAGCAGCTCGAACACGACGTCGATCAGCTTCAGTTTTTCTTGAATTTGCCGTTTGGCCCGGGTCATGTGCCCCGGGAACCATTGAATCGTCATGATACGCCCTCCGCCCGCACCGATAGACGTCTTTGCCGTCCGTTCGCGCGGCGTCCCTTGCTCGTCGGCGGATGCTGCGCTTCAAGCCGCTTAATATCCGCGTCCGATATAATGAATTTTCCCTAACGGCCAGAAAATCAATTCCGCCCTGCCCACAACCCGGCTGATCGGAACGTAGCCGATCATGCGGCTGTCCTTGCTGTCCGGACGGTTGTCGCCCATGACGAACAGCGAGCCTTCGGGCACTTTGCCCTCCGACACGATATCGTTCGGGAAGTCGCTGTGATCGGACGGCTCGTTGTACAGCCCGCCCGCCGCATGCGCTTGTTCGTACGTCTTGGCCAAGTAAGGCTCGGCGATCTTCTCCCCGTTGACGTAGACGTCGTCGCCTTGGACCTTGATCGTATCGCCCGGCACGCCGATGACGCGTTTGATGTAGTCGCGGCCTTCGTCGGGAACGTGGAACACGATCACTTCGCCGGCATGCGGCTTGCGAATGTCGTAGACCACCTTGTTCACGATGATCCGCTCGCCGTTCCAGAAGTTCGGCTGCATGGACGGCCCGTCCACGATGAACGGATTGAACAGCAGCCAGCGGATGACGATGACCAGCACGCCGGCGATCACCAGCGCTTTGACCCACTCCATCACTTCTTTGCCGACCTTGGATTCGTTAGGCTTCTTAGGGCTGCCGGGATCGTCCGCGCCGCCCTCCAGGACGGAAGGCGCCTGCCCTCCTGGCATGTCTTCGCGCGCTTCAGGCGTAGCCGGCGCAGCTTTGAGGGGATCGGATTTTGCTTCGTCATTCCATTCCCGCGGTTGATCCATTTGGGATTCGCCTCTTTCTGGGCACCTTCCGAGTTATGTAGGGTGGAATCGTTTCTACCGAGAGAATGCAAAAGAGGACTTGAACACCGCCAAGCCCCCTCGTGTTTGCATTATCGAATTTCTTTGATGCGGGCTGCCTTGCCGCGCAGGTTGCGCAGGTAGTACAGCTTCGCACGGCGAACTTTACCGCGGCGCGCCACTTCGATCTTCTCGATGCGGGGCGAATGAACCGGGAAAGTACGCTCTACGCCGACGCCGTACGAGATTTTACGAACCGTAAACGTTTCGCTGATGCCGCCGCCGCGACGCTTGATCACGACGCCTTCGAACAGTTGAATCCGCTCGCGGGAACCCTCGACGACTTTCACGTGAACTTTCAGCGTGTCGCCGGCACGGAACGTAGGCACGTCTTTGCGCAGTTGCTCTTGCGTAATCGCTTGAATCAGACTCATTGGGGTTTCCCCTCCTTCCACCATAGACGTTCTTGCCGCTCCGCGAATCTCGATGATCCGCATCCGCGCGCGCAGAGGACCGCCCGATTAATCATGCCGGATGCCGGGGCGACGCATCGCCGGATAGGCATCGGCATACACAACATTTGAAATTTTATCACAACCGTCCTCCGAATTCAACCGGAAGTTCGCAGATGGCGCGTCCCGACCCGGGGCAGAGGCGCAACTCCTCATTCCCCCGCGTCTTCGCCTACGCCGCCGGCGGCCGTCTCCTGCAGCTCGCGCGCCAACCGGTCCGGCTGCTCGTTCAGCCACGCGCGCTCCTTGGCCGTCAGTTCCGCCTGGTCCAGCAGCTCGGGCCTGCGCGCCAGCGTGCGCAGCAGCGACTGCTGGCGGCGCCACTTGTCGATCTCCGCGTGATGGCCCGACATCAGCACGTCGGGCACCGTCATCCCTCTAAAATCGACGGGACGCGTGTAGTGCGGATACTCCAGCAGACCGTCGCTGAACGAATCCCGGACGGCCGAGGTCTCGTTGCCGAGCACCCCCGGCAGCAGCCGGACGACCGCGTCGATGACGACCATCGCCGGCAGCTCGCCGCCCGTGAGCACGTAGTCGCCGATCGAGAGCTCGTCCGTCACGAGATGCTGCCGGATCCGCTCGTCATAGCCCTCGTAGTGGCCGCAGATGAAGATCAGATGGGACTCTCCCGACAGCTCCTGCGCCTTGCGCTGCGAGAACGGCTCCCCCTGCGGGCACATGAGGATGACCCGAGGCGGGCGAGAGCCTTCGGCGCCGTCCGCCGTCTCTCCCGCGCGCCGCCCGACGACATCTTCCACCGCGCCGAAGATCGGCTCGGCCTTGAGCACCATCCCGCCTCCGCCGCCATAGGGCGTGTCGTCCACCGTGTTGTGTTTGTTGTTCGCGTAATCCCGGAAGTTCACCGTGTTCAGCGACACCAATCCGCGCCCCTGCGCCTTGCCGAGAATGCTGCTGCCGAAGACGCCTTCGAACATCTCCGGGAACAGCGTCAGCACGTCTACCCGCATCTTAGAGCAGCCCTTCCATGAGATGAACTTTGACGACGCGCCCGGCAACGTCTACGTCGAGCACGACCTCGTCGATGAACGGGAGCAGCAGGTCCGCACCCTTCGGGCGTTTGACGACCCAGACGTCGTTCGCGCCGGGCGACAGAATGTCGGAAATGACGCCGATCGTCTCGCCCTCGTCGGTGACGACCGAGCAGCCGACGATATCGCTCAGGTAGTACTCGTCTTCTTCGAGTTCAACGCGTTCGTCGGCCGTCACTTTCAGTTCCCAGCCTTTGAATTTCTCCGCGTAATTGATATCGTCCCAGCCCTTCAGCTTGACGACGAATAGGTTCTTCTGTTCGCGGGCGCTAAGCACCTCGACGCCGATCGGCTCTCCGCGCTCCGGCGGCACGAGCAGCAGGCGGCTTCCGCCGCGGAACCGCACGTCCGGGAAGTCGGTCTGCGGATACACCTTCACTTCGCCGCGGACCCCGTGGGTATTGACGATCTTGCCGACGTTCAACCATTGCTGTTCCGCCACGGAAGCAGCCTCCTTTATGTCAAAGAGATGTAGTCTTATGTAGGATAGCATGACCTAAACGGAGCGAAAAAAGGCCCGGACAGGCCAACCTGCGCCCCGGACCCTCTTCCCTTATTCCGATACGATGTCCACGATGACGCGCTTCCGCTCCTTGACCGAGGCGGAAGTAACGACTGTACGCAGCGCTTTCGCGATGCGCCCCTGCTTGCCGATCACTTTGCCGACATCGCCCGGATGAACGGAAAGCTCGTACACCAGGCCTCTCGCGTCTTCCTTGACCTGAATCTGTACGTCTTCCGGATGATCCACCAACGCCCGGGCGATAACCCGAATCAGTTGTTCCATGGTCTTTGCCTCCGGGAATGAGACGTATTACTTCGAGAGCTTGGATTCGTGGAATTTTTTCAGAACGCCTGCATTGCTCAGAAGATTGCGGACCGTATCGGACGCTTGCGCGCCGGATTGCAGCCATTTCAGCGCTTTCTCCTCGTCGATCTTCACTTCGGCCGGTTGAGCGACCGGGTTGTAGATGCCGATCTCCTCGATGAAGCGGCCGTCGCGCGGGGAACGGGAATCAGCTACCACTACGCGGTAGAAAGGGGCTTTGTGAGCGCCCATACGTTTCAGACGGATGCGAGTTGCCATTGTAAACTTTCACCTCCTTGACTTAATCATCGGTATGGGAATCCTTCCTGTTAGAAAGGAAACTTCATGTTCTTGCCGCCCTTGCCGCCGAGCAGGTTCTTCAGGCCCTTCATGCCGCCCTTCGGTCCCTTCGGCCCCATCATGCCCGAGAACTGCTTCATCATCTTCTTCATGTCCTCGAACTGCTTGAGCAGACGATTCACGTCGGCGATCGTCGCGCCGCTGCCGGCCGCGATCCGCTTGCGGCGGCTGTAGTTGATGATGTCGGGCTTCTGCTTCTCGACCTTCGTCATCGACTTGGCGATCGCTTCGGTGCGGGCGATCTGCTTCTCGTCGATCTTGAAGTTCGGATTGGCCTTCAATTTGTTCATGCCGGGCATCATATCGAGGAGTTGATCGATCGGCCCCATCTTGCGAACCTGCTCCATCTGCTCCAGGAAATCGTCGAAGGTGAATTCGGCGGTGCGCATCTTGCGCTCCATCTCTTTGGCCTTCTCCGCGTCGATATTGGTCTGCGCCTTCTCGATGAGGGACAGCATGTCGCCCATGCCGAGAATCCGCGAGGCCATCCGATCCGGGTGGAACGCTTCGAGCTGGTCGATCTTCTCGCCCGTGGAGGCGAACTTGATCGGACAGCCGGTGACGGCCTTGACCGACAGCGCGGCGCCGCCGCGGGTGTCGCCGTCGAGCTTCGTCAGCACGACGCCGGTCAGGGCGAGCTGCTCGTGGAAGCTCTTCGCTACGTTGACGGCTTCCTGGCCGGTCATCGCGTCGACGACGAGCAGCACTTCATCCGGCTTCACGGCCTCGTGAATGCGCTTGATCTCTTCCATGAGCGCTTCGTCGATCTGCAGGCGGCCGGCGGTATCGATCAGGACGTAGTCGTTGCCCTGCTCCTTCGCCTGCTGCACGCCTTGACGCGCGATCTCGACCGGGCTCACCTGGTCGCCCAGCGTGAATACCGGAACGTTGATCGAATCTCCCAGCACTTGCAGCTGCTTGATGGCGGCCGGACGGTAGATATCGCCCGCGACGAGCAGCGGCTTGTGGTTCTGCGACTGCAGGAGCTTGGCCAGCTTGCCGGTCAGCGTCGTCTTGCCCGCGCCCTGCAGGCCCGCCATCAGCACGACGGTCGGCGGACGGTTCGACTTGGCCAGCTTCGCCTGCGTGCCGCCCATCAGCTCGATCAGCTCTTTGTTCACGATGTCGATGACGACCATGCCAGGCGTGAAGCTCTTCGTCACATCTTGGCCGACGGCCTTCTCTTTGACCTTTGCGATGAATTCCTTGACGACCTTGAAGTTCACGTCGGCTTCGAGCAGCGCGAGCCGAACTTCGCGCATCGCGTCGTTGACGTCGTCTTCCGATAACTTGCCTTTGCCCCGCAGCTTGCCGAACACGTTCTGCAGCCGGGTTGTCAATCCTTCGAACGCCATATGCCGATCCCTCCTTCGCTTAGGAAAGGGTGTCTACTCTCTCTCATTGCCTTCTTCTTCCGAGCCCCGCAGCAGCGCGGCGGTCTCGGCCAGCATGCGCCGCCATTCGTCCGGCAGCCCGCCGATCTCCCGCTCCAAGCGGTCTAGCCCCTCCTGGAGCCGGTCGTGCCTGGAGACGAGGCCGAGCTTGCGCTCGTACGATTCCAGCACTTGCTCCGCGCGCTTCAGGTGCTCGTACACCGCTTGCCGGCTTACGCCCGCGTCGGCGGCGATCTCTCCGAGCGAATAATCGTCGTGGAAGTAATATTTCAGGAACGTCTGCTGCTTCTCCGTCAACAACGGACCGTAGAAGTCGAACAGCATGTTCACCCGATTCGTCTTGGCGAGCGCGTTGTCCCCGTGCACAAAGGTCACTCCTTTGCCTGCTGTCAAGGGAAACCACTTTACAGCCTAACTTCGTTTCTTATCTTAAGCAATTCCGGATCGGATGTCAAGGAAAATACCTTAACAGGATATCCGCCTTAAAGCGCGATGCCGATCTCGCCGGCGGTCCGTCGGATATAGGCCGCCGCCTCCGCGCACTGCTCGGCGTTCTGCAGGTGCTCGATAATGAGCGACGTATCGGGATCCAGCTTGTTCAGCTCCCGCAGGAATGTCCGGTAATCCAGCGCGCCTTGACCGGGGATGACCTCGTCCAAATGCACCGTCAAATGGCCGGAGAGGCGAATGTCCTTGGCATGGCAGTTGCGGATATACGGTCCTAGCTTCGCGAAAAAGTCCCGGATCATCTCCCCGTTGCGGTAATACGTCCGGGGGCTCGAGATCATATTGACCGGATCGAGATGGACGCCGAACGCCTTGCGGTCGATCGCTTTCAGGAGCGCCAGATACGTATCCGCCGAATCCGGGAACACCCACGGCATCGTCTCCAGCGCGAAAAACGTCCGCGCCGGCCGTACTTCGTCGATGATCTCGCGCACCGTATCGACGATCATCTCGAACGTCTCGTCCGAGAAATTGTCGGGATGCGGTCCGTCCCACTGCTCGCCGCGCGATCCGGCGATGTTCACGCAGCAGCGTGCGCCTACGATCTCGGCGAGCGCAAGCTGCCGCTTGCTGTGGGCCAGCGCCGCCGACCGGACGTCGGCGCTCGGGCTGATCGGATTGCTCCACGCCCCGACTTCGGAGATCGAGATGTCGTGCTTCTCCGCGATCCGCACGAACGCCCGAACCTCCTCCTCGCCCGCTTCGGCGCCTATCGGGCATACGGCCGTCCGGAATCCGTGGTTCAGCACCGCCTGCGCCCAGCGTTCCGGATCGCGCATATCTCCAAACAGTTGTCCGCCCAATCTCATGACGCGTCTCCCCCTGTTTCTTCATTAGAGTATACGAAATGCCATTGCGATCTTGCAGACCCTCCCGCCTTCACGCGCGGACGACGATCGCTTTGAGCAATCCGCCATCGGCCCACATGGCTCTCCCCCGCAGCCCTACACGTTGTTTACGGCGACGCGGCCTCCCGGTTTCAATCGGTTCGCGCCGGGACCGACCGCAACGACTCGCTCTGCCGCTTCGCGGCCTGCGACGTAGTCGGACGGCTCCTTCACGTGCCAGAACCATTTGTCGGAGCCGCAGACATTTTCAAAGAGGTTCTCCTTAACTTAATCGTTAGGTCGCAGCTGCTAACTTCATTTTAACAGATGCCAGCTCCCCAACACCAAAGGCTGAACGGGATTGGAGCGATCGGAAGCGTACTGCTCATCTTATTTCGCACATCGCCTCTTCATCCAACGCCAAAGGGAGGAAATCGACGAAAGCTTTGTGCGGAAAAAACCTCTCAGACATAAAAACGGCGCCCCGCGGTCGTCTTCGACCCGGGACGCGTTTACTCCGACCTCACCCTTCCTCGTACACGTCCAACGCCGCCTGCAGCGCCGCGCCGGCCGGCAGCTTCACGCCATGACGCAGCAGCACGGCCTCGAATGCACCGAGCAGATGCAGCACGTTGTCGCGGCGGCAGCTGTAGCCCATCGTGCCGATCCGCCAGATGCGCCCCTTCAGCGGTCCGAAGGAACTGGCGATCTCGATGTTGAACAGCCGCAGCAGCATCGCGCGGACGGATTCGCCATCCAACCCGTCCGGAATCTCGACGCAGGTGACGACGGGCAGCTTGCAGGAGGGATCGCCGTACAAAGCGACGCCCATCGCCGAGAGGCCGGCGACGAGCGCCGACTCGTGCAGCCGATGCCGGGCGAACCGTTCCTCCAACCCTTCGTTCAGCGCGAGGCGCAGCCCCTCCCGCAGGCCGTACAGCATCGAGGTCATCTCCGTATGGTGGTTCAACCGGGCCGGACTCCAGTAATCCTGCAATTGGGCGAGATCCAGATAGTTGCTCTGGATCGGGCGACGGCCCTCCGCCGGTTCGACGTTCGGCTGCCCGGGCGCCCGCAGTCCCCGCTCGACGCGTTTGCGCGCGAGAATCTTCCGCTCGGCCCGTTCGTTGTAGGTGACCGGAGCCATGCCCGAAGGGACGGACAAGCACTTCTGCGTGCCGCCGATGACCGCATCCAGACACCAGGCGTCGGTCTCGACCGGCACGCCGCCGAGCGTCGCCACCGCGTCGACGACGAGCAGCGCGTCCGCCTCGCGGCAGGCGCGGCCGATCGCGTCGAGCGGCTGCACGCGTCCGGTCGACGTCTCCCCGTGCACGATGGCGACGAGATTCGGCCGTTCCCGGCGAATCGCCTCGATCACCTCCGCCTGATCGAATACGGCGCCCCACTCTTTCTCCATCGTGACCGCGCGGCCGCCGCACCGCTCGGCGATCTCGTGCAGCAGATGGCCGAAGCGGCCGTAGATCGGGATCAGCACCCGGTCGCCCGGCTCGATCAAGCTCGCCAGCACCGCTTCGATGCCGGAGCGGGAAGTGCCGTCCACCGGATACGCCCATTCGTTCGTCGTGCGGAACACTTCGCGGAGCATCTCCATCGTATCGTTCATGAGCGCGGTGAACTCCGGGTCGAATTGTCCCAGGATCGGATAGGAGAGCGCCCGAAGCACGCGAGGATCGACCTCGACGGGTCCGGGCGTCATGATGGTGCGCGGGGAGGGCGACAATTCGGCATAGGCTCTCATGGCGATTGCTCCTTATAGGCCAGTTCGTACAGCAGATTGAAGAGGACGGCCGCGCCGTCCGCGAGCTGCTCCGGCGAAGTATATTCTTGCGGCGAATGGCTGATGCCGGCGCGGCTCGGGACGAAGATCATCGTCGTCGGGCACAGCGGCGGGAAGAGCTGCGCATCGTGCCCCGCTCCGCTGACCATCCGTTTGCAGGGCAGAGATAAGCTTCTACAGATCGCCTCCGTCCGGGCGGCCAGCGCGGCGCTGAGCGGCACCGGCTTCGTCGTCAGCCAAGGCTTGACCGCGAACCGCAGCCGGCGGCGCGTCGCGATGCGCTCGACCTCGGAGAGGATCAGTTCGCTGAACGCCGACAGCTTCCACTCGTCCGCGTGCCGGATGTCGATCGTGAAGTCGACCGATCCCGCGATGACATTCGGCGTATTCGGCCGCGCCTCGAGGCGCCCGACGGTCGCGACCAGCGGCTCGCCCCATTGCGAAGCGAGCGACTCCAGCTTGACCGCGATCTCGGCGGCGCCCGTCATCGCATCCTGCCGCAGCGTCATCGGCGTCGTGCCCGCATGGTTGGCCGCCCCCTCCAAGGACACCGCGTACCGGCGTTGGCCGACGATCGTATCGACGATGCCGATCCGCTTATCGAAGTATTCGAGCACCATGCCTTGCTCGATATGCAGCTCCACGAACGCGGCCAGATCCGATCGGCGGCAGTCGTCCCGGTCCGGCAAGCCGAAGCCCGCCGCCGTCATCGCCTCGGAGAGCGTCGTGCCGGCCGAATCCGCGTATTCGCCGCCGCTTCGCCATTCATAGCGTCCGGTCGCATTGCCGGAGCCCCAATAGGCGAGCGGGAATCGGCTTCCTTCCTCCTCGCAGAACGAGGCGACCTCCAGCGGCCGCAGCGGCGTTCCGAACTTCCGCTTCAGTTCGGCCAGCGCCGCAATGCCCGCCGCGATGCCGTAGGCGCCGTCGTACTTGCCGCCATGCCGGACGGTGTCGACGTGGGAGCCGGTCAAGACCGCCGGCAGCGCGGGGTCGCGTCCCGGAAGTTTGCCGTACAGATTGCCGACGTTGTCGAAGTGCGCCTCCAGACCGGCAGCGCGCATCTCCTCCGCCAAGTACCGCTGACCGCCGCTCCAGGCCGAATCGTACAACAAGCGGGTCACTCCGGCTTCCGCCGGCCCTCCGCCATGCCGCGCCAGCTCCTCCAGCAGCCGCGAGATCTCATCCCGCAGCCCGCCCCCGCTTGGCTCCGCCATCTCCAGGCTCGTTTCTTGCCAATCTTCGCTCATCCCGGCACCTTCCCTCTCGTCTCGGGCCGCAGCCGGATGCCGCCGCCCGGCGCGACGATGCCGCTGCCGAGCGCGTAGACCAGCTTGCCGCGGACGTACGTAGCCGTCACCCGGCAGGAGAACGTCCGCCCGATGTACGGGCTGTGCGGATGGCGCTGCAGCAAGTCTTCCTTGCGGAGCGTATAAGCCCGCTTCGGATCGACGAGCGCGAGATCGGCGTCGAACCCGACGGCGATCTCGCCTTTGCGCGGGTACAGCCCGAACCGCTTGGCGGGCATCCCGGCGACCAGCGCAGCGATCCGCTGCAGCGGGATGCCCCGCAGGAACGCGCCTTCGTGCAGCATGACCTCCAGGCTGCTCTGTGCGCCGGCGATGCCGCCCCACGCGCCGAAGAAGGAGCCGTCCGCCGGCGACTTCAGCGCCTCCGGACACGGCGAATGGTCCGAAGCGACGAGATCGATCCCGCCCGCCGACGCCAGCGCCCACAGTCTCTCTTGCCGGACCTCGTCGCGCAGCGGAGGCGCGCACTTCGCGACCGGTCCCAGCGCGGCCATGTCCCGCTCCGTCAGCGCGAGGTAGTGCGGGCACGTCTCCACCGTCACGTCCTGGCCTTCGCGCTTCGCCTTGTCGATCAGCGCCGCCGCCTCGGGGGTGCTGATATGGACGAAGTGCAGACGGCACCCGGTCTCGCGGGCGAACAGCAGCGCGCGTCCGACCGCCTCGAGCTCCGCGATCGCCGGCCGCGTCGCCGCGAAGTCGAGCGGACCGTTCCGGCCGGCCGCGAGCGCTTCGGCGGACAGCCGCGCCGTGATGGCCTCGCTCTCCGCATGCAGCGCGAGCAGGCCGCCGAACGAGGCGATTCGCTTCATGCCCTCGTAGAGCGTCACGTCGTCGATCTCGCGGAACCGCTCTTCCGCCTCGCCGCCCGGGTTGGAGAGGAACGCCTTAAAAGCCGCTACCCCTTCGCGGTGCAGCGTCTCCAACTGATCAAGATTGCCCGGCACCAGGCCGCCCCAGAACGCATAATCGATCGCGCACGCCCCCTCGGCGGCCGCTTCCTTCAGCCGCAGCGCCGGGATGTTCACGGTCGGCGGCAAGCCGTTCAACGGCATATCGACGAAGCTCGTGCACCCTCCCGCGGCGAGCGCCGCGGTGCCGGTGGCGAAGCCTTCCCAATGTCCCATCGCCGGTTCGTTCAAATGAACGTGCGCGTCGACCATCCCCGGCAGCACCCATAATCCGGACGCATCGATCGTCTCCGTCTCCTCGCCGGCTTCCAGCCGCTCCGCCAGCGCCGCAATGCGGCCGTCGCGGATGCCGATGTCCCATTCGCGCACCTCGCCGGGCAGGACCACCTGCCCGCCGCGAACGATCTTCTCGTAGCCGTCGTCCATCCGCCGCTCCCCCTAACTCCCGCGATATGTGCTGTACCCGCCGGGCGCGACCAGCAGAGGTACGTGATAATGCGATTCCGGGTCGGAAACCTGGAAGCGGACGGGGACCCCCTCGAGGAAGACGGCATGCGCCAAGCCCCGATAATAATCCCCGACCCCGAACGTCAGCTCGTAAGTACCGGCCGCGAACGTTTCTCCTTCGAGCAGCGGCGCGTCGAGGCGCCCGTCTTCGTTCGTGAACGTTTCCCGCAACAGCGTCTTCGCGCCGTCGGCGGACGTCTCCAGCCGCCACAGCTGCACGCGCATCCCGGCCGCCGGCTTGCCCATCGACGTGTCGAGCACGTGCGTCGTCAGCCTCCCGCTCACGCGCCCGCTCCCCTCTCCTCGTCCCGCGCCTCCGATCCGTTCGACTCCGCGGCGGCCAGATCCGCTTGCGTCATGGTGAAGCCCTGGAAGCCGAAAGGCGGGCGCGGCTCCGTGTAGACGCCGGCATGCAGCCCGCCAACCGGCTCCACGACGGTCTCCCAAGTCCGGTTGTTCGACTCGAACCGCACTTGCGACAACTGCGGGAACCGCTTCAGCATGCGCAGCCCGATCCGATAGATCAGATATTGGATCGAGGGCGTCTTGAATTCGTGGAACACGTGGTGCGCGAGATCGCGGACGAGCTCCGCGGCGACGTACCTGCCGCGCTCGGCGTGCAGGGCATCTTGCGCGTCCGCGTACGTCCAGAAGATATCGAGAAAGATGAATAGCGGCCGGTCGTAGCTCTCGGGCAGCGTCGTATATTCGTCGCGGATGAAGCCGTAGAATGAACTCCCGCTCACTTTGATCAGTTGAAGATCGGACAAAGCGCATTCATGCGAGACGATACGGGCGCCGACTGCCGCCGCGCGGTCCAGCGCCAGATTTGCGCTTGCGCGGTCGTTGTGCGAGGGGCGGTAGACCAGCGGGCTGTCCGCGAAGCCTTCGCCGTCCCTCACTTGTACGGTTTCGAATGGCAGCCGATGGCCTTCCGCTTCGATCGCCGTTACGTGCGGGTACTTTTCCAGGAACAGCTCGCCGATGAACGCCAGCAGCCCTTCCGTCGTGCTGCCTTCGTAACGCGCGGTCTCGCGGAGGATGAAGTTCTTCATCGAATCGGTTGCGACGACGAGCGCGTTGCCGCCTTCGGTGAACGAAGGGAGCAATCGCTCGCTGCTGACGGAGAACTTGATGTTGTGCGCGAAAATGACGTTGCCGCTGCCGGCGAACGCCGACTCCGGAATCGGCTGCACGTCGAGCGGGGTCGCGTAGGTCCGGTAAGACAGCACGTCGCCTTTTCCGTAGTACAGGGTACGTCCGTCGGATAGTTTGAGCACGAGCATCTTCCTCTCTTGGATCGAATCGTCGGGTTCAGGCGCCGAGCAGGTCGGCCAGCCGCCAGCCGGTTATCTGTTTGATCTGCGCCAGCGCCTCGGCGCGCTCGGCGGCCGGTTCGTTCGCTTGCCGCGCCTTCATCGCTTCCAGAATGTCGTCCTTCGTCTTGCCCCTGACGGCCAGAATGAACGGAAAGCCGAATTTGTCTACGTAGGCCCGATTGGCCGCGGAGAACGTCCCGTATTCCTCCGGCGTCAGGCGGTCGAGTCCGGCCCCTTGCTGCTCCGAAGCCGAATAGTCCGTTACCGCAAGCCGCGTCCCGAGATCCGGGTGCGCGCACAGCAGTTCGAGGATGCGGGCTTCGGGCGACGCGGCGACCGCTGTCATCATGGCTTCATGCAGCGCCTCCCGCGTGCGGAACGGGCGCGCTTCCCACGCTTGTTCGGCGACCCAGGGCGAATGTTCGAAAATGCCGCCAAGGACGCCGACGAACTGCGCGCGGCTCATCTTGCTGACGACGAGCATCGGGATTTTATGGGGCGCCGCGCTCATTTCCAGTACCCTTCGTGCACCGCGACCACTTCCGCCTCGATCTCGGGGAAAGGACCGATGACTTCGATCGCCTTGCGGCCCCGGGCCAAGATCTCGCGGCAGGGCATGTCGAGGGTCGGATTCTGCTCGTCGTCCCCGGTCAGCTCGGCCAGCCGGCGCTCGGAGATGCCGTATACGACGCGCCCGACATTTCCCCAATAGATCGCCCCCGTGCACATCGCGCAAGGCTCCGCCGTGGAATACAGCGTGCACCGCCAGAGAACGTCCTTCGGAAACTGCTTCGATACCGCCTGCATGAGCGACGTCTCCGCGTGTCCCGTGCACACATGCTCCGTAATCTCGACATTGCCTTGCTCCCGGAGCACCTCGCCGTCCGGCCCGACCAGGATGCAGCCGAACGGGGTATTGCCCGACGCCCGCGCCTTTCTGGATACTTCGATGCAGCGGCGAATATAGGATAAATGCCGTTCTCTCTCGCTCATGGCTGGGCCTCCTTCGTCAAATCGATCGCCCGTTGAACGGAACGCAGAATGCCTCCGTATCCGGTGCAGCGGCACAGATTGCCCGACAGCGCTTCTTCGATCTGATCCGCCGTCGGCGACGGCTGCTCGCGCAACAGCGCGGTCACGGAGATGATCATGCCGGGCGTGCAATACCCGCACTGGTAGCCGCCTTCCTCGAGGAACGCTTGCTGCACGGGGTGCAGACCGCCCTTGGACAGTCCCTCGATCGTCGTGATTCGCTTGCCTTCGCATTGGTAAGCCATCGTCAAGCAGGCGTTGACGGGCTTGCCGTCCGCCAGCACCATGCAGGCGCCGCAGCGGCCGATCTCGCACGACCGCTTCGTGCCGGTCAGCCCCAGATCGTCCCGCAGCACGGACAGCAGCCGCTTGGACGGCGGCACGCGGACCGTAACCGCGTCTCCGTTAATCTCGCAAGCCAGCGCATCCCCGCTCGCTCGACGCGCTTCCGTCCGGTCGATCATCTTCCATCCCCTCCCGTCCTGTTTCCGCTTCGATGAATATGCAGATGAGCTAGACAGCCTGCGCCGGTCAGTACCAGCCATCCGTCTCCTGCAGCAGCGCGGGGTCGATCGGCAGCCGGTTCACCCGCTTCCCGACCGCCCGGTAGACGGCGGAAGCGATCGCCGGCGCGAGACCGACCGAACCGACTTCCCCGATCCCCCGGGGACCGTATTCGTCCCCTTCCGGCAGCGTCTCGATCGGCTCGACCTCGAAGGTCCCGCCAAGCTCCGCGACGGTCGGGATCAGATAGGTGTCCAAGTTCTCGGTGAGATAGTGGCCGCCGGACATGACCGCGTCTTCGGTGAGCGAGAAGCCGAGCGCCATGCCGCTGCCGCCTTCGATCTGGCCAAGGAAGCCCTGGGGGTTCACGACCGGACCGGCAGCCACGGTATGGTACTGATCGGCGACGCGGACGCGGCCGGTCAGCAGATTGACCTCCACGGCGACGGCGACGGCCGAATACGTGTAGAGAAAATGCGCGCCGACCCGGTCGACCGGCGATCGCGGGAATTCGAACCGCGTCTCGGCGATGACGGGCGCTTTCGCCGTCGCGGCGGCCAGCGCGGCATACGGGAGCAGCAGCTCGCCGCCATCGGCGTCCCGGATGCCGCCGGCCCCGACGCGCAGCCGGTCCGCCGGCATCGCCAGCGCCGCGCTCGCCGCGGCGATCAGCTTCCCCGCGAAAGGTCCCCGCAGCCGGCGCAGCGACTGCCACATCATGCTCGTGGACCGGGAGGCCGTGCTCGACCCGCTGTCCGGCACGACGTCGGTATCGCCGATGACGATCCGGACGTCCTCCGCCGCGAAGCCGAACTGCTCGATCAGCATCTGTTCGAGAGAAGCGATAAGACCTTGACCGAACTCCTCATAGCCGAAGACAGCGTCGATCTTGCCGTCCGCGGCGAGCCGCAGGCGGCCGCCCGCCGGATCGGGAATGCCGACGCCGAGGCCGGCGCCGTGCATGACAAACGAGGCGCCGACCCCTCTGCGGATCCAGGGCGGCGCCGGCGTCCCGGCCGTCGCTTGCCCCCGGTCGGACGCGGTTTTCGCCTCTACCCTAGCAGCCGCCAACCCGATTCCTTCCTCCCCGGATCCGTCATGTCCGGCGCTCTTCCCTCCGGTCGCGCCAATCCCCGGGCCAGATCCAGCGCTGCCTCTGCCTGTGCCGCTTCGCCACAGCTCGCTCTCCGCCAGCGCTTCCCAGACTTGGCTCGCGCCCGCCGTGACCGCGATCGGCTGTCCGAGCGGTCCGGCATCGTCCGTCTTCCGCAGGTTCAGCCGCCGAAATGCCCACGGATCCATGCCGAGCTTGTCGGCCAGCCGATCCATCTGGCCTTCCAGGGCGAAGATCGCCTGATTGCCGCCGAAGCCGCGGAACTCGCCGGACATGCCGTTGTTCGTGTACACGTTCACGCTCTTCACGTCGACCGCGTCGTACCGGTAAGGCCCGATGACATGCTCGACCGCGAAGTTCAACACTTCCGCGCCCAGCGTCGCGTAAGGCCCTTTGTCCGCGACGATCTCGACCTCGTGCGCCAGGAGGCGTCCGTTCGCGTCGACGCCGGTCTTCATCCGGATCTTCATCGGATGGCGCTTGAGCCCCGCGCGCACCGACTCCCAGCGGGAGTGGTGAACCTTCACCGGTTTGCCCGTCGCGAGCGCCAGCAGCGCGCCGTAAGGCTGGACGTTCAGTTCGTCCTTGCCGCCGAACGAGCCGCCGATCGGACTCGAGACGACCCGGATGTCCGCTTCCGGCCGGCCGAGAATGCGCGCGAGCTGCATCCGGTCCATGAATCCGTGCTGGGTGGCGGAATAGACGGCGAGCCGTCCGTCCGCTTCCGGCACGAACAGCCCGCCTTCCGTCTCCATATAGGTGTGCATCTGGCGCGGCGTGACGTACGTCTCTTCGACGATATGCGCCGCCGCGGCGAAGCCGGGCGCGACGTCTGCCGTCCGGTAGTCGTTCCGGTGCAGCACGTTGCCTTCGGGGTGGACGAGCGGCGAATCCGGCAGCAGCGCGCGTTCGGGATCGTCGACGACCGGGAGCGGCTCGTACGCGACTTCGATCGCGCGGAGCGCGAGCACGGCGATCTCCGGCGTCTCGGCCGCCACCGCCGCCACCGCGTCGCCGATGTAGCGGACCCGGTCCTCGCAGAAGACGGGCTGGTCCGGCCGGGCGATGCCGAAGCGGTTCAATCCCGGCACGTCCGCGTAGGTCAGCACCGCAAGCACGCCGGGGAGCGCCATCGCCTTCGACGCATCGATCGAGACGATAGCCGCATGCGGATGCGGACTGCGCAGCACTAGGCCGTGAAGCATGCCCGGAAGAGACAGATCGGTCAAATAAGACAGGCCGCCGGTTACTTTGCCGGGACCGTCCGGCCGGGTGCGCCATCGGCTCCCGCTCGTCGTCCGGTTCAACAGCATGCGCCCCTCACCCCTTTCGTCCTGCCGCGGCATCCCGGGCGGCCTGCCAGACGGCGGCCGCCGCCAGATTCGCGGCCGCGCGCTTCCGGTAGGCCTCGGTCGCGAAAAGATCGGGTTTCGGCTCGTACTCCTCCTCGACGCACGCTTGGAACGCCGCGAGCGTCTTGCCGTCCGGCGTCTGCCCCCGCAGCGCCGCTTCCGATGCGTCTAGGCGGTACGGGACCGTCTGGCCGCCGCCCGCCGCGACGCGGATCTCCTCGACCGCGCCGTCCGCGCCGATGCGGCCGGTCAGCGCGACCGTCACCAGCGAAGGCATGAACGCCTCGCGCCGGCCGACTTTATGGTAAGCGAAGAATCGCGCCGCGTTCGAAGTCGTATCGTCCGGCGGCACGGGCAGACGGATCTGAACCAGCACGCCGGACGCGGGCGTCGGCGCGCGCCGCTCCCGCTCCAGCCAATCGGCCAGACTGCAGGCGTGCGGCTCCGGTCCGGCCTGCCAGACGAGCTGCGCCGAGAGCGCGAGCAGCGCCGGCAGCGCGTCTCCGACGCGGGAGACGACATTGCCGCCGATCGTCGCCAGGTTCCGGACGGACGGCGCCGCGATGACGCGCGCCGCTTCCGCGAGGAGCGGGTATCGCGCCAGGATGGCGGGATGGCTCCGGCAGACGGACAGCGGGACGAGCGCGCCGAGCGCGGCCTCTTCTCCGTCCATTTCGACCTCGCCGGCCCCCGCGATCGCGGTCAGGTCGATCAGATGCGCCGGCGGCTCCGCGACGCCCGCTTCCCATTGCGTGCGGAGCAGCGTGCCGCCGGCGACGTAGACGCCGGCCGGACCGAACGCTTCCTTCAAGCGCCAAGCTTCCCGGGCATCTCCGGGATGCCAGACGGCAGGAGTCCGGAGAATCTCATCTTGCTCCATCGCCATGTTCATCCCCTCCTTCCTCTAAACGGTCGTACATTTCCGTGCGCTGTCTTGCGCCGGGCGGCATCGAATCCGCCCCGATCAGAATCTCTGCTCGCGGATATAGGGCAACCCGAGCGATTGCGGCGAGCCGGAAGGCTTGTTGCGGCTCCGCCAGCCGAGAAACATGAGCACCAGGATCGTGACCGCGTAAGGAATCATCTTCAGGAAGTAGGACGGAATCTCGCTGCCGATCAACTGAATCTTGAAGCCGATCGTATCCATCGCCCCGAAGAAGTACGCGCAGAACAGCGCGCGGACCGGATTCCAGCGGGCGAAGATGATGAGCGCGACCGCGATCCAGCCGCGTCCCGCGGTCATGCCTTCCGTCCAGGTCGGCGAGTAGACAAGCAGCATATCCGCCCCGGCGAGGCCGATCAGGATCGTGCCGGCGATGACGTATCCGTAGCGGAACGTCTGCACGCGGATGCCCATGACGTCGGCGGTCGGGGGATTGTCGCCGATCGCCCGCAGATGCAGGCCCCACGACGTCCGATGGATATACAGATGCATCGCGACGACGAGGACGAAGCTGAACCAGGCGAGGACGTCAAGGTGCGCGAAGACGGGTCCGAGGAACGGTACGCCGTCCAGGAAGTTCAGATTCAGCTTCGGTACGGAGCCCGGAATCGGCGTGCCGCTGACTTTTTTGCCGAGGTAGGCGCTAAGGCCGGATCCGAACAGCGTCATGGCGAGCCCGCTGACCGTCTGATTGGCGCGCAGCGTGACGCACATGAAGGCGTGAACGAGACCGAGCGCGATGCTGATGCCGGCGACGGCGAGCAGCGTAACCGCCAGACTGCCCGTGTGGATAAAGGCGATGCAGGCGATGACGGCCCCGAGCAGCATGATGCCTTCGGCGCCCAGTTGAATGATGCCGGAACGCTCGATCAGGATGCCGCCCAGCGCGGCGAACAGCAGCGGCGTGCCGGAGGAGATGGCGGCCGCGATGATTTGCGCAAGGAGTTCCATAGGTTGATCCGCTCCTCTCAGCCGTTGCGGCGCAATCTGAATTTGCTGAGCATGCCGCCGGCGATCAGGAAGAACAGGATCGCGCCTTGGATCATGTTCGAGATCGAGGAAGGCAGGCCGATCGTCTGGACGCTGTAGCCGCCGACGATGAGACCGCCGAACAGGACGGCCGACACCGCGAGGCCGACCGGATGAAGCTTCGCGAGCCAGGCGACGATGATCGCGGTATAGCCGTAGCCCGGCGAGATGCCGTACATGAGGCGGTGGGACACGCCGGACACTTCGCTCATCCCGGCGAGTCCGGCGAGCGCGCCGCTGATCAGCATGACGAGCAGGATGTGGCGTTTGATGGGGATGCCGGCGTTTCTCGCGGCCTCCGGATTGGCGCCGATGAGCCGCAGCTCGTAGCCCCATTTGGTGTACTTGACGAGGAGCGCGTAGATCGCGACGGCGGCCAGCGCGAACAGCAGCCCCATGTGAAGCCGGGTGTCGCCCAGAACGGGCAGCGACTGCGCCTCGTTAAACATCGGCGTGCCCGGGAAGTTGAAGCCCTTCGGGTCCTTCCACGGTCCGAAGACGACATAGTCGAGCGCGAGCAAGCCGACATAATTCAACATCAGGGAGGTGACCAGTTCGTTCACTTGAAAATACGTCCGGGGAATCGCCGTGAGCAGCCCCCAGACGCCGCCCGCCGCGAGGCTGAAGACGATCATGAGCGGAATCGTCGCGTAAATCGGAAGATTCGGAAAATAAATCGTAACCGCGGTGGCGGCGATGGCGCCCACCATGAATTGGCCTTCGGCCCCGATGTTCCAGACGGAGATGCGGTAGGCGATCGAGACGCCCAAGCCGCAGAGGAGCAGCGGGATCGCCTTCACGAGCGTCTCGGCGATCCCGAAGGAGGAGCCGAACGCGCCCCTGATCATCTTGTCGTAGACGGCGATCGGGTTCATGCCGTTCGCGGCGATGAAGATGCCGCACAGGAGGAGCGCGAGCAGGACCGAGACGATCGTCATCCACCACGGGCTGCCCGTGCGGGAAGGATCGATCTCCAGCCGATAAGCCCACATGCGGCGCGAGGACGGCTTGGGCGGTTCCAGAGGGACCGCCGCCGCGGCTTGTCGTTCGCTCATACGGCCCTCTCCTCCTCCTCCCCATGCAATCCGGCCATGTACATGCCGATGCGCTCCCGGTCGGCCTCGCCCCGCGGCATCTCGCCGACGATCCGGCCGCCGTAGAGGACGAGGATCCGGTCGGACAGCTGCATCACTTCGTCCAGGTCTTCGGAGATGAGCAGCACGCTCCGGTCTTCGCTGCGCAACTGGGCGAGCAGCCGGTGAACGCCCTCCGTCGCGCCGACGTCGAGGCCTTGCGTCGGATGCACCGCCACCATCAGCTTCGGGCGATGGTGAATCTCGCGCGCGAACAGCAGCTTCTGCTGGTTGCCGCCGGACAGCTGCTGGACGGGCGTGTCGAGACCCGCCGTCTTGACGTCGAACTCCTCCACGAGGCTTTGCGACCAGGTTCGGTTGCGTCCGATGCGCAGGAAGCCGAGCTTGGCGCGCTCCTTGGAGCGGTAGGACTTGAACAACAGATTGTCGACGAGGCCGAGGCTGCCGGCGAGACCGCTCTTCATCCGGTTCTCCGGCACGTGCGAGATGCCCGCTTCGATGGCGCCGCGAACGGAGGCGCGCTTGAACGGCCGGCCGTCGAAGACGATGCTTCCCCGCTTCCATGCGCGCAGGCCGGTCAGCACCTCCGCCAGCTCCTTCTGCCCGTTGCCGGCGACGCCGGCGACGCCGACGATCTCGCCTTCGCGGATGTGCAGCTCCAGTCCGTCCAGCGCTTTGCGACCATGGTCCGCGTAGACGTCGAGTTGACTGACCGCGAGCAGCGCCTTGCCCGGGCTGCGGTCCGGGAGCTCGCGATGCGCCGCGATGTCCTTGCCGACCATGAGCCGCGCGAGCTCCCGCTCGTTCGTGTGCGCTTTGTCGACCGTATGGATCATCCGGCCTTTGCGCATGACCGAGATGCGGTCCGCGGCCGCCATCACTTCCTTCAGCTTGTGCGTCGTCATGATGACCGTCTTGCCCTCGGCCTTCATGATCGCGAGCGTCGCGAACAGCTGCTCCGCCTCGCCCGGCGTGAGGACCGAGGTCGGCTCGTCGAGGATGATGAACTGCGCGCCGCGGTACAGCGTCTTGACGATCTCGACCCGCTGCTGCTCGCCGACCGACAGCTGCCACACCGGACGATCGACCGGGAACGCGAGGCCGAACCGGCCGGCGATCGACGCGATCTCTTCTTGCTTGTTTTTCATCCATTTCGGACCGCGCCAGAAGGACGATTTCTCGCCGAGGACGATGTTCTCGGCGGCCGTCAGCGTCTGCACGAGCCGGAAGTTCTGGAAGACCATGCCGACGCCGAGCTTCGCGGCGTCCTTGGGGGAGCGGATCCGCACCCGCTCGCCGCGGAGCAGGATGTCTCCGCTCGTCGGGCGGTATACGCCGCTCAACATGCACATCATCGTGCTCTTGCCCGCGCCGTTCTCGCCGAGCAGCGCGTGGATCTCGCCGGCGCCGGCGCTGAAGTCGACGCGGTCGTTGGCGACGACGGATCCGAATTGCTTGACGATCTGACGCATCTCGATGGCGTTGATCGCGTTCGTTGTCATGAGGCTGCCTCCTCTATCGCGGGAGGGAGGCGACCCTCCCGCCGGGCTGTGTTCCGCGGTGTTCGTGGGGATAAATCAACAAATCCCTCGTTGAAAGGGATTTGTTGGGCGCGTTATGGAACGAGGCTTACTTCGGAATCGTGCCTTCGACGCCTTTGACGAGCCAATTCATCTCGAGGATCTCCGCGTCCGTCAACGATTGGCCGGAAGCCACTTTCTCCGCGCCGCTCTGATCGACGATCGGGCCGGTGAAGATGTTGTCTTCTCCCGCGACGAACTTGGCCTTCTGGTCTTCGACCAGCTTCTTCACGTCGTCCGGGATACTCTCCCCGAGCGGCGCGATGTCGACCATGCCGTCCTTGAAGGAACCCAAGTATTGCTCGTTCGTCCAAGTGCCGTCCGTGAGCGCCTTGACCTTCTTGGCGTAGTACGGACCCCAGTTCCAGACCGGATTGGTCAGATAAGCTTTGGGCGCGTAACGGGTCATGTCGGAGTCGTTGCCGCCCGCCATCGCGCCGCGTTCGTTCGCCGCTTGGAGCGAGGCCGGCGAATCCTGGTAAGCGATCAGAACGTCGGCGCCTTTGTCCAGCAAGCTGATGGCCGCGTTGCGCTCCGTCGTCGGATCGAACCACGTGTTCGTCCAGACGATGTCGACTTTGACGTCCTTGTTTACGGATTGCGCGCCCAGCGTGAAGGCGTTGATGTTGTAGATCAATTCGGGGATCGGGAAAGCGGCGACGTAGCCAAGGTGGTTCTTCTTGGTCATCTTGCCCGCGGCGATACCCGAGAGATAGCTGGCTTCCCAGTTTTTGCCGAAGTAGGTGGCCATGTTGTCGTTCGTCTTGTAGCCGCCGGCGTGCTCGAACTTCACGTTCGGGAATTTCTTGGCGACGTTCAACGTGTAGTCCATGTAGCCGAAGCTGGTCGTGAAGATGATGTCGTGATTCTGCGCGAGCTCGGTGATGATCCGCTCGGCGTCCGCGCTTTCCGGTACGTTCTCGACGGTGTCGGCCTTCATGCCGAGCTCCTTCTCCATATACTTCACGCCGAGATCGTGCTGGTACGTCCAGCCGCCGTCTCCCGGAGGGCCGATGTACACGAAGGCGACCCGAGGCGTCTTGCCGGCCGGGGCCGAGGGCGAAGCCGACGGCGATTCGCTCGCGGACGGCGAAGCCGAAGAGGCGGATGCGGACGGGCTCGCGTTGCCCGAATCGTTTGACTTGCCGCAAGCGGACAACACGACGGCCATCATCATGACGAGCGCCAGACTTGCGCTCCAAAAGCTTTTCCTCTTTTTCATACCGTTCCTCCCCGACTCCCTGTTCTATTTACATCTTGGTTGCGACCATGACGTACCTCCAATATACTTTTGCGTAATTTTAACGTCAACTTATATTACATTTAATTGGTCTATCATCTAATATGACAAGCAGACATTGTGCATCGTGCACTTTTACCTCTATTTTACGTAAGATTTTCTAACATTTATAGCAAGTCTACCCTTCACTTCCGAACATTCGCGAATAAACCTCACGCGCCCGGACCCATCCTTCGGGCGTGTCCACATCCAACGCCCGTTCGGCCTCGGTCACCGCGACGCAGCGGCCGCGGAAAGCCTCGTCCGTCAACAAGGCCCGCGCGCCCTTATCGCCTTCCAAGGCCGCAAGCGCGGGGAACATCGACCGCCGGAAGAGGGCGGGCGGCGCGTCGTAGCCGGCATACCGGCAGGCGACGAAGTCCAGCGCGGGGTCGGCCGCTGCCGTCGCGGCCAAACCGCGCAGACAGGCCGCATGCACGAAGGGCTGGTCCGCCAGCGCGACGAGGATCGCGTCGGCATCGGCGTCCATTGCTTCGCGCAGGCCGCGGCGGATGGAATGGGACATGCCTCGTTCCGCTTCGGGACAAGGCACCGCCCGCACTTCGCCGCTCGCGCCGTCCAGCCAATCGAGCGGATCGTCCGGCCGAACGACGGCGATGACCGGCCGCGCGACGCGGCTGTCCAGCAGGCTTCGCAGCGCGACGCCGCCCAATCGTCTACCGGGGGCAAGCTCCAGGGACAGCTTGGGCCGCCCCATCCGGCTGCTCCGGCCTGCCGCCAGATAGAGACCCGTAATCCGCATGCGACTCCCTCGCTTCCCTTGTCCGTCTTCCACGGCGAACGGCGATCAACTCCGCGGCGATGCTGACCGCGATCTCTTCCGGCCCTTCCGCCCCGATCGGCAGCCCGACCGGCGCTTTGACGAAGTCCGGCATCGGCAATCCGTCGAACAGATGGCGGATGCGGCGGGCCGAACCCATCACGCCGACATACGCCGGCCGAAGCGGCAGGAGCGCTTCGATCATGGCCCGGTCCCGCTGCAGCTGATGGCCGCAAACCACGACGTAATCTCCTTCGCCGATCCCGAGCGCGCGGACGAGTTCGGACGCGCCGCCGGAGGCCAGCTCCGCGTCCGGGAACCGCTCCGTCGTCAGCAGCGATTGACGCCAGTCCGCCACGGCGACGCGGAAGCCCAGTCCGGCCGCCAGCCGATAGACGGGATCCGCATCCGTGCCGGCGCCGAACAGCACGAGGCGGTCCTGCCGCGCGATCCGCCATTCGAACAGCGGCGCCGCTCCGGACGCCCCGGGCTCGGCCCGGCCCGGTTCCGCCAGCCGATAATGAATGCCGCGGCCCCGGCGCTCGCGGACGAGCTTCGACGCTACGCCGCGCCAAGCGCGGCTGCGGGCTTCCGCCAGCGCGCGCCGCAGCTCTCCGGACACCGCTTCGAGCAGCACCTCGATGACGCCGCCGCAGCCGATCGCCTCGCCCCACATCGCATCCGTCTCCGGCCGCATGTCGTAGCGTACGATCTCGCATTCGCCGGACGCCCAGACGGCCGCGGCCCGCGCCTGCAGATCCGACTCCAGACATCCTGGACTGATGCTGCCGATCCGCCCTTCCGCCGATTCCGGGAGGAACAGCATCGCCGCCCCCGGCTTGCGGTAAGCATGCCCTTTCACGCCGATTACCGTCGCCAAGACGACGGCCCCTTCGCATCGCAGCGCCCGATCCACGATCCCGAACGTTTCCATGCGGTCCCCTCCTTAGATGACGGCCGCCCGCGACAGCAGCTCGCGCAGCGTCCGGTCGGATGCCCGCAGCACCGACGCGCGATCGATCGTCTTCACCCGCTTGCCCGCCATCACCACTTCGCCGTCGATCAGCACCGTATCCACGTCCCCCCGCGTCGCTGCGTACACGACGCGCGAGAAGAGGTCCGTATCGTACGACGGATAGACGTGGAAGTCTTCCAGGTCGAGCAGCTGCAGATCGGCTTTCTTGCCCACTTCGACGCTGCCGATCTCCGATTCCATGCCGAGCACCTCCGCGCCGCCCATCGTCGCCATCCGCAGCACCTGCCGCGCGTTCATCACCGTCGGTCCGTGTTGCACCTTCTGGATAAAAGCCGTGAGCCGCATCTCCTGGAACATATCCAGGTTGTTGTTGCACGGCGCCCCGTCCGCTCCGATGCCGACGGGCACGCCCATCGACAGCAGATCGGGCACTTGGGCGATGCCGGAAGCCAGCTTCAGGTTCGATCCCGGGCAATGGGTGACCTTCACGCCCCGCTCGCGAATGATGCGCTTTTCCTCCTCGTCCAGCCAGATGCTGTGCGCGAGAATCAGGTTAGGCCGCGCGAGGCCGATATGATCGAGATAGACGACGTTGCGCATGCCGCGTTCGGCTTCGACGAGCGCGATCTCGTCCCGGTTCTCCGAGGCGTGCGTATGCACCCGGACGCCGTATCGGGCCGACAAGTCGCGGACGCTTGCGAGCAGCCGTTCCGTGCAGGAGACGACGAATCGCGGGCAGAACGCGTATTGGATCCGGCCGTTTGCGGCGCCGTGCCACTTCTCGAGTAGATCCACGCTTTCCTGGAGCGAGCGGTCCGTATCCTCCTGCAGCGCCGGCGGCACCTCGGTGCCGTGATCCATCATGACCTTGCCGGACAGCGCGCGCACGCCGCTCTCCGCGATCGCCCGGAAGGCCGCGTCCGTATGATTCACGGTCTCCATGTCGAGGATGGTCGTCGTGCCGCTCCGGATGAGCTCGCCTAACCCCAGCAACGCGGAATAATAGACCGATTCCTCCGAGTGCGCGGCTTCGAGCGGCCAGATCCGCTTGCGCAGCCAATCGATGAGCGCCAGGTCGTCCGCCCTCCCGCGGAAGAGCGTCTGGCAGAGGTGAATATGGGTCTGCACGAAGCCCGGCAGCAGCACCCGCCCTCCGGCGTCGATCACCTCGTCCGCCTGCGCCTCCAGATTCGGTCCGATTCGGGCGATGCGTCCGTCTTCGATGAAGACGTCGCCTTCCACCACTTCCAATTCCGCGTTCATCGTCAAGATGACGGCATTGCGTATCCACTTCGTTGTCATCCGATTGTCCCCCGATCGTCTCTCTTCCCTGCGCTCGGATCCGGCGCCTATTTCGATCCGAACGCCGTAAAAGCCGTATATATCGATTTACGTTCCATCCCTCGCTCCTACGTTCCGACGGCCTCGCGCTCCGTTTAACCCCGCAGCCGCTCCGGCTGATTCGCCGGCTCCTGGCTCAGCATTTTCCGGAACAGGAATACCATCTTGAGCCGCAGCAGATCGTTGATCCGCTTGAAGTCGACGTCGAGCAGCTCGCCGAGCTTCTCGATCCGATACGTCGCCGTGTTCCGGTGGATGAACAGCTTCTTCGCGGTCTCGTTCAACTGTCCGTCGTTGTCGAGATAAGTCTCGAGCGTCCGCATCATCTCCTGCACGTAATCCGGATCCTTGCCCATCAGGCCGCCGAGCAGCCGGTTGCAGTACGTCTGCATCCGCTCCCGCGGCACCTGTTCGAAGATGAAGGCCAGGTCGAGCGTCTCGAACTTCAAGATGCGCTCTCCGATGCCCCAATCGCCGGACAGCCGATGCGTCTCCTTGCACTCCCCGAACGCTTCGGCCAGTTGCTCCACCTGCCTCTTCCTGCCGCTCATCGCCGCCCGCGGCTCGCCGCGCGGGTCGGCCTTCCGGCCGGCGAAGCAGCTTTCGAACGCATCCGCCAGCGCATCTCCGCCGTCGTCCGCCGCGTTCGGGAAGAGCGACAGCAGCCCCTCTTCCATGACGATATGCGTTCCCTTCAACGCCTGCATGCGGGTATGGCTCAAGAACTCCGCCTTCAGCGCCTCCAGCTCCTCCATGCGCGCTTCCGCGCCCGCGAGCCGCGGATAGTCGGTCAGCGCGCAGCGGTAAGCCCCGTCGAACAGATCGAGCTCCCACCGCTTGGCATACTCCGTCACTCGCTCGGCCGACAAGCCGTTTTTCAAGTGGCGCTTGACGAGCACGCCGAAGTCCCGCTGGACCGACAGCTCGAAGTAGTCCTCGTAGTTGAAGTTTAAATGGAAGGAGAGCAGCTCCGCCGCTTGAAAGTAGAGGCTCTCTTCGATGGCGGAGAGATAGACGCGCGGCGTGAAAAAGAAAACGTGGCCCGTGCATTGCCCCTGCTTCATGAGCGGAACCCGGAACGCCTGCCAGCCGGGCGTCTTGACCCACTTGTGGTACTGCGGCCACGGCCAGTCGCCGAGCAGCGCGCCGTCGTCCGCCGGCGAGGCGTTGTAGACCATCTGCCCCCGCGAGCCGACGACGGCGATCGGCTCCCCGATCACCTCGGCGACCGTATCGAACAGCTCCCGGACATGGTCGGATCGCAGCGCGAACCGCATCAGCCTAACCTGCTTGTCGAGCACCTCTTGCAACAATCCCGTGCTGCGGCGCATCTCGGCATGGAACAGGCCGTTCATCTGGTCGGAGAAGGTGAAGGGGTAGGGCAGTTCGATGAGCGGAAAACCCAGCGCGTCCGCTTCGGCGATTAACGCTTCGGGGACGGCGGTCCAGAATCGCCCCAGCTTGATGCCGAGGCCCGAGGCGCCGCACAGGTTCAGCTTGTGGAGAAGTTCGATCGCGTCGGCGGGGTCGTCCTTGATCAGATAGGCGGTCGTGAACAGCATCTCGCCTTCCTTGATCCAGTCGGTAATATCCGGCGCGTCCATCACGTTGACGGACTTGACGATCCGGTTCCTCCCCGCGCTCCCGGCGATGAGTCTGCCTTCCGACAGCGGGTAGACGGACAACGCTTGTTCGACGGTCATATGCATGGAGGACCCTCCTTTGGATGAGACACGCCCTGCTTTGCAGGAACGACCCGCATTTATGTTAATATAATTAACATTTTAGAGCGATTGTGGAGAAATAACAAGATGTTAATGTTATGTTTTATTACATGAAATAAGACGTTTATCAAGAAATCATATGGAAAAACGGCTGATCTCATGATCAACCGTTGAGAGGACGAAAGATTTGACTACACAAGCTTGTCTCGGCCACCCGTTTTCCCTTCCGCCACAATACGCGCTCCCGCGGCCGGTCGTAGATCAAATCCTGCACGCCGTCCGCCCGCACGAGCAGCATGTTCGCCGGCGCGCCCGGACGAATGCCGGGATCGGAGACGCCCAACGCTTCGGCGGCGCGCCCCGTGCACATGCCCAGCAGCCGCATCGCGTCCGCTTCGGACCCCAGGTATGCCGTCTGCGCCAGCAGCAGCGCCATATCGAGCGGATCTCCCGTCCCGAAAGGAGTGAAGGCGTTGCGCAGGTTGTTCGTCCCGACGCAGACGTTCGCGCCTTCCTCCAGCAGAATGCCGACGGCGGTCAACCCTCTCCGGTGCCGGTACGCATCACCTCTGCCGTTCAGATACAGATCGGTCGCAGGCAGCGCGAACACGCTGATGCCCGCCGCAGCGATACCCGCGGCGATGAGCCGCGCCCGATCGGGCGGAACCGAACCGAGCGACGTCAGATGCCCGACCGCGACGCGCCCCTGCATTCCGTATCGCTCGGTCAGCGCGATCACGTCCAGAATCGCGAGCTGCTCCGGGTCGTCCGAGAAGTCCAGATGCAGATCGACGGGGAGCCCCGCCGAAGCCGCCAGCCGGAACACGTATTCCAGATGCGCCATAGCGTCCTTGTCGTTGTAGGGCACCCCGCCGACGGCGTCCGCGCCGCGCCTCGCCGCTTCTTCGAGGAGCGCGGCCGTACCGGGCGCCTGGTGGATGCCTTCCTGGGGGAAGGCCACCAGTTGGAGATCGATCTCCCCCGCCCGCGCTTCCCGAAGCGCCAGCGCCGCCTCCCAGCCGGTCAAGCCCAGCACCGGATCGATCTCGACGTGCGCCCGCATCCGCGTCACGCCGAACCGCGCCGCCCGGTCCAGCGCTCTGCCGGACCTTTCCGCGATATCCGCGACGGTATAGCCCGACTTCAGCGCCGCCGTCATCGCGATGGCGTCCTTGACGTCCGACGCGGCGCGGGGCAGACGCGAAGCGAGGAACGCCTTGTCCAGATGGATATGCGTCTCCGTCAATCCCGGGATCAGCAGCCAGCCGCGGGCGTCGACCGTCTCCCCCGCTTCCCGCGATGCGTCGCCGCTCCCGCCCGCGCTCGGACGGACGAAAGCGATGACGCCGTCGCGTACGCCGACGTCGACGCGTTCGCCCGCATACGGATCGAACGCCTCTCGGATGAGTGTGTCCACAGCGTTCCTCCCTTTCCGCCGTTACGGCTTCAGACGATTTCGAAGATTCGGCCCCATTCGGCCGCGAGCGGCCGGCCGTCGATGCCGAGCAGACGCAGCGCCTGCCACGCGGTCACGGAGACCGAGTCCAGCACGGGCACGCCGTAGCGGCGCTCCGCATCCGCGGCCAGCCCGGCGGCGCCGAAGTTCGTGCAGACGACGGCGACCGCGTCGACGCCCGGCGTCTCCGCCGCCCGCGCGATCATGCCGGCGATCGCTTCGGCCGGCACGTTCGCGAACGCTTCGTTCGCGGATAGCCCGCTCGCGAGGCGCAAGGGGACCGTCAGCCCCGCCCGGCCGTAGCCTTCGGCGATTCGCGCATTCACGTCCGCCGTATACGGCGTGACCAGGGCGATGCGCTTCGCGCCCAGCGCCTCATACGCGGCCGTCATCGCCAGCGCGGACGTGGTCGCCGGCATGCCGGTCGCCTCCCGGAGGAGGCGGCACAGCTCGCGGTCGCGATCCAGGCCGAGCCAGCTGCCGGAGGTGCCGTTCCAGACGATCGCGTCGACGCGCGCGTCCGCCAGGAGGCCCGCCGCGCCGAGCATCGGTTCCGCGGCGAATTGGGCGCTCGAGGCGTCGTCCAGCGCGATCTGCGTGACCCGAATCCGGGAGAAGTGGGCGGTCACGCCCGCAATGCCGCTCAGCAGCTTTCCCGTGACGGGCTCCAGGATCGTGTTCGACGACGGCGTCAGCATGCCGATTCTCGCCATGCCGCTCACGCCTCCCGCGGATCGTAGAAGACGAGATCCGCGAGGATGCCGCAGCCCGGCACCCACAGCCCCCGGTTGATCTCGACGGCGGTGACGGCCGGCTTGTGGCCGTCGCGGAACGCTTCCGCCCACGCCTCCATCGCGCCCGCATACAGGTTGAGATCAGTGAAGTACAGCGTCGCTTTGACGGTCTGCGCCAGCCCGATTCCGGCCGCGTCGCAGATGCGCTTCGCCTTCTCGAGGATGAACGCCATCTGCCGCTTGCCGGCGGAGCCGAAATACGGCAGTCCGGGCGCAAGCGAAGCTTCCTCGGCCAGCCCGACCGCCGGGTCGGTGGCCATCAGACCGCTGAAGAAGACCAGATCGTCCGCGCGCACGGCGGCCGGCTCCTTGCTCTTCGGCGCCCAGCCTCCGGTCACGGGCGCACGCAGATGCGCGGCTTCCGGCAGCAGCAGGTCCATCCCGATCTCGACGCGGCAGCCCTTCGCCCCGATCTCGACGTTCGGGACCAGGATGCGGGCCGGCGCCTCCGCCGCGTGCGGGAACCGCTTCGCCCAGACGTCCTCGAACGCCGCGTAATCGGACGGGTCGGCCAGATAGACATAAGCCTTGACGGCGAGCGACAGGCTCGTTCCCGCCGCCCGCGCGACTTGATCGAGCCGCGAGAGAATATATTCCGTCTGCTTCGCGACCGGCTCGTCGCCCCAGTACAGCCCGTTCGTCTTCGCCTCGGGCGCCAGCGCGTTCACTTCGCCCTCATAGCCGGCTCCGCCCCAGTTGCCCTTCCAGTCCGAGGCGAGATCGCCGGACAGGAACAGCCAATGGCCCTGGCGCACGCCTTCGGAATAGCCCGCCGCCGGCTTCGGCAGCCCGGGCGCCGATACCGGCGCGGGAAGCTCGCCGTCCGCGCCGATCCGGACCGTGAAGTCCGCTTCGATCTTCGCGCCTTCCACCAGCGTGCCGCGCACGCCGATGCCGGTGCTCGGCGGGCTCAGCTTCGGGAAGAAGCGGCGCTTCACCTGTACGTAACGTTTGTTGTTGACCGTCAAATCTCCGACTTTATAATCCGCGGACTTCATCTCGGCCGCATACCATTGATTGACCCGCACGACTTGCTCGGGCGAGGCGCCGGCCGCCGCGAGGATGGCGCCTACGCGCCCGTAGAGATAGCCCGCTTGCTTCTCCATGGCGTTCTGATAGTAAGGGAAAGCTTCGGGCACGGCCGCTTCGGGCGCCAGCCCCGCGACCAGGTCCGAAGCGGATTGGCCGGACACGAACAGCCAGTCGCCCGCCCGAATGGCCGGGCTGTAGGGGATGGCGGGACGCGGCATGCCTTCCGGCCATATTTCTTGGATTTCTTGCAAGGGGAACACCTCCGTTGGGATAAGCTCATGCCGGAATCGAGCGCGACTGGGGCTGCAGCGGCGCCGCTAGGACAATTCGGCCAGGAACGAAGTCAATTCGTTCAACAGCCGGTCGGGCGCCAGCTTGTGGATCTCATGACCGACGTCGGGCAAGCGGACGATCGCCACGGCCGGGTTCATCGCGCGCAGCTCGTCTTCGTCTTCCGTCGAGATGAACGGCGCCAGGTCCGCGGCCAGCAAGAGCGCCGGCACCCGCAGCATCCGGTAATCGACGTGGAACGGCTCCGCGTTCATCGCGGCGTACGATTGCTCGATCGCCTCCATCGCGCAGGACTGCAGCTCCAGCGCCTTCCGTTCGTAGTCGAAGCCGGGCGCCGTATAGAAGGCGCGGAACGCGTCGTAGTCGCCGCCGTCGATGGCCCGCTTCGGCTCGGTGAATCGCGTCAGCGGCAGCGGGAACGCCGGGCGCCCCGGACCGCTGAGCGGCGGATCGAGGAGCATGACGCCTTCGACCAGGGCGGGATAGCGGGCGGCGAACGCCGCCGCGATGCGGGCGCCCATCGAATGGCCGACGAGCACGGGCCGGTCGGCATGGCCGGAGAAGCGGTTCCACACGGCGAGCAGGTCCTCCAGATAGTTCTCCATCCGGTAACCGTTTGCGGGCTTGCCGGACAGGCCGCGGCCGCGCAGATCGAGGGCGAAGACGGACAGATGCGCGGGCAAGTCCAGCAGGATCGGCTCGAACGACTGGGCGTTCTCCGTGATGCCGTGCAGGAACAGGACGGGGCGCCCTTGCGGATTGCCGCTCGCGAGGAGCCGCAGCCGCGCCGACGGCCCTTGAACGAAGATCTCGCGGAGACCCGGCGCTTCGGATATCGCCATCGGCTTCAGCCTTTCGCCGGAACCTCGAGCGGGATGCCCGAGGCTTCCAGATAGCCGAGATAGCGCTTCGCCAACCACTTGTTAAGCTGCGGCAGCGTCCGCTCCAGCGCGGCGTAGCGCCCGCGTCGGGACAAGCGCGAGGTCAGCCCCTTCTGCAAAGAAGCGTTCGCCGCCAGATCCTGGGCGTTGATCTCTTGGATGCTGTCGTTCGCCTGCCGGTAGCGGGCTTCGAAGTCCGGCAGCGCGACGGTCTCCGGCGGGTACAGCAGCCCGGAACGGAACAGGATGCGGCCGGGCCCCATCGGCAGGATGATGTTCCAGAACACCTGGTCGGGCATTAGGCCGAGCGTCAGCATCGGCGGCACGGCGGCGATCGTCATGCGCCGGCGCTGCTCCGGCGTCAGCGTGGAGATCGGCGGGAAGTTGGCCGTCATATCCGGGGAGAAGCCCGCGTCGATGTGCGTGAACCCGGTCGGATGCATGATCTGGCCGTCCCCGTCCTCGTAGTCCACGAATCCGGCGAGCTGGCTCGGGGCGAAGTCGTGCGGGCCTTTGTGCAAATAGTTGGTGTGGTAGGGCTCGATCGACGACTCGATCATGATCTTCCAGTTCCAATCGCCTTCGATGTCCACGAACGGCATCGAGACGAGATCGCCGATCCGGTAGTTGGTCATCTCCTCGTCGAGCTTGGAGAGCGTAGGCGCGAGCGGCGCCGCGTCGGGATCGAAGTGGCAGAAGATGAACCCGTTCCAGATCTCCGCCTTCAGGCTTGGTAGGCTGTGGTCGTGGCGCAAAATATCGAACGGCTCGATGCGGATCATCTCCGGCGCGGAGATCAGATCGCCGTCCAGCCCATAGGTCCACCAATGCAGCGGACAGCGGAAATTTTTGCAATTGCCGGCGCCTTCCGCAACCAGATGGCCGCGGTGCTGGCATACGGCGGAGATGACGCGAATGTTCATCGCCTTGTCCCGCGTCACGATGAGGGGATCGTCGTTGACGGATATCGTGTAGTAATCGCCGGGATTCGGCACCTGCTCTTGACGGCCGACGCACAGCCAGCTGCGGGCGAACACCGCCTCCTTCTCGAATTCGAAGAAGGACGGCGACGTGTAGCACTCCGCGGGCATGGACCGCGCCTCCTTGGATTCGATCAGAGACGGGCCCAGCTGCGACAGCACTTCCATGACGTCTTCGGTGACCTTATAGCTCATCGCGGTTCCTCCTTGGATGGTCGATGCGAACAAACGGACGACTGACAAACGGAGTTGCGCGGCAAACCGGCGCGAAGACAATCGCCTGCATTCGCTTCCTCGCATCCGTTAGACGGGAATGAAAGGCTCGCGCAGCGCGAACAGCCGCTCGGCCGCCGCCTGCGCGGACTGGCGGATCTCTTCGGCGTCCGCCGACAGCAGCCGGCGGTCGCGCATGACGACGCGGCCGTCGATGACGACGTGGTTCACGTCCGCGCCCGAAGCCGAATAGACGAGGTTGCTCACGACGTTGTGATATCGGCCGCCGATGACGGGAGTCAAATGATGCTTGCGGAAGTCGACGGCGATGAGGTCGGCCTTCTTCCCGATCTCGAGCGATCCGATCTCGCGATCCAGCCCGAGCGCTTTCGCGCCGTCGATGGTCGCCATCCGCAGCGCCCGCTCGGCCTTGATGACGGTTGCGTCGAGCAGCCTCGCCTTCTGCAGGAGCGGAACGAACTTCAGCTCCTCCAGCATGTCGAGGTTGTTGTTCTCCTTGACGCCGTCGGTGCCGATCCCGACCGTGACGCCCAGATCCAGCAGCTCCTTGACCGGCGCGATGCCGGATGCCAGCTTCAAGTTGCTGACCGGGCAGTGGGCGACCGACGTGCCGGTCCGCGCGAGCAGCTCCATCTCCTCGTCCCGGAGCCAGACGCAATGCGCGAGCACCGTGCGCGGCCCGAGAATCCCCCTGTCGTAGAACAGCTCGACCGGCCACCGCCCCGTCTCCGCCTTCAGGCGTCTGGCCATCTCGATCGACTCTTCGCCGTGGGTATGGATGCCGGTGTCGTACTTCTCGGCGAGCGCGGCCGCCTGCCGGTACGCCCCTTCGGTGCAGTAGGCGAGATGCTCGAGCGCGAACCAGACCTGGATCCGTCCGTTCGAGGTGTTGTTGCGCTCCTGCACGAGCCGGACGTTTTTGTCCAGCGATTCGAAGTAATCCATGCCGGGTTTGTCGACCACGTAGGGAGCCAGCGTCGCGCGCAAGCCCAACTCGTCGGCCGCGTCCGCGCACCGGTGCATGAAGCGGTACATGTCCATCACGCACGTCGTGCCGGACAGGATCGCCTCCGTATAGCTGAGACGCGCTGCCGCGTGCGCGAGCTCGTCCGTCAGCGCCCGGTGCTTCGGGTCGACGTACTTGGTCAGCCATTCGAAGACGGGCAGATCCTCCGCCGTCCCCCGGATCAGGCCGGAATGCAGGTGCAGGTTCACGAGACCCGGCAGCACCGCGTGCCCGGCAGCATCGAGCCGTTCGGCGTTCGGGTACCGGGCTTCGAGCGCCGCCGAAGGTCCGATGTCCGCGATTCGCCCGCGCTCGATCAGGATCGCGCCTTCGTCGATGACTTCGTCGTCCGCGTTAACCGTCAAGATCGTCGCTCTCGCGATCAGCAAGCCGGATGACATGCAACGTCACGCTCCTTCGTTATCTCTTAATGAATCGTATAGCCGCCGTCCGCCAGCATCGCGCTGCCCGTCACGAAGGAGGCCGCGCCGCCGCTCAGGAACAGGATGCAGGCGGCGATCTCCTCCGGGCGGCCGAGCCGGCCGAGCGGGTGCATGCCCACGAGATCGTCCAGCGACCCTTGCGGGCCGAGCCGGCCTGTGAATTGGCGTCTCAGCAGCGGGGTATCGATCGCCCCCGGACATACGCAGTTCACGCGTACGCCCGCGGCCGCCGTCTCCAGCGCCAGGCTGCGGGTGAAGTTGACGACCGCCGCCTTCGAAGCGGTATAAGCCGTGAACGAAGCCGCGCCTACGAACGCCAACTGGGAAGCGGTGTTGACGATGTTCCCCCCGGACGCTTTGAGTCTGGGCAGCGCCGCTTTGCAGCAGAGAAACATGCTCTTGAGATTCACGTTCATCACGCGGTCCCACGCCGCCTCGCTCGTCTCTTCGAGCGAAGCGACGAGCTCGACGCCCGCGTTGTTCACGAGGACGTCTAGCGCATCCCAATGCGCCCACAGCCGTTCGAACGCGGCCTCGACCGCGGCCGCGTCGGCCAAGTCGACGGCTAGCTCGATGCGGTCCTCCGCGATCGTGTCCGCCGCATAAGCGATATCGAACACCGCCGTGACGGCGCCCGCGCGCCGATAGGCCTCCGCCGTCGCCGCGCCGATGCCGGATGCGCCTCCTGCGATCAATACTTTTTTGCCTTGCCAGTCCGTCATGTCCGCAAGCCTCCCGCCCCGAAGCCGATCCGATGCCAGTCGGACGCGCACGGCCGGCCGAGCGTATAGTGCATCTCGCCCGCCGTCGCGTCCCAAATGAGACCGCTGAGCGTCACGTGCGGCAGCGCCGCGTTCGAGCGGCCGAGCACGACGCCGTGCGCGCATACGCTGCCCGGCGCCTCGCCGGATTCGCCCCGATGGGACGACAACAGCGACTTCAGCGCGCCGATCGCCGCTTCCCGCTCCAGCCGCCGGCCCGCGATCGGCTTCAGCGCTTCCTCCGCTCTCGCGAGCCGAAGCGACCGATCCGCGCGGATCGGCTCGCTCAGCTGGCGCTGGGAAGCTTCGCAGATGCCGAACGCCTGATTGCTGCGGGCGATCCAGCCTTGCCCGGAAGCATCCTGGCTCGCGGCGGCGCGTCCCAGATGCTCGAAAGCGAGCAGCCGGCCGGTACGGTCCGCGAGGATGTGGCTGCCGCCGACGGTGATCGCCTCGGCCGACGCGTACCGCTCTTGCATGAGCGCCAACGCCTCGTCCGCCGATTCGCACCGCGCGAGCGCTTCGGCTTGAACGGTCCCCCGCAGGTCTCCCGTCCAGTAACTGTCGGCTTTCCCGCCGCGGTCCTCCGGGTCCGTGCAGCCGAAGTAGCTGCTGATCAACAGCAAGCCTTGCTCGTTCACCCCCGCGTTCACGCCCGTCTGCGGCAGAATGCCGTAGGCGAGCGAGCTGTATCCGCCCTCGCTGCCGGTCCGGCCGTGCCAAAATCCGACCGGAGGCGAATCCGAATTTTTGAAGCCCAGCACCCGCCACTCGTCCGCCTCGTCCCGGCAGACCACGGCTCCGATCGTACACATTCCGGTCAACCTCCTCTGCCTGCGCTTGGCCGCGCCGGCGGCGATTAGAAATTCGGATAGCGGTTCTCGCTGCGCATGCGGCCGTAGTCGATCTTCGTCCGCAGCGCCGCTTCGTTCAGCAGCCGATTAGAGGCCGCTTGCGCCGCGACCGCCACCTTTTCTTCGTCGATGCCGACGAGACGCCCTTCCTTCACGACGACCTTGCCGCCGACGATCGTCATGTCGACGTTCTGCGAGAGACCGGTCAGCACGGGCAGCGTCGCCTCGTCGTGCAGCGCTCCGGCATAGGCAAGCTGGCGCGAATCGATCAGGAACAAGTCCGCGGCCTTGCCGACTTCTAGCGAGCCGATGTCGTCTTCCCATCCGAGCACGCGCACCGAGCCCCTCGTCGCCACCCGGAGGCAATCCTCCGCGCCGATCGCCGTCGTGCCGTGCATCAGATTGTGCAGCAGAAGCGCGGTCCGCACTTCCTGTAGCATGTTCGACCCGTCGTTGGAGGCCGAGCCGTCCACGCCGAGCCCGACTTTGACGCCGGCCTGCAGCATCTTCACGATCGGCATGACGCCCGAGCCCATCTTCATGTTGCTGCACGGACAATGCGCGACCCCGCACCCGTGACGGCTCAGCCTTCCGATCTCGCCGTCGTCGAAGTAGATGCCGTGCGCGTACCAGACGTCGGGACCGACCCAGCCGTTCTCCTCCATGAATTGCAGCGGGCGCATGCCGAGCTTCTCCCTGCAGAAGTCGTCCTCATCCTTCGTCTCGGCCAGATGGGTGTGCATTCTCACGCCGTAGCTGCGCGCGAGGCTGGCGGATTCCCGCAAGAGATCCGCCGTGATCGAGAACGGCGAGCAAGGCGCGACCCCGACCCGCAGCATCGCGAACCGCCCGGCGTCGTGATACCGTTCGATGAGGCGCCTCGAGTCGCGCAGGATCGTCTCTTCGCTCTGGCACACTTCGTCCGGCGGCAGTCCGCCTTTGGAACGTCCGAGCGACATCGAGCCGCGCGTCGGGAAAAACCGGATGCCCAGCTCGCCCGCCGCCCGGATCTCCTCGTCGATCAGCTCGCCGGACACGCCGTTCGGGAAGCAGTAGAAATGATCCGCCGCCGTCGTGCAGCCGCTCTTCAACAGCTCGCCGAGTCCGACCATGGCGCTGACGTAGATGTCTTCGGGACGCAGATGGCGCCAAATATCGTATAGCGTCACGAGCCAGTCGAATAGCTCCGTCTTCTGGACGAACGGAATGTTCCGCGTGAGATTCTGATAGAGGTGGTGATGCGTATTGATCAGGCCCGGATAGACGATCTTGCCGGTCGCGTCGATGACCGTGTCCGCCGTCTCGCAAGGCAGATCCCGGCCGATCGCGACGATCTGCTGATCCACGGCGTACAAGCTCCCGCCGGGGTATCTCGTTCGTTCCTCGTCCATCGTGATGATGTTTTTCGCGTTTTTGATCAGCAGCGTTCCCATGCCGGCCTCCCCCTCCCCTAGTTCGCTCGATTCCGCGATCCGGCTACCAGCCGACGGCGCTGCCGTCCCCGCGAGGGTCCGCTGCGCCGCTGATCGTGCCGTCCGGCGAGATCAGGATCCCTTGCGATTGGCCCGTCGCGTCGTCCCAATCCTGCAGCACTTCGACCCGGTGCCCCCAGGCGGCGAGCCGCTCCGCCACCTCCGGTCCGCAGCGGCCCTCCACCTTGAGCGTATCCGCGGAGACGCCCCACGTCCGGCCGTATACCCATCTCGGCAGTCCGATCGCTTCCTGGATCGTCAGTCCGTAATCCAGGACGCCGGTCAGCACCGACAGCGTCGTCTGGGGCTGGCCCTCCCCGCCTTGGGTGCCGACGAGGAGGAACGGCTTGCCGTCCTTCAGCACCATCCCGGGCATGAGCGTGTGGAAGGAGCGCTTGCGCGGCTCCAGCACGTTCGGCGAAGCGGGATCGAGCGAGAAGAACGAGCCCCGGTTCTGCAGAATGATGCCGGTATCGCCGCCCATGCAGGCGGCACCGAAGTCGAAGTACAAGCTCTGGATGAACGAGACGGCGTTGCCTTCCTCGTCCACGACCGCCGCGTATGCCGTATCCTGGCCCATCGCCTGGGACAGGAAGGTCTCCGCCTTCGGCGGCTGCAGCGAGATGCGTTCGAACAGCCGCTTCGCGAACGGCTTGGAGAGCAGCATCTCCAGCGGGATCTGGCGGAACGCCGGGTCCGTCAAGTAGCGGTCCCGTTCGGCGAACGCGAGCTTCACCACTTCGGTCACGAGATGGTAGAACGCCGGCGAGTGCCGGGGGATGCCGGCGAGCTCGGTATGCTCCAGCATGTTCATCATGAGCAGCGCCGCGAACCCTTGCGAGTTGGGCGGCATCTGGTACAGATCATAGCCGCGGTAGCTAGCGGAGATCGGCGCGACCCACTCTCCGCGATGCCGCCGGAAGTCTTCCTCCCGCAGCAGCCCGCCGTCCCGTTCGGAAGCGCGCGTCAGTTCCCGCATCAGCTCCCCCTCGTAAAAAGCGGAACGCCCTTCAAGCTGCAGCAGCTTAAGGCTCTCCGCCAGCGCGGACTGCACGAGCCGCTCTCCCTCCCGCGGCACCTGCCCGTTCGGCAGATAGACGGCGGCCATCCGCGCGTCGGCGGACAGCACGTCGCGATCCCGGACGATCCAATTCCGCAGATTGCGGGAGACCGGGAAGCCCTCTTCCGCGTAGCGGATCGCCGGGGCGAGCAGCTCCGCCCAAGCCAGCTTGCCGCCCCGCCGCCACGCGTGCCACCAAGCGTCCGCCATGCCGGGCACCGTCAAGGCGGCCAGCGCGCCGCGGTAGGGAATGGCGTCCGCGCCCAAGGCGGCGAAGTGCGCCGGGGTAGCCGCCGCGGCGGCGCGACCGCTTCCGTTATAGCCTTCGATTCGTCGGGTCTTGGCGTCGTACGCCAGAAAAAAAGCATCGCCGCCGAGTCCGGTCATATGCGGATAGACGACCCCGAGCGCGGCGCTGATCGCCACGGCCGCATCGTACGCGCCGCCGCCTTGCTGGAGGATTTGACTCCCGACGGCGCTGGCCAAGTAATGGGGGGTCGCGACCATCGCACGATGGACTCGGGGCATCAGATTGAACATACGACTCCCTCCCTCGGCCTTCGGTATTGGAATAGATCCGATTGGTTCCATTCTAGAGGCGGTCCGGCGGAGCGACAATGAACGCCGCAATGATTTGTTAGATTTAATAACATCATGTATTGTTTTTGGTTGTCGCGCACGGAATTATCGGAAAAATACGTAATATAACATCACGTAGACTGAAAATCCTTCGCTTATGTTCCGATCGGATCGACCGGCGAGGAGCGAGTAATTTGGTCGTCGTTGGCAGACGCTAAGGAACAAATCTCCATGCGATGTGGAACGGAGGCGCTTATGTCGATCGTATCGGTGAAAGCCCTGACGAAGATCTTCGGATCGGAGCCCGAGAAGGCGCTGGCCATGCTCGATCAGGGGCTGACAAAAAAGCAAATTCACGAAAAGACGAGGCACACCGTCGGGGTGAACCGGGTCAGCTTCGATATCGAGGAGGGCGAGATCTTCGTCATCATGGGACTGTCGGGCAGCGGAAAGTCCACGTTGATTCGGCTGTTGAATCGGTTGATCGAGCCGACCGGCGGAGAAGTCTGGTGCGGCGGAGAAAACGTGACCAAGATGAACGCGCACCAGCTGCGGGATTTCCGGCGGCGCAGCATGGCGATGGTCTTTCAGAAGTTCGCGCTGTTCCCGCACAAGAATCTGATCGCCAACGTCGAATTCGGTCTGGAGATCCGCGGGATGCCCCGCGAAGAGCGTCGCGCCAGGGCGATGGAGTCGCTGGCGCTCGTCGGACTGAAGGGGCTCGAGACGAGCTATCCCGATCAGCTCAGCGGCGGCATGCAGCAGCGGGTCGGACTGGCCCGCGCGCTCGCGAACGAGCCCGACATCCTGCTCATGGACGAAGCCTTCAGCGCGCTCGACCCGCTAATCCGCAAGGACATGCAGGACGAGCTGCTCGATCTGCAGCAGAAGATGAAGAAGACGATCATCTTCATCACGCACGATCTGAACGAAGCGCTGCGGATCGGCGACCGGATCGCGCTGCTCCGGGACGGTTCGCTCGTCCAGATCGGAACGCCCGAAGAGATCCTCATCAACCCGGCCAACAAGTACGTCGAGCGGTTCGTCGAGGACGTCGACCTGTCGCGCGTGCTGACCGCCTCCCATGTCATGCGCCGGCCGGAGACGATCGGGATGGACCGCGGACCGCGGGTCGCGCTGCAGCTCATGCAGGGTAGCGGCATCTCCAATCTGTACGTCGTGGACAAGTCCAAGAAGCTGCTCGGCGCCATCACGGCGGAAGACGCCCTGAACGCGATCAAGAGCGGTCAGACGCTGCCGCAAATCATCATCCGCGACGTCCCGACGGCCCGTCCGGATCAGCACTTGAACGAACTGTTCGATACGGTCGGGGGCGCCCGCATTCCCGTCGCCGTGACGGACGAGGACGGCCGGCTGCTCGGCATCATCGTGCGGGGCGCCGTGCTGGCCGCCCTCACGGGCAGCGTCGATCATATCAACGTGGAGGGAGACGCCGATGCCTAAGCTTCCTTTGGACAGTTGGATCGAATCGATCGTCGACTGGCTCGGGGCGAACCTCAGCTTCTTGTTCGATCTGCTCTCCGCCGCGATCGGCGGGACGGTGTACGCGTTCTCCGCGTTTTTCCACCTGCTCCCGCCTTGGCTGCTGATCGCCCTGCTGGTCTTGCTCGCCTACCGGCTGGGTCGTTGGACGCTCGCCCTGTTCGCTCTGATCGGGCTGCTGCTGATCTGGAACCTCGGCTATTGGAGCCCGACGATGGACACCTCGGCGCTCGTGCTGACGTCCTCGCTCGTCTCGATCGTGCTCGGCGTTCCGCTCGGCATCTGGTGCGCGGCCAACCCGTCCGTCCGTGGCGTGCTGACGCCGCTGCTGGACTTCATGCAGACGATGCCGGCATTCGTGTACCTGATCCCCGCCGTTACGTTCTTCGGGCTAGGCGTGGTGCCGGGCGTCATCGCCTCGGTCATCTTCGCGATCCCGCCTACCATCCGCCTCACCAATCTGGGGATTCGACAGGTGCCAGAGGATCTGATCGAAGCGGCCGATTCGTTCGGCTCGACGCCGAGCCAGAAGCTCATGCAAGTTCAGCTTCCGCTCGCGCTGCCGAACATGATGGCGGGTATCAACCAGACGATCATGCTCTCGCTGTCCATGGTCGTCATCGCCTCCATGATCGGCGCGCAGGGGATCGGCGCGGACGTCTACCGGGCCGTCACCCAGCTGAATACGGGCCAAGGCTTCGAGGCGGGCCTCGCCGTCGTCATTCTGGCGATCCTGCTGGACCGTCTGTCGCAGCGGCTCGCCGGCCGCAACAGCCGGGGCAAGTCATGGCTTCGCCGGGTGCCCTGGATCGCCGCCGCGGTCGTGGTCGTCCTGGTCGCCTCTGGTCTGTACGAGTCGATGCGGGGCGGCGCCGGCGGAAGCAGCGGCGTGGCGCAATCGGTCAATTCCCGCATCATCGGCATCGATCCGGGCTCCGGCTTGATGAAGGCCGCCGCCCAAGCGATCAAGGACTACGATCTGGCAGGGTGGACGCTGGTCGAAGGCTCCGGCACGGCCATGACCGCCGCGTTGGACAAAGCCTATCGCAGCAAAGAACCGATCATCGTGACCGGATGGACGCCGCACTGGATGTTCATCAAGTACGACTTGAAATATCTGGACGACCCGCGGGGCTCGTTCGGCGGCAGCGAGGAGATCCACACGATCGCGCGCAAGGGGCTGCAAGCGGATCTGCCTTCCGCTTACGCGTTCTTGGATCGGTTTGCTTGGCAGGCATCCGATATGGAAGAAGTCATGAACAAGATCGCGGACGGCGCCCAGCCGAAGGATGCGGCCGACGCGTGGGTGCAGGAGCACGCGGATCTGGTGGCGAAGTGGACCGAAGGCATCGCCCCCGCCCCCAAGGGACAGAAGATCAAGCTCGCCTTCGTCGCATGGGATTCCGAGATCGCCAGCACGAACGTCGTCCGATCCGTCCTCGCGAAGCTGGGATACAGCCCGGAGATGCTTCAGGTGGAGATCGGCCCGATGTGGGCCGGCATCGCGGGCGGAGACGCGGATGCGATGGTCGCCGCTTGGCTGCCGACGACGTCCAAGGATTATTACGACAAGTACAAGGGCCAAGTCGACGATCTGGGCGCGAATCTGTCCGGCACCAAGCTCGGGCTGGTCGTTCCTTCCTATATGGACGTTCAATCGATCGAGGATTTGAAGTGAGGGGATGAAGGAGGCGCCGTTGGCGCAGCGGGCGCGGATGCGGCGTGCGGGGTGCGGGGTGCGGGAGTGCTGGGTGCGGGAGTGCTGGGTGCGGGGGGTGCGGGGATACGGGGGTGCGGGGGGTGCGGGGATACGGGGGTGCGGGGGCGCGCGGCGTGCGGGTGCGGAGGTGCGAGAGTGCTGGGTGCGGAAAGAGGCGAATGCCCGCGACGGCGCTATACGTCATACCTCAGCCGCCTGTTCATCCCCTGCCGCGCCTGCCAAAATAGCATGATCAAAGCGGTGGAGGTTCAGGCACGGACAAGAGTCGGCTCGGCGAGCAATGGAAAGGCTGGATCGAACTTGCCGCAGCAGATGCAAACGATCGCGTCCCAGCCCGCCAACCGCCAATGTAGGTCATTTATTTCCGCACATTCGCCCGCTCCAGCCCGCTATCCAAAAATGTAGGTAATATATTTCCTCACATTCGCCGCTCCAGCCCGCCAACCGCCAATCAATGTAGGTCATTTATTTCCGCACATTCGCCGCTCCAGCCCGCTATCCAACAATGTAGGTAATATATTTCCTCACATTCGCCGCTCCAGCCCGCCAACCGCCAATGTAGGTCATTTATTTCCGTACATTCGCCGCTTCAGCCCGCCAACCGCCAATGTAGGTAATTTGGTTAACAACCCCGTACATCACTTGACCGCTGGCACTTCTTTGGGCCGACGGCACGGCTGGGGCGTCCATCCTCGATCCGCCGCCTCCGAACCGCCCTTCAATCAAAAACGGGCTCGCCTTCATCCAAGAAGGCGAGCCCGTTTTTCCTTGCTATCGATTATCTGGCCGGCTGCGCAGCCGCTTCCTTCTTGCCTTCGGCATCGAGGCTCTTCACCGTCTCGTGATGCGGCTTCACCTTCTTGATGAAGAAGGCGAGCACCAGCGCAAGAACGGTAATCCAAGTTGCGACGACGAAAGCGTGCTGAATGCCGTAGAGCGTCGCTTGCTTGCCGATCTCCGCCATTTGCGCCGCGTTGGCGGCATCCTGCGGATCGATTTTCGCGGCCAGCACGAGCTCTTTGCCGTGCGCGGCCGCTTTGTTCGACATGATCGTCACCAACAGGGCGGTACCCAGCGCGCCGGCGACGTTCCGCAGCGTCTGCGACATCGCGGAGCCGTGAGAGTTCAACGTCTGCGGCAGCTGGTTCATCCCCGCCGTCTGGATCGGCATCATCAGCATCGACATCCCGAACATGCGCAGGGTGTAGAGGAAGATGACATGGCCGTAGCTGGAGTCGAGCGCCAGCCTGCTTAGCTCGAACGTCGTGAACGCCGTGATCAGCAAACCCACGACTGCGAGCCAACGTGCGCCGACTTTATCGAAGATCATACCCGTGATCGGCGACATGATGCCCATCAGGATGGCGCCCGGCAAGAGCAGGAGGCCCGCCTCAAGCGGCGTAAAGCCGCGAATGGTTTGCAGATAGATCGGCATTAGGATCATCGCGGAGAACATCGCCATCGTGACGACGACGTTGATGACGGTCGTCAGCGAGTACATGCCGTACTTGAAAACGCGCATCTCCAGGATCGGCGACTTGATGACCAGCTCGCGCCAGACGAACAAGATTAGCGCGACGGCGCCGACGACCAGGCTGACGATGACGCGGGTGCTGCCCCAGCCGTCGTTGCCGGCGTCGCTGAAGCCGTAGAGCAGACCGCCGAAGCCGAGCGTCGAGAAGACGACGCCAAGCGTATCCAGCTTCGGCTTCGAATTGCGGGTGACGTTCTTCATCGCGAACGCGCCGTAGATCAGGGAGAATACCGCGATCGGCAGGATGATATAGAACAGGACGCGCCAGGATTGGTGTTCGACGATCCAACCGGACAGCGTCGGTCCTACGGCGGGCGCGAAGATCATCGCGAGACCCATCATCCCCATCGCCTTGCCCCGCTGCTCGATCGGGAAGATGGTCAGGAAGACGACGGACATGAGCGGCATCATGATGCCGGCGCCGACCGCTTGAATCAGGCGGCCCGTCAGGACGAGCTCGAAGCCCGGCGCGACGGCGGCGACGATCGTCCCGATCGTGAACAGCCCCATCGCGACCATATACAGCTGTCTCGTGCTGAACCGAGCGATCAGGAAGGCGGTGACCGGGATGACGACGCCGTTCACCAGCATGTAGCCGGTGGAGAGCCACTGAATCGTGTTAGGCCCGATATTCAGATCCTCCATCATCTTCGGCAACGCTACGTTCAACAGCGTCTGGCTCAGGATCGCCACGAACGCGCCGATCAGCAGCGCCGCGACGATCGGCCCTCTTTTTATCGTATTTGTGATTGCGTTACTCATCGTTGGATTCCTCTCTCACTCTCTGTAGGATGTCGACGATCTGTCCGTGAATGCGGAGCAGATGCGCCTGGTCTTCATCGGATAATTCCAAAATGGGCGCTAAACGGTTAACGCGCATCGTGTTCGTTCGCTTCCAGAGCTCCTCCCCCTTCGGAGTCAATCTTAAAGCGATGGCGCGGCGGTCATTCTCCGGTCGTTCGCGGAGGACGAACCCCGCTCTTACCAACCGATCGACGACGCCGCTCATCGTGCTCTTCCCGGTGTGAAGACACTCCGACAGCTCGGACAACCCCATCTGCGGCTGCTCCGCCAAAGCTTTCATCACCAGAAATTGAATCGGGGTGATGCCCTGATTGTATGCGGACTTCGACATCGAATGGTAGAACGCTTGGTTGACCTCCCGAAAAGACGTGAAGATCGCAAGGATTCGCTGCTGCTCCTCCATATGCCCCATCCTTTACTTCTCAATAGTTATGCTACGAATATTTCGCATACGAACTATCTTAATCGTGAAAGCGCACAACCGTCAACCCATAGTTTGCTCAAAAATAACGAAAAAACCGTGGCATTCCTTCATGAAAGGGAATGTCACGGCCCGTAAAGTGCCCGAATCGCGTTCTAACGTCGTTATTCGCTCGCTTCCGGTTCGTCCGCCGCCAGACCCGCGAACAACGCGTGCACAAACTGCTCGGCGTCGAACGCCTGCAGATCGTCCATCTTCTCGCCGAGGCCGACGAACTTCACCGGCAGAGACAGCTCATTGCGGATCGCGATGACGATGCCGCCCTTGGCCGTGCCGTCGAGCTTCGTCAGCACGAGGCCGGATACGCCGCTCTTCTCGCCGAACAGCTTGGCCTGCTGCAGCGCGTTCTGGCCCGTCGCGGCGTCCAGCACGAGCAGCGTCTCATGCGGCGCGCTCGGGATCTCACGTTGGATGACCCGGTAGATCTTCGAGAGCTCCTCCATCAGATTCGCCTTGTTCTGCAGCCGTCCGGCCGTATCGCAGAGCAGCACGTCCACGTTCCGCTGCTTCGCGGCCTGTACCGCGTCGAACATGACCGCGGCCGGGTCCGAGCCCGCAGCCTGGCGGATGACGTCCACGCCGACCCGCTGCCCCCATACTTCGAGCTGTTCGATCGCGCCCGCGCGGAACGTATCGCCCGCGGCCAACAGGACCGATTTGCCTTCCTGCTTGAAGCGGTGCGCCAGCTTGCCGATCGTCGTCGTCTTGCCGACGCCGTTGACGCCGACGAACAGAATGACCGTGATGCCGTCCGGGTTCATCTTCAGTCCGGTTTCCTCGCCGCTGCCCTTCAGCAGGCCGACGAGCTTCTCGGACAGAATCGGCTGCAGCTGCGCGGGCTCTTCGATGCGGCGCTTCTTCACTTCGTCGCGGAGCTCGTCGATCAGCGTCATCACCGTATTCACGCCGACGTCCGCGCCGATCAGAATCTCTTCCAGCTCCTCGAAGAACGCTTCGTCGATCTTCTTGCGGCGCGAGAACAGATCGGCCACTTGTCCGACGAACGCGTCCCGCGTCTTCGCGAGGCCATCGCGGAACTTGCTGGTCACCGCTTCCGTCTTGGCCGCGATGCTTTCCTTCAGCTTTTTGAAAAAGCTCATTCGATTTCCTACCTCCTGAGGGCGGCCGTCCGGCTTGCGCGAACGGTCCGTCTCCCATCCCTTTGGCGTTGTCTATCTATGCTTGCGGTCTTGCGCGTCAAGCGGTCGCCGTCATCGCTTCGCCTTCCTCCAGCTTCACGGAGACGAGCTTCGACACCCCACCTTCCTCCATCGTCACCCCGTAGAGCATGTCCGCTTCCTCCATCGTCCCCTTGCGGTGGGTGACGACGATGAACTGCGTCAGCTCCGAGAACTCGCGCATGTAGTGCGCGTAGCGGGCCACGTTCGCCTCGTCCAGCGCCGCCTCGACTTCGTCGAGCACGCAGAACGGGACGGGCTTCACGTTCAGGATCGCGAACAGCAGCGCGATCGCCGTCAGCGCCCGCTCGCCGCCGGACAGCAGCTGCAGGTTCTGCAGCTTTTTGCCCGGCGGCTGGGCCACGATCTCGATGCCCGTCTCGAGCGGACGGTCCGGCTCGCTCAGGATCAGATCGGCCCGGCCGCCGCCGAACAGCTTCGAGAAGACGACGACGAAGTGTCCCCGAATCTCGTCGAACGTCGTGCGGAACCGTTTGGACATCTCTTCGTCCATCTCGCGAATGATCGCGTGCAGCTTCGACTTCGCGTCCATGAGGTCGTTCTTCTGCGCGTCCAGGAACTCGTAGCGCTCGCTGACCCGCTTGTACTCCTCGATGGCGCCCATGTTGACGTCGCCGAGCATCGTGATGCGACGCTTCAGCTCCCGCACCTCGTTCTGCGCGGCGGGCACGTCGTCCGGGACCGCGTACTTCTCCTTCGCCCATTCGAAGCCGATCTCGTACTCCTCGCTCAGCTTGCGCAGCAGGTTGTCGAGCTCGACGTCCATCCGGTTCGAGGAGATCTCCGCTTGGCGCAGCTGCTCTTCGACTTGGCGCAGCGCCGCCCGCTGCTCCTTCGTCTCGCTCTCCTTCAGTTCCAGCTGACGGTGGCGTTCCGCGCGGTCGGACCGCTTGAACTCGATCCCTTCCGTGAACTCCCGCTTCGCGAGCCGCAGCTCGTTCAGCCGCTCGCGCTGCGCCACGAGCTCCGCCGCCGTGCGCTCCGCGTCGGCCGCGTTCTGCGCCAGCGCTTCCTGCAGCTGCCGCTTCTCGGCCTGCAGCCGGGACAGCTCGCCGCGGTAGCGCGCCGTCTGCTCGCCGATGGACTGCCGTTCCTGCTCCATCCGGGCGATCGCGACCTTCACTTCGGTGAGCGAGGCTTGGAGCTCCTCCTTCGCGGACTGGCTGCGGCGGCGCAGCTCCTCGGCCTCGCGGATGCTCTCCTGCAGACGCGCTTCTTCGAGCGCCTGCGCGGCGAGCCGGGCTTCGGCTTCGGCGCGGGCGGCATCCAGATCCGTCGTCTCCGTGCCCAGCCCTTCGCGCTCGCCGCTGAGCGCCGCGAGCTGCTCGCCGAGCTGCTTCTCTTCGACCGACAGCTGCTGCCGTTCCGCCACCGCCTGCTGCTCCGCCAGCCGCTCCCGCTCGCCCGCTTCGCGCAGCTGTTCGATGTTCTGTCCGACGATCGCGAGCTCCTTCTTCAGATCGTCGGCCGTCTCCCTGGCGGCCGTGCGGGCTTGGTCCGCCTCGCCGATCTCCTTGTCGAGCTCTTCGAGCTGACGCTGCCGGCCGAGCAGATTGGACGCCTTGCGCGCAAGGCTCCCCCCCGTCATCGAACCGCCCGCGTTCACGACGTCTCCGTCCAGCGTGACGACCCGATAGCGGTACTGCAGCTTCGAGGCGATGCGGTTCGCATGCTCCAGCTTTTGCGCGATCAGCACGTTGCCGAGCATGCTGCCGAAGATGCCGGCGTACCGCGATTCGAAGGAGACCAGCTCGCAGGCGATCCCGACGAACCCCTCCATGTCGCCGATGGCGCGCCGGTCCCCTTCGCCGACGCTGCGCGGCTTGATGACGTCGAGCGGCAAGAAAGTCGCGCGGCCCGATTGCCGCTGCTTCAAATAGCCGATCGCCGTCCGGGACGTCGATTCGTTCTCCATGACGATGTTCTGCATCGCCGCGCCGAGCGCCGTTTCGACGGCGACTTCGAGATGGGCCGGCACCGTGAGCAGTTCCGCGACGGCTCCGTGCACCCCGTGCAGCTGGCCGCGCTTCGCCGCCTTGAGCACCTCGCGGACTCCGTGCTGGAACCCGTCGTAGTCGTTCTGCAGCTCTTTGATCGTATCGCGCCGCGACACGAGCGACTCCCGCTTCTGATCCCAGCGGCGGGCGTCGCCTTGCGCTTCCTCCAGCCGGCGCGTCAGGTCGGACGAGCGCGTCCCCTCGGCGATGTAGCGGTCTCGCACTTCGGCGACCGATGCCGCGCAGGCCGCGATCCGCTCCTCCAGCTCCGCGCGGCGGGCGAGCAGCGCCTCGTGCTGTTCCTGCCACTTCGCCCGTTCGCCCTCGGCCCGCGAGAGGCGGCGTTCGAGCGCTTCGCGCTGCTGCTCGCAGTACCGAATGTCGTTGCGCGCCTGCGCCATCGCGTTCATCGTATCGAATAGCTCGGCCTTCAAGCGCTCTTCGGCGTCCCCGCTTCCGTCGACGTAGCTGAGCTTCGTTTCTTCGGACGCGAGCTTCGCGCCCAGCTCGGCCAATTCGGCTTCGACCTGGGTTTGGCGCTGCATGAGCCCTTCGCCCTCCGTAGAGGCCGCCGCGAGCCGCTCTTCGGCCGCCGTCAGGCTCTCCGCCAAGCTAATGCGCGTACGCTCCAGGTTCGTCTGCCGCTCGTTGAGCAGCTCGCCGTATCCTTCGCTCTTCTCGGTCTCTTCGCTCGTGTGCAGGAGCTCGTCCTGCAGCTTCTCGAGCGTCTCCTCCAGCCGCTGCAGCGCCTGACGATCTTCCTCGAGCTTGGCGTCGTGGGCGCTGACTTCGGTCGATAGGCGCAGCTCTTCTTCCTTCAGCTTCGCGAGCTTCTCGTTCGTCTCCGCCCAGGAGCGGTGCACGCCTTCGATCTGATGCACGTACAGCGCGATCTCCTTGGACTTCAGCTCTTCCTTCAGCCGCTTGAACGTCTCCGCCTTCTCCGACTGAATCCGCAGCGGCTCGACCTGATCCCCCAGCTCGACGACCAAGTCGTTGATCCGCAGCAGGTTCGACTCGGTGTCTTCGAGCTTCTTCTGGGCTTCCTTCTTGCGCGCCTTGTACTTCACGATGCCGGACGCTTCCTCGAAGATGCCGCGGCGGTCTTCCGAGCGGGTACTGAGAATCTCTTCGATCCGGCCTTGCCCGATGATCGAGTACGCTTCCTTGCCGATGCCGGTGTCCATGAACAGCTCGGTGATGTCCTTCAGCCGGCAGGGCTGCTTGTTGATCAGGTACTCGCTGTCTCCGCTGCGGTGGACCCGCCGGGTGACGGTCACCTCGGCAAAATCGAGGGGCAGCGCCTTGTCGGTATTGTCGAATGTAATGGACACTTCGCCGAAATTCACGGGGCGCCTAGCGTCGCTGCCGGCGAAGATGACGTCCTGCATGTTGCCGCCGCGCAAGCTCTTCGCGCTCTGTTCGCCCAACACCCAGCGGATGCCGTCCGAGATGTTGCTCTTGCCGCTGCCGTTAGGTCCGACGACGGCGGTGATGCCGCGTCCGAATTCCAGCTGCGTCCGGTCGGCGAACGACTTGAAGCCGGCAAGCTCGATCCCTTTCAAGTACATGTCGGTCTCTCACCTCTCAAGTTCCCTTCGCATTCCCGAAGCCCTGCGCGCCTTCTTCGCGCAAGTAGCGCAGCGCTTTGGACGCGGCCTGCTGCTCGGCTTCCTTCTTCGAGCGGCCCACGCCCTGGCCGAGGCTCTTGTCCCCGACGTGCACGACCGCCACGAATTCGCGGTCGTGCGCCGGCCCCCGCTCCTCGACGATCCGGTAGTCCAGCGGCCCCAGGCTCAGATGCTGGACCCGCTCCTGCAGCTCCGTCTTGTGGTCCTTCAGCGGCGCCTGTCCTTCTCGGGGCAGATGGGCGAAAAGATGGCGGTCGAGGAACGTCCGGACCTCGTCGAGGCCCTGGTCCAGGTACAGCGCGCCCACGAACGCCTCGAACGCGTCCGCGAGCAGCGACGGCCGGGTCCGTCCGCCCGTTTGCTCCTCCCCTTTGCCCAGCAGCACGACCTGCCCGAAATCGAGCGCCTCGGCAAAACGGACAAGCGACGGCTCGCAGACGATGCCCGCGCGCAGCCGCGTGAGCTCCCCTTCGGGCCGGTCGGGATACATGCGATACAGCGCTTCGGATACCGTGAGCTGCAGCACCGCGTCCCCCAGAAATTCGAGCCGCTCGTTATGCTCGACGCGCGAGCCCCGCTGTTCGTTCACGTAAGACGTATGCGTAAAAGCTTGGCGAAGCAGCGCACTGCTGCGAAAACGGACGTTCGCCCGCTCCTGCAGCCGGCGAAAAGCGTCGCTCATATCGGCAACCTCCTCATCGTTCGGTCCTTGCCGGCGCCTTAGACGAACAAGACGCAGGCGGCTGCGCCGCCTGCGTCACACGTTCGCGCCGATTAGGCTTCGTATTTACGCAAAATGATGGTGGCGTTGTGTCCGCCGAATCCGAACGAGTTCGACAAGGCGACGTTGATGTCGGCCTGTCTCGGCACGTTCGGAATGTAGTCGAGATCGCACTCCGGATCCTGCTGATCCAGATTGATCGTCGGCGGCAAAACGCCGTTCTTCAGCGCGAGGCCGAGAATGACCGCCTCCACGCCGCCGGCGGCGCCCAGCATATGGCCCGTCATCGACTTGGTCGAGCTGACGGCCAGCTTGTAGGCATGCTCGCCGAACGCGGTCTTGATCGCCGTCGTCTCCGACTTGTCGCCGACCGGCGTGGACGTTCCGTGCGCGTTGATATAGCCGATCTCCTCCGGCGCGATGCCGGCGTCCTTGATCGCGCGCGTCATGCAGCGGGCCGCGCCGTCCGGATCGGGCTCGGTCATGTGATGGGCGTCGCCGCTCATCCCGTACCCGATCACTTCGGCGTAGATGCGGGCGCCGCGCTTCTGCGCGTGCTCCAGCGATTCGAGGATCAGCACGCCCGCGCCTTCGCCCATGACGAAGCCGTCGCGGTCGACGTCGAACGGACGGCTCGCCTTCTCCGGCTCTTCGTTGCGCGTGCTCATGGCCCGCATATTCGAGAAGCCGGCGACGGCGATCGGCCGGATCGTCGCTTCGGCGCCGCCGCAGATCATGACGTCCGCGTCGCCGCGCTGAATCATCTTGTACGAATCGCCGATGGAGTGCGTCCCCGTCGCGCAGGCGGTCACCGCGGTCGTGTTCGGACCCTTGGCGCCCGTGGCGATGGACACTTGGCCGCTCGCCATGTTCGCGATCATCATCGGAATGAAGAACGGGCTGACGCGGCGCGGGCCCTTCTCCATCAGAATCGTATGCTGGTCTTCCCAAGTGCCGAGCCCGCCGATGCCGGAGCCGACGATGACGCCGACCCGTTCGGGATCCGCGTTCTCGCCGATGGCAAGACCCGCGTCCCGCACCGCGCTAAGGCTCGCGGCCATGCCGAACTGGACGAAGCGGTCCATGCGGCGCGCTTCCTTCTTGTCGACGCCGTGCGCCTCCGGATCCCAGTTCTTCACTTCGGCCGCGATCTTCGTCGGGTAATCGCTCGTGTCGAAGGCTTCGATCAGGCTGACGCCGGATTTGCCTTCGAGCAGGTTGTTCCAGAACGTATCTAAATCGGTACCGAGGGAAGTCACGACCCCCATGCCGGTAACCACGACGCGTTGATTCAAAGCTCCATTCACCTCTTCGGCAGCAAGTAAAAACGGGGTCGCCCTCCTCGAAAGGAGGACGAGCGCGTTTTTATCGAAGTCGATTCAGAAAAGAATAGGTGAAGCATATCCTCCCGGAACCGTCAAAAAATGACGCTTGAATGTGGAGAAGTCCCGTTACGACGAACGGGACTAGGCAGATCATTAGGCATGAGATTGTATGTAATTTACGACTTCTCCCACCGTTGTGATCTTCTCTGCATCCTCATCGGAGATCTCCAAGTCGAATTCGTCTTCGAGCTCCATCACGAGTTCAACCACGTCGAGAGAGTCAGCGCCCAAGTCATCCTTGAAGTTCGCTTCATTGGTTACTTCCGCCTCTTCAACACCCAGGCGTTCGACCACGATGCGTTTCACGCGATCATATACATCGGACATCCGGTTCACCTCCCTTTTCGTATTATACGAGATTGAGGGACAAAAAGCCATAGCGTAAACGGTTACCGCGTATGCCCTATTGCCTTGCGCCGCACGCCCGCGAACGGAGTCGCCGGGGTACGGCAGCCTTGCTTCCCGCCGCGTTTACATGTACATGCCGCCGTCGACGTGAATCGTCTGGCCGGTCATGTACGCCGCCGCATCGGACGCGAGGTAGAGCACCGCGGACGCGATCTCTTCCGGCTTGCCCATGCGGCCGAGCGGGATGTCCTTTAGCATGCCCTCCCGCAGCTCGGGAGACAGCTTGTCCGTCATATCGGTCTCGATGAAGCCCGGCGCCACCGCGTTGACGGTGATGCCGCGCGACGACAGCTCGCGCGCCGCCGACTTGGTGAGACCGATGACGCCGGCCTTGGCGGCGACGTAGTTGGCTTGCCCGGCGTTGCCGAGCACGCCCACGACCGAAGAGATGTTGATGATCCGGCCGGCGCGCTGCTTCATCATCGGGCGGGTCACGGCTTTGATGCCGTTGAACACGCCTTTGAGGTTCGTCTCGATGACGGCGTCGAACTCTTCTTCCTTCATCCGCATGATTAGGTTGTCACGCGTGATGCCGGCGTTATTCACGAGGATGTCCAGCTTGCCGAAGGATTCGAGCGTCGTCTGGACCATCGCGTCGAATTCCGCCGCTTTGCCGACGTTCGCCTGGACGAGGATCGCTCGGCGTCCCAGCGCTACGATCGCCTTCGCCGTCTCCGCGGCGGCCGCTTCGCTGCCGGCGTAGTTCACGGCGACGTCCGCGCCCGCTTCCGCCAGCGCGATGGCGATCGCCCGGCCGATGCCGCGCGAAGCGCCCGTCACGAGCGCGGTCTTGCCCGTCAAATCCCACTGTGCCATGTGAATTTCCCCTTTCGCTTTGGGCGTTCAGGAGCGGCGGCCGTTCGCGGCGCGGAGCCGCGGGGCGCAGCCGCTTAAGCCAGCGCCGCTTCGGCGGCCGCAGCCGCGCTGTTCACCGAGATGACCTGAACGGCCTTGTCGATCTTCTTGATGAGACCGGCCAGGACGGTGCCCGAGCCGATCTCGACGAACGTATCGACGCCTTCGCCGATCAGGTAGCGGATGCCGTCCTCCCACAGGACGGGGGAGACGACCTGATCGACCAGCAGCCCGCGCAGCGCTTCGCCGGAAGAGACCGCCGTCGCGCTTACGTTCGCCACGACCGGCACGGCCGCATCGCGGAACGCGACGTCGGCCAGTTCGCCGGCCAAACGATCGGCCGCGGGCTTCATCAGCGACGAATGGAACGGTCCGCTCACGTCGAGCGGAATGACGCGCTTCGCGCCCGCTTCCTTGCCCCGCTCGCCGACGGCCGCGACGCCCGCCGCCGTGCCGGATACGACGATCTGGCCGGGGCAGTTCACGTTCGCGAGCTCGACCTGGCCGACCTTAGCCGAGATGTCCCGGCACAGCGCGTCCAGCGCTTCGCGGTCCGCGCCGAGCGTCGCCGCCATGGCGCCTTGACCGCTGGGCACGGCCTGCTCCATGAACTGGCCGCGCGCGCGAACGAGCCGCACCGCGTCTTCGAAGTCCAGCACGTTCGCCGCGACCAGCGCGCTGTACTCGCCCAGGCTATGCCCGGCTACGTAATCCGGCTTCACGCCTCGTGCCTTGAACGCTTCGAGCAGCGCAATGCTCGTCGCGAGGAGCGCGGGCTGCGTGTTCGCCGTCATCTTCAGCTCTTCCTCCGGCCCTTCGAACGAGAGCTTGGAGATCGGGAAGCCCAGCGCCCGGTCCGCCGTATCGTAGACGCGCCGGGACGCTTCGAATTGCGCGTACGCGTCTTGTCCCATGCCGACGGCTTGCGCCCCTTGCCCCGGGAATACGAATGCGATTTTACCCATCAGTCGTGAGCCTCCTGAACTTGATTACCAGACCAATACCGAGGCGCCCCAGGTCAAGCCGCCGCCGAAGCCGACGAGCACGATCCGGTCGCCTTCCTTCACGCGGCCGTCCTCTACGGCTTCCGCCAGCGCGAGGGGGATGGACGCCGCCGACATGTTGCCGTACTTGTCCACGTTGATTACGCACTTCTCCTGCGGCAGATCGAGCCGTTCGAGCGAGGCTTGAATGATGCGAATGTTCGCCTGGTGCGGGATGAGCAGATCGATCTCTTCCTTGGCCACGCCCGCCTTCCGCAGCGCTTCGTCCGCCGCGTTGCCCATGATGCGGGCGGCGAATTTGAACACCTCGCGCCCGTTCATCTGCATGAAGTGCTGGCGTTCCGCGATCGAGCGTTCCGAGGAAGGCATGCGCGATCCGCCGCCGGGCAGGCGCAGATGTTCGCCGCCGGAGCCGTCGGCGCCGAGCTCGAACGACCGGAAGCCGCGTCCCTCCGGCACTTGGCCGATGACGACGGCGCCCGCGCCGTCGCCGAACAGCACGCAGGTGTTGCGGTCGGTGTAGTCCGTGATGCGCGAGAGCGTGTCCGCTCCGATGACCAGCGCATACTTGTACGCCCCGAGCGCGATGAAGCCGGAAGCGTTGGCGAGACCATAGATGAAGCCCGAGCAGGCCGCCGACAGATCGAAGGCCGCCGCCTTCTTCGCGCCGAGCCGGTCCTGCAGGATGCAGGCGGTCGACGGGAAGAACATGTCCGGCGTGATCGTCGCGACGATGATCAGGTCCAATTGGTCGGCCGTGATGCCGGCCGCCGCCAGCGCGCGGACGGACGCTTCGTAGGCGAGGTCGGAAGTCGCTTCGTGCTCCGCCGCGATCCGGCGCTCCCGGATCCCCGTGCGGCTGACGATCCACTCGTCGTTCGTGTCGACGATGCGTTCGAGATCTTGGTTCGTTAAGCGGCGTTCGGGAGCGTACTTGCCGGTCCCCAGAATGCCGACGGGAATTCCATTCATCCGTTATCTCTCACTTTCCGCCGAATTCGTCGGCCAAGGCAGGAATGAGTCCGTTGCCGATCGCGATCCGCGCCTGCCGAATGGCATTTTTCACCGCGACCGCATCGGATGAGCCGTGGCCCTTGATGACCAGCCCGTTAACCCCCAGCAGCGGCGCGCCTCCGTGCTCGGTATAATCCATTTTCTTGCGGACGCGGCGCAGGCCGGGCATCATGAGCGCCGCCGCGATCTTCGTCTTCCAGTTCGCGGTGAATTCTTCCTTGAGCACCTTGAAGATCGTGCCCGCCGCGCCTTCCATCGCCTTCAGCAGGATATTGCCCGCGAAGCCGTCGCACACGAGCACGTCGCAGTTGCGCTCCAGCACGTCGCGCGCCTCCACGTTGCCGACGAAGTGAATCGGCGCCGGCTCCAGCAGCTCGAACGCGGCCTTGGTCAGCTCGTTGCCCTTGGCCGCCTCGGTGCCGACGTTCAGGAGCCCTACGCGGGGCTTCTTCATGCCGTGCACCTTCTCCCGGTATAGCGTGCCCATCAACGCGTACTGCAGGAGATGCTCCGGCTTCGCGTCCATGTTCGCGCCCAGGTCGAGCGCCAGCACGCCGATATCGTCGAGCGTCGGCAGCACGGGCGCGAGGCCCGGCCGCTCGATGCCTTTGAGCCGCCCGACGACGAGCAGGCCCACGGCCATGAGCGCGCCGGTATTGCCCGAGGAGATCATCGCGTCGGCCTCGCCTTCCTTCACCATGCGGCCGGCCACGACCATCGACGAGTCGGATTTGCGCCGTACGGCGCGCACCGGCTCGTCGTCGCTCTCGATGAGCTCGAGCGCCGGGACGATCTTCACGTTAGACGGCTTGCCCTGCGCGAGCAGCGGCTCGATCGCATCCGGCCGGCCTACCAGCAGAATCTCGGTATCCGGCCATTCCTTCGCCGCCGCCAGCGCCCCTTCGACTTGCGCCTGGGGAGCGTGATCGCCGCCCATCGCGTCAATGGCGATCCTCATGAACGTCTCCCCCTTCGCGATCCGGTTCGCCCGCGGAACGGTATATGACGAAGTTCCCTTGGAACACCATTTCATCCCCCACGTATGTGAACACTTCTACTTTGGCTTTGCCTTTTTGCGCGCCGCTCGATCGGACGTACGCCTTGGCGATGCACTTCTCCCCGAGCCGCGCGGGCCGGATGAAGCGAATGTCCGCGGACGCCGTCAAGGCGATCTCGTCGTTGATGACCGCGACCGCCAGCGAGTTCGCCTGCGCGAACACGTGATGGCCCCGGGCGATGCCGCTGCGGGAGAAGACGTGCTCCTCCCGGATCTCGAACAGCGAGATGCCGCTCTTGTCCAGCTGAAGGTCAAGAATGTCGCCGATGACTTCGTGCAGCGGCAAGGAGCGCACGGGGTCGTAGGACCGTTCCGCCATCAGCTTCAGCCGCTCTCGGAGTTCGGGGATAGACAATTCGAGCCGATCCAGCCGAATCGTCTGGATGCTCACCTTCAGCAAGCGGGTCAGTTCGCGGTCGGTAAGGAACGGATTCTCCTCGATTAGCCGGCTGAGCTGCTGATGGCGCTGTCGCTTCGGAAGACGTTCCATGCCGCCACCGCCTTATAAGTTCATACTGATACCTGGTGCCAAAAAAAGCGTAAAGAAAAACGCGCCGGGGACGCTGGTCACGCCAAGACGCGTTGTTCGATTATTGCTTGATGACTTCGCGGGATTTATACGTACCGCAAACTTTGCAAACACGGTGCGCAAGCTTCAGCTCGCCGCATTGATCGCATTTCACCATGCCCGGGACCACCAATTTGAAGTGCGTCCGGCGCTTGTGCTTGCGGGCTTTCGATGTTTTTCCAAAAGGTACTGCCATGTTCCCACCTCCTTATCAGAGTCGAAACGATATCGGCCTTTATCGGCGATCATTTTCGATAGTCGGTTACGCCTGCGGCTTCCAGCCCTTGAGCGCCTCGAGCCGAGGATCGATCTTGTGCTGCTGGCATTGGCAGGCTTGCTCGTTGCGGTTCTGCCCGCAGTCCGGGCACAGCCCCTTGCAATCTTCCTTGCAGAGCGGCGCAAGCGGCAGAGAGAGCATCAGCTCTTCCTCTACGTAAGGACGGAGCTCCAGCCGTTCGCCGTGGAACGGAACGAAGTCTTCGTCATCCTGCTCGCCGCGGGCCGCGACTTCCTGCGAGACGTGCTTGAACGTCTCTTCATACGGAAATTCGTATTCGCCTTCGAGAGGCGTCAGGCATCGGGAGCAGAGCAGTTGCAGCTTGCCCGTCAGCGTTCCCGTCACGTTCACGATCCCGTCGGCCGCGATCGCCGTCAGCTGCGCGTGAAGCGGGCCGAGCGGGGTCGCGTCGCGCATCTCCGCGAACAGCGAGGTCACGTCGATCGACTCTTGCAAGATGACCGGCTCCTTGCGGGTTACCAGCTCTTGTACGTTTAGCAGCATATTTATCACTCCAAACAAACAAAATTTATTATATCCATGCCGGGCGCCTTTTGTCAACAAATTCGCGTCAACCCGGAAAATGCAACCACTGCCGGACAGGCGGGATCCGGTGCTCCCGCGAGGATGGCGGATGGCGGCGATGACGAGGCTGCAGCGGGCGCTCGCGCGTTCCCCGAGGGCCCCCTTTATTGGGATGGTCTCCGCGGTCGGCCTTACATCCGGACTTTTTGCTCCTATTAGATAACGCTCACGCAATCGCGCCTATAATTCAGAGCAATTCACTCCTATTGAGTGCGATCGCGTCATCGGTCCTTTATGCGCTTCGCTTTTATATGGATAGCGCCTCACGAGCTCCCGCCTCGTATGGGAGCTTTCCCGCGCCTTTTTCGGCCCCTGCTCCGGAACGGCACGTTCAGGCGCCGCCGATCGGAGAGGGTTCTTGCATTCGCTGCCGGTGGACGGCTGCCGGAATTCCTATTGTACTCCTTTTTCGCGCGCTTTCACACAGCATCCGATTCTAGCCGCTGATTCGCCTTCCGCCCCCGCCCCCTTCCCCGGCGCATTCCTTCCGCCCGTCCCGCCGTGGTATAGTGGAGACAAATTTTGCACCGGGGGAGCATGCCATGCGGACGGTCGGCATCGTCGTCGAATACAATCCTTTGCACAACGGTCATCTCTATCATATACAGCAATCGCGAAAAATAACGGGAGCGGAAGCGGTCGTCGCCGTCATGAGCGGCCACTTCCTGCAGCGGGGCGAGCCCGCCATCGCGGACAAGTGGGCCCGCGCGGAGATGGCGCTGCGCGCCGGCTGCGACCTCGTGCTGGAGCTGCCGGTCGCCTATAGCGCCCAGCCGGCGCAGTGGTTCGCGCACGGGGCCGTCGCCGTGCTCGAGGCGACCGGCGTCGTGGACGCGCTCTGCTTCGGCAGCGAGAGCGGGGACCTTGCGACGCTCGCCCGCATCGCCGATCGGCTCGTCCGCGAGCCCGAAGCGCTGAAGCGCCGGCTGGCCGAGCTGCTGAAGGAAGGGCGTCCCTACCCGACCGCCTACGCCGACGCGGTGCGGGAGCTGCTCGCGGCCGAAGGCGACGCGGCCGGCGCGGCGTTCGGGCTGGACCAGCCGAACCACACGCTCGGGCTACACTACCTGCTGGCTCTGCGCCGGCTAGGCAGCCGCATCGTCCCCGCCTCCATCCGCCGCGAGAAGTCCGAATACGGCCAGACTTCGATCACCGACCAGGCCATCGCCAGCGCCACCGCGCTGCGCAAGCTGATCGGTGAAGCGGACGGCGCGCTGGACGGCTTGGCGCCTTACGTGCCCGCCTCGACGCTGGAAATTCTACTGCGGGAAGCGGCTGCGGGACGGGCCCCGCTCACCTGGGAGCACTTCGCGCGGCCGCTGTTTCACCAGCTTCACGCGCTATCCCCGGAGGCGCTCGCCGCGTTCGCCGAGGTGACCGAAGGCCTCGAGCACCGGATCCGCGCCTCGCTGCGCGGATTGGCCGCCTGGCGCGTCGAGGCGCTGCTGGATGCGCTGAAGACGAAGCGATACACCCGCACGAAGCTCCAGCGCACGTTGCTGCGCACGCTGCTCGGCCACGGGAAGGCGGAGCTGACGGCGGAGCGCCTCGCGGACGGCGTCCGCTACGTTCGGGTCCTCGGCTTCACCGAACGCGGACAAGGGCTTCTCCGGCGCATGAAGCGCGCCGCGTCCGTCCCCGTCCTCCATTCCGCGGCGGGCGGCAATTGGCCGTTTCTGGACCTGGACGTGCGGGCATCCGCCGTCTACGCCGCCGCGTTCCCGGTCCCAGATCCGAACGCCGCTTGGCGAGACTACACGCTGCCCCCGGTGCGAATCTAACGTGTCCAAGGTCTCTTTGGCCCTGACGCGGCAAAGTCGCACCATGTGACGTACTAGATACGTCTCTTTAGACCTGCTGCGGCGATAACGCGCCATGTGACGTACTGGGTACGTCTCTTTAGCCCTACTGCGGCGATAACGCGCCATGTGACGTACTGGATACGTCTCTTTAGCCTTGCTGCGGCGATGTCGCGCCATGTGGCGTACTAGATACGTCTCTTTAGCCATGCTGCGGCGATAACGCGCCATGTGACGTACTGGGTACGTCTCTTTAGCCCTACTGCGGCGATAACGCGCCATGTGACGTACTGGATACGTCTCTTTAGCCTTGCTGCGGCGATGTCGCGCCATGTGGCGTACCGGGTACGTCTCTTTAGCCCTGCTGTGGCGATGTCGCGCCATGTGGCGTTCTGGGTACGTCTCTTTAGACCTGCTGCGGCGATAATGCGCCATGTGACGTACTGGGTACGTCTCTTTAGCCCTGCTGCGGCAAAGTCCCGCCATGTGACGTACCGGGTACGTCTCTTAGCCCTGCTGCGGCAAAGTCGCGCCATGTGACGTACTGTGTGCGTCTCTTTTACCTTGCGAATCGATAACAAAGCAAGAGGCTGTCCCATCGGTCTTCTTCGACCTCTTGAAACCGCCTCTTGCCCTATCTCGCACCGTTTATTAGGTATCGAAAAGCTCTCCCTGCAAGGCTTGGATATACCGCTGCGCGGAGCGCTGCACTGCCGCGTTCGCGTCCGCGCGCACCACGCGGTGAAACGCATTGTACAGCCGCTCGAACGGAAGCGGCCGAACCTGCTCCGCGATCCGCGCCACCGTGCTGCCCGGCAGCGGGATCAGATTCGGATAGCTGTACATGAAGCTGACCCAACGCCTGTCCGCCACCACTTGAATGACGTCGCCGCTGAGCATGACCCCTGCTCCCTCGGCGCCCTCGCTCCAATGCAGCACCGCGGCTCCCCGGAAATGCCCGCCCAGCCGGTGCAGCGTCACGCCGTCCGACAGCCGGCAGGTCTCGCCGGACCAGAACCGGACATGCTCGCCAGGCCGCGCAACCCACGCCCGGTCGTCTTCATGGATATGGAGAACTGCGCCGAACGTCTCCGCCCACTCCGCCTGCGTCGAATAATAATGGGGATGAGACATGGCGATCGCCTGGATGCCGCCGAGCCGTTCGATGGCTGTGATCGTCTCCGCGTCGAGATAGGTGATGCAATCCCACAGCGTGTTGAAGCCGTTGTCGCATACCAAATAAGCGGTCTGGCCGATGCCGAAGCTGGGCTGGGTCACGATGCCGTAGAGCCCGGCCTCCTCGCGGGTCAACGCGTTGCGGTAGGTTCCCTCTTCCCTCATCGCTTCCAGCGTGGTCCATGCTGGCCCGCCCGCCGGCACATGCTGTCGTTCGTCGCTGCAGATGAAGCAGCTCTCCGGCGGCTCCGCTGCCGGCGGGTATTGCACGCCGCAAGTTTTGCATACGTATTTTTCCATCCAGATTCTTCCTCTCCCGGCAGAATCGTAGACCTCTATTCTAAATGCGCGCCGGGAAGGTCGTCCACCCAAACGGGCTGATCTTATTTCCCGTTCCTTCGCTTTTTTCCTGCTCTCCGCTTCACCAGCGCCTCTTCGTCTTCGCTCCCCCTCCATTCCCGGACAAGGGTGGTCTATCGTCCCGCTCGTCCGCGTACAGTTTGGTAATGGACTTCCCCGTCATTTGGGAACGGACTTCCCTCTCACTTGGGAATGGGCTTCCCCGTCACCTGGGACGGACTCCCCCCCACTTGGGAACGGGCTTCCCCGTTACCTGTGACGGACTTCCCCCTCACTTGGGAATGGGCTTTCCCGCCGCCGGCCCCCCGGGCGGGCAAGATCGTCGGCAGGACCGAAGGAGATGAAGAGATGACCGACCTCCGGAGCCGCAGAGTCTCCGCTATGCTATCCATCTTATTCGGCGCATGCGCGCTGCTTCTCGTGATCGGCATCGTTAAGGCGCCGGGAGAGGCGTTCCGCGCATCCCTCGCCGGACTGCAGCTCTGGTGGCAGACCGTCTTCCCCGGGCTGCTCGCGCCCTTGATGCTCGCGGAGCTGCTCGCCGCGTCGGGCATGCTTCACGGCCTCGGCACGCTCGGCGAACCGCTCACCCGGCGTCTGTTCCGGCTGCCCGGCGCCGCCGGCTGGGTCATCGCCTTCGGCTGGTCGGCAGGCATGCCCGCCGGGGCGAAGGAGACCGCCCGTCTGCGCGAGCAAGGGCTGGTGCAGAGCCGCGACGTGGACACGCTGCTGCTCGTGTCGCATATGCCGAATCCGTTCCTGATCGTCGTCGTGGTCGGCGGCGCCTTCCTCCAGGCGCCCGCCTACGGCTGGGCGATCACAGCCGGCCTCTGGCTCTCCGCCGTCGCGGCCGGCGCCTTGTGGGCGTGGCTGACCAAGAGACGGGAGCCGCTCGCGCCGCCGATGCCGGCCGGCGAGCCGCGCGCCCTGCTCCGCCGCGCGGTCCGCGTCATCCGCGAAGCGCGCGCTCAGGACGGGCGTCCGTTCGGCAGGCAGATCGGGGACTCCGTCACCCACGCCGTGACGACGCTGTTCGCGGTCGGCGGGCTCATCATGATGAGCGCCGTGCTGCTCCGCATGCTGCAGATCTTTTTCCCCGGCACCGACGCCTGGCTCACCGTGCCCGGCCTATACGAGATGCATCTGGGCGCCTACGACGCGAGCCGCTCCGCCTTGTTCGAGGCCGCTCCCGCCCACGCGGCCGTATTGCTCGCCGCCGTCCTCGCCTGGAGCGGCTGGAGCGGCCTGCTCCAGGCTCGGGCCGCTTTCGGCGGCGGCGCTCCCTTCCCCTGGGGCCGCTTCGTCGCAGGGCGCCTGCTGCACGCGGCGATAGCCATCGCCTTCACGTATCCGCTCGCCATCGCGGCCGAGCGATACGGGGGCGCTCTCCCGGCTCCCGCGTTCGCGGCGGCCGCAGGCGAGGGCCCGCTGCCCGCCGGACTCGCGCTGCTCTCCGAGACGATGCTCGCGTCGCTCGCCTGCTTGGGCGGCTTCGTCCTGCTGGCGCTGCTGGCTTCGCTCATCCGCCCCAAAGGCAAACGGGATGCGGGCGGCGGGCGCAAGCCGCCTTCCGCTCCCCGCTGACGGCCGGCTGCATGAACGAGCAAGAGGGCTGCCCGAGAAGCGCTTCGCGCTTCGGGCAGCCCTCTTGCTCTTCGGAGCCGCGGCCCCGCTTAAGCTTTGGCGGCGAACTTGCGGCGCAGCGCCGCCTCTACCGCCGGAGGCACCAGATCCTGCACCGCGCCGTTGAATTTGGCGATCTCCTTGACGATGCTGGAGCTGAGATAAGAGTACTTCGGATTGGTCATCATGAAGATCGTCTCGATGCCTTCGTCCAGCTGCCGGTTCGTCGAAGCCATCTGCAGCTCGTATTCGAAGTCCGTGACGGAACGAACCCCCCGCACGCTCACTTGGGCGTTGCGCGACCGCATATAGCGGACGAGCAGGTCCCTGAAGCTGTCGATCTCCACGTTCGGCAGGTCTTTCGTCACTTCCCGGAGCAAGCCGGTCCGCTCCTCTACCGTGAACAATGGGCTCTTGGTCGTATTGTTCAGCACCGCGACGATCAGCGTGTCGAACTGCTTGGCCGCGCGGCGAATAATATCCAGATGGCCGAAGGTCACCGGGTCGAAGCTGCCGGGATATACCGCGATACGTCGTTCGCCGTCGTTCCGGGCGGAATTGGGGGTCATTCGGATTCCTCCTGCCGATAGATAGATACGGCCGTCTCGCCGTACTGCGCGAGGCGGCGGCGTTCGAACGGGCCGATGCGGTCCCCGTAGTCGAAGCTGGATTCGTGCTCGACGACGGCCACCGCATCCGGCGCCGCCAAACCGCGCTCCAACAGATCGAGCAGCAGCGCGTCGCAGTCCTTTAGCGCATATGGCGGATCGAGAAAAATGAGATCGAACGGTTCGCCCTTTTGCTCCAGCAGCTTGATCGCCTTCTTGGCGTCGTTCCGGTAGACCCGCGCCTTCTCCGTCAGCCGCGTCGCCTCCAGGTTGGCGCGCACGACTTCGATGCTGCGCGGGTTGGCGTCGATGAACACCGCCTCCCCGGCTCCCCGGCTAAGCGCCTCGATGCCGAGACCGCCCGTTCCCGCGAACAGATCCAGCACCCGCTCGCCGTCGAAGTAGGGTCCGATCATGCTGAACAGCGCTTCCTTTACCTTGTCCGTCGTCGGACGCGTCGACTGCCCGGGGACCGCCTTCAGCGCCCGCCCTCTGGCGTCTCCCGATATTACTCTCATCTGCCGTCATCCCTCTGCGCGCGTAGACAGCCGCGGGTGGCCCGCGGCTTTTCGTTGGTGCTATGTTACCACATTCCCGGAGCACGCAAAAGCGCCCCTTCGACAAATTCGCGCTCCCGTCCCAAATTTTTTACCGAAGCGACGTATAATTCCCGTCCGGGCGGTCACACTGATAGTACCGGCGCCGAGAGGCGTCGGGGACAACCGCGGAGAAGACTTACGTTTCCCCATAAGCTCTTCGTCCGGTTTCTCCTCTCCCATGAAGGGCCTCGTCGCGAGACGGGGCTCGATTTTTTTGCGGCAGGACCGCATTCTCGCAGACCCCTATCCCCTACCGGAGGCGAACGACATGCTGAAAAAGCTCTCTCTCCTGCTGCTTGGCGCCGGCTTGCTGCCGCTGCTGCTCGGCGCGGGCCGTCCGGCCGATCTCGAGATTACGAGCGTCGAGACGAACGTGATCAAGACCCAGCGGATTCTCCGCTACGACTTCAAGATCCGCAATCTCGGGGACGAGCGGATCGCCGCCGAGGAGTATCCGGGCAATCATCCGTCCGGACTCGAGATCAACGTCATCCCGAATGCCAAGCTGGCCGCGATGATGGAGGTCCGCAAGGGCAAATACGACAAGATGACCCTCCGCGGCGCCGGGGTATCCGGGTCCTTCGAGCCCGGTCGGGAGACCGTCTGCCATGTCGAATATCAGATCGGCAAGGACGCCGATCTGTCCGCCGTGGCGTCGGCCGCGATCGACGCCTCTCTCTACGTGCTGGACGGAACCAGCATTCTCGCCCGCATCCCTTTGGCGACGCTGGAGAATCGCCGGTAGCGCCGTCCGGACCGCCGGAAGCCGCCACTTTTGTCAAGCCCAGGTTAAGGCGGCGTCAAGCCGCTGTCAATGCGCACAGATCGCCGGATTTCTACACAGCCCGACTGTGGATAACTCGCTCCGATTCGCCTGCGGCGCCCCTAAAAAAGAACAGCCCGTCCAGCCGAAGCCGGACGGGCTGCCCTCGCTTATGGACGTCCTGCGAGTTGCTGCTCGGCGATTTGCACCAAGCGGCGCGTGATGTTGCCACCGATTCGGCCGGTGTCTTTCGTAATCATATTGCCGTAGTAGCCGTCTTGCGGGATGGAGATGCCCAGTTCCTGAGCGGCTTCGTACTTCAATTGCTCCAGAGCCGCTTTCGCCTGTTGAACCACGAGTTGGTTTGAGTTGCGATCGTTTGCCATGATTATCACCTCCACGATTTGCCACCCTAGTATGCGGGGCTCATTCCCCTTTTATTCAAATCTTTTGGGGAGAATTCCGCAGTCCGGGCGACCCTCGCGGATCGGTGCCGCAGACCGCTCAAGCCGCTGCCGCATCAATGCCAATAATAGAGGCCCAAAGCCACCGGGGACCAAACCGGAACCGCGAACAACAGCCCGTAGATCATCCCGCCGAACGCATTGCCTTCCCGTTGCGCCATTCTCGTTCCCTCCCTTGGCGGCAGACGGGCGAACGCTTGCCCGCCTTTCCTAAGGATTACCGACCCGCGCGCCTCCGTTGAAACACCGATCTTCCCGGCCCATCCGGGATCGTCGGGGTCCGCATCCGCGTGCAGAAGGTCCGAATCATCCGCCGCAAGGGTCTAGGGAACGAATTTACCCTTCCCGAACGGACAAATCCTGTTTCAATCTTCCATTCGCCGTGTAAAAATATGGTATAGAATGTCACGCGAAAAGGAGGTGTGATGTCGGATGAAACAGCAACGCCTTTCGCTCAGAAATTATTTGGCCTATTTGGTCGTCGAAGTGGCGGAGACGCTGAAGCAAGGGTCCCAAGACAAACCTCATGCCAAACGCTAACTTGCCGTCACCCGTCATTGCGCCTCCTACGCCTCCAAGCCGCCGGATATCCCGGCGGCTTTGACGTTTTCCCGGCATGCGTACGATGCTGCTGCGGGCATGTGGCGTTTCCTCCCCGTGTCCAAGGAAAAAATCAGCCTTCTTGCGGCGTGCTGAGGGGATCTCGCCATCGCGGAAGGCGTTCTTGAGCCGGGCTGCGGCACCCCGGCCGGTTGGCGCTCGGGCGCGGGAGGAACGCTCGGCTGCGGCTAGTTGGTGTCCGCGGACCGAATATAGGGGGCTTCGCTTACCGCCGCCAGCCAGTCGGCCACGCCGTAGCCCGGCGGGAGCTTGACCGTGAGCTCCAGCGACAGCTCGCCCGCTCCGCCTTGCTCCGCCTGGAAGGCGAGCAGCGCGATCCCTTGCGCCTTCAGCAGCGCCAGCAGCTCGCTTAGCGCGCCCGGCTCGTCGCCCAGCCGCAGCGAGAACTGTTCGGTCTTCGGCGAGCGGAACCAGCGCCACCCGCCGTGCAGCACCTTCTGCGCCGCGAGGATGATCAGCGTCGCGCCGATCCCGATCACGTACAGCCCGGAGCCGATCGCCATGCCCAGACCGGCCGTCGCCCAGACGCCCGCCGCCGTGGTCAGCCCTTTGACCGTCATCTTCTGCAAGAAGATCATCCCCGCGCCCAGAAAGCCGACGCCGCTCACGACCTGCGCCGCGATCCGGGAAGGGTCCAGCGAGAGATTCTCCCAGCCGATCTGGTCCCGGAAGCCGTACTTCGAGATGATCATCATCAGCGCGGCGCCGATCCCGACGATAAAATGGGTCTTGATGCCGGCTTCCTTCATCCGGTTTTTGCGCTCGTACCCGATCCACGCGCCGCACAGACCGGCAACGACCACGCGCAGCAGCCATTCGATCTCCATGCTCCTTCCTCCTTCGTCGCGGCCTTCGGATAGCCTAGTCAAAACGGTCCCGCCTCCTCCTCGAAAGAGGGCGATACGTTTTTATCGGAGGTCATGCGGACATGATGGCGCGGGAAACGCATACATGCCGT
>NZ_JACJVP010000077.1:69208-94534 GCF_014212125.1 Cohnella nanjingensis
GCATACATGCCGTATGACCAAATAACCGCTCTCGCGAGCGGCCTTTCTCCCCCCTACTATACGCCAAAAGCTGGAGATGAACCAGCCGCCCCCTCTCTTTCGCTTGGCGCAGAATGTGCCGGCTCCCTCCAAAATTGTGGTACACTATAGCAATCACGCTCTCCGCAGAAAGGGTCGTCATCGATGCATAACCTCGGGCAAATCGCGCTTCCGCTGGCCCTCGTCGCTTTCTTCATGTACCGGCGCGTCCGCCGCACGGTCGGCTTCCAGCCGTACCGCCCTCGCCGCCTGCGCGTACGGATCGGCATCTTCTCGGTCATCGGCGTTCTCCTGATCGCGCTCGGCTTCCTGCACCCGGTCGTGCTGGCCGCGGATGCGGCAGGCATCGCCTGCGGCGGGGTTCTCGCCTGGTTCGCGATCCGCCACAGCCGCTTCGAGATGCGGGGCGCGGAATTGCATTACCGGACGCACGTCGTCATCGAATCGGTCGTCATCGCGCTGTTCATCGGCCGAATCGCCTACCGCTTCCTCATCCTCGCGAGAAGCGCCCCGGCCGTCGCCTCGAACGACCCGAACGACTTTCAGCAGTTCTCGCGGGATCCGTTGACGGCCGCGATCTTTTTCGTGCTGATCGCCTATTACGTCGGTTACTACGTCTACGTGCTTCGCGCGGGACGCAAGAACATCGGCGGCTAACGCCGCATGGCCGGAGAGGAGCGCGGGTCGTGAGAACGGCAGATCAAGTCAAACGCAAATACAACGAGCTGGCCGCCCGCAAGCAAGCGCTGGACGCGAAGCGGTCCGGCGCTGCGGGCGAGACGGAACAGGCGCAGTTGCAGACGCTGGCGGAGCGCCTGGACGAGCAGATGCTGCTGCTCGAATGGGTGCTGAACGAGCCCCTCGGCAGCTACCACGGCTGAGACCGAACGCCAAGAGGCTGACCGATCGCGGGGAGATCCCTTCCCGACCGGCCAGCCTCTTTGACGTCTTCTCGCCTATTCGAACCCGTAGAACGCCCGCGCGTTCGCGTCCAAGATCCGGCCGACCGCCTCGGTCGTCAGGCCTCTCAGCCGGGCAATCTCGGCGGCCACGTCCGCCGTCATGGCCGGATGCGTCTCCCGCCCGGCGTAAGGTCCCTCGAACGGCCACGGTCCGTCGGTCTCGGCCATCAGCCGGTCGAGCGGCACGACGGACGCCAGCGTCCGAATCTCCTGCTCGTAGGCGACGTCCGGCGTCACCGAGACGTAGTAGCCTTCCGCGATGAGCCGCGCGACCGTCGCCGGGCTGCCCTTGAACCAGTGAAAGTGCGCCCGGCGGACGCCGCGGCGCGCGAGGATGTCCAGCGCCTTGTCGGCGTCTTCGTACACGGCGTGCAGCGCGATGGGACGGTCCAGCTCCGCCGCCAGCGCGGCGAAGCGGTCCAACTGCCGCACGTACGGCGCCTCGTCGAAGGCTTCTCCCCGTTCTTCCGCCTCCGTCCGCGTATAGTAGGGCAGCCCGACCTCGCCGATGGCGAAGGGCTCTCCGACCGCGTCGCGCGCGCGGATCCAGGCGCACAGCGCGTCCAGCGCCGCTTCGTTAAGCGCGGACTGCTCCGGATGATGGCCGTAGGCGGGCATCACCCGGCCGGGATGGCGGCTCGCCCACGCCCGGTTCACCGCGCACGAGGAGGCGTCCATCGACACGGCGACGACGCCCGCGACGCCCGCCGCGAACGCTTCGGCGAGCAGCGATTCCCGTCGCGCCTCCGGATAGCCGTCGAGATGCAGGTGCGCGTCATACGCCATGGGCCGCGCCCCTCCGGGCCAACAGCCCGAGCACTTCCTGCTTGAGCTCCACGAAGTCGGGCTCCGTCCACACGTCCGCGCGCCGCGGACGGGCGAACGGGACCTCGATCTCCCGCAGCACGCGCGCGGGCGCGGGCGACAGCACGTAGATGCGGTCCGACAACGTCAGCGCTTCCTCGATGCTGTGCGTGACGAACAGGACGGAGCGCCGCTCCTCCTCCCACAGCCGCAGGAGCCAAGTCTGCATCTCCGCCCGCGTGAGGGCGTCCAGCGCCGCGAACGGTTCGTCGAGGCACATGACCCCGCGCGGCATGAGCAGCGCCCGCAGGAACGACACGCGCTGCTGCATGCCGCCGGACAGCACGTGCGGATAGGCGCCCGCGACGTCGCCGAGGCCGATCCGTTCGAGCCACTCCTCCGCCAACGCCGCCGCCCGCCGGCGTTCGATGCCGGCGGTGACGAGCGCCGACGAGATGTTTGCGGCCACCGACAGCCACGGGAACAACGACGCCTGCTGCGGCATGTAGCTGATCTGCCCGCGCCGGCCGGTCGTCTCCTTCCCGCCGATCGAGATGCGTCCCTCGTCGGGTCGCTCGACGCCGCCGATCAGCCGGAACAGCGTCGACTTGCCGCTGCCCGAAGGACCGAGCAGCGTGACGAACTCTCCTTCGCCGACGGTCAGCGAGATGCCGTCCAGCACGGGATAGAGCCGGCCTTCCCGGACGTAGCGCTTGCGGATGCCTGCCAGCACCAGCTTCCCGGGCGCAACGCTGTCGTTCATGACGCCTTCCCTCCTTCCGCCGCGGCCGGCCGGCCGGGACGCCAGCGGATCGCGAGCCGCTCCAGCAGCACGGCCAGCCCGTAGAACGCGAGACTCAGCGTCACGATGCAGACGATCGCCGCGAAGACGCTTGTCGTGTCATAGCCTTTCGATTTCAAGACGAGGTAATGCCCGATTCCCTCGCTCGCCCCCAGCCATTCGGCCACGATCGCGGACGTGATGCTGTAGGTGGCCGTGATCTTCAATCCCGAGAACAAGTAAGGCAGCGAAGCGGGCAGCTCCAGGCGCCGCAGCACCTCGAGGCGGCTCGCGCCGATCATCGCGAGATACTCCCGCAGATGAGGCTCCGCCTGCCCGAGACCCGCCAGCATCGACCAGGCGATCGGGAAGTAGCAGACGAGCGCGAGGAGGATCAGCTTCGGCAGGAGGCCGAAGCCGAACCAGATGATGAGCAGCGGCCCGAGCGCGATCAGCGGGATGTTCTGCGTGATGATGATGATCGGGGATAAAGCCGACCGCACGCCGGGAATCAGATGAAAGACGATGGCGGAACCGATGCCGAGCGCGATGCCGAGCCCGATCCCTTTCAGCGCCAGCCGCAGCGTCGACCAGGTCTGATCCAGGAGGCGGGGGCCGTCTTCGGCCATCCGGCGGGCGATGTCCCACGGCGCGGGCAGCGTGTAGCGGGCGATGTCGAACGCCATGCAGCACGCTTGCCAGAGCAGGAGCAGCCCGATCAGCGTGCCGGCCGGCAGGAGCGTTTTGCGCCACGCGTTACTTGCCATCGGGGTACTTCTGCAAGAGTCGCGCCATCGAGGCGTTGTCGCCTCCGTCTACGAGCAGCTTGACCTGCGAGAGGACGGACGGGCTGCCGAGCTCGAACATCGCCAGGTTCATCTGCTTCAGAATGTCGAGCAGCTGGTCGAAGTCGCCCTCCATCGTCGTCTCGAGCGGCCCTACGCGGTAGGAGACGCCGGAGGATTTGATGATCTCGATCGCGCGATCGACGTACAGGTGCGTATCGTCGCCCGGCTGAGCCGGCTTCGGCAGAATTTGAACGCTTAACAAAGCTTGTGCCATGGAAAAATTCCTCCTCGATCAGTCGCGTTGGTTGGTGGTAGATGGATCGGGCTCGCCGAGCTGCACGGCGCTAACCGGCGGCTCGGCGAACCCCTGGTTCGGCCGTGATTCCGGGTTTCCCCTCCTCCGCCGGACGGTCGTTCTTCCTTACTGCGGCAGGAATTCGTTCGTGAACATCGCGTCGTAGTCGAGATCCTTGGTCAGCAGGCCGTTCGTTTTCAGGAACTCGGCGTAGCCGGACCATACCTCCCGCTTTTGCTCGCCCCAGCGCGGCGCGTCGTCCTTGTACTTCGGGCTGAGCCATCTCTGGCTCGCCTTGACGAGGTCCGCGTTCAGGTCGGGATTCGCCTTGAGCAGGATATCGGCCGCTTCGTCCGGATGGTCGATCGCGTACTGATATCCTTCCGCCGCGCCTTCCACGAACGCCCGCACAGCGTCGGGTTTGTCCTTGATCATCTTCTCGCTCGTCGTCAGCACCGGCGTGTAGTAATCCAGCTTCTTGTCGAAGTCGGACAAGTACACCATGTTCAGCTTGATGCCGCGCTGCTCGGCCTCGATGCCGGTCCAGGCGTAGAAGATCCACTCGAAGTCGATGTCCTTCTGGATGGCGGTGAAGAAATCGGCCGTGCCCGCGTTGACGAACTTCACCTTCTTCGCGTCCGCGCCCTGCCCCTTCATCATCGAGCCGATGACGGCCTCCTCGGCCGGAGAGCCCCAGCCGCCGTACGTATGGCCGTCGAAGTCCTTCGGCTCCTTGATGTTCTTGTCCGCGGGGGAAGCGAAGCCCGACGTGTTGTGCTGGATGATCGCCGCCAGCGACACGATCGGGATGTCCTGCTCCCGCGCCAGCGTCAGCCCTTCCTGCGCGCCTACGCCGAATGCCGCCGCGCCGCTCGCGACCATCTGATCGGCGCCGCTCTCCGGCGGCTGGACGATCTCGACGTCGAGTCCGCGCTTCTTCCACAGCTCCTGCGCCTCCGCCACGTACAGACCCGTGTGGTTCGTGTTCGGCGTCCAATCCAGCACGACCTTCACCTTGCCCAGATCCTTGGCCCCTTCCGGCGAAGCCTGCCCCGATGCGGAGGCCGTCGCGCTCGGCGAAGCCGCCGCGGAGCCGCCCCCGTTCTCTCCCCCTTCATTCCCGTTGCCGCCGCAACCCGCCAAGAGGAGCAGCGCCGTTACCGCCGCTATTCCTTTGTTGCGCCACGCTTTTGCTTGTCCTGCCATCTGCCTCTCCCTCTCTGGTCCCCCTGCCGAATCGACAATGAAAAACGCCCCCCGGAACGGAGGGCGTCCAAATACAAGCATGGACAAAATGACGCGAAAATAACTCGCGCGCTCCCGCCTTCCTACGCTGGCATTAACCAGATCAGGTACAAGGGTCTGCATCGTCGTACGGGATGCACTCTCAGCCGGCCTTATCCAGCTCCCCCGGGGTTTGTTCGATTGTCGTTTCAGTGGTCCTTGATATCGATTCTCATTATAGCAGAAGTTTCCGACCTGTCTACCCTTTCTTGCGGCCGAGGTCCGCCTCCGCAGCTTCGTCCGACCGGCCGAACGCGGACTTTTTCCTGCCCGAACGGGACGCGCAGGAATATTTTCGCTCTTGTAGGGGAACAATTGTTCGTAGTATGATTTAAGAACAGATGTTCCTATTTTCGGGAGGCGAAGCCATGCCGGAGAGATACGTCGGCCGGACCGTCGAGATGATCTATCTGGACCGTCAAGGGCGAATCACGCAGCGGATCGTTCAAGTGCGCCGCATCCAAGGCGGCCGGGTGCTAGGTTGGGACGTGAACAAACGCGCGCCCCGCTCGTTCGACGCGGACCGGATTCTGGCCGTCCGGACGGTGCCGCGCCATGTCTCCTGAGGAGCGGCGCGGCGGGGCTGCCGTTCGCGCCGCCCCCGGAAGGCGACCCGGCGCTCTCCCAGGCGCCTCTCGGCGACTCCCGCCCATGCTTGCGGCAGCTCCGTCCTTGCGCTCCCGGGCGCTTTGGGGCGACTCCCGTCCATGCGTTCCGCCGCTTGCGTTGCAAGCGCCCATAGATGCAGAAGAAGGCTGCCCTCGGGCAGCCTTCTTCGCGTTTCCGGTCAGGTGGGAGGCGGCTCCTGAAGCAGCCTGGAGATCTCCCCCATATATTTGGCCAGCCGGACGCTGATCTCCGCCCGCATCACCTCGCGGACGATGCCGAGGCGCTCCTCGTAACCCCGGCAGATGTACCGGTGGTACACGACCAGGTCCACCTGCTCGTCGCCGACGATGCGGATGCTCCGCCTGCTCAGCTCCCTGCGCAGTTCGTACAGGTCCCGGCTAATGTGATTCATCAGCACTTGGGCGGACAGCAGGTACAAGCGCTTCAGGACGCCCGTGGAATTCCGCATGTCGTCGATGCCCTTTTGCACCATCGTCATCATATGCGGCAGCAGCACGTAATCGCGGATCAGCGTCAGCTCCTCGGGCGTCGGGTGGCCGCTCTTCTTCGCCGTCTCGCCCCGTCCTTCGTACTGCTCCTGATGCTCCGTGAGCAGCATCTTCGACTGCCAGCGCCCGTTCCCCTGGAGTTTGCTCACTTGTAGTGGCCCCCGATCTGCGCGGCCCGTTCCCGGGCGACGCCGGATCGGAGCAGGGAGGAGGCCCGCATGAGAGCGTCGCTCCCGTAGCGGTCCTTGATGACGTCGGTCGCCTTCTCCATCCGGTAGGCGGCGGAACGGTCCTCGAACAAGGTGAGCTGCAGGACGTCGTCATCCGACAGCTCCGTCAGCGTAATGCTGAGCCGGCCGACCGGCAGCCCCGTCCAATGCTCGACGAACAGCTTGTGCGCGGCGGCCGCGATCTCGTGCGTCAGCGAGCTCGGCTGAGGGAGCGTCGCCTGCCGGCTGAACCAGGACGAACGTTCCCCGTCCGTCTCGGCAGCCGCCACGGCTACGACGCGCCCCATATAGCCGTGGCGCCGGCTGCGGCGGCACACCTCCACCACGAGTTCCAGCAGCACCACCTCGATGTCCTCGAGCTTGCGGTACAGGTGGCTGCGCAGCGCCTTGCCGTGACCGACGGACTTCAGCTTGTTGCGGATGCCCGGCACGACCGGACTGGGATCGATGCCCCTCGCCGTCTGCCAGTAATATTCCGCCTGAATGTCGCTCTGCTTGCGCATCTCCCGGCGCATGCGCCGCTTGAACTCGCCGAGCTCCAGGCGGGCGATGTCCCCGATCTTGGCGAGGCCCATCCGCGTGAAGTGGCGCGTCATGCGGGAGCCCACCATGAACATCTGATGCACCGGCAGCGGCCAGAGGTCGGCCTCCAGCCGGTCGAAGGGCAGCGCGAAGATGCCGTCCGGCCGCTTCTTCGCGAAGTTGTCCGTCGCCATCTTCGCCAGAATTTTCGTCGGGCCGATCCCGACGCGGGACCACACCCCCGTCGACACCTGGACATGGGTCTGAAGCTGGCGGGCGATCTCTTCGGGCGAACCGTAGGAAGAGATGGAGCCCGTAATGTCGAGGAACTGCTCGTCGATGCTGTAGGGCTCGACTTGATCCGTGACCGACTCGTAGATCTCGGTGATCAGCAAGGAAATGGAAATGTACGTCTGCATCCGCGGCCGAATGACGACGAGATCGGGGCACTTGGCGAGCGCCTCCCCGACCCGCTCCGCCGTCGTGACGCCGCGGGCCTTCGCGATCGGGCAGGCCGCCAGGATGATGCCCGACTTCCGGGCGGGATCTCCGACGGCCACCGGCTTGTCGTGCAGATCGGGACGGGCCGCCTTCTCGACCGAAGCGTAGAACGACTGGCCGTCGATGAGGAAAATGCTTCGTTCAGGCGCCATGGCGCATCACCCGCCGCGCGCGGATCCCGCCGGCCGTTCGGGGGGCCGACCTCTTCCGCCCCGGGACGCCGCCCGGGCTCGTGCTGTTCATTGCGCCGCTCCAGCCGCGCGTATAAGTGTCCAACGGCATGAAGTCGCCTCCCTTTTTATCGAACGTTTGTTCTTATCTTAATACGAACAATTGTTCCCTTGCAAGGGTCAAAATATTCCGGTTCGCCGCCCAGATTCCTCCGCCTCCGCGAAGGCGTCCGCGTGCGTTATAATGGGGAAAAGGCGAACAGGCACGGACAAGCCGGCAAAGGAGGCATTTCTTCTCATGTGCGGACGCTATACGATTACGATCCTGCTCGAAGAGCTGATCGCGCGCTACTTCCTGGACGAGGAATCTTCGTCCTATCGCGGGCCCCGCTACAACGTGGCGCCGGGACAGCTCGTCCCCGCCGTCGTGAGCGACGGGCGCCGCAACCGGCTGGGCGAACTGAAGTGGGGGCTCGTCCCGCCCTGGGCCGACGACCCGAAGGTCGGGAACAAGATGATCAACGCCCGGGCCGAGACGGCGCCGGAGCGCCCGGCCTTCCGGAACGCGCTCCGGAGCAAGCGCTGCCTGATCCCGGCGGACGGCTTCTACGAATGGCGGAAGACCGCGGACGGCAAGCGGCCGATGCGGATCGGCCTGCGCGGCGGCGGCCTGTTCAGCCTCGCGGCGCTCTACGAGACCTGGGTCGCGCCCGACGGGTCCAAGCTGCACACGTGCGCGGTGCTGACGACATCGCCGAACGCGCTGATGGCGGACATCCACGACCGGATGCCGGTCATCCTCCGCCCGGAGGACGAGGCGCGCTGGCTGGACCGCCGCATCCAGGACCCCGCGCCGCTCCTCCCCTTGCTCGTCCCGTATCCCGCGGGCGAGATGGCGGCTTACGAAGTCGACCCCCGCGTCGGCAACGTCGCCAACGACGACCCGGCTTGCATGGCGCCGGTGGGCGGAAGCGGGCAAGGGACGCTTTTCTGACGGCCATGCGCCTTCTTTCGATCTCGGGCAACCTCTTGCCCCGCATGCCAAAATGGCTTTCTCGCCCCACCCATCGAAGGGGTCGGGAAAGCCTATTTGGCGAGAAATTCGATCGGACGAAAAAATGCGATTGACTGTTAGTAACCATCGGTTATAATATGACCATTGGTTACTAATTGAGACGAAAGGAGCGCGCCGCATGCCCACCCGTCAGAAACTCCGCTCGGAGGAGACGAAGCAAGCGATCTTGTCCGCCGCGGGCAAGCGGTTCGCCGAACGCGGATACGAAGCCGTCACGATGAGAGAAATCGCCAAGGAAGCAGGCTGTTCCCACACGACCATCTACATTTACTTTAAAGACAAGGAGGAATTGCTGCACGCGCTCTCGATGCCCTCGCTGTCGGCGCTGAAGGATCAATTCGACGCCTTCCTGCTCCAAAGCGACGGGTCGCCCGAATCCAAGCTCAAGGATATGAGCATGGCGTTTATCCGATTTTGCCTGCAGAACAAAACGATGCACGCCTTGTTCTTCCTGACTAAGAGCACGAGCGTAGAGACCCCTGAGCCGGGGCTCGCGATTAACGAACTTCGGATCGCGCTGTTCGGCCAGATTCGACGCCAACTGCAAGCCTGCCTGCGGATAGAGGCCCAAGACCGCCGCTTGTTGGCTTACGGCCGGATGTATTTCTATATGCTTCACGGCATCGTGAGCACCTACACGCATGCCGAGGAGCCCGTGCAGGCACTGGTAGAAGAACTCGGCGCGACGTTCGAGGAGGCTTTTGCAGTGCTGCTCGCCGGCATGCGTGCCCAAATGACGAATGGAGGTTGACCGCCAATGAAGCTGACCCGTATCTCGGATCATATCTGGAGCCTGCGGCTGTGGATGATCATCCCCGTCCAGGTATGGCTTGTGAAGGACAAGGACGGCATCACCCTGGTAGACGCCGGGATTCCGATGATGGCGAAAGGCATCCTGAGAGGCATCGAACAGCTCCAGGCAGGACCCTTGCGGCAGATCGCATTGACGCACGGGCATGCGGACCACGTGGGCGGATTGCCCCGGATCTTGGAAACGAATCCGGTTCCGGTGCACGCGCATCGGATCGAGATCCCCTATATCGAGGGGGAGCTCCCTTACCGCGCGGGCAAGCGGACCGTCGCCGTCCTACCGAAGGGGGCGACCGTGGCGCTCCGCGAAGAGAATCCGGGACAGCTGTCCCCGATCGGCAGCCTGACGCCTTATTTTACGCCGGGGCATTCTCCCGGGCACGTCGTATATTACCACGAGGAAGACCGGGTGCTGCTCGCCGGCGATTTGTTCGCCTCGAGGCGGGGCCGCTTGCGCAAGCCTCTCTTCACTCCGGACATGACGGAAGTGCTGCGGAGCAGCGCCGTCGTCGGCACGCTGAAGCCCGTCCGTCTGGAGGTCTGCCACGGCGGCGGAGTCCTCCGCGCCGCCGACCAATTGGAGGCATACATCGCGAAGGAAGCGAAGTCGCACGCCGGGAAGGCAAAGCTCGGCGCTCGCCCGCCGCGTTAACGGTAGCTTTTCACCGTCATTTGATGGAGGCTCTTGAACTCGTAGCCCTGCTGCCTGGCGGCGTCGATGATCTTGCCTAACGCGCGGGCGTTGTCGCTCGAGACCGAATGAAGCAGGATGACGGCGCCCGGGTGAAGCTGGCTCATCACGCTGTTGTAGGCGAAGTCCATCCCCTTCTGCTGCTTCACGTCCCAGTCTTTGTAGGCGACCGACCAGAACACGTTCGTATAGCCGAGCTCCCGGCAGGCGCCCAGCATGCGGTCGCCGAAAATGCCCCGCGGAGGACGCACGAACGGCATCTCCTGCCGGCCGGTGACCCGGGCGACCGCCAGCCGGACTTTCTCCAGCTCGTCCTTGATCTGGCCGGCGGACAGCTGCGTCATATCCGGATGGCTCCAGGAATGATTGCCGACGATGTGCCCTTCGCCGGCCATGCGCTTCACCAGCTCCGGCTGATCCTGGACGTAGTGGCCGGTGACGAAGAACGCCGCCGGGACGCGCTTTTCCTTGAGCAGATTGAGGATGTCGGCCGTAAAGCCGTTCTCGTACCCGTTATCGAACGTCAGATAGAGTTCTTTTTTTGCGGTGTCCCCTAGAAAAATGGCTTGGTGCTTCTGCACGACGCTCATGAAGCCTTCTTCGGCGATCGAGGGAAGCTGCCCGTTCTTGCTCTTTTTGAACCCGAAATGGTAGGGCTCCGCGCCTTGCGCGAAGGCCGGGACGGCGCTGCACGACAACCAAGCGAGGATCGTCAGCAGCATGACGATTTTTTTCATCGCGTTTCCCTCCTATGCTGTAGATGTTCCTATCCGAGAGGGCCGGTCGCTTGCAGCCGAATGAACAGGTCTTGATCGGATGTAGGGTGTACCTGCGCTGGGATTCTTATGCACCCGCCTCCCCCGCGAGAGGGCCGGCGGACCGCGCCGGGACGTACCGATCCCCTCCGGAAAACGCCGCGCCGGCAACGACGAACAGAGCCGCTCTCCCTGCGCCCGGCAGGAAAAAGCGGCTCTTCGGTCGGTGGTCATTCGGTCGGTCATTTGGCCATTCGGCCGATTCGCGGTCATTCGGTCAGTCGTCGTTCATTCGATCGGTTCTTCGGCCGATCGACGGCATCGGCGACGAATCGTCAAGGCCGCGCGACCTTGACGAATCGCGGCCGATCCGCCCGAACGGACGGCGCATGCCGCCCGTCGGAGCTTAGCGGAACATCGCCCACAGACGAATGAGGTGCAGCGTATTGTTCGGATCGATCTTCTGGGCGATCACGAAGTTGACCAACTGATCTTCCTGCACGTCCGTCAACGGCTCGTTCAGAATCCGACCCGCCGACTTGACGAGGCGCTTGACCTTCGCCCGATCCTGCAGATCGTACTTGTTGACGCCTTCGAGCTGCGCTTTGATCCTGTCCTTGGTGGCGGGGTTCTTCATCTTGAACTTCACGCGTTCTACCAACTCCGGCCTGATGCCGAACTTCTGCCAGCTCATCGCGGTTCACTTCCCTTCGGGCACTCTTCTCCTATCCTATGCCGGAGAGGGCGCGAAATGTCCCTGCGGACAGGCGGCGAATTTGATCCGTAGCGACAGGCGGGCTCCAAAAAAGAAACCCGCCGGCCGGGAACGGCCGAACGGGTTTGTCGCTTGATGACGATGGCTGCCGACAGGAGGGACCCGCATTCGGGCAGCGCGAGGGTTCGACCCCACCCGCCGCTTTTTGAACAGGACGGGTTCCTATCCATGCCCAGCCTAGTCCAGCGGCTCCCCGCTGGCGAGCGCCTCGCGCTTCAGATGGTCCCGCAGCCCGGCGTAGGCCGGGGAGGACCAAAACGCGGGCTCCGCGGTTAACGCGGCCGCGTCGTCGCGCGCCTGCTCCAGCACGGCGAAGTCGTTCAGCAGATTGGCGAGCCGGAAGTCCGGCACCCCGCTCTGCTTCGTCCCGAAAAACTCGCCGGGCCCCCGCAGCTCCAGGTCGCGGCGCGCGATCTCGAAACCGTCGTCGGTGTCGGTCATCGCCTGCATCCGCTCGAGCCCGTTCTCCGACTTCGGGTCGGCGATCAGCACGCAGTAGGACTGATGGTCGCTCCGGCCGACCCGGCCCCGCAGCTGGTGCAGCTGCGACAGCCCGAACCGGTCCGCGTCCATGACGATCATGAGCGTCGCGTTCGGCACGTCCACGCCGACCTCGATGACCGTCGTCGATACGAGTACCGTCGTCTCCCCCGCCGCGAACGTCGACATGGCCGCATCCTTCTCCGCTGACGCCATCCGCCCGTGCAGCAAGCCGATCTGCAGGTCCGGCAGCGCCAGCCGCAGCGTCATGTGCAGGTCGATGGCGTTCTGGACGTCCAGCTTCTCCGACTCCTCGATAAGCGGACAGATGAAGAACGTCTGCCGGCCCAGCTCCGCCTCCCGCCGGATGAAGCCGAGCACGCGGTCCATCTTGTCGTGCTTGACCCAATAGGTCTTGATCGGCTTGCGCCCCTTCGGCCGCTCCTTGATCGTCGACACGTCCATGTCGCCGAACACCGTGATCGCGAGCGTCCGGGGGATCGGCGTCGCCGTCATCATGAGCACGTCCGGATTCAGCCCCTTGCGGCGCAGCACGCTGCGCTGGTTCACGCCGAACCGGTGCTGCTCGTCCGTCACGACCAGGCCCAGCCGGCGGAAGAAGACGTCCTCCTGGATCAGGGCGTGCGTGCCGATCACGATGTCGATCATCCCCATCTGCAGAGAGGCGAGAATGTCCCGGCGCTTGCGGTCGGTCATGCTGCCGGTGAGCAGCGCCGCCTGGATGCCGTGCGGCTCGAACAGCCGGCCGAGCGAACGGGCGTGCTGCTCGGCCAGAATCTCCGTCGGCACCATCAGCGCGCCCTGGCAGCCGTGGCGGACCGTCGCGTACAGCGCGACCGCGGCGACGACCGTCTTGCCCGAGCCGACGTCTCCCTGCAGCAGCCGGTTCATGGCGAACGGCTGCTTCATGTCGTGCGTAATCTCGTTAATGACCTGCTTCTGCCCCTCGGTCAGCTCGAACGGAAGCGCGGCCGCGAAAGCGCGAATCTCCTCGCCGCTGATCTTGTGGGCGATGCCGTCGGGCGCCTTCCGGTTCAAGGCCCGGTAAGCCTGCAGCTTCAGCTCGAACAGGAACAGCTCCTCGTACACCATCCGCCGGCGGGCTTCCTGGCCTTCGTGCGTGTTCTCCGGCCGGTGAATGCGGAGAATCGCCTCCCGGCGCGGCATCAGATCGTGCCGGTTCAGCAGCTCGGCCGGCAGCAGCTCCGGGATCATCGCGCCGTATTCGACGAGCGCGCGGTCGATCTTCTGCCGCATCCAAGCCTGAGTCAGGCTGCCGGCGACGGAGTAGACCGGCTGGAGCGTGCCCGAACGGCCGCCGCCGCGATCGGGGAACTCCGACTCCGCGACGGTCAGCTGACGCCGGCGCTGATCCCACTTGCCCGTCAGGATGATGTCCCGGCCGACCTCCATCTGCTCCTTGAGGAAGGCGCGGTTGAACCAGACCGCCGTAAGCAGCAGTCCTTCGACGGTCACCCGGCAGATCAGGCGCGACTTCCCGCCGAACCGCTGCAGCGAAGGATGCGCCGCGATCGTCCCTTGGACGGTGATCTTCTCCCCGTCCTTGACCTCGTGCAGCGCCCGGACCCGGTAGTCCTCGTACCGGAAGGGATAGTATTCGATCAACTCGCCGACCGTAGAAACGCCCAAGGCGTGAAGCTCTCCCGCTTTGGGAGCGCTCACGCCTTTCATGGACGCGATCGGGATGGCAAACAAATCTTGAGTCATGTCAATCCGCTCCGCTCGCCCCGCTCGGCGCCGGTTGGTTAAACCGACCCCGCGGGTAGTACAAATATGCCGACTGTTCCCGGCCCCGTGTGCGCACCGACCACGGAGCCGATCTCCGAACGATGGAACTGCCGGACGCCGAACTTGCCTTTCAACACTTCGATCAGCTCATCGGCGGCTTGGGTGTCTCCCGGCGTATCGACGGCGATCAGATCGATGGGCCCTGCGCCGAAGTCGGCTTCGATCAGCTCGATGATGCGCGCGAACGCCCGCTTCTGCCCCCGGACCTTGTCCACCGGATAGATGACGCCATCGCCGCCGATCGTCAGAATCGGCTTAATATTGAGCAAGGTGCCGAACAGCGCCGCCGCCTTGCCGATGCGTCCGCCGCGCTGCAAGTATTCGAGCGTGTCGACCAGGAAGTAGAGCCGCATCTCCCGGCGCAGCCGCGCGATCTCCGCGACGATCTCGGCCTTGGACGCCCCCTGCTTCGCAAGCTCGGCGCTCTTCACGACGAGCATGCCGTAACCGTAGGACGCCGATTTGGAATCGATCACGGTGACGTCGCCTTCGCCCTCCAGCATCGACTGGGCGATCAGGGCCGACTGGTACGTGCCGCTGAACGCGGAAGACAGGTGCACCGAGATGACCGTCTTCCTTTCCGCGATAAGCCGCTGGAACACGGCCAGGAAGTCGTTCGGCGAAGGCTGCGACGTTTTCGGCATGCCGCCGAAGCCTTTTAATTTCTCGAAAAATTGCGCGGGCGAAAGCGTTACGTTGTCCAAATAACTCTCTTCGCCGAAAAGCACTTGAAGCGGCACCATCTCGATGCCCAGGCGCTCCCGAATCTCGCTTGGAATATCCGCCGTACTGTCCGTTACCAGAACGATCTCGCTCACGGGCGGTCTCCTCCCTTTCTCCTCATTGCTCTACCAAGATCAGATACGGATACAAGGGCTGACCGCCTGCATGGCTCTCGACTTCGGCGTCCGGATAACGCTCGGCGAGCCAGGCCAGCACGTCTTGCGTGTCCGTCTCGTTCGCGTCGGCGCCGCCCAGCACCATGACCGTCTCCTCGCCGGAAGACATCATCTGCGACAGCAGCGCGCGCGTCGCTTCGACGACGCTGTCCGCGGCGGCGACGATCTTCTTGTCGAGAATGCCGATGTGCTGCCCCCCGCGAATCTCGACCCCGTCCATGACGGTATCGCGGACCGCTTGGGTGACCGATCCGGACAGCACGCGTTCGATCGCCTTGCCCATCCGGTCCTCGTTGAACGCGGCCGTCTGCTCCTCCTGGAAGACCAGCATCGCGGCCATGCCCTGCGGGATGCTCCGGGTCGGGACCACCGTTACCGGACGCTCCGCGAGCTCCTGCGCCTGCTTGGCGGCGAGCAGAATGTTCGGGTTGTTCGGGAGGACGAAGATATGCTCGGCCGCGAGCGACTGAATCGCCTGCATCAGATCCTCCGTGCTCGGATTCATGCTCTGGCCGCCGGAGATGATGACGTCGACGCCCAAGCTCCGGAACAACTCGGCGTTGCCTTCCCCGACGCTCACCGCGACGACCCCGAACGGCGCCATCTCGTGCGCGAGCGGGTGCGCCTCTTCCGCAGGCGGGGCGGACGCCTCCCCGGCGAACGCTTCGGTCAGCGGCGGAATGCCGGACGCGGCTTCGATCCCCAGCGCCTCCGGCTCCTCCGCATAGATGGAAGCGGCAGGCTTGCCGGACTCCGTCTCCGGGCGCAGCAGGTCGCGATGCTGATCCTGCATGTTGAGAATGTGGAAGTTCGTGAGCTCCCCGTAGGTCAAGGCGGCGTTCAGCACGTCGCCGGGACGGCGGGAATGCACGTGAACCTTGACGATATCGTCGTCGGCGATCAGGATGATCGAGTCGCCGTCGCGTTCCAGCGCCTTGCGGAAGGCGGCTTCCGGGAACGGAGCGTTCGCGGAAGGCCGGCGGATGAAAAATTCCATGTCGTACGGGAAGCGGATCGACTCCGTCGCGAGCTTCGATTGGGCGGCGGCTCTGGATGGCGGCGCGGATGCGGCCGCGGCCGTTGCCGCCGCCGTCGCCGGCGCGACGGGCGCCTGCGCGGCGAAGGGAGCTGCCGAAGACGCGAACGCCGGATACGCCGAAGTTCCCGCGTTTCCCGGCCAAGCGACGGTCAAATACTGCACAAAGCCTTCATATAGGAAGACGAGCCCTTGCCCGCCCGAATCGACGACGCCCACCTGCTTCAGCACCGGCAGCATGTCGGGCGTGCGCGCGAGCGTCTCGGCGGCTTTGGCATGAACCTCGGTCATCCATTCGATCAGATCCTCCGTCTTGCGGGAGATCGCCAGGCCGTGGCGGGCGGCTTCGCGCGCCACCGTCAGGATCGTGCCCTCCACCGGCTTCACGACCGCTTTGTAAGCGGTATCAACTCCCTGTTGGAGAGCGGCGGCGAACCCGGACACGCCGAGTTCCCGCTGTCCCGCGACCGCTCGGGCGAATCCGCGGAAGAGCTGCGAGAGGATAACCCCCGAGTTGCCCCGCGCGCCCATGAGCAATCCCTTCGAGAGCACTTCGGCCGCGCGGCCGATCTCCTCCGAAGGTTTATTCTTCAATTCGGCCACGCCGGCCGACATCGTCAAATTCATGTTCGTGCCCGTGTCCCCATCCGGTACCGGGAACACGTTCAGCGCGTTGATGAGCTCCGCGTTGTGCGAGAGCCGCTCCGCGCCGGTCAGCACCATCGCCGACCAGTCCGTTCCGTTCAAATTGCGCATCGTCAATGAAAATGTCCCCTTTTTGAAGGCGTAATCAAGCGTTACCTCTTCCGTAACGCTCGATCGGCCAAGGTGCGATCGGATAAAGTAATTGCCGTAGATGTTGCGTCCGGTCGTGCCTAGCGGATAACGCGTACGCCCTGAACGAAGATGTTCACGTGATCGACTGCGAGTCCGACGACTTCTTCCAGTACGTATTTGACTTTGGATTGAATGTTGTGGGCCACTTCCGAGATCTTCGTGCCGTAGCTCACGATGACGTATAGGTCGAGATGCAGCTCCTCGCCCTCGCGACGTACTTCGACCCCTTTAGACAAGTTCTCCCGGCCGAGCAGCTCGGCGATACCGTCTTTCAATTGCTTGCGGGAGGCCATGCCCACCAGTCCATAACAATCCATCGCCGCCGATCCCGCGATGACGGAGATCACTTGGTCGGCTACATCGATCTTTCCGTTTTCCGTCGCCAGTTGCATAGGCATGGAAACTCACTCCTTTATGGTTCTATTATGGACCATACCTCATTGTACTATAAAGCGATCCCAAGTTCATCCGGTTGCGAAGTCCGGCGGCGGTTCAGGCAGACATTCCGGTTGGTTAGAATGATACCGTATAAGAAAGGATGCGGTCAAACACGCGTTCCCAAAATCTCGACGGCATCCTCTTAAAAACGCGCAAGGGGCGTTTCGAAGAGCGGGAAGGGACCCGAGGGAGCCCGGGACTCCCGGAGACGCCCCGCCTATCGCTCGGCGCGCTTCTACTATAATGGGAGTATACGACGCCGGGCAACGGCAAAGAACCCCTCCGCATCCCTGCGGCCAAACAGCGGTCGCTTTTCCGCCTTCCTCGCGATCCGTCGGCGCGGATGCCCCAGCGGATCGCGAGGAAGGCGGCAGGCGTCACGGGCACGGGGCTTCGGCTTGCCGGCAGCGTTTTCGTTCGTCGCATCGCGCCGTTTCCGTTTTTATCGTCATTTCCGCGCCATCCCTTTAGATGCCGCCGCGGAAGCCGGTTGACGGCGCCTCGCCCGTCTCCTCCATCCGCGTACGATTCGCATGCGCGATAAAAACATCGCGGCGAAGCCGATTTAACCGATTGCAACGCTCTAGGCCGTATGCTATGATATTAGAAGTGTCTGCAAGGTCTTGGTAGGGAGGTGGATTTTAATGGCTCGCAAATGTTATATCACGGGTAAGAAACCGAGCTCCGGCAACAACGTGTCGCACGCCAACAACCACAACAAGCGTTCGTGGGGCGTCAACGTACAGAAGGTTCGCATTTTGGTGAACGGCAAGCCGAAGCGCGTATACGTCAGCACACGCGCCCTGAAATCCGGCAAAGTAACCCGCGTATAATTCCGCTGCGTTCGCGGCGCATGACAAAAGCACCTGGAGCTCCAGGTGCTTTTTGTTATGGTCGTGCTGCGTTTGCGTTCGCCCATCGGTCATGCTTGCTTATGCGTGCAAGCGGCTTCCCGGCAAAGCCGGCGCCTCCGGGAACCGCGGGTCCCTCGGGAGGCGTCAGTTCTTCTGAAACGTGTTCAAGATCGCTTTTACGAATCCGCCCAAAAACTTCGGCAGCTTGATGGTGTAAAACTTCATCGTCCCCACCCTCCTCCGGTCGAATGCCTTCGCCGCTCACGCATGCATACGGCCGCGCATCTCCACCCCGCATGCGCCGTTGATTCATGTGTATGCGGGCGAGGCGTTGTCCTAGACCGGAAGGGGCCGGCGAAAAATTCAGACCGCGGACGCCGCCTTGAGCGCCGCGATCGCTTGGGCGCGGTCGGACTGCGCGAAGATGTAGTTGCCGGCGACGAGCGCGTTCGCGCCCGCCTCGGTCACCCGCTTCGCCGTCTCCGCGTTGATCCCCCCGTCCACCTCGATATGGGTCGCGGACAGTCCTTTGGCGTTCAGCGTCTCGCGCAGCGTTCGGATCTTGTCCGGCATGGCGGGAATGAAAGATTGTCCGCCGAAGCCCGGATTGACCGTCATGATCAGAACCAGGTCGAGATCCTCCAGCACGTAATCGAGCACGGACAGCGGCGTATGCGGGTTCAAGGCGACGCCAGCGGCAAGCCCGAGTTCCCGAATCGCGTGAATCGTCCGGTGCAGATGCACGCAAGCTTCGGCATGAACGGTGATCCGGTTCGCGCCCGCCGCCTTCAGATCCGCAAACAGCCGCTCCGGCGTGTGCACCATCAGGTGAACGTCGAAGGGAAGTTCCGTATAGGGACGGATCGCCGCGACGATCGGCGGACCGAACGTCAGATTGGGGACGTACTGCCCGTCCATGATATCGATATGAATCCAGTCCGCGCCGGCCCGCTCGGCGTCTCGGATCTCTTCTCCGAGCCGGGCGAAGTCGGCCGACAGGATCGAAGGTGCGATAATGGCCATCGTCTAATACCTCCGTGCTTTCTCTTTCCATTCGGTCATGAATTCCGTGTAGTGCCGATAGCGGCTCTCCGCGATCTCCCCGCGCGCTCTCGCCTGAAGGACGGCGCAATGCGGCTCATGGGTGTGCGTGCAGCCGCGGAACTTGCAGCCGGACGCGAGCGCCCGGAATTCGCGGAAGCACGAACCGATCTCCTCCACGCCTAGCTCCTGAAAGTCCAGTTGGCTGAACCCCGGCGTATCCGCCACGAAGCCGCCGCCGGGAACCTGCACGAGCTCGACGTGGCGGGTCGTATGCTTCCCGCGTCCCAGCTTCTCGCTAATCTCGTTGGTCTCCAAAGCGAGCCCGGGGACGAGCGCGTTGAGCAAGGAGGACTTGCCGACGCCGGACTGGCCGGCGAACACGCTCACGTGGCCGTGCAGCTCCGCGCGCAGCAGGTCCAGTCCGTCCTGCCGACGCGAGCTGGTCACGATCACCCGGTAGCCGACCGATTCGTAGAGCCGGCATGCCGCATCCACGTCGCCGCGGATGCGCTCCGCTTCGTCCGCCCCCTCGAGAGCGTCGGCCTTCGTCAACACGAGCAGCGCGTCCAGACCCGCATGCTCGATATGCACGAGAAATTTGTCGAGCAGCTGCAGATTCAGTTCGGGCCGAATGACGGAGAAGACGAGCACCGCCAGGTCCGCGTTCGCCACCGGCGGCCGGATGAGCGCCGTGGAGCGAGGCAAGATCTCGTCTACCGTGCCTTCGCCGTTCTCCGTCTCCGCGAAGGCGACCCGATCGCCGACGAGCGGCGACTCGCCGCGCTTCTTGAAAATGCCCCGGGCGCGGCACTGCACCCTCGAGCCCCCTTCGTCGCCCTGCACGTAGTAATATCCGCTAAGCGCCTTTACGATCGTGCCTACGGGCATGTATGGTAATCCCCTTTGCTCATTGTCCGTTGTTCCCCTGGTCCGCATGGTCTGTGAAGCCATTGAGGTCTTGATTCTCTACGGTCCCGGGATCCGGCGTCTGCGTAGGTTCGGGCGTCATCGCCGGCACGTCGTCGTACGGCACCGGGATGGCGTCGTAGTACTGATCGTCCCGGAAGACCGTAATTTGCCCTTGCTCGCCCGGCGAGAGCACGAGCGTGACCGGGATCGTCGTCGTGGCGCTGATCTTTTTCGGTCCCCAGACGACGCGATTGTCTCCTAGCGCGTCGGTGACGAGGATCTTGATCGAGCTCGTCTTCCCTTCGACCGGGGAGACGGTCACGTTCATCGGCTTCTGCTTGGCGTCCGCCGGATAGCCGCTGCTGATATAGATGGTGACCTCGGTTCCCGCCTGCACCGTCTCGTTCTGCTCGGCCGGGAACTGCCTGAACACCTTGCCCTTGGTCGCGTAGCTCGGCTCCTGAATGATCTTGTCGTCCGGCAGCTTCAGGTTTTTCTTGAGCAGCGCGGCCTTCGCTTCGGAGAGCGACATGCCGATCAGATTCGGCATCGGGAACGACTCGGGTCCCTTGCTGACCGTGAGCGTGACCGTATCTTTGGCCGGATCGAACAATTCGCCCGCGGGCGGCGTTTGATCCAGCACCGTTCCCGGCTCGCTCTCATTGTCGAACGCTTCATCCTTCTTGACGCTGCCCTCAGGCAGGCCGAGGCCCTTCAGGATCGCGACGGCGTCGTTGTACGATTTGCCCTTCAGCGATTCCATGGTCGGCAATTCCGGTCCGGTGCTCACCGTCAGCGTGACCGAAGAGCCTTCCTTGACGGACATATCCTGCTTGGACTGCCGGATGACGTGGTTCTCCTCCACCTCGGCGCTGGCTTCCATGATGACCGGATCGGCCACCTTCAGCCCGGCTCCCTCGAGCTTCACGCGCGCCGCTTCGAGCGTCTCGCCGACGACGGTCGGCACCTGCACGTCCGACGGGCTCAATTGGCCCTTAAGGGCGAACACCGCCCAGACGAGAATGCCGATCAGCACGGCCGCGAGAATCCCGAAGACGGTCGGCAGCACCCAGCGCTTCTTCCGCTTCGCCGGTTCCTGCTCGTCCCACCGTTCGCCCTCCGAGCCCTTCTTCACGATCGTCTCGTCGCCCGACGTGCCCATATTCGGCCGAATGGCCGGGATGACGCGCGTGTGCTCTTCGTCGTCCGCGTCGCCGCCGAATTGCGCCCGCGGCTCGTTCAGCCGCTGCGGCTGCAGGCTCGTCTCGAGGTCCGCCAGCATCTCCTTGGCGGAGCTGTAGCGCTCCTGCGGATTTTTCCGCATCGCCCGGAGGATGATGTTCTCCACGCTCTGCGGGATGCTCGGATTCACGAGACGCGGCTCCTCGAACGGCTCCTGCAGATGCTTGAGCGCGACGCTGATCGGGCTCTCGCCGAGGAACGGCAACCGGCCCGTCAGCATCTGGTAGAGCACGATGCCGAGCGAGTAGATGTCGGACTTCTCGCCGGTCGTCACGCCTTTGGCATGCTCCGGTGAAAAGTAGTGGACCGAGCCGACCACCGAACCCGTCTGGGTGATCGTCGAGGACGTCACGGCGCGCGCGATGCCGAAGTCGGTGACTTTGACCCGCCCGTTGTTGCCGATCAGGATGTTATGAGGCTTAATATCGCGATGGATGATCTGGCTGTGATGCGCATGGTCGAGCGCGTCGCAGATCTGGCTCGCGATGCGCACCGCTTCCGCCGCCGGCAGCGGCGCGCGGTCCCGGATGATCTCGTTCAGGTTGGCGCCGTCGACGTATTCCATAATGATATAGTGCGTGTCTTCCTCTTGGCCGACGTCGTAGATGCTGACGATGTTCGGATGGGACAGGGAAGCCGCGGCCTGCGCCTCGCGGCGGAACCGCCGGACGAATTCGTCGTCGTGCATGAACTGCTGCCGAAGAACCTTGACGGCCACGAACCGGTTCAGCAGAATGTCGCGCGCCTTGTAGACGAGAGCCATGCCGCCGCCGCCGACGCGGCTCACCATCTCGTAGCGTCCGCTGAGCAGATGTCCGATCATGGGGTCCCTCCTTCCGCCGCGGCGCCGGCAGATGCGTAATCGATCAGGGCGACGGTCACGTTGTCATAGCCGCCGGCGGCAAGCGCCAGCGCGATGAGCCGGTCGGCCGCCTCGTCCAGGTCGATGTCCGTCGCGGTCAAGGTGTCCAGGATCGTCTCCCGCTCGACGAGATTGCTGAGCCCGTCGCTGCACAGCAGCAGCCGATCGCCGGGCAGCATCTCGATCCGCAGCACGTCGACCGCGACGTCCCGGTCCGTGCCGAGCGCGCGCATCAGGACGTTGCGGCGGGGGTGGTTCGCCGCCTCTTCGGGACTTAGCTGCCCCGACTTGGCGAGCTCGTTCACGAGCGTATGATCCTCGGTGAGCTGCTCGATCGCGCCGCCCCGCACGCGGTATACGCGGCTGTCGCCGATATGGCCGATCAAGCCGTCCTTCTCGTCGATCAGGGCGATGATGACCGTCGTGCCCATGTTGTGGTATTGCGCATGGCTCTCCGCCGCTTCGAATACGGCGGTATTCGCCTTCAGGACCAGCTCCCGCAGCTTGCCCTCGCTCGCTTCGGCGGACAATGCCGCGTCCCAGAGGGAGAGCGATTGGGACAAGCTGTCGATGGCGATCGTGCTCGCCACGTCCCCGGCGTTGTGGCCGCCCATGCCGTCGGCAACCGCCGCCGCCGTCAAGCCGCCGGACACCGTGCCGATCCAGGCCCGGTCCTCGTTCACTTGACGGACTCTTCCAATGTGGCTTCTAAGCGCCGTTCTCAAACGCATCACCTCGCCTGTGTCTCCATATGCTTCGCCCGCAGCTGGCCGCAAGCCGCCGCGATATCGTGTCCTTGTTCCCGCCGGATCGTAGCGTTAATGTTTCTGCGCTCCAGGATGCGGTGGAACTCGAAGATGTCGTCTCTCGGCGTCCGCACGTAATCGCGCTCGGGCACGTAGTTGACCGGAATCAGGTTGACGTGGCACAGCATGCCTTGGAGCACCTTGGCCAGCTCCTCCGCATGCTCCGGACGGTCGTTCACGCTGCCGATCAGCGCGTATTCGAACGTGATGCGGCGGCCCGTCTTCTCGATATAGTAGCGGCACGCGTCCATCACTTCCTCGAACGGGTAGCGCCGGTTGACCGGCATCAGCTTCGAGCGCAGCGCGTCGTTCGGCGCGTGGATCGAGATCGCGAGGTTGATCTGCGTGTTCTCGTCCGCGAACTTGATCATGTTCGGCACGATGCCGCTGGTCGATACCGTGATGTGCCGCTGGCCGATGTTCAGTCCCTTCGGATGCGTCATCTGCCGCAGGAACGTCAGCGTCGCGTCGTAGTTCTCGAACGGCTCGCCCGAGCCCATGATGACGATGCTGGATACCCGCTCGCCTTCGGGGTCGAGCAGTTGCTGCGCCTTGACGACCTGGGCGACGATCTCCCCGGCCGTCAGGTTGCGCTTCAGGCCGCCGAGCGTGGACGCGCAGAAGGTGCACCCGATCCGGCAGCCGACCTGCGTCGTGACGCAAACGCTGTTGCCGTAATTGTGGCGCATGATAACCGTCTCGATCGCATGGTTGTCCGCCAGACCGAACAGGAACTTCACGGTTCCGTCCTTGGACTCCAGCTTGGTGATCTCGGTCAGCGTGACGAAGCTGAAGCCGGCCGCGAGCTTCTCGCGCAGCAGCTTGGGCAGGTTCGTCATCTCTTCGAAGGAGCCGACGCGCTTCACGTACAGCCAATCGTAGATTTGGCCGGCGCGGAAAGCGGGCTCGCTCTGCTCCTTGACCCAATTCTGCAGCTGCTCTAGCGTATAGTCATAAATGAAAGGCTTCCCGTCGGCGGGAACGTAATCTTTGTTTTTTAACAATTGAAGTCACCACCATTCGCTCTATTTTACCATAAACGCCCCTCCCGCAGAAGATTCGCAGGTTCGGCCTTATTTGCGTCGCATGCGGGCGATAAAAAACCCGTCGCTCCCGAATTGCTGCGGCAGCAGCTGGAGCATGCCTTCGAACGGCTGCGGCAGGACGCCGGCTTGGTTCAGCGGCGCGAGCGTCTCTTCCGGCCATGCCGGATCCAGCGCGAAATCCGGAAACGCGCGGAGAAAATGGCGCACCGTCTCCTCGTTCTCTTCCGGCGCGATCGTGCAGGTGCTGTACACCAGCGTGCCGCCCGTCTTCACCATATCGCCCGCCGAGGCCAGCAGCCTGCGCTGCAGGGCGGCCAGGCTCGCGATGTCCTCGGGCTGCTTGTTCCATTTGATCTCGGGCTTGCGGCGGATGACGCCGAGCCCGGAGCAAGGCGCATCCAGCAGCACGACGTCCATCGAACGCGCCGGCAAACGTTCGGAGAGCGTCTCCGCGTCGCCGACCATCGTCGCGACGTTGCGGAGACCAAGCCGCTCCGCCTGCTCCCGGACGAGCGCCTCCTTGTGGGCGTGGACGTCGTTGGCGATCACTTCGCCTCGTCCGTCCATCCGTTCCGCCAGGTGCGTCGACTTGCCGCCCGGCGCGGCGCAGCAGTCGAGCGCGCGCATGCCGGGCTGCGGATCGCAGACGGCGGCGACGAGCATCGAGCTCTCGTCCTGTACCGACAGCAGGCCTTCGGCGAACCACGGGGTCGCCGCCAGGCTTCCCGCCCGCGACGCCACGATGCCGTCGGCCGACAGCGGAGACGGCTTCGCGTCCAAGCCGGCTTCGGCCATCCGCGCGAGCAGCGTCTCCCGCGACGCGCGGACCCGGTTGACGCGGGCGGAGGCGTGCGGCGGCGCGTTGCCCGCCGCGCATATCGCTTCGGCGACCGCTTCGCCGTAGGCGGCGAGCCAGCGCTCGACGAGCCAGCGCGGATAGCTGTGGGCGAGCGCGATCCGCTCCGCCGTCGGCAGATCCGGCGGCAGCGCGGTCGCGACGCCTTCGCGCAACAGGCCGCGCAGCACGCCGTTGACGAGGCCGGCGATGCCGGCATGCCCGCGCCGCTTCGCGATGCGGACGGCCTCGTCCGTTACGGCGTGGGCGGGCACGCGGTCGAGCCAGCGCAGCTGGTAGTAGCTCATGCGCAGCAGGCAGCGCACCCAAGGCTCGACCTTGGCCGGCCAGCCCTTCACGCGCGCGGCGAGCACATGGTCGATCGTGCTCAGCCGTTGAATCGTCCCGTAGACGAGCTCGGTCGCGAGACCGGCGTCGGCCCGGGAGAGCCCGGCGTCCGTCAGCGTACGATTCAGCTCGAGGCCGCTATAGGCGCCCTTCTGCTCCACGCGGAGCAGCACCTGGAGCGCCGCCTCGCGCGCGGTGGCCGGCTGCTTGCGCGCAGCGGGCGCAGGCGCCGGGCGCCCAGCGGGCGCGGGCGCAGGCGC
>NZ_JACJVP010000078.1 GCF_014212125.1 Cohnella nanjingensis
ACAAAATCTCCTATTGTTAATGTGTAGGTACGATCCATACACGTCAACTAAGGAGACTCGCATTAGTGAGTGTATCGGATCTTTGTACCCTTCGTCAATGCCTTTCTTTGTTGCCGCTTACGGATTTTTCGGCTCCTTTGTTGGATTATCGCGTTCGTAAGCTCTCTTGCGCCAATTTGCTTAAAATCTTTCTTTCCGCTCAGCTTTGCGGTTGGGAATCTCTGGCTCGCATTGAAACCGAAATTGCAGCCCACACCGAACTTCAAACCGAGTTCGGTTGTACCGTCAGCGCTTCCCAACTGTGCCGGCGCATCGATGACTTTCCCAGTTGCGTGCTAGAGGCGCTTTTCCATGCGCTAATTGCTCGTACGAAGCATGTAGCCGATCAGTCCGGCAAGCTGGCCGCCCAACAAATGTTCGTCTTGGATTCCACCAAGCTCACTCTGCCCCAGAAAATGTCCAATTGGACCTACGTGGATCGTAACCATTGCGCGGTGAAGGTACACACGCGGATTGTCGTTCTCGCCAATGGGGAGACAATACCCGATCGCATCACGCCTTCGATCGGGCATGTAAGCGACCATGAAGGAGCCGATCTACTCGTTGTAGATCCTGATGCCACCTACCTTATGGATCGAGGCTATGTCTGCTATTGGCGGATGGAAGATTGGATTGCCCATAACCGAAAGTTCGTGATGCGGCTGAACACCCGATTAATTATCCATCAGGTTCTTCATGAGGATGCGTGTGATCCTGCGGACCCCCTGCTCTTGCGAGATGCGATCGTGTTTCTCGGAAAAGGGAAGCACTTAATGAAGGCGCCGATTCGCTTGGTGGAATTCAAGGACGAACAAGGTCGGCTTTACCGGATAGGGACAACGCGCTTCGACTTGTCCGCTCGCGAAATTGCAGATCTGTACCGTCAGCGCTGGCGGATTGAGTTGTTCTTTCGGTGGATGAAGCAGCATTTGAAGTTTGCGAAGTTGTTTGCTTACAAGCCACAAGCCGTATGGAATCACATTTTGATCGCTATGATTGCCTACGTCTTGTTGTACTTGGTACGTCTTATGAAGCAGATCCCGCAAACCCTTTGGCAGACGCTGAGACTATTGCGGGTGTATGCTTTTCGGAGTTGGGACGATTTTGTCAAAGCTGCGAGCAAGCGGCCAACCGGCCAAACCCGAGGAAGGCAAAAGCGGGAGCGACCACCTCCCCCGTATATAGCGGAAAGTTGCGATGTAGCGATAGTTAGCCGG
>NZ_JACJVP010000079.1 GCF_014212125.1 Cohnella nanjingensis
GGCCCAGGCGCCGCGGCCGCCCCGGACGGCGATCCCGAAGCCAGCGGACGGGGAACGCGCCGCGCCCGAGCGGCCGACCGCGTTCAACGATCTCGTGGCGATCGGGACTTCGACAGGCGGGCCGCGCGCCCTGCACGAGGTGATCACGAATCTGCCGGCCGACTTCCCGGCGCCGGTCCTGATCGTGCAGCATATGCCGCCGAAGTTCACCCATTCGCTCGCGCAGCGGCTCGCCTCGTTCGCGAAGATCCCGGTCCGCGAAGCCCGGGACGGCGAGACGGTCCGCGCGGGCGAAGCGTATCTCGCGCCAGGCGGCCTGCACATGACGCTAACGAGAGACGCGTCAGGGACGTATCGCATCGCGCTCTCCGAGGATGCGCCGGTCAGCGGCCATCGGCCTTCGGTGGACCGGCTGTTCGAGTCGCTGCTCGGCTTCCGCGAGCTTCGGCGGCATGCCGTCATCATGACGGGCATGGGGAGCGACGGCGCCAAAGGCATGAAGGCGCTGCGCGAAGACGGCGCGGCCGCGACCATCGCGGAAGCGGAAGAGACCTGTGTCGTGTACGGCATGCCCCGATCGGCCATCGAGATCGGAGCGGCCACGCAAGTGGCGGAGCTGCAGCATATCGCTTCGCTGCTCGTGCAAGAGGTAAGCCGGCGGAACCCGGACGGGGTTCGCGCGGATGACCATTCAGGAGGTGTCGGCCAGTGGAAATGAATCAGTACTTGTCCATCTTTATCGACGAAGCCAATGAGCATCTGCAAGCGCTGAACGAGAACATGCTCAAGCTCGAACAGCATCCCGAAGACATCAGCATCGTTCAGGTCATCTTCCGGTCTGCGCACACGCTTAAGGGCATGTCCGCATCGATGGGATTCGAAGACCTGGCGTCGCTCACGCACGAGATGGAGAACGTGCTCGATCTGGTGCGCAACGACAAGCTGAAGATGAACGGCGGCATCTTCGATACGCTGTTCAAATGCTTGGACGCGCTCGAAGCGATGGTCAAGGACGTCATCGAAGGCGGCACCGGCCGCGGAGACGTCGCGGGGCTCGTCGCGCAGTTGAAGGGAATCGTGAGCGGCGAGCCGGCCGCGGCCGCGCCGGCAACGGCGGCGGAGACGTCCGAGCTGGCGCTCGTCGCCGTCCATATGCTGCTCGATCAATACCAATTGTCCGTACTCCAGCAATCCGTGGAGAGCGGCAATCCGGTGTTCCACATCGAGGTCGCCATTCGCAGCGACTGCCTGCTGAAGGCCGTTCGCGCCTATATGGTGTTCGACGCGCTGGAACGCAACGGCGAGGTCGTGAAGTCGCACCCGTCGGTCCAAGAGATCGAGCAGGAGCAGTTCGACCGCAGCTTCTCCGTCTACTATATCTCCCGCATCGACCAGGCGCAGCTCGAAGAGACGCTGAACCGCGTCTCGGAGCTGGAGTCGGTCACGGTAACCCCGGTCGATCTGGCGTCGCTCGCCGAGCTCGATCAATCCCGCGAAGCCTCGAATGAAGCCGCGGCCCAGGCCAGGCAGGAAGTAGCGGCCGCAGCGGCGCCTGCCGCACCGGCCGCGCCCGCGGCGCCTGAGGCTCCATCCGCCGCGCCGGAAGCCGCGGCCCGCCCGTCGGCGTCCGCTTCCGCCGGCAACGCCGCGCCGCGAACGATCCGGGTCGACATCGAGCGCCTCGACTCGCTGATGAATTTGTTCAGCGAGCTGCTGATCGACCGGGTGCGTCTGGAGCAGCTCGCTTCGGAAGTTCGCCGCAACGACCTGACCGAGACGGTGGAGCATATGGCCCGCGTCAGCAGCGATCTGCAGAACATCGTGCTAAAGCTGCGCATGGTGCCGGTCGACAGCGTCTTTAACCGGTTTCCGCGCATGGTCCGCGATCTGGCGAAGTCGCTGGGCAAGAAGGTCGATCTCATCATTACCGGCGCGGAGACGGAGCTCGACCGCACCGTCATCGACGAGATCGGCGATCCGCTGGTCCACTTGATCCGCAACTCGGTCGACCACGGCGTCGAGCCGATCCAGGACCGCATCGGCACCGGCAAACGCGAGACCGGCACGGTGAATCTTCGCGCCTTCCATAGCGGCAATCACGTCTTCATCGAGATCGAAGACGACGGCCGCGGCATCAACCGGCCGAAGGTGCTGGAGATCGCCGTCAATCGCGGCGTCGTCACGGCGGAAGAAGCGAAGAAGCTGAGCGACGACCAGATCAACATGCTGCTGTTCGCCGCCGGCTTCAGCACCGCGGACAAGATCTCCGATATCTCCGGCCGCGGCGTCGGATTGGACGTCGTCCGCTCGAAGATCGAATCGCTCGGCGGCCAAGTGTCGGTCACCTCGAATCCGGGCGCCGGCACGAAGTTCTCGATCCAGCTGCCGCTGACGCTCTCGATCATCTCGGCGATGCTCGTCAAGCTGGGATCGGAGAAGTACGCGTTCCCGCTGTCGTCCATCGTGGAGACGGCGATCGCGAAGCGCGCCGACTTCCGGGACGTGCACGGCAACCGGATGATCGAGTACCGCAAGTCCATTATTCCGGTCGTCTCGCTGGCGCAGCTGCTCGAATCGCCGGATTACCGGGACGAGGACGAGCAAGAGACGGAGATGCTGGTAATCCGCAAGGGCGAGAAGCTGGCGGCCGTGCTGGTCGACGAACTGATCGGCCAGAGCGAGATCGTGCTCAAGACGCTGGGCAAATACTTGACCAACCTCGACGTCATCTCCGGCGCCACCATTCTCGGCGACGGGCAAGTGGCTCTGATCGTCGATCCGAACGCATTGATCAAATAAAACAGGACCATTTCGAGGAGGAGCTACCCATGGCAGAGGAGTTCAAGGTAATCGTGTTTACGCTCGCGCACGAAGAGTACGGCATCGAAGTGGACAAGGTGCGCACGATCGAGCGGATGGCCCCGATCACCCGGGTGCCGAAGACGCCGGCGTTCGTCAAGGGCGTCATCAACCTGCGGGGCATCGTCGTGCCGGTCATCGACTTGCGCAGCCGGTTCGGGCTGGCGGAAGCGGAAGCGACCGAGAATTCGCGCATCATCATCGTGGCCGCGAACGAGCTGGAAGTCGGCTTCATCGTCGATTCGGCCAACGACGTCATCGATCTGACGAGCGACGCGGTGGAGAATCCGCCCGAAGTCGTCGGCGGCATCAAGGCGAAGTATCTCAGCGGCGTGGCGAAGTTCGGCGAAGACCGCCTGCTCATTCTCCTGAACCTGTCGGAAGTGTTGAACCGCTCGGAGATTATCCAGCTGGAACAATTCGGGGCCTGATCCGTGAACCTCTTCAGCCACGACACCGAATTCAAGATGGACGTCCTGCGGGAGGTCGGCAATATCGGCGCGGGGCACGCGGCGACCGCGCTCTCCCGGCTGTTGGACAAGCCCGTCGACATGGCGGTCCCGACGGTCAGCTTCATTCCCTTCGAGGAGATCTCGGGCCGCGTCGGCGGTCCGGAAGAAGTCGTCGTCGCCGTCTTCCTCCGGGTGGAGGGAGAGGCGCCGGGCAACATCTTCTTCCTCATGAGCCGGGAACAGGCGCGCGGCCTGCTGCAGGGCTTGCTCGCGTTCGACGCGACCGAAGGCGACGCGTATACCGAGATGGAGCTGTCCGCTTTGTCCGAGATCGGCAACATTCTGGCGGGGTCGTACCTGTCGTCGCTCGCGGACTTGACCGGCTTGCCGCTGTCTCCCACCGTCCCGTCCATCGCCGTGGACATGGCCGGCGCCATTCTCACTTACGGCCTGCTGCAATTCGGAACGATGGGAGACGATGCCCTTCTGATCGATACCACGTTCCTGGAAGGCAAGCACGAAGCGGAAGGCCACTTCTTCTTCATCCCGGACCCGGAGTCTTTCGAGCGGATGTTCCGCGCGTTGGGAGTGCCGGTCGAATGAATGAAGCCGTTATCGTCAAAGTCGGCATGGCCGACTTGAACGTCGCCGCAGCCGGCGCTTCCCTCCGAACGACCGGGCTGGGCTCCTGCGTCGGCCTTACGCTGTACGACGCGGGACGTCGGATCGCGGGCATGGCGCATATCATGCTGCCGAGCTCCGAGATCGCGCGCGAGGGCCAACTGAACGTAGCCAAGTATGCGGACACTGCGATTCCCGAGCTGCTCGTGCGCATGAAGGACGCCGGCGCGGATCTGTCCCGGCTCGTCGCCAAGATGGCCGGCGGCGCCCAGATGTTCGCCTTCGCGGGCGGCAGCGATAGCATGCGCATCGGCCCGCGCAACGTGGAGTCCTCGCACGCGGCGCTCGCCAAGTGGTCGATCCCGGTCGTCGCGGAGGATACGGGCGGCAATTACGGCCGCACGATCGAGTTCGACAGCCTTAGCGGAGTCCTGACGATTCGCAGCGTCCAGAACGGAGTAAAGGAGATTTAAGATGATCGGTTCTTGGCGATGGACGGCCGGATTCGCCTGCTTCGGGGCGATCCTGACGTTCTTGTTCTCTCTTGGCCACAACCCGCTCGGCACGACGGCGATGCGGGCGCTGTACGCCTTCGTCGCGTTCGGCCTGCTCAGCATGCTCGCGCGGTTCGCGCTGACCCAACTGCTGCGGCCGGCGCATCTGCCCGGACCGCCGCAGCCGATCGCGGACGAAGCGCGCGGCGCCGTCCTCGACATGACGACGCCCGGCGACGACGAATCGTTATCGGATCTGATGAAGCAGCAATGGACGGGCGCAGGCGGAGAGCCCGTCGCCGGGTTTCAGCCGCTGACGCCGCCCAAGCTCGTGTCTCTCGATCATCCCGAACCCGAAGAAGTGGTACAGGCGATTCGGCGCCTGACGGACGAATAAGGAAGGTGAAGCAGTGATGATCGATCAATCCCGTTCCCGGTTATCCCACCATGATGTCTGGCGCCGTTGGAAAGAAGATGGGGATTCGGACGCGAAGAAGCAGCTGATCGAGCATTATTTGCCATTAGTGGATTACGTATCGAGCCGGATGGCCGTCGGGCTGCCCAAGAACGTCTCCAAGGACGATCTGGTCAGCAACGGCTCGATGGGCCTCATCGACGCGATCGAGAAATTCGATTACCAGCGCGGACTGCAATTCGAAACCTATGCCTCGTGGCGGATTCGCGGCTCGATCATCGACGGGCTGCGCCAGGGGGACTGGGTCCCGCGTTCGGTGCGCGACAAAGCGAAAAAAATGGAGGACGCATACGCGGTCCTCGAGCAGCGGCATCTCCGCTCCGCGACGGACGAAGAAATATGCGACTATTTGAATATATCGAACAAAGATTTTCAGCAGATGCTTCAAGAGGTGGCGGTCGCGACGATCTGCTCGCTCGAGGAGCCGATCCGCGAGGAAGAGTCGGAGACGCGGCTCTCGCTGCTCGTGGACGAGAAGGCGCTCAATCCCGAGTTCAAGGTGCACGAGACGTACTTGAAGGACTCGCTCGCGCAGGGGATCGAGAAGCTGACCGCGAAGGAGCGAACGGTCGTCTCGCTTTTCTATTACGAGGATCTGTCGCTAAGCGAGATCGCCGAAGTGATGTCGCTGTCGCCTTCGCGCATCTCGCAGCTGCATTCCAAAGCCATCCTGCGGCTGCGCGCCGCCTTAACCAAACAGAAAGACCAACTGCTGCAGAAGTGAAACTGGATCGGAGGGGAAATCGATGTCCGGCGATCAGGAGCTTGCATGGGATCAGATGATGGAAGTCACGGTAACCGAAGACAAGTTAAAAGCCATTTTAATCTTCAAACGGGTAGAGGGCGTCATCAAGCTAACTATGCGCGATTTGGAGACGATCTTGTCCGGCTACGGCATTAAGCACGGTCTGCAGCAGGATACGCTGTTGATGATCGCCCAGCGCCCGCAGGACTTCTACTTCACGCAGAACGTGGTCGCGCTCGGCACGGCGCCCACGCCCGGCCAGGACGGCTACGTCAAGGTGCTGTTCGAAGAAGCCGGCAAGGAGAAGCGCCCCGCCGAACGCGACGACGGCAGCGTCGATTACCGCGAGGTGTCGCAGCTCGCCAACGTGAAGACGGGCCAGCTGATCGCTTCGCGCGTCCCGCCGCAGCCCGGCGTTCCGGGCCTCGCGGTGACGGGCGAGGAGATTCCCGCCAAGGACGGGAAGGAAGCGAACTTCAAGGTGGGCAAGAACGTCGTCGTCAATCCGGAGAAGACGGCCATGTACGCGGCGATGGACGGGCTCGTCACCCGCACGGACAAGGACAAGCTGAACGTCTTCCCGGTGTTCGAGGTGAACGGGGACGTCGATTACAACATCGGCAACATCGACTTCGTCGGCACGGTCGTCATCCGCGGGAACGTCTTGACGGGATTCCGCATTCGGGCGTCGGGCGACATCAGGGTGACGGGCGGCATCGAAGGGGCGGACGTGGAGTCGGACGGCTCGATCGAGATCTCCGGCGGCATTATCGGCAGCAACAAAGGACTGGTCAAAGCCGGCTGCAACGTCAAATGCTCCTTCATTCAAGAAGGCAACGTCAGCGCTTCCCAAGACGTGATCGTCTCGCAGAGCATCATGCATTCGAACGTCCGGGCGGGCCGGCACGTCGTCTGCGCGGGCGCCAAAGGCTTGATCGTAGGCGGCGTGCTCCAGGCCGGCGAGCGCGTGGCCGCCCGGACGATCGGGAACGCCATGTCGACGGCTACGGCCATCGAGGTCGGCGTACGTCCCGAGCTGCGCCAAGAGCTCGTCGATCTGCGCACCAACATCCGCGTGCTCACGGAGAGCCTGGACAAGTCGGAGAAGGCGCTCGCCATGCTGAATCAGCTGGCGGCGGTGGGACAGCTGTCGGCGGACCGGCTGGCGATGCGGATCAAGCTGACGTCGACTCGCCGTCAGACGGCGGAAGAGCTCCAGGCGGCCAAGGAACAAATCCTGGACATCGAGAAAACGCTGGAGGATACGAACGCCTCCCGCGTCGACGCGGTACACACGATATACGGCGGAACGAAGATCGTCATCGGCAGATACACCCGCTTCGTGAAGGATAGCGCGATGCGGGTCTCCTTCCGTTATTCGGACGGAGAGATCATCATGGTTCCTTACAATTAACAAGCATGCGATCGCATCCGATCGTTCGGGCGAACGCGTGCGACACGGAAAGGGTGCATGGCCCGTGAGCTTCAAACCGCTGGATCTGCAGACATCCATCCCGCGCTCGGTCGAACTGACGCAGCTGCATCAACAGCAGCAGCAGCGGCCGGCTCTGGAGCAAGCCGCCCTCGGCGAGCAAGCGATGAAGCGCGCCGAACGGCAAGCGCAGCAGAAGACGAAGACGGAAGGCGCCGCGGGCAGGAACATCTCGGAGCGGGAGCCGAAGGAAGGCCAGCGCCGTCCGAAGGCGCCGTCCGCGCGCGAGGACGGCGGCGATGACGAGGCCAAGCCGCAGGTGAACGGCACCGAGCACCCGTTCAAGGGGCGGCATATCGACTTGACGTTGTAGGCCGCAAAGGAAAGGGGCAAGCGAGCAATGGCACCTTGGTTGACCATCGTGGTGGCGGGGGCGGCGATCGCCGGATACGGCTGGCTGCTCCCGCGGGCCAAGCCGCAGCAAGAGACGGCCGTCGCGGACGAAGAGGCGTACGACCGGCTGCTGGGCGAACTCGAGACGGAGAACCGCGAGCTGGTGGACGCCGTCGCGAACTTCAAGCAGGAGCAAGACGAGACGGTCGCCAGACTCGGCCGGCGCATACAGGAACTGGAGAAGGCGATGTCTACGCTGGCCGATCAGGCGGCAGTCGACGCTGTTGAGGTCCGGGCGGCTGCGGCGGCACGGGCGGCAGCGGAAATTCGGGATGAGGTGTCGCTGCGGGAAGCCGCTTCGGCGCGAGAGTCGGCATCCCATCGGGACGCGTCGGGTACGCGAGAGACGGGGTCGCATCGCGACGTTGCGGATACGCGAGAGGATGCGGCGCCGTCGGGTCCGGCAGCGACCGCGGCGCACCGCCTGGCGGAGCCCGTGCTTCCCGCCGAGGCGGAGCTTCGCGCGCCGGCGGCGGAAGCGCCGACGAGCATACGCGGCCGTTATGCCGAGCTGCTGGGGCTGCACGACCGCGGCCGCTCCGTCGAGCAGATCGCCAAGGCGATGAACATGAATAAAGGCGAAGTGCAGTTGATTCTGCAGCTGGCCCGCCGGGAGGAGGAGCGGCATGCGTAAAAACCGTAGCTTGCTCGTCGGCCTCGGCATCGGGCTTATGCTCGGCGCGGCGATGCTGCAGCTGATGACGGCCGCGCAAAAGCAGCAAGACGGTCTGGAATCGCGCGACCCGTTAAGCCTCGAGACGGTGAAGAAGGACGCGGAAGGCCTCGGGTATTCGCTCTTGAAGATCGGCGGAGACACTTACAGTCAGGCGCAGCTGGACGAGGCTGTTAAGAAAGCGGCGGAGAAGGCCGCCGCGGAGGCGGCTGCAGCCAAACCCGCGGCTGACGCTGGAGCGGCTAAGCCGGAGGCTTCGCCTTCAGCGACGTCGGCCGCATCGCCCGAAAGTAGTCCGTCGAAGAGCGAGAGCGGCATCACGGGTCTCTATATCGCCTACAATGACGATCTGACGAGGGTCGCTTCGAATCTGGCCGATTTGGATTTGATCGACGACAAAGCGGCGTTTCTCAAGAAAGCCAAACCGTACGCCAAAGCGCTGCAGGTGGGACTCAGCAAATTCACCGGACAGCCGACTTTCGACGACATTATCGCCGAGATTACCCGCAGGAAGCATTGATGCCTGCGGGTTTTTTGCGTCCTGGGGATCGAGGGGGACGTTCGGCTCCCAGCATGACGCTCATGACCCTCGCGGACCGCCAGCTATGTCGACGATCACACCAGGCAAGCAAGCAAAGGATCGAATAGCAGCGGAGCGTGGGGCCTTGAAGTTGTAAATGTACAACTTATTTCCTTGGAATGCGCTTGAAAAGGAACAAAGGTTGTAAACGTACAACTAACACAGCCGTTTTCAGCTTGTTTTCCGATTTCCTGCGGAAAAAGTTGTACGTTTGCAAGCGATTGCCCCTTTACAGCCAACGGAGACGTAATAAGCGGTACGAATACAACTTTTTGTGCGCGGACACGGTGAGGAACGCTTCTGCGGTGGAATTCCGAGACGAACGCGCCGGTCAATGAATGCCGTGCCGAGCGCCGTCGCCGATGAAGACCGAGCCGCCAACGTCCCGCCGGAGATCAAGAGCCCGGTCGATCAGCCAAACTGTGCTGGATACGACTGGATAATCGTCCCCATCGGAGCTGCCGCTGGGGCGCGAATGCGGATGTACGATTCGATGTCTCCGCTTCGGGAGCGATCATGGCCCTAAGCCCATGCGCATCAAAAAAGACCGCNNGCGGTCTTTTTTGATGCGCATTCGCTATCGGAAGAACAGGAAGTGCGTCGGCAGCTTGCGAAGCGTGCCGTCGGACGGGCTATTGATCACCCGTCCGTTGAAGACGAGCGAGGTGGACCCGCCGCCGTCGAGATTATAGCCGTCCAGCGCCCCGTAGCGCTGAAGCAGAATCTGCATCTCTTCGAGGGTGGCGCCGGAACTGCCGTTCTCGTTATAGCCGTTGGCGATGAGGAATAGGAGCTGATCGTCCTTGTAGTTCGCGATCACCGTACGCGGCGCGCGCTTCGGGCTTGTCTTCCATTTGTCGGGGATGACGGTCCGTTGGCCGTTCTTCAGCAGGATTGGCACGAAGGAGGCGCCGAACTTCGGCCCGAGCGCGTCCAGCTGGGATTGGCTCGAGAACTTGCCGCCGATCAGCTTGTTGCTGCCGTTCAGCCCGACGAAGAACAGGTCCTTCTCCGTCGGCTGGAAGCCGCCTATGTACTTGCCGCCCACGACCGTCGTGCTGAGCGGATAGCGCTTGCCGCCTCCGTCCGCGAAGCCCCCGGCGTTGACGCCGATGGCGGCCTTGTAGCGGTTCACGGCGGACAGCGTCGTCTCCGCGCTGCCTTCCTTGTCGTTCCCAAGCACCAGCTTCATGGCGTCCTTCTGCTTGAGCTTGATCTTCAGGGCATAGCTCTGAAAGTTCTGCGTGCCCAAGTAGAACAGCTGAGCCTCCAGCTTGTCCGACTGGATCGTGGCGGCCGGGCTGCCGAGCTTGCGGGTAATCCGCCGGTCGTAGATCTGATAGGGGCGAGAAGCTTGGGTCGAAGCGATGGATGCGATCTGGGCCATATCGGCGTTGGTCTTCTGGTAGAGGGATAATTGCTTCTTGATCGATTGACCCGTGCCTTGGGCGATCGCCTTCGCTTGATCCAGGCCTTCCAGCGCCGGACCGGCCGCGGCGCCTGGATCGGGCGACGTCTGCGCGGCGGGCTGCGGATACGCGCGCTCCGAGAGCTGAACGCTAATATTCGCGACGAACAGCCAGACGAGCATCCCGAGAAAGGGCGTGCAGGCGAGCAGCAGCGTCCGGTTCAGGGGACGCGCGGCGATCGCGCTCATTTGAGCACGTCCAAGCTTTTCTTCAATTCGGCGAGCTGCTTCTTCACTTCGGCCAACTGCGTGTACAGCTTGTTGCTGTTGTCCGTCTTCGTGTCCGCGTTGTCCTTCGTGAAGGTCAGCAATTCGTTTAACGCTTCGATCTTGCTCTCCATCTGAGCGAGCGATGCCTTGTAGCCGGTCTCGAGCTTGTCGATACGGCCGTCGTAATCCTGCTGCATGGCTGCGATCTGGCTGGCCGTCTGCCGTTCGAGATCCGCGGCGACCTGGCGCTGAATATGATCGGAATAGGCCTTGGCGCCCAGGACGCCGGCTGCGACTAGCACCATCCAGAGGACGGCGTAGAAGAGCAGAGCGCTCTTGGTTCTTTTCCTAGGAGGCGTCTCCGGGTAAGTGTCGGGGTATACGGCTTGCGCTGCTGAATTTCTCATTTTGCGTTTCTACTTACACCTCTCTTGTTTGTCGTCGATCGCGTCGATAGACCGGACGTCAGAATACGTTGACGTACATTGAACGAGCGGGGGGCCGAAAAGTTGCGGGTCGTCATGGGATTGTAACACAATTCGACGAAAAATGCGCCCTGCGGAGCAGGTCCGGCGGACGAGGGGAAGGGCCGTGCGGGCGGCGCGAAGGACGGCGATCTTCCATTCGCAGGCAGTCTTGCAACATCCGACAGCGTGTGTTATATTATTACCCGGTGTGAAAAAACGCACGCCGTTCAATTTCGCCAGCGGTGCTTCCCGCGGGGAGTTCTGGCGAAAAGCGCGAACCGGCGGAGGAGATTCACCTACATTTAAAACCACTCAGGAGGTGCAGTGAAGATGGCAGTTATTTCCATGAAGCAGCTTCTCGAAGCTGGGGTACACTTCGGTCATCAAACCCGTCGTTGGAACCCGAAGATGGACAAGTACATCTTTACCGAGCGTAACGGCATTTACATTATCGACCTGCAAAAGACGGTCAAGAAAGTCGACGAAGCCTACAACTTCGTCCGCCAGCTCGGCGAGCAAGGCGGCACGATGCTGTTCGTCGGCACGAAGAAGCAAGCGCAAGACTCCGTGAAAGAAGAAGCGGAGCGCAGCGGCCAATTCTACATCAATCAACGTTGGCTCGGCGGCACGCTGACCAACTTCTCCACGATCCAGAAGCGGACCGACCGTCTGCACCAGCTGGACAAATGGGAGCAAGACGGCACGTTCGAAGTGCTTCCGAAGAAAGAAGTCATCCTTCTCCGCAAAGAGAAAGAGCGTCTCGAGAAATTCCTCGGCGGCATCAAGCACATGCGCAGACTGCCTGACGCGCTGTTCATCATCGATCCGCGCAAAGAGCGCATCGCGGTTGCCGAAGCGCGCAAGCTGGGCATCCCGATCGTCGGCATCGTAGACACGAACTGCGATCCGGACGAGATCGACTACGTCATCCCGGGCAACGACGACGCGATCCGCGCCGTGAAGCTCTTGACGTCGAAGATGGCCGACGCGATCGTCGAATCCCGCCAAGGCGAAGAAACGACCGCTTAATTGATCCGTCAACGCACGTTCGCTTAGCTAGATTAAGGGTGGTCAGAAGAGAACCTTCTCACCGCCCTTTTTTTGAAAACAAGAACATATGGGATCCGCCCGCCAGCGGCGCGCGGAAGATCAGGAGGGTATCTCAGTGGCAGTTAACGCAGCAGACGTAAAATCGCTCCGCGAGAGAACGGGAGCAGGCATGCTGGATTGCAAAAAAGCGCTGGAGGAAGCAGGCGGCGATCTGACCAAAGCCGCGGAACTTCTCCGCGAGAAAGGCCTGGCCGCAGCCGCGAAGAAAGGCGATCGCGTCGCTACGGAAGGCCGCGTAGAATCCTACATTCACGGCGCGGGCCGCATCGGCGTTCTCGTTGAAGTCAACTGCGAGACCGACTTCGTCGCCATGACCGATCAATTCAAGGAATTCGTGCGCGACCTGGCGATGCACATCGCGGCAGCCAGCCCGAAATTCATCCGCCGCGAAGAAGTTCAGCAAGACGAGCTGGACAAAGAACGCGAAATCCTCCGCAACCAAGCGCTCAACGAAGGCAAGCCCGAGAAGATCGTCGACAAGATGGTCGAAGGCCGCCTGAACAAATACTATGAAGAAAACGTGCTGCTCGAGCAATCGTTCGTCAAGGATCCGGACAAGACGATCCAAACGCTGCTGAACGAGAAGATCGCGACGATCGGCGAGCAAATCTCCATCCGCCGTTTCGTGCGTTTCGAACTGGGCGAAGGCCTCGAGAAGAAGCAAGACAACTTCGTAGAAGAAGTTATGGCGCAAGTCAAAGCATAATTTCAACGTGCAGGGAACACGCGGTGTTCCCTTTTTTTCAACGCATCGCCGCTTCCGGGGAGACGGCGATGCCGGATTGACTTGGTTATACAGAATGTATAAGTTTCACGTGAATTCATTTCTGCGTAGCCGCCGATAAAAACGCGTTGTCGCCCGGAAAGACGGCAAAGCCGGTTTACTTGCGAAAAGAAGATATGGTGGAGGTACTAAAGTTGAATCGTCCCGTCTACAAACGCGTGGTGTTGAAGGTCAGCGGAGAGTCGCTATCCGGTTCGAACGGGTACGGCATCGATGCGTCGACCATCCTGTCGATCGCCGATCAAGTAAAAGAAGTCGTGGAGCTCGGAGTCGAAGTCGCGATCGTCTGCGGCGGAGGCAACATCTGGCGCGGCATCGCCGGCAGCCAGAAAGGGATCGACCGCGCGACCGCCGACTATATGGGCATGCTCGCGACGGTCATGAACTCCTTGGCGCTGCAGGACGCGCTCGAGCAGATCGACGTGCCGACGCGCGTACAGACCTCGATCGCGATGCAGCAGATCGCGGAGCCGTACATTCGCCGCCGCGCGATCCGCCACCTGGAGAAGGGACGCGTCGTCATCTTCGCGGCCGGCACGGGCAATCCGTTCTTCTCGACGGATACGACCGCCGCGCTTCGGGCCGCCGAGATCGAAGCGGAAGTCATCCTGATGGCGAAGAACAAAGTGGACGGCGTCTACAGCGCCGATCCGTTCAAGGACGCCAACGCCGAGAAATACGAACAGCTTACTTATATGGATGTGCTCAACAAAAACCTGGGCGTCATGGACTCCACCGCATCGTCGCTCTGCATGGATAACAACATTCCGCTTCTCGTCTTCGCGATTACCGAGAAGGGCAACATCAAACGGGCCGTGATGGGCGAGAAGATCGGCACCATCGTCAAGGGGAGCGTGGATTAACAATGCCTCAAGCGATTAAGAAGAACGCAGAAGAACGGATGGAAAAAGCGCTGGGCGCGCTGAAGCGCGAGCTGGCGTCGCTGCGCGCGGGACGCGCGTCCCCGGCCATGCTCGATCGCGTTCAAGCGGAGTATTACGGCGCGCTGACGCCCGTCAACCAGCTGGGCACGATCAACACGCCGGACTCCCGCACGCTGATCATCCAGCCGTGGGATAAATCCGCGCTGGCCGCGATCGAGAAGGCGATCCTGAAGTCCGACGTCGGCCTGACGCCGGCGAACGACGGCACGATCATCCGTCTGAACATCCCGCCGCTCACCGAAGAGCGCCGCGCCGATCTCGTCAAGTCGACGAAGAAGTACGGCGAGGAAGCGAAGGTCGCGATCCGCAACATTCGCCGCGACGCCAACGACGACATCAAGAAAAAAGAAAAGGGCGAAATCTCCGAAGACGAGTCGCGCCGTCATCAGGACGACGTCCAGAAGACGACCGACCGCTACGTCGCGGAAGTGGACAAGATTCTCGCCGCCAAAGAAAAAGAAATCATGGAAGTGTAATGCCTTACGACAGGGCCCCTCCGCAAGGTGGGGTTCGTTTATTGTTCTGGATCAGGAGGAACAGGCCATGATGAACCGTTTCTTTAACGGGTGGTTCCGGAAGAAGCAGCAGGACGGGATGACGACCATGGCGGCCGCTTCCGAATCTTCACGCGAAGGAAATGACTTATCGTCGGACAACGTGCCGCGGCACGTGGCGATCATTATGGACGGGAACGGACGCTGGGCCAAAGCCCGCGGCCTTCCGCGCGTCGCCGGTCATCACAACGGAATGAAAACCGTCAAACGGATCACAAAAGCCGCAGACCGCCTCGGTGTGCGCTATTTGACTTTATATGCCTTTTCTACGGAGAACTGGAAGCGGCCCAAAGCGGAGATCGAGTTCATCATGAAGCTGCCGCAGGAGTTCCTGTCGCTCGAGCTCGACGAGTTGATCCGGAACAACGTGCAGGTTCGCATGATGGGCGTGAAGGACCTGCTGCCGGACTTCACGCTGTCCGCCGTCGAAGAAGCCGTGCGCAGAACGGCGGACAATACCGGACTTGTGCTGAACTTCGCGCTGAATTACGGGAGCCGGATGGAGATGGTCGAATCGGCGCGGAAGCTGGCCCGTCAAGCGGCCAAAGGCGAGCTCGATCCCGACGCGATCTCGGAGGCCGACTTCGGCGCGGGGCTGCTCAGCAGCGATCTGCCGGATCCGGATCTCCTCATCCGGACGAGCGGCGAGCTGCGGCTGAGCAACTTCATGCTCTGGCAGCTTGCTTACAGCGAATTCTGGTTTACCGACGTACACTGGCCGGAATTCACCGAAGATCATTTCCACGAAGCGATCCGCGAGTATCAGCGACGGGCTCGCCGTTACGGGGGGCTCTAGACCGATGGGACAACGGATCGTTACCGGCGTGATCGCCGGGGCCGGCTTCCTCGCGCTCCTCTGGCTCGGCGGCTGGTACTACACGGGAGTGCTCGTCCTGCTCGCGCTGATCGGGTTCCGCGAATACGTCAAGCTGAACGGGCAGAAGGCGCTGCGCGGGGACGTGCTGGCCGGATTCGCGGCCGTGCTGATCCTGGCCATGCCGGAGCTGCCGTTCGGCTGGCATACGCCGACGGTCGAAGTCGTCGCTTGGTTCCTGATGTTCGCGCTGCTGGCGTCGACCGTCTTCAGCAAGAACAAGCTGACGCTCGAGCACGCGAGCCTGCTTTTCCTGGGCGCGTTCTATATCGGACTCGGCTTCCGCTATATGGCGGTCGCCCGGGACTTGCCGCACGGCGTCTTCTGGCCGCTGTTAGTCTTTTTCTGCATTTGGGCGTCCGACGCGGGCGCTTACTTCGTCGGACGAGCCGTCGGCAAGACCAAGCTCTGGCCGGCGATCAGCCCGAACAAGACGATCGAAGGGGCCGTCGGCGGTCTCCTCATCGCCATGCTCGTCGCGGTCGTCTTCGCCGTCGTCTGGCCGGATTGGCTGGGCTTCGGGCGCGCCGTCGGGATCGGTCTCGCCGCGGCCGTCGCGGGACAGCTCGGGGATCTGATCCAGTCCGCGTACAAGCGGTTTCGGGGCGTCAAGGATTCGGGCAACCTGCTTCCGGGACACGGCGGCGTGCTGGACCGGACGGACAGCTGGCTCATCGTCTTCCCGCTCGTTCATCTGCTCGGCCTCCTGCCCAACTAAACCGTTTGGCACCTACATACGAACGGAGGTATGCGTTTCCTATGAGAAAAGTGGCCGTACTCGGGAGCACCGGTTCGATCGGCACGCAGACGCTCGACGTCGTCTCCCGCGAGCCGGACCGCTACGAAGTGGTCAGCCTCGCGGCCGGCTCGAACGTGGAATTGCTCCTCGAACAAGCGCACGCCTTCCGCCCGAAGCTCGTCTCGGCCGGAAGCCGCGAACTGGCCAAACGGATCCGGACGCGTCTCCCGGCCGGGACCCGGATCGTCTACGGAGACGAGGGGCTGGTCGAGGCGGCGGGCGGCGCCGGCGCCGACTACGTCGTCTGCGCGGTCATGGGCAGCGTCGGCCTCAAGTCGACGCTCGCGGCCATCGAATCCGGCGCCGCGATCGGGCTCGCGAACAAGGAGACGCTCGTCACCGCGGGCCATATCGTCATGAAGCGCGCGGCCGATCGGGGCGTCCCGCTGCTGCCGATCGACAGCGAGCACTCCGCGATCTTCCAATGCCTGAACGGCGAGGATCGGCGCGCCGTCAAGCGTCTGCTGGTCACCGCCTCGGGCGGCAGCTTCCGCGACCGTTCGCGCGAAGAGCTCGCGCAGGTCACGGTGGAGGAGGCGCTGCGCCATCCGAACTGGTCGATGGGGGCGAAGATCACGATCGATTCGGCCACCATGGCCAACAAAGGCCTCGAAGTGATGGAAGCCCATTGGCTGTTCGGCCTTCCTTACGACCGGATCGACGTCGTGCTGCATCCGGAGAGCATCGTGCATTCGATGGTCGAATTCGACGACACGAGCGTGATGGCGCAGCTCGGCAACCCCGATATGCGGGTGCCGATCCAGTATGCGCTCACCTATCCGGAGCGCCGGCCTTCCCCGGCGTCTCCGCTCGATCTGCTGAAGGCGGGCGCGCTTCACTTCCGCCCGATGGACTTCGAACGATATCCCTGTCTCCGCCTCGCCTACGAGGCCGGACGCGCGGGAGGCACCGCGCCGACCGTATTCAATGCGGCCAACGAGGTGGCGGTCTCCCGCTTCCTCGGCGGCGAGATTCCGTTCCTCGCCATCGAATCGATCATCGCATCGGCGCTCTCGCGGCACGAGACGCTGAGCGAGCCCGATCTGGACGCGATCATGGCCGCCGACGACTGGGCGCGCGGGGAAGCCCGGACCGTCCGCTATTAAAAATGCTACCGTTCCGTCGCCAGACCGTATTCTCTTGTATCGTCTCGGAGAATAATGTTAATCTAAGGACAGCCGTTACCGGCAACGGGGGTAGTATAGCATGCAAATGGTACAGGTCGTATTTTTGACGGTTCTCGTTTTCTTCGTGCTCGTCTCGATTCACGAGTTCGGACACTTTTATTTTGCCCGCAGGGCGGGCGTGCTCGTGAGGGAGTTCGCGATCGGCTTCGGGCCGAAGCTGTTCTCGATCAAGCGGGGAGAGACGCGCTACACGCTGCGGCTCCTGCCGGTAGGCGGATTCGTGCGCATGGCGGGCGAAGACCCCGAGGTCGTCGAGGTGCAGCCGGGGCAGACGATCGGCGTTCGGATCAAGGACGGCGAAGTCAATCGCATCTATCTCGATCGGCTGGATGAGCGGACGAACATTCTCCGCGGTGAAGTCAAGTCGATCGACCTGGAGCGGGACCTGCACGTGACCCTGGACGTCGACGGAGATATTCAGCGCTATCCGGTTCATCGCCAAGCGCTGATCCTGTCCAAGGGCCGCGACACGCAGATCGCGCCGGTCGACCGCCAGTTCGGCAGCGCGACCGCCGGCAAGAAGGCGATGGCCATCTTCGCGGGTCCGATGATGAACTTCATCCTCGCGTTCGTGCTGTTCGCCGTCTATATTCAATTGGCCGGCGTGACGGTCGAGCCGGTGACCAAGACCTTCGTCAACAAAGTCAACGCCGGCTCGCCTGCCGAACAAGCGGGTCTGAAGAAAGGCGATCTGATCGTCTCCATCGAAGGCGACCCGATCGCCGGAGACAGCGACAAGCTGGTGAAGAAGATCGGCGCTTCGGCGGGCAAGCCGATGCATTGGATCGTGGAGCGCGGCGGCAAGGAAGTGCCGTTGACGATCACGCCGGACGAGAAGACGGGCAAGGCGGGCTTCTATCCGGTGCCGGAGATGCGCCGCGCGGGGGCCGGAGAGACGCTCAAGTTCGCCGGCAACGCCATGGTGGACAGCACCAAGACGATCATGGAAGGGTTCCGCAAGCTTATCTTCGGCGAATTCAAGATCGACGATCTCGGCGGACCGGTGCGGACCGCGCAGGTTACGGGGGAGATCGCCCAGCAGGGCATCACCCAACTGACGATGTGGGGCGCGATCCTCAGCCTCTATCTCGGGATCTTCAACCTGCTTCCGATTCCGGCGCTGGACGGCAGCCGCCTGATCTTCATCGGCATCGAAGCCGTGCGCGGCAAGCCGATCGATCCGAACCGCGAGAGCCTGGTTCACTTCATCGGGTTCGCCATGCTGATGCTGCTGATGGTGGTCGTCACGTACAACGATATTTTGCGGTTGGTCAAAGGATAATTCATTTAAATTTCTCACGTTGTCAGGGGTTGGAGAGCCGTTATGTCGAAGGACAAAGCGTTTGTCACCGAAATTACGCCGCAGGGCGAAGACTTTAGCCGTTGGTATATCGACGTCATCAAAAAAGCCGAGCTGATGGACTATTCGCCGGTGCGCGGCTGCATCGTATTCCGTCCGGAAGGCTACGAGCTGTGGGAGAACATCCAGCGCGACCTGGACCGGCGCTTCAAGGAGACCGGCCACCGCAACGCCTACTTCCCTCTGCTCATTCCCGAGAGCTTCTTCCAAAAGGAAAAGGAGCACGTCGAGGGCTTTAACCCCGAGCTGCCGATGGTGACGGAGGCGGGCGGCGAAGTGCTCGAAGAGCGGCTGGCCGTGCGTCCGACCTCGGAGACGATGTTCGGACATATGTACGCGAAGTGGATCAATTCCTATCGCGATCTGCCGCTGCTCATCAACCAATGGGCGAACGTCATCCGTTGGGAGAAGCGGACGCTGCCGTTCATGCGGACGAGCGAATTCCTCTGGCAGGAAGGCCATACCGCGCACGAGGACGAGGCCGACGCCCGCAAGGAAACGATGCAGATGCTCGACGTCTATACCGAATTCGTCGAGAGCGTGCTGGCCATCCCGGTCATCAAAGGGCAGAAGACGCCTTCGGAACGGTTCGCGGGCGCCGTCGACACGTACTCGATCGAAGCGATGATGAAGGACGGACGCGCCGTGCAGGCGGGCACCTCCCACTATCTCGGCACGAAGTTCGCCGTGGCGTTCGATATCAAGTACTTGAGCCGCGAGAACACGCAGGAGTACTGCCATACGACTTCGTGGGGCGTGAGCACCCGGCTGATCGGCGCGCTCATCATGGTTCACGGCGACGACCGAGGGCTCGTCCTGCCGCCGAAGGTCGCGCCTACGCAGGTCATCATGATCCCGATCGGACCGCCGAAGACGCGCGAGACCGTCATCGCGAAGACGGACGAGCTGTACGCGCAACTCAAAGCCGCCGGCGTCCGCGTCCGCGTCGACGACCGCTCCGACGTCTCGCCGGGCTGGAAGTTCAACGAATACGAGATGCGCGGTATCCCGATTCGACTCGAGCTCGGGCCGCGCGACTTGGAGAACGGCGTCTGCGTGCTCGTCTCCCGCGTCACCGGCGAGAAGAAGCAAGTACCGCTCGATAACCTGGTCGCCGAAGTCCAGCGGATGCTGGACGACGTACACGACGAGATGTTCGCGCGCGCGAAGACGTTCCGAGACGAACACTTCTTCTCCGTCGAGACGCTGGACGAGCTGAAGGCGGCCTTCGAGGAGAAGCGCGGCTTCGCGCTCGCGGGCTGGTGCGGCTCCGAGGCTTGCGAGAGCCAAGTCAAGGAAGAGACCGGCGCGACGAGCCGGAACATCCCGTTCGAGCCGGCCGAGACCAAGACCAAATGTCTCGTGTGCGGCGACGCGGCCGCGCACACGGTCGTATTCGCCCGCGCCTACTAATCGGCGATCATCACGGCTTGGAAGCCCCGCAACCGATAAGGTTGCGGGGCTTTTGCTGTCGGATTTTCGCGTTCGCGCTTCGATTTTATCGACGATCGCGTGGAGACGCGTGCTGACGGGAAGAATAAGGCTAGCGCGCTTGATATTTGTCGGTAGAGCCAAACGTACCAGCCTGTGGTCCTTCGCGACTATTGAGGTTGGGTGAACGCGCGAAACGGCCGTCCGATCGCTGAGGAGGGATAAACGTGACAAGATCCGCTTCCGACGGGCGCGTACGCCGCGCAGTCCGAATCGCGGCCTTGATTTTGTTCGGCCTGCTCGCCGCGGCGGCAATCGGCCTCTATACTTTTTATCGGCTCGCGGAGCAGGGACCGGCGCCCGAGGCCAAGGCGGCGCTGCGTTCTCATGAAGGCGCGTATGTCGATATCGGCCAGCGATGGCTGCGCTTCGAACCGTTGACCGAGCCTGCCGAGCCGACGGTGATCCTGTATCCGGGCGCATCGGTCGCCTCTGAGGCTTACGCCCCGCTCGCGCATCGGCTGGCGGCGGCCGGGCACCGCACTTATATCGTCCGAATGCCCTTTAACCTCGCCGTGCTGGCGGCCAATCGCGCCGACGAGATCTTAGCCGGCGGCGAGCTCGGCGAACGGTTCGTGATCGGCGGGCACTCCCTTGGGGGCGCGATGGCGGCCTGGTATGCGGCTGAGCATGCGCAGTCGCTCGATGGCGTTTTTCTCCTGGGCGCTTACGCGGACAAGCGCGGCGACTTGAGCCGGACAAGCCTGCCCGTCCTGCAGATCGCGGCCGATCGCGACCGGATCGTCGACGCCAAGGCTTGGTCGAACAACAAGCGGCATCTGCCGGCTAAGACCCAATACGTGCAGATCGCGGGCGGAAATCATGCGCAATTCGGCGCATACGGCCCGCAGAAAGGAGACGGAAAGCCCGCCATCTCGGGCGTGGAGCAGCTGCGGATCGTCTCCGATACGTTGTTGGGATGGATGCGAACGGACCTTTAGTCTGTCCGTTTGTCGTTCTTTGTCTATTGATGACCGCTAGCCGTTCAGGTAGAATAAGAGAAAGAGAATCGCTAAGCTTCCTGAGGAATTGCGGCCGTTCGGCGCATGTCGACCGGCCGCCTTATCGCGGAAGCTTTTGTTTTTGGTTCGCGGACAGGGAGGACGAGACAGATGCTACCGACGCCGGATCAGCGGAAAAGGTTTGAGTTGCTGTTGCAGCAGGCGGAGCTTCCGGGCGAGTGGATCGACGGGTATTTCCGCGACGGATACATAGAGAGAGTAGAAGTGAGCCGGTCCAACAAGCAATGGATGTTCCATCTGGCGAAGGAGACGATGCTTCCGGCGGCCGTCTACGCGGGTTTCAGCGAGCGGTTGAAGGCCAAGCTCGGCCATCTCGCGACGATCGACATGCGGATCCGCTATGCGGATTCGGTGCCGACGAGCGTGCTGCTGACCGAATATTGGCCGCTGTTCACCGAGTGGATGCAGCGCGAGTTCGTGTCGGTCAACGGCTGGCTCGCCAAGGCTCGCGCCGAGACCGAAGGCGAGCTGCTGCTGCTGACGCTGCTCGACGGCATGGGGCTCGAGATGGCGAAGAAGAAAAACGTGGACGGCCATGCGGTGCGCTTCTTCGAAGAGCGGTTCGGCCGCGCTTGCCGCGTGAAGATGAGCGTGGGCGTCGGCGAGTCCAGGCAGGAGATCTACGAGGAGTTCATGCAGAAGCAGCTCCATGCCGAGCGGGAAGTCGTGCAGCAGATGATGCAGAGCGTCCCGGACGAAGAGCCCGCGCCGGAAGGCGAGGCGCCGCAGACGCTTCAGCACGGCTACGAGATCAAGGACCCGCCGGTGCCGATCGAGACGATCAAGGAAGAAGAGAAGAAGGTCACGATCCAAGGCACCGTCTTCGGGCTGGAAGTGAAGGAGCTGCGCAACGGCAGCACCTTGTACATGTTTCATGTCACCGACTATACGGATTCCCTGACGATCAAGATGTTCGGCAAGACGAAGGAAGACAACAAGATGCTCGGCCTTCTGGAGAACGGCAAATGGCTGAAGCTGCGCGGCCGCGTCGAATATGACCGCTTCCTGAACCCGCCGGAGCTCATCATGATGCCGAGCGACGTAAAGGAAGTCCTCGCGCCCAAGCCGCGCAAAGACGAGGCGGCGGAGAAGCGCGTCGAGTTCCACCTGCATACGACGATGAGCGCGATGGATGCCGTCACCCCCGTAGACGCGTATATCAAGACGGCGGCGAAGTGGGGGCACAAGGCGATCGCCGTCACCGACCACAGCAACGTGCATTGCTTCCCGGACGCGGCCAAGGCCGGCAAGAAGAACGGGATCAAGGTCATGTACGGCGTCGAGGCGAACGTCGTGAACGACGCCATTCCGATGGTGCTGAATCCGCGCGAGCAATCGCTGTCGGACGCGACCTACGTCGTCTTCGATATCGAGACGACCGGTCTGTCGGTCACGGCGAACAAGATCATCGAGCTCGCCGGCGTCAAGGTCAAAGGCGGACAGGAGATCGGCCGCTTCTCGACCTTCATCAACCCGCACGAGCCGATTCCGTACAACATTCAACAGTTGACCAGCATCACGGACGAGATGGTGCAGGACGCGCCGGAGCTCGAGCCGAAGCTGAAGGAATTCATCGCCTTCATCGAAGACGCCGTGCTCGTCGCCCACAACGCGCGGTTCGACGTCGGCTTCATCCAGGAGAACTGCAAGCGGCTCGGGTTGCCGCCCGTCGACAATCCGGCGCTGGATACGCTGGAGCTGGCCCGCTACCTTCATCCGACGATGAAGAATCATCGGCTCAATACGCTGTCCGCGCTCTACAAGGTCAGCCTCGAGAATCATCACCGGGCGATCGACGACACGATCGCGTTGGCCGGCGTGCTCGAAGGCTTGCTGAAGGACGCGCAGGAGCGGGGCGTGAACGAGCTGCACAAGCTGAACGAGGTCAACGTCAACAGCTGGAAGACGACGCGGCCTTTCCACTGCGGGATCTACATGACGAACGCGGCCGGCAAGAAGAATTTGTTCAAGCTGATCTCCATGTCGCATACGCAATACTTTCACCGCGTGCCGTGCATCCCCCGCAGCAAGCTGATGGAGATGCGCGAAGGGCTGCTGATCGTCTCCGGCTGCGAGAAGGGCGAGTTCTACGAGACGGTGCTGAACAAATCCGAGGAGGAAGCGATCGAAGTCGCGGGCTTCTACGATATTCTCGAGATTCAGCCGCTCGACTTCTATATGCACCTCTTAGACAAAGGACTCGTCGGCAGCCGCGCCGAACTCGAGGAGGCGCTCCGCAAGATCGTGCGCATCGGCGAACGGCTCGGCAAGCCGGTCATCGGCACGGGCAACGTGCACTACCTTGAGCCGCGAGACAAGCTGTTCCGCGACATTACGATCCACGGCATCACGGGCTTCAGCCCTCTGAAGGACCAGCGCAAGCCGGACGCGCACTTCCGCACGACGAACGAGATGCTGGACGCCTTCGCATTCCTCGGCAAGGACAAGGCTCAGGAAGTCGTCGTCCGCAATCCGAACGAGCTGGCCGACCGGTTCGAGGATATCGTGATGTTCCCCGACGAGCTGTTCACCCCGATCATCGAGGGCGCCGACGACGAGATCCGGAACACCTGCTACGAGACCGCTCGCGCGATGTATGGCGAGGAGCTGCCCGAGGTCGTCGTGGCGCGTCTGGAGAAGGAACTCATCCCGATCATCAAGTACGGCTTCTCGGCGAACTATCTCATCTCGGAGCGGCTCGTCAAAAAGTCGAACCAGGACGGCTACCTCGTCGGTTCGCGGGGGTCGGTCGGCTCGTCGGTCGTCGCGACGTTCCTCGGCATCTCGGAGGTCAATCCGCTGCCGGCGCACTATCTGTGCCGCAACTCGGAATGCCGGTACAGCGAGTGGATTCTGGACGGCAGCGTCCCTTCGGGTTTCGACCTGAAGGACAAGCCTTGCCCGCATTGCGGCACGATCATGCGGGGCGAAGGGCAGGACATCCCGTTCGAGACGTTCCTAGGCTTCAAAGGGGACAAGGTGCCCGATATCGACTTGAATTTTTCCGGCGAATACCAGCCGCACGCGCATAACTTTACGAAGACGATGTTCGGCGAGAAGAACGTGTTCCGGGCAGGGACGATCGGCACGGTTGCCGAGAAGACGGGCTTCGGCTACGCTCGCAAGTACCAGGAGGATCATGGCAAGTCCTGGCGCGGTGCGGAACTGAACCGGCTTGCCGCCGGCTGTACGGGAGTCAAGCGGAGCACCGGGCAGCATCCGGGCGGCATCGTCGTCGTACCCAACTATATCGAGGTCGAGGACATCACGCCGGTCCAGTACCCGGCCGACGATACGGGCGCCGAGTGGAAGACGACGCATTTCGACTATCACGCGTTCGATGCGAACTTGCTCAAACTCGATATTCTGGGGCACGACGATCCGACGATGATGCGGATGCTGCAGGACTTGACCGGCGTCGATCCGACGACGATCCCGATGAACGACCCGAAGGTCATGAGCATGTTCAACTCGGTGGAGGCGCTCGGGGTGCAGCCGCACCAGATTCGCACACAGGTCGCGACGTACGGCGTACCCGAGATGGGCACCCGCTTCGTCCGCCAGATGCTCGAAGAGACGAAGCCGTCGTCGTTCGCCGACTTGCTGCAGATATCCGGCTTGTCCCACGGGACGGGCGTCTGGCTCGGGAACGCGCAGGAGCTGATCAAGAACAACACCTGCACGATCAAGACCGTCATCGGCTGCCGGGACGACATCATGCTCTTCCTCATTTATAAAGCCGGCATGGACGCGTCGCTGGCGTTCAAGATCACCGAGAGCGTGCGGAAGGGCAAGGGGCTCACGCCCGAATGGATCGAAGAGATGAAGCGGTGCGGCGTGCCTCAATGGTACATCGACTCCTGCCTCCGCATCGAATACATGTTCCCGAAGGCGCACGCGGCGGCTTACGTCATCTCGGCGGTTCGGACGGCCTATTTCAAGCTCTATTATCCGATCCAATACTACGCGACCTACTACTCGGTGCGGGCGGCCGACTTCGACGTCGAATTGTTCTGCCAAGGCTACGACGCCATCCTGAAGACGCTGATCGAGATCGAGGAAAAGGGCTTCCAGGCGACGCCGAAGGAGAAAGGCATGATCTCCATCCTCGAGATGGGACTCGAGATGACGGCGCGGGGCTTCCGCGTCAAGCCGCTCGACCTGTACCGTTCCGACGCGACGCGCTTCATCGTCGACGGCGATTCGCTCATCCCGCCGTTCTCGGCGGTCGCGGGCATCGGCGAGAATGCCGCCCGCGCGATCGCCGCCTCCCGCGAAGACGGGGACTACCTGTCCGTGGAAGACTTCCAGCAGCGCTCGAAGGCGAGCAAGACGATCGTCGAGCTGCTGTCGGGCATGGGCTGCTTCCGAGGGCTGCCGGAGTCGAATCAGCTGATGCTGTTCTGACGCGGCCGTCCGGCGCCGCCGGCGGGCGGTCTTGGTAAAATATCCGTTGCCAGTCTAGTTGCGGTTATGGTATATTATTTTTGGTAATCATGTGGATATCACTGTCTGCAGAAGAGTGGGGAAACCCACTCTTTCCGTTTTGCATTGGGCTTTATGAGGTTACGGAAGGCTGCGGCGATCCATTTGAAGCAATCGGGAGGTCAAACGAATTTGAGCACGTCAAAGATCAAGTCCGTCGTGGAACAGCTTGTCACGCCCTTTCTGGACGACAACGGCTTCCAGCTCGTGGACGTAGAGTACGTGAAGGAAGGCAGCAATTATTTCCTCCGCGTATTCGTAGACAAAGAAGGCGGCATCGACATCGACGATTGCGGCCGCATTTCCGAATTCTTAAGCGCCAAGCTGGACGAGGCCGACCCGATTACGGAAGCCTACTTCCTGGAAGTAAGCTCGCCCGGCGCCGAACGCCCCTTGAAGAAGCCTGAGGATGTATCCAAAGCCGTAGGCAAGCACGTCTATGTGACGACGTACGAGCCGATCGACGGCGCCAAGGAATTCGAAGGTAGGCTGGACAGTTTCGACGACGGCGTCCTGAACATCACCATCGGCCGTCGCAGACACGCCATCCCTTACGATAGAGTGGCTTCAGCACGCTTGGCCATCGTTTTCTAAATCACGAGAGGAGGAATAGACCCGACATGAGCATGGAGTTTATCGAAGCGCTGTCCGAAATCGAGCGTGATAAGGGCATCGCGAAGGATGTTCTGATCGAAGCCATCGAAGCGGCACTTATCTCCAGCTATAAGCGCAATTTCAATACCGCGCAGAACGTTCGCGTCGACATTAACCGCAACACCGGATTGATCAAAGTATACGCGCGCAAGACGGTCGTCGAAGAGGTGCTCGATCCGCGGCTCGAGATTGCGCTGGATGCCGCGCGCAGCATTAATCCACACTATCAACTGGAAGATATCGCGGAGATCGAAGTGACGCCCCGCGACTTCGGGCGGATCGCGGCCCAGACCGCGAAGCAAGTCGTGACCCAGCGGATCCGCGAAGCCGAGCGGGGACTGATCTATCACGCTTTCGTCGACAAGGAGCAGGATATCGTAACGGGCATCATCCAGCGGATGGACCTGAGGAACCTGTATGTCGATCTGGGCAAAGTAGAAGCCGCGCTGCCGCTCGCCGAGCTGATGCCGACCGACAAGTTCAAGCAGGGCGACCGCGTCAAATCCTACATCACCAAAGTGGAGAACACGAGCAAAGGCCCGCAGATCATCCTGTCCCGGACGCATCCGGGGCTCTTGAAGCGTCTGTTCGAGCTGGAGGTGCCCGAGATCTTCGACGGTACGGTGGAGATTCGCTCCGTGGCGCGCGAAGCCGGCTTCCGCTCCAAGATCGCGGTCTACTCCCGCAACCCGGAAGTCGATCCGATCGGCTCGTGCGTCGGGCAGAAGGGCGTGCGCGTGCAGACGATCGTCACCGAGCTGAAGGGCGAGAAGATCGATATCGTCCGCTGGTCCGAGGCGGTCGAAGAGTACGTCGCGAACGCGCTCAGCCCGTCCAAGGTACTCGAGGTCATCGTCTTCGAAGCGGAGAAGATGGCGCGGGTCATCGTGCCGGATTACCAGCTGTCGCTGGCGATCGGGATCAAAGGCCAGAACGCGCGGCTCGCCGCGAAGCTGACCGGCTGGAAGATCGACATCAAGAGCGAGACGCAGGCCGAACAGGAGTACGGCCGGCCGAAGTCGGCCGGCGACACCATGCATCAGGACAGCGTCTCGATCGACTAGCGCCGGGTAAGGGTTAAGGGGAGCCTGTTGCGAGGACGGGGGGGAGAGAAACCTTTGAAAACGAGGAAGATACCGCAGCGCAAATGCGTCGCCTGCCAGGAGATGAAGCCGAAGAAGGAGCTCATCCGCATCGTCCGCTCGCCGCAAGGGGACATCCAAATCGACCTGACCGGCAAAAAGCCGGGACGCGGCGCCTACCTGTGCGGCAAAACTTCCTGCTTTAAGCTGGCGAAAAAATCGAAGGCGTTCGAACGCGCGCTCAAGACGCCCGTCTCGCCCGAGATCTACGACCGGCTGGAGGCGGATTTCATAAAGGTCGAAGACGACTTCATCGCGAACAAGGAGCTGGCGGGGGACGATGACGACGAATAAAGCTTTGTCCCGTCTGGGGCTCGCCATGCGCGCGGGCAAGCTCGTCTCGGGGGACGAGACGGTGCTCAAGGCGATCCGCGCCGGCGAAGCCAAACTGGTCTTGGTCGCCGAGGACGCTTCGGACAATACGCGCAAAAAAGTGGCGGATAAATGCGAAAGCTATGGGGTGCCGCTGCTGATCGGATATACGCGGTACGAGCTCGGGGGCGCCGTAGGCAAACCTGAACGCGTGCTGTTCGCCGTAACGGATCCGGGATTCGCCAAGATGATCCGCGAAGGCTTCGTCCAACATTCGGAGGTGGAGAATATTGAGTAATAAACAAGATACGAACGACAACAAGGATAAGCTGCGGGTGTACGAGTACGCCAAGCAGCTCAACATGAGCAGTAAAGAAGTCATCACGATCCTGAAGCGGGTCAACCTGCCCGTGAACAATCATATGAGCGTCATGGAAGACGGCATGGTCGGCGCCGTGGAGAAGTTCTTCCGCGACGTGAAGGCCAACGCGGCGGCCAAGATGGCGCAGAACAAGCCGAACGGCGGACGTCCGTCCGGCGAACAGGGCCAAGCGCGCCAAGGTCAAGGCCAACAAGGCGGCGGACGCCGCGAAGAGTCCGCTACGGTCGCTTCCCGTCCGGCGCCGCCGGCTCCCGCGCCGGCACCGGCTTCTGCGAACGCGTCTTCCGCGTCTGCGCCAATCGGTTCCGCGGCCGGAGAGAGCGGTTCGTCCGCTCCGGCCGGCGATCGCCCGGCGTCTAGCCAACAGAGCGACCGTCCGCAAGGCCAAGGCGGCGGATATCAAGGCAACCGTCCGCAGGGCCAGGGCGGCGGCGGGTACCAAGGCAACCGTCCGCAAGGCCAAGGCGGCGGCGGATATCAAGGCAACCGTCCGCAGGGCCAAGGCGGCGGCGGGTACCAAGGCAACCGTCCGCAGGGCCAAGGCGGCGGCGGGTACCAAGGCAACCGTCCGCAAGGCCAAGGCGGCGGCGGGTACCAAGGCAACCGTCCGCAGGGCCAAGGCGGCGGCGGGTACCAAGGCAACCGTCCGCAAGGCCAAGGCGGCGGCGGATACCAAGGCAACCGTCCGCAAGGCCAAGGCGGC
>NZ_JACJVP010000008.1 GCF_014212125.1 Cohnella nanjingensis
CTATGATGACGGAACAATAGGCGCTTAGAATGTAGAATGCCCGCTTACCACCAAAAAAGAATCAGATAGGCCATGTAGATTTTATCGTTGCAGCTCGTAAGGCCGGATTCGCCGCTGTGCGATTCTTTAAGCCTGTCGCAATTTTCATTATAGCCTGTGACCTGGTAAGGTCATGCATGTTTTTTGCTGGCGGGCAGCGGCGATAGTAGGAAAAAGACAACAAAAAAACGCCACGAAAGCGTGCCGTTCTCGGTAATTGAAGCAGCTGAAATAAAAGGATAGTACCTCGCCCCTTATAATATTAGTATAAACGAAGGGAGAATATAAGTCTATATCTTTGCTGGAAAATCGTCTAAATTAGGGGAACCCGGCCGGGGAGGAAAGAAAGGATCACGAGGGGGAACCCGCTTTGAGATGGCTGAAATGGGATTTGAACCTGCGCACGAGGTTAATCGGCGAGACGCTCTTCAATCTGCTGTTCTGGATGTACTTCCCCTATATGACGCTCTACTTCCGTTCGGTCTTCGGCGAGCAGACGGCGGGTCTCCTCATGTCCGTCCCGCCCTTGATCGGCATCTTCGGCAGCCTGATCGGCGGCCATCTCTCCGACCGGCTTGGCCGACGCTTCACGATGCTGCTGGGCGCCTTCACCAAGACGGGGATGTTCGCGATCTTCGCCTTGTCGCTGTCGCATTGGACCGACTATCTCGCCTTCATCGGGATCAGCCTCGGCGGCGCGCTCTACGGGCCGGCCAGCTCCGCCATGGTGGCGGATCTCACGCCGGAGCGGGATCGCCGCGTCGTCTTCGCCACCTTCGTCACCGCGATGAATATCGGCGCCGTCTTCGGGCCCGCGCTCGGGGCCGTCTTCTTCTTCCGCTACCGATCGGAGCTGCTCTGGACCTGTACCGGCGTGATGTTGCTGTACGCCGTCGCGGTCTGGTTCATCGTCCGGGAGACGCTCCCGGCGTCGGCGAAGGCGGTGAAGCCGGCGCAAGGCGCGCTCTCGCTCCTTCAGGCGCAGGTGGCCGGCTACGCCGTCATCTTCCGCGACCGCGCCTTTGCGGTCTATATCGCAGCGGGCATCTTCGTCACCTTCGCGTTCATGCAGCTGGACTTGTATTTGGCCGTCTACGTGAAGGACTACGTGCCCGCGCAGACGCTGATCGCCTGGGAGGGCGGCTCCTTCGCGCTGAGCAGCATGGGGGTCTTCGGGTGGATGATGGGGATCAACGGCCTCTTGTTCGTCCTGGGCGTCCTGCCGGTTACCCGCTGGATGGCCGCCTGGAGCGACCGGAACGTCCTCATCTTCTCCTCGCTTCTGTTCGGGATCGGGATGTTCCTGATCGGGTGGACCACGAACGCGTGGCTGCTGTTCGGCTTCACGATCCTCATGACAATCGGGGAGCTCAGCCGCTCTCCGGTCGCGCAGAGCTTCGTCAGCCGCTATGCGCCCGAAGCGGCCAGAGGCCAGTATATGGGGGCGGCCAGTTTGCAGTTTGCCGTCGGCCGTTTCCTGGCGCCTTCGACCGTCATTCTGTCCGCATGGCTGTCCCCGATCGCCGTCTTCGGGATCATCCTGCTGTGCACGCTTATCAGTATCGCCCTCTATATCGGCTTATTCCGGATGCTGCCGGCGCAGGAACCCGGGCAGAGGGGATAGGGGGACGCACAGGTTTAATTACGCGTCTTCGGCGCTCGTCCGCGTCCTCTGCCTTAATTGACAGAATGAAGTGCGATTTCTACAATGAGAATTGAAGCGCCGGCGCCGGAATGGACAGCCGGAAGGCCGGCGGAAAGCCGGATCGGGATGATCCGAAGTCACGACCAAAGGTGAATGCGCATGTCCCCACGTACACGAGAACAGAATGAAGAAATACGCAAGCAGCGGAAAAAGGAAATCCTGCAGGCCGCTATTCGCGTCTATGTCGATAAAGGCTACGCCGCTTCCGATATGGGAGATATCGCAGACCGGGCAGGGCTGGCGCATGGACTCGTCTATTACTATTTCAAAAATAAGAAAACGCTGTTCCGCGAGCTGTACGAATATATGATGGAGGAGTCTCGGCGCGCCACGGAGACTTACTTCGCGCAGGAGGGGGATGCCCCGGACTTGCTTCGAGGCTATGCCCGGATGGTTTGCGAGCGCGTGCTGGACGATTCTGCGATCTCCCGTTTCTATGCGCGGATCAGCCTGGATCTTCATCACTTGTATACGCCGGAGGAGATCTCTCCCTTCGCGTGGGTGAAGAGCTTCATGGGCCCCATGACCCGAGCCATCGAGAAGGGGATCTCCCAAGGCGCCATTCCGCATGGCGACGCCCGTCTGTTGGCTATGCAGTTCTGGGGGGCGGTCTCTCAGGGGATGGCGTATCTGGATCAAGCGCAGCACCAGCTTGCCGCACAGGGGATTCCGGATGCGGAGATGAAGGCGCGGCTCAACCAGCCGCTGGATCAGGTCGTCGAATCGTCGCTGCTGCTTTTTAAGCCGCAGTGATTTTTTTGTGTTTTATATTGACTTGTAACTCAATCAAACATAAGATGGCATCAAGGAGCGTGATTCTTATGATGTTGGTGGAGATGCAGAGATCGCAATTCGAGGCGCTGAACGACGAGGAGCTCTTCCTGATTTGCACGGAACCGACCGTCACCCGGATCCGAGGGCGGAATCTGGCGGTGAAGTCGGAAGCGATCGCCGAGTTGAACCGCGGGCAGCAGGCTTTATGCATGTTCAGGGTGCTGTATCCGGCGCAACATTCGGAAGCGGACTTCGAGGCGTGGATCGCTTATCTGCTGGAGCAGCCCGCTTATTGGAAAGGCGTCAACGACGGCCTGCGATTCTGGGGCGAGACGGCGTTGATTCAACTGCTGGAGGCCGCCAGAGAGACGCTTGAAGCGAAGGAGAGAGAGACGCTGGAGGAGGATCGGGCGATCATCCAATCCTCGATTCGCTCTCTGTTCGAGAAGTTCCGAAGCCAAGTGCAATCGAGTCTCGGTCACATCTGCCTCTATATCCGCTCCCATCCGCAGGAGTTCGTTCAGTTGATGGCTTAACGGGCTGCGGTTCCCGGCAAGGGCGATCATCATCTTCGATGCGGGGCCGGGGTTCTCTTCGCGGAGAAAGCCCGGCCTTTTTCGCCGGATGCGGAGGAATTGACAGCAAGACGGGGATGACTTATCTTGTATATAGACCAATCGTTATAATGAATGGACGAAAGGAATCTCAATCCATGGAACAAACGCTCTCGGCCCGCGAGCGGCTGATTCAGGCCACCTCGCATCTGCTCGACATTCAAGGGTACCATGCAACGGGGCTGAATCAGATCATCAAGGAAGGCGGAGCGCCCAAGGGATCGCTCTATTACTACTTCCCGGAAGGCAAGGAAGAGCTGGTTGCCGAGGCAATCGGCAAACATGGCGATGCGATCACGGAGCAGATCAGAGGCATGCTCGCGGAGAGCGGGGATCCCGCGGAGGCCATCTACGCCATCCTCATGTTCATCGCGAATAAGTTTATCGACACCGACTGCATCAAAGCCGGTTCCATCGCCTCCGTGGCTCTGGAGACCGCCCATGTCAGCGAACGATTGCGCGACGTCTGCCGACGCATCTACGACGCATGGCAAGCCGCATATGCAGGGATTCTCATGGAGAGCGGATTTCCGGCGGCGCGGGCTTCGCAGATCGCGACTTTGGTGACGGCATCGATCGAAGGGGCCGTGGTCATGTGCCGGGCGCATCGAGGTCCGGAGCCGATGATCGCCGTCGCCCGTGAATTGAAGCTGCTGATCGAGCACGCGCAGCGGGAGATGCGACGTTGAGTTATTGAACAACAAGAGATCGATGGAGAGGTCCATGGCTTGTTGTTTTCTTTTCCTCTATATTATATAGACTGGTCTACTTAAATAACGAGGAGGAAAAACAATGGATTCGGGTTTAGCGGGTAAAGTCGTACTCGTCACGGGCGGGTCCCGAGGAATCGGCAAAGCCGCCGCCGTGCAATTCGCCAATGAAGGGGCTAGGGTGTTCATCACGTATGCCAACGATTCGCGAATGGCCGCGGAGACCGTGGAGGAGATTCGCTCGCAGGGCAGCGAGTGCCATGCTATCCGAATGGATCTCACGGATCGGGACAGTATCCCGCAGGCGATCTCTAGCATCGCGGGGTCGTCCGCCGGCATCGATGTGTTGGTGAACAATGCCGTTACGGGCGACCGAAAGCCGGTTCGGATCGCGGAAGGATCTCCGGATGCGTGGCTCGCGATGATCGATCATAACTTAATGTCCACGTACTTGGTGACCAGAGCCGTCGTGCCCTTCATGCAGAAGGGCGCGTGGGGCCGAATGGTCCATCTCTCCTCCGATGTCGCGGAGGATGGCATGCCCGGCGCTTCGTCCTACGCCGCCAGCAAGTCGGGGCTTCACGGCTTCAGCAGAGCGTTAGCGGTCGAACTGGCGTCGGCCAACATCTTTTCTAACGTCGTGATGCCGGGGCTCACGTTAACCGAACGCAATACGGCCGAATTCGACCCCGGGCTGTTGACGCAATTCGCAAGAGCCGTACCCGCGAAGCGTCTGGGAACGCCTGAAGACGTGGCCAGCACGATCGTCTACCTAGGTTCTCAAGCGAATCGCTTCGTGAACGGAGAGGCCATTCGCGTAACCGGCGGGAAGTAAACGCAGACGCGCAGACTTTGACAGATCAAGAGGAGGATAAAGGATATGTCTAGTGAACAGCAATCGATTACGATCGTCGGACTGTGCGGAAGCACCCGCAAGGCATCCTATAACCGCGTTTTGTTGCGTGCCGCCGCAGCCTATTTGCCTAGCGAGGCAACCTATCTCGAAGCGGAGATCGGCGAGCTGCCCTTCTTCAATCAAGATCTTGAATCCGCCCTGCCCGAACAGGTAGCGTCATTCGTAGACATGATTAGAAGTGCCGACGGGTTGATGATCAGCACGCCCGAATACAACTATTCAGTCCCCGGCGTGTTGAAGAACGCGTTGGAATGGGGATCTCGGCCTTCCTTCGGATTCCCGCTGAACGAGAAGCCCGTCGCGATCATCGGAGCAAGCCGGGGGATATTCGGTCCGGTCAGAGGCCATCGCCATCTGCGCGATATTCTGTTCGGATGCAACGCAGCCCCGTTAAGCCGGCCTGAAGTCTACGTGAATCATGCGACAGCCAAGATCAACGACGAGGGGACTCTGGTTGACGAAGCTGCGCATGATCTGCTGCGTGCGGCGGCGGAAGCGCTGATCCTAGCCGCCCGGATGCGAACTTAGAACTATAGCGAGGCGCAGCCGAGAAATGCTATACTCGTGCCGAAGCGAAAATGAAAAATAATGTCATTTTCAGCCGATTCGCGACTCCATGCGCGGGAGGTGAACACGAGTTGTCTTCCAAAACGAAGTTCGAAACGACGGACGCGTATATCGGCACTTTTCCGAAGGACGTACAAGACGGACTAGAACAAATCAGGCAGACTATACAGCAAGCCGTACCGGAAGCTGAAGAGGTCATCAGCTACCAGTTGCCGGCTTTTCAGTATCACGGCATGCTGATCTATTACTCCGCTTACAAGAATCATTATTCGTTGTCGTTTCCTCCCCCCTTCCGCATCTTTGAAGTCTTTCAGACGCAATTGGCGCCGTACGAGGTGTCCAAGACGACGATCCAGCTGCCCATGGACCAGCCGCTGCCGCTAGATTTGGTGGGTGAGCTGGCGAAGTATCGGGCACAGGAGAACGCGGAGAAAGCGAAGAAGAAGAAAAAGTGACGGCATCGCGCCCGTTTGGATCGATCGCATGCAGGCGGGAAGAGACGGGGCCGTGATTGCACATTACGCACGCTATAGAGACTGCAACGAATTGCGGATCGCAATCGGACGCGGTCTTCTTTCTTTTGCATAGAAAACAAGCTAGATACCCGCATATTACGGTTACCTTTGCCTGTTCCGCCGGGGATCGGGGCCCGTTATCCGCATATTGCGGTTATCTCTGCCTTTTCCCTGGTACTTGGGGCTCGTTAACCGAGCGATGCGGCTACTGATCGACGTCGGCCTGCGAGCGCGGCTCTGCCGCGCGGCGGCTCCCCCGAGAGCTGCGATCTGCCAAAATGATCGGACAAACTCCGGACGCCTATGCTAAAATTTGTAGACAAGGATCGACTCGAAGGGGGCGACGGCAATGACGTCTACCGGCAGCGAATCTACCTCCCGCTTTGTCGCAAGGCCGCTTGAGATGACGTTCGACGTTAGCCGGCTCATCTCGCTCCACTATTTCGAATTCGCCAGGGACTTCATCTTCCGGGGGGAGCGTCACGACTTCTGGGAGTTTCTGTACATCGACAAAGGCGAGATCGAGGTCATGGCCGAGACGACGGGCTACAACCTGAAGCAGGGCGACATGATCTTCCACCAGCCGAACGAGTTCCACAGCGTCTGGGCCAACCGGAAGATCGCGTCGAACGCCGTCGTCGTCTCCTTCGTCTGCCGTTCCCCGGCCATGTCTTTCTTCGAAGGGAAGATCTTCTGCCTGGACAACCAGGAGCGCAATCTCGTCGCGGAGCTGATCCGCTACGGATTCGCCGCCTTCGAGCCGCCGTTCGACGATCCCGCCGTACACGATCTAGTGCCGAAGGAGAACGCCCCGCCGGGCGTCGAGCAGCTGATCAAGATCCATCTGGAGCTGCTGCTCCTCATGCTCCTGTCCCGAGACGACGCGATGCCGGGCAACCACCGGTTGTCCTCTACGGCGAAGGAGCGCAGCGAGGACGAGATCGTGCGCCGCGCCATCGCCTTGATGGAGGCCAACGTCCGCGGCCATCTGTCGCTCGAGGAGATCGAGAACACGCTCAACATCGGCCAGACGCACCTGCACGCGCTGTTCAAGGCGAAGGTGGGCATGAGCGTGATGCGCTGCTTCAAGAGCATGAAGATCGAGACGGCCAAGATGATGATCCGCGAGGAGACGAGCAACTTCACCGAGATCGCCGACCGGCTGAGCTACAGCAGCATTCACGCCTTCTCCCGGCACTTCAAGACGGTCACCGACATGACCCCTTCGGAATACGCACGCTCCGTCAAGGCCAGGTCCTCCTATTGAAGCCGTATTCTCTTATCGAAAGCTAGTCTCCCTAACGGAAGCCAGGTCCTCTAACCGAAACTAGGTCCTCTCGCTAGGTCCTCTTGCTGAAACCAAGTCCGCTTATGGGAGCCCAGCCCTCTTATCGAACCTCGCCAAACCTTTTCCCGCCCGGAAAAGGTTTTTTTGTGCTTCGTCGTCCGGCGCAGAAAAAGTGATAAATTTTTCGAAAGCTTTGGTAAATCTTTTTCCCCGCGGCGCCAGTAGAATAGGCTTCAAAGCCAAGCAAGACGACACCGGCAGAGAGCGAGGGCATCGAATTGAAGAAGGGCATCAACATCTGGTCGTTCCCGTCCGATATGGACCTTACGTCCTGCATGAAGCTGGCGAAGGCCGCGGGATTCGACGGCATCGAGCCGGCGCTGGCCGAATCCGGCACGCTCAGCCTGGAGAGCAAGACGGAGGAGATCTATTCCGTCCGGAGAGAGGCGGAGGCGCTGGGTCTCGAGATCGCAAGCCTGGCGTCGGGCCTCGGATGGACGAACGGTCTGACGAGCCGGAGCCGGGAAGTGCGGGATCGGGCGTCGGATATCGTGAAGCGCCAGCTCGAAGCTGCGGCGATCCTCGGCGCCGATACGATCTTGGTCGTGCCTGGCGCCGTAGGCGTCGACTTCATGGACGGCGTGGAAGTGACCGATTACGAGGAAGCCTACGACAATGCGGCGAACGCGCTTCGCGCGCTAGCGGAGGCTGCGGAGGGACATCAGGTCTCCATCGGCGTCGAGAACGTATGGAACAAGTTCCTGCTCTCGCCGCTGGAGATGAAGCGGTTCATCGACGAGATCGGCTCCCCCTATGTGGGCGCATATCTGGATATAGGCAATACGGTGCTGAACGGTTACCCGGAGCATTGGATCCGCGCGCTGGGCGGACGCATCAAGAAAGTTCACTTCAAGGACTTCCGCCGGCAGGCCGCCGGGCTGTCCGGATTCGTGGATCTGCTCGCGGGCGACGTCGACTATCCGGCGGTCGTGGAAGCGCTTCGGCAGATCGGCTACGACGGCTACGCGATCGCGGAGATGATCCCGCCGTACCGCCATTATCCGGAGCAGATCATTCACAACACGTCGGCTTCCATGGATGCCATCCTGGGAAGACGCTAAATGGGGGAGAAACGCATGGTTAAGATTGGACTGATCGGCGCCGGCTTCATGGGCGGCATGCACGCGGCTTGCTACGAAGCGCTGCTTCGGACGCTGGACTTCAAGGTGACGGCGGTCGCCGACGACAATCCGCAGAAGGCGGAGACGGTCGCCGCCAAGTTCGGCGCCCAAGCCTTCGCCTCTGCGGCGGAGCTGATCGCGCGCGGGGACGTGACGGCCGTAGATATCTGCTTGCCCACCTACCTGCACGCGGAGACGGCGATCGCCGCGATGAACCGGGGGCTCGACGTCTTCATCGAGAAGCCGGTCTGCCTGAACGAGCAGGAAGCGGAACGGCTCCTTGCGGCGCAGCGGCAATCGGGCGTGAAGGCGATGGTGGGCCACGTGATCCGCTACTGGCCGGAATACGTGGAATTGAAGGCACTGGCCGACAGCGGCATCTACGGCAAAGTCGTCTCCGCCGTCTTCAACCGGATCAGCCCGAAGCCGGATTGGGCTTGGCAGGGATGGCTGGACGACCCCGACAAGAGCGGCTCCGCCGCGCTCGACCTGCATATCCACGACGTCGACTTCGTCCGCTACCTGCTGGGCGATCCGGACCGCATCTCCAGCATGACCGTCAGCGACGGCGGCGCGAAAAACCACATCTTCAGCCTGTACGAGTATCCGGATGCGGTCGTGTCGCTGGAAGGCGGATGGGACTACCCCGCCGCGCTGCCGTTCGAGATGTCGTACCGCGTCAAGTTCGAGCGGGCCACCGTGCTGTTCAGCTCCGCCAAGCAGCCGACCCTCGCGATCTATGAAGAGAACGGCGGGGTCGTCGAGAAGAATCTCGAGCTGGACGTCGGCACGGCTGCCGGAGGCGGCAATATCTCGAGCCTGGGAGCCTACTACAGCGAGCTGCGCTATTTCGTGGAGCGGTTGGTCCGGGATGAGCCGATCGCGATCTCCACTTTGCAGGACGGCTGCGACTCCCTGAAGCTGACGCTTCGCGAGATCGCGAACGCCCAGTCGGTATCGTGAACGGGGGGACGACGAAGATGAATATCGTAGCGGTCGGCTGTCATCCGGACGATCTGGAGATCGGCTGCGGGGGAACGCTGGCCAAGCTGGCCGAAGCGGGACACCGCGTCGCGATGGTTCACGTGGCGAACGGGGACAAGGGGCACAAGGTCATCCCGTCCGAGGAGCTGAAACGGATCCGGGCGCGGGAAGCGGAAGCGGCGGGCAAGCTGATCGGGGCGGACGTGATCGGCCTCGATCTCTCCGACCTGTCGGTCAAGGCCGACAATGACGAGCTGGTTCGCCGGCTCGCCGAGGTGTTCCGGACGTATCGGCCGGACTACATCATTACCCATCCGCCCGAGGACTACATGAAGGACCATATGGAAGTGTCGCGGGCGGTATTCGACGCCAGCTTCGCCGCCACGGTGCCCTACTACCATCCGGCAGCGGATCTCGCCGCCTGCGGGAAGGCGCCGCCGATCTATTATATGGATACGCTCGCGGGGGTCGGCTTTCTGCCGACCGAATACGTGGACATTACCGCGCAGATCGGCACCAAGCTGCGGATGAACGCTTGCCACGAGAGCCAGGTCAAATGGCTGTTCGAACACGACGGCATCGACTTCCTCGACTTCGTCCGGACCGTGTCCAAGTTCCGCGGCTTGCAATGCGGCGCCGGGTTCGCCGAAGGCTTCGCGGCCTGCAGGGCATGGCCACGCCTGCCTCACACCCGATTGCTACCCTGAGGAGGAGAAGCTAGATGGACTTTATGACGACATCGCAGGGATCGCTGCTCGAGCACTTTTTCCCGGCAGGCTGGGACCTGCGCAGAATCGACGATTGCTGCGCGGTTCCGCCGGAGAGGATCGGGGAGCGCCAGCCTTTCTGGCATCGCGGCTTCGAGCCGGCCGGCTGCGGCACGACGCAGGATCTGGATACGAAGATGGGGCACGAGATCGCGCTTCAGATCCGGCGGACGCGGGAGGAGGGTCGCAAGCTGGCGCTCATCCTGCCGGCGGGTCCGATGGGCATGTACAAGTGGGCGGTCTACTTCCTGAAGGAATGGGGCGTCGACTGCCGGCACGTCTACGGCTTCAACATGGACGAATGGAGCGACGGCGAAGGCCGCACGCTGCCGCCGGATCATCCCGGGGCGTTCCGCTTCGCGATGGAGCAGGCGTTCTACGGGCCGCTCGGCGAGCTAACGGTTCCGCCGGAGCAGCGCCATTTCGCGACGCTGGACCAGCTGCCGTCCTACCCCGCCAAGATCGCGGCGCTGAAGGCCGAAGGGGCCGAGCTGATCACGATCTTCGGGATCGGCCGGATGATGCATATCGCCTTCTGGGAGCCGCACTTCGCGGCGGAGTACGAGACCGACGAGGCGTGGCGGGCGCAGGCGTACCGGATCGGCGCGCAGCTGCACCCGCTGACCGTCGAACAGAATGCCTTGACGAGCTTCAAGAGCCGGACTACGCTGGTCCCATGCAGGGCGAACACGATCGGGCCGGCGCTGTTCCTGCAGTCCGACCGGATCATCGGCGGCTGCGACGGCGCGCTAGGACGCGGCATGCAGTGGCAGGGATTGTCGTTATGGGTGACGCTCCGCTACGGTCCGGACCGCTGGATCCCGTCCAGCTTCATGCCCACGCTGCCCGGCAAGCTTTTCTACCTGGATGAGCTGGCGGGGCCGCTGGAGCCCGAGGTCAACTAAACCATACATCATGTCCTGCCGCATATAGGCGGACAGAGGGGGGCGGATCGGATGAGAATGGGCGTGATCGGTTACGGCAACCGAATCCGATGGATGGTCTCGCAGATGACGGCCGTGGACCCGGACTGCAGAGTGGCCGCGATCGCCGATCCCGATGCGGAGCGCATCCGGGCGGAGCTCGGCGAAGACGTCGCGGGCGGCATCCGGTTCTTCCGGTCGGCGGACGAGATGCTGGCGGAGATGCAGCTGGACGGCGTCGCGATCGGCACGAGATGCTCGCTGCATACGGAGATGGCGCTGAAGGTGTTCGCGACCGGGCTGCCGCTGTTCCTGGAGAAGCCGATCGCGACGACGTACGAAGACCTCGGCCGGCTCCGGGCGGGCTACGCGCAATCCGCCTCGCGGGTCGTCGTCTCGTTCCCGCTTCGCTTCACGCCGCTGCTCCAGCTGGCCAAGGAGATCGTCGCGTCCGGCAAGCTCGGCACCGTGGAGCACGTACAGGCGGTCAACAACGTGCCGTACGGCGGGGTGTACTATCATCATTGGTACCGAGACGAGCGCGAGACCGGCGGGATGTTCCTGCAGAAGGCGACGCACGACTTCGATTACCTGAACGCGCTGATCGGGCAGAAGCCCGTACAGGTCGGCGCGATGACTTCCAAGCAGGTATTCCGGGGCGACAAGCCGGCCGGACTGCGCTGCGCGGATTGCGAGGAGAACCGGACCTGCGCCGAGAGCGCGGTGCGCACGGACGTCTTCCCGGAGCCGCCGCAGGGCGAATTCTGCTGCTTCGCCGAGGACACGGGCAACGAGGATTCCGGCAGCGCCTTGATCCGCTACGAATCCGGGATGCACCTGACGTACTCGCACAACTTCTTCGCCCGCCGGGGAGCCGCGGCGAGGGGCGCCCGCCTGTTAGGGTACAAGGGCACGCTGGAGTTCGACTGGTATACGGCGCAGGCCAAAGTGCACATGCACCATACGGACCGCGTGGAGACCTACCAGCTGAGCTTGGGCGACGACGGACACGGGGGAGGAGACCGGGTGCTCGCCCGGAACTTCGTCGAAGTCATGAAGGGGATCGCCCAGCCGGAGAGCGCGCTGGAGACGGGGATGCTGAGCGCGCTCCTATGCCTCAAAGCCCGGCAATCGGCGCAGACGGCCGCTTTTCAATCGATCGGTTGGAATGCCAAAGTCGGCGCATTGATGTAAGCGATACCGGTCACCTTTTCTCCCTTTGATCTGACACCAATAGGAGGGATTCCCCCTTTGCGATCGCAAATGCGTGAGGAACTGAAGTTTCTGGGCTACATCCTGCCATGGCTTGTCGGCTTCCTGCTCTTCTTCCTCGTGCCGGCCGGCGCATCCATGGTCTACAGCTTCACCGACTACAACGCGATCAAGCCGCCCCACTCGGTCGGCTGGAGCAACTACAGCAGATTGTTCGAGGATCCGATCTACCTGAAGAGCCTGCGCAACACGCTGTTCTTCGTCTTCATCGGCGTGCCGTGCAACCTGCTGTTCCAGATTCTCGTCTCCTCGCTCCTGAACGTGCCGAGACGGGGCGTATCCTTGTTCCGGACGTTCTACTACTTGCCCTACCTCGTGCCGATGATCGCGACGGTCATGATCTTCCGGCTGATCTTCAGCACGGATTACGGCATCGTCAACCATGCGCTGGACTGGTTCGGCATCGCCAAGATCGGTTGGCTGGAGAAGGAAGCGTTCGCGAAGCCCATCATCGTGCTGATGAACATGTGGGCGGCCGGCAGCGGCATCCTGATCTTCCTCGCCGCGCTGAAGGGCGTGCCGCGGCACCTGTACGAAGCGGCCACGATGGACGGCGCCGGCAAGATCCGCTCGTTCTTCGTCATCACGCTGCCGATGATCACCCCGGCGATCCTGTTCTCGCTCGTGATGCAGATGATCGCGAACTTCCAGCTGTTCACGGAAGCGTACCTGTTGAACAAGGGCGGACCCAATTACGCTTCGTCGACGTACATGCTGAACACATACAACACCGGGTTCCGCGACTTTAAGTTCGGACTCGCCATGGCGCAATCCTGGATTCTCACGCTCATCATCCTCGTCATCACGGTCGTCGTCTTGGCTACCTCCCGGCGCTGGGTGTACTACGAAGGAGGCGACAACCGATGAGCCGATCGAACGCGAGGGCGACCGCTCTCCTGCAATACCTCCTGCTGCTGATCGGCTTGGCCGTCTTCATCGGTCCGCTGCTGTGGCTCGTCTCGACGATGCTGAAGACGCAAGGCCAGTCGCTTGAATTTCCCCCGAGGTGGATTCCCGATCCCGTCACGACCGAGGCGTTCTCCCGGCTGTTCCGCTCGCTGCCGCTGGCTTGGCATTGGCTCGGCAATTCGCTTTTGATCGCGGTGCTCGTGGCCATCGGCACGGTGCTGTCCGGCTCGCTCGTCGCCTTCGGCTTCGCCCGGACGCAGGCGAGATCGAAGAACGCGCTGTTCATCGTGCTCATGGCGACGATGATGATTCCCTACCAGACCACGCTGATCCCGCTGTACCTGATCTACAAGAACATCGGCTGGTACGATACGTGGCTGCCGCTGATCGTACCTTCCTATCTGGCGGGCGCTTTCTACGTCTTCCTGTTCCGGCAGTTCTTCCTGACGGTGCCCCGGGAGCTGGACGAAGCGACCTATATCGACGGAGGCACGTCCTGGACCGTGTATACCCGGATCCTGCTGCCGCTCTCCGTCCCCGTCCTGATGACCGGCGCCATCTTCGCTTTCGTGTTCTCCTGGGCGGACTTCTTCTCGCCCTTTCTCTTCCTGCAGACCGCGGAGAAATACACGTTCATCATCGGCCTGCAGCTGCTCATCGGCACCCAATCGCAAGACCTGCCCGCGCTGGCCGCGGGGTCGATGATCAGCCTGCTGCCGATCGCGATCCTCTATCTCTTCGCGCAGCGCTACTTCACGGAAGGGGTGGTCCTGACCGGCACGAAAGGCTAAGGAATCGATCGTACGCAGTTGTTTGTCTATCTTAATGATGGGGGAGTCGACCGAAGATGAAAAAATGGGGATTGGTGTTCGCCGCGATGGCGTTGATGCTGGCGGCATGCGGGAAAGACGGCGGCAACGGGGAAAGCGCAAGTCCGAAGGCTTCGGCGGAAGGGTCGGCCGGCGCATCGGCTAGCCCGTCGGCGAGCCAGCCGGCGTCAAGCGAGGAGAACGTCGAGCTGACGTTCGCCCAATGGGGGACCGCCGAACAGGTGGCCGCGACGCAGAAGCTGCTCGACATCTTCACGCAGAAAAATCCGAATATCAAGGTGAAGCTGGTCTACAAGGACTGGGGCAGCTACTGGACCTGGATCACGACCCAAGCGGCGTCCAAGGACTTGCCCGACGTGTACAAGATGAGCTTCGCCTACGTGGACAAATACGCCAAACTGGGCGCCATGAAGGAGCTGGATTCGCTCATCTCCGCGAACGGCTTCGACGTCGCCGGCCAGTTCGAAGCGCCGCTGCTCGCGATGCACCAGAGCGGTGGCAAGCAGGTGTCGCTGCCGCGCGACGCGAACACGGTCGTTCTGTATTACAACAAGGATCTGTTCGACGCCGCGAAGCTGCCTTATCCGGAGAACGGCATGGCGTGGGACCAGGTGCTGGAAATCGCCAAGAAGCTGACGGTGGACGAGAAAGGCAACACGGCGGACAGCGCGGGCTTCGACGCGAACAAGATCAAGCAATGGGGCATCGTCGCCGATGCCGCCGGCATGGCCGATGCGGTGCTCGAGCCGCAGCTCTGGTCCAACGGCGCGCGCCTCGTCGATGACGGCGGCAAGCTGGCGCTGAACACGCCGGAAGCGACGCAGGTGCTGGAGTTCTTCCGCGACCTGACGGCGAAGTACCATGTCAATCCGAAGACCAGCACGATTCAAGGGATGGGCGGCAATCCGATCCTCGCGTTCGGCACGGGCAAGTTCGCCATGGCCTTCGGAGGCAGTTGGAGCGCGACCGACTTCGCGACCGCCTCGTTCAAGTTCGGCGCGGCGCTGCCGCCGAAGTTCAAGGAAGTGCAGACGGTCGTGCAGCCGGCGGGCTACGCGATGAGCCCGTTCACCAAGAAGGAAGCCGCGGCGTGGAAGCTGCTGAGCTGGCTGTCGGGCGAAGAAGGCCAGACGGAAATGGCGAAGCTGAACGACGGCATCCCGGCGAACAAGCTCGCGGCGCAAGCCTATCTGGCCGGCGATATGGCCGATCTCAAACAGCTGTTCCTGGACGCGCAGGCCAAAGCGATCCCGTCCGCATGGAGCGACGGCAGGGACCGCCTGATGTGGGAGTTCATCCCGCAGAAGCTGGCCCTCCCGCTGCAAGGAGACGGAGATCTGGCGAAGGCCGTCAAAGAAATCGAAGGGTTGATGGCCAACCCTTGAGGGGCGTGGGGCATAGAGAGTCGAGGTTAGCGGATAGAGCGTAGAGCGTAAAGCGTAAAGCGTAAAGCGTAAAGCGTAAAGCGTAAAGCGTAAAGCGTAAAGCGTAAAGCGTAGAGCAAAAAGCAAAGCGTGTTGGTGCAGGACCCGGAGCGATTGCGCTCTGGGTTTTTGTATTGCGTGCTTACAGGCGGATGCGACTGTTGCTGTAACGATACATTTTATCGTTACAGGGTGCTGATGCGGCGCGATTTTCGCTGTAACGATACATTTTATCGTTACAGGGTGCGGATGGGCTGCGGCTGTCGCTGTAACGATACATTTTATCGTTACAGGGTGCGGATGCGCCGAGATTGTTGCTGTAACGATACATTTTATCGCTACAGGGTGCGGATGGGCTGCGGCTGTCGCTGTAACGATACATTTTATCGTTACAGGTGTCGGATGGGCTGTGGCTGTCGCTGTAACGATACATTTTATCGTTACAGAGTGCGGATGGGCTGCGGCTGTCGCTGTAACGATACTTTTTATCGTTACAGGGTGCGGATGAGCTGCGGATGTTGCTGTAACGATACATTTTATCGTTACAGGGTGCGGATGGGCTGAGGCTGTCGCTGTAACGATACTTTTTATCGTTACAGGGTGCGGATGCGTTACGGCTGCCTGAGACGCGGAATGGACAGATGGGAGGAGTTTTTTTACAATGTAAAAAAGGAACGAACAATCTGTTCATTTTGAACATGGGATTCTCTAGGAGGACCGATATGAGCAGCACGCAAAGGTTGAACGAACGCCAGCAACGCATGCTGGCGCTCCTCGAGCAGACGGGCGATGTCCGGGTGCCGGATCTCAAGGCGCAGTTCGGCGTCACGGAGATGACGATCCGGCGGGATCTGGAGAAGCTGGAGCAGACGGGCAAGGTGAAGCGTACGTTCGGCGGCGCCATCATGGTGACGAGGGACGTCGCGTTCTCGGACCGTACCGGCGTGCATACCGCCGAGAAAGCGAAGATCGGCAAAATCGCGGCGGAAAGCGTTCAGCCGGGGGACGCCGTCTTCATCGACGGGGGGACGACGACGCTGCAGCTCGTCCGCCACCTGCCGCCGGAGATGCGGATTACGGTCGTCACGAATGCCATTAATCTCGCCGCCGAGCTCATGGACAAGAAGATCCCGACTCTCGTCTCGGGCGGCATGCTGCTCGACACGACCTCGACGCTCATCGGTCCCGTGTGCGCGGATACGCTGTCCAAGATGGCGTTCGACCGCATCTTCCTTGGCGCGACCGGGATCACGCCGCTGCACGGCTTCAGCAACTCGAACATGTACGAAGCGGAGATCAAGCGGGTCGCCATCGCCCGCGCGAAGGAGATTAATATCGTCGCCGACCGCTCCAAGTGGGGCATGCAGGACTTGTTTTCGTTCGCCGAATTGTCCCGGGCCGACCGGCTGTTCACGGATACGATGGACGAACGGACCGGCGAGGTGCGTCAGGCGCTGGAAGAAGCTGCGGTGGAGTGGATCGTCTGCGAGTGAACCTTCATGGAGAGAAGCGTCGATAGTGAGGGCGAACGACGACTGCGACGGCATGGACTGAACGCCGGCAGCGCGGAGCGCAAAACGGATGCCCGTGCGGTGAGGGAACCATCGAGCGAGGTATTCGTCCGCGAATGTGGTTCGTCCCAAATGAACTAATATGATCTTTTTGAACAAAAGCATCGACAAAACCGTATCCGTGCCGTATAGTAATGTTTAAAACAAACATATATATGTTTGTATATAACATGAAAGGGATGATCGGGTTGTCCAGCAGCAGCACCAAACCTAGGCTGAACCGGATGTTCAGCGAGCAGGGCAAATGTTTTGATGTCGCGATCGATCACGGTTTCTTTAATGAATATTCGTTCCTGGCGGGAATTGAGGATATGCCGCGCGCGATCGCCACGATCGTGGACGCGAATCCCGATTGCATCCAGCTAAGCGCCGGTCAAGCGCGGCATCTGCAGGCCATTCCGGGCAAACGCAAGCCCGGTCTCGTGCTGCGTACCGACGCGGCGAACATTTACGGCACCGAGCTGCCTCGGTTCCTCTTCAGCGAGTTGATCGACGAAGCGGTGGAGCAGGCGGTTCGCCTGGACGCGGTCGCGGTCTGCGTGAACCTGCTGCTGCTCCCCGGACAGCCCGAGCTTCACCACCAATGCGTCCGCAACGTCTCCCTGCTCCGCCGCAAATGCGAGGAGTACGGCATGCCGCTGATGGTCGAGCCGCTCGTCATGCTCCCGAACGAAGTCAAGGGCGGTTACATGGTAGATGGCGACATCCGCAAGATTCTGGCGCTCGTCCGGCAGGGCGTGGAGCTGGGCGCCGACGTCATCAAGGCCGATCCGTGCGACGACGTCTCCGAATATCACCGCGTCATCGAGACGGCCTCCGGCGTCCCGGTCCTCGTCCGGGGCGGCGGCCGCGCGAGCGATGAAGAGATCGTGCACCGGACGGTGGAGCTGATGAATCAAGGCGCGTCCGGCATCGTCTACGGGCGCAACGTGATCCAGCATCCGAATCCGGCGGGCATGACGCGGGCGCTGATGGCGATCGTCCATCACGGCGCAACGGCGGTCGAAGCGTTGGCGCTGCTGAACGGGGAGGGGGCTTAGGCATGGCGAAGAAGACGATCCGTTTCGGCATCATCGGCTGCGGCCTTATGGGCAAGGAATTCGCCAGCGCGGCGGCGCGCTGGCTGCATCTGACCAACGTGAACGTCGAGCCGCAGATCGTGGCCGTGTGCGACGCGAACCCGGCGGCGACGGCTTGGTTCCAGCAGAACATCCCTAGCGTCAAGGGCGTCTACGCCGACTACCGGGAGCTGCTCGAAGACCCGGATGTCGATGCCGTCTACTGTGCCGTGCCGCACAATCTGCACGCGCAGCTCTACGTGGATATCATCCGGGCGGGCAAGCATCTGCTGGGCGAGAAGCCGTTCGGCATCGACGCGGACGCCAACGCCAAGATCGCGGCGGCGCTCGGCGAACGGCCGGACGTACTCGTGCGCTGCTCGTCGGAGTTCCCGTTCTTCCCGGGCGCGCAGCAGATCGTCCAATGGGTGAACGAGGGGCGCTTCGGCCGGATTATCGAAGTGGAAGCCGGGTTCTGGCACTCCAGCGATCTCGATCCGACCAAGCCGATCAATTGGAAGCGCCGGATCGGGACGAACGGCGAATACGGCTGCATGGGCGACCTCGGCATGCACGTCCTGCATCTGCCGCTCCGCTTCGGATGGCAGCCGCGCAGCGTCCGCGCGCTGCTGAGCCAGATCGTGTCCGAGCGTCCGGACGGCAAGGGCGGCGAGGCTCCATGCGAGACTTGGGACAACGCCATTCTCGCCTGCGACGTCGATACCGGCGCGCAGCAGTTCCCGATGATGCTCTCCATGAAGCGGATCGCGCCCGGCCATGCCAATACCTGGTTCATCCGCATCCAAGGCACGGCGTTTTCGGCCGAGTTCACGACGAAGAATCCGAAGCAGGTCGCCTCGCTGCCGTATGAACCGGGCGGCCCGCAGGCCTGGCACGTCATCGACGCGCCGTATCGCTCGGCCTACGAGACGATCACGGGCGGCATCTTCGAATTCGGATTCTCCGACTCCATCCTTCAGATGTGGGCGGCGTTCTGCGACGAGCTCGCGAACCGGGATTCGATGACGCAGCCGTTCCGCTGCGCAACGCCGGCGGAGGCGGCCGGCAGCCATCGCGTGTTCACCGCCGCGCTGGCGTCGCAGCGCACGGGCGAGACCGTGACGATCGATTGGAGGGACTGAAGTGGGGACTCAGGCACCGGATGTCGTGGTAGCCGGGCATATCTGTCTGGATATCCTGCCGCGGATGGACGGGACGAACCAGGGGATCGAGGCGACCTTGGTTCCGGGCAAGCTGGCGCTCGTCGGGCCTGCGCATATCGGCACGGGTGGCGCCGTCTCCAACACGGGGCTCGCCCTGCATCGTCTCGGCGTGCGCGTGAGTCTGATGGGCAAGGTCGGCGACGACCTGTTCGGCGGAGCCGTGCTCGACACCCTGCGCAGCTACGACGAGGCGCTGGCGGAGGGGATGATCCGCTCTCCGGGCGAGCATACGTCCTATACGGTCGTGGTCAGTCCGCCGGAGACGGACCGGATCTTCCTGCACTGCACGGGCGCGAACGACACGTTCGCGGCGGATGATCTGGCGTTCGAGGCGATAGATCGGGCGAAGCTGTTCCACTTCGGCTATCCGCCGCTCATGCGCCGGATGTACGCGAACGCGGGCGCGGAGCTCGAGGAGCTGCTTGCGCGGGTCAAGGCGAGCGGGGCGACCGTGTCCGTGGATCTCGCCAGACCGGACCCGGATTCGGAAGCGGGACGGGCGGATTGGCCGACGATCCTGCGGCGGGCGCTGCCGGGCGTCGATCTCTTCCTGCCCAGCCTGGAAGAGATCCTGTACATGCTGCGCAAGGAACAGTATGAGGCGATGGCGCAGCGGCATGGAGCGGCGGAGCTGCTCCACCACGCGGACGGCGCGCTCCTCCGTTCGCTGGCGGACGAGCTGATCGCCATGGGCGCGGCCGTCGTCGTGCTGAAGCTGGGCGAGCATGGCCTCTATCTGCGCACGACCGCCGACCCCGACCGGCTCGCGCGGATGGGCCGGGGCGCGCCTCGGCCGTCCGATCGCTGGCTGGACCGCGAACTGCTGGCCACGTGCTACCAGGTCACCGCGGTCGGCACGACGGGCGCGGGCGACTGCACGATCGCCGGCTTCCTGACCGGGCTGCTGCGGCACGGGGAGACGCCCGAAGCGGTGCTGAACGGCGCGGTCGCGGTCGGCGCGTGCAACGTCGAGCGCGCGGACGCGGTGAGCGGCGTGCCCTCGTGGGACGAAGTCCAGCGCCGCATGCAGGCCGGCTGGGCTCGGCGGGAGCAGGAGCTGTCGCTCCCGGATTGGCGGCGCATAGCGGACGGCCTGTGGGCCGGTCCGGCGGACCGCAACGATCGCAAGGATGGCGCTTAGCGCACAGCGCTTTGCGGGTATCCTTTTGAGCGATCTGCCCGAGACTGCACTTCCCTATGCACGGCAAATGAAAAATGACTCTCCTCCGAGAGTCATTTTTCATTTCTTCCATACAAGCTGGAGCAGGAGTGGCTTTCGTAGTAAAATGGCTGTTAATAGGGCAGGTGGAAGATCACGTGAAAAAGTACTATTTTGCAGGAATGATCGGCGTTGTTGCAATTGTATTCATTAGCATCTGGGCAGGAAGAGATACAAGGATTGTATCCATCCAGCCCAATGAGGCTGTCAGCGTGGAATTTTATAATGCGTCTAGTTCAGCTTCTCTCGATTCGGAAGTTCAAGTGATGTATATAAACGAACAGCAAGATATCGTTGAAGTATTCAACCAATTGAGCAAAATGAAACCAAACGGTCATGCGAGGCCATTAGACGGAAACTATACCTTTAAAATCAACAAGACCGATGGTTCCAACCTTATCTATGTCTATACGAATGGGGTAGTGACGACTTCAACCGGGTTTAAGGGCGGCGTACAGAGCGACAATGTGATGAACAGGCTGTGGGCCATGCTCGACTATCCCGTTCAAAACCTAGCTGAAGAAGAGCTTCCGGCGCTGGGTTGAGCTGTTGGTTTGAATCGGTGGCATATCATCCAGACCAGCGCAGCAACGAAGACTGCCCTATGCCTTTAAGGCCTTTGGGCAGTCTTTTTTTTGGAGGGGAGGCCAGTGCAGGGCTCAGGCAGCCTCCGACCGCTGGGCGGGACGGCGCAGCAAGGAGAGCGCGACCGGTACCAGCGCGACGAGGAAGCAGCCGGCCGCAACGAACGTCAGATAGGACCAAGAGAGAATGGCGTTGCCGAGCAGCGTCTGCCAACCCATCGCGAGCAATCCGAGGACATAGGCCGCGCCCGACAGATGGATCATCGCGCGCCGAGCAGGCGCATCCATCCCCGCACGTCCCGTCGCCCAAGCGACGAAGGGGAGCGCCTGCAGGGCGTGGAAGCCGAGACCGTGCAGCCAGATGATGTTGCCGTGCGGGCCGAAGTAACGCCCCTGATGCATGGAGATCAAGATGCCGGCGGCAAAAGAAATCATGACGGCGAGCATCGCATAGCGGATGCTGAGCACCCAGACGGGGTTTCGCTCGTAGACCTTGGGGCGCAAGTATTGAGCGGCCAAGAAGAGATAGAAGACGACGAGGAGCAGCGCTATAAGCGCAAAGATCGAGCCGATCGCGACATCGTAGGAGGACGCGCCGTCCTTCAAGAAGCGGGGGTTCACGCCGCGGGAGTTCTGCGTCGTCTCCGCAAAGTACGAATACAGCGCCAGCAGGACGTATACGGTTCGAAAAATCGTCTTTCCTTTGCGGCCCAAGCCAGAAGAGGGTACGATCATCGCCGTCGACAGCAGAAAGATCCCGATGGCGGCATTGAAGGAGAAGGCCTTCGAGACATCCCCGTCCGGTCCGACCGGTCCCCCGTACAGCAATACCCAAACCGCACAGAGCCCCGCGAGCAGAAAGCCTAGCAGGCCGGTCAGCACCAGCGCTTTCTCCGCTTGGAACAGTTGAACGGCGGGATTCGAATGGCCGGCTTGTCGCGTTTGCATCATTCATACACCCTTCCTAGAGAGATTTGACTCTCACTTTACAGGAAGGATGTGGATTTATTGACAGTCCCGGGGAGAGGTTCTCGGCTGGACTTGGAAAGGGATTGATTCCGGTGCTGGGGGAGGAGCGCGTTCCGTCTTAGGACGGAGAGGCCTGCCGAAGCCGAGGCGTCAAACGAAGACAGAAGCCTTAAACCAGCCGGGACATGGCTTTGGACCAGATGAAGCCGAAGTGCGCGGCATAGGTCGTCTGGATGGATGGCCCCTTCAGGGGAGTTATATAATCGCTCCAAGCCACTCTCCAACCGGGCGCCGGTACACCTTAGGATGCGCTTGTGGTGCACGCGGTTATAGCGATTGCGGGCGAATTGGTCCAGTGTATGATTAACAACGACGTCGAACAGTTTTTTAGAGGTTTAAGGCTGTCCGAAATCATTCGCTGGCACTCGGGGCGTTTGTCCGTTGCGGTGGTCTTCTCCCATCAGGATGTCAACCAGCTTCTTATTCGTCGCCATCAGGGGGTTCTCCTTGCCGATCACCAGGCTTTCGACCTTTTTCCGCTTCCTGAATGTACTTCCAAAAGCGGATTAATTCCGCTTTTCGTTCTTCTGGAGCATGGAGGAAATCTTTGAAAAAGAGCCCGATTTGGGGGTCGTTAATTGCTTCGAGAATAGCGGATTCCACAGGAGATTGTGTCGCAGCATTGCCAGCTTTTGAGTCTGTCTCGCCTGGAAAATCCTCATCCACAAATATTTCCTCCAAACTCTTCGGATCGGGGGGGGCATCATATGTGGGCGGTTCTTGGCGGGCTAGAGCAGCATGTAGTACTTTCGGGTTCAATTCAAGGGCTTTTGCTACTCTTGAAATATCGGCATAGTCGGGCTCGATCGGTTGGATGCTTTCAATGTTCTTTAAATAACCAATAGGCAGTTTCGTCATTTCAGAAAGGTCGGTTAGGGTTAATCCTTTTTTCTCCATACTATCTTCAATTATCGCTTGCGTAGATTGACCGAGCAGGTAATCGACGGAGACGTCAAAAACATCTGCTAACTTCATCGCATTCTCGGCACTTAGCTTTCGTCTTCCTCTTTCTATGTTGTAATAGTACTGCGTAGAGATCCCGAGTCTTTCTGCGACTTCAGCTCCTGTTAAATCTCGAATCCTCCGTACTCTCCTTATTCGGTCATGAACTAAATCCACTTCGCCCATCCCCCTTGAATCGATATTGCTATACTATCACCCATTTGGATAAAAATCAAACTGGCAACGGCCGAAAAACGAAGAAAATAGGAGTATTTGAGCTCTATAAGGATAATTAATATCCTAAAGTTGCTATTTATATCGCTAATAATCCATTTTGGATATAAATAATTCTTTACAAAATTATCCTAAATGGATAATATGTATTCAGAACTGAGAAGACGCAGGCTTTTCTAAAGCAGTAAGACATGCTTTGGCATGCTGGTACATGAACAAGTTGATCGAGGCAATAGAAAGACGAGGTGGGGAGAATGGAGAAGTGGGCAGAGAAAATGGCGGAAGAGTACAATATTGGCCGCCGGAAGATGACAACCTATCAGCGCAGACTTGCTGCGGCCAGCGAGAAGGATCCGACGGAAGCCGCAATGGTCGGTAGCGTGGTGAGAGAGATGGCATGGGTGATCGACTGGTTGCGGACAGGACATCAGCCGGGTCTCTCCCGAGGCACCGACCGCCGCGGCGTATACCGGAGCAATCGGCGCGTCGTGCTAGACGAGGACTTGTTTCCGAGCTTGCAGGAACCTCCTCGGAAGCGGTTCGAATTGTCGGACGACGAGCGCAACGAGGCGCTATCGGTGATCCGGACGATATCCCAAAGAGAAATGACGTGCTTGCAGCTGCATCTGGTAGATGGTCTTTCGCTGGGGAAAATCGCGGAGACGCTGAAATTGAGCAAAAGGACGGTTCAGGACTACGTTGACCGCGCAAAGAAAAAAATCCTTACAGCCCGTACGGGGTAAGGGATTGCGGGATTCTTGCCGTACGGTTGCCGTACGAAATTGCTATTAGTAGAGGGACATGATGCGATGGCCTAACGAGAAAGGAGGTGAACCACAAAATGCCAAGAATGACAACGCTGGCAGGGAACGCAACGAAGAGCAATATCGACTCAACGCTGACGTGTCTAGCGCATGAGCCTGATCGCTGCCCGGGAGGTGAAGCGACATGACGACCGTCATGCTGATGCTCGCGCTGCAGGCGTTTTTACGCAAGGAACTAGCTCGCGACGCCACAACTGTTCCGGTGATCCATCTTGGCGCGCTGCCGAACCAAACCGAGGCCGCTCGTCAAGACGCAGTGTTTCCGTACATCATTATTCGCCCCGTGGAGGGGGATAGCGACAACGAAGAGGGAACCACGCAAATCAAGCTCATCTTTGGGACCCAGACCAATGACGATTCGGGTTTTATCGAGGTTTTTAATTGGATGGAGCGTGTGCGGGTCTTGCTCATGCGACAGCGAATCATGGAGAAGAAATATTGTATTGAACCGGAGTGGAAGTGGAAGTTCCTCGAAGACCAGCCGGAGCCGCAATGGATGTGCCAGGCGTTAACTACCTGGATCTTGCCCCAAATCAGACAGGAGGTTAAGACGATATGAGCAACAAAAAGTCCACCAAGGTCGAAGAGGTATCGTTCGATGTATCTGAGCGAGCTGAGACCGCAACGACCCCGCCGGAGCCGGGCGTCCCCGCCGCGGCGGGACCCCAGATCTATCTCGGGCCGAACATCCCGGGGGGCCGACTCTTGCAGTCGACGGTGTTCCGGAACGCCATCCCCGCTTACCTGCAGCCTCTTATCCAAGAACAGCCTGACATTGGGGCGCTGATCGTACCGGTCAGCGACATGGCCGATGTACAGAACCGGATCGTCCAGACAGGGACGGCGGAGTACGTCGCTTATCAAAATCTACTGCAAGGAGGCGTAAGCAATGGCATTTAATCATGGTGTTACCGTTATTGAGCAAGCGACATCGGTCCTAGCGCCGACGACGGCAACCAGCGGCATCCCATTCGCAGTCGGGACGGCCCCGGTAAACCTCGCTTCCGCGGGCGTGCCGGCCCATACGCCGGTTCTCGTATACACGTATGCGGAGGCCGTCGCTGCACTGGGCTACTCGGACAATTGGACCGACTATACACTCTGTGAACTAATCTACTCGCATTTTGCGCTCTACGCCAAAGCGCCGATGATTCTGGTCAACGTTTTGGACCCGGCCACTCACAATACGAAAGTCGTGCCAACTGCGGTGGCCGTCAGCAATCGGGTCGCCACACTGGCCGTGGATGGCGTGCTGCTGCCGACGCTCGTCGTCAAGTCTTCGGATGGCGCCACGACCTACACGGCTGCCGATTATACGGCAGCGTTCGACGACAATGGACACGTCATTATCACGACCAAGGATGAGATCCCAGCTAATGCAACGCAGTTGCAGATCGGCTATGACAAGCTAAATCCTGAAGCCGCTGGTGCGGACGATGTGATCGGCGGTGTGACGGCGCTGGGCGCTTATACAGGTTTCGAGCTGGTCAATCAAGTGTACCCGCGCTTTGGCATTCTGCCTGATCTGCTAGTGGCTCCCGGATGGTCCCATTTGCCGGCAGTTGCTGCCGTCATGAAGGCTAAGGCCGGTAACATCAACGGCAATTTTAAGGCGATGGCCCTCACGGATATCGACCCTTCGAAGCCGTACACGGAGGCGGGGGAGTGGAAGTCGAGCAACAACTACACGGGTCCTCTGCATATCGCCACGTATCCCATGCTCACGATGGGTGACAAACGATACCACTATTCCAGCCATCTCGCCGGCTTGATTGCCCAAACGGACGCCAGCTATGGCGGCATCCCATACGCCTCGCCGTCCAACAAGGCACTGCAAGCCGACGGCACAGCGCTGGCTGACGGAACGGACCAGTTTCTGGGCATTGACCAGGCGACGTATCTCAATAGCCTAGGCATCGTTACCGCCGTCAATCTCGGGGCGAGCGGCTGGCGGAGCTGGGGCAACAATACGAGCGCGTTTCCAGGCGTGACGGATCCCAAGGACAGCTTTATCCCCATCCGGCGCATGTTTAACTGGATCGGCAACAGCATCATTTTGACGTACCTGCAAAAGGTTGACGATCCGCTTAACAAGCGTCTGATCGCGGCCGTGACCGACTCGGTCAACATCTGGCTCAATGGCCTGACGGCATCCGGGGCGTTGCTGGGCGGTCGTGTGGAGTTCCTGGAAGCCGAGAACCCGATTACGAACCTGATGGCCGGCAAGGTTACGATCCACGTCTATCTCACCCCACCGGCCCCAGCGCAAGAAATCTCGTTCTTGCTTGAGTACGACACGTCTTATCTGTCGGCGCTGTTTGCGTAAAAAAAGGAGGGTTCACATGCCAACAAGAACAGAACGCGTTGTTGATTACTCAGTGTTTCTCAATGGCACTGATTACTTAGGCACGTCAACGGTAACGATGCCGGAGATCACGTACCTCGCGGACACGATCAAGGGTGGCGGTATCAGCGGCGAGGTCGAGGCGCCGTCGCCCGGCCAGACAGGCGCCATGACGTTGACGCTGAACTGGCGGACCACGGAGCCATCTGCGGCCGCTTTGCTGGCGCCGAAGGTACATGCGCTCGATCTCCGAGCGTCTATTCAGACGTTCGATCCGACCAAAAATGAATATAAGGAAGTCCCATTTAAGGTATCGGTTCGCGCACGGCCGCTCTCGATGTCGCTCGGCAACCTAGAACCGGCTGCGGCCATGGATACCGCAAACACCTTCTCCGTCACTTACATCAAGGTACTGCTTGATGGAAAAGAAGTGCTTGAGATCGACAAATATAACTACATCCATAAGGTTGACGGATTTGACTATCTAGCCGTGACAAAGGCCAATCTTGGACTGTAAAGGGGAGAGCAAAATGGCAAACGAAGATCGGATAGAAGAGGCAGCCGAGCAGCAATCCGATCCTATGGCGGAGGTATACACCTTCGCCCGCCCTGTCTCTTTTGACGGAGAGCTATTTGCGGATGTCACGCTCGATTTCGATAAGCTGAGCGGAGAGGATATCTTGGCATGCGACCGGCAGTATCGCTCCGAACAAGGGCGGTCCGGCGGGGTGTCTCTCGCGCCTGAAATGGACAAGTCCTATCAGGCTTACATCGTGGCGAAGGCGGCCAGCGTACATGTTGGGCTCATTTTGGCCGCGTCGGCCAAAGACTTCACACGACTGACCTTGAGGGCCCGAAATTTTTTGCTGCTGTAGGTGTGGAGAGCTGCAGTGGGTTGAGAAAACTCACTGCAGCTTTAGCCATGCATACGCATACGCCAATCTCTTTTTACCTAGGGCTGTCGCTCGTAGATTTAAGGTTGTGGACGGAAGACATCGCTGATTTGACAGGAAAGAGGGGTTAGCACAAATGCCAGGACTTAGTAAAGAAGTCGATATCGTTTTTAGGCTCCAGGGGCTGATGGACTCCTCTTTCCGCCAGTCAACGAGCAGTGCCAAGCGCCGCATTGAGGAGCTCGAGAAGGCGCTGCAGGAGGTGAACAGCCGAGGTGATATTGCCGATCTCCGCCAAGATGCAGATCAGGCGGATCAATCTTTTAGCGACCTTCAGAAAAGTGCAGGAGCCTTCCGGGATACGCTAAAAAGCGTGGCCAAATTTACCGGCATCCCCAGTGCCGCTGATTCGTTCAAGAAAATGGTCGGATCTGTCGGAGACTTTGAGAATGGCATGGCTCAGCTCCAGGCCTCTACAGGCGCATCCGCAGCAGAGATGCAGGCGATGGAGAAGATCGCGGAAGATCTTTACAAGATGCCTATGGGCGACAGGTTTGACGTTTTATCGGAAGCCATCGGAAAAGTCCGGCAGGTGACGCTACAGTCCGGCGGGGCATTAGAGGAAACAACAAAAAACGCACTCATCTTCCGTAATGTTTTCAAGGGAGAAATTACGGAGTCGGTCCAGACAGTCGACACCATGATGCGTAATTTCGGCATCACGAGCACCGAGTCCTTTAACCTGCTGGCACAGGGGGCGCAAAAGGGACTTAATAACGCTGGGGGACTGCTCAATAGTGTGAAGGAGTACGCGCCGCAATTTGCTGCGCTTGGCTACTCGGCTAACGAAATGTTCGATATGTTCAGCGCCGGGCTCGCGTCTGGCGGTTTGAATTTGGAGAAGGTTGGCGCCGCTGCGGAGAAGTTCAATTCCGGGCTCCAAGAAGGCAGTAAGACGACCAGTGACGCGATGGCTGTTCTCTTTGCTCCAGACCATATTGTCGAATGGACGAACGCTCTCACCCAGGGAGGGAAGAAGTCTTCCCAGTACATGGAGCTGGTTGGCAAGGTAGGGAAAAAGACCGGCGAACAGATGGTTGCGAACCTCCGCAAAGGCAGCAAGACGGCAAGCGAAACCTTCACGGTAGTGCAATCGGTCATGGGCGAAGGTCAGCATATCCTTGATGGTCTCTCGGAAGGCTCTATCAAGGGAAAAGATGCCATGAACGCCGTCATCTTGCGATTGCAGGAAATCAAGGACCCGCTAGAGCGCAATCAACTCGGCGTTGCTCTGTTTGGTACGCAGTTCAAGGATCTGGAAACCAATGTGGTCGCGGCAATGGGTACGACCCGAAACCAGTTTGACATGGCCAAGGCAACGATGGACGAAGTCGCCAAGGTCAAGTATGACACGATTGGTAAGGACTTTCAGACCATTGGGCGGCAACTGATGACGGAGCTCGTCATTCCCATCGCCGAGGATCTGATGCCGGCTCTGGGGCATCTCGCTGACTGGGCAACGGACAACAGCGAGGTCGTCCAGGCGCTGGCCCTCGTCGTGCCGGCTGCATTAATCGGGAAAAATGTATACAAGCTTGTGCAAGGCATTGGCCAGGTGGCGGGTGCGGCAGCGGGGGCAGCCGGAGCTGCGGGCAGTTTCGGCGGCGCGATAGCCTTGCTAACCAATCCCGTGGGACTGGCTATCGGCGGCGTCGCCGCGTTGACGCTGGGTGTGATGGCGTACAAACAACACCAGGAGAACGTCCGCCAAGATCTCATCCATATGGGCGATGATTTAGATGCTGCAGCCCAGCGGTATCAAGCGGTGGCCGACAAGGCCAAGCAAACGAATGACTTGGTGTGGGAGTACAACAACCTCAGCACGGCAGTTCAGGGTAACACGGACAATACGGAGCAACTCGTCAGCAAAAAGGAACGTCTGGCCGACATCACCAAGCAACTGCAAGACATGTATCCCAAAATAATCACGCAATACGATATTGAGAACGACAAAATCAAAGAAAAGCTTGGATTGCTTAAGCAAGAGTCCGATGCAGACAGAGCGTACACCAAGCTCAAGCTTGAAAGAGAGGTTGCGGATAAAAGCCGCGATCAACCGAAGCTGGAAAAAGAGTATCAGAAACTTAAGGAACAGGCGGCCGAAGCGGATAGTCAGCGAAGCATCATCGATTCGACACTTCCCGTATTGAAGGAGTACCAGGTAGAGTTTCATAAGCTACTTGCGGACGAGCCTACCGAACAAACAAGGGAAAAGTTGGATGCTTTGCAGCAAAAAATCAATGAGGCTGCCGAGGTGGTTGGTCTACATTTCAATCATCTGGCTGACTTCGACGCACAGATAAAGAAGTTGGAGGACAAGCGAGTCGACGCGATCGATGCGCAACTCGAGACGCAAGATGAGTTGCGGGCGGCCAGCTCCAGCTACCAGGAACTCTACGACGCACAAAAGAGTCTCATCGAGCTCAACCTGGGTGGGAGTTTAGAGGAGCAGGCCAAGAACTTTAACAGCTTGCCGGACGAGCAGAAGTCCCGGTTCATGGAAGCGCTGGCCGCAATAAATGAACTGAATCGACAAATGGATCTGCTGCCGTTTGAAAAAAAGATCAACGTGGATGTGCTCTATCAGTCCTCCGGCCTCGAACAGCCGCCAGGGACCGGATCAAAGCCGCTTATTGACTCCCCGGACGCATTTAAACTTATGCTCCCGGATGCGTTTGAGCTTAAACTCCCGGAAGCGGCTAAGCCCCCGTATGCAGCTAAGCCGCCGGAGACGTTTAGGCCCCCGTTCCTGCGCACATATGCGGACGGCGGCTTCGCCAACACGCCATCTATTTTTGGCGAGGCCGGTCCCGAGATCGCGATTCCGCTCAATGACAAGCCTCGATCTCATACCTTGCTGGATATGGCGAACAGGATGATGGGCCGGGGCGACAGCAACCAGGTAGAAACGAACATCACTTGGGCTCCGAGCATTGTGATTCAGGGCGGTGACCCGGGTATAGAGCAAAAGATGAGAGGGGTACTTTCGGATTCGCAGGCTGGTTTTGAGCAGTTCTTGAAGCAGAGGCAGGAACGCAGGGAGAGGGTGAGCCTACGATGATCTATCGTACACTGCAAGGCGATACCTGGGATGGCATAGCCTTTAAGCTGTATGGGGACGCCAAGCTGATGACGCTCCTGATCAATGCCAATCCCGACCATGCCCAGACGGTCATTTTCAGCGCCGGCGTGCAGCTCAAGGCCCCCGACCGGCCGGCCGAGACGGCGGACGATCTGCCGCCATGGCGCCGGGAGGGTTGACCCATGGCGCAGATGCAGGATGCCCGTCGGGCGATGCTGGTACTCACTTACAACGGCAAGGACATCAGTAGCGATATAGCCAAATCCTTGCTTAATTTTACGTACACGGATGAGACGGGCCTGCTTGATGATCTGGATATTACGCTTGAGGATCGGGAGCGCAAGTGGCAGGGTTCCTGGACACCCGCCGCCGGCGATCGGATCAAGGCCGAGATCCGTACCATTAACTGGATCGGCCCGGGCGAGATCAAGAGCCTGCCGCTCGGATCGTTTGAGGTCGACTCGGTCAACGTCAACGGCCCGCCGGACACCGTAACGATTCGTGCCGTTTCGCTGCCTAACGGATCCGCCAAGCTGGAGAAACGGTCGAGGTCCTGGGAGAAGACAACGCTCAAGACGGTTGCCACGGAGATCGCGAAGCGCGCGGGCCTGTCGCTGCTCTACGAGGCGTCGGATAACCCGTCTTACGATCAGTTGCAACAGACCGAGCAGTCCGATCTGGGATTTCTCCAAGACGCGGCGACGAGGGAAGGGATTGCGCTCAAGGTATCCGGCTCCAAGCTAGTCCTCTTTAGCGAGTACACCTACGAGCAAAAAGCTGCAGTCGCCACGTTTACGCGGGGCACCGATGACGTGACTTGTTACGGGTTCACTTGGTCGACGAACAATGCAGCATACCGTGCTTGCACGGTGAGTTACACCAATGTCAAGACCAAAAAGGCCGTTTCAGTCACTTATACGCCCACTGCCGCACCTAAGACAGGGCCGGTCCTCAAGCTCAACGAGCAAGCTGACACGCAGGCGGCGGCACTCCGCCTGGCGCGCATCCGGCTCCGTGAAAAGAACAAAGAGGTGGGCAAAGGCTCGCTGCAGCTTATGGGCGATATCCGAATGGCGGCCGGGCTCACGATTAACGTCAAAGGCTGGGGCAAGTACGACGGCAAGTACATCATTGTCTCCGCGCGACACGCGATTGACGGCAGCGGATATAAGACGGATCTTGACATCAGAAAAGTATTGGGGTGGTAGCGATGATTTATATTGGACAAGTCTCCAAGGCCGACCCGGCCGCCGGCGCCGTGCGGGTTACCTTCGCGGACAGAGACGGCCTTGTAACAAGCGAGCTGCCGGTGATCAGGCCGGGGGGCTGGGGGCATGAGATCGCCATCCCGGAGCCCGGCGAGATGGTCCTGTGCGTCTTTTTGGACGTGAGCCGTACCGCAGGCTTTTGCCTCGGCACGTACGGCGATCCGCCAGGAACGGCGGATCAGCGCGGAACGTGGTTTGAGGACGGAAGTCACGTCTATTACGACCGTACGGTAAAGCAACTGATCATCAAAGCCGTCGGCGGCGCTCAGATCACCGGCAATGTGAGCGTCACAGGCAACCTTAACGTGTCCGGCGGCCTTACGACGGGATCGCGCGCATGAACAAGCTTGGAAGCCTCGGTCCCGTCGTTTTTATCGTCTCGGAGGGCGCGACGCGTACGATTGACGATTTCCAACGCAGCGCGGGGGGCCGATGGGCGCAACACGATATCATCGGCCAAAAATCCAAAAAGCAATGGCTGGGTCCCGGGGCGGATACGGTGACGTTCTCCGTCCTTTTCGACGTCCGGTTCGGGCTCCATCCACGCAAGGAGATTGACCAGTTAACAGAGCTCGAGCGCGCCGGCAAGGCGTTGCCGCTCGTCCTCGGCCGCAAGGGCATCGGGGTGGGGCTGTGGGTCATCACATCTATGACGCAGGCTTGGAACACGCTGGACGGCGATGGCAATGTGCTGTCGGCGACAGTTAACTTGACCTTGGAGGAGTATGTCAAATGATCTATACCGTAGACATGACCGCGCCCTCGGCCATCCAGTTTGCGCCAAGCAGCTTGATTGACGAGGTGGCGCAAAATATTCGCACGATTCTGGCGACGCCGCTCGGCAGCGCGCCGTTCGCGCGGGACATCGGATTGGATTATTCGCTGATCGACGAGCCTGCGCCGATCGCCGAAGCGCGCTTAATCGGCGCGATCACGACGGCCATCGCCGCTCAGGAGCCGCGCGCCATCGTGACCGATGTGATCGTTAAGCCCGTCGCAGGGGACGCTTGGACCGGGACGCTGCCCGCCGTCGTAAGGTTCCGAGTGTCCGAGGGGGTGGCGTGATGCAGTACGTCGATCTACCGGATATCCAGATGGTGCCGGAGGATGCCGCGAGCATCCAGCAAAACATCATTACGGTTTATGAGGGCTTGACCGGGCGCACGCTGCAGCCTGGCGATCCGGTCCGTCTCTTTTTATCATCGCTGGCAACCATCGTCGTACAGCAGCGGGTGTTGATCAACCAGACGGCCAAGGCCAACTTACTGCGATACGCGTCCGGCGTGTTGCTCGACCATATGGCTGCAGCTTACGGCGTGAAGCGTCTCGACCCGGCCCCGGCGATCACCAAGCTGCAGTTTACGCTCTCGATCCCGCTGACATCGGCGATGCCGATTCCCGCAGGCACACGCGTAGGCGCGCAGGGCGCCGCCGGTTCGATCTACTTTGCGACGACGGACTATTTCGAGATTCCGGCGGGGGCGACGACGGGCACTGTGACGGCTGCCTGCGCCACGCTCGGTCTGACCGGCAATGACTTTTTGCCTGGTCAAATCAGCGTATTGATGGACCAACTGCCGTTCGTTCAAGCGGTGACCAACTTGACCGAGAGCAGCGGCGGCGCAGCCGCCGAGAAGGACGAGGATCTGCGCACGCGTATCCGCACGGCGCCGGAATCGTACAGCACGGCCGGGCCGCGCGGAGCGTATGAGTTCTGGGCCAAGACCACTTCGGCGGCGATCGCGGACGTGCACGCGTATTCGCCATCCGACGGCGAGGTGACGATTGTGCCGCTGCTGGCCGGGGGCATCATCCCCGGACAGGACGTGCTCGACGCGGTCGCGGAGACATTGGAGGATCGCGGGATTCGGCCGTTGACCGACAAGGTGACGGTAGTCGCGCCCATGCCGGTCTCCTACGACACGGCGGTGACGTACTACATCAACCGTGAACGGTCCGCCGAAGTGACGGGGATCCAGACTGCGGTCGCGGAGGCGGTCTCCGCCTATCAGCTTTGGCAAAAGTCGCGGCTCGGGCGGGATATCAATCCCTCTGAGCTCATCGCCCGCCTCATGGCCGCCGGCACGATGCGCGTGGTGGTCACGTCGCCGGTGTTTACCGAGCTGGATGCGACGCAGATCGCCCAGGACGGCGCGACTCATATCGTCTATGGGGGCCTCGTCGATGACTAATATTCGGACCGCGAGACTGCTGGACATTTTGCCGACATCTATCCACAGCGATCCGGCTATAGCCGCCGCCGCGACCGCGCTTGATGCAGAGCTGCAGTCGGTGTCCGCGATGAGCGCCGCCCTGAGCATCTACGCACGATCGGCGGAGTGGACGGACGCGGAAACGGACGAGTTGGCTTGGCAATTTCAGCCGCCCTACTATGACCCGGGGCTGCCGCTCGACCAGCGACGCGCATTGGTGCATAGCGCCATCCCGTTCCATCGCCGGAAGGGTACGCCGGGAGCCGTCGAGGACCTGGTCGAGCTGCTTTTCGGCGAGGGCAGCGTTGAGGAGTGGTGGGAGTACGACGGGGACCCACATCATTTTCGGGTGTTGACCAACAATGCGGACGTGACGACGACGCGGGCACAAGAGTTTTTCCAAGCGGTCGAAGCAGTCAAGCGGCTATCTGCCGTCTTGGACAGCGTCACGATTAGCCAGGCAGAGCCGCTGCAGCTCTATATTGGCGGCGCGCTGCACATTGGCGAACGCATAACGATTTAGGAGGGATAACCATTGGCAGTATTTAACGGCATGACCTTGACCAATAAAGGGCTTGTTTTGCAGGGCAAGGCCCAAGCTGGTGCGACACTGCATTATACCCGATATGCGGTCGGGGACGGTTCGCTGACGGGGCAAGCTATTCCTGCCCTTAACGGTTTGATTTCGCCTAGACTTAGTTTGCCAATAAACAGATTGAGGACACAGCCGCCTAACAAAGCGATCGTCGGGACCGTGCTGAATAACTCGAGCGTGACTACTGGCTTTTTTATGCGCGAGATTGGTTTGTTTGCAAACGACCCGGATATCGGCGAGATCCTCTACGCCTACGCAAACGCGGGGGCGACGGCGGATTACATTGCCCCAAGTGGCGGCGCCGATGTAATTGAGAGGACGATCGATAGCGTTGTTGTCGTGGGCACTGCCTCCAATATTACGGCAACCATTGATGAATCGCTTGTCTTTGCGCGACAAGCAGAACTTGAAGCTCATAAGACGGCCGCGTCGCTGGATCATCCGGATGAATCGGTTACAACCGCCAAGCTTGCCGCTAAGTCCGTGAATCAAGCCAAGATCGCCGACAAAGCGGTAGGTGCCACGCAGCTTGCAGACGGAGCTGCGACGGACACGGTTATCGGGAATCGAACTGCGGACCCAAACACGACTGCCGCTTACGGCTTGAGCGGATCGGTTACCGCTTTGTTTTCATGGATATTGAAGTACTTCAAGGCCATCACCGGAAAATCCAATCCATTCGATACACCGGATATCACGCTGGCTTCGGCCAAGGCGCATGTCGACGCCATCGCTCCGCACAGCGGACATGCGGTAACCGTACGCAAAATCAATACGTCCGCCGGGCTGCAAGGCGGCGGCGATCTTTCTGCTGACCGCACGCTTTCCATTGCAGATGATGGGGTTACTGATGCGAAGTTCGGCAACCGCATGATCGACGATACGGTCACTGCGACTGTGGATGCAGACACTCCGACGCGTTTGTGGTCCAAGCTGGCGTTCCTGATTAAAGCGATCACGGGGAAGGCAAATTGGTTTACGCCCCCGAAGATTACGCTTGAAGCTGCCAGCGCTTCGCTTGATACACTTAGCAGTAAAAAAGAAGACCGGGCCAATAAAAACCAACCCGGCGGCTACGCCGGTCTTGATGCTCTAGGGCAGCTTCCGTCGTCGGTATTCGGCTCTAACACCAACGCGGCTACGCTGGGAGGGCGCCCCACGTCCGCATTCGGGCAAAACTTCGATGTTCAAACTGCTGACTTGAATACCCTGGTGCAATCCGGTTTTTACCGCCTGGGTGGCAACAATGCCAACGCGCCCGTTGGTGTGCAGTATGGACAACTGTTAGTAATACATGGTAGCGGCGACACAGTAACGCAAATCGTTACTGGCTACAATAGCGATAATATTTTTTGGAGAAGTGGCAACCCTCCGGCAGCCGGTGGCGTAGGCAATTGGAACGTGTGGCGTAGGGTATGGCATTCGGGAATCCAAGGCAACGGGAGCGGCGTTGATGTGGACACGGTGGACGGGTACCATGCTGCAACAGGGTCAACAGCATCAACAGTTGCAGCGCGAGACGCAGCTGGGGGCATAACCGCATATGGTTTCACTTCAACAAGAAACGATGGAGCGGCACCAATTATCGTTAATTCGCAAGGGTGGGTAGGCAACCTTAACGCGGACATGGTGGATGGCCTACACGCATCAAATATCGCACGGTACGGTGGAGGCGTTACGAGTACAACTCTTAACAGCCAAAACGCAGACACCGGTATGTATAACATTTCCGATGGATCGACCATCGGGCTGACAGCAGACTGGTATCATGTCATACACATGCGACATGTTAGTAATGACGGATACGCGGGGCAGTTGGCGATTAGATACTTTGGAGCCGGAGAGATGTATTTCAGAAGCGCAAACGGAACAACATGGGGCGCATGGAAGAAGGTAGTGACGGAAGGTGGAAGCAGTGTTTTAGTTGCAGCTCAAGCTGGATATAACGCAAGGTATGTCCGCAATACGTTCATGAGTACGGGAGATCCTAGCGGCGGCCAGCCCGGCGACATTTGGATCAAGTACCAGTAAGGAGAGAACCCAATGAACTGGCAGAATTATTACCCTTACTGGGAAAACGACAACGGCAACAACTCCGATGGGACACCGAAAAACTCTTGGTACAGATATATCGGCAGTTGGCCGGCTGGAAGCTATCGCTTAACCGCTTCTGCACGCGGCTTCCCAGATCAGACAAATATGAGGGCGTACGTTCAAGTCAATGGTTATCAAGAAGTCGCATCTATCACGTACGCCTCAAACGGTAATATGGGGCCCTTAACGGTTCCCTTCACCTTGAGTCAGGGTGTAACAGACGTTTACCTTCGCATAGTACGAACTATCGGATACACCGGCAATGTTGGCATGTATATAGACGCCGATCTAGACACCCTTATTACGGGCTTCGGGTATGTGAACATTGACGGCACGTGGAGGCGTTCGGTAGGTGAATGGGTGAACATTGACGGAGCATGGCGAAAAGTCGCTGCTAAATGGGCGAACATTGACGGCGTATGGCGAAAGCAAATATAGGAAGGAGGGCACCGTAGCATGGAGATTAAGATTTCTAGGTTTGTCCGCGAATATGGGGATTATTACGTTCGTTTTTTCGTCACCTCCAAAGACAAGACATTCGAAACCGAGGCCATGGTGTCCGGCAGCGAAGCCGCAGGGAAATCGCATGACGAGATCAGCGCTCTAGCGCTAATTAAGGTAAAGCCGAATATCGATTACAACATGAGCCAGCCGGACGAACTGCCGAGCGAAGACATCGGGGACATGATCGGCAAGGAGGTCAAGGTAGCGCCTGCCGCGCTTCAAAGTATCCGGGTATTGGGTCCGGCGTCTGTCTTTACAACTGCTGCCGGGCCGGTTTCGTCGAATTTCAATGCGGTTCCGATTGATCAATACGGCAGCATAATAGAATCGAGTGCCGTGGTATGGAGCTATTCCCCCAGCGAGCCAGGGATCGAGATCGATGCATCGACCGGAAGGCTCACAGCCAATCGGCCGGATCTCGCAGCATCCGTTGTCGTAACGATATCGGCCGCGATCGGGGGAGTCGTTGGCACTCTTCAGGTAGCAGTAAATCCACCTACTGGGGAGGATGTGTTAGGGAGAAAGGTCGCCGAGTTGGAGACAGAGAGCGTACAGACCATGCTGGCCGTTGCCGAAGCGTACGAAACAGCTGTAGTAAACAACACTCAGCGTGAAAAGGAAGGTGTCGATACGATGCTTAGGCTAACCGAAGTATATGACCTCTTCCTGCAGCAGCAGGTGGAAATCGAAGCCCTTAAAGCCGAAGTTTCTACCCTTAGGGGGTGTTAGCTAATATGGCCCAAGTATATGCCAACCTGATCCGGCGAGGCATCAAAACTATCGAGGATGTGCCGGTAAACAAGCGTGAAGAAGTGCAAGCCATTCTTAAAGCCGATGTTTAGGCGGTTCAAAGGGTGGCCTGTCTATTACAACGCGGGCCGGGATCGAAGGTCGAAGGGATCTACGGAAAAGGCGAGATCGTCGAGCAGTACGGGATATGCAACTATGGGTTGAACCCCGAATTCGCTCCCTTGCTGGAGCAAGCCGGCCTTCGGGTGGCCGGAGTGGACACCGAGGGCGCAGCTCGCATCATGGAGCTTGCGGGGCATCCTTTTTACATCGGGACGCTGTTCCAGCCGGAACGATCCGCCTTTCGGGAGACCGTACATCCGTTAATTCGGGCGTTCTTGCGGAGCGCGATGGACGAATAAGAGAAGGGACCGACCCGTCGCTGTTCGCGAGGGGCGGTCCCTTCTACTTGCCGATCGCTTGCTATCGTGCAACTACTCGTAGGATTCCAGCGTATCAACCATTTCGGCGACGGTATCCGCGTATTTGTCGACGCTCTCGGGGGCCGCGGTGTACGTGATGACGTAGGCTTTGCCCGCGTCGAGGACCGTCGCTTGCTCCCAGTGCAGGCTCAGCTGGCCCTGCTTGCCTGTGTACTCCATGTAGTGTACGCCGTCTTCAGTGGACGTAGCCGACGAGATGAGCTTGTAATCCGTAATCAATTGCTTGAGTTGCTGTTGGGAAGCCTCTGCGTATTGCTCCAGCGTGACTTCTTGTCCGCCCAGATCCTGCACGACCAAGTTGACATTCTCTTGGAAGGTGTCTTTGTCGTCTTCGACCGGAGAGAGGAAGGCGGCTACGACGCCCGGGATGCTGTCTTGGACGGTCCAGGTGGTCGGATATTGCATGCGGAGCTTGTATTCCGCGTTGTCGTAGAGCTTAAAGCCTTCCTTGAGGGCTGCGGTTGAGGCGCTGGCGCTAGGACTCGGGCTTGGGCTCGGGCTGGGACTTGGGCTCGGACTGGCGCTGGCGGATGCCGAAGCGCTAGGCGAAGGAGACGCGTCGTTTTTCTTATCGTCGGATTTGCCTCCGCAGGCGGCAAGCACGATCGCCAGACCCAGCGGGACAGACCATTTCAACCATCTTTTCGTTTGTTTCCACTCCATTATTTTCTCCCCCTGTTCGATTCTTGCAATTTCTACTAGGAAAATGCCAATTACTCTGACAACATTATACAAAATTCGACCAAATGTAAATACAATTCTCCCTATTTTATAGAAAATTTTAGGTTGTGTTCCCCTTTTGACTGGGAGGAAAGGCACGGGTCGAAAAACCTCGTCCTGTCGTTTCGAGGTGCTTTTTAGGTATTCCTTACGAATTTTGTTCATTTATTGTATAGGTCGAATTGATAGGATGGGATGGGAAGCTAGTTGGATGAAAGAAGGTGGGGCGATTTGAGATGCCTTCCTATCCCCTAAGACGCCAAATAGGGCCTGCCCGAATGATAGACAGGTCCGTTAGGCATGAAGCTGGGGATGGAAAACGGTGATGCCAAGCCGGACTGAACGGGAAGATGGTTAATAAACCTTCGTTCCCTTATAGTTCGCGGCATCCTTGAATATCGCCGGCGTCTGGCCCGCTTGGACGCGCGCCGCGTCGTAGGTCGTGTCGACGACAACCCATTGGTCTTGCAAGTAGACTTCATTCCAGGCATGCAGGATGTCGGGGTGATTCTTCTCCTTGCCGATGACCAGCTTGGTCGGAATGCCGACGCTCCGGGTCATCGCGGCGAAGGTCGACGCGAAGTCGTAGCAGATGCCCTTGGAAGCTTTGTAGACCTTGTCCAGATTCGGGATGTAGCCTGGTGCGACCGTCTTGGCCTTGGCTTCGTCGTAGGTGAAGGTCTTCGTCACGAAGCCATAGACCGCCTTGACCTTCTCCTTGTCCGTCTTCGCGCTCTTCGTTAGCTGCTTGGCTTTCACGACCGCTTTGGTGGTCTCGTCCCACTGAATGATCGGATTCGACTGCTTGAACACTTCTGTTTCGTCAGCCATCTGCAGGTCGATCTGGTCTTGGGAGACGACTTTATACTTGCTGCCGCTTACCGCTTCGGCGATCAGCACGGTATAGCTGCCGTTGCCGAGCTGCAGCGGATATTGGGCGCCTTGGGAGAGCGCGTAGTCGAATGTGGCGTTGTCCTTCGAGATGCGGACGATCGCTTTGGCTTGATTCGAGGGCGTGTAATCGACTTTAATGACGCCTTTGTCGAGCAGGCCCTGGTCGATCGTCGTCGAGGCGGCCTCCGTCCGTTCCGTCGCGAAGGCGAGGGAAATAGCGGCTGCGAAGAGAAGAATTGCGGGTTTTTTGAACACAAAAAACTCTCCTTTCGGTAACTGGCTGCCATCTCAGTACGAGTACTAAGGAAGGCCCTGTAGTTTTGCGTCTCTAGCTTTCGCTAGATTTGCCTTTATCGGTGGAAAGCACCGAGGTTCTATTGAATTAACCTAAATTTACTATAACTCTGTCGATTTGTACATCCTCTTATTTGGAATTGTCGACTATTTTGCCCTTAACGACTAAGCGGTGCGTGGGATTTTTCATCGGATGGCAGGTGATCAGCGTAATCTCCCGATCCTTGCCGTTGCTCTCCAACACTTCGACTTGCGTAGGGAGCACGTATTCCTTGGCATCCACGATATAGGTGTAGGTGGCGTTCTTCGTCTCGACTTGGATGGCGTCTCCCACCTTCACCTCGTCCAGCCGGTTGAAGTTTTTACCATAGGTCCGGTTCCGATGTCCGGCGATCGCATAGTTGCCGACGGCGCCCAGTTTGCCGGTATGCAGAATGCTGGCCACGGACAGCTTCAGGTGCGCTTGCGTGGCATCCGTGATGATCGGCAGCTTCAGATCGATCTTGTCGATGAGGAGGATGCCTTCGACGGATTCCTCGTCGATCCCCTTGGCGGCGGCCAGCTGCTGGAGCTCAGGCGCAGACGGATCTCGCTCGGCGGCGATGTCCTGTACGGGCGGAGCGAGCGAAGGCGCGGCAAGCGGAGATTCGCTCTCCGACGGGACCTCTTCGATCTGCTTCAGGTTCTGCTCCCATTCTTTTAAGAGGGCTTGCTGCCGGTAACTCTCGTAGCGATCGGCAATCGTGGGATAACAGAAAATGAAGATGCCGACAAGGATACATACATAGGGAAGAACTCTTTTCAACATGGTCACGCACCTCGCCTTGTGTAGGCTCAAATCGCTGAATTTTTATTGCTAATTCATGGATATTTCAATAGAATGGGTAGTTGGTATTGAGACTTATGGGCCGCTTTCGGAGTGGGATATAGTTCCAATATCATAGACGAATTTCATTCAGTTTAAGATGAAAAGAGGGTTTTGAACAGATGGGTTATCGTAAAACGGCTGCGTTTATTGTCTTCGTGATGGTATTCGTTCAGGTGGCATTCGGGTTTGGTCCGTTGCCCAAGGCTAGCGCAACTGCGATCGAGACGGACGGCATCAATCTGATCGACAGCGTCTCCATGTCGGTCTACGATTCGAACGGTCATTCGGTGAACGGAAGCGTGTACGAGCAGGGCTCCGATGTGAAGTTGGATTACACTTGGTCGATTCCGAACAATGTGTATAAAGACGGAGACACTTTCTCTTTCTACATCCCGGACGAATTCTTGCTCTTCAATGACATTCCCAAGCAGCCTCTCATATTTAACGATGAAGAAGTTGGCACTTTTTATGCAACGAAAGATCATAAGGTCGTTATGACTTTCAACAACTATATCGAAACGCACAATAATGTACAAGGCATCCTCACCTTCAAAACGCAATTCGACAAACAGGTAATCAAAGGAAGCACTACCCAGACGATTACGATCCCCATCAAGGGTGGGGACCAGATCTTTACTCTTGTCTTCAAACCTAACGTCACTTCGACGATAGAGAAGAAGGGCGTACCCGACGGCTTCAATCCGAAAAGCATCAATTGGACGGTAGACGTGAACAAGGCGCTGGATTCGGTGACGAACGCCGTCATGTCCGACCCGTTCCCGACAGGCTTGAAGCCGCCGGTGTCCGTTGCCGTGTACGGTCTTAACGTGAACCTGGATGGCAGCGTCACCCAAGGCGCATTGATCGATAGCAGCCGATACACCGTGGACTTTGCGGGAGGTCCGCTGAATGTGCGGTTCGCGGATAGCCCGATCACTTCCGCCTATCGCATTCAGTTCGTGACCGATATCGACGATACGAGCAAGACGTCCTTCAGTAACACCGCGACGTTCCAAGGGACCAACAAAACCCCCGTCAATTCTTCGACGACCGTCAGCGTGAATTACGGCAAGTTCCTGGACAAGTCGTCGACGGGCTATAATTCGGCTACGCAGACGATCGACTGGGCGATTAAGTACAACTATAGGGAAGAGTCGATTACGAAAGCGAATGCGCTGTTGACCGATACGTTCGGCAAAAAGCAGCAGCTTGTCAGCGGCTCTGTCGCGGTCTATCCGATCGAGCTCGATAACACGGGCAAAGAAACCAAAGGGGCCGCGATCGATCCTTCCCTTTACATGGTAACCCCAACATCGGATGCGACGGATAACGGCTTTACCTTGCAATTCAAGCAGAATATCAATTCGGCTTACAAGATCGAATATCAAACGACCACAATCGATCGCGTAGAGAGCAATACCACGATTACGAATAAGATCGAATCCCGGGGCCAATGGACCACGGGCACGCGCGATATCAAACAAGTCGTTCTGACGAAGGACAACGGCCCTGTCAACTATCAGAACCAAACGGTGAAGTGGACGATTCGTCTGAACGAAGACAGCAAGACGATGACGAATGTCGTGCTGAAGGATACGTTCCCGAACGGTGGATTGCAGATTGTGCCAGGCTCTCTGGTGGTGACGCCGGATAGCGTTCCTGGCGCGACTTATGCAGTGAACTATACGGCGAGCACGCCGCCCGGCGCAAATGACGGATTCGTCTTGACGTTCAATGCCCCGATCACAGGACCTTATACCATCAGCTATACCACGAAGTTCAATAATGACTGGCTGAACTACAACTGGCAAACGGGGACGGCCAGCTTCCCGAATCACGCCGCGGTCACATGGACGGAGCGCGGGGCGACAGCCCTCGAAGTCGATTCGACATTCAATCCGAACCCCCAAACCCAGAGCAACGGCTACAAGTCGGGTTCCTACAATGCCAAGACCAAGGAAATTACTTGGACGGTTGGGGTCAACTACAATCGCAAGCCGTTGAACAACGCGATCGTTCAGGATGAATTGAAGAGCGGTCAGAAGCTTGTCCCGGGTTCGTTAGCAGTCTACCCTATGACCGTGCAGTCCGACGGGACGCCAGGGCAAGGCGCAACGGCCATCGCTAGCAGCGAATATACCGTTGATTACAAGAACGATATCTTGAAAGTAAGCTTCAATCAATCGATCTCGACGGGCTACATTCTAGTATTCAGCACCAGTTTGAATGACGTGCTGATCGACGCAACGGTAAAAAACACGGCCAATCTGTTTGATGGCACCGTTGCCCAATCGAAGGACTTGACGGCATCCAAGAACATTCCGCAGGGCGGTGAGTACGTCAACAAGAACGGCGCGCAGAACGGCGGGAAGATCGATTGGACCGTCAATATCAACCGCGGCTTGTCTACCGTGAAGGACGCCGTTATCACGGACGTCCCAAGCCCGAACCAAATGTTGATTGCGAATTCGTTCCATCTCTATCCGACAGACATTAACGCCAATGGCACGGTCACCAAAAAAACGCCGGAGTTAATCAAGGATACGGATTATAAGCTGGAGATTTCGACCGATGATGACGGCCTTCAGTCCTTCGTTCTGACGTTCCTGAAGGACATCGATACAGCCTTTATCTTGGAGTATCAATCATTAATCGTCGCGAATAACGGAGACAAAGTCTCGAACAAAGTCAGCTTCGCGGGCAATAACGTACAGTCCGTCACCAAAGACACCACCAAGGAGATCATCGTAGGCGTGTCTAGCGGTTCGGGTACGGGCAGCGGCGTCCGCGGCAACTTGATCGTGAAGAAAACGGACGATGCGGATCATAGCATATTGAGTGGCGCTACGTTCGAACTTTATCGCCTATCCGGCTCCGACCGCATTCCGGTCGGCACAGCGGACAGCGACAACAACGGGTTGGCTACATTCAAGAAACTGCTGTCCGGCAGCTATGAAGTGAAGGAGATTAAGGCGCCGGCCGGGTACAATCTGGATTCGAAAGCTTATTCGGTCACGATCAACTCGACGACCGACGTGAATCTGGAGATCACGAACAAGAAGACCCCGACGCCGACACCGACGCCAACGACGTCGCCGACACCGACGCCAACAACGTCGCCGACACCGACGCCAACAACGTCGCCGTCGCCGACACCAGATCCGACGACGTCGCCATCGCCGTCACCAGATCCAACGACGTCGCCGACGCCAGATCCGACGACATCGCCATCGCCGACACCAGACCCATCGACATCGCCAACACCATCGCCGACGCCGGCAGTACCGACGCCGACGCCTTCGGTCGATCCGTCGCCGTCGCCTGAGCCGACGCTGACGCCGACGCCGACGCCGACGCCGACGCCGGTGCCTACACCGAAGCCGACGCCTACGGTGGTGGAGAAGACGACCGACCAGGATCAAATGATCGAGAGCAAAGTCGATGTACCGCTGGGCGGCTCGGCAGCTATTAAGGACAAGCCGAAGCATGGCCAAGTAACCGTGAAACCGAACGGCAGCTGGAAGTACAAGCCGAATCCGGGCTATACCGGGCCGGATAAGCTGACGATTCGCGTAACGGACAAGGACGGCAACACGAACGATATCCTGATCGACATCACCGTCGATGAAGTCCCGCTCGGCAACGATTTGCCGGGGGCAACGCTGCCGAAAACGGGCGAAGGAAGCCACCTGAATGTTCAATTAGCGGGTCTTGCCGTTATCTTGCTGGGCGTGTTCTTCCTCGTACGGAGAAGACTGTTCCGCGGCAAGTAATCGTAAGTTCTAATGCTCTCAAGGGCTGCAACGGGTTGCGCATGATGCGACCTGCTGCAGCCCTTTTTTTGCACTGAATTCGGGAGCGGTATGAGAGAGGGCTGCTGAATCAACAGGGCAGCTCCGCAGCCGAAGAATCGGCGGGAGCTGCCCGGTCTGTTAAAGTACCTTTATTCGTCATGCGAATTTTCCGCTACCCGTCCATTCTACGCTCCCAAAGGCCTCGGGGGCCGCCTCTCACCGCGCAGGATCGTTCAGCTTCTTGCCCCAGACGGCCTGCCCGGTCCCGTCCAGCCCGGTGAAGACGAGGGTGGGCCGGTTCAACTCCCAGTCCCATGAAGGGAGCAGCAGGACGGTCTCCACGGTATCCGCGCCGTCCTCTCCCGACCAGGTCAAGGTGAGCGTATGTTCGCCATCGAACGACCAGCTGTCCTTGCCGTCGGCAGCGTCGATCTTCCCGCCCTTCAGCAGCCGGAGCGGCTCCGATTCCGCCTGTCCGTCGATCCAGCGCGGCTGCACGAGGCGCTCCCAGTCTCCGGGGATGTCCACGGCCGGGATCCGCTGAACCCGTTCGCCCGCATACCGCTCCGGCGAGACGACCGGCCAGCCGTCCTTCGTCCACAGGAGCTTGCGGACATGCAGATACATCCAGCTCGGATCGCCTTCCGGGCGCGCATGATGCACGATGTAGTCGTCATCGCCGTCCTGCAACACGGAGTTGTGGCCCGGCGCGGTCCAGCCCTCCGACTCTCCGAACTTGTAGCCGCCCAGGATCTTCGTCCCGACGTCGAAAGACGGATCATAAGCCGTATCCGTCAACTCCCTGCCGTTAAAGTCGACATAGGGACCGTCGATGGCATCGGCTCGGCCGACCCGGACGTTGTAATCGGAAGACAGCGAGTCGTAGGAGACGAACAGATAGTACTTCTTGAACGCCGGCTTGTAGACGATATAGGGCCCTTCGACCGCGCCCGACGCCGTCTGCGGATTCCGCGCGGCGATCCGCCGGCCGAACCCCGGCTCCCGGAGCTTGCCCGTTGCGAGATCGAGCGGGGCGATATGGATGCCGTCGAAGAACGATCCATAGACGAACCAGGGATCCCCGGCGGCATCGATCGCAATCTGGGGATCGATCGCATTCGGCCCGTCGCCGGCTCCGGTCTTGATCACCTCGCCCTCGTCCCGCCAGGGCCCCTCCATCGATGCGCTGGTCGCCAGACCGATGTAGGACGTGTTGGAGCCGAACGTGGAGGAGGCATAGTACAGCTTATATTGTTCTCCGAACTTGTGTACATCCGGCGCCCATAGCGTCGGACCGCCGGTCCACGCCTTCGCCGCGTCCGGTACGCCGTCGAACGCATGGCCGACCCACTCCCATCGGATGAGGTCCTTCGACTTGCGCACCATCAACCCCGGTTTCGGCTCGCCGCCGACCTTGACGTCGGTCGACACGACGTAGTAGGTCCCGTCGTCCGTCTTGATGATGGACGGATCGTGCGCGTTCGTCGTCGTCCAGGCCGATTCGTCGTTCAGGTTGTCCGTATCGTACATCTTCGTTTCGGGCGGAGAGGGAGGATAGACCGCCTTGCCATCCGCTCCGCTGCAGCCGCCGAGCATCACCATCATCGCTACCCCCAGTCCGACAAGCAGCAGTATTCTCATAACCTACCCTTTAACGCCGGAGATGGCGACGGATTCAATGATTTGCTTCTGGAATACGAGGAACACGATCAGCATCGGCAGCAGAGCGACAACGGATGCGGCCATGATCAGCGGATAGTCCGTCTGAATCGCATAGGTCGCGTTGTAGTTGGCGATAACGAGCTGCAGCGTCTGCTTCTCGGGCGAATTGAGGTAGATGATCGGCGCCAAATAATCGTTCCAGATCGCCATGAACCACAAAATGAGTTGAGCGGCGATGGCCGGCCGGATGAGCGGAAACACGATCCGCGAATAGATGCCCGCGTACGAGCTGCCGTCGATCTTGGCCGCTTCGATCAGGGCGTTCGGCACGCTGGCCAGATATTGCCGCAGGAAGAAGATCATGACGATATTGCCGAACAGCCCCGGGACGATAAGCGGCAGCAGCGTATCGACCCACCCCGCCTGCGAGAAGAGGATGAACTGCGGGATCATGACCGATGGATACGGGATCATAAGGGAGGCGATCAGCAGCAGGAAAATCTTGTTTTTCCCCGGGAAACGCAGCTTCGAGAACGCAAACGCGGCCATGCTAGAGGTGAACGTCCCGACGAGCGTCACCGTCATTGCTACGATAAAGCTGTTCTTGATCCCGCTTAAGAGCGGGCCTTTATCCCAGATCTCGGCATACTTGCCGAAGTGCATCGGATTCGGAATCCATACGGGCGGCAGCGCGAACACGTCCATGCGGTCCTTGACCGAAGTCGTGAACATCCAGAGCAGCGGGGCGATCATGAATAGGCCGCCGAACAGCAGAATGACGAAGATGATCGCGCTCGCCCATTTCCTTTGTAAAGCCAACGCCGGTTCCTCCTTTCTCCATCATTCAGAATTTGCTTGGACATACAGAATGTATAGTTTCATACCTATCCATTTCTGTATGACCTCCGATAAAAACGTATCGCCCCCCTCCAGAAGGAGGACAAAGCCGTTTTTACTTGGCGACCGCTATTCGTGGATATCCGACGATTTGTCCAGCCGGAACTGAACGAGCGTCACGATGAAAATGAACAAGCCCAGGATGACGGTCATCGCGGAAGCGTAGCCCATCTGCAGGTTCCCGAACGCTTTCTGCCAGACGTAGAAGACGACGGTCGCGGACCCGTACTCCGGTCCCCCGGTCGAAGTCATGATGTTGACTTCGGTGAACACCTGAGAGCCGCCGATGATGCCCGTCACGACAACGAAGAAGGTGACCGGCTTCACCATCGGCCAAGTGATGTGCCGCAGGCGGTGGAACGCGTTCGCTCCGTCCAGCTCCGCCGCTTCGTAGTAGTCCTTGGGCACGCTCTGCAGAGCCGCCAGATACAGCAGCATCGTATAGCCGAGCCCTTTCCAGATCATCATCAGCATGATGGCGGGCTTCACCGTATGCTTATCCGCAAGCCAGTTCGGGCCCTTGATCCCGAGCAGGTCCAGGAACTGGTTGACGAGACCGAAGTCGCCGTTGTACGCCAGATTCCACATGATCGAGATGGCGGCGAGCGACGAGATGACCGGGATGTAATAGATGACGCGAAATGCCGTCGTCCCGGGAATGCGCCGGTTGAGGCCGAGCGCCAGCAGCAGCGCCAGGGCGAGTCCGATCGGAATGCCGATCATCATGAACAGCGTGTTGTACATGGCCTTGTAGAACAGTTCGTCCTGGAAGATGTCCTTGAAGTTGTCCAGGCCGATGAAGTTCATCTGGCCGAGCCCATCCCAGTCCGTGAACGAGCCGTAGACGGAATAGAGTGCCGGGAACAGCGCGAAGATCAGAAAGCCGAGCACCGGCGGGAGAATAAACAGGTAGCCGTAATAGGCTTCTTTGCGGTAAAGCCTCGAATTTGTCTTCATGGTTCACCTCGGGTGAATTCCGGTATCCGAACGAGGGTTGTTCCCGCGCGGGCGCGGGAACAACGCGTCATGATCACCGTGAGTCGTGAACTTATTTGCTCTTGGACTTGGCTTCCTGCTCGATGGCTTTGTCCAGCAGTTTCTGCATCTTCGGCTGCTCCTGCTTCACGTAGTCTGCCGCGGTCATCTTGCCGTCCAGCACAGGCTGGATATCCGTGAAGAACAGGTTATACCATTCGGCGTTGTAGGTCAGAATGCCAGGTAGCGGGCGACCGTAATCGTTGACGATCTGGAGGAATTCTTCTTTGTTCGCCGGCTTGGAGGAGGTGTCGGCCGCCCACGTCTGGGCCATGTCCTGCAGGTTCGGCATTTGGACCTTGGCGTCGGCGAGCATCTTCATGCCTTCTTCGGAGGCCGTCAGGTACATGACGAGAGCGGCGGCCTGCTCCGGGTACTTGGTCTTGCTGGAGACGCCGATGCCGAGCGAGCCGATCCACGTGGCGGTCTTGCCGGTGGAGCCGGCCGGATACGGGATGAGGTCATAGTCGAACGGCAGCTTGGCGTACGTGCTCAAATCCCAAGGTCCGACCGGGAAGAAGCCGATCTGGCCCTGCATCCACCGTTGGTACGTGTCGAGCGTCTGCGCTTCGGCGATCGAAGGCGTCGCTTTGTACTTGTTCTGGATGTCCGCGAAGAGCTGCAGCGCTTCCGCGAACTTGGGTTCGTCGATCGTGACCTTCGTGCGAGACGCGTCGATCCAGTCGGCGCCGTTGCTCCATACGAGGGACTGAAGGTTCCAGGTGACGTTGAGACCCGTTCCCCATTGATCGAGCTTGCCGTCGCCGTTCGTGTCCTTGGTCAGCTGCTGCGAGACTTGGATGAATTCGTCCCACGTGTACGGTTTGTCTTTGTCGGGCAGCGGAATGCCGGCTTTCTCGAACATCGTCTTGTTGTAGCCCATCGCGAACGGGCCGAGGTCTTTGGGGAGGCCGTAGATATCGCCTTGTCCGACCGTCTGTCCGTCGTAGCGGTACAGGTCCACGCCTTTTTTCCATACTTTGCTGATGTCGACATCCTTGTTGTCCTGGACGTAACTGTTAATATTGAGCAGCACGCCGCCGTTGACATAGGCCTTCAGGTCGCCCGGGTCGAGGTAGAAGACGTCAGGCGCGCTCTTGCCGGTAATGGCCGCTTTGAGTTTGGTGGCGTACTGATCGGCGGCCGTGGTGATGATCTTGACCTTCACGCCGGGATGATCGGCTTCGAACTTGTCGACCGTCTTCTTGTAGGCCGCTTGCTCGTCCGGACCGCCTCGGAACATGAACGTCAGCTCCGCCTTCTCGCTGCCGGATTTGTCCGAACCGTCGCCGGACTGGCTGCCGCTCGCTTGACTGCTTGCCGGACCGTTGCCTGCATCGGCGTTGCCGCCGTTGCTGCAGCCGGAGAGCGCCAACCCTGCCGTTACGAGCAACGTTACTGCGGGAATCCAACCTTTCTTAGCCATCGCATGAACCCCTCCTGAGGATATATGTGGCGCCTATAAGCGCAGTGAAACCGCATTCAAAGTCTGGCGAAGCGGCCGCGGCGTTCGCGCGGCGAATAGACTTGCTTGACGAATCGGAAAAGATGAGTGCTGCCTGTCTCTACCGATTCGGCTACGAGGCGAAACCGTTATTCCTGGCGGCCGTCGGGTACGGGCGCTCCGAAGAACGGCGTCCCGTCAGGCTTCCAGCCAAACGGCTGCACGCGGGCGTGGCGGTTCGGATCGTACAAGGGGTCGCCTGCGATCTCCTTGTAACTCCGGGCATGGTAGACGAGCAAGTCTTGCGCGCCGTCCTCCGAGACGGTGAAGCAGTTGTGCCCGGGTCCGTATTGGCTCGCTTCTTCATTCGTCACGAAGACGGGAGACGGCGACTTGGTCCAGGAGGCCGGGTCAAGCAGATCTGAGCGATCGGAAGCGGAGAGCAATCCCATGCAATAATGATGGTTCGTGGCGCTGGCCGAATAGGTGATGAAGATACGCCCGTTGCGCTTCAAGACCGCAGGGCCTTCGTTCACCCAGAACCCGATTCGCTCCCAGCCGAATTCGGGCTTCGTCAGCATGATCTGAGGCTGCTTGACGGTCCAGGGATTCTCCATCTCCGCCAGATACAAGTTCGAATTGCCGGGAATCTCGGGATCGCGCTGCGCCCAGACCAAGTATTGGGCGCCTTCGTGCGAGAAGGAGGTCGCGTCCAGGGAGAACGACTCCCAAGCGGCCTTGATCTGTCCCTTCTCCGTCCAGTCTCCCGCGAACGGATCCGCAGACGCGCACTCCAGCACGTACATCCGGTGATCGAAGAGCCCCTCTCCGTTCGCGCCGGTCTGGGCCGACGCGAAGTAGATGTACCACTTGCCGGCGATGAAGTGGATCTCGGGCGCCCAGATATGGGAGCTCATCTCGCCGCTTGGCCGCTTGCGCCAGACGACGCGCGCATCGGCGAGCCCCAGTCCCTGGATGGTCGGCGATCTGCGGATCTCGATCCGGTCATACGCCGGTACCGAGCCCGTGAAGTAGTACATTCCGTCCGTGTGCTTGTAGATCCAGGGGTCTGCACGCTGGCTGACGACCGGATTCTCGTAGGGGCAGCGCAGTTCAGCGGTGTCTTTCATGCGAACCATTTTCACCATCCTCGTGATGTCCATCAGTTGTTAATAAATATACAAATGTATTTTACATGTATTAACATTATCAAAACAGCGCTTTCATGTCAACGGTGTTGTGAATAAAAATATTTTAATATTAATATATATATTAATGATTAGATGGAGGGACGGGGAGAATGCCGAATCTATGGGAGAATCATTGCAGCCACGTTAATAAAATTATATAGTATTAAGAAGACGTTCTGTTGGTCGTGGCGCCTAGATTATCGCCCTCTACAGCGGACGGCGGAGCCGTCTTTGCTTGGGTTTGACACGGTATTGGAGGACGATCATGAATCTAGACATATCAGACAAATCCTTGCCCGTATACGAGGCGTTGGCGAGCAGCGTCAGGCTCAAGGTCATTCGGCTGCTGGCCCGGCAATCGATGAATATCCGGGAGCTCTCCGAAGCGGTGGGCCTCAGCAGCGCCATCATGACCATGCACATCAAGAAGCTGGAGAAGGCGGGCATCGTTCATAGCGAGATGCAGCCCAGCAGGGGAGGCATGCAGAAGGTGTGCTCCCTGCAAGTGGAGGAAGCGGAGATCATTTTCCCCAACAAACTCGAGCATATCCGCGAATACCATCAGAGCGAGATCTCCGTGGGCCACTTCACCGACTTCGACGTGGAGCCGACTTGCGGCCTCGCGACGACCGACCGGTTCATAGGCATCGTCGACGACCCCCGCTCGTTCCTCGCGCCGGAGAGATTCCAGGCGAAGATCCTCTGGTTCAGCGAGGGCTTTATCGAATACAAGATCCCCAACTTCCTGCTCTCCACCGAGCATCCGAAGGAGCTCGTCATCTCGATGGAGATCGCGTCCGAAGCGCCTCTCACGAACAACAACTGGCCATCCGACATTACGTTCTACCTGAACCACGTCAAGCTCGGCACCTGGACCAGTCCCGGCGACTACGGCGACAAACGGGGGAAGTACAATCCGGCTTGGTGGCCGGACGACATCAACCAATACGGATTGCTGAAGCACCTGACCGTCACCAATCAGGGCACCCGCATGGATGGCAATGCCATATCGGACGTGACGTTGGATCAGGTGAACATCTGGGACAAGCAATGGACCTTGCGGATCGCCATGGAGAGCGGTTCGCGCAACGTAGGCGGGGTCACTCTGTTCGGGAGCGGATTCGGCAATTACAGACAGGATATTCTGTTCCGTCTCTACTATGAGAAGACGGTGCCTGTCGGTATACCGGAGCTTGCGGAGGAGGAAGATGCCGGGGCATCGCATGTCGATCAGGGCTCCTCGGAGAGGAAGCCGGACGCAGAGGAGCGCTGAACAGGCGGCGGAATTCCCGAGGGCGACGCGCCGGAGCGCCCTGGGGAGGTCTCAAGGACGAAGTCGGCGTGCCTTGGGAGGCACGGCGACCAGGCAAACTTGAGATGGCAGATTCAACCACTATGACTGCCGCACATCCTCGATGTAGGCTTCGGGAGAGCGGCCGATCATGGCTTTGAAGCATTTGATGAAGTGCGCTTGGTCGTAGAAGCCCAGGTCCTGCGTCAGCTTGGCCCAATCCGGGATGTCGCCTTGCTCCATCCGTTCGGCAGCCTCTTGAAGCCGGAACCGCTGGATCACCCACTTCGGGCTGACGCCCACGTAGCGATGGAAGAGACGCTGTAGGGTTCGTACGTGAAGTCCGAATTGCCTGGCCAAGTCGTCTACCTTCACAAGCTCGCGATCGTCGATGACCGTCTGTACGATCCGGGTCGCGAGTTCGACGTTCGGATCCCGGTCCGGCAAGCGAGAGCGGAGGAAACGGTCCGTGACCTGCGCCATCTGTTCGCCGTCATCCAAGGCGCAGATTTGCTTTTCCAACGTGTCCGGCTCGATGCCGAACGCTTCGCGGAAGCCGATCCGCGTATCGGTCAGCTGCGAGATCGGCTGCTTGCGGTACGGGTAGAAGCCGCCCGGCTGGAACTTGACCCCCAGCACGGTGCCTTCTCCCTGGAGCAGGCGGGAACTGCTCGCGCTAGGGATGCCGTACACGCCCGAGTAGGTGCCGGATGTCTCTCGCTCGAACGAGAGATTGACGTTCGGAAAAGATAAGTTAACCTGACGGTACGGCTCCTGTCCCCGCAAGTCCCACCGGACGACCCAGTAATGCTTCACGAAAAAAGCCAGATCCGCGCTAGGCGCATAACGCGTCAGGGAAAATCTCCGCATGCCCGCGTCCGCTCTCAGAATTCCTTTGTTCGTGGCATCAACGATCGTCTCCATCGGTTCTCTCCTCGCTTCGCTTCGCATTTGTCGCGTTTTTACAATACGGTGCAGGCGCGCCATTCTATACTCGAGAGTACCACTTGATAGAGCTTGGCACAAACCTATCTACCAATCGGATGGAGGATGCAATCATGGGACTGAAGGAATTGAAGTATACGATCTACGTGGACGCGAAGCCCGAGCAAGTCTGGCGAATCTATACGGATGCGGAAGCCACGCGCGCGATCTTCTTCGGCAGCGAGCTGCGTTCGACGTTCGAGGTCGGTGCACCTTACGAATATGTAGGACCGGGTGTAGACGGCGGGGAGACCGTCCACGTCTACGGCGAGGTGCTGGCTTATGAGCCCTACCGGTTCCTAAGCTTCACGGAGCATGCCGGACCTTCTTATCGGGAGGACCATGCCAAGTGGAAGACCCGGGTATCGATGACGCTGGAGACGGTCGGGAACACGACGAAGGTGACGATCGTGAATGACGAATGGCCGGACGATCATCCTTCCTATGCCAGCACCCAAGAGAGCTGGCCGATGATGCTCAGCAACATCAAATCGTACGTCGAGACGGGCAAGGCGCTCGACTTCGGCTGGTAAGACCGGGCAGAACAAGTGCTGCCGTCTGAACATATGGCATGAAAGAGCAGGGCGCCGCTAAGCGGGCGCCCTGCTTTTTTGCGCGCTTGGAGGCAGGCAGGGGCAGCTTATCACACCACAACGAATGTTGAAGCCGACACAACCCTGATTTCTGCCTCAGTTTATTAACCATGTTCAACCGGAGTCAAACCATTTAAGATGAAGTTACAGTTCAAGTAACATTGAGGGAGGAGAGATGGTCTCTTGAAAAAAATATTTTATATTTCTCTAATTGCAGTAGCTGCTTTTTTAATAGTAGCAGGCTGCTCATCAAGTCGTAAGAACGATACTAGCAACGAATTTTTTTCTAAGGAAAGCGGCACCTATGCAGGATACTTATTCTGGAATTTGGATTCTGACGTAAACGAACTGAATAAGGAACTTCTGAGTATTGTGAATTCCAACCAAGTCATGCAGTCTATCCGTTTTAGCAAAGTGGAGATCATCAGTATGAATGACAAAAACCGAGTAGATGATGTTAAAGAGCTCGGCATCCAGAAAAGTCCGACTTTAATCATTTTCGATACCGATAAGTTGGTCTTGCAAACAAGCGATCTTAAGGAATTGTACAATTTGGCTGATCAACTTAAGGGAGAAAAGGGTTAATAGAGGGAGAGAGGGGCGAACTCAACCTTGCTCCGATGCCTCCGTCTCCCGTACGCGGGAAGCGTCGAGCATCCGATACAGCCGGGCGCCTGTAACGGCCGTGCGCGCGGCGAGCGCGATCGTGCGCCGCAGACGTTCTTCCTGCAGCGGTACGACGTGCAGGCCGAGCCGCTCGGCCTGGTGGCCGAACAGCCGGGGGAGTACCGTAATATCGTTGCCCACCGCCATGATGCCGAGCATGTAGTCGGTATTGTCGAGCTCCATGCGGGTATCGGGAACGTAGTCGTACCGTGCCGCCACCCTCTTGAACCGGTTGCATGAATCGCAATGCGCGACGAAGACGAACGTCTCTTCCTTCAACTCTTCCGTGCGAAGCGCGCGGCGCCTCCGGAATCGATGCCGCGGCGGCAGCACGACCAGGTAATCTTCCGTGAACAGCTCCCTGCTCCACATCCGTCCTCCCGTGTAGTCCGCGTCGATCAGAACGGCGTCGAACGTACCCTCCAGCAGCGCGGCCGCAAGCTCCTCCGACGTGCCCCGCACGCTGACGGAGAGCGGATAGCCGGCGGCGTTATAATCGCGCAGCCGGCCCGGCAGCACGTGCGCCGCCACGCTCGGCAGGCTGCCGAGCGCAAAGCGCGGCCGCTCCGCGCGCGCGCGCATCTCCTCACCAACCGCGTCGATCGCCTCGACGACGGGCGCGATACGCTCCAGAAACAGCCGTCCCGCCGCCGTCAGTTCGACGCCGGCCGTTCCTCTCCGGAAGAGCTCCACGCCGTAGGCGACTTCCAGATTGCGGATATGCTTGCTGACCGCCGGCTGGGTCAGATTCAGGCTCTCGGCCGCCTTGGACAGGCTTTTCCGCTTGACCGACTCCGTGAAGCTTCTGAACCATTCCACCTGCATGTCGTGCCCCTCCCATAACGTATCGTTATACCCCTCCAACAAAAGAGAAGTTCCGCTGCCGCGCCGAACGCGCTAATGTAATTGTACCATTAAAACATAAAGTGCCGTCTTGGAAAGACGGCCGGCAATAGGAGGGGTCAGAATGCTGAAATCGTACGGCCGGGGAACCGGTCTCGCTTGTTGTCTGTTCGCGGGCGCCGCGTTCGGCGCGCAGTTCCCGGTCGCCGGACATATTCTGAAAAGCGTCGACCCGCTCTATTTCGTCTTCATTCGCTACGTGCTGGCGGCGATCGTGTTCGCGCTCTTGCTGGTCTTCAAAGAAGGCCGGCGCGCTTTTCGGCCCGAAGGCCGGGGTTGGCTTCTGTGGCTGCTCGGCACGCTCGCGTTTACGGGCTATAATGGCCTCGTCTTCTACGGGCAGCACCTCGTTGGGCCGGCCGGGCCGATTCTATCCTCGGTCATGATGGGCTTCCTGCCGCTGGCGACCGCCTTCATCCTGTTTCTCTGGAAAGGCGCGCGGCTTTCGCCGGCGACGGCCGTCTGCATCGTCGTAGGCATCGTCGGCGTCTTTCTCGTGGCGTCGAAAGGCGATTTCGGCGCCTTGCTGGCCGGGGGCGCCACCATATGGGCGTTGTTGCTCATGCTCGCCGCCGTCGTCTGTTGGTGCGTCTTTACGGTCGGTGCATCGCTTTTCCCGACTTGGTCGCCCCTCCGTTATACGACGCTGGCTTGCTTCGGCGGGACGATCAGCAACGCCATTCTTGTCGGCGTCGGCACGCCGGCAGGTCTCTTTCGGATACCGGCATGGACCGATCTGGCGGTCAACGTCTGGCCGTTTCTGTACATGGCGCTGATCGGCGGCGTCGCCGCGGTACTCGCCTGGAACATGGCATGCAAAATCATTTCCCCGGTCGACGCTGCCTTGTTCACGAACAATGTCATCCCGATCGTATCTCTTATCCTTACGGCGATAGCCGGTTATCGGGTCGGCCTGCCGGAGCTCGGCGGCGTCGCTCTGACGCTGGCGGCATTGATTGCGAACAATATCGTCCACCGCCGGACGGCTGCCGGGAAGGAAGCTGCGGCACGGACATAAGCCCGGGTTCGAGAGTTTACATCAAGAATTTTCAGGCTCCATGAAATGCCTGAAGCCTCTGCCGGGTTCTCAGTTGTCCTTTTTCATGCGTATGCGTTCAGGAGGAGGTACGGGAGGCGCAAGCAGGAGGCTGTCCAAGTGATCCGCGACGATACGCATCAGCTCTTCCCCGTTCAGGCGCTCGGGATAGGTCACGTGATGCACGACGAGGCCGTCGATGAGCGCATGCAGCCGCCGAGTTTCCTGTTCGGGATCCAGGCCTTCCCTCGCTAGCTTATCCGAGAGGAGGAGCTCGATCATGCCGCGGAAGCCCGCATACAGCTCTTCGTGCATTTGGTGGCTAAGCGCTCGGACCGCCGGGTCGGTGATCGCCCTCCCCGCGAAAGCTAACCAGACCTCCGCTTCCGCCAGACGCTGTTCGTCGAGCGGCGCAAGCTCCGCGATCGCCATCTCAATATCGCGGCGAGGCTCCCCGGTGAACGGGAGACTGCGGATGCGCAGGTGTACGCGATCCGAGATCAGGCGCATGGTGAAGGAGAGAAGCTCTTCCTGCGCATGGAAGTAATGGCGGAGCGACCCCAGCGAGATACCGGCTTCGTCCGCGACATGACGCACGGAGACGCCCTCGAGTCCTTCTCGCCGGATGACGCGCCAAGCGGCTTCGGCGATTTGTTCTTTTCGTTGTTGGTGATCCACGATTTTCGGCATAGATAGATTATAGCACGGTTGTATTTTAATACAAATACACTATAATAAGAGGAGGTTTTTATAATACAACTGTTCCAAAAAAGGATGTGGAGAGCATGCTGGCATTCATCATCGGTTGCGAAGCCGCCTTTTGGGTGTTCGTCTTGGCTGGTCTCGCCTGCCGATATCTCTTGGGGCGGAAGCGAGCGGGCGCTCTGCTGCTGATCTGCACGCCGGTCGTCGATCTGGCGCTGCTCGTCGCGACCGTCGTCGATCTGCGGAACGGAGCGCAAGCGGGGTTCTTCCATGGCCTTGCCGCCGTCTATATCGGCGTCTCGATCGCGTTCGGCCATGGGATGATCAAGTGGGCGGACGAACGGTTCGCGCACCGCTTCGCCGGCGGACCCCCGCCGCGCAAGAAGTCCAAATTCGGTCCGGAGCATGCCCGACTGGAGCGCCGGGGCTGGCTGCTTCATCTGCTCGCCTGGGTGATCGGATGCGTGCTACTGTATGGAATGATCGCCTTGGTGGACGCGGCGGAACGGACAGCGGCGCTGCGGCAGGTGATGCAGCTGTGGTCGGTGGTGCTCGGGATCGACTTTATCGTCAGCTTCAGCTACACCTTTTGGCCGAGACGGCCGAAGACGCCGGCGTGATCGCGCCGGATTCGGCTATTTCCGAGGAAATTCTCGTCGGTATTACCGGGTATTGTCGAGTAAGCCCGCGTTTTGTCGATGGCGATCGAGCCGGTTGTCGAAGGAAAGGTTGCGCAACAGGGAAAAACAAAGAAGCAGCGGGGTTTATGCCCTGCTGCTTCTTTGGGGTGAGGCCGAGCGCCGCACGCGGGGTCCGCCGTCTGCACCGCTCAAGGCAGGCTCCGCTCCTGCCGCTGCGGCACGCGCCATTTCAGACCCCATTCCCGCATCTGTACGAGAACCGCGTGTCAACGATATCGGCGCCATAGCGGCGCTCGCATTCAAGCGCCCCGAGCGGTTCGTCGGGCAAGCGATCGATCTCGCCGGAGACGCGCTGACGCCGCCGGAGCTGGCCGCGGCCGTGAGCCGCGCTGCGGGCCGGACGGTCGAATATCGGCAGATCCCGACGAGACCTTGCGCGAGCAGAGCGAACTCGTAGCGCGAATCTACGAGCGGATCAATGGAGAGGGATACGAGGTGGACATTCCGGCGCTGCGCGCGCTGCATCCGGGTCTCTTGACGTTCGAGGCGTGGCTAGCGAATACGGAGAAGGCGAAGCTCGCGGCGGTATTGGCCGGCTAAGGGGAAATAAAGGCGAAGATGCGTTCAGACGAGCCGATCCCCGTTCGGCATACGCCGGACTGGTTCGGCGAATAATGAGCGGGAAGACCATGCCACGCGGAAAGGAGCATCGACCATGTCCCGCGAGATCAAACCGAACGGCTCCCAGCATGCCGCCCCGCCGTCCGACGACCCGAAGAAGCAAGGACGGTCCGCCGCGAAGAAAAAGTCGAAGTAAGCAGGCGCCTCCGGCGCGATCGGCAACCCGCATCGCGCCTGGAGGAGAGGAGGAAGGCCGTGATCGGCCCCCTACTCCCAGCTCCTAAGTCAACGAACGGCAGCGATAGGACGCCTTAAGGCGCGACGGCGGTTCCGTCCATGAATTTCGCCCAGCCTTGAACGGCGTTGTCGTGCGCCCAGCGCACATGATCTTCGTTCTCATACTTGCGCACGTAGCATTCGATGACGAGGATGAGGTCGAGATACAGGTCGTACAGCCGCTTGCGGACTTGCTCGTTCGGGAGATCGAACCGGCCGCCGTAACCGGAGTAGAACGCCTCCGAGCGTTCGAAGCGGCGGAAGTAATACTCCATCAGCGGATCGCCCCATAGCGCCCGTTCCCAATCGATGATGCCCGCGATCCGGCCGTCCGCGACGAGCACGTTGCCGCTCCACAGGTCCCAGTGCACGAGGCGGGGCTCCGTCACCTCGGCGAGCAGCGGGAGCCGCCGCTCCACCTCCGCCTCGATGGACGCATAAGGGGCGGGAAGCTGAACGCCGAGCCGCCGGCCGTCGGCCAGCAGGGCGCGCATCATGGCGCCGAATGCGGCCGGCCAGGAAGCGGTCGCCGCCGGATCGGCGCCGTGGAAAAAGCCGAACCGTTCGCCGCGAATCTCATTGATCCGCCGATTGAACCGGCCAATCGCGGTCTCGATCGCCGCGCGTTGTTCCTGCGTCATGTCTTCTTTGATCATGTTGTAGGGCTGTCCGGCGACCTTCTCCATCACGAAGTAGGCCGTGCCGATGAGCATCCGGCTGTCATCGTAAGCGAATACCTCGGGTACCGGCACGCCGCCCGCGGCGCGCATGCGCCGCATCGCTTCGACTTCGGTGCGCATGATGTCCTTCTCGTAGGCGAGCGTCTCGGCTCCGCTGTCCGGCGCCACCTTCAGGATGACGGCTCGTCCGTCGGTCAGCTCGATCTCATAGGCCGCGTTGAACCAACCGTTGGTCAACTCCGCATAACGCGCAATGCCGGCGTCTTCGCCGAAGGCGGCTGCGATCAAAGCCTTCATCTGGCGCGCGTTCAGTTTGGTCTTCGTCAGGCTCTCCATAGCGACGCTCCGCTCTCCTGGCTGTTGTCCGAGCCAGGGATTTTCTTCTATTGTAAGGGAACGGACCTCGATTTGTAACGGGATTGCAACTTCTTTTTCAGCTTCCGTTAAGGTTGTCTGCCTATAATCAATCTCGACCCCCCTTTTTGATAGCATATAGATTTAACCCCGCAGCCCGTTGCTGCGGGGTTCTTTTTTGCGCCAGCACGATCTGTCGGGTCTTCCTTCCGCCGATTCCGAAGCATGGAGAGGAGGGACGGCAGCATACGCTGTTAGAGAATGCGGCGACTCGGGTGTTCGGCGGGACGGGGAGCGCAATGTGCAACGCTGCGGGATGAAAGCGGTTTTTTCAGTCGCGGCGTGCGATGGACAGGAATTTGGCGTTTTTTGGCGAATGTATGGCATGAAAACCAATATCGGTCCAAGGGGGGACAATCGGTGGGAGCCCGTTACATCAAAGTAAGCGTCATTTACTTGCTCATCGGCACGGTAGCCGGCCTGGTCATGGGGAGCGCGCAAGCGTTCGAGTATACGTCCGCGCATGCGCACGTCAATCTGCTCGGCTGGGCGTCGCTGGCGATCATCGGCGTCATCTACAAAGCCTACCCCGAGGCGGCGAATACTTCGCTGGCGCAGACGCAATTTTGGCTGCACAACTTCGGTCTGCCGGTGCTTGTCGTCAGCATGATCTTGTTCGCCAATGACAAGGAAAGCTTAGGCATTCCGTTTGCGGCCGTCGGCGGCTTGCTCGTCATCGCTTCGGTTGTCTTGTTCATCGTGAATGTGTTCAAACGCCTCTAATGAAAAGATGGAGCCGGGGAGCTGCCGCTGCGTTCTGAGGCGCTCTCGCTTGCAGCCCCCTGCTCGTCATCCCGTCGCCAGCGGGTCTGAATGGGCATACGCCTCATCTCCTTAAGGCAATCTATAATGACTGGCTTCATGAAACGATCATCTGACGCAACGAAAGGGGAATCCGGATGAATGCCGGCTTTTGGATCCGTTTAGGCGCCAGCTTGCTTGATGCCTTGATCATCGGCTTGCCGATTTATTTGCTGTCGATGCTGCTGCTGGGCGGCAACGCCGACCGCTTGTCGGATGCTTTGTCGTTCCTCTACGGCCTGCTCGTCCCGATCTTCTGGAACGGTTATACGGTCGGGAAGCGCATATGCAGCATTCGGATACAGAAGCTGGACGGTTCGCCGCCCACGATCGGCACCATGCTGCTGCGGACGGTCGTGTCCGGATTGATCTACGGGTTCACGTTCGGTATCGCGGTGATCGTGAGCGCCTTTATGGTAGGCTTGCGCGAAGACAAGCGCGCCATCCACGACTTTATCGCGGGCACGGAAGTCGCATACGCGGAATAGCGGCAACTGGAACGACTGCGATAATCACGAGAGCGCCGGGGTCCCTTGGGACTCGCGGCGTGTTTGTTTGCGCGGAATGATGACGGTATGCCCAGAAAAATGGTCGATTCGGGGGAGAAAACATTTCCAATCAAGAGGCCAAAGATTAAGAATTCCTCATGAAATTCTCACAATGCGGGACAATGCCGCGTCCGGCACGGCGTTGCGCTCCTATTGGGAAATGGTGCAAATCCGAGTCGTGGTATGTTAGATGCAGGCGGGAAACGCTCCTGTCGAATACGCATACCGAGGAGGACGTTATGAACCGCATACCTCGTTATCCATTGAAGAAGACGTTCATCGGAGTCAGCCTCAGCCTCGCCGTCGTCATGGGCGGCAGCGTGATCGCCGCCACTCCGTCCGCGCATGCGGCCACGGCCACCCAGTCGGCAACGACGGTGGCGGATCAAGTGATCGCCGCAGGCAAGCAATATCTGGGCGTCCCTTATCATTTCGGCGCGCGGTCGGGTGACACATCCGCCTTTGATTGTTCTTCTTTTACCCAATATGTATATGGCAAAGTCGGGATTAAACTCCCACGATCGTCCAGGCAGCAATCCCAAGTCGGCACGCCTGTCTCCAGAGATCAGCTGCAGCCGGGCGATTTGATCTTCACTGACACGAACCGGGACGGCAAGATTAACCACGTCAGCATCTATATGGGCGGCAATCAGCTGCTGCACACCTACCGGGTCGGGATCGGCGTGACGATCTCCACCTTCTCGGGCAGCACGTGGGACAAGACCTTCGTGTCCGCGCGGCGCGTCATTCCGGGCGGAGGCGAGGCGGCCAGCCAGCCTGCGTCGGATACGAGCGCTCAAAAGCAGCTGCAACCGGATTATGGAACGCAGTCGGCTAAAGGGACGCAGTCGGATAATGGAACGCAGTCGGACAACGGATTGCAGTCCGACAATGCATCGCAATCCGATAAGGGAACGCAATCAAAGCCTAGGTCGAGCAAGCATGGAAAGTCGCATTCCGTTTCCAAGTCGGGCTATCATCATGACAAGACCCGGACGAGCTGGTCTCATAGCCGCTTCGATTCATAAGATTCGCTTAGATCATGCTGATCATGCACAGCAGCCCATCCTGTCGAGCCGACAGCGATGGGCTGCTGTTTGCGCGGAGCGATAACAGTCAGGGACGGCGGAGCAGGACAATCAAATGAGGCCGAACGCGCGACCGACCTCGCGCAGCGCCGCGCGCGCGAAGGCGAGGTCCTCGTCGCTATGGGCGGCGGTGACGATCAGGCGGACGCGGCCTTTGTCCGCCGCGACCGTGGGGTAGACGATGCCCGGGGCGAATACGCCTTCCTCGAGCAGCTGGGCCGAGAACCGCATCGTATCGGCCGCGTCTCCGACGACGATCGGGATGATCGGCGTCTCGCTATCGCCGGTGTCGAAGCCGTCCGCCTGCAGCTCGGCGCGGAAGCGGTCGGCCTGCGCCCACATCCGTTCGCCCAGCTCCGGGCTCTCGCGCAGCACGCGAATGGCTTCGAGGCAGCTGGCGGCGACCGCCGGCGTCTGCGACGTGCTGAACAGGAACGGGCGCGCCTTGTGGATGAGGTACTCCTTCAGCGCCTGGCTGCCCGCCGCGTAGCCGCCCACCACCCCGACCGCCTTGGACAGCGTGCCGATCTGGATATGCACCCGTCCATGAAGGCTGAAGTGGTCGGTCGTCCCTTTGCCGCAGCGGCCCAGCACGCCGCTGGCGTGCGCGTCGTCCACGCAGACGATCGCGTCGTAGCGCTCCGCCAGCGCGACGATCTCGGGCAGCGGCGCGATGTCGCCGTCCATGCTGAACACGCCGTCGGTCACGATGAACCGTCTCCTGTAACCGGATGCGCCGCGCAGCGCGTCCTCCAGGGCGTTCATCTCCTTGTGCGGATAGATCCGCCGCGCGGCCTTGGTCAGGCGAATCCCGTCGATGATGCTGGCATGGTTGAGCGCGTCGCTGATGACGACGTCGTTCTCCTGCAGCAGCGTGCCGAACACGCCCTGGTTCGTCGTGAAGCCCGATTGGAACACAAGGGCGGCTTCCGTCCCTTTGAAGTCGGCGAGCTCCAGCTCCAACTGCTCGTGAATGTCCAGCGTGCCGGCGATGGTGCGCACGGACCCGCTGCCGACCCCATAGCGTTCGATCGCCGCGATCGCGGCTTGCTTCAACCGCGGATGATCGGTCAGCCCCAGATAGTTGTTGGACGCCATCTGCAGCACCTTGCGTCCGTTCAGAACCATCCACGGTCCGGAACCGCTCTCCCATACCGCGGGGAGCCGATAGCGGCCCTGCCGCTTCCATTCTTCCAATTCCAGCTTCAGATCGTCCAGCCCGTTCATCTTCATCTCTCCTTCGTCGGGGACGTCAACCGTCGTCCCGTTATGCATGCATGAATACGATCTTGGCGCATTGGCCGGAGCCCATCAACGCGAACGCTTCCTCGTACCGGTCCAAGGTGAACGTGCGGTCCACCAACGGCTTCAAGTCGATGCGGCCGGCGTCGAGCAGCCCTTTGATCTGGTGCCAGGTTCGGTACATCCGCCTGCCGGTGATCCCGTAAACCTGCAGCCCCTTGAAGATAATGTGGCGCGCCAGATCGATGGGCACTTCCCGGGAAGGAATGCCGAGCAGCGAGACGCGGCCGCCATTCGCGACGGCTTCCAGCAGCTCGTTGATGGCGCTGGCGCTGCCGGACATCTCGAGCCCGACCTCGACGCCTTCGCCTCCGGTTAATTCGCGCAGCGTCCTGGACAAGCGCGCGTCCCCCGTCGGCTTGACGACATGATCGGCCCCGAGCCGTCCGGCCATATCGAGGCGGTAATCGTGCAGATCGACCGCGATGATGCGTCCCGCCCCCGCGGCCTTGGCGACCTGGATCGCCATCAGCCCGATCGGACCGCAGCCCACGACGGCGACGGACCGTCCGACGATATCGCCGGAGAGTACGGCGTGCACGGCATTGCCGAGCGGATCCTGCAGACATGCCAGCTCGAACGGGAGGGCGGGGTCGTTCGGAACGACATTGACCGCCTTGGTCACGGCATAGTCCGCGAAGCATCCCGGCGCCGAGATGCCGAAGCTGCGCGTGTGCGGACAGACGTGCGCGTTCCCGGAGCGGCACTGCCTGCAGACGCCGCAGACGATATGGCCTTCGGCGGACACGGAATCGCCGGGGCGGATGCCGGCGACGGCGCTGCCGACGCCGTCTACGATCCCCGCGAACTCGTGGCCGAACACGTTCGGCGTCACGACGTTCTCCTCAGCCCACTGGTCCCAGTGATAGATGTGCATATCCGTGCCGCAGATCGAGCTCGCCTTGACTCGGATGCGGACCTCGTCGGGTCCGATCTCGGGCACGGGAAGCTCCATCAGGACCGCGCCCGCCTTCCTTTCCGCCTTCACCAGTCCGATCATGGTCGGCTTCATCCGTCATTCTCCTTCGGATCAGGATAATCAATATAACGCACAAATGTGCAATATATAGAACAATGCTTATGTAATATTATATTAGGCGAATCGATTTTGTAAACAACAAAAAACAACCTTCCGGCAAGAAGGTTGCGAGGGGATGTCCGAGTATGCGGGAGCGGCGTTCAGAAGGGATACAAGATGACGCTCTGAAGCTCCGTCGCCTCGTCCGATTCATTGAGGTAGGCATGGGGCTGATCGGCCTCGAAGCGGATGGCTTCCCCAACGGCGGCGGCGTACCACGCTTCTCCGATCTTCATCCGCAGCGTCCCCCGGGTGACGGTGACGAACTCCTCCACGCCTTCATGGTGCGGTTCCGCCTCATAGACGCAGCCGGGAAGCATGACGACCCGATAGATCTCGAATCGGGAATTGTCGCCGTAGGGGAACAGAGGATAGGACAAATAGCGGCCGTCCGCCGCGGAGATGGCTTCGGTATCCGCCGCCCTGACCAAGGTCACCGCGGGACGCTCTTCTTCGATCAGATCGGAGACGGAGATGCGCAAGCCGCTCGCGATTTTCCACAAGACCGTGATCGTCGGATTGGAGTCCGCCCGTTCGATCTGCGCCAGCATCGTCTTGCTGACGCCGGTCAGCTCCGACAGCTTGTCCAGGCTGTAGTTCCGCGATTTGCGGATTCTCTTCAGGTTGCGGGCGACCCGCAATACCATCGTATCCATAAGGTCCTCCAAGGGATTCTCGCTAGCGCAGCCTTAGCGCGGCAGCACGCTCTCCATTAGGGCTGTGCGGGAGAGGAACTCCGCACCCTGTCATCGCCGCGACGAAGAGCCGATCCGGCCGCAGCGATGCGTCTTACGCGTTCAGACTCGTAAATGTGTCTACGTTGAAGTCGGTCGAGTTGCTGAAAATGGCGACGGCAAGAACGATCAGGATGAAGACGATCGTATAGAGCGCCGTGCCGACAATGCCGCACACGAGTCCGGCGATCGCCATGCCGCGCCCTAGCTCCCCGGTGCGTTTGATTTCTTTGAGCGACAGCGCCGCGAAGACGATCGCGAGGATGCCGATGATGAATCCGAGGTAGGGGACCGGGATCGAGAGGATGCCCAGCACCAACGCCGCGATCGATTTGCCGTTCGTCCTCGCCGGCGGGGGCGGAGGCGGCGGATACATCGGCGAGAACGCATTTTTGGATGAGGAAGGTTCATCGTGATACGGTTCCATGAATCGTTGCTCCTTTAGGGGCCGATTATGATTGGCTTCAAGAATTCGAGCGACGACGAGCCTTCCCGGCGGGAGTGCCGCGGGAAGTTGCGGGCCTCATCATCGGTTCGCCCCTTCTATTGTATATAGAAACGCCGAAGGAAAAAAGTCCCAGAAAATAAAAAAAGCCGCCGTATGCGGATTTTTGATAGATCTTAAGCAAGGGGCTAGTCGCTTGACTAGCGGATAAAGATATGTCGTCCTCGTCTTCTATAATATTAGAATAACACGGAGAAAAAGAATAGTCTAGTCTTTTTTGTCATTTTTGTTATGATTTTTTTTGCCCTTCCAACGGGGGTGCCAATGGCGTTGGAGAAAGGGGTCTACGATGGTTATATGGGTGTTAGCCCGCAGCATGTATGAGAGCCGTCTGCAATACAGCGCGTCCCACGCGGTGCGGACGGTCGCCAGCATCATCTTCGGGCTGATCTACGTCTCGATCTGGCAAGGCATCGGCGCGGAACGCGAGCTCGGCAGCTATGGGACGGTCGGGATGGTCAGCTACATCGCGTTCAATCAGGTCATCCTGTGGGTGACCTTCACCAGCCACGGACTCGGGTTGGAGGAGCGGGTGAGGACCGGGCAGATCGCCCTCGACCTGGTCCGGCCGCTGCATCTGTTCGTATTCGCCGCGAGCCGGGAGGCCGGCTCGATCGCGTACAACGCGCTGTTCACCGCCCTGCCGCTCTATGCGGTCTACGCCGTAAGCTTCGGGTTGCCGATCCCGCGCGAACTGTCGGTCTGGGCCTATACGGCCGCCGCGCTCGCGATGGGCGCCTACACAGCCTTGTGTATCGGCTACGCCATCGGCGTAACGGCGCTGTGGACCGTCGAGAGCCGCTGGTTCAGCCTGCTCAACTACTCGGTCAACTTTACGCTGTCCGGCTTTCTTATGCCGCTGGATTGGATGCCGGGCTGGCTGCAGACGATCGCCAGGGTGTCGCCGTACCCGATTTTCAACTACGTGCCCACGCAGATTTACCTGGGCAAGGCGGGACCGTCGTCGCTGCTCGTGCCGCTCGTCTGGTGCCTGCTGCTCACGCTGCTCTGCATCGCGGCTTCGGCGGCGGTCCGGCGCAAGGTGGAGGTGCAAGGCGGATGAACTGGCTCGGGATATCGGTGATGCTCTACAAGATCAATGTCAGGGCGGGCATGCAGTACCGTCTGAACTTCATCCTCTCGACGCTGCTCGCCGCGCTCGTGACGGTATCGGAATTTCTGGGCCTCGTGGTCCTGCTCAGCGTATTCGGCGCCATTCAGGGCTGGAGCGTGTGGGAGATCGGCTATCTCTACGGGGTGCTGATGACGGCGAAGTTCCTGTACCGGGCGTTCGGCTCGGCGATCAACAACTTCGAGCCGTATCTCGTGAACGGCACGCTGGATCAGCTGCTGCTGCGGCCGATGCCGCTGCTGCTGGCCGTCCTCACTTCGCGGACCCGCATGGTCGGCGGCGAGCTGCTGCAGAGCCTCACGGTGCTCGGCGCGTGCGTCGCCCGCCTCCTCGTACATGGCGACGCGAGCTGGTGGATCGTGCCGGAGACGCTGCTCATCATCTGCACCGGGACGGTCATCATGTTCGCGGTGGGACTGGCCACGGCTGCCTGCGGCTTCTGGATCACGCGGACCGAGGATCTGTCGGTGCTCACCGACAATGCGACGACGACCGCATGCCAGCTGCCGCTCAGTCTGTTCCCCGAGTGGCTGCGGACGCTGCTGCTGGCGGTCATCCCCTTCGGCTTCATCAACTACGTGCCGGCGATGTTCATCGTCCGGGGAGAGTGGGGGGTCTGGACGCTGGCGGCGACCGCAGCCGTAGCGGCGGCAGCCCTCCTGATCGCGCTCGGCGTCTGGAAGATCGGCGTGACGAAATATCAGAGCACCGGAACGTGAATCAAGGGTAGCGCAAGGCGGCGTTCGAATGCCAACGAGAACGCCGCCGAATCGCCATTCAACGGGAGCTTCATAAAGGAGAGTGAACGGAATGTATATGCTGGAAGCGATTGGGCTGGAGAAGACATTTGTGACATCGGTTCCCCGCGCGGGCCGCTTCAAGGCGGTGCGCACGCTGTTCTCGCGGGAGAAGCGGGCGGTAACGGCGGTGAAGGCGTTGGACTTTCGGGTCGCGCCCGGCGAATTCGTCGGCTTCATCGGCCCGAACGGGGCGGGCAAATCCACCACGATCAAGATGCTCTGCGGCATCCTGCACCCCAGCGCGGGGGAGGTCCGCGTAGCGGGGCACAGTCCGCAGCGCGACCGCCGCAAGGTCGTGCGGAAGATCGGCGTCGTATTCGGCCAGCGCACGCAGCTGTGGTGGGACCTTCCGCTGAAAGACAGCTTCGATATTCTCGCGGCGATGTTCCGCCTAAGTCCGGCGGAGAAGGAGCGGCAGCTGGTCCGGCTGGAGGAGGTGCTGCGGCTGCGCGAGTTCTGGGACACGCCGGTCCGCAAGCTGTCCCTCGGCCAACGAATGCGCGGCGATCTCGCCGCCGCGCTGCTGCACGATCCCGAGATGCTCGTGCTCGACGAACCGACGATCGGAATGGACGTGACGGCGAAGCGGCAGATCCGGACGCACCTCAAGCTGTTGAACGAGGCGTACGGCAAGACGATTCTGCTCACCACGCACGACATGGACGACATCGAGCAGCTCTGCCAGCGGGTGATCGTGATCAGCCGAGGCGAGCGGATCTATGACGGGGAGATCGGTCAGCTTCGCGAGCGGATCGGCCTGCCGACGGTCATCCGCGTCGCCTACCGGGGCGACTACCGGATCCCGGCCGGCGCCGAAGCCGGCGGGGGCGCGGACGTCCCGGACGGCGGCTTCCGCATCGTCGAGCGGAGAGAGCGGGAGGTGGCGGTCGGCTGCAACCGCAGCGAGACCGGCGTCATGGACGTGCTCCGCCAGCTCAGCCAATGGGGCGAAGTCGACGACGTCCGCGTAGAGGAGCCGGACTTCGAGGACATCATCCATCGGATCTATTAGCCGCATGAAGAGGAGAGGCATCGGCGGCACTCGGGACCGAAGCCAATGACGGCGGGGCCGTCTCCGGGAGATTCACTTCACGGAGACGGCCCCGCCGTCGTAGGCTAGTTCTGCAGCATCGGCTTCAGCGAATCGATCAATTGATTCAGCGCGACCGAATTGCGCTCGTACATGGCTTTGGCGTCGGGGCTGCGGGTTGCGACGGCGAACAGCTCGAGATCGGCCTGCGTCTTCTTCAGCGTGGCGAGCAGCAGCGCCTTGCCCTGCGGAGCCGGCACTTTCAAGTTGTCGTCGAACAGATCGACGTACAGCTGCTGATAAGCGTCCACCTGACCCAAGAACACATTGTCCAGGCTGACGCCGATCTTCTCCAGCTCCGTCTGCAGCCAGCCGGGGCTCAGACCGATCGTCGCGAGCGGTTCGAGCTGAATCTTGCCGTCTATGATCACCGTTTGCGGCTCGACTTCGTTCACTTTTTTCATCCCCATATCGCTAGGCGTGAGCGGCTGCTTCTCTTTTTTGAGCAGCACGCTCAGCTCCCCGGTCGTCTCCATGATCGCGAATTCGACGTCGGCCAGATTGAACACGTTCTTGCCGCGCAGCTGCTCCAGCAGTTCGTCTGCGGTCAGCCGCTCCTTCTTTAGGTTATCCTCCAGCACTTTGCCCTCCTTCATCACGACGCGGCCCTTGCCTTCGAACAGATGCCGGAGCTTCTTGCTCTTCAGCATCGCGAATTCGAGGAGGAACGGGACGAAGAACCAGACAAAGATGGCGAGCACGCCGTAAAAGTAATGGCCTTCGAGGTCGGTCGAGATGAACCCGGCGAGCTCGCCCAGCGTGATGCCGAGCACGTATTCGAAGAAAGACAGCTGGGAGATCTGCTTCTTGCCCAGGATGCGGGTCAGAACGAACAGGATGAACAGCGCTCCCAGGGAGCGGAAGATAATAACGGACCATTCCGGCATGTCGATCATCACTCCTTCGCGCTTGCTGCTGCCGGGGATTCGATGGCGACGGCATGGGCGATGCCGGGGATCGATTCGCCCTGCTGCATGGATATCGGGGACATGAGCGCGCCCGTCGCGACGACGAGGATCCGCCGCAGCTCGCCGGAGCGAAGCTTCTTCATCAGGTGGCCGTACGTGACGACAGCGGAGCACGCGCAGCCGCTGCCGCCGGCTTGGACCATCTGCTTGTCATAGTCGTAGATCATCATCCCGCAGTCGCGGAAACGGGTCTTGTGCATCGGAATCCGGTGCTTCTCGAACAGATCGCCCGCGATCTCGTGGCCGACCTTGGATAGGTCGCCAGTGACGATCATGTCGTAGTGGTCGGGCCCTACCTGCAGGTCGCGGAAGTGGGCGGTGATCGTGTCCACGGCGGCTGGCGCCATCGCGGCGCCCATATTGAACGGATCCTTGATGCCCATGTCGACGACTCTGCCGATCGTGGCGGCGGCGACGACCGGTCCGTCGCCTTGCCGGCTCACCAAGGCGGCGCCGGCTCCCGTCACGGTATATTGCGCGTACGGCGGCTTCTGCGAGCCGTACTCGGTCGGATAGCGGAACTGTTTCTCCGCGCTGGAGTTGTGGCTGCAGGTGCCGGCCAGCACATGCTGCGCGCCGCCCGAGCTTACCAGATAGGAAGCCAAGGCGAGGCTCTCCATCGAGGTGGAGCAGGCGCCGAACACGCCGAGGTACGGAATGGTGAGCGTCCTGGCGGCATAGCTGGTGCTCGTGATCTGATTCAACAGGTCGCCTCCAATGTAGAAGTGAACCTGCTCCTTCGTCAGCTTGGCGCGTTCGATGGCGATCGCGGCGGCTTCCTCCAGATAGGTTTTCTCGGCCTTCTCCCAGCTATCCTGTCCGACAAAAGAATCCTCGTGAACGATGTCGAAGTCGTTCGCCAGCGGCCCTCGTCCCTCGAACGGACCGACGACGGTCGCCGTAGACGCGATGACGGGCTTGTCGCGGAATACCCAACTCTGATGGCCTTTTAGCATGAGCGCGATTCAGCCTCCGTATTCGAAGATAAAGTGAATGAGGGAGATCAAGAAGGCCGCCACCGTGCCGAAAACGATGACGGAGCCCGCCAGTTTGAACATCTGGGCGCCCGAGCCCAGCACGAGTCCTTCGCTGCGGTGCTCGATCGCCGCCGACGCCATCGAATTGGCGAAGCCCGTGACGGGGACCGCCGATCCCGCTCCGGCCCATTGGCCGAGCTTGTCGTAGACGCCGATCGAGGTGAGGAAGACCGACGCCAGGATGAGCAAGGTGACGGTGGGCGACCCCGCTTCTTTCTCGCTCATCCCCCCCCAATGAACGAACGCTTGCTGGATCCCTTCGCCGATCAAGCAGATCAGGCCCCCGATCATGAAGGCGCGCAAAGCGTTTCTCCCCCAGGGTCTGGACGGTTGACGATGCAGGGCGAGCTGCTGATATTCTTGCTGTGTCGGAGTGAGTTTTTTCTTTTTCTGGTTGGCCACGCCTTACGGACCTCCTTTTCCAATCTCTCCAGAGGATTCCTCCAAAGCGGCGTTTTACAACACCCAAATGTTTACAATTTGAAATCGGCCGCCTTGGGGGAAAGTACAGATGGCTCTCCCGGGAGCAAATCATCTGAAAAGAGGGATTCGAGTGACCGTATCGTCTCAAGTCAAAACCTGCGTCGCTTCGCTGAAAAGCGCGCAAGCCAGCCTGGAGCAATTCGCGCTGAACACGCAGAACCAGGAAGCGAAGACGCTGTTCACGAACGCGGCGACCCAAACGCAGCAGATCGTGGACCAAGTGTCGACGCGCATCTCGCAGTTGGAGAACGAGGAGCCGCAATACAAAGGCTTCTAAGCCGAACGGACGACAGGAGGAGTTCCGCGCGCGGAACTCCTTTTCTATAGCGGTTCGGGAAGCGCGTCAGCACCCTCCGAATCGGCTGCCATCAAGAACGCGGTCGCCTGCCGGGGAGAGGGAGGCGGTGTCCGTTCGGACTTGGAAGGAGAGGACAAGATGAACACCCGACGAGGCCATTGGGCGAAACGGGGCAAGGCGGCGACGATCGCTTGCGGGTTGGCCGCGATCCTGCTGACGGCCGCCTCCTCCGACGAGGCGCATGCGGGGCCGAAGCCTCGCGCGTATTACGAATCCACGGGCGAAGTGATCTGGGAAGTGCCCGTCGGGGAAAAAGCGATCGCGCTCACCTTCGACGACGGCCCGGACCCCAAGGATACGCCCCAGATTCTCGACCTGCTGCGGGAGTACGACGCCAAGGCGACGTTCTTCATCATGGGCCGCAAAGCGCGCGAGCATCCCGAGATCGTGAAGCGGGAGGCGCTGGAAGGCCATGAGATCGCCAACCATACCTTCACGCACCCGGTACTGGTCCGCTGCAGTACGAAACAGATCCGCAAAGAGATCGAAGACACGCAGGAGATTCTGACCTCGGCCGCGGGCGTTCGTCCCGTCCTGTTCCGTCCGCCGGAAGGCTTCTTCGATTCGCGCGTCCTCGAGATCAGCAAGCAGCAGGGCCTGAAGACGGTGCTGTGGTCCTGGCACCATCCGACCGACGACTGGTCGCGGCCGGGCGTGGGCCATATCGTCCGCGGCGCGCTGGGCGACGTCCGCAACGGCGATATTATCCTGTTCCATGACTACGTCCACGGCCCGACCCAGACGATCGCCGCGCTGCGCCAGATTTTGCCGAAGCTCGCCAAGGACGGCTACCGCTTCGTGACGGTCTCCGAACTGCTGCGAGGCAAGGCGCAGGAGAACCAGGCCGAGCGGATGGGCGCCACCAAATAGCATGAGCCGGGATGGAGGACCGCTCAACGCGCAAGCCGGAGCTTGCGCGCTGAGCGGTCCCTTTGCCATGTTCGCCGGCAGCTTGTAAAATAGAGGGAACCAGAGAGCGCCTGTTGGCGGAATGCCTGGCCAGGTTTGTCCGCTCTCCCGCATGAAAGCGCTATTATCTTCTCGCTTCATCTATTGCTTTTTCCCATGGAGGTTGATCAGATGGTTCAAGTCCAGGAAATCAGCGCGCGTCTCCAAGCGATTAAGGATCAGATCGCGCAAGTCGTCGTCGGCAAAGAGGAAGTCGTGGAGCATGTGCTGGTGGCGCTCCTCGCCTCGGGACATCTCATTCTCGAAGACGTGCCGGGGACCGGCAAGACGCTGCTCGCCAAGTCGCTCGCGAAGTCGCTGCAGTGCGACTTCAAGCGCGTGCAGTTCACGGCAGACCTGCTCCCGTCCGATATCTCGGGCATTAACTTCTACAACCAACAAGCCGGCCGCTTCGAGCTGCGCCGCGGTCCGGTATTCACGAACATTCTGCTGGCCGACGAGCTCAACCGGGCGACGCCGCGCACGCAGTCGAGCCTGCTGGAGAGCATGGAGGAGCGGCAGGTGACGATCGACGGGGACACCCACCCGCTGCAGAAGCCCTTCATCGTCGTCGCCACCCAGAATCCGATCGAGAACCACGGCACGTTCCCGCTGCCGGAAGCCCAGTTGGACCGCTTCATGATGCGCATCTCGATGGGTTACCCTTCCCGGGACGAAGAGACGGAGATTCTGCGGCGCTTCATGGTTCGCGATCCGCTGCCCGACCTCGCGCCGGTCATCGGACAGGAGGATATCGCCAGGCTGCAGGCGGCCGTGCCGAATGTGTCCTGCCATGCGGACGTGCTCCAATATATCCTGTCGATCGTCGAGGCGACCCGCGCGCACGAAGAGATCGCGAACGGCGTCAGTCCGCGCGGCAGCCTCCAGCTCGTCAAGGCTTCGCAGGCGAGAGCGCTGCTCCGGGGACGGGACTACGTATCCCCCGACGACGTGAAGGCGCTCGTCCCGGCGGTGCTGAGCCATCGCATCGTGCTGAAGGACATGCTGGGCGCGGACCGGCGCCGTACCGAATCGTTGCTCGCCGGCATCGTCGCGCAGGTGCCGGTGCCCACCGAACCGCTGCTGGAGCGGCGGTAGCGATGATTATCGTCTGGCTGCTCACGATATTCGCCGTCCTCTTCCTGCTGCAGCGGTTGCTGTTCTCCCGCAGGGTGTTGCGACGCGTCGCCTACGAGCGTTCGTTCAGCGAGCCGCACGCCTTCGCCGGCGAGACGGTGTTCATGCTGGAGCGGATCGTCAATCGCCAATGGCTGCCGCTGCCGTGGCTGCGCGTGGAGACGATGATGCCTTCGCCGCTCCAGTTCAAGAATCAGAACGCGGAGCTCGCGATCAGCTCGGGCCAGCTGCTGCAGAATCACGCCAGCCTGTTCAGCCTGGCGCCGTTCACGAAGGTCGTGCGCAAGCACGAAGTCGTCTGCGTGCGGCGAGGCGTATACCGCATCCCGTCGCTGTCGCTGACGCTGGGCGATCTGTCGGGCGCCTCCAGCGTGTCGGATACGCGGGAGTCGAACTGCGCGATCACGGTTTTTCCGCGGCTGAAGGACGTGCAGCAGCTGCCGCTGTCCGCGCGCAAGTGGATGCAGAGCGCGATCGGCATGCACGAGGCTTTCCGCGAGGACCATTATCAGGTCGCGGGCGTCCGCCCTTACCGCAGCGGGGACTCGCTCAAGCAGGTCAACTGGAACGCGACGGCGAAGACGGGGCAGACGCTCGTCAACCGGCGGGAGAGCATGGTCGACAACGACGTGACGATCCTGCTGAACGCGGAGCTGTACGATGCGTCCGAGAACCGGCGCATCCAGCCGGCGGTCTTCGAGGAAGCGATCAGCTATACGGCCTCGGTCGCGCGCCATCTCCTGTCCAACGGCGGCAAGGTGGGCCTCGTCTATAACGGCAAAGTAGACGGGGAGACGGCTGTGCCTCTGGTGATGGAGCCCCGCGCCGGGCGCGCGCATCTGTACCGGATGCTGGAGCTCATGGCAAGGTTCGAAGCGGTCACGCGGCGCGAGCTCGGCTACGTGCTGGAGGAGATGGCGGCATCCGGCATGCGCGGCGTCAACTTGCTCGTCATATCGGCGTTCCTGACGCCGAAGCAGGAGCAGCTCCTCGAGCGGCTGCGCCATGGGGGCAACCGCGTGGAGAAGCTGCTGCTCTACCGGGAGAAGGAGGCGAGCGCATGAAGCGGTTGATGCGGAGTCTCGCGGAGCTTACGATCTTCTGGGAAAAGGAGGCGAGCGTATGAAGCGGTTGATGCGAAGTGTCGGGGAGCTGCTGCTCTACCGGGAGAAGGAGGCGAGCGCATGAAGCGATTGAAGCGGAGTGTCGCGGAGCTTACGATCTTCTGGGAAAAGGAGGCGAGCGTATGAAGCGGTTGATGCGAAGTCTCGCGGAGCTGCTGGTCTGGGCGCCCGTCCTCGTAACCATACATCACTTTGCCTCGGGCGGGGTTGGGCTGGCAGTCTGGTTCGGAGCGGCTTGGGCGGCGATCCTGGTCGGCATGGCGCTGCCGATTCTGATTCGCCGCCTGCCGCCTGCGTTGCTGCATGCCGTCTTGCTGCTGGCGCTGCTCGGCGGGGCGGCTTATTCCGACTTGGCGCTTCTGCCCTTCGCGGCCGCACTCGGCGTCGTTTCGTGGATCGCGGGCGCGGATCTGGCCTGGCTCTGGATTTGCGGGATGGGAACCGGCCTGCAGGGAGTCTGCCTCATCGTCGCTTCGCTGACGCACGAGCTGTCGGCGGAGCGGCTCTGGTTCATTCTCTGCGGCGTAGGTTGGTTCGTGGCTCTGCTCTACGTTCGCAATGCGGGCATGATGACGTCGGCGGGGCTCAACAGCGGCATCGTGACGCGGTCGGTGGCCGCCTCCAGCCGCAAATACTTGTCGTTGCTGGTTGTCGTGGTGCTGCTTGTCTTCCTGGCCACGACGGATCTATCCGCCTGGCATACGATCGCGCGCTGGATCAACGCTTTGATGCCGCACGGGTCGCCCAAAGACATTGCGCCCGAGCCGCTGCCTTCGAACGAAGCGCAGCCCCCGATGTTCCCGGAGGCGGGCGGAAGCCGCCATTGGTTCTGGCGGATCCTCGACTATATCGGTTACGGCCTGCTGGGGGCCGCCGCGCTGTTCGTCTGTTGGCTGCTCCTGCGGCGCTATCTGCTTAATCGCGCCTGGCTGCGGTCGGTGGCGGAGCGGGTGCGGTCGTTCATGGCTCGGCTGATTCGCCGACGGGAGCCGAAGGCGGACGATGCCGGCTATACCGAGGAACGGGAGAGTCTGCTCAATGTAGAGCGCGTGCTGCGCAGGCTGCAGGAGCGCTGGATCGACCGCGGGCCGAAGCGGCTGGGGCGCAAAGAGTGGGCGGGGCTGTCGCCCGAGGCGCGCGTGCGCCGTCTGTACGAGGATACCGTTCAGGCGGGCATGCGCGAGGGATTCGCGCATCGGCCGGCGCGAACGCCTGCGGAGACGGTAGCCGAGCTTGAGGTTTGGCAAGCGGGCCGGTCCGCTGCACGCGCCGAGCGAGGGGGACTGTGGGCGTGGTTCGCCGGCGCGCGCGCCGCGCTGCTCGAGCTCTACGGGCAGGCGCGCTACGGCGGGCGTGAGGTGCAGCCGGGCGAGGTCGACCGGCTGGCGGCAGAGTATCCGTGGGAGAAGAAGTGACAACTAGAAGAAGTGACAACGAGAAGAAGCAAAATAAGTCGTGCTTAAACGGCGCGCAGCGGCTGGTCTGTCCCAAATAAGGCGGAAAACCGTGTTTAAATGGCGCGCAGCGGCTGTTCCGCCCCAAATAAGGCGGAAAACCGTGCTTAAACGGCGTGCAGCGGCAGTTCCGGCCCAAATAAGGCGGAAAATCGTGCTTAAACGGTGCACAGCGGCGGATCCGCCCCAAATAAGGCGGAAAATCGTGTTTAAACGGCGTGCAGCGGCGGTTCCGCCCAAATAAGGCGGAAAACCGCGCTTAAACGGCGCGCAGCGGCGGATCCGCCTCAAATAAGGCGGGAAATTGAGTATACCAGCACCACGTACATCCGCTCACCCGCATCTGCCCCGGCTTGCCGCCTCTGCTAGCCCTCGCACGACTATCCCCGTTCCCGCTTGCGGTAGTCGCGCGGGGAGAGGCGGGCGATTCGCTTGAACGTCTTGCCGAAGTGCGAGAAGTTGTCAAAGCCCGCGGAGACGGCGATGTCCGCGATCTTCAGGTCGGTGTCGCGCAGCAGCCGTTGGGCCTCCTTCACCCGGGTGAGCACCAGGTAGTCGGTGAAGGTGAACCCGGTCGTCTCCTTGAACAGCCTGCTGAGGTAATGCGGGCTGATGTAGAAGCGCTCCGCCAGCTCTCCGAGCTTCAGCGGCTCGCCGTAACGCGCGTTCACATAGCGGACGACTTCGGTCAGCTTCGCATGCATGGGCGTAGCGTAGCCTACCGGCATCGGCTCATGCTCGCGCAGGTAGCGGGCGGTCTGCAGCAGGACGTCCATAACCGCCATTCGCGGGACCAGCTCGTAGCCCGGCGGCCGCGAACGGATCTCCGACACGCTCCGGCGCAGGAGGCGGTCGATCTCGATCTGCTCCGCCCGGGGCAGGCGGATGACGTGCGTCTTCTGCCGGAACGGGGAGAGCAGCAATTCCGCTTGCGCTGCCGTCAGCGAATCCGCGAGCCCGTCCCCGAAGTGCAGGATGATCCGCTCGTGCGCCCCTACTCCCGCCTGCATCGTCTTGTGCAGCTCGTTCTTCGGGATGAAGACGAGGTCGCCCTGCTCTACGGGATAGGATCGGTCCCGAACGAAGTAGACCCGGCTGCCGGACAAGAGATAGTAGATCTCGTAATAGGGATGATAATGGTCCGCCGACATCGTAAACGGTTCGGTCCGCCTCCGATACTCCATATACAGTTCGTTCTCCAGACCGAAGCGAGCCCCTTCCTCCGCCTCCGCCACGCGCCTCATCTCCCTCGTCCCAGACAAGTATCAAACCGATTCGCCCTATATCCATCCTTCTATCGCAACAAAAGCGGGGTTAAGCAGAAAATGGACATCATTTTAGCAGAATTATAGCACTCTGATGTCCTACAATGAAGCTAATCTTAGACAGACGAAGGGAGCTTCATGGCGATGAGCGCGAAGAAGAGATACGTATTGGTCGGAACGGGCGGACGCGCGGAGTTTTTCTACGGGGCGATTGCAACCGCGTACAGGGGGACGTCGGAGCTGGTCGCGTTCTGCGACATCAACCGCACGCGCATGGCTTACGCGAACAAACTGTTGGCGGAGAAATACGACTATCCGCAAGCGAGAACCTACCTCTCGGACGAATTCGACCGGATGATCGAGATAGAGAAGCCCGATGCCGTCATCGTCACGAGCGTCGACCGCACGCACCATCATTACATCATCCGCGCGATGGAGCTCGGCTGCGACGTCATCACCGAGAAGCCGATGACCGTCGATGCGCGCAAGTGCCAGGAGATCCTCGACGCGGTGGACCGCACGGGGCGGAACGTGCGGGTCACCTTCAACTACCGTTATGCGCCGCACCACACCAAAGCCCGCGAACTGATCGCTTCGGGCACGATCGGACGCATTCAGTCCGTGCACTTCGAATGGCTGCTGAATACGAGGCACGGCGCGGACTACTTCCGGCGGTGGCATCGCGACAAGCGCAACAGCGGCGGGCTGCTCGTGCACAAGTCGACGCACCATTTTGACCTGGTGAACTTCTGGATCGGCTCTCAGCCGGAGACGGTGTTCGCGTTCGGCGATCTGCTGTTCTACGGCCGCGAGAACGCCGAGCGGCGGGGCGTCACGCAATTCTACGAGCGGGCGACGGGCAATCCGCTGGCCAAGGACGATCCGTTCGCGCTGCAGCTGGACGACAATGAACATCTGAAGGCGATGTATCTCGATGCCGAGCACGAGGACGGGTACCGCCGCGATCAGAGCGTCTTCGGAGACGGGATCAGCATCGAGGATACGATGGGCGTCATCGTCCGCTACCGCAACCAGGCGATCCTCACCTACTCGCTGATCGCGAACGCGCCATGGGAAGGCTATCGGATCGCGTTCAACGGGACTAAAGGCCGCGTCGAGATGGACGTCGTCGAACAATCTTACGTGAATGCCGGCGGGGAGAAAAAGGACGAGGGCGCGCTTAAGCATCAATCGATCAAGGTGCTGCCGATGTTCGGCGCGCCGTATGAAGTCGAAGTGAAGGAAGGGGAAGGCGGCCATGGCGGCGGCGACCCCGTGCTGTTGAACGATATCTTCGGCACGCCGGTGGAGGATCCGTTCCACCGCGCGGCGAACCACGTCGACGGGGCCCGCTCGATCCTGACGGGCATCGCCGCGAACCGCTCGATCCAGACCGGGGAGGCGGTTCGCGTCGCGGATCTGGTGAAGTTCCATTAGAACGCAGAGAGGCGGGATATTCGGATGAGATCTTTTTTGGACGACAACTTCTTGTTGGGGAACGAGACGGCCGTGCGGCTGTATCGCGACTACGCGAAGACGCTGCCGATTATCGACTATCACTGTCATCTGAGTCCGCAGGAGATCTACGAGAACCGCGCCTTCGAGAATCTCACGCAAGCGTGGCTGTACGGCGACCATTACAAATGGCGGGCAATGCGGGCGAACGGAATCGAGGAACGCTACGTGACCGGAGGGGAGGGCGTGTCGGATTACGACCGCTTCCTCGCCTGGGCGCAGACCGTGCCGCGGACGATCGGCAATCCGCTCTACCACTGGTCGCACTTGGAGCTTCGCCGCTACTTCGGCGTGGAGGACATCGTGAGCGAGCGCACCGCCCCGGCCATCTGGGCGCAGGCGAACGCGAAGCTGGCGGCCGGCGGCCTCTCCGCGAGGGACTTGATCGTGAAGTCGAACGTGAAGGTCGTCTGCACGACGGACGATCCGGCCGATTCGCTCGCGTATCACCGGTTGATCCGCGAGCTGCCGGATTTCGACGTGAAGGTGCTGCCGTCCTTCCGTCCGGACAAGGCGCTGGAGATCGGGCGGGCGACGTTCCTGCCATGGATTCGCGGTCTGGAGGGCGTCGCGGGCGCCGCGCTGCCGGATTATGAGGCGCTGCTCCGGGCGCTCGGCGATCGCATCGACTTCTTCCATGCGGCGGGCTGCCGCGTCTCGGACCATGCGCTGGATGTCGTGGGCTACGCGGAGGCGACGAAGGAAGAGGCGGCTGCCGTCTACCGGAAGGCGTTGGCCGGCGAGTCCTTCACGGCCGAGGAGGAGCGCAAGTACAAGTCGTACACGCTGCGGTTCCTGAGCCGGCGGTACGCGGAGCTAGGCTGGGCGATGCAGCTGCACATGCACGCCTCGCGCAACAACAACGCGCGCATGTTCCGGCGGCTCGGACCGGACACGGGATACGACTCGATGTACGACGGTCCGGTATCGGATGCCATCGTCCGGCTGCTGGACGCGCTGGACCGCGAAGACGCGCTCCCCAAGACGATCGTCTATTCGCTCAATCCGAACGATCTGTACGTGCTGGGAACCGCGATCGGCAGTTTCCAGGGCGGCGGCGTTCCGGGCAAGATGCAGCTCGGCTCCGCGTGGTGGTTCAACGACACGAAGGACGGCATGCTCGAGCAACTGAAGGCGTTAGCGAATACGGGATTGCTCAGCCGGTTCGTCGGCATGCTGACCGATTCGCGCAGCTTTCTGTCCTATACGCGGCACGAGTACTTCCGCCGGATTCTCTGCAATCTGCTCGGCGAATGGGCGGAGAACGGGGAGGTGCCGGCCGATCCGGAGCTGCTCGGCGGCATCGTGCAGGACATCGGCTACAACAATGCGCAAGCCTACTTTAACTTCGAATAAAATAACGGAAGAGCCTGCGCCGTTCGCGCAGGCTCTTCCTCATTTAGCAGCGTTTTTGAAGGGGGGCGACGGTCGAAGAGGGCGTCGGATAACGGCTAAAAATACAAAAAAAATTTGCAACTAAATGCCAGCCTGATTCGTTTTATGAGTAGGTGGGTACATAAGACTGAGCCCCCCATTTACCCCTTAAATGCAACAAAGACCCGCCGCCAGCGGGTCTCTGCCACAATGCAAGGTACGGCCCTCGATTAGACGTGCTCGATGGCGACATCCTTGTAAGTATCGGAGTCCATCACGCGGCGGGCTCCCAGGTAACGCTTAGCGTAGTACTTCTCATCCAGATCCGAGATCGTGACGCCCTTGGATGCGGAATGAGCGAACTTGTTGTCGCCGACGTAGATGCCTACGTGCGAGACGCCGCTGCCGCTCGTGTTGAAGAACACGAGGTCGCCGGGACGAAGATCATCCCGTTCCACTTTGTCTCCGAGCGAGAACTGCTCCTTCGACGAATGCGGCAGCTTCAAGTCGAACTTCTTGAATACATAGGACGTGAATCCCGAGCAATCGAAGCCGTTCGTCGTCGTGCCCCCGTAATCGTAGTCGATGCCGATCAGCTTGGACACCGTGCTGTCCAGCTTGGTAGCCGCGGAGGCGACGCCAGCCTGAACAGCGAGGAAAACGGTTAAAGCAAGAATGAGGACTGAAACTTTGCGCAAAACGGACGTACTCCTTCCAGGTGCCTACGAGGTTAGCTGAAGGGTTCGGTTGAAGGTTCCCTATGACTCCTGCCCGCAGAGCGGAGTCAATTCACCCGGTACTAAATGGTTCCCCCATTTCCCTGTGCGCGGGAATTCGGCAGTTTTCGCACATGTCTCTAGGAATTCGATTTTTGGGTCAGTTTTCCTGCCTTTCGGAGATTAGAATTCCTTAATATTCCCGAATTCCCCCGACTTAGGGCGGAAAAACACCCCGGCCGAAGGCTAAAAATGCAAGACGCAACGGAGAGCGTCCGCTGACCGGAAAGAACGACGGATGCGCTAAAAACAGCGGTGTGGCGCGGGTTTAAGCCGCTCGTGCGTCGGGCGTCCGCCATTTTCCGTTCGTAAAAAGGATGACAGCATTCCTCCCTCGCAGGAGGCGAATGCTGCACTACCTTATGCAATAAAGTCATCCGGTGGCGTCGAAGATTAAAAAGGCGCACGTTTTTTTGGCCTTATGGCGACCTGTCGGCCAAGGCTGGGACCGCGCTTTTTTTGTCTCGTCTTTCGAGAAGGGGCTGGCGGAGGGGGGCCCTAGAGACGGGCGCGTCTCGCAAATCGGCGCAACAACAAAAAACGAGCCGCTAGAATCGCTTCTAGGGCTCGTTTTTTGTTGCCGTATTTTTGCCGTATATATAGAGATTATGCCGCGTGGTCCGGCTTCCACAGCTGATGTTGGGAGGCGGCGGTCCAGAGGGTGAGCAGGGCGCGCACGAGCTGGAAGGCCTGATGCAGCGCGACGGTCAGGAAGCCGGTCCAGAGCAGGGAACTGGCCGTGATCGCGAGCGAGGCGGCCGTGCCTAGCGCGAACAGCGCGACGGATACCGCGAGCAGCGGGAACGCCTGGCGGCAGGCGCGTCCGAGGCCGGACAGCAAGCGATCCTGCGAGACGGCGCTGAACTGCATGAAGAGGAACAGCAGATGCAGGAGAAACGCCCACAGCGCCCAAGCGCCGGCATAGGGGAGTATCTCGCGAAGCCAGGCGCCTTCGGACGGATTCGACAGATACTGCGTCTTGGCCATCGGAATCAGCCACGCGGCCGGCAGGAGCGCCAGGAGGTTCTCGATCCAATACAGCAGCGTCACCGGCTTCCAGGCGCTGCGGATGCCCGTCATGACCCGCGTGCCATCCGATTCGTTCGCATGCTGGAAGGAGTAATAGATGCCAGCATTGAGCAGCGGCGTCAAGAGCATGCGGATCAAGAGCATGCCTGCCAGCATCCAGAGCACTTCGTCGATCAGATTCGTCTTGAGCAGCCGGAATTGGGCTTCGATCAGGAATAGCCGCACGGCGCCATTGTTCGGATGCGGATCGGGATAGCGGGAGAGGACGGTCGTGACGAGCGAATCGATGAACCGGTACAGAAAGAACCCCCAGAGCAGCCGGTACACGAATAGGACGACGAGGACGTATTTATGACGGCGGGTCATGTCCCAGCCTCTGCGTATCGCGCCTTTCATTCTTCTCACCTCACCAAGCCAGGTTGCCAAGCACGGTCTCGATCAGTTGACTAAGGCCGACATTGAGCCGGATGCGTTCTTTCTCCGGCACTTCCGTCTTCAGGTAATTGTTGAAGCGATAGTTGTCGAGGACGACGTCGAACATCGGATCGACCGATACGTACTGCAGCGGGGACGTATGCTTCAATTGAAGCTGCACATGATTCTGGACGTTGTCCCACGTCTTGCGCACGGCGGTGCCGTCCGCGAAATGGAACAGGACGGTCACCGGCTGCGGGCTGCCGCCGTTGCGGCGGAGCACGACGAGGGATTGGAGTCCGCCGCCGTCGTCCGAGCGGGTCTCGATCGACTCCACCGCGAAGTCCGCCATCTCGCCGCGGTAGACGTACGCCTGGAAAAAGTCGCTCCATTTGTCCTTGGTTACGCTCTCGACGACCTTCTGGAAGTCGGCGGTGCCGGGGTGCCGGAAGCGGTACTTCTGGAAGTAGGCGCGCAAGATCTTGTTCATCGTCTGCTCGCCGACCTTCGCCTCGACCGCTTTCAAGACGAGCTTGCCGCGCATGTACACATTTTCCGCGTAGAGATTCGAGCTGCCGTACTTCCAGGAATCGAGCTTCAGCGCTTCGGGCCGGGTCAGATAGCTGGCTTCGATCGACGTATTGGGCATGACGCCGTAGATCGAGGCCATGAGCTTGTCTTCGGTGTACGACGTGAAGCCTTCGTCCAGCCAAGCCTCTTCGAATTCGTTCGAAGCGACGATGCCGTACCAGTATTGATGGGCAATCTCGTGGACGACGGTGCGTTCGAGGTCGTAGCCGGGCCGGTCGTCCTTCGCGGCGGCCGCCGTGACGAGCGTCGGGTACTCCATCCCGCCGGCGCCTTCGGCGTCTCCGGGCGGAACGACGACGGACAGCGTCGTGTACGGGTAATCGCCGTACCACTGGCCGAGCTTCGCGAGCGCGGACTTCGCGGCATGCATGTAGCGGTCGGCCATGTCCTTGTGGAGCGGGTCGAGATACAGCTTGATCCGGACGCCCGGCACGCCGATGGACGAGAAGGAATCCTCGACGGTCGTGAAGTTCGGCGAGGCGGCCCAGCCGAAGTCGTGGACATCGTCCGCGTAGAACTGATACACTTTGCGGCCGTCCTTGGGAACGGCGGTCTTGGTTTGGAAGCCCGTCGCCGCCACGATATCGCGATCGGGCACGTCGATCTTCACGTTGTAGATGCCGAAGTCCGAGTAGAACTCGGAGTTGCCGTGGTATTGGTGCAGATTCCAGCCTTCGGTCGTCCGGCCGCGCGTCCCCGCCGTCTCGTAGACCGCGACCTTCGGGAACCACTGGCCCGCCATGACGAAGTCGCCCGCTTTGCCCATCCGGGCGAACACTTGAGGCAGCTTCACGGTGAACTTCATCTTGAGCGTTACGGTTTGCCCGGGCCGGACGGCTTCGGGCAGGCGCAGCGTAGCTAGCGTCCGGTCCTTCGCGTTGCCGTCATCCGGCTGCACGTAGTGGACGCGGGGGAGCAGCGTCTCGCCTTCCTCGCTCGTCAGCTCCGTCAGCGCGATGGCGCCGTCTCCGCCCGGCTTCATCTGAACGCCGCGCAGTTGGCCGCCCGATTCGGAGAGGAAGGTGCTGCCGGGGGAGAACGCGTTCGGATACAGGTGGAGGTACAGATCTGAGACGGACTTGCGGCCCGGATTCTTCCAGGTTAGCGTCTGCGTGCCGTTCAGCGTGCCGTCGTCCTCCAACCGGACGGAGATATGGTACTCCGTGAGGCGGTTGCTGAGCGCGACGGGTTGGGGAGCAGGGGGGGCGACTTCGGACTCCGCGGCGGGTCTGGCTTGCGGCTGCGCCTTCGGCTGGGGCGCGGCGGATTCTTCGAGCGCAGGGGCCGAAGCGGGCAAGGCGAACTGCGACGCCCAGGCGTCGGCGAACCCGAAACGCATCGAGCCGATGAGCACGGCGGCCGAGACGGCGAGCGCGATCATGCGATAGGTGCGGCGATGGGGCATACGGATAACCCTCCCGTTGACAAGCATCTAGGGGATGTATATGTTGGTTGTCCGCAGATTATATCTGTGTGTTCGTACGAGCTTGGAAGAGCCCGCTGGGGGAGAATGCGCCGGGCGGGGTAAAGAATAGCAAGAGGAGGGATGGACATGACTTGGAGAACGCCGATGGCAAGCGTGTTGGCGGCCGGTATGTTCGCCGCGTCGGCGCTCGGAACCGCCGCGGCCGCGGCGGACTCGCCGCCGATCGCGCTGTCGACGAGCGAGGGCGGCACCCTGCCGATCGCGGCGACGGAGAAGGTCTATGCGGAGAGCGCCGACTTGTACGGCGAAGTCGCAAGGACCGGCATCGCGCTCTATGCGGACCTGGCGGCCACGCGGGAGCCGATCCGCTGGCGGTTGGCGGCGGACGGCAGGACGCTGTTCGCGATGATGCAGCCGGAGGACGCCTTGTACGGCAAGGATGCCGAAGTGAAGCTCGCGGACTTGACCGGCGACGGACTGCCCGAGGTGCTGATCTACCGCAACGGCATCGGATCCGGCGGGGCGCAGGGACTGAGCGTGTACCGTCCCGCCGACGGCTGGAAGCCGCTGCTCGAGCTGGTGGACCCGCGCCTCAAGGGGTCTGCCGGCAAAGACCGCTACGCGGTCTCTTATCTGGGCGGCGGAGAGCTCGCATTCGAGGACAAGACGACAAAGCTGAAGGGAACGATCAAGCTGGACGTCCGCCGCTACGATGAGGATCAAGCGAAGTCGGAGGCGGCGTTCCGCAAGATCGAGGCTTGGGTCGATCCCGTATCCGGCTACGGGCTGGGCGACGACGAGGGCGACGGCGTCCTGGAGATCACGGCCGTGCAGCGGGTGATCGGGGTGTCGCACCCGGATACGATCGCCCGGATCGAGACCAAGTACAAGCTGAAGGACGGGGCCTACGTGCAGGTCGCGGAGACGCTCTGCGACGCGGAGGGTCATCCGCTTCAGGCGGTCGAGATCCCCGGCTACTAAGGCGCTGCGGACCGATAGGGAACGGCGTCGGGAGTCGCGGGGCGCGGAGAAGGGGACGCGCGTCCTCTCCTCTGGTAGAGATGTGCCGCACCCTTCCCTCCGTCTGACGGATTTACGCCCGCGAAAAGATGCTTTTTCGTCCGATTTTCGCTAAAATGGGTATAGTCCGAGGGGATGGAGGCTGGAACGTGGAGAACAATCAATCGCAAGATCCGCAACCGATGAAAAAGAAGCTGGCGCTGAACGTCGTCAGCAACAAGGAACATAGAGGCTTCGGCGCCGGCAGCATCGATCTGAGCCAAGTATCGCCCGTCGTTATCGACGGGGACGAGGCCTATATCGACGTCGGCGCGATGCACGCCAAGAGCAAGGTGGAGAAGGGCATCAAGTTCTCCCCGGACAAAGCCAACGTGCCGAACGGCCGTCAAGTCTGGATCGTCTGGGTCGCGGTCGACCGCGACGAGGAAGGCAGCTTCTACGGCGGCGCGTCCGCCTGCGAGATGCTCGTCGATACCGAGGCGCGCCGAGGCTGGAAGCTGCTCGCGGAGCATGTGAACCGCATGGACGCCGCGATCAAGCGCCGCTTCCTGCTGGAGAACCTGGGCGCGAGCGACAAGGCCGCGCTGCGCAAGCTGCTGCAGGAACACAACGCCGAATGGTGGGACCGCTCGCCGCAGATCCTCAAAGACCAACTCGCGTAGGGCGAAGTCCCTCCTTTCTGCAAATGCATAAGAGAAAAAGCGGTTGGCCGCGGACGCTTTCGTCCGCGCCGGCCGCTTTTTGACGTCTGCCGTTCCGTAGATAGAAGATTCATGCCGGTCCGTCCCCGCATGATCTCCGATTCAAAAAAAGGCTTCGCCCTCTATAGAGAATGGCGAAGCCTATTTTACGTCGGCTAAGGCTAGGCGGGCGTTCGGGGAAGAGGCGAAGCCGCGATTGCTTGGCCGGCGCTTACCCGCCCCACCAGCGGCGCACCTTCGACCAGAGGGAGAACCGCTTGGCGGCATGTTCGTCATCCGTCTTCGCGCCGCCGTGCATCGCGCAGGTGTCCGTCGGTTCGGTGCCGGCCAGGAACGTCTCGGTCGCCTGGCCGGGGCATTCGGGCGCGGCGAGCAGCCCGGTCGACGGATCGACGTTGACGCTGACGACGCCGTCGGGCACCGCGAAGTCCTGCGGCGCGTTCGCCGCGAGCGCCGCCTCGGTGAACGCGGCAAAGATCGGCGCGGCGCGGTGCGCCTCGACGGAGGTGATCGCCCGGCCGCGGTCGTAGCCGACCCATACGGCCGTCGCCAACTCGGGCGTGTAGCCGACGAACCAAGCGTCCGAGCTGGTCGTGCCGGACTTGCCCGCGACGGGACGCTTGATCAGGTGGGCGACGCGATGCGCCGTTCCGCCGTTGTCGAACACGCTCTTCAGCAGATCGGTCACGACGTAGGCGAGCGCGGGCGACACGATCTGTTCGGAGCGCGGACGGGCGGTATAGAGCGTATGCCCTTCCCGGTCGGCGATCCGCAGGATGGCCGTCGGCTCGGCCTTCGCGCCGCCGTTCGCGAAGACGGCGTAGGCGGCGGCCATCTCGTATGGGCTTACCGGGAAGGTGCCGAGCGCGAGCGAAGGCACGGACGAGAGCTTGGACGAAATGCCGAGGCGCCGCGCCAATCCGATCACTTCGTCCGGTCCGGCTTCCATGATCGTATGGACGGCGAAGATGTTGTCCGAGGTCCGGATCGCCTGGCGGAGGCCGATCTCGCCGCCGAAGTAGCGGTCGTTGTAGTTGCTGGGCCGGTAGACCTTGCGGTAGTCGTCGTAATAGAACAACGTCGGCTCGCTTCTGAACCGGGTGACGGCCGTGACGGCGCGCTTGTCCAGCGCGGCCGCATAGACGATCGCCTTGAAGGAGGAGCCGGGCTGGCGCGTGGACGCGAAGACGCGGTTGTACGGATTCTTCATGTAGTGGCGCCCGCCGACCATGGCCTTGATGTAGCCGGTCTTCGGATCGATGGAGACGAGCGCCGCCTGCATCTCGCTGGACTCGGGGATCTGGCGGTCGACCGCGGCTTCGGCCTCGCGCTGCATGCGCGCGTCCAGCGTCGTCGTGATCCGCAGCCCGCCCTCGCTTAGCAGGCGTTCGTCGATCCCGAGCCGCTCGACGGCGATCTTGCGCACGTAATCGGCGAAGTACGGCGCCGTCTGCCCCTGGTTCTCCGGCAGCGGCCGGATCGCCAAGGCTTCCGCGTCCGTCCGCTTGGCCTGGGCGGCGCCGATCGCGCCGGTATCCGCCATCGCCTGAAGCACCGTGCGCTGACGGCCCTTGGCTTGATCCAGGTGGAAGTGCGGCGAGTAGTAGCGCGGACCTTTGGGGATGCCCGCGAGGAGCGCGCTCTCCGCCAGGGTGAGCGCCTTGGCCGGCTTGCCGAAGTACAGCTGCGCCGCCGCTTCGGCGCCGTAGGCGCCATGGCCGTAATAGATCTGGTTCAGGTACATCTCCAGAATCTCGTCCTTGGCGTACTTCTGCTCCAGCATGGCGGCGTACCAGGCTTCCTTCGCCTTGCGCGTCCAGGTGCGCTCGTGGGAGAGATAGAGATTGCGGGCGAGCTGCTGCGTGAGCGTGCTCGCGCCTTGCTGCCGGGAGCCGTGGCGGATGTCGACCCACGCCGCGCGGACCAGGCCGCGGAAGTCGACGCCCGCATGCGCGTAGAAGCGGCGGTCCTCGACGGCGAGGGTGGCCTTCACCAGCCAAGGGGAGATGTCCTTCAGGGCGACCGTCCGCCTATTCACGCCGCCCGACAGCGAGGACAGCACGTTGCCGCGCTCGTCGAGGATCTGCGTGGACTGCGGGAACGCCGCGTGCGGCAGGCTGCCGAACTTGAGCATCAGCGCGGCGGCGACGGTCAAGAGGACGAACGCGCCGGCGATCGTCGCCAGCACCCAGCGCCATCTCCGGCCGGACCGGCCTTCGCCGGCGCGTTTGAGCTTGAGGTGGACTTTGCCCGTGACGGCGGGGTCCGGCAGCTGGTTGTCCGAGTTCGATCGCATGCGCTCGCCTCCTTTCTCCGAAGTGTTGATCTGCCGCTAACAATCTCCCCTTATTATGGAAAAGCGGGCCTGATCTTATTCCCCGCGCGCCGCGGCGCGAGGCCTTCGCCTGCCGCCGTCTCCGGCATTGCGGCGTTGCCGTCAAATCCGCGGTTGCTTTTTGACGTCGATTTCATATAATACAACTTGTTTGGTACAATAGGCCAAAGGCCGGCAGACCCGGCATCGTATCCGGCATCGCGCATCCTCCCGCCCTTCGGGGCGGAATGAATCTATCTGGGAAAGAAGGGTTCTCTCATGTCCTCCATGGAATTGTGGTATACCGAGAAGCAGACCGAAAACTTCGGCATTACGGCCAAGATCAAGCGCACCTACGTCCACGAACAGACGGACTTCCAAGAGCTCGCCATGATCGAGACGGAAGAGTGGGGCAACATGCTCGTCCTCGACGGCATGGTCATGACGACCGAGAAGGACGAGTTCGTCTATCATGAGATGGTGGCGCATCCCGCGCTGTTCACGCATCCGAATCCGGAGCGCGTGCTGGTCGTCGGCGGCGGCGACGGCGGCGTCATCCGCGAAGTGCTGAAGCATCCGAAGGTGAAGAAGGCCGTGCTCGTCGACATCGACGGCAAGGTCATCGAATATTCGAAGCAATACCTCCCGTCCATCGCGGGCAAGCTCGAAGATCCTCGCGTAGACGTGCAAGTGAACGACGGCTTCAAGCACATCATCGATCACAAAAATACATACGACGTAATCCTGGCGGACACGACGGAACCGGTCGGCCCGGCGGCGCACCTGTTCACCCGCGGTTTCTACCAAGGCATCTACGAGTCGCTGAAGGAAGACGGCCTGTTCGTCGCGCAGACGGACAACCCTTGGTTCAAGTCCGAGCTGATCCAGAGCGTCAACCGCGACGTGAAGGAAGTATTCCCGATCGTCCGCGTCTACGCAGCCAACATCCCGACGTACCCGAGCGGCCTGTGGACGTTCACGATGGGCAGCAAGAAGCACGATCCGCTGAACGTGAAGACCGAAGACATCGCCGAGCTCGACACCAAGTACTACACGCCGCGCCTGCACCACGCCGCGTTCGTGCTGCCGAAGTTCGTCGAAGACCTGACCAAGTAACCTTGGATCCGATTCGTTAAAAAGGAGAATTGCCGCACATGCGCTTAGATCAAAAATATTCGGGCAACGTCTTCATCCTGAGCTCGGACGACTACGCTTCGGCCAAGGCCGTCATCTACGGCATGCCGATGGACTATACCGTCTCGTTCCGTCCCGGCTCGCGGTTCGGCCCCGGCCGCATCCGCGAAGCTTCGGTCGGCCTGGAGGAGTATAGCCCCTATCTGGACCGCAGCCTCGAAGAGCTGAGCTACTTCGACGCCGGCGATCTGCTGCTGCCGTTCGGCAACCCGGCGAAGAGCCTCGACGTCATCGCCGAGTACGTGAGCGGCGTGCTGGCGGACGGGAAGTTCCCGTTCGGCCTCGGCGGCGAGCATCTCGTCACTTGGCCGGTGCTCCAGCAGGCGTACAAGAAATACCCGGATCTCGCGATCATCCATATCGACGCGCACGCGGACCTGCGCGAGAGCTACGAGGGCGAGCCGCTCTCGCACTCGACGCCGATCCGCAAGGCGGCGAATCTGATCGGCGGCAAGAACGTCTATCAGTTCGGCATCCGCTCCGGCAGCCGCGAGGAATGGGCCTATGCGCGGGAGAACATCAACTTCTACCCGTTCGAGGTCGCCGAACCGCTGCGCCAGGCGCTGCCTGAGCTGAAGGGACGCCCGGTCTACGTCACGATCGACATCGACGTGCTGGATCCGTCCGCCGCGCCGGGCACCGGCACCGCGGAAGCGGGCGGCATCACGTCGAAGGAGCTGCTCGAGGCGGTTCACCTGATCGCGCGCTCCGGCGCGAACGTCATCGGCGCCGACGTCGTCGAGGTCGCGCCGATCTACGATCCGACGGAGCAGACGCCGATCACGGCATCCAAGCTGATCCGCGAGATGCTGCTCGGCTTCGTCAAGTAATAATCGATCGTTCGAGAAACGGCATCCGGAAACGGATGCCGTTTTTCTTGTGCCGTTAAACAAAGTCGCCTTCGGGACCGAGAAGGACGGTGTCGCCGTACCGGCGCTGACTTTGAACGCAGGCAATTCGCTCTCTTTTTTGTTGGCGGAAGGCTAAGCATTCGCCGTCTGAAAGGCCTATTTCAGGCCGGAAAGGGGTCTCAACGTGGCTGAAAACGCAAATTGTCGAAATCTAACGGCAATTTGCGTTAAGTATTATGACGTGTATCTAGATTTCATGTCAAAATTTCAGAAAAATAAGGAAATAATCCTCCGTCATGTGGTACAATAACTGACATTATAGAGAGAAAGAACTAGTCGGAGGGGTGGATGCGCATGTTTGATTGGCTGGGGTTCAAGAAAGGGCTGCCGCTGTGGGGGTCCTACAGATTGAACAGGCATCTGAAGCGGGACGTTGAAGAGATCTTCGAAGGAATCGCGGAGACCCGCATGCAGATCCTGAAGGATTGGACGTCCGATTGCTGGCGGCATTTGGAGCGGTTGGGCGAACAGCTGCGCTCGGTGAACGGGGGCGCGCCGCTGACGGCAGCATCGCCGACAGAGGCTTGGGATCGGTTGATGGGAGCGACATACACCCGGGCGTCCGACTTCACCGAACTGTTCGTGCTCGGTCCGGACGGCACGGTCGTCTACTCGACCCATCTGCCGCACAAAGGCCGCAGCTACGGCGCCGATTCGGTCGCCGCGGCCGGCCTGAGCTACGCGCGCGGGGACGGCGGACAAGCTCCGCGTCCGTGCCTGTTCGGTCCGTATCCCGATCCGCTGACGCTGGCGATCGGCTCCCGCTCTTCCTCTTTCCACGACAAGATGACGCTGCTCTTCATCCAACCGCTCACGCTGCAAGGCGGGTGGCAGGGCGCGCTCTGCGGACGCGTGCCGAACGACGTCATCGGCGATCTCATTCAGCGCGAATCCGGCCACGTCTACCCGGATTCCGGCGACAACTACCTCTTCATGGCGGCGCCGGTGCTGAACCGTCATATCGCGCCCGGCACGGCCCTCTCGCGCAGCCGATTCGAGGATCGCACGTTCACGCACGGCGAGAACCTCAAGGACGGCGTCACCACCGACTGGGGCGTCGTCTCCGTCAAGGAACATACCGAACTCGAGATCATGTTCACCGACCCGGCCACCGGCCAGCTGCATCCCGGCGTCGCGAATACGATCCGCGGCGGCAGCAACCTGTTCGTCGAATTTCCCGGCTATTCGGACTACCGACATATTCCGGTCATCGGCAAAGGCGTAACGTTCCAGCTCCCGCACTGTCCGGACGTGTGGGGCATGATGTGCGAAGGGGACTTGGAGGAAGTGTACCGGATTCGGAGCATCGCCCTCCGGCTGGTCCGGCCGCAGGGAATGGCGCTGGGCGGGCTCGGGCTGCTGTCCGCGGCGCTCGCGGGCTGGGCGGCCGCGAGTCTGTCGCCGGTCCTGACGGCCGCGTGCGTGCTGGTCTTCAACCTCGTCCTCGGCCTGATCGCCGCCGGGATGCTCCGCCGCCGGAGCGAACGCCGCGTGGCGGATCCGCTGCGCAGCCTAAGCCGGTTCATCCGCATCAACGCGGAGGGCAAGGGAGACCTCACCCAACGCATCGATACCGGCGCGTTCGACAACGACGAATTCCGCGACTTGGCCAAGTGGATCAACAACATGATCGATTCGCTCGAAGGCATCATGCTGAAGGTGCGGCTCGCGGCGGCCGACGTATCCAGCAGCCAGCAGTTGATGAACGAGTCGACGGCGACGACCGCCGGCTCGACCGAGCGGGTGGGCGGACGGATCAACGACATGATCCGCAGCATCCGGCGCCAGCTCAAGGACATCGACGTCGCCAAGGAAGTGGCGGACGAGATGCGGCAGACGCTGGGGGTGCTCGAACGGAAGGCATCGGAGCAGATCGCGGTCGCGCAGGGCGAGGTCGAACGGATCGGCGAGAAGATGACGCAGATCTCGACGCGCGTCGCGCAGACGAACGACACGATTCGCGTGTTCATGGACACGGCGAATGAGATTCGGGGCGTGCTGAACGTCATCGAAGAGATCTCTGCGCAGACGAACCTGCTCGCGCTGAACGCCTCTATAGAGGCGGCGCGCGTCGGCGAGCACGGACGCGGCTTCGCCGTCGTGGCGAGCGAGATCCGCAAGCTCGCGGATCTAACGCGGCAGTCGACGGAGGAAGTCCATGAGATCGTCGAGAAGATCTATACCCACGCGCAGGACGCCTACGTCTCCATGGAGGAAGGCACGCGCGTCGTCAAGGAAGGCACGCAGCTCGTCGCCGTCGCCTCCGAGACGCTGGGCGACGCCCAAGCGGAGGACTCGCTGAAGACGCAGGTCGTGGACGAAGTGGTCGCGCTGATGGAGAAGATCGCCGCCGTCAGCATGGAGAACCGCTCGATCTCCGCCGAGGTGGAGGGCAAGGTGCAGGAGCTGATGGGCGACATCATGAATGTCCGTCACACCTCGCACAACGTAGAAGGCATTACGGCTTTTCTGCACCAGCTGGTCGGCCAATTCCAGGTGACCGAATCGCGCAAACGCTAGCGGAGCGCGGAAGCGCGAGCGAAGCCGCGCTTCGGCGGGCCCGCCCGCCTGGAAGAGACGCGGCATGCCGGGCTCGTACGGGCGCTCGCTCGCTTGCTGATGGATGGCGCAGATGGACGACGTCTCAACCGGGCGCCGTACACCGTTGAACGGGCGCTCCCGCACTTGGCAAAACGAAGGCCGCCGGCTGCTGCCGGCGGCCTTCCCTCTCGAGAGCGAATACCGAATTCGGATCCTTACTCGCCTTTGTACCAAGGATTTAAATGGACAAGCACTTCTCCCACGAGCGCATTGTGCGCTTGCAGCGTTTCTTTGATTTTCCGCGAGATGTCATGTCCCTCCTGCACGCTAAGCTCGGCGGGGACGCCGACCCTCACGTCCACGATCATGTAGTGCCCGTGCTCGCGGGCGCGCAGGCGATCGACGCGCTTCACCTCGGGGACCGCGCGAACGAGCCGGAGCATCTCTTCCATCTTGTCGTCGTCGATATTTTTCTCCATCAAGACGTCCACCGAAGCGCGGCCCATATGGATCGCCAGCTTCAGGACGAAAAAGGCGACGATGATGCCCGCGACGGGGTCCCCGTATCGGAGAAGGAGAATCCCGTAATGCTCGCCGAGCATAGCCAGCGCGATGCCCGCCACGGCCGCCAGCGAGGCATAGACATCCGCCAAGTGATCGTAGGCGGTAGCGATCAATCCGCTGCTGTTGATGCTACGGCCGATCCGTATCGTGTAGACGTACAAGATCTGCTTCCATGCCAGGGAGACGCCGGCGGCGATCAGCACGATATAAGAGGCCTCATGGGGAGGCTCCATGAACGCCATGACGGAATGGTAGCCCATATACAGAGAAGCCAGCACCAAGACCACCGCGACGATGCCCGCCCCGATGACCTCCGCTTTTCCGTGTCCATAGGGGTGGTCTTTGTCCGGCGGGCGTTTGGAGATGATCATCGAGACCAGCGCGGCGGCCGTTGCGAATACGTCTCCGGCATTGTGCACGGCATCCGCTACGAGCACCTGGCTCCCGAACGCCAGGCCGACGACGAACTTCATCGCCGTCAATACGATATTGCTGATCAGGCTGATCCAGATTGCGAATGCGGATTGCTTGTTCGTTGCTTCCATGAAGACAGCCTCCAGCGGGGAATGCGGCTAAGGAGCAAAGCCGATGGATAAAGGAATGGGCGATGCCGATAAGGCGACCGTCACATTATACGAGAAGCGAATCGTGTGGGTCTAGAGAAACAGTGTTGTCGGTTTCAAGGAATTTTTGGCGCCGCCAATACAGTTGGGACAATCAAATGAAGTTGCTTGCGATCAACAATCGGCGATGCCGCGAGTCAGCGCCTGGGCGATATAGGGTTTTCTTTGCGCTGGCGATTTGGACGGCGCAAATCGAAGTTGTTGAAGTTAGTCGAATTTACATGTCAAAATCAACTTGCATTTGCTAATATATGTTCATGAGCGGCTAACAAAGGCGATCGAGCGTCTTCCGTCCGTGGCGCGTACATCGAGGCGATCGTTCCGTTAGGTTTGAAAACGCTTTAACGACGGTGCGGCGAAATCAGGCGAGCATGCGCGGCGCTTAGGAGGTCACCCCCACTTGCAGCGATTCCTGCTTCATTTGACGAACCATATGAAGATCCGCAACAAGCTCTATTTCTCTTTCTTCGCGGTGGTCTTGGTTCCCGTATTGATCGTAGGCATCTACTTGACGGTCGAACTCAAGCGGATGGCGCTGAACAATGCGATCGACCAGAACACCGCCAACGTGGAACGCGTGAAGAAACGGACGTCCGACATGCTCAAGGTGGCCTACGACATTTCCTACAGACTCTATAACGACCATCGGCTGTCGCAGCTCGCGACCCATCGCTACGACTCGATCTACAGCGTCGTGAAGTCGTACAAGAGCTATCCGGACTTCCGGGAATACGAGGACTTGTACAAGGAAGTGTCCGGTATCCGCTTGTACTTCGACAACCCTACGCTGCTGAACAACTGGGAGTTCCTACAGCCGAACGCGGACATCGAGGGCAAGTTCTGGTACGAGCGCGCCATGAAGACGAACGGCCTTATCGCTTGGAACTACATCGAGGACGATCGGAACGGGCAGTACAATCTCAGCCTGATCCGCCGTCTCGACTTCACCGAGGACAACGCCAAGGGCGTCCTGGTCATCAATATCAATTCGGCGCTGCTGAACGGGATTCTGAACCAGGAGACGTTCGAGACGATGATCGTCGACGAGTACGACAACATCGTAGCCGCCAACCGTCCGGGACGGGTGGGGAAGACGCTGGTCGATGCGCATTTCGACAAGAATATCGCGGATCGGAGCACCGGTACCTTCAATGCCGTCGTGGACGGCCGGAAATCCAGAATTCTAATCGAGGGATGGAATCCGACAGACAGCCTGAACGGCCTGCGCATCATCTCCGTCTTCTCGGTAGACAGCATCGTGCATGAGCCGAATCGGATCATCCGGCTGGCGGTCGTCGTCATCTCCAGCAGCATCCTGATCGCCCTGCTCCTGATCTACGGCTTCTCCTCCCTGCTGACGGGGCGACTCCTGCGGCTCAGCAAGCAGTTCTCCCGCGTCGCCTCCGGCAAGCTCGACGCCGCGCTGCCGATCGACGGCCGGGACGAGATCGGCCAGCTCTCCCGCCAGTTCAACGCCATGGTGGGCCGGATCCACGAACTGATCATGGAGGTGCAGGACACCAACGCGCAGAAGAGCCTGCTCGAGAAGCGGCAGAGCGAGATCAAGTTCCGGATGATGGCCAGCCAGATCAACCCGCACTTCCTCTTCAACACGCTGGAGTCCATCCGGATGAAGGCGGTGCTGCACAAAGAAGCGGAGATCGCGCGCGTCGTCCGTCTGCTCGGCAAGCTGATGCGGCAGAGCATCGAGGCCGGTCACAGCCATGTGCCGCTGGCCAGCGAGATCGACGTAGTGAAGTGCTACCTCGACATCCAGAAATTCCGCTACGGGGAGCGCCTGAGCTATGAATTGGCGATCGATCCCCGGGCGGAGAGCATCCCGCTGCCGGCGCTTATCATCCAGCCGCTCGTGGAGAACGCCGTCATCCACGGGTTGGAGAACAAGGAAGAAGGCGTCACCGTCCGGGTAGACGCCGAATGGCGGGAGGACGGCGTCCATATCCGCGTCACGGACGACGGCGCCGGCATGACGGCCGAGCGGGTGGACGAGTTGGACGCGCATCTGCGGGAACGCGATGAAGACGAGGAGGAGGAGACCGGCAGGATCGGTCTTCGCAACGTGCACATGCGGATGAAGCTGTCTTACGGGCCCGAGTACGGGCTCCATATCGAGAGCGAGCCAGAGCGGGGCACGCGGATTTATTTTGTCATCCCGCATCAACCGGGAGGGGGGATCGTTCATGTACAGCGTACTGATCGTGGATGACGAGTCTACCATCAGAGAAGGTCTTGAAGTGCTGATCGAGTGGGAGAGTCTGGGATTCCGCGTCGCGGGCGCGGCGGCGAACGCGAAGGAAGCGATCCCGATGTATCGGGATTGCCGTCCGGATCTGATGATCGTGGACATCCGGATGCCGGGGATGAACGGGTTGGAGCTGGTGCAGCATCTGAGGCGGGAGAACGAGCGCCAGCATGTGCTGGTGCTCAGCGGATACGCCGACTTCAGCTATGCGAAGCGGGCCATCCAACTGGGCATCGACGGCTATCTGCTCAAGCCCGTCGACGAAGAAGAGCTCGCCGCTTGCCTGGCGAAGATGAAGGAAGTGCTGGACGAGGAGCGACGCGCCGAAGGGGAGGATGCCCGGCAAGCCGTATGGAGCCGCGAGATGCTCGTGCAGGCGCTGGTGGCGAACCGCTTCGCGGGAGAAGGAGAGCGCCTGCGGATGGCCGCGGATCAAGCGGGTCTGAGCTGGCAGGCTTACCAGGTCGTGCTGCTGCATTTGCAGCCGGAGGACCCTCAGAGGCGTGAGGGCTTGCCGGCCGTGTTGGCGAGACTGGACCGGGCGCTTGCGCGCGGCGACGGAGGCTTTGTCTTCCAGGCGGAGCCCTACAGCGGATTGCTGCTCAAAAGCGGGCTCTCGAGCGACTCGGCGAAGCGCAACCTGCTGCGGGAGATCGGCGAAGCCTCGGAGGCGGAGGGCTGCGAGTATGTCGCGGCGGCCGGGGGCGGGGTCAGCCGGCTGGAAGATCTCGCAGCTTCGTTCGCCGCGGCGTTGGAGCGGCTGCACAACCGGTTCTTCTACGACGTCTCGATGCTGATCGACGGGGATACGCCGACCCCGCAGCTTCCGGCGGCGTCGCCGATGCCGGATGCCGCGGCCCGGTTGGACGACATCAAGGATCGACTCCTCTATACGATCGAGGCGGGCAACAAGGCGCCCTTGTCCCTATGGCTGGAGGAAGCGGGCCGGTACATGCTGCTGGCCGGGGAAGGAGAGAGCGGAATCAAGGCGCGATTCGGGCAGCTGCTGACCGGGGTGCTGAACAAGCTCTCGCAGAAGCACGCGATCGTCCGCGAGCGGTTCCCGTCTTACGAGGAGCGCGTGCTCGCCGCGTACCGGGCGCCCTCTTATCGGACGATGCTGCTGGCGATGTCGTCGCTCTTGGAGGAGGTTAGCGGCGAGATCGCGTGCGTCGGCTCCGAATCCAGAATCCGTCAGATGATCGATCTCATCCACCGCAACTATCAGGAGAACCTGAAGCTTGAATCGCTGGCGGACGCCTTGGGCTACAACAGCGCCTACTTGGGCAAGCTCTTCCGGAATACGACGGGAGACCCCTTCAACACGTACCTGGACAAAGTGCGCATCGAGAAGGCCAAGGAACTGCTGGACGCGGGCATGAAGGTCTACGAGGTGGCGGAACGGGTGGGCTATACCCAGGCCGACTATTTCCGCGGGAAGTTCCAGAAGTACGTGGGCGTACCGCCGACCTCCTATCGCAAAAAGTAAAGCGGTTGGAGAAACGGCCGATTCGGGGGATCAGGGGTTCCCTGAATCGGCCGTTTTTGTTTTCCGCTTTCAGAAAGCGTTTTCATGAAAAGCTAATTTTTAGGGTCTTTTTAACGCAATCCATAGGGTATTGCCAGCCTGTCAATTCCACTATCATAGGGACATGCAACGAGGAGGGGAACGAAATGGAAGCGGCTTCAGCTAAAGGGAAGAAACCCGCGAAGCGCGGCGGGAAGCGGTTTTGGAACGTTTTTGTACAGCAGAGATACTTGTACCTCATGTCGCTTCCCTTTATCGCCTGGGCATTCGTGTTCAGCTATTTGCCCCTCTGGGGATGGACGATGGCGTTCCAGAAGTTTCGGCCGGGGCGCAGCTTTTTCGATCAGGAGTGGGTAGGGCTTCAGTACTTCAGAGAGTTGTTCCACGACGCGCAATTCTACCTCGTGCTGCGCAATACGCTGGCGATGAGCGCGATGGGACTCGTAGCGGGGTTCACCGTGCCGATCGTGTTCGCGATCGTGCTGAACGAAGTCCGGTCGATGTCCATGAAGCGATTCGTGCAAACGGTCTCCTACCTGCCGCACTTCGTATCCTGGGTCGTCGTGGCGGGGATCGTCACCAAGATGCTGGCGACCGACGGCGTCCTGAACAACATCCTGATGGGTCTGCATCTGATCGATCAGCCCATCCAATATATGGCGAAGGGCAACCTCTTCTGGTACATCGTGACCGGATCCGACGTGTGGAAGGAGATGGGCTGGAATACGATCATCTATCTCGCCGCCATCGCGGGCATCGGTCCGGAGCTCTACGAAGCCGCGAAGGTCGACGGAGCGGGCCGTCTGCGGCAGATCTGGCACATCACGCTGCCGGGCATCCGCTCGACGATCATCATCCTGCTGATCATCTCGATCGGGCACCTGATCAGCATCGGCTTCGAGAAGCAATTCCTGCTCGGCAATCCGCTCGTCAGCGACTACTCGCAGGTGCTCGATCTGTACGCGCTGAATTACGGGCTGTCGATGGGCCGGTTCTCGTTCGGCACCGCGATCAACATTTTCAACTCCCTGATCAGCATCGTCCTGCTGTTCGCCGCGAACGGCATCTTCAAGCGAATAACCAAAGAGAGCGTTTTCTAAGGAGGGTGCCGCATGACCTCGAAGACCGTCAAATCCGGGAGATCCTGGTCCAACGCGACCTTCGACTTCTTTATCTATCTCATCCTGGCCCTCGTTACGGTCGTCACCTTGTATCCGTTCCTGAACGTGCTGGCGATCTCGCTTAACGATTCGACGGACAGCGTGCGGGGCGGCCTGACGATCTATCCCCGGGCGTTCACCCTGAAGAACTACGAGACGATCTTCGCCTTCGGCGGCTTGATGACGGGGCTCAAGATCTCCATTCTTCGGACGCTCGTCGGTACGGTGCTGGGCCTTATCAGCGCTTCGATGCTGGCCTTCACGATTAGCCGCTCGGACTTCCAGGGCCGCCGATTCGTCTCGACCTTCCTGGCCCTGACGATGTACGTGTCGGGCGGTCTGATCCCGTTCTATATCCTCATCCGCGATCTGCACATGATCGGCACGTTCGCCGTCTATGTGCTGCCCGGACTCGTGAGCGCCTTCAACGTCTTCATCATCCGTTCCTTCATCGACGGCATCCCGTTCGCGCTGCAGGAGTCGGCGAAGCTCGACGGGGCGAACGACTGGACGATCTACTGGCGGGTCATTCTCCCGCTGACCAAGCCGGCGCTCGCGACGATCGCGCTGTTCCTCGCGGTCGGTCAGTGGAACGCCTGGTTCGACACTTATTTGTACAACGGTTCGTCGGAGCATCTGACGACCCTGCAGTTCGAGCTGATGAAGGTGCTTCAGAGCACGACGACCAACGCCGATTCCTTCCGCGGCCGCAATATGACCGAGGTGATGCGGCAGATCTCCCCCGAATCGGTGAAGATGGCGATCACGATCGTGGTGACCGTGCCGATCTTGGTGGTGTATCCGTTCCTGCAGAAATATTTCGTCAAAGGCATGACGCTCGGCGCGGTCAAGAGCTGAGCGATTCGCAACGGTATCGACAGGTCTCCTGTTCATACAATAAAAACCATACATATTGGGAGGGTTCTCTGCATGGCGATCAACAGGTCCAAGGCAGCCGCAGTGTTGATGGCGTTCACGTTGTCCATCAGCTTGCTGGCCGGGTGTTCGGGCAAGGACAAAGGCGGCAATGACGCCGCCAAAGATACGGGTGCTGCCCCCAGCAGCAGCGCTAGCGCCAGCGGCAGCGCCAATACGGAAGATCTGTCTCCGGTCACCTTCACCTATTTCTCCGAAGACCCGAATCCGAACTGGAACAACATGCAAGACGACGTCTCCAAGGAGATCGCGAAAAAGACGGGCGTCACCCTCAATGCGGAATTCGCGGTCGGCGATCCTGCGCAGAAGGTCGCGCTGATGGCCGCAAGCGGCCAATATCCGGACATCATCGCGGCCAAGGGCGATATCGGCAAGCTTGTCGACGCCGGCGGCGTCCTCGACCTGACCGAACTGATCGACAAGTACGCGCCGAACATCAAGCGCGTGCTCGGTCCTTACATGAGCCGCGGCAAGTACACGACCAAGGATCAATCGATCTACGCGATTCCGACCTGGGCGGCGGTGAACGAGCAGAAGTTCGTCGCGGGCGGCGGCTTCGAGCTGCAGCATCGGGTCGTGAAGGAAGCGGGCTACCCGCAGATCCGGACGCTGCAGGACTACGAGAAGGTCATCAAGGACTATCTCGCCAAGCATCCGACGGACGAGAACGGCAACAAAAACGTCGGCGTCTCCCTCAACGCGGACGACTGGCATATGTATATCTCCGTTACGAACCCGGCCGTGGCGGTGACGGGCGGCTCCGACGACGGCGAATATTGGGTCGACCAGAACACGTTCGAGGCGACTTACCACTTCCGCCGTCCGGAAGAGAAGGAGTACTTCCGCTGGCTGAATCATATGAACGCCGAAGGGTTGCTGGACAAGGAGAGCTTCGTTCAAAAGTACGACCAATACAAGGCGAAGGTCGCTTCCGGCCGCGTGCTGGGCCTGATCGACCAAGACTGGGACTACAACGACGGCCAGCAGGCGCTGAAGGCGGCCGGCAAGTTCGACCAGACGTACGGACATTATCCGGTCACGATGAGCACGGACATCAAGGAACCTTCGTTCTGGCCGACGGGCTTCATGGGCGGCTACGGCATCTCCATCTCGAGTACGGCGAAGGATCCGGTCCGCATCATCAAGTTCCTGGACTTCCTCGCTTCCGACGAAGGCCAGATCCTAAACAACTGGGGCATCGAAGGCAAGCATTACGTCGTCGAGAACGGCAAGCGCGTCGTGCCGAAGGAAGTGCAGGAGCGCATCAACAACGACAATACGGCGTTCACGAAGGAATCCGGCATCGGATTCTACTGGAACATCATGGTCCACTACGGCGACGGCGCCAAGGATGCGAACGGCGACTACTATACGAAGAACAATCCCGATTTGATCCCGGTCGGCTATAGCGACGCGGAACGCGAGACGCTGAAGGCGTACAACGCGACGATCTGGAAGGATCTGTTCCCGGCCGAGACGGAGTTCAAGGAGAAGGCGTACGGCGCCGCCTGGAACATCCAGATCCCGGGCGAAGACGAAGTCTCGATCCTCGGCAACAAGATGAAGGACATCACGTGGAAACGGGTGCCGGAAGCGATCCTGGCGAAGCCGGCAGACTTCGACAAGATCTGGGATGCCTACCAGCAAGACCTCATCAAAGCCGGCGTCGAGAAGATGGAGAAGGGCTACACGAAGTACGTGCAAGACCGCGTCGCCCTGTGGCAGGCCGACAGCGCCAAGTAATCGGCTGCTCGAATCGCGCATCGATCCTATGAATGCTTCAAGCCCCCGTCGCCGGCCCTGGCGGCGGGGGCTGAAGGCGTTAGAATCTTGCCTTTATTATAGAAGCGATGGAAGTCTCCGGCGGCATCCTTTCCCAAGAGGATGGACGGGACGTCCCCCTGCACCGCTTGTACGTTGGCGGCCTCGAAGCCGAGGCCGCTTCCTTCGCTTAGTCCCCGTGCGGTCCCCGCCCCGCGGCGCGATGCCGATGCCTGCGCCAACAGATCCCCGCCTCTGCAACGTCGTCCGCAAGGAGAGATCCTTCGCGCTGACGGCAACCGCGCCTGCAAGCGCCATTTGCCGCCGTCGCGTTTTCGGCGGATCAGAAAGTAGAAGTTTCGCCCCTACTTTGCTGATACGTCTACGATAAAAACGTGTCGCCGCTGGAGAATACGGCAAAACCGTTTTTACTTGTTTGAATTGAAGAGGCGTTCTGTATATAGTAGTAACAAGGAAATGAGAGAAAGACGGTGCAGGAGAAATGCCGGACAAGCGACGGGTAACGGTCGTCTTCCGCAGCCGCCAGGACGGGCCTTGGGCAGAGGAGCGCCTGTCCGGAGAATGGTATCGGCTGGCGGCGGGCTGGGTGCTGCGAGTGCCGGATACGATGACGGTATCCGTGCTGAAGGGCGACGTGCGCGTCGTCAGGCAGGGCGAGCTCGGGGTCGAGCAGACGTTCCGTCTGGGCGCCGCCGCGCAAGGCGCGATTCATACGCCGCAGGGCTCGCTCCCAGTCGAAGCGTTCACGCACGAGCTGCAAGCCGAGTTGACGGATGCCGGGGGCACGCTAGCCTGGCGTTACGATATGCGTATGGAAGATCAGGATATGGGCCATTTTGAGATTGGGTTGGATATTCGGGAGGAATAGGGTCATGAACGTATTGGAGCAAGCGCACGAGACATTAAGAGCAGCCATTGCGGACGCCATCGTGCAGGCGGGGATCGTGGCGCGCGAGGACGTGCCCGCGATCGTCATCGAGGTGCCGCGGGACAAGGCGCACGGAGATCTGGCGACGAACGCGGCGATGCAGCTGACGCGCATCGCGAAGAAGAACCCGCGGGAGATCGCGACCGCCATCATCGAACATCTGGACAAGTCCAGAGCGTTCGTCCAGGCGGCGGAGATCGCGGGTCCCGGCTTCATCAACTTCCGCATGGACAAGAGCTACCTCCACCCGGTCATCGCCTCCGTGCGCGGCCAGGGCGCCAGCTTCGGCAGCACCGACGCGGGACGGGGACGCAAGGTGCAGGTCGAGTTCGTCAGCGCGAACCCGACGGGCAGCCTCCACCTCGGGCACGCGCGCGGAGCCGCCGTAGGCGACGCGCTCTGCAACGTGCTGGCGTTCGCGGGATACGACGTGACGCGCGAATACTACATTAACGACGCCGGCAACCAGGTGGCGAACCTCGCCAAGTCGATCGAGGCGCGCTATCGCCAAGCGCTCGGCCAAGAAGCCGAGATGCCGGAGGACGGATACTACGGCGAAGATATCGTCGGATTCGCGAAGGAGCTGGCGGAGCGGGAAGGCGAACGCCTGCTGCAGCAGCCCGACGAAGAGCGGTTCCAGTACTTCCGCAATTACGGGCTCGAGAAGGAGCTCGACAAGATCAAGCGGGATCTCGCGCGCTTCGGCGTCCAGTTCGACAGCTGGTACAGCGAGACGTCGCTCTATCGGACGGGCAAGGTAGAGGGCGCCCTCGACACGCTTCGCGCGACCGGCCATGTCTTCGAGCAGGACGGCGCCGTATGGCTGTCGACGACCCCGTTCGGCGACGACAAGGACCGCGTGCTGGTCAAGAATGACGGCAGCTACACTTATCTGACGCCCGACATCGCCTATCATATGGACAAGTACGGCCGCGGCTACGACCAGATGATCAACATCTGGGGCGCGGACCATCATGGCTACATCCCGCGCGTGAAGGCGGCGATGGCGGCGCTCGGCAACGACCCGGACAAGCTGACCGTGCTCATCGCGCAGATGGTCAGCCTGTTCCAGAACGGCGAGAAGGTCAAGATGTCGAAGCGGACCGGCAAAGCCATCACGATCGAAGACCTGATGGACGAAGTCGGCGTCGACGCGATTCGCTATTTCTTCACGATGCGGAGCATGGACTCCCATCTTGATTTCGACATGGATCTCGCGGTATCGACGTCGAACGAGAATCCGGTCTTCTACGTGCAATACGCGCATGCGCGGATCTGCAGCATCTTCCGCCAGGCGGAAGAACAGGGCATCGTCCTCCTGCCGGCCGAGGAAGCGAAGCTGGACCGTCTGAACGCGGAGCACGAGTACGACCTGCTGCGCAAGATGGGCGAGCTGCCGGCCGCCGTCGCCGAAGCCGCGGCTGCCTATGCGCCGCATCATATCATCCGCTATGTATACGAGCTGGCCGCGCTGTTCCACAGCTACTACCGCGCCGAACGCGTCATCACGGAGGACGCGGAACAGAGCCAGGCCCGCCTGCAGCTGCTCGACGCGCTGCGCCACACGCTCGCGAACGGCTTGCGGCTCGTCGGCGTTTCTGCTCCGGATCGGATGTAAGCCGCGGCCGCGTCTCCCTCGCTTGGGGGCAGCCGCAGCGCGCAGAACAGCCTGAACAAGATCTGCAACGATACTTTTTATCGTTACAGCGCGTCCAACGGCCTGGCCAGGATCAGTAACGATACTTTATATCGTTACAGCGCGTCAAACGGCTTGACCGGGATCTGTAACGATACTTTCTATCGTTACGGCGCGTCATACGGCTGTATCAGGATCTGCAACGATACTTTTTATCGTTGCAGCGCGTCAAACGGCCTGGCCAGGATCTGTAACGATACTTTCTATCGTTACGGCGCGTCAAACGGCTTGACCGGGATCTGTAACGATACTTTTTATCGTTACAGCGTGCCGAAAGACCTGACCAGGTGCGGCAACGATACTTTTTATCGTTGCGGCACACGGTCAGGCCTTTTTTGGGACCGGCTCTCCTGAATTAAGCAGGAGATCCCCCGTAACTCGCCCGCTCTGCGATTGTGCGCGCTAAGCGTCTGCGGACCCGCTCATCCGCTTTCGCGCGCAGGCGAAGCCGATTTGATCTTGTCTGCGGTTTGTAGCATACGCATGACATCCAGCTCCCCGGCCCTCCGGGGAGCTTTGACGTTCCGCAGAGGCCGCGCGGAGCGTTTGAGGATCTCCTTCACTTCGCCGGGCTTCAGCCCGGGCTTGTCGGCCAGCAGCAGCGCGATGGCTCCGGTCACGTGCGAGGTGGCCATCGACGTGCCGCTCATGATGCGGCGCCGGCCGCGCAGCCAGGCGGACTCGACCTTGTCGCCGGGGGCGTAGATGTCGACCAGCGCGCTGCGGTTGGTGAACTTGGCGATGCGGCCCTGCCGGTTCAGCGCGCCGACCGACACGGTATTCGCGAATCGGGCGGGAAAGTCGATCGTCCCCCGCTTGCCGTCATTGCCGGAAGACGCCACGATGAGGACGCCAGAACGATAAGCGTTGTTGACGGCGCCTAGCAGAGACTTGCTGCGGGTGGTCATGCCGAAGCTCATGTTGACGACGTCCATCCGGTTGCGGACGCACCATTCGATGCCCAGGATGATGTCGGAGACGAAGGCGGTGCCGTTATAGTCGAACGCCTTGACCGGATAGATCGCCGACCGCGGCGCGACGCCGATCATGCCGCGGACGGGATTGGCGGCGGCGATCGACCCGGCGATGTGGGTGCCGTGGCCGTTGTCGTCCTGAGGCAGCATCGTCCGCTGAAGCAGATTGATGCCGCGCTCCAGCGTGTGCTGCAGATCGGGGTGCTGAAAGTCGACGCCGGTGTCGATCACGCCGACCTTCACGCGCTGGCCGGTCGTTCGATTCCAAGCCTTGGGCGCACGGATGCGTCTGACGCCCCACGGAATATTCATGTCGGACGCGGGGGCCGTCTCCACTGTGCGGACGGGCGCGCGGACGCTGACGATCGGATCCTCTTCGCAGACGATGACGCCCTTGAACGCGTCCGGGATGCCCGATGCGGGCAGCGGACAGGAGAATCCGCGGATAATGCCGAGTTTGCGGACCGACCGCAGCGCCCGGGAGCGGCGCTGCTCCCGTCTCAGCGCCGCGAGGAGGTTGAAGTAATCGGAGGGCTGCGCGACGCGGATGATCGTTCTTCCGGCGAGCTTGCCGGGAGCCGCGAGAGCGCCTTGCAGCCATTTCAGGAAGCCGCTCGTGTCCAATGGCTCGTCACCCCTCCCGCCGAATTTGCTTCCCTATTGTATGAATGCACCTCGGCAAAAGCTTGGGAATGAGGCTTTTTTCCGTGGAAATGGGCGTCGCTCTGTGTCAAACCGCGCATCCTTACATAGGATGAAGGGAGAGTTTCCCGGCGAGACTCTTAGCCACGCCGGTTCTTCCTTTCGGGGAGGCGGCCGGGGTACAGTCGAAAAGCGAAGGCGCAGTCTGCGGACCCGTCTTCGCTTTTTCGCATTCTCCGGCGGCGAAGCCGTTTTTGCTTGTCCGATATCAGCGAGGATTCCTTTCGTTGATCCCCCTCTGAATCGGCTACGCCAAAAACGAACCCGCCGTATTCCTGGCGACGGGCTCGTTTTTACTTGATCATTCAGAATGGATAAGTTTCACGTTGATTCATCACTGAATGATCTCCGATAAAAACGTATCGCCCTCCCTGGACGGCGGCGAAGCCGTTTTTACTTGCCCGATATCAGCGAGGATTCCCTTCGTCGATCCTCCTCTGAATCGGCTACGCCAAAAACGAACCCGCCGTATTCCTGGCGACGGGCTCGTTTTTACTTGATCATTCAGAATGGATAAGTTTCACGTTGATTCATCACTGAATGATCTCCGATAAAAACGTATCGCCCTCCCTGGACGGCGGCGAAGCCGTTTTTACTCGGAAACTTGCATTTTCAGAGGAAATGCGGTTAACTAGTGGGTGACACCAACGCGAATTAAGATTTTGGTTAACATACAGAGAGGATGGGGACTTAAGCGTGAGCGCGGAATACGTCCTGAAATTCGACGCTGAGAAAATCCGGGAAATGCCGATGGTCGATCTTGCCTTCGAGGTGCTCAAAGCGGCCAACACCCCGTTTTACTACCGGGATCTGATGATGGAGATCGCGAAGCTTCGGGGTTTCTCCGAAGAGCAGATCAACGAATTCATCGCCCAAGTGTACACCGAGATCAACATCGACGGCCGGTTCGCCTGCGTAGGCAGCAACGTGTGGGGCCTGAAGCGCTGGTACCCGGTTGACCGTTCCGACGATCCGGTGACCGACGGCACGAAGCGTCCTCGCATCATCAACGACGACGACGATCTGGACGACGAGGATCTGTACGGCGAGGAAGAGGAAGAAACCTTCACCGAAGGCGAGGAAGGCTTCGACCTGTTCGACGAGGACCGCGAAGAGATCTTCGACGAAGGCGAAGAAGCCGGCGAAGCCGAAGAGGAAGTGGCGCTGGACGAAGAAGAGGAAGCCAGCATCGAGGAAGAGATCGACGAAGAGGACGCCGAGGAAGCGGACGACTTCGAAGAGGGCGAAGCCGACGAAGACGACGAGGATGACGATAAGTAGTCGCGTCTGAGGCTTGACACCTTCCGGACCAGAAGTTAAACTTATGCTTGGGCTTTTCAAGCGAGCATTTCTATAGGGTGTAAATTTTAAAAGTGCCCCCATTTATTGGGTGTCACTTTTTTGTTTTGCGGGCAGTCTAATGATAATGCCGATGGGCACGTGGTGGGAGGTTTCATACAGGGTGACCAAATACATTTTTGTAACTGGCGGCGTCGTGTCGTCGCTCGGAAAAGGAATTACCGCCGCTTCGCTCGGTCGGCTGCTTAAGAATCGCGGCCTCAAGGTGACGATTCAGAAGTTCGACCCTTATATCAATGTGGATCCGGGGACGATGAGCCCCTATCAGCACGGGGAAGTATTCGTGACCGACGACGGCGCGGAGACGGACCTCGACTTGGGCCACTACGAGCGGTTCATCGACATCAACCTCTCGAAGAACAGCAACGTAACGACCGGCAAGATCTATTCCACGGTCATCAGCAAAGAGCGCCGCGGGGAATACCTTGGCGGTACGGTGCAGGTCATCCCGCACATCACGAACGAGATCAAGGACCGCGTGTTCCGCGCGGGCCGCGAGACCGGCTCCGACGTCGTGATCACGGAGATCGGCGGCACGGTCGGCGACATCGAGAGCCTGCCGTTCCTCGAGGCGATCCGCCAGATCAAGAGCGATATCGGCCGCGAGAACGTCATGTATATTCACGTGACGCTGATCCCGTATATCAAGGCCGCCGGCGAAGTGAAGACGAAGCCGACCCAGCACAGCGTCAAGGAGCTGCGCAGCATCGGCATCCAGCCGAACGTCATCGTCTGCCGGACGGAATACCCGCTTGCCGAAGACCTGAAGCGCAAGATCGCGCTGTTCTGCGACATCGACGCGAACGCCGTCGTGGAGTGCCGCGACGCGTCCACGCTGTATGAAGTGCCGCTCATGCTCCGCGAGCAGGGGCTCGACGACTACGTCGTCAAGCATCTCGGCCTCGGCGGCGATCCGGTGCCGGATATGGCCCTATGGGAAGCGCTCGTCCAGCGCGTGAAGTCGCTGAAGAAGACGACCGAGATCGCGATCGTCGGCAAGTACGTCGCACTTCACGACGCCTACCTCAGCATCGTGGAATCGCTCGGCCATGCCGGCATCGACGCCGATTCCGAAGTCAATATCCGCTGGGTGAACGCGGAAGAGATCACCCCGGCTAACGTGCAGGACATGCTGGGCGGCGTGAACGGCATCCTCGTGCCCGGCGGCTTCGGCGACCGGGGCATCGAAGGCAAGATTACCGCGATCCGTTATGCTCGCGAGCAGGAAGTGCCGTTCTTCGGCATCTGCCTCGGGATGCAGGTAGCCGTGATCGAATACGCCCGCAGCATGGTCGGCCTCGACGGCGCGAACAGCTCGGAGATTCATCCGGCTACGCCGTTCCCGGTCATCGACCTGCTGCCGGAGCAGAAGGATATCGAGGATCTGGGCGGCACGATGCGCCTCGGCCTCTATCCGTGCAAGCTCGTGCCGGGCAGCCTGGCCGCCCGCTGCTACGACGACGAGCTCGTCTACGAGCGGCATCGCCATCGGTACGAGTTCAACAACGAATATCGCGAACAGATCGAATCCGCGGGTCTGAAGATCTCCGGCACATCGCCGGACGGGCGCCTAGTGGAGATGGTAGAGTTGCCCGGGCACCCTTGGTTCCTGGCGGTGCAATTCCATCCGGAATTCACTTCCCGTCCGAACCGGCCGCAGCCGTTGTTCCGCGATTTCGTCAAAGCTTCCCTCGTTCACGCGGAAGGCTGATACGTATAAGGTTTCTTCGAAGCGTCGGCGGCTGCCGTCGCTTTTTTTTCACATTTTTCCATCGGTACAGGAGGATTTCCATGTCGGCACCTCGAATACGGGAGGATACAGGAAGAACGTACTGGAGGAGGATTATTTGATGCCTAAGAAGAAGCTGCTCATTGTCGATGATCAAATCGGTATCCGAATCCTGCTGCTCGAAGTTTTTAGCGTGGAAGGGTACGAGACCTTCCAAGCGGCGAACGGCCGCGCGGCGCTCGAGATCGTCCGCAATCACACGCCCGACCTCGTCCTCCTCGACATGAAGATACCGGGCATGGACGGCCTGGAGATCCTCAAACAAATCAAGGAAATGAACCGCGAGATCAAAGTAATCATGATGACGGCATACGGAGAGCTAGACATGATTAAGGAAGCCACCGACTTGGGTGCGCTCATGCACTTCACGAAGCCGTTCGATATCGACGAGCTCCGAATCGCTGTGAATATGCAGTTGGAAGGAGGCCCTTCGCCCCGGTTCGCCTCGGGGTCCTGAGGGCTTTTTTTCTCGCCCGCTCCCTTCGCTGCATCCACATTTCCCCGACTTCTCCTTCCTCCGATCGAATCGCGAGCCGTTCATCCTGCGGATGCCCACTCGTTCACGCCTCATCGCAGAGCTTATGCAATCGCTTTACAATTGTATGCACGCCTGAACGCTGGAACGCCGGCGAACTTGAGAAATTTCTAATCTGGATGCAGCGGGCGTTCCGCCGCGCGCGATAGGGCCCGATTCCCGGCCGTATAAGGCCATTTTGCCCGTCCGGGAGGGCGCTGCGGCCGTTTTTTCTGGGGACAGGCGGTTTTACAATAAAAAGCCTTTTTGTGTTATAATAGCGCAGTATGCAAGTCGGCGATGAGACGACTTACGACTTAATAGAATCGCAGGAGGAATCACACATTATGCCACTCGTGTCAATGAACGAATTTTTGCCTAAGGCAAAAGCCGGCAAGTTTGCTGTGGGCCAATTCAACATGAACAACCTTGAATTCGCCCAAGCCATCACGGACGCGGCGATCGCCGAGAAGTCTCCCTTCATTTTCGGCGTCAGCGAAGGCGCCTTGAAGTACATGGGCATGGAATATACGGTAGCGATCGCGGAAGCGGCAGCGAAGAAGTCCGGCCTCCCGATCGCCCTGCACCTGGACCATGGCAGCAGCTTCGAAGTCGCGATGGCTTGTATCCGCGCAGGCTTCTCGTCCGTGATGTTTGACGGCTCCCACCACTCGTTCGAAGACAACATCCGCTTGACCAAGGAAGTCGTCAAGGCCGCTCACGCGATGGGCGTGTCCGTTGAAGGCGAACTGGGCACGATCGGCGGGGTCGAAGACGACCTGAGCGTCGACGAAGCGGATGCGAAGTTGGCCAAGCCTGAAGAAGCGATCCGTTTCTACGAAGAGACGGGCGTCGACTGCCTCGCGATCGCCGTCGGCACCGCGCACGGCATGTACAAAGGCGAAGTGAAGATCCACTACGATATCATTAAGCAAGTCGTCGCCAAGATCCCGGTACCGGTCGTGCTGCATGGCGGCTCCGGCGTGCCGGACGAGATGATTCGCGAAGCGATCCAATCCGGCGTCGGCAAGATCAACGTCAACACCGAGAACCAAGTCGCATGTACGGCCGCGATCCGCGAAGTTCTCGGCAAAGACGGCAACGTCATCGATCCTCGCAAATATCTCACGCCTGCTCGCAATGCCATGCAAGCCGTCGTTCAAGAGAAGATTCGCCTGTTCGGCAGCAGCAACCAAGCGTAATTCCCTATTATTCCGTACTAACTGCGGGCGTCCGCCTACCGGCGGCGTTCGTTCCAGCTCGGGGAAAGCGCCGTACGCGGTGTCTTTCCCTTTCCTCTATTGTGTCCGCGGCTGCTTAACGCGCGGGTGCGTGGAGCAGAATACTAGGAGGACCATGCATTCATGGAGAAACTTATGATACGCGGTGGGCGTCCGCTCCGCGGAACGGTCTCGATCAGCGGCGCCAAGAACAGCGCGATCGCGCTGCTGCCTGCAGCGATCCTGGCAGAATCTGAAGTCAGGCTGGACAATCTTCCTCATATTAGCGATGTCGAGATTTACAAACAATTGCTTGAAGAGCTAGGCTGCAAAGTCACATGGAACGAAGACACGCTATCCATCGATCCTGCCGACATTCAATCCATCCCGATGCCCAACGGCCACGTCAAGCTTTTGAGAGCATCCTATTATCTGATGGGCGCGCTCTTGGGCCGCTTCGGCGAAGCCTTGATCGGCATGCCGGGAGGATGCAACTTTGAACCTCGTCCCATTGACCAACATATCAAAGGCTTCGAAGCGCTGGGCGCGGTCGTAACCAACGAACACGGAGCCATCCGCATCAAGGCACAAGAATTGCGCGGGGCTAGAATATATATGGACGTCGTCAGCGTAGGCGCCACGATCAACATCATGCTGGCGGCCGCAAGGGCCAAAGGCTCGACCATTATCGAGAACGCGGCCAAGGAGCCGGAGATCATCGACGTCGCGACGCTGCTGAACGCGATGGGCGCCAAGATCAAAGGCGCCGGCACGGAGACGATCCGGATCGAAGGCGTGAGCAGCATGCACGGTTGCCGGCATTCGATCATCTCCGACCGGATTCAAGCAGGCACTTATATGATTGCAGCCGCCGCTACGCGCGGGGACGTCATCATCGATAACATCATTCCGAAACATCTGGAAGCTTTAACGGCCAAGCTGCAAGAGATGGGCGTCCACGTCTACGAGATGGACGAGGCGATCCGCGTGGTCGGACAGCCCGACTACGAAGCGGTGGACGTCAAAGCGCTCGTGTACCCCGGGTTCGCGACGGACCTTCAATCGCCGATGACGAGCTTGCTGACGCAGGCCAGCGGCGTGAGCATCCTGTCCGATTACGTATACAGCAATCGCTTCAAGCATGTCCCGGAGCTGTCGCGCATGGGCGCGCAGATTCGCGTCGAAGGCCGGTCGGCGATCATCGAAGGCGGGCGTCTGAATGCCGCCAAGGTGCGGGCCGCGGATCTCCGGGCGGGGGCTGCGCTGGTCGTCGCGGCGTTGACGGTAGACGAGGGAGTGACGGAAATTACAGGTTTGGAATACATCGACCGCGGTTATGAGAGATTAGTGGAGCATCTGCGCGATCTCGGCGCGGACGTATGGCGAGAAGGGTGAGGCGCCCCTGGATTCATGAGGCGCCCTCGCCTTTATTCTAACGATGAAGTGGGGATTGTATTGACGGATTTCATGATGTCCGATTTGGAAGGGTTAACCCTGACGCAGCTCTACAAGCTCGCCAAGGACCATCAAATCACGAACTACAGCCAAATGATCAAAAAAGAGCTTATCATCGCGATCCTGCGCTCGCAGGCGGAGCGCGGCGGTCATATGTTCCTCGAAGGCGTCCTGGAAGTGCTGCCCGAAGGCTACGGCTTCCTCCGCCCGATCAACTATCTGCCCAGCGCGGAGGATATCTATATCTCGGCTTCCCAGATCCGCAAGTTCGATCTGCGGACCGGCGACCTCGTATCCGGCAAATGCCGGGCGCCCAAGGAGAGCGAACGCTACTTCGGCCTCCTGCAGGTCAACGCCGTGAACGGAGATTCCCCCGAAGTCGCCGCCGAACGCCTCCATTTTCCCGCCCTGACCCCGCTGTTCCCTGACGAGAAACTCGTGCTCGAGACGACCCCCACCCGATTGTCGACCCGCATCATGGATTTGCTGGCTCCCGTGGGGCTTGGCCAACGCGGATTGATCGTTGCGCCGCCGAAGGCGGGCAAGACGCTACTGCTCAAGGAGATCGCCAACAGCGTCTCCACGAACCGCCCGGACATCGCGCTCTTTGTGCTGCTCATCGACGAGCGGCCCGAGGAAGTGACGGACATGCAGCGCTCGGTCAAAGGAGAAGTCGTCGCCTCGACGTTCGACGAAGTGCCCGAACATCATATCAAGGTTGCGGAGCTCGTACTCGAACGGGCGCGCCGGTTGGTGGAGCAGAAGAAGGATGTCGTCATTCTGCTCGACAGCATCACGCGGCTTGCCCGCGCCTACAACCTTGTCGTGCCGCCTTCCGGCCGGACGCTGTCCGGGGGCGTGGATCCGGCGGCGTTCCACCGTCCGAAGCGGTTCTTCGGCGCCGCGCGCAACGTGGAGGAGGGCGGCAGCCTGACGATCCTCGCGACTGCGCTGGTAGAGACGGGTTCGCGTATGGACGACGTCATTTACGAAGAATTTAAAGGCACGGGCAACATGGAGCTGCATCTGGACCGCAAGCTGGCGGAACGGCGCATCTTCCCCGCGCTCGACATCCGCCGCTCGGGCACGCGCCGCGAGGAGATGCTCCTCACCAAGGACGAGCTCGATCGGGTGTGGACGCTGCGCAAGAGCATGAACGATTCGCCGGAATTCGTGGATCAGTTCCTGCGCAAGCTCGCGGGCACCAAGACGAATATCGAGTTCTTGACGCTGCTGGAGTCGACCGGCGGCGTGTCCGCGGGACGCGGTCCGATCCGTACCGGCTCCGGTACGGATCGGACCGCGT
>NZ_JACJVP010000080.1 GCF_014212125.1 Cohnella nanjingensis
CCCGCGGCGGGCGCAGCCTTCGGCGGCGCGGCAGCGCGCCCGGCCGCCGGAGCGCCGCAGGGGCTCCGGCTCGTACCGCCCAAGCCCGCGGCGCCGGCCGGCGAGGGGCTCGCCGTCGCCGCGGGCGACAAGGTGCAGCACGCCAAGTGGGGCGTGGGCACCGTGGTCGCCGTGAAGGGCTCCGGCAACGACACGGAGCTGCAGATCGCTTTTCCGGCGCCGGTCGGGGTGAAGCGGCTGCTCGCGGCATTCGCGCCGGTGACGAAGATTTAACAGCGCGCAGCCGGCCGAAGCCCGTACACGGATTAGCGAAGGATGGGTGAAAACTTCTACTTTCCGGGACGTGGACAAAAAGCCGCCGCGTGGCATTCGAGCAGCGGCTCCCGTCTCCTAGTGGTAACCCGGCAAGCGGGTATCCGGATCCTTCAGGAAGTTGAGAATATCCATATGGATCAGATGGCGCCTCGTCTCCTCCGTGCCTAGCCGGAAGATGGAGCGGTAGACTTCGATCATCCGCTCGTTGTACTGGTCGGTCGCGGGATCGCGATCCGCTGACTTGAATGGAATGAGGCCGCGGAGGAAGGTGCGCTCGGTCTGATCCTCCTTGATGGCGAGCAGCGTCTCGAGCTGATCCTTTTCCCGCTCCGTGGCGAACACCGTGAGCTGATCCGACACTTGCGATTCGTGTCTGCTCACCGTTCCTGCGGAGACGGATACATAATAGACTTGTTTCTCGTCTTGCTTATCGGTTTGGTTATCGGCGTGGCTGTCGGTTGGCTTGTCCGATGAACGATCCATTCGTCATCCCTCCCATTCGTGCATTTGGTTCATTTTTACACGGACGGCGGGGGGCTTGAATCAATACCCGCTACGCCCATCCATTAACCCGGACTCCGGGACAAGAGAGGCAGATCCCCCCCATGACGGAACCGCTGCAGCGGATTCGCGAGCTCGTGAACGAGCTGAACGTGCACGCCCATCGCTATTATACGGAAGACAATCCGACGATCAGCGACAAGGAATACGACGCGCTCTACGACGAACTGTCGCGCCTCGAAGCGGAGACCGGCGTCATCCTGCCGGATTCCCCTACGCATCGCGTCGGCGGCGACATTCTGAAGGGCTTCGAGCCTCATCGTCACCAGTCCCGCCTGTGGAGTCTGGACAAGGCGCAGAACCTGGAAGACTTGAAGGCCTGGGCGCAGCGCGCGAACAAGCTGATCGCGGACTACAACGCCAAGCATCCGGAGGAGCCGCTGCCCGCGCCGGAGTATGTGGTCGAGCTCAAGTTCGACGGCCTTACGTTGAACTTGACGTACACGGACGGAGAGCTCGCGCAAGCCTCGACCCGCGGCAACGGCGTCGTCGGCGAAGGCATCCTGGCGCAGGTGCGGACGATACGCTCGCTGCCCCTCTCGATCCCCTACCGCGAAGGCACGATCGAGGTCCAAGGCGAAGGGATTATGCGCCTATCGGTGCTGGAAGCGTACAACGAGACCGCGGCGGAGCCGCTCAAAAACGCGCGCAACGCCGCGGCCGGCGCCCTGCGCAACCTGAATCCGCGCGTGACCGCCTCCCGGAAGCTGGACGCTTTTTTCTATAATGTCGGCTTCACCGACGGCGGCGTGACGTTCGCGAGCCATCAGGAGATGCTGCAGTTTCTGCGGGACAACCGGTTCCCCGTCAATTCGTTCGCGAGGTATTACAGCTCGATCGAAGACGTGGCGGAAGAGCTGACCGCCATCGTGACGTTCCGGAACGAGCTGGACTACCTGATCGACGGAGCGGTCGTAAAGCTGACGGATATGCGTACGCGCGAAGCGCTGGGCTACACGGACAAGTTCCCCCGCTGGTCCGTCGCGTTCAAGTTCGAAGCCGAAGAGACGACGACCGTGCTCGAGTCGGTGTCCTGGGAGGTCGGCCGCACGGGCAAGGTGACGCCGCTCGCCCGCGTAGAGGCCGTCGAGCTCGCAGGCGTGACCGTTCAGAATTGCACGCTGAACAATATCGGCGACATCGAGCGCAAGAACCTGACACATGCCCTAGGAACGCGAGTGTTCATTCGCCGCTCTAACGACGTCATTCCGGAGATTCTCGGCAAGGCGGACGAGGAACCGGGCGAGCCGATCGCGATACCGGACGTTTGCCCGGGCTGCGGTACGCCGCTTGAGATGCGCGGGGCCCATATGTACTGCCCGAACCGGCTCGGCTGCAAGCCGCAGACCGTCGGCCGCATCACGCACTTCGCGTCGCGGGACTGCATGGACATCGAGACGTTCAGCGGGAAGACGGCCGAACAGCTGTACGAGGAGCTGAACGTGCGCGATCCGTCGGATCTGTACGCCCTTACCTTCGACGATCTCGTCAAGCTGCAGCGCTTCGGAGAGAAGAAGGCGACGAACCTGCTGGCATCCTTGGAGAAGTCCAAGTCCCGCGACCTGGCGGCGTTCCTGAACGCGCTCGGCATTCCGAACACGGGCAAAGCCACGACGAAGATGCTGGCCGATCATTACGGCGATCTCGACCGCCTGATGGCCGCGGAGGCCGAAGAGCTGGTCACGTTGCCGGACGTAGGCGGCATCGTGGCGGAGAGCATCGCGGGGTTCTTCCGCGACCCGCTCATGCAGGAGAGCATCGCCCGGATGCGCGCTTTCGGCGTACGGGCCGAGGCAGAGAAGCCTGCGGCGGCCAGCGCCGACGAGGGACATCCGCTGTTCGGAAAGACCGTGGTGCTGACGGGCACGCTGACGCTGCTTACGCGCGACGAAGCATCCAAGCGGCTCGAGGCGCTGGGAGCGAAGGTGTCGGGCAGCGTCTCGAAGAAGACGGACCTCGTCATCGCGGGCGAGAGCGCCGGCAGCAAGCTGACGAAGGCGCGGGATCTCGGCGTTCCCGTACTCGAGGACGAAGAGGAATTGGTCCGGCTGTTAAACTTATAGGCATGCAGGAGGAAGACCGCCCGTTGCGAACGGGCGGTTTTTTTACTTTAGCGCGATCATGCAACTTCTTCATCCAGAATTCGTCTATTTTGCCAAATGCGATCGAGCGGAGGTCTTCCTCTTGAACGAGATCAGAAAGTCTAAGTCGAACCTACCCGTTTCAGATACGTCTCCGATAAAAAAGGATCGCCCTCTGCGGAAGAAGGCGAAGCCGGTTTTGCTTGGAAAACCGAATCGCTGGATTCCGTTCCTCCTGACAGGAGGCGCTGTCCTGCTTTTGCTCGCCTGTTGCGAGAATGCCGGTTCGTCCGGCATGCCGGTTAGGCCATCTTCGTCCGCGGCGCCTTCGGTTTCGTCGGCCGAGCCGTCTCCAACCCCGGTTCCGGCTCTCTCCGGCTTGACCGCCGACGCGTTAGGCGCACGGTTCCGCGCGGCATGGACCCCGGACCAAGCGGTGGCAGCGTTGGGACAACCCTCCAGGGTGCAAGAGACGTACTTGTATCGCGCCGACCGGCTAGTCAAGGTCGATCAATGGACGTTTGAGGTCGGAACGAGTAGGCTGGAGCTGCTCTGGTCGCAAGAGGAGAATGCGCAGCTCTGGGATGCCGTCTTCTATGACCGGGATGCCGAAGGGAATATGCGCACTTATGTGCCGGCGCAAGGCGCGCAGAAGGAAGCGTCCTCCTCGGACGAGAACGTGCTGGCTCGGCAGGAAGGACTCCGGATCGGACAAAAGCTGAAGGCGGTCGTTCCGACGGCGGGCTACGACTTGCGGGCTGACACTCAGCCTATATACAACTACATGGCCATAGCGGGCCGATCGGTTTCTCTGGTCGCCTTGACGCGCCATTTGGCCGAGATCGACGATGACGGGTTCAAGACTTGGATTCCGATCTGGTATTTGACGAAGGAAGCCGAGCGGGCGAGAGAGATTGCGCCGCGGCTCATGGAGGTCGCAGGAGAAAACGCCGCCGCGGAGTGGTATCCGGAAGCGGGCGATTCGGTCGTGGAGCTGACACATGGAGCGCGCGTCATCGCGGTTCAGGCTTACGCGGATTGGTACGGCGTCGCTATGCCGGACAGCGAGTCGGGAGCCGGATACGGGCTGCTCTGGATGAGGGCCGACCAATTGCGACAAGTGCAGCCTTCCTTTTCCCCGTTCGATAACGCCGTTCCGGTTGCGGCTGACGAAGCCGCAGCCTTCGTTCGAAGCACATTGGGCATTGGAGTCAAGCAGTCCAGAGCCAGACAATTGCTAGGCAAACCGCAGACCGTCGAAAGGTCGGCCAATATCGCCATGCCGGGGAAGCTGAAAACGCTGGAGACGTGGCGGTATGAGAGCGATCGTTCGCTGCTCGAACTAACCTGGTCGGAGGACGGCGCTTTGCGGAATGAACGGTTTCTGGATCGCACGGGCGCATGGGACTTCGGCAATCTGGACTGGGCGGGCTTGCCCGAGGGGCAAGTGCCGCTGATCAAGAAGCTGAATGCGTCCGACCGCCGACCGCCGTTCGTTCGTACCCAAGCTGCATCGACGATCTGGCGCGCGAATTTGGCGCTCCCTTATAATTACTTGATCGGGGAAGCGGGTGCGACGCTGCTGGTGGCCGGCGAGGACGGGGGCTTCAGCGGCATGCATGAGGACTCCCGGCTGTACGGGATCGATCGGGACACGGGACGCCTCGTGTGGCAGCATTCGTTCGGCTATGAGGAGCATCTCTATGCGTTGTCGGGAGACCGCCGGACGATCGTATTCGGCAAGAGGACGGGCGAGGGGGCGGACATAACGCGTTCAACGTACCGGTTGTTCGCCCTGGATACGGCTAATGGCAAACAGCGATGGAGTCGGGAACTCAAGCTTGAAGGGGCGGTCGGCGATCTCAGACTGGCTGCGGCAGGCTCGGCATTTGGCCTCTCCTATACGCGAACCGAGGGGATGGATGCGTCGAAGACCGTGACAACGCATCTGGAGGTTCGGGATCAGCGCAGGGGGAATCGGCTCTGGCGGAAAACGTGGGACGGCGAAGGAGCGCTTGTCCTTCAAGACGGCAAACTGCCATATTTGTTGATGGGGAATGGCGGTACGGACTCGCTGCTAGGTGCTGGATTGACCGCCTATCGGCCGAAGGACGGCCGCAAGGTCTGGCAGTTGGAGGAGCGAACGTCCATCGATGCGTCCTTTGATGCCGTCGTCCAATCCGATACGCGTTATAAGGAAACCCTCCCGAAGGGCTATTGGACGCGGAGCGTCGATCATCTTGCCCTGGCGGATCCCGGCAACGGCAAGTCGATCTTGACGCTGGAGCCGCCTCCGCAATCACGTCTGACGATCCTGAACGAACGCTACGCGCTGATGGCT
>NZ_JACJVP010000081.1 GCF_014212125.1 Cohnella nanjingensis
GCCAAGAAGCCGGCGACGACGCGGACGCGCGCCGCGGCCGGCACGGGCACCCGCGCAGCCGCGACCAAGACGGGCGCCGGCACGCGGACGTCCAAGGCCGCCGGCAAGGCCGACGCGGAAGCGTCCGGCACGGCCGCGACGCCTCCAGCGGAGGGCGAGGCGCCCAAGCCGACGCGCCGTTCGCCGCGGAGCAGCTCGACCTAAGCCGAGCTGCCCGGGCTAGAAAGGGGCTTGTGAACACATGCATCTGGTATATGCTGACGATAAAGGGAACGTCTTCGACCATCCCGACTTTTATGGCATCGCCCGCAGCGGAGACCGTCTGGTCGAGCTGCTCGAGGAAGAGCTGATTCCGCTGCCGGCCGGCGCCACGCTGGTCGGACTACCGCATACGCGCGCGGTCGGGATGGATCCCGCTACGGGCGAGATGAAGCTGCTGCCCGAGAACCATCAAGCGGTCGGCGCGCTGCTGCCCCAAGGCTTCACCCGGTTCTACGTGCCCGGCTACACCAAGACCGACAAGACGCAGATCTTTCCGCTCTTCGGCTACACGGCGGTCGTCTGGAAGGACGACGGCTTCTACGTGGCGGCGTGCCGGAGCGACGATCCCGAGCCTTGGAATCCCGAGAACTGCGACCGACAGGTGTTGGAGGGCGAGGTCGACCGCCTGCTGAAGGCGTATCCGGACAACCGGCTGTACAAGCACTTGTCCAATTGCGCGCTCGGCTACGAGTGCCTGACTTCCTCCAATACGTTCCTGCAGCGCTGGGAAGGCGCCGTTCCGGTGTCCTTCTCGTGCAACGCGGGCTGCTTCGGATGCATCTCCGAGCAGCCGGACGACAGCGGGTTCGTCGCGCCGCAGACCCGGCTTCAGTTCAAGCCGACGGTCGACGAAGTGGTCGAGATCATGCTCGAGCATCTGCGCGAGCCGCATTCGATCATCAGCTTCGGCCAAGGCTGCGAGGGCGAGCCCTCGACCCAGGCGAAGACGATCATCGAAGCGATCAAGCGCGTCCGCGCGCAAACCTCGCTCGGCTACATCAACATCAATACGAACGCGGGTCTCAGCGACCATATGCGCGCGATCGTCGACGCCGGCCTGGATCTCATGCGGGTGAGCACGATCAGCGCGCTCGACGATCACTACAATGCCTACTACAAACCGCGCGGCTATACGCTCAAGAACGTGGAGAAGTCGCTGCGCTACGCGACGGACAAAGGGGTCTATACCTCGATCAACTATCTCGTGTTCCCCGGCGTCACCGACCGCGAGGAAGAGATCGAGGCGATGATCGGCTTCGCCAAGCGCACGGGCTTGAAGCTAATTCAGATGCGCAACCTGAATATCGATCCGGACGCGTATCTGAACTTGATTCCGAAGGCGCAGGGCGAGATCTACGGCATGCAGACGCTGCTGGAGATCTTCCGCGAGGAGCTGCCCGACGTCGTGATCGGCTCGTATACGCACGTGCCGCCGTCCGGGCAGAACCGTACCGTACAGATCTAACGGAGTCGCCGCTTGGCGGGAGAGCAGTACGCGCGGGACTCCTTGCCAGCGGGGCGGGCGCGTGCTATAATCCGTTTGTATGTCCATTCACTCTGGGTCCGCATGAGATCCAGGGCAGGAAGAAGGTGAACACGTTGAAACAAGCCATCCATCCGCAATATCAAGTGACGACGGCTACCTGCGCTTGCGGGAACACTTTCGAGACGGGTTCGGTTCGCCCGAACATCCGCGTCGAGATCTGCTCCGCTTGCCATCCGTTCTTCACCGGCAAACAGAAATTCATCGATGCCGGCGGCCGCGTTGACAAGTTCAAGAAAAAATACGGCCTTTAAGATCGAGGCGACGTATAGAGACAAACCTCCCTTAGCATCCTACCGGATAAAGGGAGGTTTTTTTCATGCCAACGAAGTCGAAAACATGGGCCGTCATCGCGCTAGCCGCTTCGCTGTCTCTCGCGGGACTCGCCTCGGGCTGCGGCAATATGGGCCACAACGCCAACAAGGTGAAGACGCAGAGCTACGGAGACGACGGCTTCCTCGGCCGGACGAACAGCTACCCGAAGATTCCCAGCCGGCATATGGCGCTGAACTACGACAACGACTACAAGCTGATGACGCAGTCGATCAAGGGCGTACCGGGCGTCACGGGCGCCAAGGTGACCTTCAACGGCGCCGACGCCTACGTGACCGTCAAGACGGCCAAGGGGCTGAAGGCGAACGAGATCCCGACGGTCGAACGACAAGTCGCGTCCGTGCTCCGGTTCAATTTTCCAAGATACAACATTCACGTCCAGACGGCTCCTTAAGGGGAACGGCGCAAGACGCGACGCGCGGCGAGATTATGGAAAACGTTGCCATCGGTTGCTTCCGCGTTCGGAATTCGTTATACTAGGTCATGCCGTGCTAGATGGGGAGGTAGCGGTGCCCTGTCACTCGCAATCCGCTATAGCGAGATCGAATTCCTGTTTGAGGTCTTATCACGCAGGTTCCGGCGCGATCGTGGCGTGTTGATCGCAGGGTCCTTCGCAAGGGACGCCCATGAACCCGGTCAGGTCCGGAAGGAAGCAGCCGTAAGTGGTCACGTTCTTGTGTTGAAGGGTAGCCTTGCGGGAGCGTTCGCGACCGTGTCCGGCTGGATGATAACGATCGAGGACAGGTGCACGGTCCTTTCTTCTTCTAAGGAAGGGATAGGAGCTAGACAACGAACATAACTGAATCCTTACTCCTTCGGGAGCCGACAGCACCTCTGCGTAGACACGAACTGCGCAGAGGTGTGTTTTTTTATCGTTCACGATCCACCGAAGGATCGTTTCTATTTATACTTGAACGAATCGTCTCCGATCATCGCGTTCGCCCCTCTCCGAGAGCGGCGAAACCGGGGTTACGAATGGGAGCGCAAACGATGAGACCTATAGAAAGCTTACATAAACGGGGAACAAAGGCACGTCGGTACAGACCCGGAGGTGGAAGCGTATGATGGACGAGACCCTGGCGCGCAGAGCGGGAACGGGCCGGAACGCTGAAGCGCGCAACAGACAAGACAGGTACGTGAAGCGGTTCGCGGAGCGGATGCTGGCCGACGAGGCGACGGGCGTGCTGCTCGTCGACGCCGACTTTCGAATCGTCGAAGTGAACCCGATGGTGTGCGAAGTATTCGACAGCGCGCGGGCCGACCTGATCGGATTGACCGTCGAAGGCTGGAACGAACGAATGTCCGTGCCCTTGCCCTTGGAGCGCTCGCTCCTGGCGGGCGAAACATTCCGCAATCGCAAGCTGGTATGGGGGACGGGAGACCGGATGCGCGAGCTGATGCTCGACGGGGACGTGCTGCAGGACGGCGATGAGACGATCGGCGCATACGTGATGTTCCGCGACGTCTCGCAGTTGACGATGCTGGAGGAGCAGGTTCGGCGGTCGGACCGCCTGAAGATGATCGGACAGATCGCCGCCGGTACGGCCCACGAGATTCGCAATCCGCTGACCGCCATCAAGGGCTTCATGCAGCTGCTGCAGAAGTCGCTGACCGAACAGCGCATGGCCCGCGAGCAGGAGTTCGTGACGATCGTGCTGTCCGAGCTGGACCGGGTTCACGAGCTGGTGAACGAATTTCTGCTGCTCAGCAAGTCGAGGGAGACGAAGTTCGAGCCGGTGCGGCTCGGCCGAATCCTGCAGGAGATGCTCCCCATGCTGCGCAACGAGGCGATGCTCCACGACATTACGCTGCGGTACGAGCCCCGGAACGATCTGCCGCTCGTGCTCGCGGACAAGGAGATGCTGAAGCAGGTATTTCTCAATTTGGGCAAGAACGCCATCGAAGCCATGGGCAAAGGAGGGAGCTTAGTAATTCGCGAGCGGCGCGGGGATCCGCGCCTCGGCCAGGTATCCGTCGACATCTGCGATACGGGAGGCGGCATACCGGCGGAGCTGCTGGACCGGGTATTCGACCCGTTCTTTACGACGAAGGAGCAGGGTACCGGTCTCGGGCTGTCGATTTGCCAGCGCATCGTCCACGATCTGGGCGGGCATATCGACGTCGCGTCCTCGTCCGCAGGCACCGTTTTTACGGTATCGATCCCCTTCGTCGGCGTTCGGGGCTCGGGAATGGCATCCGGCGGTGGAGCGCTCTCGCTCGATGATGTATAATCATTGATATACCACATCCGACGGGAGCGACTTCGAATGGCCCATATGGCTTTATACCGGGCATGGCGTCCGCAGACGTTCCAGGACATGGTCGGGCAACAACATATCGTGCAGACGCTGCAGAACGCCATTCGCGAAGACCGTCTTTCTCACGCCTATTTGTTCAGCGGACCCCGCGGGACGGGGAAGACCAGCGCCGCTAAAATATTGGCCAAGGCCGTCAACTGCGAGCGGGGTCCCGCGCCGGAGCCATGCAACGAATGCGACGCCTGCCGGCGGATCACGTCCGGCGCGGTCATGGACGTCGTCGAGATCGACGCCGCCTCGAACCGGGGCGTCGAAGAGATCCGCGACATCCGCGACAAGGTGAAGTACGCGCCTACGGAAGTGCGCCGCAAGGTGTACATCATCGACGAAGTGCACATGCTGACAACGGAAGCGTTCAACGCGCTGCTGAAGACGCTCGAGGAGCCGCCGGGACACGTGATGTTCGTGCTCGCGACGACCGAGCCGCACCGCCTGCCGCCGACGATCATCTCCCGCTGTCAGCGCTTCGAGTTCCGCCGGGTCTCGCTCGGGGAGCAGACGGCGCGGCTGCGGGAGATCAGCCGGGAAGAAGGGATCTCCGCCGACGAGGAGGCGCTCGCGTATATCTCGCGCCTCTCCGACGGCGGGATGCGGGACGCGGTGAGCCTGCTCGATCAGATCTCCTCGTTCACCGGCGGACAAGTCACGCTGCATGACGCGGTCGAGGCGACGGGCGGCTTGCCGGCGGAGCAGTTCGCGCGGCTGGCCGCAGCTGTGCGGGACGGCGATGCCGCGGCGGTACTGCGGGAAGTGGACGAGATGATGCGGGCCGGGAAGAGCGCGGACAAGTGCTTGGAGCAGCTCATGCATTACTTCCGCGATCTGCTGCTCTTGCAGCTCGCGCCGGCCGCGGCATCCTCGTCCGGACGCGTCGCCGATCCGGCCGAACTCGCCGACATGGCGCAAGGCTTCAAGCGGGAGCGGCTCTTCGCGATCATCGACTTGCTGAATCGCTATCAGACGGAGATGAAGTATGCGGCGCACCCGCAGACGATGTTCGAGATCGCGCTGCTGAAGCTATGCTCCGCCTCGGGCGCCGAGGACGCGCCGGGGGCGGGTGAGCCGCGCTCATCCGGCGCGGAAGGCGGGGCGAGCGGCTCCGACCTGATGCGATTGCAGCAGCAGGTCGCCGCGCTCGAGCGCAAGCTCGGCGAGCTCGCCCGGAGCGGCGCGGCCGTCGGCAGCGGCGCCGCTGCCGCTGGCGGGAAC
>NZ_JACJVP010000082.1:0-2082 GCF_014212125.1 Cohnella nanjingensis
TCCGATCATCACGCCTGAGGGCAATCGCTTATACCCGCTGACTGTGCCGGCCTACTAGCTGAACCGGATGCGGAACGATTTGATTTCATAGGGTTTGATATCCGTCTCGAACGTCTGGCCCGAATGGCCGACTTTGGCCGCTTCCCGCTCCATCAGATTCACTTCCTCGACGGATTGAAGCGCCAGATGGGCATCGAATCGGACATTGCCTCTCTTCCCGGCGAATTCGTAGCAACGTACGATCCAATCGTCGGAATCCTCGGCTTTCTTGATCGTATCAACGACCACATGGTCGCTGTCCGTTCCGAAGAAGCGGAGCGTCGCAGGCAGCGCAGCCCCGTTTCGAGCGTCCGCCTCCGCAGACGTCCCACCGCCAAGCTTGGCCACCTCGACCGGAATGTTCAACCGTGCTGCCTGAATCGTCGTTCCCGCGGCAAACCAATCTCCTTCGTGCGGCAGCAGCGAATACGTGAACGCGTGATCGCCGATATCGGCATTGGCGTCCGGACTGACGGCCGATTTGATCAAGGTCAGCCGCATTACATGATCTCGCACGTCATGCCCGTATTTGCAATCGTTCAGCAGGCTGACGCCGCAGCCCCGCTCGGACAGATCGATCCAGCGCTGGGCGCATGTCTCGAACCGGGCGAAATCCCAGCTGTTGTTCCAATGCGTCGGACGCTCTACGTTGCCGAACTGGATTTCATGCGTGGCCGAAGTCGCCCGCACCGCGAGCGGAAACGCGACCTTCAGCAGCTGCTGGTGCTCCTGCCAGTGGACGCGGGTCGGGAAATCGATGCGCGGGTTGTCGGCATACAGAATCATATCCTGTTCAATCGTCGAGCTTTCGTACTCCCAGTTGAACCGGATCACGGCACGAAGCTCTCCTTGTTCGACGACGCGGACGGACTTCAGCTCGCTCACCTGTCGGACGCTCTCATAATAGAAAATATCGATATCCCACGCATCGTTATTCAGCGGCTTATCCTCATGCACATCGAACCGGTTGGCGGTTTCTCCGGCCGCGATCAACTCCCGACCCGTACGCTTGTCGTAAAGGCGCGTCAATTGGCCTTCGGCATTCCACTCGATCTCGTAGAATGGCGTAGCAACCGAGCTCTCCGCAACTACGATAGGCTGCGCGGGTTGATCGGCGGCCAGCAACGCGCCATCGGCGGAGGCCTCCTCCGCTTCCTTGCAATACACCGTGGTGTAGCCAAGGCCGGGAATGTTCCGGACCCGGACAAGCAGCGCAGCTTCGCCGTTATCCGACTGAATCCGCTGTGTCGCCAAGCGTTGTCCGTCCGCACTCTCCCATATCGCGTTGCCGAAACGATCTTCCCATGGCAGACGAATGCATTCGTCTCTGTCCCACGTTAGCGTATTGAACACGATCCAGCCCGATGATACTCCCGTGGGAACGAGCCCGGCCAGACGCCCGAAGCCATCCGCGAAAGCGCCCGCGGCCAGCTTCTCCGCTTCTGCGTATTCCAACCGTGAATCCTCGTACACTTCGGCGATCGAAGAGCCCGGCAAAATATCGTGAAACTGATTGCGCAGCACGATTTTCCAGCTTTCGTACAGGCGGTCCGAAGGGTAGCTGCCGAACCCCGCCAGCGCGCCCCAGAAGGCAGACACGATTTCCGCGTTGCGCAGCAGGTGCTCCATTTGCCGGTTCATCTTTTTGATGAATGCCTGCGACGTATAGGTGCCGCGGTGCAGCTCCAGGTACAGCTCTCCGTCCCACTTGTGCACGTAACGGTCGGAACTCCGGACGTTATTTTCCAACTGATTGAAAAATTCGTCCGCCCTTCCCGTCGTCACGTTCGGCAATCCGGGCATCCGCTCGAGACGTCTGCGCATTTCCAGCATCTCCCGCGTCGGTCCGCCTCCGCCGTCCCCGTAGCCGAAAGCGAGCAGCAGCTCGTCGTTGATCTCCTTGTCGCGGTAATTGTCCCAGATTCCGGTTACCGTCTCCGGAAGCACTTCCCCGTTGTAGGTATAGAAGCGGTAAATGCTGTTTTTGTCATGACCCGGATGGGGCGTCGTAATATAGTGGGTCAAAATTTCGGTACCGTCGAT
>NZ_JACJVP010000082.1:2089-2650 GCF_014212125.1 Cohnella nanjingensis
GATGCGCGCTTCAATTTGCTCCATCAGCTGCGGATAGTCCCGCTCCAAATCTTCGTAGAGCTGCGGCTGCGTCACCATGAACACGTATTCGGGAAACTGCTCCATCAGACGAAGCACCGTGGAAAACGATCTTGCCGCTTTTTCGCGCGTATGCTTGAGCGTCCACAGCCAGGCGACATCGATATGCGTAGAGCCGATGCATCGCACGGTAACGGCACTCTGTTTCGGAATCGACGCAAGCTCTTGCTTCAGTTTTCCATTGGCCTCTTTCACGCTCGCATAGAAACGGGTACTTCCAGGCGTGCGCCAATCGATCCATTGAAAGGCGCGATCGAGCGCCTTAAGCAAGCTGCGGCTTTCCCAGCTGTTCTCATCCAGCACCTGGATCGTCTGCGAGACGGCCAACGAGGTGAAATACAAGTCGTCGGTATCCGGTTCTAGAAGCGCGAGTGCGGAACAGCGAATCTCGTGCTCCAGCTCGCTCTTATCCGGTGTCATGCCGTTCAGGCCGGTCCACACTTTGAATAAGAGATCAACCTTTTGCCCGGCGGTTTCCGGCGG
>NZ_JACJVP010000083.1 GCF_014212125.1 Cohnella nanjingensis
GCGCAAGGAGCGGGAGAGCGCGGAGAGGCTTGCCCAGGCCGAGCGCGCCAGGCAGGAAGCCGAACGCCAAGGCGCCGCGCTTGCGGACGACTGGGCAGCGGCGGTCCGGGAGCTGAAGCGCTTCGAGACGGAACTGGCCGGAGGGGCGATTGCCGCCGGCGCGGCCGGCGAGCGCGAGGCCGCGAGGACCGCCTCCGCGCGGCTGGCGGCGGATTTGGCGGAGGGATGTCCTTGTCCGGTCTGCGGCAGCTTGGCGCATCCGGCGCCCGCGCATGCGCACCCCGCCCTCGACGCCGCGGATGCCGAATCGGCGGTCGCGGAACAATGGGCGCGGATGGTCCGGGATTGGGAGCAGCTGCGTCGCGAGTCGTCCGACGCAACAGGCAGGGCCGCCTGGCAGCTGTCGCGTCTGCGCGGGCTTCGGGAGGCGTCTGGATCCGGCTCGGCCTCGCCGGCGTCCTCGCAGCCGGCGGCCTTGTCGGAAGCGGCCGCCGGCGCGGAGGCGGCGTCTTCGCCATCCGCGAACGACTGGCCGGACGAATGGGCCGCCTGGGCGCCGCTCCTTCGGGAACGGCGGGAGGTCTGGGCCGAACGCCGCGCGCAGTTGGAGCGGCTCGCCGAATGGCAGACCCAGTGGGAGACGGCTTCGAGCGCCGTCGCCCGCGAGCGCGGCGTAGCGGCCGAAGCGGCGGACGCGGCCTCGGAGGCGCTGAATGCCGCCGCGGCCAAGCGCCGGCGGCAGGAGGAAGCAGAGGCGGCCGCGCGCCAAGGATGGGCTCGGGATTACCCCGATCTGCGTCCGGAAGAGGTCGAAGCGGCGGCGGCCGCCGCCGCGCAAGCGGAAGAGACGTCGCGGGAGCTGCGCAAGCGGCTGGATCTGAGCGTCGCGTTCATCGAGGAGCAGGAGACGGCGCTGCGGGCGCTAGAGCGCGAGAAACACGAGCTCGCCGTCCGCATGGCGGAGGGACGCGCCCGCGCGGAGAGCGTCGCGTCGAACCTGGACGGCGCTCAGGCGAAGCTGCGCGAGTGGACCGGAGGCGAGCCCGCGGCCGCGCTGAGCGCGCAGGCCGAAGCGCGGCTCGCCGCCTTGCGCGCCGCTGTGCGCGCGGCAAAGGAGGACCACGACGCGGCCCAGCGGGCGCTCCAGGCGGCGGAGGCGGCGCGGACGGCGGCGCAGGAACGCGAGCTGGGGGCGATGACCGCGCGGGAGCGGACGGCGGCCCGGTTGCGCGAGGCGCTGTCGGCCTGCGGCTTCGGCGCGGCGGACGAGGTTCGCGCGCTCTCGCCGCGCATCGGCGAAGCGGCCGCGCTGAAGGAGCGGGTCGCCGCCTACCGGCAGGCGGAACAGCAGCTTGCGGGCCAAGTGGAGCTGCTGCGCAGTCAGACGTCGGGCGAGCCGGTCGCCGAGGCGGATTGGCTCGCCAGCACCGCGCGGCTGGATACGCTGCGGCAGGATGCCGAGGGCGCGGCCGCGACCGTTGCCAAGGCCGAGCGCGATGCCGAAGATCTCGCTTCCCGCCGCGGAAGATGGGAAGTGTTGGAGGCGAACCGGACGGAACTGGCGGCCGATCAGGCGCGGATGGCCCAACTGCAAGCCGTATTCCGGGGCAACGCCTTCGTGGAATACATCGCGGAGGAGCAGCTCGAGCAGGTGTGCCGGACCGCCTCCGAGCGGCTGGGCTTCCTGACGCGCAGGCGGTACGCGCTCGAAGTGGACGCCTCCGGCGGCTTCGTCATCCGCGACGACGCGAACGGCGGGCTGCGACGTCCCGTATCGACGCTGTCCGGCGGCGAGACGTTCCTGACGTCCCTGGCCCTGGCGCTCGCGCTGTCCGCGCAGATTCAGCTGCGCGGACGTTATCCGCTGCAGTTTTTCTTCCTGGACGAAGGGTTCGGCACCTTGGATCAAGAGCTGCTGGACACCGTCGTCACCTCGCTCGAGAAGCTGCAGCAGGACGAGCTGGCCGTCGGCGTCATCAGCCACGTGCCGGAGCTTCAGGCGCGGCTGCCGCGCCGCTTGCTCGTGTCGCCCGCGGAACCGGGAGGCCGGGGCAGCCGTATCACCTACTGAATAAGCGCTTGCGCATAGGAGAGGAATTCGAACGATGACTACCGGAAAAAGAACGTATACCGTACCGGTCCTGCTGATACTCATGACGTTGATGGCGATCCTGATCGTCGTGCTGTTCTCGCGCGTCCTGCTGGACAGCCAATCGCTGAAGACGGAACGCGGACACCGACTGGCCGAGCGGTACACGTATTGCCAGGCGTATGCGAGCGCGCTCGAGGAGTACTCGGCGGGCATGCTGTCCGCGAAGGACGAGGGAGGACGGCTGGCCGCCCAAACGCTGCAAGGACGGCTGGCGCCGACGGGCGGCGAATGCCTCGGCCTGCTGTACGAGTCGGGCATCCGCGCAGGGGAGGCGAAGGATCAGGCCACTTCCGCGGTTACGCTGCCGTTGAACGCGATCCAGGACAAGCTCGAACCGATCGGCCTGAAGGGCGGCGAGCTATCCGCCGACGAGCGCAAAACGCTCGAGACGGTCCATGCGGGAGCCGTCGAGCTGGAGCAGACGCTGCAGGCCTACAGCGTGCCGACCGGCGATCAGCGCTACAGGCAGATGCAGGCGGGCGTCGAATGGCTCCCCGTCGCGCGGCAGGCGCGCGATCAGCTGCAGCAGCTCGCCAAAGGGCTCGAATAAAACGACCAATGAAGGCGCTTCGGCCGCGCTGCACGTCCGCGCGGAGGAGGAGAGCGACGATTATTGGCTGGAGGCGGACGTAGGGTACTTCACCTTGTTCCCGGGCGGCTCGGCCGTCGTGACCGCGCGTTGCGCGGCCAAAGAGGGCGGCGGATTCCTGGCCGGCGAGCGGCCGGAGAACCCGGCGGCCGCGAGGCCGACGGTTCGCTTCCGGGCGTTCGGATCGTCACGTTCCGCTTGCTTTGCATGCGCGGAGGGCAGCCTGCGCCGCGCCCGATCGGGCGCGATGCGGACTCGTCTATTTTTGTCGGTATTTGCGTTGGACGCGCCTAGGGCGAATGCGTTATGATGGGAGAAAGCTCAGGTTACTTGTTGGAGGGTGTACATAATGGATTGCCTGTTCTGCAAGATCGCGCAAGGAACGATCCCGTCGACCAAGGTGTACGAAGACGACCGCGTGCTCGCGTTCAAGGACATTCAGCCGCAAGCGCCCGTTCATCTGCTGGTCATCCCGAAGAAGCATCTGGCCACGTTGAACGACGCCGAACCGGCCGACGCCGAGCTGCTCGGACACGTGGTGCTGACCGCACAGCGGATCGCGCGGGAAGCGGGACTGTCCGAGAGCGGATACCGTCTGATCAACAATTGCGGTTCCGACGGCGGACAAGTCGTTTACCATGTGCATTTCCACGTGCTGGGCGGGGAAAAACTGGGGCCGCTCAACATTCCATCCGCGCAAGCGTAGGAAGCAAACCCGAGGTGATAGGCGGAAGTTGACACTCCCTTTCCTCATCACCTATAATGAGGTTTGATAACCGTGTGTTGTGGTCTGTTCCGGAGGGAGGGAAAACTGGTGTCCGAAACGAAAGTTCGCAAAAATGAAACACTCGACGCTGCACTCCGCCGCTTCAAGCGTTCAATCGCTAAAGACGGCGTTCTCGCGGAACTGAAAAAACGCAAGCACTACGAGAAACCGAGCGTAAAGCGGAAAAAGAAATCCGAGGCTGCTCGTAAACGCAAGTTCTAGGAGGAATTACGCAACATGAACCTCGCGGACCGTTTGAACGAAGACATGAAGCAAGCGATGAGGGCGCAGGACAAATTCCGTCTGACCACCATTCGCATGATTCGTGCGGCGGTCAAGAATCAAGAGATTGAGCTGCGCCGCCCGCTTGAGGATAACGAAGTGCTCGACATCCTGAGCCGCGAAGTCAAACAACGCAAAGATTCCCTCCAGGAATTTGGCAAAGCGGGCCGCGACGATCTCGCATCGACCGTAGCCGCAGAAATTGATATTATTACCGAGTACCTTCCCAAACAGCTGGACGAAGAAGAAATCAAAGCCATCGTTACACAGACCATTCAAGAAACCGGTGCTTCTTCCAAAGCCGATATGGGTAAGTTGATGGGCGCTCTTATGCCCAAGGTGAAGGGACGCACAGACGGCAAACTCGTCAACCAGATCGTCCAGCAATTTCTGCAATGATTCTCTCCGAGAACGACAGGCACTCCCTTTCGGGGGAGTGCTTTTTGCGTTTAAGCGGGTTCCTGTAGGCCCACAATGAAACCAAAGGCCCCTTTTCGCGTAGTACATCATAAGGAAACGGCTTGCAAGGGATGCCCGATCGCGGCAGAACCGAACCGATAGCCGAGATAAAGGAGGAATGCCATTGCGCCGCATCTTCGGATTCGGATATGACCGCTTAGGCCGACGCGCGTTGTTGTATACGCTATCATTCGTACTGCTCGTCCTGACGGCCGCGCCGCTCCTCGGCGCGACGAGGACGGCGGCGGCTGCCGAAGCCGCCGGAAGCGCGAAGACCTCCGAAGGATATGTATACGTTATCCCCATCCAGATGGAAGTGGCGAACGGATTGGCCTCCTTCGTGGACCGCGCCTTCGCGGAAGCGGAGGGGGCGGGCGCCTCGCTGATCGTACTCGATATCGATACGCCGGGAGGCAGCTTGGCGAGCGCGGAGGATATCGGCAAGCGCATTCGCGCCTCCAAGGTGGAGACCGTCGCCTTCGTGAGCGGCAAGGCTGCTTCCGCCGGCGCTTACCTGGCGCTGAACGCCGATCGGCTGGTCATGTCGCCGGGATCGACGATCGGATCGGCCATGGTGGTCAACGGAAGCGGACAAGCGGTAGAGAGTCCCAAGATCGTCTCGCACTGGACGAGCGAGATGGTGGCCGCAGCCGAGCTGAACGGCCGCCCCCCGGAGATCGCCGCCGGCATGGTCGATCCGGAGCGGACCGTCGAGCTTAAGGAGCTGGGTCGTACGAAGGCCAAAGGCGAGATCATCTCTCTGACCGCGGAAGAAGCCCGCAAAGTAGGCTACGCCGATGCGACTGCGGGCTCGATCGGCGAACTGCTGTCGGAGAGCGGATTGCAGGACCGGTCGGTCGTTTCGCTGAAGCCTACGATCCTGGAGCGAGTTGCCCAGACCGTGACCCAGCCGGGAATCTCGACGCTGCTGCTGATCGTCGGGATTGCGGGTATACTGATCGAGCTGCTGGTTCCTGGATTCGGCGTACCCGGTATCGTCGGATTGGCCGCGTTCGCCCTGTATTTCTTCGGGCAAGGCATCGCGGGCTTCGCGGGCATGGAGTCGATCGTGTTCTTCATCGCCGGGGTGGCGCTGCTCGTGCTGGAGATGTTCGTACCGAGCTTCGGCATCCTGGGGCTCCTCGGGGCCGCCGGGATCATCGGGGGCATCGTGACGGCGGCTTACGACACCGGCGACGCGATGAGATCCTTGGGTTGGGCGCTGCTGGTCGCGCTCGTCCTGGTCGTGATCGTCGCCTATATTTTCAGGCGGAAGGGCATCTGGAACCGATTCATCTTGAAGGACCAGCTGACTTCGGAACAAGGCTACGTGCCCCACGCGGACGTGCGGGAGAGCTGGATCGGCCGCGAAGGCGTCGCCGTCTCCGCGCTCCGGCCGGCCGGCATCGCGGAGGTCGACGGCAAGCGGATCGACGTCGTGACGTCGGGCGAGTTCGTAGACCGCGGGCGCCGCGTCCGGGTGACGTCGACGGACGGGACCCGGATCCTGGTGGAGGAAGTCCGCTAGTCCCTTCGGCAGGCTTTTTGGCAACAAACCATACGACTATTTTTATTGGAGGGATCACATGGGTTCGGACGTACAATTTTTGATTATCGCCGCTTTGATTGTGATCGTGTTGATCGTGTTCTTCAGCTTCTTCCCGTTCATGCTGTGGATCTCGGCGCTCGCTTCCGGCGTGCGGATCAGCATCATTACCCTGGTCGCGATGCGGCTGCGGAGGGTCATCCCGAGCCGGATCGTCAATCCGCTGATTAAGGCGACCAAAGCTGGTTTAGGGCTGAACATCAACCAGTTGGAGAGCCATTTCCTCGCGGGAGGCAACGTGGACCGCGTCGTTAATGCTTTGATCGCGGCCCAGCGGGCCAATATTCCGCTCGTGTTCGAGCGGGCGGCGGCGATCGACCTGGCCGGCCGGGACGTGCTCCAAGCCGTTCAGATGAGCGTCAACCCGCGCGTCATCGAGACGCCGATCGTCTCGGCCGTGGCGAAGGACGGTATCGAAGTGAAGGTCAAGGCGCGCGTGACGGTCCGGGCGAACATCGACCGGCTCGTCGGCGGCGCCGGCGAAGAGACGATCATCGCCCGCGTCGGCGAGGGCATCGTCACGACCGTGGGCAGTTCGAATTCCCACAAGGACGTGCTGGAGAACCCGGATCTGATCTCGCGCACGGTCCTGAACAAAGGGCTGGACGCCGGCACGGCGTTCGAGATTCTGTCCATCGATATCGCGGACGTGGACGTAGGCAAGAACATCGGCGCGCATCTGCAGACCGAGCAGGCGGAAGCCGACAAGCGCATCGCGCAGGCGAAAGCCGAGGAACGTCGCGCGATGGCCGTGGCGCAGGAGCAGGAGATGAAGGCGAGAGTCGTCGAGATGCGCGCCAAAGTCGTCGAATCCGAGTCCGACGTGCCGCTCGCCATGGCGGAGGCGCTACGCAGCGGCAAGATGGGCGTCATGGATTACATGAATCTGAAGAACCTCGAAGCCGACACCCAGATGCGCGGATCGATCGGCCGCGACGCGGGCCATGGTGACGGCAAAGAGGAGCGCTGAGCGCGATGGAACAGCTGATCAATCTGATCCTCAAGAATTTGCCTATCATTCTCGTGGTGCTCGGCATTCTGTTCTCCCTCCTGCGCCGCTCGCCGCTGGAGAAGCCGCAGCGTCCCGGACAACCGGCGCGTCCCGCCGGCCGGATGCCGGACTTCGGCGGCGGGGGCTTCCCTCGGCCGCCCCAGCGGCCGCAGCAGGCGAAGCGTCTAGCGGAAGAAGGCGAAGCGGAACGGCCCGCGGCGACCAGGGAGCCATACGATAGCGAACGGCCGCCGGCTGCAGAAATGCCGCTGGCGGGGCCGAGCGGCTTCCCGGCGCCCGACGCGACCCGAGGGGCGACATCGGATGCCTACGGCTCCGGGGCCGGCCCGTCTGCGGACGGCGCTACTGGGGAGCGTTACGACGCCTATGCGGCGCCGGTGCGGCCAAAGGCCGCAAGGACGTCTTCGCGGGCGGGAGAAGGGGCTTTGCGGGGCGCAGGAGGCGCTGCGGGATCGGAGTCCGCGCTGACGCGGGACGACCTGGCGCGCGCCGTAATGTGGGCCGAGATTCTCGGCCCGCCGCGCTCGCGCAAGCCGCACCGCAGGTAAAGAAGACCGGGCGCTTTCGGCCAAACGGCCGAAAGCGCCTTTTTATGCCTTCTATAGGCATGGACTATGAAGCGAATAATGTCTATCTATTTCCACGGGAAGCCGGGACGCACTACAATGTAGATACAATATCCCGTTCGCTCTGGAACAACCTACGTTGCGTGCCGTTTATACGATATCACGTTCGCTCAGGAACAACCCGCGTTGCGTGCCGTTTATACGATATCCCGTTCACTCAGGAACAACCTGCGTTGGGTGCCGTTTGCACGATATCCCGTTCGCTCAGGACAACCTGCGTTGCGTGCCGTTTGCACGATATCCCGTTCGCTCAGGAACAACCTGTGG
>NZ_JACJVP010000084.1 GCF_014212125.1 Cohnella nanjingensis
GCGGCCGGCTCGGCCGGCGTCGCCTCCGGGCCGCCCGCCGGCAGCGCGGCGGGCGCCTTCTCCGGCGCCGGGGCGGACGCCCACGGCGCCACCAGCAGCACCAGCAGTCCCAATACCAAGATGACCATGATGGTCTTGCGACGTGCCACGACGTCCTCCTCTCCCGCCCGCGAGCGCGCACATGTTCCTTCCATGATAGCAGGTACGATACCGAAAGTCGCGCTTTTTTTGGAACCGCTTCACCGTGTTATACTATCGCTATTATCGTGAATCGGACGAAGGAGGAGTCGCTTGTGAGAAGAATGCAAGGCCTCGAGATGACGCTGCCAAGCGGCATGCCGCCCGGATTCCTCGACCGGATCGCCGCAGACATCGCGGACCGGACAACCTTGTTCGACCGGCATGGCGAGCTGCTCGTTCTGGACGAAGCCGGCGCGGTCCCGGAGATGGTCTCGCTGCTTGCACGCCGCGATGTCGCAACGTCGAGCGTCCCGCTCCTGCTGCTGCCGGAGACGGGTCTCCGTCCCGGCGCCGACTATGCGGATTACGCGTTCGAGACGCCCGCCGGCCATGCTTATCTGGATCTCCATCTCGCGGCGCTTTTCCGTCTTACGAACGAAGAGCCGATAGCGGAACCCGCCCCGGCTCTCCTCCAGTTGGAAGAACATCTTCTCCTGTCCGTCGACGAACCCGGCGGGACCGTCTGGCACGCCATCGACCGTCAGTTGACCGAGCTCGCAGAGCGGATCGCCCGCGTCTACGGCTGCCGGGTCGCGTGGCTGGAAGCCGACTGAACCGCCGCTGCCCGGGGGCCGCCGCGCTAGAGCTTCTCGGCGGCCAGCTGCGCCAACCGCGAACGCTCTCCCTTCTCCAGCGTCACGTGTCCGCTGATGCCCTCGGCCTTGAAGCTCTCCACCAAATACGTCAATCCGTTGCTCTGCGCGTCGAGATAGGGATGGTCGATCTGCTCCGGATCGCCGAGCAGCACGATCTTGCTGTTCTCGCCGACCCGGGAGACGATGGTCTTCACCTCGTGCTTGCTCAGGTTCTGCGCTTCGTCGATGATGATGAACTGCCCCGGGATCGAGCGGCCGCGGATATAAGTCAGCGCCTCGACTTGGATGCTCCCGAGCCCCATCAGGATTTTATCCAGATCCCCCGACTTTTTCGTGTCGAACAAAAACTCCAGATTATCGTAGATCGGCTGCATCCACGGCCGCAGCTTCTCTTCCTTCTCGCCCGGCAGATAGCCGATATCCTTGCCCATCGGCACGACGGGACGCGCGATCAGCAGTTTCTTGTATTTGTGTTCGTCCTCCGCTTTCATGAGTCCCGAAGCGAGCGTGATGAGCGTCTTGCCCGTGCCGGCCCGGCCGGTGAGCGTGACGAGCGGGATATCGTCGTTCAGCAGCAGCTCGAGCGCCATCCGCTGTTGCGCGTTGCGGGCCGTGATGCCCCACGCCGGCTCGTTGCTTAAGTGCAGCGGCTCGAGCCGTTGGCCGTCCTGGCTGACCTTCAGCAGGGCGGACTTGGACGTGCCCAGCTCGTCGCGCAGAATGACGAATTCGTTCGGATGCAAGCGGACGTTCAGTTGCATCTGATTCAGGCTGAGAAAGCGGTACGTGTAAAATTCGTCGATGAGCGACGGATGCACGTGCAGCGTCGAATGCCCGGTATAATGATCCGAAGGCGACACGATCCGGTCGGACATGTAATCTTCGGCCGTGATGCCGAGGACGTCGGCCTTGACGCGCACGAGGACGTCCTTGCTGACTAGGATGACGGGCCGCGACGACTCCGGCTGCTCCTGCTCCTCCATATGATAATTCAACGCCACCGCCAGAATGCGGTTGTCGTTCGTCATCTCCCCGAACAATTCCTGAACGCGTACGAATCGGCGGTGGTTCATCTCGACCTTCAAGACGCCGCCGTTCTCCAAAGCGACCCCGTTGTGCAGATGCCCCATGGTCCGCATGCGGTCCAATTCGCGGGAGACAAAGCGGGCGTTGCGCCCGATCTCGTCGGCCAGACGCTTCTTGGAATCGATCTCCTCGAGGACGACCGAAGGAATGACGACTTCGTTCTCTTCGAAGGAGAACATCGCGAGCGGATCGTGCAGCAGCACGTTCGTATCGAGCACGTAAATTTTTTTCAACGGTGGTCCCTCCCGGGTTCGACGGATTTTGGCGAAATTACATAGCCGACAGGCGATAGGGAACAATAAGCGCAGATTTGGATCTCGAAAGCCGCGGCCGCCAGGTCGCGCTTTCCGGGCATCCCTCCTTCACAGCATCAAATCTCAAGGACGGTGAATGGAAGATGAATTGGAGCTTTAACATTCGCGGCGGAACCGCATGCCTGCTCGCCGCCTCGCTCGCGCTGACCCTGTCCGGCTGCGGGCACAAGCAAGCTGCGCCGTCGCCGGGGAACGATCCGCGCGTGCACGTGCAGAGCACGACGCCCGGCGTAGACGGGCGCCAGCCGATCAAGAATCCGAAGGCGGTAGCCGCGCATCTCGAGCAATTGGCCCGCGGCGTCAAGGGCGTCCGAGGCGCCAACTGCGTCGTCTTCGGCAAATACGCGATCGTCGGCATCGACGTGGAACCTACGATGGAGCGCGCCCGGGTCGGTACCGTCAAGTACGCGGTCGCCGAAGCGTTCCGCAAGGATCCCTACGGGATCAACGCCCTCGTCACGGCCGACGTCGATCTCGCCCAGCGGGTCCGGGAGATCCGCGCCGATACGAAGCGGGGACGGCCGATCGCCGGCTTCACGGAGGAGCTCGCCGACATCGTCGGACGCCTCGTGCCGCAGATCCCGCGCAACATCGTGCCTCCGGCCTCTCCCGACAACGTCGGCGGCGGGATGGGCGCGAAGCAGCTGCATCGCAACCCCCACAATGCACAAAAAGCCCAGTGAGCGTCACTGGGCTTTTTCTCATGAAACCGTCCGCTTGTCCGTTCAAGCGTCCGGCGTCGTTATTCGGTTGATGGCATTCGGGATTCGGGCGCGCCGCCGGCAGGCGCAGGCCGTCTCTCTCCGCCGGGCGGTACAGGGATTCCGTCCGCGCGTCAGGCGCGCTTGCGGCGCGGATGATCGCGAACGTGCGGTTAGAAGCGTGGAGCGTCAACGTCATGCGCCATCCTCCTTCGTCCCGTACCGAAGTGATGCGGCTTGCCCGCCTTGCCCTAATCTGTCCTCAGTATAGCATAGGGTCGATTCCGTTTCCAAGCGTCAACCGCCTGACGGAAAATATCGGCAGACCGCCGTCCGCGCTTTACGGGGATGCGGAGGCGTCGGGAGAAGCCGACGACTTGGCCCGCCCGTCGCCCGTCAACTCTTCGGCCAACGCTTGCTTCGCGGCCTCGACCGATTTGGCGTCTAGATAAACGTAAGGGCTCTTCCAGTCGCCGGTCAGCGGAAGGAAGCGAATATCTTCACGGTTGATATCGTAGTAGGTTTTCAAGATGTTCTTGATCTGCTCCTGCGGGATGTCCGTGATGAGATTTTTGCCCGCGACGTCGATGACGCCGCCCAGCTTCAGCGCCCCGCCTACCGTCTTCATCTTGTCTACGATCGCGCCTAGCACTTGGCTCTGCCGCTCGTTGCGCTCGAAGTCGCTCGAAGCGGCCGTCCCGCGGTTGGACTTGCGGTAGCGGACGAAGCCCAGCGCATCCTCGCCTTTCAGCGTCTGTTCGCCGGCTCTCAGATCGATGTTCGTGCCGTCCGCGTTGTCGACGTACTTCATGTCTTTGTCGACGGTTACCCGGACGCCGCCGAGCTTGTCGATGACGTCGACGAATCCCTGGAAGTTGAGCACCGCCGTATAATCGATCTGGACGCCGAAGTATTTTTCCAGCATCTCGCGGGTCTTGTCCCGGGCGTAGCCGTCGGCTGCCGTTCCTTTGAGCCCTTCCTTGGTTCGGGCGGTGCGGTGGAAGCCGGCGTAGAATTGGTTGACCTTCTGCTCGACGTAGCCGTTCATCCCGAGCTCGGAATCCCGCGGAATCGAGACGACGGTCGCCGTCTTCGACTGCGGATTGAACGCCGCGACCATCATGACGTCCGTGTTCATGCCGCCGATCTTGGGCCGGTAGTCCATGCCCAGCAGCAGGATCGCGATCGGCTTGACCTGCGCGCGATCGGCTGAAGGCACGGTCTGAGAGGTCGCCCCCGAGGAAGTGTCTTTGAGCGCGCCGTCCAGCTCATTCCATAGATAAACCGCGTAGGCGCCCAGGCCGAGAATAACCATGAGGAAAAGTCCGAATAGGAACCTCAAAAACCGTCGTTTCTTGCGCGGCGGCTTCTTCGGCTGCTGCTTCTGCGTTCTCGGCGGCGGCCCGTTCTGGCGCGTACGCGGCGGCAACGAAGATTCGTAACTCATTTAAGTCACCTCGCTGTCGTCATCGTCTTCGTCAGGACGCGCTTGCGTCCCGTGCAGGTCGTTGTGCAGTTGTTCGACGGCCTCGCGATCGAACCAGACGGTCTTGCCGTCCGGCTCGGCCGGAGAGGCATACGTCACGTAGATCTTGCCCCGATCCTCATTGTCGATCTCGAACGATGTCAGTTCGTGATCTTCCGACAAAATTTGCGCAAAAAATAAAAGAGAATCCCGGGCGGCTTCATCGTCCGGCCGGGAATTCGTCATCCACTTCAGCTGCAACCAGTAAAACAAGGCGTCTATCAAGCGCATAACGTTTCCCCCTCCCGCTCGCGCAAGCGGTCGTCGTCAGCGTGGTGATTCGGTCTGTTTTACGGCGTCGCCGCCGCGTTTATTTTTCCATTTGTCGTACATTTGCCGTCCGCGGAGCATGAGCATCATGACGACCGCGACCGCCATGCACTGGATGATCGGCAGCTTGTCCAGCTGCAGGAGCAGCAAGACGAGGCAGCCGAGCGCCATGATGACGTGCACGATGACTTCTTTCAGGATCGGCAGGCGGCCCATCCGGAAGACGGCGTTGAAAATATAGATCGTAAAGGCGAGAATCAGCAGATAGGATATGATGGGATGCTCATGGAACCAATGCTGCATGCTACCCCTCCTCCGCCCTTTCGCGGGATCGAAGACGCCAGTCCGGCGTTAGACGCCGGACTCTGCCATCTTCCGTTGTTTTTCCGCGCGTTCGCGTTCGCTCTTGTTCAAGATCTTCTTGCGCAGGCGAATCGATTTCGGCGTAATTTCGCACAGCTCGTCGTCATTCAGATATTCGAGCGCTTCTTCCATGGACATCAGGCGAGGCGCCTTCAGCTTCACGGTCTCTTCCTTGTTGGCCGTCCGGATGTTGTTCAGCGCCTTCTCCTTGCAGATGTTGACGATGATGTCGTTGTCGCGCGTATGCTCGCCTACGACCATCCCTTCGTAGATCTCGGTGCCCGGCTCCATGAACATGATGCCGCGGTCTTCGACGCCCATCATGCCGTAGACCGTCGTCGTTCCCGTCTCGCTCGCGACCAGTACGCCCTGGTGGCGGCCGCCGACTTGGCCGGAGGCGATCGGACCGTAGCTGTCGAACGCATGGTTCATGACGCCGTAGCCGCGCGTCAGCGTGAGGAAGTTCGTCCGGTAACCGATCAGGCCGCGCGCCGGGATGAGGAACTCCAGGCGGACTTGGCCGTTGCCGTTGTTGATCATGTTGACCATTTCGGCCTTGCGCGTGCCGAGGCTCTCCATGACGTTGCCCATGCTCTCTTCGGGAACGTCGATCAGGAGGCGTTCGATCGGCTCGGACTTCACGCCGTTGATCTCGCGGATGATGACTTCGGGCTTCGAGACTTGCAGCTCATAGCCTTCGCGGCGCATGTTCTCGATCAGGATGCCGAGATGCAGCTCGCCGCGGCCGCTGACGACGAACGCGTCCGGGCTGTCGGTCTCGTCCACGCGGAGGGATACGTCCGTCTCCAGCTCCTTGAAGAGGCGCTCGCGCAGCTTGCGGGAGGTGACGAACTTGCCTTCGCGACCCGCGAACGGGCTGTTGTTGACAAGGAAGCGCATCTGCAGCGTCGGCTCGTCGATCTTGAGGACCGGCAGCGCCTCCGGGTTCGCCGGATCGGCGATCGTCTCGCCGATATTGATATCCTTGATGCCCGCGATCGCGATGATGTCGCCGGCTGCCGCTTCCTCCATCTCGACGCGCTTCAGCCCTTGGAAGCCGAACAGCTTCTCGATCCGGGCTTGGCGGATCTTGCCTTCGCGGTCGAGGACGGCTACCGGCTGGCCTTGGCGGATCTTGCCGCGGTTCACGCGGCCGATCGGAATGCGGCCGAGGTATTCGTTGTAGTCGAGCAGCGTCACGAGGAACTGCAGCGGCTGCTCGGTGTCCTCGGTCGGCGCGGGGATCTTCTCGATGATCGTCTCGTATAGCGGCTCCATCGTCGTGCCGAGCTCCCCGGCATCCAGGCTGGCGATGCCGTTCAGGCCGGATGCGTAGACGACCGGGAATTCCAGCTGCTCGTCGTTCGCCTCGAGCTCGATGAACAGCTCGAGCACTTCGTCGATGACTTCGGCCGGACGCGCCGCCGGGCGGTCGATCTTGTTGACGACGACGATCGGGGTCAGACCCGCTTCAAGCGCCTTGCGGAGCACGAACTTCGTCTGCGGCATGCAGCCTTCGAAGGCGTCTACGACGAGCAGGACGCCGTCGACCATCTTCATGATCCGTTCCACTTCGCCGCCGAAGTCGGCGTGTCCCGGGGTGTCGACGATGTTGATCAGGCAGTCCTTGTAATGCACCGCCGTGTTCTTCGCCAGAATCGTAATGCCGCGTTCCCGCTCCAGATCGTTGGAGTCCATGGCCCGCTCTTGGACCTGCTCGTTGTCCCGGAACGTGCCGGACTGGCGCAGCAGTTGGTCTACCAGGGTCGTCTTGCCGTGGTCTACGTGCGCGATGATGGCGATATTGCGAATGCGATCTCTTTGATGCATGATTCCACTCCTTATTGGTTCTTCTCTGTATAATGCTTATCCGCGGAGCCTTCCGCAGCGGTGCCGGCTGACTTCATGCGGCCATTACGTTCGTCCATCAACAGAAAACGCCGACGCGAGGCCGACGTTTCTCTACATCCCTTGTATTATACGCTAATTCCTAGCAAAAGCCAAGCGCGATCGCGCAAGACGCCCCGCGTCAGCGGGAGCGCCTCGGGCGCCGCATCACGAGCCAGATGCCGAATCCGATAAGGATGAGGGCGAGCAGATAGATGCCCCAGGTCCAGAGCAGCGTCATGAAGAACAGCAGCACGGACGCCGCGGCCAACAGCATCGATGCCGTCCACACCGCCCGCGACCGGACGAAGCCGAAGACATAGTACTCGTACAATCCGACGGCGGCGGCCAGCAGGAACAGCGGCCAGATGTACTTCATCGTTCCCCAGCCGAACCAGTTGCCGATCATCAGCAGGACCGACACGACGGTCAGTATGCCGGCCGGCACCAGCGTGATGGCGGGCAATACCCGGCCGAAATAGAGCACGTGCAACAAAATGCCGGGCACCAGCACCGCGAGCGGCCAAAAAACCGCGCCGATGACGGTGAATACGCCCAACTTGCCGAGCAAAATAATCAAACCCGCAGCCAACACCAAAACGCCGACTGCGGCGGATTGCTTGTTCACGACGGCTCCCCCACTTCTTCCAATCTGCGATGATCGTTCGGATAGGCTGGACGATTGCGATGCCGTTCCGCGACACCTTTTGCCCTATAGTGTATAGGAAGTTGGGGTAAAAAACCAGTTCGCCCCTTTAAAAATCCATCAAAAAGTCACAAAGGAGCCGTCCGTTCGCCATTTAGCGCCCGCGCCGGCGCATCCAGAGGGCCGCCGCGAGCAGCAGCGCCACCAACGCGAAAGGCAGCGCCCGATGCGCGTCGGCATCGAGGCGGGACAGCAGCGGAGCGAGCCCGCGGTCCTTCAGCAGCATCTCGCCGGAAGCATAGCCGAGCAGCGCGCCGCCGACATAGGCGAGGAACGGGAAACGGTCGAGCAGCCGCATAATGAACGAGCTGCCCCAGATAATAATGGGAATGCTCATGGCGATGCCGATGACGAGCAGCGCGATGTCGCCGTCCGCGACGGCCGCGACGGCGAGCACGTTGTCCAGGCTCATGACGAAGTCGGCCACGACGATGGTCCATACCGCGCCGGCGAGGGTGGACGCCGCCCTCGTCTCGCCGTGCTGGTCCTTCTGGTCCAGCAGCAGCTTGAGGGCGATGCCGAGCAGCAGAATCGCGCCGACGGTCTGCAGGAACGGGATGTCCAGCAGCGCGACCGCGCCGACCGTGAGGACGCAGCGCAAGAGGACGGCCGCGGCCGCGCCCCACCAGACGGCCGCTTGCCGCTGCCCCGGCGGCAGGCGGCGGCCGGCCATGGCGATGACGATCGCGTTGTCGCCGCTCAGGAGCAGATTGATCAGGACGATTTGCGCGAATACGACTGCATTTTCCCAGAATCCCATAACGCACCCCCTTCTATCAGGTGTATGTACATGCCTCATCGGATATGAGAATTGTCGCGTTCGGCAACTTTGTGAATCCTAATCGGGAAATCGCCGTAATAGAGGTTGTATAGCACGAAGGGGGAATTGTTGATGGACTTCATGAACGCCGAATTTTTCACCGCGCTGATCACCATCGTCTTCATCGACCTGATGCTGGCGGGGGACAATGCGATCGTCATCGGCCTCGCGGCGCGCAACTTGCCGAAGGAGAGCCAGCGCAAAGCGATCTTCTGGGGGACCGCCGGCGCCGTTCTGATCCGGGTCGCCGCCACGCTGCTGATCGTATACTTGCTTAAGATTCCGTTCCTGCTCGCGGTAGGCGGCGTCGTCCTTCTCTGGATCGCGTTCAAGCTGCTCGTGCAGGAAGACAGCCACGGCGACATTCAGGCGGGCTCGAACTTGTGGAGCGCGATCCGCACGATCGTCGTCGCGGATGCCGCGATGGGCCTCGACAACGTCATTGCCGTCGCGGGCGCGGCGCAGAACGGATCGGAGGGCCACAGCACCCTGCTCGTCATCCTGGGTCTTCTGATCAGCATTCCGATCGTCGTCTGGGGCAGCACGCTGTTCGTCGGCCTCATTCAGCGCTTCCCGTGGATCATCTATATCGGCTCCGCCGTGCTGGCTTACACCGCCGCCAAGATGGTCACGCACGAGAAGAAATTCGCCGACCTGTTCCACGACAATCCGGTAATCAGCTGGACGTTCGTCGCGGTCATGGTCGCGGCCGTCATCGTCGCGGGCGTCTGGACCAACGCCGTCAAGGCGAAGCGCAGAGCCGATCTGAAGACATCGGAGACGCCATAATATAGGTACAAAGGCGTACCGAGAATCCAAACCAAAGGGCTAGGCGATCATTCGCCTAGCCCTTTGGTTATAGCTTCATCTAATAAGCACCCTATTGCCTCTAATAGCTCCAATGCCGGAGTCGCCAAATGTAGGTAATTAAACTACCTACATTCTGTGAAAGCAACGAAACCGCACCGATGTAGGTAACTAAACTACCTACATTCGGTGAAAGCAACGAAACTGCGCCGATGTAGGTAACTAAACTACCTACATTCGGTGAAAACGCCGATACCGCGTCGATGTAGGTTAATTGAACTACCTACATTCGGTGAAAGCAACGAAACCGCACCGATGTAGGGTAACTAAACTACCTACATTCGATGAAAGCAACGAAACTGCGCCGATGTAGGTAACTAAACTCAATGGCATTGCACA
>NZ_JACJVP010000085.1 GCF_014212125.1 Cohnella nanjingensis
CAGCAGGCTTACGGGCTGCTGACCGTGCTGGACGGGGATCTTTATATAGGGTCTTCCAACGGTACATTTACCCGTGCGAGATGATGGCGCGTGCTCCGACCGCCGCAATCGCTGGCTGGACGAAAACGGCTCCTGTCAAAAGGAAGGCCCCGAATCCGCAGGGTAGGCGGCGTTCGGGGTTGTTTAAAATGATCCGGTTATTAGTCCGTTAGACTGGCGAGGGCACACCTATACGATAAGGGATTACGGCCGTCGTTCGACGGGGGGCGCGATCGAACTTGGCGGCGCTTGGGAGGGTTCGATAATATTCGAACAATTGAACTTCGTCAATTCTTGATTCACAATAAGGACATGAGAACCCTATATCATCCCGAAACGAAGGACATCCAGCTGCCTGCGGTGCTGTATGCGCTGAGCGACCCGATCCGCTTGAAACTGGTGAGTCAGCTGTCCGAAGACGCCGAGACGGATCTTGAGCTTTCTTGCGGAGAGTTGGATATGGGCGTGCCTAAGTCTACGCTGTCCCACCATCTGAAGGTGCTGCGGGAATCCGGCATTACGCGCACGCGGTTGGCGGGGACGCAGCGTTTCGTCACGCTGAGGAAGGGAGATTTGGAAGGCAGGTTCCCGGGGCTGCTGGGAGCCGTAACGAAGGCGATGGCGGAAGACGAAACGAAGACAACCCCCGACCGGTGAGGATCGGGGGTTGTCGCGTCTAACGGGAACTGGTCGGCGTCTATCGGGACATTTTGATTTTGCGGCGGGCTTTGAACTGCTTGTATTGATAGTAAATCGTGCAGCCGATGCAGTAGCCGAGCAGCGCAGCGCCGGCGGCGGCTATCAGCATCGCCGAGAATACGTAGCCCGCGACGCTCCAACCGATCGCGAATCCGAGCAGCGACAACGTCAGGAACAGCACGGCCAGCGTATTGTTGAAGCGAGTAAGCTCGGCGGCCTGCGTCTCTTTGCCTTGCGGCTTCAGGAACGGCTTGGCGATCAGGACGAATAAGTTCCCGCGCCCTTGGGTCAGCACCCCGGCGACCTGGATCGCCCAGAGCGCAGCCAGTAACCAGGGTTGGGACAAGAGGATAGAGAGAACGACGAACAGGACGATGCCGGCCTGATTGGACTTAATATAAGACATCGGAATCTCGCGCATGCGCAACGCCTCCAAAGGATAAATACGTTTCAAAACCAACTTAACTGATCGGCTTTATGAAGTCAACGGGTAGATGCGGGAGTTCCTTTCTTCTATAATATGAACAAGAGGGGGACGAGGATGTCATTTATTACCTGTTGCAATCCTCTTGTCGAATTGGTATATTAGATCTCGCCCCTCCGAGAGGAAAGGGCGCCGGTGAAGAAGACGATCTGGATGTTAAAAAAGATGGTTGACAAGCTCCGGTGAAGCTGATAATATTAACTGCTGTCGGCTCCGAAAGCGACGCAGAAGCGAAGGCTTTCGAGCCAAGCGATTGCTCCTTGAAAACTG
>NZ_JACJVP010000086.1 GCF_014212125.1 Cohnella nanjingensis
AAGCTGGCCGACGGCAGCGTGACGGAGTCGAGGCTCGCTGGAGGCAGCGTAACCGAGGAGAAACTGGCGGTAGGCAGCGTCACGCTGGAGAAGCTCGCGCTCGGCAGCGTGAGCAGCTCGCATATTCTGCAAGGCTCCATCCTGCGGAATCACTTGGCCGACGGCAGCGTGAACGAGTCGAAGCTGGCGGACGGCAGCGTGTCGGACGCCAAACTGTCGGACGGGAGCGTAGGTTCGGCCAAACTGGCGGATGGCAGCGTGACCGAGTCGAAGCTGGCGGACGGCAGCGTGTCGGATGCCAAACTGGCGGACGGGAGCGTAGGGTCGGCCAAACTGGCGGATGGCAGCGTGAACGAATCGAAGCTGGCCGACGGCAGCGTGTCGGACGCCAAACTAGCGGACGGGAGCGTAGGGTCGGCCAAACTGGCGGATGGCAGCGTGAACGAATCGAAGCTGGCGGACGGCAGCGTGAACGAGTCGAAGCTGGCGGACGGAAGCGTGACGGCGGAAAAATTGTCGCCTGACCTGGCCGCGCTGATCGCCGGGATCGGCAGCTCCCCCGAACGCGACGAACCGGCGGCGGAATCCTCGGCCGAAGCGGTTCCGGAACAGATGCAGGCCCTCTCGCTGCTGCCGGTAGCTGCTTCAATGCCGGGCGTGGCGATGGCGTTCGGCAATGCGGCGTATCAATTCGACGGCAATGCGGAGCAACTGGAGCTTACGGTCGAGTTCACCGAGCCTTTCGCAGATGCCGGTTATGTGATCGTCGCTATGTCCGATCATCCGTCCTGTGTTTGCGCGCTTAAGGGGAAGACGGCTACGACGGCGGTGCTCGAAGTCATCCGGATCCGATTCGCTCCCGCTCCCCAAGGCGCTATCCAATGGATTGCGGTAGGCGTACGTTAACGGATCCGCTAAGCGACGATCGATCAGATGGATCGTCTCGGCCGGCAGAGGCCGCGTCCTTTCTGCCGGATGAAGATGAAAAGGGAATAGACTTGCGCGCAGCCGAAAGTTCGCTTTCGGCTGTTTGGCGTGCCTTCCCCGCACCGGCACTAGCGTACAGATGCCGTTGCGCATGGACACGTTACACATACAATGTCATATAAACCGTTGCCCGATTTGGAGGGGTAGAACGCATGACGAAAAGAGCCGGGAACAGGCGCAAGCGGACGTCTGCCTATCGGGCGCATCGGCGGACTGGCGAAGCGCTAATACCGCCGCGTCTGTCCGAGCCGACGATGCACCCGGAACAGGATGCGTCGCCGCGGTTCGCGCCCCGCGTATCGGTCATAGTACCTGTCATGAATGAAAAGCGCACGCTGGCCCGCGTCCTGCGGGAGGCCGCTCGCATTCATACCCGAACGGAGGTGATTGCGGTCGTCAACGGCTCGACGGACGGCTCCCTGGAGATCGCAAGGCGGAGCGGCGCGCGCGTGCTGGTATTCGATCGTCCGCTCGGCCATGACGTGGGCCGTTCGATCGGCGCCCAGGAGGCTTCCGGCAACATCCTGCTGTTCATCGACGCGGATATGGTGATTCCGGCCGAGAAGCTGCGCAGCTTCACCGATGCGATAGGGCAGGGCGTCGACGTCGCGCTGAACGACTATTCCGGGCCGACGCGCCGTGCGTCCGTCCATGGTGTTGTCCTGGCGAAGCATGCGCTGAACGCGCTGCTCGGACGTCCCGATCTGGCGGGCGCGTCGATGACCGCCGTTCCGCATGCGATAAGCCGCCGCGCGCTCGAAACGATCGGGGCGGCATCGCTGTCGGTGCCCCCTATGGCGCATACGATGGCCGTTCATGCCGGCTTGACGGTGAAGCGAGTGAAGCGAGTGAACGTCGGACAACTGAATCCGCTGCGCACAAGTCGCGAACGCACGAGCTCCCTGAAGCCGCTGATCGTCGGCGACCATGTGGAAGCTATCCATTGGTGGCTGCGCAACACGAATGATCGCGGCGGGTATGAAGACGGCAACCGGCATCGATGGAGGGTGAGGTAAGGAGATGGCCATCCGATTGAAGATGACCGGCAGAGCGAAGCGGACGAAGCGACACCGATCCGCTCATGACTCAGCCTCCCGGGGAAGTCCGCTCCAGAGACGTCGTGCCCGGTGGGGCGGAAGTAGAGGGACCCGGTCCGCGCCCCGCGGTCGCCGGACCAAGACATCCTCCCTCAGCGTCCTTCGGTGGCGCCAGGAGGGGGCTAGGATCGGCGCGGCCTGGCGCAGCGAGCATCCGCATGGCACGAAGGAGGCGCTTCGCGACTATGCCCAGCGGCAGTGGTCGGTGAAGGCGCAAGCAGGCGCGGCCGGCATCCGCGCGCTGGATTGGCCCGCTTGGCGGTCTGCCGGCTTGGCCTTCGCGCGAGGGATCCGGGATGGATCGGGGCTAGCGGTCGCGCTCATGCCGCTCGCCTTGCGCGGCCGAGCCGCTGCGGTCGTCAGCGCGGGATCGGATCCCGACGCGCTGCGGTCGACGCTGGAGCAATTGTCCGCTTTGCCCTTGGAAGAGATCGTCGTCGTGCTCGGCGAAGCGCCGGAGGCGCTATGGTTTGCGGCTAGGCAGCATCCGAACGCCGTGGTGACGCATGTGCCGCAGACGCTTGATCCCGGCATCGGACGGGCGCTGGGCGCTAAGCTGACAGGGGAGGACATCGTACTGTTCGCGGACGGCAGCATGCCGGTACCGGCGGTAGCGTTGGCTTCGTTCCTCTGGCGCTGTGACGGCGGCATGGACGCCGCACTGAACGATTGCGCGTCGCGGGATAGATTGTTCCATCAACGGGGCGAAGTGCCTTGGATGAAGGAGTTCCTGAATATGTCGCTCGGGCGGCCGGATCTAAAGACGAATTCGCTCGACGCCTTGCCGTTCGCCCTATCGCGGACCGCGCTGGATGCGGTCGGCGCGTCGGTTTTGGCTGTGCCGCCTAGAGCGCATGCGGCGCTCTTGGTCAAAGGGTTGAAGGTCGGCATAGGGGGAAGGACCCCCCGGACGGCGACGGCCGAAGAGCTGGCGGCCGGCGATCATGCGGAGGCGTGGCGGGAAGCGATAACCGCGAAGGGGCCGCGCCTGCATTATCAAGATAAAGTGCGCAATCGAAGCGTCGTAGGGGGAGTGGTTCATGACACGGGCATCCATCCTTATCCCGTCCTATAACCGACTCGATCTGCTGCAAGCATGCGTGGCCTCGATCCGTAAGCATACGACGGACGTAGATTACGAAGTGATCGTCGTCGACGACGGGTCGACCGACGGGACGGCGGATTGGTGCAGGCGGGAGAAGCTGGCTTTGGTCTCCCTTCCGCGCAACGAGGGGTTCCCCATAGCCTGCAACAAAGGCATGCGGCTCGCTTCGGGAGATACGATCGTGCTGCTCAACAACGATACGATCGTCTCCTCGCGATGGTTGTCCAATCTCATGACCGCCTTGTATAGCGAGCCATCCATCGGAATTGTCGGTCCCGTGTGCAACTATGTCAGCGGCAAGCAGCAGGTGCACTATCCCTACGTCGATCTGGACGAATTCCAGCGGATCGCCGCTCGCGTCAACGTCTCGACTCCGAAGAAATGGCGACGGGTGGAGCGTGTCGTCGGGTTATGCCTCGTGTTCCGCCGCGAACTGATGGAGGCGATCGGACTGCTCGACGAGCGGTTCTCGCCGGGACATTACGAGGACGACGATTATTGTCTGCGGGCAAGGCTGCACGGATTCGGTCTGCTCATCTGCCCCGACGCCTTGATCCATCACGAGGGCAGCGCGACCTTCCGCAAGGATCCGATTGCGCAACGGCAGCTCGTCGAACGGAATTATCAGTTGTTTTTGGACAAATGGCACCTTGATCCGCATGTCTTTATTTAAGGAAGGTTTTGTTTTGAAGGCAGTCATACTGGCTGGCGGCACCGGAACGAGACTGAAGCCGCTGAAGGGGAGGTGATCGTCATGGGGATTGGGCGTTCGTCGGCCCGGCGCGGAAGAAGGGGGCGCCCTTCGCGTACCCTGGGCTTCTCGCGCCGGCCGGTAAAGCGTGCCCGCCGGCATGCGCCTGCTCATGCGCAATTCCAAAACGGCTACGCCAACGGATACCGCGAAGGAGTGCAGTTCGGCCTTCAGGGCTACGATACGTTATTCGAAGGCACGAGCATTATCATCCCGACGTACAATCAACTGGAGCTGCTTAAGCAATGCTTGGGAAGCATCATGGACAATACGGATCGGCCCTACGAGATGATCGTCGTCGACAACGCGTCGACGGACGGAACGGCCGACTACCTGCGGAAGCTGGGCGGTACGGTGAGGTATCGCGTGCTGGATCAGAATCGGGGCTTCGCCGGCGCGATTAACGCGGGTCTCATGATGGCCAAGGGCCAGACGCTGCTGCTCCTCAACACCGATACGCTCGTCACCGAGAATTGGCTCGACAACTTGCTCGTCTGTCTGCATAGCGACGAACGCATCGGCATGGTCGGTCCGGTAACCAACTACAGCAGCGGCGATCAGCAGATCAAGGTTCCATACAGCGATATCGGGGAGATGCCCGCTTTCGCGAAGTCGTTCAACGTGTCGAACGCGGCGCTATGGCACCGCACGGACCGGCTGGTCGGATTCTGCCTGCTGTTTCGCAGGGAGCTGTTTCAGCAGGTCGGCTACTTCGACGAGAGATTCGTGTTCGGCAGCTTCGAGGACGACGACTACAACATCCGGGTGCGCTTGCTGGGCAAGAGCCTGGTGGTCGCCGCCGATACGTTCATCCATCACTTCGGCAGCCCGAGCATCAAAGCGCTCGGAGACCGGTTCATTTCGATCAACGAGCAGAACGAGCGATACTTCCTGGATAAATGGCATCTGTGGAACGAGTGGATCCATCAGACGCATCTCTATCTCTCCCGCTCCCCCGAAGGGCTGAAGGGCATGGTCTCGCTGTTCCCGAGCCGGATCGCCGTGCAGGGCATCGGCGCCGGCGTCTACTGGATCGATCGTGGCGAGCGAAGGCCGGTGGAGGGCGTGTTATCGTTCCAAGCCGTCCGGGTATCGCAGACCGATCTGAAGCAGTGGCCGCTCGGGGAGCCGATCACGGCCGCGGAAGCCGAGCGGCTCTGGCTCGGAGGGGAACGCGATTCGGCGGATGTCGTCGCGCTGCCCGACGGTACGCTGTATCATCTCGAAGACGGACGCGCAAGACGCATTGTCGGACCGGCCGCGATGGAAGGCTGGAACCTGCATCAGAAGAAGCGGACGGTCCTCCAGGCGGAGAAGCTCGCGGAGTGGGAACCGGGCCTGCCGATCGTCGCGCCGCCGCTCTTGCGCCAAGTGTTGTAGCCGCAAGGAAGAAGCAGTCCGGGCGCTTGTGCTCGGACTGCTTCTTCGTGAGGCAGGGAGCGCATCGAGGCGGCAGCGGAATCGGGCGAGCAGGAAACAAAAACGAAGGGCGATCCCGCTTGCTGATCGGTGGCAAGCGGGCAGAGACGGCATATGCTGTAGGAGCTTCGACAGCGCGCTGTAGACAAGGGATGGAGGCAGTCGGCATGCAGGATTTGTTAACGCAGATCGTTGTCCATTCTTCTCATTCACGTCAATATCTGCGCGGATCTTGGACGCCAAAAGACAAGAGACGATTCAAGTCCGAGGTGAAAGCGGCGGATATCCCGGACGATGAATAACGGCTGCCTTGCGGCACTGTTTGCTCATAGGGGTTCATAAAGTGGCCTAGGCGGAGGTCCCAAGCGAGGGAGACCCGCTCCTCCATGGGTGGCGAGTCAGGCTGCTTGCAGGAGCGAGCACAAACGACGAGCGTAGGAGGATTCCGATGAGCGAGATTAGTCTGTCTGCGCTGCGCAAGGAGAAGAAGCGCCGGGCCTTCCGCAAGCGCCGCTCCGCCGGGCCGGCGGAGCGGCGGAGCGCGGCCGGCGCCAAGAAGTCTCCGTCAAGCAGAAGTAGACGCGCGGCGCGGCGGCGTCCGGCGAGAAGATCGTCCGGCAATTATGCCAAGGGGTTCAATGCTGCCTACAACAAGGGGTATAACGCCGGCTTCGCGAAGGGGTTCGAGGACGGACACCAACTGGCGTACGAGCAGCAGGTCTAACGATCGCGAGCACGACCGAAGTCTGGCGAATATCGGCGTTCGACAGCGAGGGTGGAGACGGTCTCCATCCTTTTTTTGATGGGTTCCCCCCGCGTCCCAACCCCTTCTCCAGGAGACGATTCGAGATTCGCCAGTTGATCGCCTGATCGACAAACCGGCAGTCGTAAAAAGGAATGTTGATGCTAACCAAAGGCGCGACGGAATTAGATCGTCCAGCGAAGCAGCAGTCCGGCCTGGGTCAGTCCGCTGCCGAATCCGTATAGCGCGACGCGCTGGCCGGCGACGAGGCGGCCGTCCCGTACGGCCAGATCGAGTGCGAGCGGGATCGAAGCGGAAGACGTATTGCCATAATACGTCGCGCTGTGTAGCGCCTGCTCATAAGGAAAGTCAAGCCGCTCGCACATGGCTTCGATCATTCTCAGATTCGCGCTATGGGGGACGAACCAGTCGAGCTGATCGATCGCCAGACCGGCATTTTCCAACAGACGTCGTACGCCGACGGGGACCGTGGATACCGCCCATTTGTACACTTCGCGCCCATTCTGCACGATCCGACCTTCGCCTTCGAGCGGCTTGCCGTTCCATTGCCGCGATAGTCCGCTGGCATAGACATGGATGCCGCCTTCACCGTCGGTAGCTGCGTGGGAAGCCAAGAAATGGCCCTCCTCCGCCCGCTCAACGAGCACCGCACCGGCGCCGTCCCCGAACAGAATGCACGTGGAACGATCTTCATAGTTCGTGATCTTTGAGAGCGTCTCGACGCCGATCACGAGAATCTTGCGATAGGCGCCGGTGAGCAGCAGACCGCCGGCCGTCTGCAGCGCCGATACGAATCCCGCGCACGCCGCGTTCAAATCGAAGGCAAGGCTCGCCCGGATGCCAAAAGCCCGTTGCACGTAGGAAGCGACCGAAGGGAAGGGGGTGTCGGGCGTCGTCGTCGCGACGATAATGCCGTCGATATCTCCCGCATCGGTCGGATACCGGTCCAGCAGGTCGCGAACGGCACGGATGGCCAGATCGCTGGAGAATTCATCCGAAGCCGCGATCCGGCGCTCATAGATGCCCGTCCGGCGAACGATCCACTCATCGTTCGTATCGACCATCCGGGACAGGTCGTCGTTCGTCAATCGGGCTTCGGGGACATAGCTGCCGATCGCGGTAATGGCTGCCGCAGAGACAAATCGGGCAGCAGGCTGCAAGTTGGATGTCATCGGAACGTCTCCTTTATTTTCAAAAGTTTGGGCAAGTAAAAAACTTAATATCAGGTATTAGTACCAGATTCTAAAATCATCGTAGTCCTAAAAAGTGTTAGTGTCAACCCCCCTCTTTATTCACATAGAAAGCGACGCCTTCGGCCACCCTAATGGTTGGCGCAAGACCGCCGAATTCATCTATCCAAGGGGGAATTTCGCTACATGCGCAAAACTGCTGTCGTATCCAGCGTACTCCTGACAGCCGCTCTGGCCCTGTCGGGCTGCGCGAGCAATCAAGGCGATATGGGCAACAAGAATATCCGGTCCCAGAGCTTGCATAACAACCGGTTCGCGAACGACGGCATGAACGAGATGAACCGGATCCATGGCAACCAGCAGACGAACAACAACGTCGTCGGGTACCACGACAATACCCATCTCGAGCTGAGCCAGAAGATTGCCGACAAGCTGGCTGCCAGACCGGACATTAAGTCCGCCTATGTGATGTTGACCAACAACAATGCCTATGTCTCCATCGTTACGGAAGGCCATGCCGCCGGAGACGGAGGTCTGTCGGCCAAGAGCACGACCACGCACGGGGCGCCTTCGTTGCACAAGCGGATGAGCACGGGTACGACCGGTCAATATGGCCATATGACGGCGACCCAGGAGCCCAGCGCGCTCTCGGACAAGGTGAAGAACGAAGTGGCAGACGCCGTCAAGGCGATGTCGCCGTCCGTCAACAACGTCTACGTATCGGCTAACCCGGACCTCTACGGCCGGATGCAGAACTACGCGACGTCGGTGAGCGAAGGCCACCCGATCCAAGGCTTCGTCACCGAATTCAACGCGCTGGTGAACCGCATTTTCCCGGAATCGGCCGGCACGCATCACCGGACGAACGGAATCGCTGGCACGGGGATCGGCACGACCAACGACGTGAAGAGAAGCATGCGCTAGGGCTGACCATCGTGGACCCTTGCCGAATTCTTCGCAAGATCAAACCCTTGAGCGATTTCAGGATCGCTTGAGGGTTTTTTGGGTTGCATTTTTGTGACCAAAAGGAGCGGAACTTCTTGACGGGGAAGGAAGAGCGATGTACATCGGCTGCTTGATCGACGGAGATCCGGAACGGGCGATGCGGGCGAACTGTCCGAGGCGTACGGCTACGAAGGGAAGAAGGATCCGGCTTCGCACAACGGAGAGTATTGCAGCGGCTGGCCAGACCTACGGCCATATTCTCGCCCGCATGGTAGGCGCAGAGGCGCACAACAACGGCATGGGCGGGTTGTCCCTTCTAGACGGCTACGGTTACACCTGCAATCCGGATACGATCGGTCTCGTCACGCATATCCGGACATCGAACGGGACGAGCCGGCCAAAATTCGTTGGAAAGCCGCGTACCTAGACGTGCTGAAGCGGTTGCGAGAGGCATACCCAGATGCATATATTGTGCTGACCACTACATTGCTGAACCATCCGCCGGCGTGGGACGACGTGTTGTTCGAGATCGAGCGAGAGACGGAAGACGGCCGGATTCGCGCTTACCGCTATGCGAGAGCGGGGAAGGGCACTCCGGGACATTTAAGGAAGAGCGAGCCGGAGGAAACGGCAAGGAAACTGGACGCGATCCTCAAGACGCTGGACAATCCTTGGCAGAGTAACCGGAGCGGTTTTCCGACGAGCCCAAAATTACCGGGTAACCGCACCAGCATAAGCTGTCTTTCATATGATAAAGTCGACTGTACCCTTTACCTTGTAATCATTATAATCCCGGGCAAGGAGGGGTGACACACGTTGAAGAGCAGCGACCACAAGAACAAATTCCTTCTCACCAATCGGGAGCGCGAAGTCTTTGAACTGCTGGTGCAGGACAAGACGACCCGAGATATTGCCCAGCAATTGTTTATTAGCGAAAAAACTGTCAGAAATCACATATCAAATGTGATGCAGAAGTTAAACGTCAAAGGTCGTTCGCAAGCGGTTGTCGAGCTGATCAAGCTCGGGGAATTAAAGATCTGATCCGGTCGTCTGCTTGCATGGCAAGACTGGGACCGACCTTCTTTGTCGCCTCCGTTCAGGGGGCGGGAGAGAAGGTTTTTTGGTTTTTGTCCCGTATTGCGACAGCCATTCCTTGGTGTTCAAGCGAATGTCCTCCTTAGAATGTCCATATCGCGATAGCCGCGCAGCGTAGACGCGGCGATCCAGCAGCTTCTGCATGCCGGACAGTACGACGCAGTAGTCGTCTGGAGGAGGAATGACGGGAAAACGCTTCATTCAGCCATTACGCGCAGGAAACCTAAGATCGGCCTTCTCTCTTCCGTTCCTATTCGCTCCACGCGGCGCTGAGTGGCTTATTTTCTGCAAATTTACGGTTTACATAAACCTCTTTATCCCTGAAAATGAGGAAGTTATCGTTTTGTGAACGCGCGTTTAAGAGGAGAGATCATCATGAGTACCGCAACCGTCCCGAAGGCGGAAGCCGTTTCGTACGGCATGGAGCATCTATTCGAGGACGAGTCGCTAACCGACCGCAAGCCCGCGCGCATCCTGTATTTGCTGTACAGGAACCATTGGGCGAAGCTTCTCTGGTCGACGTTCTATTTCCTGATCAAACATTCGCCGGTCTACGTCCTGCCGATCATCACGGCCAACCTGATCAACATGGCGACGAAGCCGGAGAAATACAGCACCTCCGCCTTGTGGTGGAACATCGCGATCCTGTTCGCCGTGATCGTGCAGAACATCCCGACGCAGGTGCTGCATATCAGTTACATGAGCAAAGCGATCCGCTATGTGGAAGCAGGCCTGCGAAGCACCCTCGTACGAAAGCTTCAGCGGCTGTCCATGTCGGCGCACGGGGAGCTTGCCGCGGGCAAGCTGCAGTCGAAGGTGCTCCGCGACGTAGAGGCCATTGAGTTCCTGTCTCGGCAGATGATGCTGTCGATCTTGCCCGCCGTCATCAGCGTGATCGTGGCGATCGTCATCACGGCCGGCAAGAACCTGTCGGTCACGGCCTTCTTCGTGCTCACGATCCCGGCCGGCGTGGCGATGGTCACGTTCTTCCGCAAAAAGATCCGCCGGTCGAACAGCGACTTCCGCCGTCAGATCGAATCGATGTCCGGGCAAGTGTCGGAGATGGTCGGGATGATGCCGGTCACGCGGGCGCACGGCCTCGAGCAGACGGAGATCACCAAGATCGACAATACGCTCAGCAAGCTGCGGAACAAAGGCTATAAGCTGGATATCGTCGAAGCGTACTTCGGATCGTCCGCGTGGGTGACGTTCCAATCGTTCCAGGTGCTGTGCCTCGCCTTCACGATCCTGCTCGCCTTCCGCGGCGAGATCCCGGTCGGGGACGTCGTGCTGTACCAATCGTACTTCGCGATGATCCTGGGCTCGATCACGCAGCTCATCAACGTGTATCCGAACATCGCGAAGGGGTTCGAATCGATCTATTCGGTCACGGAGATTCTGTTGTCCAAGGATACGGAGGAGTATCAAGGCAAGCGGAAGCTGGAGCGCGTCAGAGGCGAGTTCTCGTTCCGGAACGTGCACTTCGGATACAACAACTCCGACCGCCACGTGCTGAGCGACTTCCATCTGAACGTCAAGGCGGGGGAGTGCGTCGCGCTGGTCGGCGCTTCCGGCGCGGGCAAGTCGACCGTCCTGAACCTGGTCATCGGCTTCAGCAAGCCGTCGGAAGGGCAAGTCGCGGTCGACGGGGTGCCGATGGAGGAGCTCGACATGGCGTCGTACCGGTCGCAGCTGGCGGTCGTGCATCAGAGCACGGTGCTGTTCTCGGGCACGATCCGCGAGAACATCACCTACGGATTGCCTTCGGTCAGCGACGAGAAGCTCGCCGAAGTCGTCCGGATGACGCATCTGCAAGACGTCGTCGCGCAGTTGCCGCAAGGGCTCGACACGGCGATCGGCGAGCACGGCGGCCGCCTCTCCGGCGGCCAGCGCCAGCGGATCGCCATCGCGCGGGCGCTGATCCGCGATCCGAAGATCATCCTGCTCGACGAAGCGACGTCGGCGCTCGACAACGAGTCCGAATACTTCGTGCAGCAGGCGATGCAGGAGCTGATCAAGGGGCGCACCACCTTCATCGTGGCACACCGCCTGTCCACGATCCGCGACGCCGACCGGATCGTCGTCATGAAGCAAGGCCGCTGCGTCGAAGTCGGCACGTACGACGAGCTCATGGCGAAGCAGGGCGAGTTCTATCAGTTGAAGCAGTTGCAAGCGTAAGCGCAAGACAGAGGCCGGACGGGGAGAATCCCGTCCGGCCTCTGTTCGCGTTTGGGGAAGGGAGGGGAGGGCGGCGGACAGTCGCCGAACGGCCTCGCCGCGACGCGTAACCCGAAAATATCGGGTTACAACAGGCGAACGGGCCTCGCCGCGACGCGCAACCCGAAAAAATCGGGTTACGGTCGGCGAACGGGCCTCGCCGCGACGCGCAGCCCGAAAAAATCGGGTTACAACCGGCGAACAAGCTTCGCCGCGAAGCGCAACCCGAAAAAATCGGGTTACATCGTGTCCTCACTTTTAAGCATGCGAGTTCTGCCTCGACGCTCCTCGAGTATACTTTCTTAGACAACCTAACCTTCCTTATAGAGACGGCGCTCGTAAAATCACCAGCAAAATGGTTCTGATTCGGCAGAGCGGCGCACAGGTGCGTCGTGTACCAGACGAATGGCCGGCCAAAGTCGCCCCTCGCAATCAGTAATATAGTCCCTAAAACGGTTTCCCGCGTGACGACAGTCCTTAAATACGAGCAAAAGTCGGCATTCGGCAGGAAAATCCAGGAATTTGTCGAATTCCAGTAGAAAATCAAATGATTTGGAGGATGGAACATGGGTACAAAGAACTTCTCTTTGGACGTCCAGCGCTTGCTCGCGCTGATCAAGAATCCATCGGCGGGACTGGCGCTCAGGGGCGCGGAAGACTTCCCGTACGGCGTGGCCGGCGCGGGGCTCTCGATTATCGGATTTTTCCTGTGGGTGCTGTCCGTCCAGCATCAAATCGATCGCGCCATGTCCTTCTTCTCCGGCATCATGCTCGGAAGCCTGTACGGCTTCGGGACAGCTTTCAAATTCCTGCTGCTCGCCCTGCTGTCGCTCGCGGCGCTGGCGGCAGCCCTGACGCTGGTCGGCAACCGGTTCGGACAGCGCAAGCGGGCCTGGATCGAAGTCGTCACCCACCAAGGCGCTTCGCAGCTCATGTTCGGCCTCGGCTACCTCGTCTCGGCGCTTGTCGCTTTCATCTCCCTGAAGCTGTCTTTCGCGCTGACGGGCGGCCTGCTGCTGCTAAGCTTGCTGATGCTCGTCATTCAAGCCCTGGAGCTTCACGAAGTCGATCGCAAGCTAACGTTCCCCACCGTGACTTCGGCGATCGTCCTCTACGTCGTGCTGTTCTCCGTCGTGTGGGTCATCTTGTTCTGAATCTGAAGAAGCTTGTAGATGCGCCTCCAAATATGACGCCGGATCCCTAGGAAATCCGATGTTATTCTTGGGCGTATTTTTGCATTCGGACCAAGATCGCGCGAGAACGCGAAACATCCTTCGGGGGACTAGTCAAACGCCCATTCGGTCAAAATATTTCAGCACGTGCAAGAGGCTGCGGGGTCACGGACCCTGCAGTCTCTTGTGCCTTTGCCGTTGCTTGCCCGCGTACAGCGCCGACGCTAGGATGCGCGGTTCGGGAGACGGATGAGGAACTCGGTGCCCGATTCCGCGGTGGAACGGATGTCGATGGTGCCGTTGTAGTGCTTCACGCGCTCTTGAACGATCGCCAGGCCCAGCCCCGAGTGGCCGTCCCGCTTGGTCGTATACCCGGCCGTGAACAGCTGCGCGCGGACGTCGTCGCTGAGCGGCTGCCCGCAGTTGACGACCGACAGCTCGATCGCGCCCGGCGTCGTCCGGATCGCGGCATGCACCTGGCGCTCGCCCGGCGGCCGGGCCGCGGCCACCTCGTCGAAGGCGTTGTTCACCAGGTTGCCGATAATCTTGACGATGTCGATCGTCTTGACGGAGGACAGCTGATCCCAAGCCACGGGGAGCTCATAGGTGAAGTCGATGCTCCGGTTGACCGCCGCCGTCGCTTTGGCCTGGATGAGCGCGGCCAGCGCGGGCGCCGAATGGTTCACGATATCGCTCATTTCCCGCGTCTCCTTGACGAGCTCCCGGACATAGGCCTTGAGCTCGGCCTGGTTGTTCATCTGGAGCATCGAATGGATGATCTGGACATGGTTGAGGAAGTCGTGACGCTGACCGCGGATCGCCGTGAACATCCGGTCGATATCCTCCAGGTACAGCGCCTGCGTCGACCGCACAGCCTGCTCCCTCGTGGCGACCAGGAGTTTCAGCGTGTAGAACAGAGCGGCGATCGTCGCGGCGAGCAGCGCGTAGATGAGCCACTGCGCGCTCTCCTTCGAGGTCGGTCCGGCGTCGAACTTCAGGAAGAACAGCGCGCAGAGCAGGATGACCTGGAACGCGGAGAGGCCGAGCACGCGCAGCGTCTTGTCCCGTCTCCATTCCGGGAGAATTCGCTTCAATTGGGCGATCAGCGTCCTCGGCCTGCGGTTCAGCCGAAGCGCGATCAACAGGTAGAGCGCCAGCACGGGAAGATAAACCGACATCGTGTCCCAGAAGTTGGTCACGATCAGGTCGACCTGGGAATGCACGGGATACAGCGTTGAGGTCAAGGCGACGACCGAAGCGTCCGAGGTGATGCCGATCAACGTGAAGAGGAGGAAGAGCAGGACCGTCCGTCCCCAGCCTAGAATCCGGAGATAGAACAGGACGATGCATGCGAAGCTGACGGAGATCCCGATCAGCAGGCCCGCTACGACCGGAACCGACAGGACGTGGAATTCGGTCAGCAGCGAACCGAGACAGGCGAACGCGGCGCTCCGCTTCCAAACCGGGCGCAACTCGACGCCGAAGAAGGCGAGTGCTAAAGTAATCATAATCATCGTCTGCGGAATCGACAGGAAAATCATCGAGCGAAAATGAAAGTACCAGAAATCCATGGGAGAATCCTCGCCGGAAACGTTAGAATAGAAGGAACGGGCCGAGCGCAGAACGTACAGTCTAAATGTATCGTTTTTTGACGAAATCAGGAAGGAAAAGTTTTCCTGGCGCGGCCGAAGGGCAGGACTGCGACGCGGAACGGAAGAAAACCAGCTTGAACGCAAACGGAGGCAGCGGAACATGGCGGGAAGCGAAACGACTGGCGGCGAATTGACGAAGCACGAACAGCTTATGCAATATATCCGGGACTTGCCCGTCGGCACGAGAATCTCGGTGCGTCAAATGGCGAAGGAGCGGGAGGTGTCCGAAGGCACGGCTTACCGCGCGCTGAAGGAAGCGGAACAGATCGGCTACGTCAGCACGAAAGAGCGGATCGGAACGGTTCGGGTGGACAAGCGGCGGCGCAGCCATCCGGAGCAATTGACGTTCGCGGAGGTGCTGGAGATCGTACAGGGGAGCTTGCTGGGCGGGGAGGAAGGGCTGTCGAAGACGCTGCACAAGTTCGTCATCGGCGCGATGGAGTTGGACGAGATGGCGGGCTACATCGACGCGGGGAGCCTGCTCATCGTCGGGAACCGGGAGAACGCGCACCGCATCGCGCTCGCGCACGGCGCGGGCGTGCTCGTGACGGGCGGCTTCGGCACGGGCGCGGACGTGAAGCAGCTCGCCGACGAGCGGCAGCTGCCGATTCTGACGTGCCGGCACGACACGTTCACGGTCGCTTCGATGATCAACCGGGCGATGTACGATCGCCTCATCAAGCGCAAGATCATGATGATCGCGGATCTCGTGGAGCCGTCGGCGCGCACGGGATCGCTGAAGCAGTCGGCCACCGTCGCCGACTTCCTGAAGACGAGCGCGGAGACCGGCTTCTCCCGGTTCCCCGTCGTCGACGAGTGGAACCGCGTCGTCGGCATGATCACGTCGAAGGACGTCGTCGGATCCGCCGCGACCCAGTCGGTCGACAAGCTGATGACGCGCCGGCCGATGACCGTCGCGATGAACACGCCGATCGCGTCCGCGGCGCACCGGATGGTGTCCGAAGGGATCGAGCTGCTGCCGGTCGTGGATCGCCAGCGCAAGCTGACGGGCGTCGTCAGCCGCGCCGAGCTGCTGCGGGCGATGCAGTTCGCGAACCGTCCGCAGCAGCTCGGAGAGACGTTCGACGCCTTGATGTGGGCGGGCTTCACCGAACGGCGCGACGAAGCGGGCCGCCTCGTCTTCACGGGGCTGGCGACGCCGCAGATGTCGGGACCGCTCGGCACGCTCTCCGAGGGCGTGCTCACCATGCTGATGCAGCAAGCCGCCGCCAGGGCGGCAGACGAGCTCGGCCGGCGGGAGCATATGCTGGAGAACATGACCACGTACTTCCTCCGGGCGATCGCGATCGACGCGACGCTGACGATCCAGCCCCTCATGATCGAGGCGAGCCGGAGGCACGTGAAGGTGGAGGTTCAGGTCATGCAGGATGGGGATGTCATGGCCAAGGCCATGCTCACGGCGCAGACGATCGACGCCTCTTGAAGTGCGAATGGTTGCGGAGGCCGGCGAACAGGTTGAAGATGCCGAGGACGAGGAACAGCGCGCCCACGATGACGCGCAGGGTCGAGCCGCTGTAGATGAACATCTGGAGAATGGCGAGGAAGATCAGCATCAGCCCCATGCAGATGTTCATCCGCGCCCCGTACAGGCCGCGCAGCGTCTGATCGGCGTTGCGGCGCGAACGATAGCTGAACACGACGGACAGAATCAAGCTCGCGAGGATCGCGAGGAACAGCACCCACTGCGCAGTGGCTTCAAGCGTAGACAAGACGGGCATCTCCTTTGGTAGCGCTTCGCTAGGTCGAATTGCCCCTCATTGTACCATACTCCCCGTCTCATTTCCTCACCAGCGGACGGACTTCGACCCAGATGGTCATGCGCCGGTCCACGGCCAGCACCGTCCGGATGCTCACGACGTAGTCCTTTTTCTCGATATCCGTATAGACCCGGCCTTCGAGCAGGCTGCGCGCAAGCTGCGCGTCCGAGCCGATGTCGTAGATCTTGCGGCCGAGGAAGATTTGCAAGTCTGTCCGCAGACGCTTCTTCAGCTCTTTCTCCGTCACGGTATCGAGCGGCGGCTCGTCCTTGGTCTTGTCGACCGCGTCGACGAGATAGAGGACGAGGCTGTTGAAGACGGCCTCCTGCTGCTTCTGCGGCCGCTCCAGCTCCTGCCGGATCAACTCGACTTGTTCCTTCAGCTCGTAATTCTGCTGCACGATCCGGTTGCTCTGGTCCAGCACCAGCGCGCTGTACACCGCCGCGCCGACGATCAGTCCGCACAGGAAAAAGGCGATCGCCTGCATGCTGCCGCGGTAGCGCTCGAACGAAGGCACCCGCACGGCCGGCTACCCCGCGTTCCGGCACATCCAGACGACGAGCTCCGTCGCCAGATGGGCGCCGAGGAACGCGCAGAGGATGTAGCCGATCTGTTGAACCGCCGGCGACAGGTACCCGACCATGACGTTCGCCTCGATGACCCGCAGCGGATCGATCGATCCTCCGATCGCGACGACGACCGCCCATATCTTAATGCGGCCCGCGATATCCAGCACCGTCTCCGCCGGCGGGCGCCAGAGGAACAGCGCGGCCATGCCGGCCAGCATCGAACCGCCGAGCACGACGCCGAACGCGATGAAGAAATCGAGAATCGCCTGCACGTAGAACTTGTTCCCCATGTCCCATCCCCTCCACTCTCATATGTATGGGACGTGCCTAGCGCCTTATGATACAATTAATAGATCAGAGTACGCGGGGAAAAAGAGGGATGCGGCATGTGCGGTTTCGTCCATTTGCACGTTCATAGCGAATACAGCTTGCTGGACGGCGCGTCGCGCATCAAGGAGATGACGGCGAAGGCCGCCGAGCTCGGGATGCTAGCGCTCGCCCTGACCGACCACGGCGTCATGTACGGGGCGATCCCGTTCTACAAAGCGTGCCGGGAGCGCGGCATCAAGCCGATCGTCGGCATGGAGGCTTATATCACGGCAGGATCGCGCCGCGAGAAGGCGTCGCGCCGGGACCAGCCCATTTTTCATTTGACTTTGCTGGCGAAGAACGAGACCGGCTACCGCAATCTCATGAAGCTGAGCTCGATCGGCCATCTGGAAGGTTTCCATTATAAGCCCCGGATCGACTTCGAGGCGCTTTCCCTCCATGCGGAGGGGCTGATCTGCCTGAGCGGATGCCTGAGCAGCGAGCTGTCCCAGCATCTGCTCCACGACCGGTACCCGGAGGCGCGCGAGACGGCGCTGCGCTACCGCGAGCTGTTCGGGGAGGACTACTTCCTGGAGATTCAGGACCATGGCGTGCTGGAGCAGAAAAAGGTGGCGGCCGCCGTGCTCCGTCTTGCCGACGAGACCGGCATCCCGCTCGTCGCGACGAACGATTCGCACTACCTGGCCGAGGAAGACCACGCCCTGCAGGACGTGCTCATCTGCATCGGCACCGGGAAGACGCTGGAGGACGAGGACCGGCTCAAGATCGACACGACCCAGCTCTACCTGAAGAGCGGGGAGCAGATGGAGGCGCTGTTCCGCCATCGGCCGGAAGCCGTGTCGAACACGGTCAAGATCGCGGAGCGCTGCAACCTCGAGATCGACTTCGACCGGCATATTCTGCCGCGGTTCGCGCCGCTGCCGGAAGGGCTGACGGCCGGGGCCTACCTGGCCCGGCTGTGCGAAGAAGGGCTGACCGCCCGCTACGGCGGGACGGAGGACGAGGAATTCATAAAGGCTGCGGGGGAGCGGCTGCGCTACGAGCTCGGCGTCATCGGGCGGATGGGCTTCGACGACTACTTCCTCATCGTCTGGGACTTCATCCGCTTCGCGCACGAGCAGGGCATCGCGACGGGGCCGGGGCGGGGGTCCGCCGCGGGCAGTCTCGTGGCCTACGCGCTGCGCATCACGGACGTCGATCCGCTGAAGCACAAGCTGCTGTTCGAGCGGTTCCTGAATCCCGAGCGGGTCACGATGCCCGATATCGATATCGACTTCAGCGACGAGCGGCGCGACGAAGTCATCCGCTACGTCGCGGACAAGTACGGCGCCGAACACGTCGCCCAGGTCATCACGTTCGGGACGCTCGCGGCCCGGGCGGCGGTGCGGGACGTCGGCCGCGTCATGAACGTCCCCTACGGCGAGGTGGACAAGGCGGCGAAGCTCATCCCGGGCATGCCGGGCATGTCGATCGACCGCGCGATGAAGGAGAACGCCGAATTCCGCGCGCTGGCCGAGAAGGGCGGGGCATCGGCGACGCTCATCGCGATGGCCCGGCGCGCGGAAGGGATGCCGAGGCACGCGTCGACGCACGCGGCCGGCGTCGTCATCTCCTCCGAGCCCCTGACGGACTACGTGCCGCTGCAGGAAGGCTCCGAAGGCGTACCGCTCACGCAATATTCGATGGAGAATCTCGAAGCGGTCGGCCTGCTGAAGATGGACTTCCTCGGCCTGCGCACGCTGTCCATCATCGAGCGGGCGATGGCCGCCGTCCGCGAGGAGACGGGGCGGGCGCTCGATTGGGCGGAGATCCCCTACGACGACCCGGCGACTTACGAGCTGATGGGCCGGGGCGACACGACGGGCATCTTCCAGCTCGAATCCTCGGGCATGCGGCGCGTGCTGCGGGAGATGAAGCCCGCCTCGTTCGAAGACATCATCTCGGTCATCTCGCTCTACCGGCCCGGCCCGATGGAGTTCATCCCGCAGTTCATCAAGGCGATGCACGGCGAGGTGGCGGCGGAATATCCGCATCCGTCGTTGACTCCGATCCTGGAAGACACATACGGCATCATCGTCTACCAGGAACAGATCATGCAGATCGCTTCGACGATGGCCGGCTTCACGCTGGGCGAGGCGGACTTGCTCCGGCGCGCGGTCGGCAAGAAAAAGCGCGAGGTGCTGGACGAGCAGCGCGCGCACTTCGTCCGGGGCAGCCTCGGACAGGGCTATGCCGAGGACGTGGCCAACCGCGTCTATGACATGATCGTCCGCTTTGCGGACTACGGCTACTGCCGCGCGCACGGCGCAGCCTACGCGGTGCTTGCGTTCCAGACGGCCTATCTGAAGGCGCACCATCCGGTGGCCTTCATGGCGTCGATGCTGACCGCCGTCATCGGCAACCAGCGCAAGACGGCCGAATACGTCGACGAATGCCGGCGCATGGGCATCGCGGTGCTGCCGCCGGACGTGGGCGAGAGCGGCGTGCTGTTCACGCCGGTGCGCCGGACCGGCGAGGCGGGAGACGGGACGGGCGCCGCCGGCGCCATCCGCTTCGGCCTCGCCGCCGTCAAGAACGTGGGCACGCAGGCGATCGACAGCCTGCTGCGCGAGCGCGCCGAGCGGCCGTTCGACGGCCTGACGGACCTGTGCCGGCGCATCGATCCCCGCGTGTGCAACAAGCGGGTGCTCGAGTCGCTGCTGCTCGCGGGCGCGATGGATTCGCTGCCCGGGCACCGCTCCCAACTGCTCGCCGCGCTCGACGAGGCGGTCGAGGCGGCCGCCGCGTGGCGCAAGGAGCGCGAGGAGCTGCAGCTCGAGCTGTTCGATCTCGGGGAGTCTCCGAACTGGAACGTAGACCTGCCCGAGGTGTCGCCGTTCACCGCGAGTCAGACGCTGGAGCTGGAGCGGGAGCTGCTCGGCCTGTATCTGTCCGGCCATCCGCTGGACGCCTACGACGAGCTCTGGGAGTCGCTGCGTCTGGATCGGCTGATGGATCTGGCGGAGGCGGAGGACGGCGCGACCGTGCTGACGGCCGGGATGGTCGTCTCCGTGAAGCCGATCGTGACGAAAAACGGCCAGGCGATGGCGTTCCTCGAGCTGGAGGACCGGATCATGGGCGCGGAGCTGGTCGTGTTCCCGACCGTGTGGAAGACGGCCGCCGCCTTCGCCGGCAAGGGCGCGCTCGTCCTCGTCCGCGCGAAGCTGCAGCAAGGCGACGAGGACTTCAAGCTGCTGGCGGACGATCTCGTGCCGCTATCGGCGGAGGATCTCGCGCAGCAGGCGGCGCGGATGCGCCGGGCGCCGTCCCGCGGCGCGCCGC
>NZ_JACJVP010000087.1 GCF_014212125.1 Cohnella nanjingensis
TCTCGCTCTGCACAAGCCTCTTAAACCCCGCGATAGTCGATTTTCCCAGCTATCTCGCTCTGCACAAGCTCCCTAGACCCCACGATAGTCGTTTTTTCGACGATCTCACGCTCGCACACTACTCGCTCCTCCGGAATTCGGACACCGTCAGCCCCGCGACTTCCTTGAACACTTTGCAGAAATAGGAGGCATCCGGGTAACCGACGCGCTCGGCGACCTCGTAGACCTTGAGCCGGGTGTCCTGCAGCAAATGCTTGGCTACGTCCATGCGATGCCGGGTGACGTATTCGGTAAGGCGCATCCCCGTTTCCCCGCGGAACAGATTGGATAGGTAATTAGGGCTGAAGCCCAACTCGGCCGCGAGCCCGGGGAGCGTGATCTCTTCCGCGTAGTGCGCATGGATGTAGTCGATCGCCTGCTGAATCTCCTTGCGGTAGCCGCGCACGTCGCAGCCCGCCTTCTTCGGAGACAGCTTCGCATATTCGTCCATGACCATGGCGAGGAGCCGCTCGGGCGGCTCCATCCGCTGGAGCGCGCGTTCCACACGGGCATGCCAATCGACTCCGCCGGTCGCGGCCTCCCCGTCCGCGCGCCGCTCGCCGGCGAGCACGACGACGAGGGAGAACCCATCGAACAACCACTGGCGCAGCTGTTCCCGGTCGACGCGTTGCCCGCGGATCTGCCCGATCAAAGCCTCGGCTGCCGTCTTGACCGTCTCGGCCTCTCCCTTCCTCATTGCGGAGAGCCAGCTACGGACGAGAGCAGGATCCAGCTTAGCAGGCGTCGGAGCCCAACGCGACGCATAGACGCGGCCCCAGCCCTCGTAGACCGTCTGGAACAGCGCGGCTGCCGCTTGCTCGTAGGCTTTGCTAAGGCCGGTGCCGCCGGCGGCGACCTCGCTCACGCCGATGGAGAGCCGCAATCCATGCCGCCCAGCTTCGGCTATTAAGCCGTCGGCAAGCGACCGCGCGGAAGAGCGTCCCAGCCCTTCCCCGTTCGAAGAAACCGCGATCCCCCAACGGCCGGTCGACAGCCGGACCGACAGCGTTTGCGGATCGTATAGGCCTGTCTCCGCCGCTGCGCATGTATCCATCCGCCCTTCCGCCTCCCGCTCCCCTACATTCACCTGCCCTTCCGCCTCCCGCTCCCCTACATCCATCCGCCCTTCCGCCTCCCGCTCCCCTACATCCACCTGCCTTTCGGCCTGCCGCTCCCCTACATCCATCTGCCCTTCGGCCTTCCGCTCGCCCGTTTCCGTCCGCCCTTCGGCCTGCCGCGCGCTGGCCAGCCCGCGCCGGATCACCTCGCGGCACCGCTCGCCGGCCGCGTCATCCTTCTGCGCGTCCGCGAAGGCGAGCGCGAGGATGCGGTAAGGCGCGCTGGCGAACCGGAATTCGCCAGCCTCCGCCTGCCGCGCGAGCTCCCGTTCGTCCTCCCACTCGCCCAGCATCGCGCGCCGCATGAATTGCGCTTCGGCCTCCGCGCGGCGCGCCTGCCGTTCCCGGCGCAGCCGCTCGGCCTGCTCCAAGCGTTCCCTCACCTGATCCAGGAGCCGGGCCAGCGATTCCGGCTCCAGATCGTGCTTGAGCAAGTAATCCTGCGCGCCCAACTTCAGCGAATCCTTGACGAACTGGAAGTCGTCGAACGAGCTGAGCATCACGACGACGGTGTCGGGCGTGCGGCGCTTCACCGCCTCGATCAGATCGATGCCGTTCATCTCCGGCATGCTGACGTCCGTCAGGATCAGATCGAAGGTCTCCTCGTCCATAACTTGCAGCGCCTGCTTGCCGTTGATCGCCTCGGCGGCCAGGTCGAACCCGTGCGCGCGCCAATCGATGATCGTCTTCACGGCATAACGGTAGATGGCGTTGTCCTCGACGATCATGGCTTTATACGGCATGTCGGTTCACCTCTTCCAGATGGGTAGAGTAGGGCAGCAGGACGATCGCCCGCGTGCCCGATCCTGGCGCGGTCTCGAAGCTTAGCCCGTACGGGACGCCATGATGGGAGCGGATCCGTTCATGGACGTTGCGGACGCCGATGCTGTTCAAGCCCGGATAGCGGGCCTCCCTGTCGGCGACGAGGAGCCCTGCCGCGAATCCGGGGGCCATCCCGACGCCGTTGTCCTCGACGACGATCCGCAGCGTCCCCCCTTCCACGGCGGCGGCGATCCGGATGCGCCCCGTTCCCTTCGACATCTCGAGGCCGTGCATGATCGCGTTCTCGACCAGCGGCTGCAGGATGAAGCGCGGCACGACGCCCTCCGCGAGCGATTCGTCGACCTCGTACGCCACCTCGAACGCGTCGCCGTACCCGATCTTCTGAATATGGATGTAGTTGCGCACGTCCTCCAGCTCTTCGGACAGCCGATGGAACTCGCCCAGTTTGCGGATCGACGACTTGAGGAGTCCCGTCAGCGCGCCGATCATCCGCTCGATCTCGGTCTGTCCGCGGCTGCGCGAGAACCAGCGGATCGTGCCGAGCGTGTTGTACAGAAAGTGCGGGTTGATCTGCGCGAGCAGGACGGAGTATTCCGCCTTCTGCTTCGCCAGCCGTTCCGCATACACGTGGTTGATCAACTCGTTCATCCGCGCCACCATCATATTGAACCGGACGGCGAGCATGCCGATCTCGTCGCGCCCGCCCGGCGTCGCCTTCACGTTGAAGTCGCCTTCCTCCACCCGCCGCATCGTTCGCTCCAGCCGCTTGATGTCCCGGGTCGTCCCGATCGAGAACCAGAACGCCAGGATCAGCGCGAAGAAGATGAATACGACGCACACGCCGATGATGATCGTCTCGAGGATGCGCGTGCCGGCCAGCAGGTGCGCGAGCGGGATAAAGCATAGAATCGTCCAGCCGGTGTTGGCCGATCGGTACTCGGCGAGCAGCGCGCGCTCGCCCTTCACGCGCGTAACCCGTCCGAGACTGAAGGCGCCGGTGCCGGCGTCCGGCGTTACGCCTTGCAGCGACGCGTCCTCTTGCCCGTAGCGCCCCTCGATGAGCGGCTGACCCCGTGCGTTGACGATCACCAGATTGTCCGTATGGATGATCGAGCCGTCCGCGAGCAGATCCGTGAAGTAGGCGCGGTTCAGATGGATCACGATCGTCCCGAACCGTTGGTCCACCTGGTTCATGTCCAGATAGTAGCGGACGAGCGCCACTTCGTCGGACCCTCGGAGCGAAGCCGTCCAGGCGATGCCTTGCTGGCGGCGTCCGAGCTCCCGCTCGGCCCGGTCCATGATCTTGTCCGCCTCCGTCGTATTCATCCCGCTGCCCTGCGCGGACGGGCGATCCCACCAGAACAGCCGGCCTTGGTTGTTGCGGATCGTGATGGCGTTGATCATCGGGTTGTTGTTCCCGTATTGGAAGAGCAGGTTGGCGACGCGCGTATACGCGGAAGGATAGCCGGCGTCGGTGATCGGTCCGTTCCGCTCCGAGACGATCTGCGTCAACAGCTTGTCGTTCAGCAGGAAAACGGTGCTGTTCACGAACTCTTCGACCTTGTTGTCCACGTTCTTGGAGAACTGGTCGATCACGTTGATCGAGAGCTCCCGGGTGTTGGCTTCGATATAGTGCTTGGACGCGAAGGTAGCCGCGCTGCCGATCGCGAGCGCCAGCAGCAGGATGATGAACAGGTTCGACAGCAGAATCTTGGTCCGAATGCGAAAATGCTTCAAGCGTCCCAGCGGGTTCAACCCTTCGAGCCATCGCATGATCGATCTCCTCCCCGCCGGTCGTCAGCGACGCGGCCGAATTCGGTCGAACGCCTCGTCGAGCGCCCGAATGCATTTCTCGACGTCGTGCTGCGGATCGTAAAGGAACAGGGTCAGCTCGTTCTGGTACACCGCGAGCAGCTCCTGATTGATCACCTCGGGGTAGAAAAACGAGTAATCGAACGAACGTCCGGTCTTCAAATATTGACGGTCGAGCTCTTCGAAGGCCGGATCGAAGGAGATGGGGGCGCCGGGCACGATCGAGATTCCCTTCTTCTGCGTCTGGAACACTTCCGCCATCTCCGGCGTGCCGAAGGAGCGGGCCGCCTCGAGCGCCAGCGCCTTGTTCGGCGAACGGGGGTTGACGACGATGCCGCCGGTCGTCTTCATGGCGAAGCGGGCATCCGCCGGGTCTTCGGAATAGGGAAAGGCGAACATGCCGAACGCCGCATCCGGATTCTCCGAGCGCAGGCCGTCGACGGTCCAGGTCCCGTTCACGATCATCGCCGCCTTGCCGCTGGCCACCATCTTGAGCGCGTCGTTCCAGCCGGTGCTGAACGGGGCGTCGCCCATATACTTGAAGCGCTCGGCCAGCCGCTTCAGCACGCCCTTGAATCCTCCTTTGTCTTCGGCGAAAGTCGCCTTGCCGGCTTCGATGTCCCGGATCCAGCTCGGCGCGCCGACGCCGTTCGCGATGACGTCCGGCTGAATATCCGCGTTCAGCGTCCAGATATCCTTGTAGCCCGCCGCGATCGGGGTGATGCCCGCCCGCCGGAGCCGCTCGCATGCGGCGAGGAATTCGCTCCACGTCTCGGGGACGCGGGCGACGCCCGCTTCGGCGAATGCCGCTTTGTTGTAGAACACGCCGACGCCGTTCCGGTCGAACGGCATGGCCCAGACCTTGCCGTCGGCCGTCTTCACGCCCTTGAGCGCGTCGTCCTGCAGGCCTTCGATCAGCGGCAGTCCGGTCAGATCCATCGCGTAGCCTGCATCGATGAATTCCTGCAGGGCGAAGATGCTGTCGGCCATGTAGAGGTCCGGCATCTTCTCGACGGCCACCAGGTTGTGGAGCGTGCTGGCATAGGTGCTCGCATCCGCGGCGATCGTCTCGAACGCGACGTTCGGGTGGGTTTGAGAGAACCGGCTCGTCCCGATCTCCAGCCATTTCCGCGCGCCTTCTTCGCGGAAATGGTGATACCAGACGAGCTTGACGGGCTGCGCCTTGGGCTTGCCCGTCTCGGGCCCGGCAGCCGCGCCGCTTCCATCTCCCGGCCAGCCGCAGCCCGGCAGACCGCCGGCGAGCAGCAGCAGAACGAAGCCTTGCAGCAAAGTCTTGCGAACACGTTTCATCCATGGATCACCTGCCGTCTGATCTGTCGTAGAAGCGCTTACATTTTCTATTTTACATGCTTTCCGCGCCCCCTTCTATCCCTCCTGAATGCGGCGTTTCAACCCCGCTCCCCGGTGCGGACGGGGCTCCTCCCTCCGACATGCGAAGACAGGCGGCCGTCCGGAGAACGGCGCGATACCGCCTATGCGCGAAACGGGTCGCGATCGGGGCAATGACGGCCAAAAGCCGCCTCCTGCGAGGCAGCTTTTTGGCGCTTGGGGCTCCGAGCGGAATTAACCTTCGATCTGCTTCTTGTAGGCGTCGAGCTGCCGCTGCAGTTCGGCCAGCACCTTCTCGTAGCCGGCCGCCTTCAGCTTGTTGCGGAAGTCTTCGACGGCTTTGACCGGATCGCCCGCCTTGCCGTACGTGATCGCCGGTCCCATCTCTCCGGTCACCTGGGAGATCGCCGTGATCTCGGCCTCCACCGGCGTCTTGTCGAATACGAACTGGCCGTACGGATAAGGCTTCTTGATCTTGTCGTATTCCGCGTAGATCGTGCCGATCTGATCCCAGGTCGTGTCGCTCGGAATCTCGAGCTTGTCGTTGCGGCCGCCCCAGAAGTCCGAATAGAATTCGTGCTTCTTCGGATCGTAGCTGGCAGGACGAACGCGCTTGCCGTCCTTGATCTCGTATTGGACGCCTTCGATGCCGTAGTTGATCAGACGGTACACCTTCTCGTCGTTGCGGATCAGGTCGTATGCCATCAAGGCGCGCTCCGGGTTCTTGCTGTGCGCCCCGATCGAAGTGCCGCCGTGGGTGATGGACAGCTCCATCAGGTTGCCGCTCGTGCGGGAGAACGGATACATCTGCAGCTCCGAGCCCGGCTGCTCGCGGTCCATGTCGACGCGCAGCCCGCTGAACGTCTGCGTATGGTGCTGGTCGACGCCCGTCAGGCCGCCCTTGAGCAGCGTGCGCGTGTCGCCCTTGTAGTTCAGCACGTCCTCGCGCCAGAAGCCTTTGTCGCCCCAGCTCTTCATCTTCTTGGCGAAGTCGAGGAACGTATCCTCGAATACCGGACTGACCGCCGTGTAGCGCTCGTCATAGCTCTTGGCCGCGAAGACGGGCAGGTAGCCGGTCGACATCGGCAGCTCCAGGTTCGGGGTATACGATTGGGTCCAGCCGCCGAACGTGCTCGTGCCTCCCGTCGCGTCCCAAGGCACGATCTTCTTGTTGTCCTTCACGTACTGCATATATTTCTCCATGCCGTCCCAGTCCTTGATCGGCTCCGTGATGCCCGCTTCCTTGGCCCAATCTCCGCGGTAGAAGAACCCGTGGTTGACCCATTGCGTATAGGCGTCTTCCGGGATCAGCACGATCTTGCCGTTGTACTTGCTCTGCGCCCAGTTCTCTTGAGGGACCGACTCCCAGGTGAACGGCGCGTACTTCGGCAGCAGATCGTCGAGGTTCAGGAAGGCGCCGCGCTGCGCGTTCGCCCACGTGTCGAGCCAGTCGGTGCCGATCGTGATCAGGTCGACCGGTTCCCCGGATGCGAGCAGCAGATTGTACTTCGTCTGCCAATCCGCCCACTCGACCCATTTCCACTCCAGCTCGGCGTTGATCTTCTCCTTCATGATCTTGTTGACTTCCTTCATCGTCGCTTCGAACTGGCCATTGCTTGGTTTGTCTCCGAGAATGACGTAGCTGATCTTCACGAACTTTGACGTATCCACGCCGCCCGCGGACGGGCTGGCTTCTCCGCTGGCCTTCGGAGCGCTCTCGCTCGCTTTGGGCGTGCTGTCCACGTTCGCTTTCTTGCCGCCGGCACAAGCCGCTAGCGCGATGACGAGCGCCAGAACGGCGAGTATGGCGGTCATCCGTTTGATCGATTGCATCTGATAATTCCTCCCCCAATGGATGTTTGACGGGCAGAAGCCCCTATAGCGCTCGGGCAGCCTGCGGCAAGCGGACGCCGGTTCGGAGAACCGCGTTCCTCAGCCTTTGACCGCGCCGACGGTGATGCCTTTGATAAAGTAGCGCTGCACGAACGGATAGAACAGGATGACCGGCCCCGTAGCGACGACGGCCGTCGCCATCTTCATCGACTCCAACGGCAGGTCGCGCAGCTCGACGTTCGAGGCCGCTGCTGAGCTGCGAATGTAATCAGCCTTCGTGATAACGGTGTACAGAAACAACTGCAACGGTCGGTATTTCAAGTCCGTGGACAGAAACAGCATGGCGTTGTACCACTCGTTCCAGTAGCCGATGGCGATGAACAGACCGATCGTGGCGAGCGCGGGCGTTGTCATCGGCAGGATGAGCCGGACGAAGATCGTGAAGTCTCCCGCGCCGTCGATCTTAGCCGACTCCGTGATCGCGTGCGGAATGGAGCGGACGAAGCTCTTCATCATGATGATGAGGAACGGGCTCATCAGTCCCGGCAGCAGGACGGCCAGATAGTTGTCCTTCAGGCTCAGATACTGCGTCATCAGCAGATAGAACGGCACGAGCCCACCCGTGAACAGCGTCGTGAAGTATATGAAGAAGGAGATTCTGTTCCGATACGGGAAGTCCGGCCGCTGCAAAGCGTAGCCCGTCATGGCGACCAACAGCAGGCCGATAGCCGTGCCAACGACGGTGAGGAGGATCGTCACGACATAAGCCCCGACGATCTGATCGGGATTCTCGAAGACGATCTTGTAGGCGAATGTGCTCCATACCTTCGGCCAGAAGTTAAAGCCGTGCTTCGCGATCGCGCTCTCGGCCGTGAAGGACGTGCCGATCACGAGCAGGAAGGGCAGCAGACAGCATAGGCCGAACAAGCCGATGAAGATATAGCCGAAGCTTCGAACGGCGATGGACGTCGCGTCGGTGCGAATCCGGGCGCGTACCGCGTCCATGGCGGTCCCTCCTTTCATTCATTCGGGACTAGAAAAGCGAGTTGTCGGGCGAGAACTTCTTCACAAGCCAGTTCGCGGTGATGACCACGAGGAAGCCGAAGACGGACTGATACAGGCTGACGGCGCTTCCGAGCGAGAAGTTGAAGTTGTTCATGAGCGATCGGAACACGTACGTCTCGATGATGTCCGTCGTGGCGTACAGCGCCGTGTTATTCGCCCCGACGAGGTTGTAGATCAGACCGAAATTGCCACGAAGCACGCCGCCCAGCGAGAAGAGGAGCAGGATGATGAATGTCGGCTTCAGCCAAGGCAGCACGATGTAGCGGATGCGCTGGAAGGCGTTAGCCCCGTCGATCTCCGCCGCCTCCACGATCTCGGAGTCGAGTCCCATGATCGCGGCAAAGTAGACGATGGAGCCGTAGCCGGTCGACTGCCACAAATACGTCAGCACGATGATGAACGGCCAGATGTGCGGATTCGAGTACGTCTTCACCGGGTCCGCACCAACCGACTTCAAAATGACGTTCAGTAGGCCGTAGTCGTAGCTGAGGATGTTATAGGCGATGAGGCCGATGAGCACGAAGGAGATGAAGTACGGCAGGAACATCAGCGTCTGCGTGAGCTTCTTGAACCATTTCTTACGGACTTCGTTGAGCAGGATCGCGACGAAGATCTGCAGCACGTTCCCGAGCAAGATGAAGGCGAGATTGTATAGGACTGTGTTGGCGGTCAGCCGCCACAAATCCCCTGTGATGACGAGAAACCGGAAGTTGTCCCAATGCACGAACGGGCTGCGGAAGATGCCGTCCGTGTAGTTGTACTTGATGAAGGCTAGATAAAGGCCCGGCATCGGCAAGTAGGCGAAAATGAGGAAAAAAGCGATGGCCGGCAGGCACATGATCAGCAGCGTCCGGTTCGTGCGCAGTTGGCGAAACCGCGACCGGACGGGCGTCCGTAGCGTCGGATCGGCCGACTGCGGCATCGGGTCGGTCTTGGCGAGCGTTGGCATGAAGGGTACTCCTTTCGTAAAAAGTCGGGGCGGATCAGACCGGCAGCAGCCGGAACGCGCGGATCAGGCCCGCCTGGGATGCGTTAACGGCTTCCACGAGGACGGTCAGCGCGTCTTCCGCTCCCTCGCCGAACCAGACGCCCGGCAAGTAGAACGAATCCGGACTGCCTCCCTTCATAGCCGGCCGCGCGTCGCCGCCCGGCAGCCAGAGCCGCGAGACGAGCCGGCCGGCGAAGAAGACGGTCAGCTTGACGTTCTCGCCGTCGGCGACGATCCGCCAACCCCGGCCTTCCGCCGAATTGGGGAGCGCGCCGTACGCCCAGGCGACGCCGCCCGGCGCGAGGGAGAGCGGCAGCGCGGCGGCGATCGCGTTCGGCCGCACGACGGCCGCATGGGCAAGCAGCTCCGCCTCTTGTGCGGCGGAGAGGCGCCAGCCGACGGCGGCGTTCCCCTCCAGCAGCATCACGCGGCCGGCCGGGAGGCCCATCGTCCGCTCGAGCAGCACCGACAGCTCCTGGGCGGTGGCGGACGGATCGAGATATGGCGTCAGCGTCAGATAAGGATCGAACGGCGTCACCTGCCCCGCCTCGCGGCCGCCCACGAATACGGTCGCCGTAGCCTGCAAGCCGTCGAAGTGCAGCGTCCAGGAGTCGGCGCCGGACGAGAGGAAGATCGTCTTGCGGTAGATCTCGCGCGCCGGCTGATCCGGCGACATCCAGCCGCCGAAGGCAACGATCGGGTCGTCGTCGGCCGGCCGGGCGGACGGCAAGGCGGGCGGCAGGACGGGCTGGCGCTCCGCTTGGGAAGAGGCGACCCGCGCACCGCCGTTTGGCTTTGAGGCGGGCAGGTATTCCGCTCGGGACGAGGCGGGGCCGGCGGATTCGGCAGGCGCTGCGGTCGCCATCGGACCGTCCGCTCCGAGCGGCGAGGCCTCGTTCTCCGCAGCTGCCCGGCGCAGCCGCCAGTTGCTCGTAATCTCGCGGGCGCGGGTTACGGCGACGAGATCCGTCAGTCCCTTGCCCGCGTGGAGGCGAAGCGCGGGCAGCCGGATGTCGTCGAAGTTCGAATGGCCCCAGATCTCCGCGCGGGCCGACAGCCGCCGCGCGCCGCCGCCTTCCGGGAGCGGCATATACCGGCTCGAGCCGCCAGGCGTGACTGTGCCGAGATAGCGGCCGTCCGCGTAGAGAGAGACGACGTCGCTGCCCTGCCGGATAAGGACGCCGAGGGGCCGCGCTCCGCCGGTCGCCGGCGTCTCCGCCTCGTACCAGGCGAACCCCCGATAGATGCCGTGCGTCTCGAGCGGCTCGGCCTTCGGGATGGCTGCGGATTCGGCCGCCATCGGCAGATGCGGCACCTGATCCGCCGCCGTCCAGGCGATGCCGGCGTCCGCCGGTTCCGGCGCGGGCGCTGGACCCGGACCGCGTCGGACGCCGGCCGTCTCGTCGACCGATTCGACGAGCAGCGCCTCGGCGCGCGGCAGAGCGACGATCTCCAGCAGCCGGCCCCCGCGCAGGCCGATGACGCAGCCGCTGGCGGCGCACCCGTCGAAGCGGAGCGCGAGGCTCGCGCCCGCTTCCCGGACGGTCATCCCGTCCGGCTGGACGAATGCGAATTCCTCGTCGAACTTCAGCCTGACCTCCGCTTCCCCCTCGGTATGGAAGACCAAGATCGTCTTGGCCGCGCCCTGCGCCGCGTCAGCCAATTCGGCCGTCGCGTAGTCGAGCGTTCCCGGCACCCCCCATTTCGCCATCGGCACCCGCATCGGCAGGAGGAGGCAGCGTCCGGGCGGGACGCTCAGGATCAGCGGCTCTTCGGTTGGATCGTCCTTGGTCAATTGGGCTTCTTCGTTCGAATCGTCCTTGGACGATCGGGTCTCTTCGCTTGTACTGCTCAAGGACAGCTGCGTCTCCACCGCCGTCTCTCCCGGGTTGGAGACGAACAGCAGGCTGCCTCCTCCGGCCAACGCCAGCCGATATTGGCCCGCGGCGGCGGGGTCGGCGATGCCCGAGCCGGGCGGCGTCTCTCCCGTCCCGACGGGGCTCGCCTCGGCCAACGCGCTGCCGTATGCGTTCAGGATGCGGCGCAGCAGCCGGCCTTCATAGGCTTCGGCCCGCACATGACCTTCGGGCGAGATCATGCCGCCGAAGTCGTAGTCGCTCGTCATGAACGCGAGCGGCTCGCCCCAGTTGTTCGTCGCGTTCGTGAAGCCGAAGTCGGTGCCCGATACTTGCAGATAAGGCCCGAGCAGCTTCGCGCCGCAGGACAGCAGCCGGCGCAGCAGGAAGTGGTTGCGGTTCGTCTCCGTGACGAGCAGCGGATGTCCGCCTTCGGCCAATCGCGCCTGATAGGACAGCACCTTGGATTCGAAGTCCGGATCCCGGTCGTACGGGTAGAAGTTGCACGCGGGCACGACATCCTCCGCGTATCCGCTCGACCCATACAGTCCGCCTTGTCCCGCGCAGGCGACCAGCGGAACCGCGATGCCGCGTTCGTGTGCCAAATCTCGGAGGGCGGAGACATAGCCGTGCGGATCCGAGCAGCCGTAGAAGTCCAGTTCGTTCTCCAGCTGCACGCAGACGATCGTTCCCCCGGCTCCGGCTTGATAGGCGCGCAGAATCGGCAGGATTCGGTCGAACCAGCGGGCTACGTGGCGCAAGTAGGCGGGATCGTTGTCGCGCAGCCGAACGTCCGCTTGGGCGAGGAGATAGGCGGGTAAGGCGCCGCCATCCCATTCCGAGCAGATGTAGGGTCCCGGCCGGGCCACGACCCACAAGCCGACGTCCTTCGCGGTGTCCAGGAAAGCCGCCGCATCGCGCTCCCCTTCGAAGTCCCACTCCCCCTCCGAGCTTTCGTGATGATTCCAAGGGAAATAGACGTCGATCGCGTTGTAGCCGAACGCCTTCAGCTGCTCCATCCGCTCCCGCCACAAGGCGCGGGGAATGCGGAAGTAGAACAGGGAGGCGCAGAGCAGAATGACGCTCCGGCCGTTCACGGTGACCCGATCGGGCGCGAGCCGGACCGCTTGATCGACGCTCGTCTCTCGTTCCATGGGATGCGTTCCTCCTCTCGGCTTGCTTCATCGAAGGGCCCGCGCGGGCAGCGGCGCTGCGCGGCGGCCAATCATGTAAGCGGTTGCTAAACTTATTGTAGAGGCGCGTCTTCGGCTTCTCATTCAACAAAACTTCGATCTGCTGTAAAAAACTACGAACCTGTCGGCCGCGGCTGCGAATGCCTCTCCCTGTCTAACGAAAGGTTCCATTTTTGCTGGAAAAAACTACGATTTGTTGTCAGAATCCCCGGAATCGCCGAAAACTCGTACGCTCGAACGGAGGCCATTTCCCCGGCATATAAAAAAGCCTCGCCGTCGCGGATGGACGGCAAGGCTCGCGGTGATCGTTCTGTTCGTCGGCTTCATGGCGGGAAAGGGTCTCTCGTCGGCTCCGCTCGGCCGGCGGGGTCCGCGCCGGCCAGGCCGCGGAGGTTCCGCTTGCGGAATTCGGCGGGCGGCATGCCGAAGCTGTCCGCGAAGACCCTGGTGAAGTAATGAAGGGATTGGAAGCCCGTGCGCTCGGCGATCTCCTTGACGGGGTGAACCGTCGTCTTCAGCAGCATCTCCGCCATGTACAGCCTCTCGCGCCGTAGGTAGGCTACGAACGAAACGTCTCCCTCCTCCCGGAACAGGCGCGAGAGATGCCGCTCCGAGATGTGCAGCGCTGCGGCGATGTCGCCCAGCTTCAGCGGCCGAGACAGATTGTCGCGGATGAACCGCTTGGCGAGCTGGGTCAGGTGGGAGGAGGAGCGGGCGCCGCCCGACGGCCGCGAAGGCCGCTGGACCGGCGGCCGCCCCAGCGTGCCGGGGAACGAAGCGAGCAGGACGCCGCCCAGCGCGGCCGTCTGGCCTGCATCCGCCTCCTGGCGCGCGGATTGGCGCAGCAGCGCCCGCCACAGCAGCCCCGACGCGCCTTCGCCGTCCTGGATGACGGGCGTCTCGCGGGCGCGCATCGCCGCATCGTACGCCGACGCGGCCTCCGCATGCTCCGGCGTCTCCATCTCCAGCTCGAAGCCCGCGTACAGCAGCCGCAGCCCGGTCTCGCTGCGGATCTGATGCCACTCGCCGGGGATCGAGACGAACAGGCTGCCCGCCGTCAGCCGGTAGGTCTCCCTGTCCTCCTCGTATTCGCCTTCCCCCTCCAACACGTAGCACGCCTCGTAGAACGAATGCCGGTGAACCGGATTGTCCCGGTGATCCCACACCATGCCCCAGTAATAGACGCGAAAGGAAAGATCGCCCGCCTCGCAGGCCAAGATCGTCTCGTTCAAGTAACGGTGCGCTGCGGCAAAATCGGCTTGCGACACCCTTTCACCCCCCATGGCGTAAATTTGCAAATTCAAGACGCGCTTGTGCAAATACGATAATCGCGATCATCCTTATGATATAAGCAAGAACCAGTAAAGCGCCAAGGAGGCTGCTCAAGATGATTAAAGCAGAGGACGTCGAATTTTACAAGGAAAATGGGTACTTGCTCGTGCGCGGCGTGTTCTCCCCGGACGAAGTGGCGGAGATGCGCCGGGCGGTGGACGGCATCGTAGATCGCGCCGCCCGCTCCAAGTATGACCACAACGCGGCTTGGCAGGGCGACTATCTCCCGCCGGAGGAGCTCAAGAAGCTCGTGCTCAAAGGATTCCATGACGTGCATTACCATGACGCCGCCTTCACCCGCGCCGCCGTCCACCCGAACATGGCGGCCGTGCTAACCAAGCTGATCGGCCCGAACGTTCAGCTGCACCATAGCAAGATGCTCGTCAAGCCGCCGGAGAAGGGCGCCGCGTTCCCGTTGCATCAGGACACGCCGTACTTCCCGCACGACAATCACACCATGATGGCCGGCAGCGTCCACCTGGACGATTCGGACATGGAGAACGGCTGTCTCTGCGTCATCCCGGGCTCGCATAAGCAAGGGCTGCTGCCGCACGTGGGCAAGTACTATTTGGACCACCGGCAATATCCGCTCTCCGCCGCCACCCCATGCCCGGCACGCGCGGGCGACGTGCTGTTCTTCAACTACTTGACCATTCACGGCTCGGACGTGAACAAGAGTACGCGGAATCGCCGCAACGTCCTGTTCCAGTACCGCGACCCGTCCGACCCGCCGACCGAGGACGTTCACGTCAATTGGGGTCAAGGTCTGATGGTATGCGGGGAGAATCCCGTGTATCGGGAGTTCAAGCCGGAGTACCAGTTGCGTTAACGGCATCATGGGCGCGCATGACGCGCCGTTTCGAAGAGGGAGTCTTAGGCTCCCTCTTTTGTATTTTCGGGCGCTTCCAGGGCAAAGAAGGTATTTAAACTACCTACATTCGCGCATTTTGCGGCCAGCCCACCAAAGAAGGTATTTAAACTACTACATTCGAACTTCTTGGCGCACCCAGGATGACCGGTTCAGCATATTCGCACAAACATTCGCCAAATGAGACGGGTTCCGATCCGGTTCGCACGTGTTAAGCTAGGGCTAGCTAGTGTCCTTATTAGAGGAGGAGAATCGGAACATGTCCTATTTATCCGTCAGTACTTGGAGTCTGCACCGTCTGCTCGGTCCCCTTCGCTGGACGGCTTGGGATGCCGAGGCCGGCACGCATCAATCGCATGAACAGGAACAGCCGCAGGTGCTGACGCTGCTGGAGCTGCCGGCGGCGCTGGCCTCAAGAGGCTATCAAGCCGCGGAGGTTTGCCACTTTCACTTTCCCTCCGTCGAACCGGCCTATCTGTCGCAGCTTCGCGAGGCGTTCGCGGCGGCCGGCATCTCATTCGACACGCTGCTGCTCGATTACGGCGATCTGACCGCCGCGGACGAGGCGCGCCGGGAGGCCGACTACGGGCTCATGCGGCGATGGATCGATACCGCCGCCGCGGCGGGCGCCAAGCAAATCCGCATCGTCGCGGGCGAAGCGCAGCCGGGGGACGCGGAGGCCATCCGCCGGTCGGCCGCAGCGTTGAAGGCGCTGGCTGCGTACGGCGATGAGCGAGGCGTGCGCGTCATCACGGAGAACTTCAAGCCGCTGACTTCGTCGGGCGCCAGCTGCCTCTCGCTGCTCGCGCAGACCGGCGAACGCGTCGGCATGATCACGGACTTCGGCAACTTCGGCGGCAGCGCCAAGTACGAGGAACTGGCGATGATTCTGCCCTACAGCGTCTCGGTGCACGCCAAGGCGCATTACGACGACGCCGGCCTGCCGGACGAAGCCGAATACCGCCGTTGCCTCGACGTGACGAGCGCGGCCGGATTCAACGGCGCCTATGTCCTCATTTACGACGGCCCGGGCGATATGTGGGCGGGCCTCGAACGCGCGAGACGGATCGTGGAACCGTATGTCGCGGAACGTTGAGTCTTTGGCCATGCAAGTAAAAACGGCTTTGCCGTCTTCCCAAGCGGCAACACGTTTTTATCGGAGACGTATAAGGAAAGCATGGGTGAAACTTATACTTTCCGATACGTAAAAAAAGCCTTCGGCGATGTTTCGCCGAAGGCTTTTGGGGTTATAGCATTTAGAGAACCCGCTTGGCCGTCACGTAGTTGTTCGTCCAGTAGCTGGAGCTGAGGCTGGAGATCGTGACGCCTTGGCTGGAGCTCGCATGCAGGATCTTGCCGCCGCCCGCATAAATCGCCACATGACCGATCCAGTTGCTCGGCGAGCTGAAGAAGACGAGGTCGCCGACGCTGAGGTCGGTTTTCGCGACCTTCTGGCCCCGCTGCGCTTGCGCCGCGGCCGTGCGCGGCAGGTCCGTGCCCTTCTCGCCGAATACGTATTGGACGAAGGACGAGCAGTCGAACGCGGAGGTGTCGCCGCTATCCGCTCCGTAGCTGTACGGAGTGCCGATGAATTGTTTGCCGAGCGAGAGGAGCTCCAGCGATTCCGGCGTTGCCGCGCTGGCCTTCGAGGCCGTTCCGATTGCAGCCCCGCCGATCCATACTGAAGTCGCCACCATGCAAGATAACAACACTTTCACCATATATTTGCCTGTCTTCAATCGTTGTTCCTCCCGACTTCTCTAGTTGGTTCATGTTCCGCCGTGTTTGCTGAAATCACTATAACACACGGAAAATTACCGTTATTTTTCCAAGGAGAGAAGGAAAGCAGGCCGAACAACGATTTTTCGCCGTTTCTTAAAATAACGTGAGAAATCTCTCATCATTGCAACCTTTTTGGAGAGACTTGCCCTCGCGGCTGCCTTTTGCCGCCTTTTCCTCCCGAATATCGCCGGCAGATGGCTTCGCGTCCGCATTCGCTCGGCCTTTCTCGCTTCTTCTCCGCTCTCCGCCCCCTAGCTTCCGAGGCATTTATTCAGAATAGCGGCCCATCCGATTTGAATCACGATCCGCATGAGAAAAATGGCGCGACGATGGAGCCGATTTCCCGAGTCCTGGGATGGCAAGGCTAGCGTACCCGAAAATATCCCGCGGCCACGCAACCCGAAAATATCGGGTTACATCCTTCAAACCAAGCGCCCGCGGCCGCGCAACCCGAAAATAACGGGTTACATCCCTCAAACCAAGTTCCCGCGGCCGCGCAACCCGAAAATAACGGGTTACATCCCTCAAACCAAGTTCGCGTGGCCGCGTAACCCGAAAATATCGGGTTACATCCTTCAAACCAAGCGCCCGCGGCCACGCAACCCGAAAATATCGGGTTACGTCCTGCAAAGCAAGCGCCTGCGGCCACGTAACCCGAAAATATCGGGTTACATCCTGCAAACCAAGCGCCTGCGGCCACGTAACCCGAAAATATCGGGTTACGTCCTGCAAAGCAAGCGCCCGCGGCCACGCAACCCGAAAATATCGGGTTACGTCCTGCAAAGCAAGCGCCCGCGGCCATGTAACCCGAAAATAACGGGTTACATCCCTCAAACCAAGTTCCCGCGGCCACGCAACCCGAAAATATCGGGTTACGTCCTGCAAAGCAAGCGCCTGCGGCCGCGTAACCCGAAAATATCGGGTTACATCCTTCAAACCAAGCGCCCGCGGCCGCGCAACCCGAAAATAACGGGTTACATCCCTCAAATCAAGTTCCCGCGGCCGCGCAACCCGAAAATAACGGGTTACATCCTGCAAACCAAGCGCCGCGCCCAGACTACGCCGTCTTCTCGGAAGAAGGCGACACGTTTTTATCGAAGGTCATACGCAGAACGGAAAAGGCGCGAAGCTTCTCTATTCTGTATGACCAAAAAAAAGCCGCATGGGACGCGGCAAGCGTCTCATGCAGCCTCAGGTTGTTCATCATGCCATCCTTGCCTCTTACGTTCTGGCGAATCGGCGAGTCACCATTCGATCGCGACGGCGACGCCTTGCGGCGAGCCGGCATGCCGGATGAGCGCCGTGCCCGACGCCGCGTCGTAGCGGCATTCGGTGACGGCGCCGTCGGCCGACGCCCGGCGCGGCTCCGCCGGCACGCGGATGCGCGTGCTGACGATCATCCCGGCCGGCGACTCGGAGACGTAGGACAAGCCCTCCGTCCCGATCGCCTCGTCCCGGATGCGGGACGAGCTGAGCAGGATCGCAGGCTCGCCCGGCGCCCGGCCGTCCTCCCGCCAATCCAGATCGTAGAGCAGCGCGTCCTCGCCGGGCGCCAGCGCCACCCGGGACAGCACCGGGAGCTCGGCTTCGAACGCGTCCGCGAACGCGCCTTCCAGCACGACCGGATCCGCCGCGTCCAGCTCATCCAGCGCATGGACGACGACATACGGTCCCCGTTGGATGCGAAGCGCGCGGTGCTCCGCATAATCGGCCGCCTCGCCGCGGATCGCGAGCGCGCTGCGGACGCTGTCCCGCACCGTCTCCGCGCCTTCGGGCGAGCGGGACAGCGCGGCCGGATTCGTCCGCAGCACGAGGACGGCGCCTTCGCCGACCCGGTGCTCGCCTTCCGCCGGCCGCCGTCCGAGACCCAGCGCATCGAACAGGTGGTCGTCCGGCCGCTCGTAGCTCCGCCGTCCCTCGCCCCGGTTCCACCATTCCCGCACGGCGTGGAACGGGTCCGAGCCGTCGCCGGCGTAGATGAGCACGCCGCCCTCCCGTACCCATTGGCCGAGCGCTTGGTGGATGCCCGGATGCTCCGGCTTCATGAACTCGTAGCTGAGCAGCAGCACCCGATAATCGTCCAGGTACCCCGGGAACGTCAGAATATTGTCCAGCTGCACCGGCCGGAGCGGGATGCCCCGCTTCACGAGCGGCAGCGCCAGCCCGTAGAACGCCGACCAGTCGAGCAGCTCCCGCTGCGCCTCGGAGAGCGCGTCGGTCGTCGTCGTGCCGTCGTACTTGAACGCTTCCCGCTCCGCCTCTTCCGGCGTCAAGACGTCGCCCCGCTGATACATGGCGGAGTTGGCCAGCAGCAGGCCGATGCCTGCCGTGCCCGCGTTCTGGGCGGCGGCGGCGCGAGCCGCCTCATCGTGACGGTGCATGTCGCGCAGCACGCTCATCACCGTGAGCAGGACGGTGGCGTAATCGATCGGAATGCCTTCCTTCCCGGTGTCGTCCTCAGTCGGATACCGCCCTTCGAAGACGCGGCGCGGCCAAGGACACACCTCGTACTGCGAGACGCCCGGATGCAGCAGGGAAGCGACGACGGTCGCCCGATAGTTGCGCCTGTAGTCGCTCCAGCTGTATCTCGGGTTATCCTCGATCGGATCGTGCAGAAACCACATCTCCCGCCCGGTCCCCCGCGTCAGCTCCTGCATGATGCCGTATTCGAGATATGCCGTCTCGAACGTCCGCTCGCGGCGGACGCCCGCATAGACGTTCGGCGTGCGCGCGGTTCCCGTCCAGATCTGGGCGATGAAGCCGTCGCAGGCGGGCATGTTCACAAGCATCGCTTCCGGGCTGACGATCCGCCACTGGGTGTAGTTGATCAAGCTGTGTGTCGGCACGTAGAATCGAACGGTCCGGCCGTACGTGACGAGCGAATACTCCTTCATCTGCGCGCAGATCCGGTCGAGCGCGCGATAGTACATCGCCGCCTTCAGCTTGGAAGCCCGGTATTGAGCGTCCGGCGAAAGATGGGGAGGCTGCCATTCCTCCCCGTAATAGTTCCGCCATTCTCGCTTGAACGCCTCCGAATAGCCGCCCGCCGCCCAAAACTCCGGCTCCTCCATATGGATCGCCTCGGCGCCGGCGTCGATCGCCCGCTTGATATGCGTCGCCAAGTACTCCGAGAACGCAACCGTCGGCGCCATATACGGCACGTCGTGCCCGTGCAGGATGTGCTTGCCGTCCCGGTCGGTCTGGGCTTCGTCCCAGTGGTCGCGGCCGTCGAACCGGCCGTAGAGATAGTCCTGATACTCCCCCCAGGCGACTCCCGTCATCAGATGGATCGTATACCCGGCCTTGCGCCAGCCTTCGATCCGTTCGGGGAGATCCTCGGAGATGCCGTAAACCATGACGAAGTCGGTACGCAAATCGTATTTGGATCCATAGGGCCGCGATTCCTGAAATCCGGTCCACTCCGGTGCCGCTTTCGTTATTCGGCTCAACGTTCACCCTCCCTTTGCCTTCGTTCAGACGTCGGCTCTTATCATGGCGATGAATGGGATGGTGATTGGCTCACCATCCCATTCCGATCATCCTCTAAGATTAGAAACCGATATCGTTTCTTTCCGCAGCCTTCTGCGCCACGTATTCCGTCATTTCATCCGCGCCTGCGGCTCTGAACTTGTCTTGAATGTCATGAAGAATCTTCAGCGCTTGATCGTCCGTCTTCGCAAAAAGCGCTTTCTTAAATTCATCGCCGTAATTCAGGCTGCTGGTCGTATCTCTGAATTGCTGGTACTTGGGCCAATCCCATGCCAGGTAGTTGGCGCTCACTTTATCGATGATCTGAATGGGCATTTTGGCCGAATAGCTTCCTTGCATTTTTTCCCGTTTCGTCTTTTCGTCTTCCGACTTGGGCCAGGCGACGTCGTTGGAGAAGCCGCCGATAAAGTTCCCATTGAGATATTTAAGGCCCGCGTCTCTCATCGAATCTGGATCGTTGTCATACTTTTGCTTCACGTCCGGAATCCATTTGGGAACCCCGTTCTCCATCTGATAGTCCTTTCCTTCGATTCCCCAGTAGGCGAGCAGCCGGCCCTCATCGCTGTTGATATAATCCAGGAAGCGCAGCGCCGCATCGGGATTCTTGATCTTCGCGCTCAGGAAAATGACCGGGAAACCGGAACGCCCTGGTTTTTCCACTTGCGTCGCAATTTTCCCGCTCTTATTCTTCATCGGCCCGAGCAATTCGTATTGCATTTCCGGATTCGACTTATAGAGCGTTTTGTCAAGCTGTTCGGCCATGTCCTGAGCGGCGAATACGGCGAGCTTCCCCGTGGCCAGCTTCTCATTGGCCATCGTATCGGTATTGCTGAAGGCTTCGGGGTCGAACAACCCGTTGGAGAGAATCTTTCTCATGTACAACAATTTATCTTCTTCATCTTTAGAGAACATCCAGTACGACAGCTTGCCGTTGCTGTCCTGCCGGTAATCGGAAATCGTGTAGTCGGACCAGCCTTTCAGGAATTGGCCGTAATCCCATCCGTCGTGCATGGTTCCGGCCGGAATGACCGGTTTTCCGCTAATATCCTTGAAATTGCCGTTCTTTATCTTAGCCAACAGGTCGAACACTTTGTCTTCGGTATCGATATCCTCCGGATTGACGTTCAAAGCCTTCAGAATATCTCCGCGGGCGTAGAGGCCGTAATTCCAGTTGTGAATGCTCTCCGGCGTGCCGTCCGGCGTCTGCATCGGGATAACGTAGGTTTTGCCTTGGAAATCGGGGCTGTTCAATTCGAATTCGGCAAAGTCCTTCGCAACGCCGGTCGTCAGAAGCTTCTTCACATTCGGATATTTATCCAGATAAGGCGTCAAATCGAGCAACTGCCCTTCCAAAGCCGCCTTTTTGATGACTTGGCCTTCCCCGCCCGTCGTAGACCAGAATGGCGCGTTGACCATATCCGGTACCGTACCCGAAGCAAAGATCGTGTTCAGTTTCTCCGTCTCGTTGGTCGTAATCGACTCCATCTTCAAAGTCACGCCGGTTACTTCCTTAACGCGCTTGGCGACGGGATTGTTGACCTGGTCTTGCGGGAAGCTCCCCCCGCCTCCGTTCCAGTTGCTCAGGAAGGACACCGTGGCCTGCTCCGGCTTATCCCCGCCCGACGCCGTGCTGCTTGCGCTCGGTTCGGTCTGACCGCTGGGCTTGTTATCCGAATTGCTGCTGCTGCATGCCGTCGCGGCTGATAATAGCAGCGGAACGGCAAGCGTAATGCCCAGGACTCTTTTGAGCTTCTTCTTACTCGGCATTGTTCATAACCCCTTCACTCATTTTTTATATAAAAGGCAATGCCTCTTATATGCTGCTATTCCTTCAGCGAACCCACCAATACCCCTTTGACGAAATACTTCTGAAGAAACGGATAGACGCAGATGATCGGGGTCGTGATGATAATAACAAACGTCATTCTCAGAGCCTCCGGCGTGACGCCGCGCAGCTCCATCTGGGCCTGGTTCATGTTCTGAATGGAGGATCCGCCGTTCGACGACGTCATGGACTGGAAGGACGCTTCGCTGATCATCTTGTTCAGGAACGTGGCGGCAGGCTGGAGCTTCTCGTTCTGAATGAAAAACTGGCCGGTAAACCAATCATTCCAACAGCCGACGCCGACAAACAAGGCAATGGTCGCCATGACCGGCAGCGACAGGGGCAGGATAATTCGCCAGAAAACCGACAGCTCGCCTGCTCCGTCGATCTTGGCCGATTCCGTCAGGCCAGCCGGAATACCGTCGAAGAACGTTTTCATGACAATCGCGTTGAAAAAGTTGTATAACGACGGCAATACCAGCACCCAAAAGGTGTTGATGATATGCAATTGCCTGAACAGAATAAATGTAGGAATGAGTCCGCCGCTAAACAGCGTGGTGAAGAAGAAGAAAAAGACGATGTATTTCCTGCCGGGCAGTCCTTTTCGCGATAGCCCGTAGGCCAGCATCGCCGTCAGCAGCACGGAAAGAACGGTAACGACGACTGTTCGGGCGATGGAGATGAAGAACGAATTCAAGATCAGCGGGTTGTTGAAAGCCTTGCTGTAGTTCTGCAGCGTGAAGACTCTCGGGATAAAGTAGATCCCGCCCTTCATCGCGTCATAGCCGTCGTTGAAGGAAAGAGCCAGGAAATAGAGAAACGGATAGAGTGCCGTCACGCAGAATATGAGCAGCACCGCGTAGTTCAGCGTCGAATAAATGCGATCGGGTAACGACATCCTTCTCACGCCCATACGCACACCTCCTTGGATTCGTTTGCTGTCGTATTACCATAGCGATGTATCGCTAAGCCGTTTCGAGATCTTGTTGACCACGACGATGAGAAGCAGCGAGATCACGGACTTGAACAATCCAATGGCCGTCGAATAGGCGAATTGGCCCTGTTGAATGCCTGTTTTGAGCACGTAAGTGTCCAAGATCTCCGAGACGTTCAAGGTGGCGGGAGTCTGCATGAGATAGATTTGATCGAAACCTGCGTTCAAGATTCCGCTGAGGGAGAAGATAAGTAGAATGGCGATCGTAGGCGTCAGGCAAGGCAGCGTGATTTTGAACAGCGTGCTCCATCGGCCCGCCCCGTCGATCTGCGACGCTTCGTATAAATGGGGATCGATGTTGGTCAACGCGGCCAAATAAATGATGGAGCCCCACCCTACGCCTTTCCAAATATCCGAGATGATGACCAGCGGATAGAACAAGGAGGGGTTGCCCATGAAGAAGATCGAGTCCAGTCCCATATGATTGCGAATATCGTTGATAAGGCCTACGTTAGGGGACAATATTTTTTGGAGCAGCGTGACGACGACGACCCATGAAACGAAGTGGGGCAGGTAAGAAATCGTCTGGAATGCCCGCTTGATCTTTCCTTTTGAGATGGCATTCAGCATTAAGGCCAGAACTAACGGAGCGGGAAATCCAAATAGCAATTTGAGGGCGCTGATGGACAGCGTATTGCGCAGTACGTCATAAAAGCTGGAATCGTTCAAAAATTGCTTGAAATAGCGAAAGCCTTCCCAAGGACTTCCTAGGATCCCCAGATTGTATTTGAAATCTTTGAAAGCGATTAAGATGCCGTACATCGGATAATAAGCAAAGACCAGAAACCAGATCAATGCCGGCAACAGGAACAAATAAATATACCTGAAGCTCCAGATTTTCGAAAGCGACTTGTTCTTTTTGATTCTTTGCGTAAATGGCAAGACTTCTTCGCTTGCCACCATTTCCCTAGCCGCCATCCTTTGTACACCTCCTGCAAATGGTTATACGAAAGCCTAAAAACAGGACATTGAAAAGGCTTACAAACTACAGCAGAATAAGGATCGCTTGGAACGCTTTCAGCCGTCATGCAGTCGCCAATTAACCCTGGTCGATGGTATGGCTGAAAAAGTCGGTCATCTACCATGTATTTACTCAGAACCGCCGTCGGTCTGGACTCCGCGCGTGAACGCGGAGCCGCAAACTCGGGCAGGCTGGTGCTGAAATTATCCGGCATAGCCTTCGCTTACATGATCGGAAATTGAAAGTCTTAGCGTCTTAATCTCGAATGGCGCGAAGCTCAGCGCGATTGCCCGGCCCGCCGGGTGAAGCTGTTCGGTCTTCGCTTCCATCAGATCGGCTTCCCACGCTTGCGCGATGTCGAAGCCGGCATGCAGCGTCGTGCGCAAGCGGGAACCGGCCGTCTCGTACAATCGCACGATCAAATCCTCGCCGTCTTCGGCCCGCTTGACGGCTTCGATCATGACGTTCGGATGATCGGCCTGGAGCAAGGAATAAACGGCATTCGTCCCGCCAGGGCCGGCGGTCTCGCTGCCGGCAGCGGCGGTCGCCGTGCGAAGCGGAACGTTCAACTCGTAGCCGCGCTTGTATACGTCCGCGGCGACGTGATCGCCCGGGTGCGGATAAAGCGAATAGGTGAACGTGTGCTCCGCGCGGTCCGCCTCGGGATCGGGATAGGACGGGCTCCGCAGCAGGTTCAGATCGAGGGTGCCGCCCTCGGCGCGATGGCCGTATTTGCAGTCGTTCAGCAGCGCGACGCCGTAGTCCGGCTCGGACATGTCGATCCATTGGTGGGCGCAGATCTCGTCCTTGGCGTAGTCCCAAGACGTATTGCGATGCGTAGGCCGCCTCAGATAGCCGAACTGAATCTCGCAGCTCGCGCTGTCCGACCGGATGTCCAGCGGGAACGACGTACGGAGCATCTTGTCGTCCTCCCGCCAGTCGACCGTCGTCTCGAAGTCGAGGCGGCGGCTGCCCTGCGTCAAGATCACCCGTTGCGTCAGCTCGGACCGGCCGTACCGGTAGCGGTGGACGAAGCCGGCACGGGGGCCATCCGCGAACGCCGTCGTTTCGATCAGCTCCGGCGCCGCGCTGCCACCCGTCTGGCGGTAGTCCTGGCGGAAGTCCCAGGCATCGCCGCGGTCGTCGTAGACCTGCAGGGCGTTGCCCCGCTGGCCGGGAGCGATCACTTCGCGCCGCGAAGCCTTGTCGCGGATCGAGACGATCGCGCCGTCCTCGCCGAACGCGACGGCGAGCAGCTCGTTCTCGATGATCCGCTCGTCGGCGGAGGCCCGAAGCGCCGTGAAGCCGGCGGCGGCCGCGTCGGTCAACGCGGAAGGTGAAGCTTCGTCCAGCCGCGCGTAGCCCATGGCCGGCACGCTGACGCGCCGCCAGCCGTCCGCCGTGGACAGCCACTCTTCCCGCTCCCACGGGAGGGAGTTGAAGACGAGGACGTCGTCCGCGCCATGCCCCGCATCCCGCCTCCGTCCGGCGATCGTCCCGTATGCCGCTTCGATCATCCCCTCGACCTGTCCGAGCAGCGCCTCGTACCGTTCGAGCGATTCGTCGTACACGCGCTTGATCGACGATCCCGGCAGGATATCGTGGAATTGGTACAGCAGCACTTCCTTCCAGATCTCCTCGAGCGCCTCTGCCGGATAGTCGAAGCCGGCGTGAAGACCGGCGAGCACCGAAGCAAATTCGAGCTCGCGGAGCGCTTTCTCCAGCTTCCGGTTGAAGCGCTTGTTGCGCGCCTGGCTCGTCAGCGTGCCTTGATGCTTCTCCAGATACAGCTCGCCGCGCCAGGACTGATAGCGCTCCGCGCCTTCGGCCAGCCGTTCGAAGAACGCGGCGGACGATTCCTGCACGACCGGGGCGAGTCCGAGCAGGTTCTTCTCCCGCCCGAGCCGCTCCAGATGCTCTTCGCCCGGACCGCCGCCGCCGTCGCCGATGCCGAACAGCATCAGGCAGCGGTCGGATACGTTCTTGTCCGCGTAGCTCTCCTCGGCTTTGGCGATGGAGCGCGGCGCGGCGGGACTGTTGTACGTGTCCTCGGGCGGCATATGCGTCAGCACGCTGGAGCCGTCGATGCCTTCCCAGTGGAACGTATGGTGGGGATGCCGGTTGTACACGCTCCAGCTCAGCTTCTGCGTCATCATATAGTCGACCCCGGACCGCTTAAGAATCTGCGGGAGGCTCGCCGTATAGCCGAACACGTCCGGCATCCACAGCGACTTCATCTCCTGCCCGAACTCCTGTCGGAAGAACCGTTTGCCGTACAGAATCTGCCGGACCAGCGACTCTCCCGTCGGCACGTTCGTGTCCGACTCTACCCACATCGCGCCTTGGGGTTCCCACCGGCCCTCGCTCACGCGTGCCTTCACTTGGTCGTACAGCTTCGGATAACGCGTCTTCATCCATTGGTAGAGCTGCGGTTGACTCGCTCCGAACACGTAGTCGGGATAGCGCTCCAGCATGCGCAGCGCCGTCGAAAACGTGCGCGCGCCCTTGCGGATCGTCTCCCGGATCGGCCACAGCCAAGCGAGGTCGATATGCGCGTGGCCGACCGCGCTGATCGTGAGCGCCGGATCGCCGCCGCGCTTGTCGAGCTGCCCGGCCAGCAGGCGGCGGGCTTCGGCGACGCGTTCGTCGCTAGGCTCCGTCAGCAGCAGCGAGACGTCGTACAGCGCCTGGTAGATCTGCGCTTGGCGCGCCGTGCCGGCCGCCATCTTCTCCGCGGTCTCGAGCAGCACCTCCGCGTCATAGTACAATTGCCGGACCTCTTCGCGGCAGATCGCGATGCAGGCTTCCTTCAGCGTGCCGCTGCGGTAGTGGCCGAACAGATCGTTGCAGCCCGCATCGCCCCATAGGTCGATCGTCTCGTCGCCGGTCGAGGACGCGCTCACGTCTACGACCCGCTTGCCCGGCAATCCGAGCGAGAAGTCGAACTCGGAGTTGATATTTGTCAGTCCCTGCGCCGGCGTGCCTTCGTCGTCGACGAGGCACACCTCGCCGTTCACGTCGATCAGCAGCACGACTTTGGCGCCGATAGCCCGGGCCGGAACCTGGCCCCGGAATCGGAACCAAGCGCAGTCCCACAGCTCGCCCCAGCGATCGCCGGGCTTCAGCGCGATCTCGCGTCCCGAGGTCCGTTCCGCATAGGGTACGGGCTCAGGCGTCACCCAGGCCGTCACGCTCAGATCCGCAAGGGGGATGTAGATGTGTTCGTTCAACCGGTCCAGCATAGATCGCAGTTGTTCCGGTCTCACCGTCTCATAGGGCATGGTCCCACTCCTTCGTCTAACGCATGATCCAGGCGTATGTTCGCGCACAGGCGCGGTTGCGATCGCGAGCTGCCGGTGGCCGCCCGACCTTTCCAAAGTTCGGCGGATCGGCAGTTCCATCGCGTCAAAAGTATATCTTCACGATTAATATAATATATATATTTTATATAATCAATATTTACTTTCGTGAAAAATTTCCATGAAATTTGTCAAACGGAAGAAAATCGGACCGGAAATTGCCGTTTGTTGCGTTGCGCGGGCAATGCCGCAACCATGGGATTGTTAGGTCTTCGAGAGATGCGAGATTGCCGGTCCGGCGCTTCCGAAGGGCAAGCCTGCCCGAAAGGTAAGCTGGAAGGGCAAGCCGGAATACAGAAAGAGGACGGAGTCCGTTGGGTAGAATGTCGAGCGGATGGATATGTCGGGCGGGTGGATATCAGGTACATGGGATGCCGGGCGGATGGACGATCAGGCAGGTGAATACGAGAGGCGGGCGTTTACAGGGGGGAATATCCGAGCAGGTGGAATGTCGGGCGGATGGATATCAGGTACATGGGATGCCGGGCTGGTGGATTACCGAGTGGTTGGATTACCGAGTGGGTGGGAACGGTGAAAACGAAAGAGGCCTCTCCGTCGCCATCTGGCTTCGGGAAGGCCTCCTCGCTTGCGCATCGTCGAGTTGCGCGTTATTCCTTCGGTGCGGTGCGGCAGGGGCCGGTCGTCTGACGGACGACCAGCTCCGGCTTGATCAACGTCTTGCTGTAGTTCCCTCCGCGGCCCGAGCCGCTGCGGACGATCTCGACCAGCTTGCTCGCTGCCTTGTAGCCGATGTCGTGCTCGAACTGCTTGATGTGCGTGAAGATGCTGAACTCCTCCACGATCGAGGTCGGATCGTCGAAGCTGACGATGGACAGATCGTCCGGCACGTCGAATCCGGCTTTGCGCGCCATCTGGTAGATCTGCACGCCGAGCCGGCCGTTCAGCGTGATGTAGGCCGTCGCCATCCGGTTGCGGATATACCGGAACAGCGGATGGGAATCCGCGTCCTTCAGGCTGTCCACGCGGAAGTCCGTGATGATGTGCGCGGGATTGATGAGCGCGCCCTTGTCCTTCAGCGCCTTCATGTACCCGTCGATCCGCTCCTGCACGGTGACCGTCTGCAGCGGCGAGTCGGAGCAGATGGCGATCTCCCGGTGGCCGAGCTGCCACAGGTGATCGACGGCGAGCGCCGTGCCCATCCGGCCGTCGGCCGCCATGTAGTGCGTCTCCACGCCGGGCAGATAACGGTCGATCAAGATAAACGGATAACCCTCCAGCTTCATTGCGAGGATATCTTCGTTGTACCGTTCTTCATCCATCGGGAAGATCAGCATGCCTTCCGCGCCGATCTCCCGCAGCGTCCGGATCGCCTCGATCTCGAGCTGCGTATGATTGCTTGACAGCAGGATGACCGCGCGATAGCCTTGATCCAGCAGACTGCGCTGGATCCCCTCGATGAGCCGCGCCGCGAAATAGTCGTCGATCGAAGGTATGACGAGGCCGATAATGCCCGTCTTCGCCCCTGCATGCCCGCGCTCCTCGAGACGCGCCGCGGGGCCATGGACGGAGTCGGGCGCGGACTCCCGCTCGGCGACGTCGCTCACGAAGCTGCCCCTGCCCGGCACCCGGGTGATAACCTTGTCGTTGGCGAGGCCGGACAGCGCGTTGACGACGGTAATCTTGCTCACGTTGAAGCGTTCCATCAGCTCTTTGTCGGTCGGTATGCGTTCTCCGCTCTTTAACCCTTCGGATTCGATCAGCGCCTTGATGTAATCCTGGATCTGCTGATAGAGCGGGATACGATCGGTTGTGTTCATCTTCATCTCCATTGCCCCATTGACATATATATATAATATATATGGCGAATGAAATTCATGCAATCCCATCCGCCGTCTCGGGTATGCGCAAAGCCCTAGCCTCGGACGCCCGCCTCCGCCTTTCTGCCTAAACAATCGCCTTATCGGCCTGCGCTGCAAATCGAGTAAAAGGAAGTGTCGCCGATGGTTCGCAAATACAGGGAACGCATACTGGAAGTGTACCCCGATCTGTCCATTGCGAAATGTCAACCGATCGACACCGGACAAAATAACGATGTGCTGGTGATCAATCAATCGCTCGTTTTTCGATTCCCGAAATATAAAGTCGGCATCGCCCATTTGCAAAAAGAAACGAAAATTCTGGAATACGTCCAACCGCTCCGTTCCCTTCCGATTCCAAATCCGATCTATCGGTCTTTTGACCCATTGGAAGTAGGAAAAGTATTTACCGGTTATCGTTTCCTTCCAGGCACTCCATTATGGGAAGAAAGTTTAACCCGAATCGAGAATGACGATGTCGTCCAAGGATTGGCTTCGCAGCTCGCGGCTTTTCTTCTCGATCTTCATTCGATCTCTACGGATAGCTCGGACGGGTTTCCGCATCTGGAAGATTCGGATCCGCGGGAAGAAATGTACCAATTGTATCATGGCATACAAACCAAGCTTTTTCCATTCATGAGGAAGGAAGCGCAAGAGGAAGTATCCGTTTCCTTCGAGACTTTCTTAAATCGCGACTCTAGTCCGACCTTCCGACCAGCGCTCATTCACGGAGATTTCGGGGCATCTAATATTTTGTGGGAACCCGAGACTTGCCGCATTTCGGGCATCGTCGATTTTGGCGGTTCCGGTCTAGGAGACCCGGCGTACGATTTCGCGGGATTGTGGGCGAGTTATGGCGAAGCTTTTTTAGACAGGTGCGTCAGCTTATACCCCGACGGGAATGAGATTGCGGACCGGGCTAGATTCTACAGAAGCACATTCGCCTTGCAGGAAGCTTTGCACGGGTTCGACAACGGAGATAAGCAAGCCTTTGAGAACGGAATTCAAGCTTACAGATAGAAAATCGCTTGTGCCGCGAAAATCTACATATACGATGATAAGCCACAAAGCGGCCATAACGTGAAAAGTGACGTACTGGGTACGTCACTTTGGCCTGGATGTAGCAAAGACGCGCGATGTGACGTACTGGGTACGATACTTTAGCCTTGCTGCGGCGAAGACGCGCGATGTGACGTACTGGGTACGTCACTTTGGCCTTGACGCAGCGAAGACGCGCGATGTGACGTACTGGGTACGTCACTTTGGCCTTGATGCGGCGAAGACGCGCGATGTGACGTACTGGGTACGTCACTTTGGCCTTGATGCGGCGAAGACGCGCGATGTGACGTACTGGGTACGTCACTTTGGCTTTGCTGCGGCGAAGACGCGTGATGTGACGTACTGGGTACGTCACTTTGGCCTTGATGCGGCGAAGACGCGCGATGTGACGTACTGGATACGTTACTTTAGCCTTGATGAGGCGAAGACGCGCGATGTGACGTACTGGGTACGTCACTTTGGCCTTGCTGCGGCGAGTACACGCCAAGAAGTTGTCCCACAGGTTTTAAACCTTCTGAGACAACTTCTCATGCGTCATTTTCCGAAGCAGCCCGCCCCCGTCTCCCCGGACGCCGGACGCTCCTCGCGCCGAATGCTCCGGCGGCCTAATCGAACGATGACAGCCGCTCCTCGTCCGCCATGCTCTGCACCTCGTCGGCGCCGATCGCGATGTACCGGTAGCCTTCCTCGTCGGCCAGCTTCAACGCGCGTTCCTTGACGAACTTCGGACTGGCTTCGCCCATCTCCTCGTCGTAGAACAAAAGGATACCGTCCGTCTTGCGGAACAGCAGCTCGTCCCGCGCTTTGAATTGCCAGGCGCCCTCGTAAGGCCGGTTGCTCACCGCGCCGTAATAATCGGCATCCTTCAGGATGTTCCGGTAATAGTTCTGTTTGTCTTCCTTCCACTTCTCTTCCGGATTGGCGTAAGCCGTCACGATGCCCAGCTTCAGCTGCGGGAAGCGCTCCCGCTTCAGATCGATGACGGTCTCGCACGCCCATAGGTCGACGCCGAACTGGCCGGGCGTGAGCACCCATTCCAGCCCCTCCTCCGCCAACGGCGCGAGACGGCCGGCGATCGCCCGCTTGATATAGACGATGGCCTTGTTCTTCTGGTCGAAGATATTCAGCTCGTTCATCCGGTAGCCCGTCACCAGCAGATTTTTCACGCGGATCGTCCCCCTTGCTACTACCATCATAGGACGAATTCGGGTCCGCGCCAACCCGCGAGGCTAATTTCCTTTCCAACTATAGAGCGGCTGCCACCCCAACTTCTCCTTGGCCAGCCGGTTGCTGACGACGGCCGTGCGTCCGGTAAGCCGCGTCTTGCGCGCCTGAACGTCCGGATAGCAGATCCGCAGCAGATCCTCCGTGTCCAGCTCGCTCAGCGTATCGTCGCTCGTCACGTTCAGCGAGACGGCGCCGAGCCCCTCCGCCTCCAAGGCGGCCACCGTCGCGCGCGCCGCGTCGCGGATATCGATGTAGCTCCACATCGATTTCTCGTACCGGTTCGGATTGACGGCATCCATCCGCGCGAACTCCTGCTGCGTCATGATCGTCGAATAGCGCATCGAGACGACCTGCATACCCGTTCGGCGGTGGAACATCTCCCCCGTGAGCTCGTTCACGACCTTCGAGAGGCCGTAGCATTCGGCCGGCCGCTGCGGATGCTCTTCGTCGATCGGGAAGTAGTCCGGCGAGAGGGGCGCAGGCGACCAGGCGAATCCGTAGGAGGACTCGCTCGATCCGGATACGACCTTGCGGATGCCAAGCTGCGAGGCTGCCTCTAGAATATGGTAGGTTGAGAGCGCGTTGTTCGCGAAAATGGCAGCATAGGGAAAACCGTTGGGCGACGGGATGGCGGCCAGATGCACGACCGCATCGGCGTCCTGAAGCGCGCCGGCGACTTGCCCGAAGTCGCTTAGGTCGACCTGGAGCTGCCTGCACGGCAGATCCGCCCTTCGCTGATCCAGCGATACGACTTGGTACTGACGGTCCAGCAGCGCCGCGACGACTTGCCTGCCGAGCTTGCCGCTGCCGCCGGTAACCGCGATCGTCTTCATGCCGATAGCCCCCTTCAAGAAATGTGGTCCCGAAGACGCTTCGAAACAACTCCGGTACGTCTCCAATACGTCTTCAATCCGTCTCGATTATGGCCGCACTAGCGTGCCGTCCGCCTTGCGGTCGAGCGAATACGGATTGTGATAGACGGTGCGGCTCCAGCCGTCCCCGAGCAGGGAGGCTGCCTGCGCTTCGTCGATATCGATGCCGAGACCCGGCTTATCCGAGGTATACAAGTAGCCGCCCCTGCGTTCGATATGCCCGGGAAAGACCGCCTTCTCTTCCGGTCGGAAATGGTTGATCTCCTGGATGCCGAAGTTCCAGACCGCCATGTCGAGATGGACGGCGGCGGCTTGGTTGACGGGATCGTTCTCCCCGCCTTCCTGCCAGGCGGTCCGCACGCCGAACGCTTCGCACAACGTCGCGATCTTGCGGCCGGCGCTGATGCCCCCCGCCTTGGATACGCGTACGCGGATGAAGTCGATGAGCCGTTCGGTAACGAGCGGCGTCCATTCCTGCGGGTTCGCGAACAGCTCGCCGATCGCCTGCGGCGTCGTGCTCGCCTGACGCAGCTGGCGGTACCAGCCGGTCTGCTCCGGCGGCAGCGCGTCCTCCAGGAAGAACAAGCCGTAGGGTTCGAGCCGCTTGGCCAGCTGGATCGCCAGGATCGGCGATAGATGCTCGTGCACGTCGTGCGTGAACTGAACGCCGGAGCCGAACGTCAGCCGCAGCTGCTCGAACATCTCAGGGATCGCGTTCAGATAGGCGCGCTCGTCGAATACGGCGTCCGTCTGCCAAGCGTTGTCCGGCAGCTTCGCCTGGTCGCCCGGGACGAATCCGCCCCCGCCGTACCCGCCGAGTTGGGCGCGTACGACCGTATACCCTTCTTCCAGGTAGCGGTGCACCTCTTCCTTGAGCTGCGCGATATCCGATCCGCCTGCATGACCGTAGCAGGCGACCGCGGAGCGGCATGCGCCGCCGAGCAATTGATAGACGGGCAGGCCGGCCTCTTTGCCCTTGATATCCCACAGCGCCATGTCGATGCCGCCGATCGCCGTCTGCAGCAGCGCCCCGTTGCGCCAGTAGCCGCTCGTATACATCGTCTGCCACAGATCCTCGATGTTGGCCGCGTCCCGTCCGACGATGCGCGGGGCGAGCAACTGCTCGACGATCTGCACGACCGCTTCCGGATTGTAGATGTCCGACGCGGAGCCGATGCCGTACAGTCCGTCCTGGTCCGTCAATACCTTTACGATGGTCCAACTGCCGTTCTTGCGGGTGCGGATGCATCGAACGCCCGTAATCTTGGCCATGTCGTCCTCTCCTCCTTAAAGATACCGCTTCAGATATCGATAGCTGATCGCCAGACTCTCGAACGGATCGCGCCTGCACTCGTCCTGCTCCACGACGTACCACTTCACCCCGGTCTCCCGGCAGGCGGCGACGATCGCGTCGTGATCGAGATTGCCTTCCCCGATCTCCGCCGTGACGGCCCGGTCGCGCACGATCGCCATGTCCTTCAAGTGGACGACGTCCATTCGCCCCTTTACCCGCCGGATCCAGTCGATCGGGTTGGCTCCGCCCGCCTGCACCCAGAACAAGTCCAGCTCGAAGCCGAACGACTCCGGATCCGTCTCCTGGAATAGGATGTCCAGTCCCGTCCGGCCGCCGGCGAAGCGCTCGAATTCGAACCGATGGTTGTGGTAGATGAACGTGAGTCCCTGTTCTTGCAGGCGCTTCGCGATCTCTCCGGCCTCGCGCGCGAAGGCCGCATAACCGGCTTCGCCTTCGCGGTAGGATTCGGGCAGCGCGCCGACGCCGACGTAGTCGCAGCCCCACAGCCGGTGCGTCGCGACGACGTCCTCAAGCTCCTCCACCAGACGCGCGTAGGGCACGTGCGTGGCGCAGATGCGCAGGCTGAATTCGTCGGCGAGCGCCTTGACCTTGCCGGGGCCGATCGGACCGATGGCAGATACCTGTACCGCCTCATATCCGATATTGCGGAGATTGCGGAACGTATTCTGCAGATCTTCCTCGTTCTGCGTGTAATCCCGGACGGTGTACAATTGCGCCGCGATGCTTGACCGATCCAAACCCTTCCCTCCTTATCCCGATGTCCTCCCCATTCTAATCCAATCCGCCGGTCCGCCAAAGGGGACATCTATAAACTTTACGTTCCGGGATTGGCGGATTGAACCGAAGACGGGATTCAGGCGGGGGGAGGTTTGGTTGCGGTTTGCGGGTGGCTATAGCGATACTTTTTATCGTTACAGCGATGGCCGGCGGTTTGCGGTTTGCTGTAGCGATACTTTTTATCGTTACGGCAACCGTCGGCGGCTTGCGGGGTGCTGT
>NZ_JACJVP010000088.1 GCF_014212125.1 Cohnella nanjingensis
TCCGCCAGCTTCGCCTCCGACACGCTGTCGTCCGCCAACTTCGCTTCGGTCACGTTACCATCCTTCAGCTTCGTCCCCGTCACCGTGCCGTCCGCCAGCTTCGCCTCCGTCACGCAGCCGTCCGCCAGCTTCGCCGCCGTCACGCTGCCGTCCGCCAGCTTCTCGGCCGTCACGTGGCCGTCCGCCAGCTTCGTCGACGTGACGTTGCCGTCCGCCAGCTTTGACGCCGTCACGCTGCTCTCGGCCAGCTTCGCCGTCGTCACGTGGCCGTCCGCCAGCTTCGCTTCCGTCACGCCGCCGTCGGCCAGCTTCGCTTCGGTGACGTGGCCGTCCGCCAGCTTCGCCTCGGTGACGCCGCCGTCCGCCAGCTTCGTCGTCGTCACGTTGCCGTCCGCCAGCTTCGCCTCCGTCACCGCGCCATCCGCCAGCTTTTCCGTCGTCACGTTGCCGTCCGCCAGCTTCTCCGTCGTCACGCCGCCGTCCGCCAGCTTCGCCTCGGTGACGCCGCCGTCCGTCAGCTTCTCCGTCGTCACGTTGCCGTCCGCCAGCTTCGCCACCGTCACGGCGCCATCGGCCAGCTTCGTCTCCGTCACGCCGCCGTCCGCCAGCTTCGCCTCTGTCACGGCGCCATCCGTCAGCTTATCACCCGTCACGTCGCCGTTCGCCAGCTTCTCGGCCGTCACGCTGCCGTCCGCCAGTTTCGCCGCGGTCACGGCGCCGTCCGCCAGCTTCGCCTCCGTCACGCCGCCGTCCGCCAGCTTCGCCGTCGTCACGTTGCCGTCGTTCAGCTTCGCGCTCGTGACGCTGCCGTCCGCCAGCTTCGCGGCAATCACGCTTCCCTCCGCGAGCTTCCCTGCGATGACGCTGCCTTCGGCCAGATGGCTCCGCCCGATCGCCCCATCCAGGATGTGCAGGCCGCCGACGCTGCTGAAGGCGAGCTTCTCCATCGTGACGGCTCCATGCGCCAGCTTCTCCGTCGTCACGCTCGCAGCGCCAAGCTTCTCGTCCGTAACGGCCCCATCTTCCAAATGCTCGCTGCCTACGCTGAACCATGCCAATTGAACGGCCGTTACGCTGCGCTCGGCCAACTTCTTCGTCGAGACGCTCCCATCCGCCAGCTTCCGACCCGCAACGCTACCGTCCGCCAGCCGGCTCTCCGTTACCGCGTTTTCCGCCAGCTGCGATACGCCTATCGCCCCATGCGCGAGCCGTTCCGAACCTATGTCGCTCACGGCCATGATCATCGCGTCCCGCAGTTCTTGCGCCAGATGCGTCGCTTCCACGGCGCCCGCCCGCAGGTGTTCGCCGTCGATCGAATCCGCCTGCAGTTGGAGACTGCCGACGCTCTCCGCGGCCAGCTTCGCCTCCGTAACGCTGCCGTCTGCCAGCTTCTCCGTAAGGACGCTGTCATCGGCCAGCTTCGCCGCCGTGACGCTCCCTGCGGTCAGATTCGCCGCGATTATGCTATTCGCCGCGAGCTTCTCTCTCGTTACGCTGCCGTTCGCCAGCTTCTCGGCCGTGACGCTGTCCGCCGCCAGCTCCGCCGCCGTGACGCTGTCCGCAGCGAGCTTCTCCGTCGTCACGCTGCCGTCCGCCAGTTTCTCCGCCGACACGATGCCGTCTGCGAGCACGTCTTCCGTCACGCTGAATGCCGCCAGCTTCGCCGTCGTCACGCTCCCGTCGGCTATCTTCATTACCGTCACGCTGCCGTCCGCCAGCTTCGCCTCGGTCACGCTGCCTAACGCCAGCTTCGCCCCCGTTACGCTGCCGTTCGCCAGCTTCTCGGCCGTCACGCTGGCTGCCGCGAGCTTCTCCTTCGTCACGCTGTCCGCCGCCAGCTTCTCCGCGAGGACGCTGCCTTCCGCCAGCTTGCTTGCCGTGATCGCGTTGTCCCGGACATGGACCGTCGTCACAGCCGAGGAATCCAGCCGTTCCGCGTCGACGCGGCTCTCCGCCGCGATCGCGATCTGGAGCAGGTCCGGCGCCAGATGACGGACCGAGACCGTGCCCTTGCGCAGATGCGTCCCTTGAACCGAATCCGGCTGCAGGTGCGGTTCGCCTACGCTTAACGGCTCCAGGTGGTCGCTGCCGATCAGCCTTCCGCCGAGCTTCTCTCTCGTGACGCTGCCGCTGGCGAGCTTCGAGCCGGACACCGCTCCGTCGGCCAGCGCGCGCTCCCCGACGCTCAACGGCTGCAAGTGAATGCTGCCGATGATCCCGGGAGTCAGCTTCGCTTCCGTTACGCTGCCGTCCGCCAGCTTCTCCTCGGTGACCGCCCGGTCGATCAGATTGTAGATCCCGACGCTATCCTCCGTCAGATGCGCCAAGGTGACCGAGCCCGCCGCCAGAATGTCGCCCGTCACCGAGTTCTGCGCTAACGATGCGTTCCCGACCGCTCCCGGCGCCAGCTTCGCCGCCGTCACGCTGCCGTCCGCCAGCTTCGTCGCGGTGACCGCCGCGTCGATCAACGCGTTCGCGCCGACGCTATCGTCAGTCAGGTGGCCGGCTTGCACGGAACGTTTGGCCAGCGCGTCGCTGCCTACCGCGCCGCCCTTCAGCGCTGCCGGGCCGATCGCGCCCTTTACGAGCTTCTCGGACGTGACGCTGGCATCCCCCAGCTTCGCGGACGTCACGGCGTGATCCATCAGCTTGTCGGTGGAGACGCACTCGGTCGCGAGCTTCTGAGAGGTGATGAGGTAGTCGGTCAGATGATGCGAGAAGACCGACCGGACCCCGAGCTGGCGTTCGCCTACCGAAGACTGTGCGAGCAATTCGGTCGTGATCGACGCCTCTTGAATCGCCGACGTCCCGACGGCGCCCGACGCCAACTTGGAGGCGTCGACGCTGCCGTCCGCCAATTTATCCGACGTGACGGCCTGATCCGCCAGCCTGGATGTTTGAACCGATTGCTCCCCAAGCCCGGCCGAGGTGACGGCGCCTTCAGCGAGATGCCGGGTCTCGACCGCTCCTTCAGCGAGATGGCCGGCGCGTACGGATGCTGGACTTAAATGCTCCGATTCGACGGATTGTTCGGCTAACTTGCTGCCCTTGACCGCCTGATCGGCTAGAGCCTCGGTCCCGACGGCGCTTGCTGCGAGCAGCTCGGCGGTAATGGCTTGCGGAGCGATATGCTTTCCCAGCAGCGTCCCCGAAGCGACATGATCGGCTAAAATCAGACCTTTCTTCAAATGCTCGGGCCCTATCGCGTCTAAGGCGATCTTATCGGGCACGACCGAACGGTCGCGAAGCTTGGAAGTCGTGACCGCTCCGTCCGAGAGCTTGGAGGTGTCCACGCTCTCGTGCGCCAGATTCTCCGTCCGGATCGCGCCGTTGCGAATCTTTTCCGACGTGATCGATTGGTCTTGCAGCAATTCGGGGGTAATGATGGACAAGCTCAGATGCTTGGGTTGAATCGATCCTTCGGCGAGCTTGTCGGCGCTGATGATGCGGTCGGCAAGCTTCTCCGACGAGATGCTGCCGTCTTTCAGCTTTTCGCCCGTAATGGAGCGATCGCGGATCTTCTGTCCGGAGATGGCATTCTTGGTCAGATGGTCGCCCGTGATCGATTCGGGCGCGATCTTCGCGGAAGTAACCGCTTGATCCGCCAACTTGATCGGCGTCACTGCATAGTCGGCGAGCGCGGGCGTCGTCACGGCGTCGTTCGCGAAATGCTGCGGATGCAGCGCGTAGGGCGCGAGCTTCTCGCGCACGATCGATTCGTCCGCCAGGTCGTCTGTGTAGACGAGCGGCTTCGGACCGCCGGCAGGCCCTTTTTTCTCCGTCAGCTTCTGGTACCGGGACAATTGGAAGAGCGCCTCTTCTTCTCTCGAAGCAGGCCGTTCCTGCTTTTCCTCTTCCCTTAAGACGGCAACCAGCGCGTCGGCCGCAGCCTCTTCATCGCGATCCAAGGATTCGACGACCACCACAATCTCCTGCGTCTGCGAGGAAGACGGCACTTGGATCACGTCGTTCTCCGCAACGCGAGGCGGCTCGGCTTCCGCAACCGGAAGCTTGGGTGACGCGAGCTGCGATCGGGGCTCCGAACTCACCGGCAGCTCTGTGGCAGCCGGCTTCGCGTTTGTCTGCGGCGCTTGCTTCCGCTTCGGCGCGAACGGCGGCTTCTCCGCGCCGGTCCTTTTGGCTCTCATGTCTTGGGGCTGTTTGATTTTTTCGGGCGCTGGCTGTTCTCCCGTCCGTTCTCCCACCGGCGAAGCCCCATGCAGCGCGATCGGCTTGTCTTCGCGTTCGGTCGTTTGTATGTCATCCAGCCATTTCAGTTCTTGATTGTTCGGATTATCGACGTAATAGAGCGGCCGGCGCGATTTTCGCGATTTGCTCGGTTTCTTCATGTCCATCTCCCTTCCCTGGGTGTAAACCTCCTGCATCATATGCATTCACCCATGGGCGCGTCACGGGAATCTACTGTGAAAAAATAGCGGTTTACATTTGGGTAGATCGAGCGTATATTAATACCAATAGAAAATTTGCACTGAGGCAACTTTATGTCTTGTACGCCAAACTTGTTGCCACGAACAACTCCAAGTGATAAAAAGAGGTGATTCCCATGCAAGAAAAACCGGTTGTCGCCGCAGACTATCGGAAAGGCTGGCGGCGCAATCCCCATACGCCATCGCTGCCGGAAGCCTACCGTTCGATGAAGATTCCGAAGAAGGGCTCGACGTTTCGCAAGTTTCTCGCTTTTGCCGGACCGGGCTATCTGGTCGCCGTCGGCTACATGGACCCGGGCAACTGGGCGACGGACCTTGCCGGCGGCTCCCAATTCGGTTATGCGCTGCTGTCCGTCATTTTGCTGTCCAATCTGATGGCGGTCGTCCTCCAAGCGCTGTCCGGCAAACTCGGTATCGTGACCGGTCGCGATCTGGCGCAGGCATGCCGGGATCACTATAGCAAGCCGGTCTCCTTCGGCCTGTGGGTACTCTGCGAACTGGCGATAGCGGCTTGCGATCTGGCCGAAGTCATCGGGGCGGCCATCGCGCTGAATCTGCTGTTCGGCATTCCGCTCGTGTACGGCGTGCTGCTCACCTCGTTTGACGTGCTGCTCATCCTCCTGCTGCAGAACAAAGGCTTCCGCTATATGGAGGCTTTCGTCATCTCGCTGATCGTCATCATCGGCCTCTGCTTCGCCGTCGTACTCGTCATGTCCCATCCGTCGATCGGCGGGATCGCGAAGGGCTTCGTGCCGAGCGGACAGATCATCACCAATCCCAGCATGCTCTATATCGCGATCGGCATTCTAGGCGCGACCGTCATGCCGCATAACCTGTACTTGCATTCGTCTATCGTGCAGACGCGCCAATACGAGCAGACGGAGCTGGGCAAGCGCCAAGCGATCCGCTTCGCGACCTGGGATTCCACCATTGCCTTGTGCTTCGCGCTCTTCATTAACGCGGCGATCCTCATCGTGGCCGCCGCTTCGTTCCATACGACGGGACACTCGGAAGTGGCGGAGATCGGCGAAGCCTATCGCCTGCTTACGCCCGTGCTCGGCACGACGATCGCGTCCGTGCTGTTCGGGGTCGCGCTGCTGGCCTCCGGACAGAATTCGACTTTGACCGGAACGCTGGCCGGCCAGATCGTCATGGAAGGCTTCCTGAACATGCGCATGAAGCCTTGGCTTCGCCGTTTGATCACCAGGCTGATCGCGATCGTCCCGGCCGTCATCGTGACCGCCCTGTACGGCGAGAAGGGGACGACCGATCTGCTGATCCTCAGCCAGGTCATCCTGTCTCTGCAGCTCTCCTTCGCCGTCGTGCCCCTGGTGAAGTTCACTTCCAACAAAGAAAAGATGGGACCGTTCGCGAACCGTCCTTGGCTAAAAGTGACCGCTTGGACGATCGCCGTCGTCATAATGGGCTTAAACGCTTATCTGTTGTACACGACCGTGTTCGGAAATCCGATCTAAGGGCGGCCCGATCCATCCGAAAAAGGCCATCCCGCGTAGCGCGGGATGGCCTTTTTCGGAGGAACACGCTTCTCCTGCTGCGAGAACAACCCGCGCTGGCGGCTTAACACCTCCTAAGCTTCAGCTCGTTCAGCCAACGCTCCGCCGTCTGCTCCCAGGTGAAGTGCCGAATCGCGCGCTCCCGTCCCCGCAAGCCCATCTCCTGACGCAGAGGTTCATCCTGCAGCAGGCGGATGACGGACGCCGCCATTCCCGCGGAGATGTCCGCGGGGTCGACCAGAAAGCCCGTTTCTCCGTCCGCGATGATCTCCTTCATACCTCCGACGCAGGTGGCGACGACCGGCAGGCCGGCTGCCATCGCTTCTACATTCACGAGGCCGAACGCCTCCCGCCGGACCGAAGGAACGACAGCCACGTCCGCCAGCGCGAACCAACGGGGAATCTCCGCGTGCGAGACGTACGGCACGAAGCGCACGTGCTTGCGCAGCGGATGCGCGAGCCGGCGCAGCCGACGGACGTAGGGCGTCTCCCGGTCCGAGCCGTAGAACGCGCTGCCGACGACGACCAGCATCGCCTCCGGCTCGGCGCGCACGACCTCCCGGAGCGCGGCCAGCAAGTGGTGGACGCCTTTCAACGGAATCAACCTGCCCACGAACAAGATGATGCGGCGCCCTTCGAGACCGCGAATCCGCTTTTCCTCGGCCGCATCCCAGCCCTGGAACCGTTCGGCCTCCACGCCGGGATAGACGATGCCGATCTTGCCTGCAGCGGAGGGCGCCCTGCGGAGCACGTCTTCCTCCAGATAATGGCTGTTGACCAATATGCGGTCCGCCGCCCGAACGCAAGCCCGCAACGTTTTCGGCTCTATCTCGAACGGCGAGATGAACGTATTGGAGTGCAGATGAAGCCATACTTGCGCTTGCGGGAATCGCCGCTTGAGCCGGAGCGCGTATCGGGGCCGGTTCTCGACTTCGATCACGTCGGGACGGAAGGCCGCCAGACGCCGGATCACCCGGGCGAGATAAGCCGATTTGTCCGCGCCGGGGAATCGTTCGCACGGGACGCCTCTCAGGCATCCCTGTGCGGGAAGCCCCCGGCCCGCCCGGCCGTAGATGCGTGCCCGGACATTCCCGGCAAGGTGCGGGACGAACTTCTCGACGACCCGCTCCACCGATCCTCCGCGGGGACTGGGAACCGGGTAAGCCCCGGGCGTGACGAATGCCGCTTTGATCATGGCTGCACCCCTTGCGCGAATGGTCTTCTCAGCATACACGTTCGCGGGAGGCGCCGGCACGGCAAGTACCCTCTTGCGGATGACTTGGGTACGTCGGTCCGGTAACGCGGCAGTTTCGCATATTGAACTTTTGTAGCCGATATGTCACACTTAGGGGCGACCGGGTAGGCACCGGCTGTAATGCGCCGCCTGCCCCTAACTATGGAAATATGAGGCAAAGGAGTGGCCAAACCGAATGGACCGTTGGCTGCTGCGCGCCATGACGGAATTGTCTTCGCGCAAATTCGTGTCCCGACTCACGGGACGTTTCGCCAAATCGTCCTTGAGCCGCCGATGGATCGCCCGATTCGCGGCCATGTACCGCATACCGGTCGAGGAAGCAGAGAAGCAACTGGAAGCGTACGGCTCGCTGAACGAATTTTTCACCCGTCGGTTGGCGCCCGGCCGCCGGCCGATCGACCCGTCGGCGGACGCGCTCGTGAGTCCCGTCGATGCCAAGATTACGGCCTGCGGCCCTATTCGGGACGGGCTGCTGCTGCAGGTGAAGGGACAAGACTACACCTTGAAGGAACTGTTGAACGGATCGCCTCGCGCCGGACAGTACCGGAACGGCTATTATTGGGTGCTGTACCTCAGCCCGACGGACTATCACCGGATCCATTCGCCTTGCGACGGCACGGTCGTCGAGACGGAGCATGTGCCGGGCCGCGTATACCCCGTCAACGAGTTCGGATTGACGAAGATGCGGCGGGTCCTCTCGCGCAACGAGCGGCTCGTGACGTACATCCGCCACGAGGGCGGAGAAGTCGCCGTCGTGAAGGTCGGCGCGTTGAACGTCAGCAGCATCCAGTATGTCGACCCGATGCCGAAGCTCCTGGCGCGCGGCCAGGAGCTCGCCTACTTCGAATTCGGCTCGACGGTCGTTCTGCTTGCGGAGGAGGACACCTGCGCGCCCCGGACCGATCTGAACACCGGCGACAGCGTGAAGATGGGCCAGCGTCTTGGCGCCCTCATCCGCACGGCCGAAGATCGGAATTAATCGAAGACGCCATTGCACGCATAGCTCAAGAGGCGCCCCCGGTCTCCCGACCGCAGGGGCGCCTCTTGGCCATGCGGCCCGCTCCGCCTATCGAATCTCAGACGGGCTCTTGCCCGTGTATTGCTTGAATTGACGGCTGAAGAAGAAGATATCGCGATAGCCGAGCGCATCCGCCACCTCGGTGACGTTCATCCCGGCGTGAATGAGCAGGTATTGGGCGCGCTCGATTCGGGTGCGGATCATATAGGTCTGCACGGAGGATCCGATCAATTCCTTGAACTTGATGGAGAAATATCGGGGCGACAGCCCCGCCCGCGCGGCCAGGTCGTCTACCCGGTGCGGGATGCCGGGATGCTGGCGGATGTAGTTCGCCACCTCGTGGATGCTCTCCGTCAGCTGATTGCTCGCCTTGCGCTCGATCGGCTCGTCCCGATCGTGGCGCAGCAATTGGATGACCAGCTGCTTCAGGATGAGCCGGGCTTCCTCTTCGGCCGCGAACGTCTCGACCAGGAACAGCCGTACATAGCGCGACAGCAGCTGCTCGAACTCGAACGGATCCGTCAGCACGCGATAAGGCTGCGGAATGAGCGTTACCGGCTCGGTGACGTCAAAGTGGATATACGTCAGGACGAGCGGCTTCTGCGGATTGTGCGTAGCGCTCGTATGGTCGCCCGGCCGGAACAGGAAGCAGCTCCCCTTGCCGACCGCGTACGGCTGGTCGTTCAGGAAGACTTCGCCTTCCCCGCTCCAGACGTAGAACAAATCATAGTTGGCGAGCGGCTTCTCGCGCTTCTGCCATTTCCATCCAGGCTCGCATACGATTTTGGCGAGCGCAGTCTTCAGTTCAAACGCGTCCGGCGCTGCATGAAGCATCGTCTTCGCTTCCCCTCTCCGCTATCCCCATCTCTTGAGCCTTGCAGTGGAGGCCCAGCGCCTCCGCGGCGCGCCGGATGCGGCGCAGCCCCTCCGCGATCTCCGGTTCGGCCAAGTGGGCGAAGCCGAAGACGACGGAGCGCTCGGAGCTCGTTCCCTCGGCGGCATATTCCGCCCCGTCTCCCCAACTTATCCCGGCCGCGCGGCATTGCCCGCGCAGCCGGTCGTACGCTTCCGGGCCGGCCTTCCAGCGCGCGTACAGCATGAGCCCCGCATCGGCCGGATAAACCTCGAACAGCGGGGACAGCTCCTCCGCGAGTCCGGCCCGGAGCCGTTCCTGCCGCTTGTGAAACAGTCGCCGCATCCGCCGCAGATGCCGGTCGTAGCCGCCGCTGGCCATCCATCCCGCCAGCGCCCGCTGCTCCGCGATGCCCTCCGGATACGGATCGTACAGCTGCTTCGCGCGGATGAAGGGCTCGCGCAAGAGACGCGGCAGCACCGCGTAACCGATCCGAATCTCCTGCCGCATCGAGCGCGAGAAGGACCCGACGTAGATGACCCGTTCCTCGCGATCCAGCGACTTCAGCGGCTCGATCGGGCGCCCTCCCCATCGGAAGTCGCTGTCGTAGTCGTCCTCGACGATCCAGGCGCCTTGGCGGGACGCCCACTGCAGCAGCGCGAGACGCCGTTCGAACGTCAGGACGGCGCCGGTCGGGAACTGCCGCGTCGGCGTGACGAACAGCATCCGGGCCTGCCAATCGCGCGGGACGATGCCCTGCCGGTCGACCGGTTCCGGCAGCAGCGCGGCGCCGCTCGCCAGGACCGCCCGCCGGATGCCCGGATAGCACGGATCCTCCGACACCGCGGTATCGCCTTCCTCTAGCAGCAGCTGCGACAACAGCGCGATCGCCTGCATCGAGCCGCCGGTGATGACGATGTCTTCGGCGCTGCAGGCGATCCCGCGTTCGCGTCCCAGTCTGCCCGCGATCGCGCGGCGGAGCTCCCGGCTGCCTTCGGTCACGAGCCGCTCGTCGGCTTCGTCCGGACCGAGCCGCCTCCACTGGGCGGCCACCGACGACTTCCACTCCATCCACGGGAACCACCGTTCGCCCATCCCCCGGGGAACGAAGGAGATCGGAGCCTTCTCGGTCCGGGTCGGAGCTGCCGCAGCCCGCCCGGCCTGGGCGCCGGCCTCCATCAACCGTCTTCCCCAAGCGGACAGCGCGGGACCGGCGTCCGCCGCGGATCCATCCGCCGGCCCGCCGGCGGGCTGCGCGTCCGTCCCGGGCGCTCCGCCCGCCACGAACGTGCCTTGACCGACGACGGAGCGCACGAAGCCTTCCGCCGCCAGCATCTCGTAGGCGACGCTCACGCTCCCCCGCGAGAGCCCGTACAGGTCGGCGAGCCGCCGGGTCGACGGGAGCCGCTCCCCTCGAGGCAGCGCGCCGCCGACGATGCTGTCTCGAATCGCCTGGTACAAAGCAAGGTGCTTGCTCCCGCAGGCGGCCAGCCGCGTGCCGTAGGGAACTTGAAAGGTCACTCCGCCGCCTCCTTCCGCATCAGTGGACTATTCATTTTAATGTAAATTGGATCTTTTCGCTTGTCAATCTCGGTCGTACACTTAGCGTCATACGATCGGCAGAGGAGAGAGGCGTCATGCGGAGAAAAGAGTTCCAAGTCGAAGACGAACAAGCCTGCGAAGCGTTCCTGGGCGAGCGCGACGACGGGGTATTGACGTTCCGGGGAGAAGACGGATGGCCCAAAGCCGTCCCTTTGAATTATGCGTACGCGGACGGAGCCGTCTACTTCCACGGCAGCAAGAAGGGCGAGAAGATGAGCGGACTCGCGGCAGACCCGCGCGCCGAGTTCGTCGTGTTTCAGGCGCACGCGTTTATCCCGTCCCACTTCTCGGATCCGTACCTGGCCTGTCCGGCCACGGTCTATTTCCGCTCCGTGCGGATCCGGGGGACGGTCGCCCAGGTGGAGGACCCCGAAGAGAAGGCGACGGCGCTCGCCGCCCTGCTCGCCAAGATGCAGCCGGAGGGCGGACATGCGCCGATCCGGGCGGACGATCCGAAGTATGCGTCCTCGCTCCGCGGGGTGTCGGTGCTGCGGCTCGATGCGCTGGAGATGAGCGGCAAGTTCAAATTCGGGCAGAACCTGAAGGATAAGATGCGCGGCAAAGTGATCGAGGGATTGGAAGAACGGAACCGGGAAGGCGATTCGGAGACGGTCGCGTTCATGCGGGCGTTCGCGCCCGGCGACTGAGTCATTTTGTTTCGATATCTTGCCGTCATATTCGGAAACGGTTATCGGCTTCGCTCTCCTGTGCTAGTATCGGTTGTGCAACAGCACGATCGATCGAGGAGCGGATCACGATGCATAAGACGATAAATCCGAATATTCTGTATTTCGGAACGCCGGTTGTACTCATCGGCACGCGGAACGAAGACGGCTCGAACAATCTGGCGCCCATGTCCTCTGCATGGTGGCTGAACGCGTCCTGCATGCTGGGCATGAGCAGCCGCTCGCAAACCGTGCAGAATCTGCTGCGCGAACGGGAATGCGTGCTTAACCTGCCTTCGGAGGCGCAAGTATCCGCTGTAGACAGATTGGCGCTGTTCACGGGCCGGAATCCCGTCCCCCCGACCAAGGCCGAGCGAGGCTACCGCTACGAACCCGACAAGTTCGGGATCGCGGATCTCGCTATCCAGCCTTCGGAGCTCGTCCGGGCGCCCCGCGTCGCGGAATGTCCGGTACAATTGGAGGCGACCGTCGCCCAGATTCACCCCTTCGAAGCACCCAGCAGCCTGGTCGCCATCGAAGTGAAGATCGAGCGCGTGCACATCGCGGAGGAGCTGCTGATGGACGGCGAAGAACACTACATCGATCCGGTGAAGTGGAAGCCGCTCATCATGAACTTCTGCCATTACTTCGGTTTGGGCGGCAAGGTGCATCCTTCCCGGCTGGCGTCCATCTTCGCGCCGCCCGCGCGCGACTGACCGTCCGCCTTTCGGGCCCTCCGCTCGCCGCATGTCCGATCGGGCAAGCGGCGAGCGGAAGGCGGTGACTGCGCCATATAAGCAAAGAGGGAGTCCCAGACTCCCTCTTCGATGTTTCACTCGCCGTATAAGCAAAGAGGGAGTCCCAGACTCCCTCTTACTTGCAAGGCGGCGAAACCGCCGACGCGCGTCGATCGTCCGCCTAGCGCTGCGGAACGACCGACGGCAGCTTGCCCTCGTTGATCTCCCGGATCGCCGAGAGCGGCACTTTCGGCCGGCGGTCGTACGTCAGGAGACCGTTGATCTCTTGCTCGACGTCCGTCAGCTGGGTGTAGCAGAAGCCCTGAATGACGGGCGACGCCAGCATCGGATGGACGACGTCGGCGAGCCGCTTCAGGAAGTCCTCGTCGTCGCTCGCGCCGGAGTAGCCCCAGCCTTCCCAGTCGCTTTTCTTGAACGAGATGCCCCCGAACTCCGTCATCAGGATCGGCTGCCCTTCGTACGGCACGCCCGGCACGAGCAGCCATCGGCCCGCCGGCTTCGCCGCAAGCGCCGCATCCTTGGTCGCATAGCGCTCCTGCAGCGTCTCGCGCCGCCACTCGTAATCGTGGATGGTGACGAGATCCGTCTTCATGTGCTCCCAGCCGTCGTTCGAGATGACCGGACGCATCGGGTCGAGCGACTTGGTCAGATGATAGAGCGCCAAAGCGTGCTGCTGCTGCTGCGGATCGACCAAAATATTCGTTACGCCCCAGCTCTCGTTGAGCGGCACCCAAGCGACGATGCACGGGTGATTGTAGTCGCGTTCGACCGCTTGCAACCATTCGCGGGTGATGCGCCCGGCATACGACTCGGTGAAATGGTACGCGTTCGCCATCTCGCCCCAGACGAGAAGTCCGAGCCGGTCCGCCCAATATAGGTAGCGGGGATCTTCGATCTTCTGGTGCTTGCGCGCGCCGTTGAACCCCATCTCCTTGGTCAGCTCGACGTCGCGCCGCAGGTCATCGTCGCTCGGCGCCGTCAGGAGACCCGTCGGGAAATAGCCTTGGTCGAGCACTAGCTTCATATAATAAGGACGATTGTTGAGCAGGACGACCCCGTCTTCGATCGAGATCTTGCGCATGCCGAAGTAGCTCTGGACCCGATCGACCGCCTGGCCATCCACGAGCAGCGTCAGCTCCAGGTCGTACAGATTCGGCCGCTCCGGGCTCCACCACCGGCCCAGACTATGATCGTTGAAGTCGTGGATGCCGATGGTCCGCTGCTCGGTTTCGCGCGCCACGCTGAACGTATCGGTGCAGACCGGCTCGCCCTGGAAGCTGACCGTCGCTTGCAGCCGCACTTCCGCTTTGCCCGCGATGCCGCCGAAGAAGAACTGCAGCTGGATCTCGTTGCGGTCGATGTCCGGCGTCAGCCGAATGCGCCCGATATGCGCGGCGGAGACCGGTTCCAGCCACACGCTTTGCCAGATCCCCGTCGTCCGCGTATAGAAGATGCTCGCGGACTTCTCCTCCCAAAATTGCTTGCCCCGGGGGAGCGTCACGTCCTTGCTGTAGTCCTCCGCTCTGACGGTAATGACGTTATCCCCTTCGGTCAGAACGTCCGTGATGTCGGCATGGAACGGCGTATGTCCGCCTTCATGGCTCGCGACCAGCCGGCCGTTCACCCAGACGCGCGCCTCGTAATCGACGGCGCCGAAGTGAAGCAGCAGCCGCTTGCCGGCATAGTCGGCCGGGACGGCGAAGACCCGGCGGTACCAGACGACGTCGTGGAACGACGGATCTCCGATGCCGCTCAGCTCGCTCTGGTAGCAGAACGGCACCTGAATCGCGCGGACGAACGGCGATCCGTCGCCTTCGTACCAGCGATCCCGTTCGCCTATGGCTTCGTCGTCGAACGCGAACCCCCATTCGCCGTTCAGGCTCATCCATTGTTCCCGCACAAACTGCGGTCGGGGATATTCTTCACGCCTATTTGCATTCATTGCTACCTACTCCTTTGCTCATCATGCTGTCATGCCGATTGCCGCGTCGTCGACGGCGCCCCTCCGGGCGCGCGCGGCGGTTTGGTGATGATCCAGACGCTGAAGCCCACGAGGGCGAGCAGCGCGATTGCAAGCCATAGCCCGTCCAGGGCGCTCACCATCAGACCTTGTTGATTGCTCTTCAAGGCGAAGATCAGAACGTTGCTCATAACCAAGAACCAGAGGACGTTCCTGCCCATCGCCGCGAGCGGCGCGAACGGGCGCGGATAGCGCTCCAGGAGCCTGGCCAGCAGATAGTACCCATACAGGATCAGCGCCGGCCCGATGATCCACCAGATCGACGGCGGGAACCGCTCGGGCAAGGCCGCGTTCGCCGACGTGAGCGTCTTCCACAGGAAAACGCCGGTCGCGAGAATCGCGCCCGCCAGCACCCGCCAATCCCAGACGATCCGGTAACGGGCGAAGAGCATGCCCGCCAAGTAGTACGGGAAGTACTGCAGAACCGGGAACGAAGCAAAGTCTCGCGTGCCGATCAGCGGGCCGAGCTGGGTGGCGTGAAATGCCCCGTACGGCAGATAGGTCGTCAGCAGCAGCAGGGCCGTCACGGCGACCGCCAGCCATTTCCGCTCGGCCAGCCGCTGCAGCGGCTTGAATAGAATCAGACCGAGGACCATCAGGTACGCGAACGAAGCGAGGAATTCCGACCAGCCCGGCATGTCCTGCAGGAGCAGAATCGGGCGGATATTGCCCCACTGCAGCACTCGCCCGTCGATGAAGAGCCGATAGGCGGTACCGGAGACGTAGAAGGCGATCAGCGTCTTGGCCGCCGTCAGGAGCATCCGGGGCGCCGCCGTCTGGAACGGCTTCGCGTAGTACGCGAGCTGAGACACGTACCCGAAGCTGAACACGAAGCCCGAGAACGTAATCAGGTTGATCGCGTCGATCCAACGCTGGCCGGCCGGGTAGACCGTCTGGTCGCTAAAAAATTGCAAGGTGTGGCAGTAGACCATGCCGAGCACCAGGAGACCTTTGAAGAGGTCGATCGCGCCTTCTCGCTTGCGAACCGCCGCAAGTTCGGCGCTCACCCTTTAATCCCCGACAGGCTGACGCCTTTGACGATCTGCCGTTCGAAGATGACGAACAACACGATGATCGGGAGCGAAGCGATCGCGTTGATGACCATCGGCTTCACGTAATCTTCGGTATATTGATTCATGAGCGTCGGGATCCCCATCGGCAGCGTGAAGAACCGGTCGTCCGTGACGGACAGGAACGGCCACAGGAAGTTGTTCCAGGATCCGACGAAAGTCAGAATCGCCATCGAAGCGAGCGCCGGCCGGGTGAGCGGAATCATGATGCTCGTGAAGATCCGCCAGGTGCCGCCTCCGTCGATCTGCACCGATTCGAGCAGGTCGTTCGGCACGCCGTCGAAGAAGCTTTTGAGCACGATGACCGCCATCGGGGAAGCGAGCGCCGGGAAGATCAGGCCTTGATACGAGTTCAAGATCCCCATGTCCTTCACGACTTGATAGAGCGGGATGATGACGGCTTCGCCGGGGATTAGGAGACCGCTCAGAACGACGAAGAAGACGAGCGACTTGTAGCGGAACGGCAGCTTCGACATGACGAACCCCGCCATCGCCGCAAAGACGACCGTGAGGAGCGTCACGCAGATCGCGACGAAGAAGCTGTTCCAGATCCAGTTCGTCAGCTTGGTCGTGCTGATGATCTCGTTATACACGGCGAACGAGTATGGCGGCGTAAACCAGTCGAGAAGCGACGTGATCTTCATGCCCTCTTTCTTGACCGAGACGACCAGCATCCAGATTAGAGGGGTCACGAACAGCAGCGCGGCGAAGAGAGAGACGATCCGGTAGAACCATTTCATCACGCGTTCGCCTCCTTCCGATTGTTGAGCCAATACTGCAGAGCCGACAGGACGAGCAGAATGACGAACAGCATATAGGACATCGTCGCGGCATAGCCCAGGTCGTTCTTGCGGAAGCCGGCCTGGAAAATGTACTGGATGACCGGCCGCGTCTTGTCGAGCGGTCCGCCGCCCGTAATGATGTAGATCTGCATGAATACTTTGAAGGAGCCGATGATCTGCAGCATCGTGATCGTCTTGGTGATCGGCTTCAGATACGGCAGCGTGATCGACCAGAACATCTGGCTGGACGACGCGCCGTCCAGCTTCGCCGCTTCGAAGATGTCATCCGGAATATCCTGCATGGCCGACAGGTAGAGGATGAAGTTGAAGCCCACCGTCCACCAGAGCGTGATGAGGGTCAGCGCAATCCAGGACAGGCCGAGCTCCGTCAGCCAGAATACTTCCTGATCCGCGGGCAGCAGGTGAATAAGATGCAGCAGCGAATTCAAGAATCCGGTATAGGGCTGGAATATAAACAGTCCGAGGAAGGATACGACCGCAACGGAGAGCACGCTCGGCAAGAAAAAGACGCTGCGGTAAAACTTCTGCAGACGCGATTGTCGATTGGCGATTAGCGCAAGCACGATGGCGAGTACGATCATCGTCGGCGTCGTCAGAATGACGAACAGCGTCGAATGCCAGACCGCCGCCCAGAACTCCTGGTCTTGGAACATCCGGGTATAGTTGTCCCAGCCGAGATACTTCATCTTTTTGATCAGCGTCCATTTGTAGAAGGTCATCTCGACGCCTTTGATCATCGGCCAGATCGTAAACAGGACATACACGAGCAGGAAAGGTAGGAGGAACAGCAACGCTTGCACGTCCGCCCTCATTTTGCTGATTCTCATATGCGCCTCACCTCTGCCTTAGTCGCCCCGCGAGCTTGCGGCCGGGAGGCCGCAAGCTCGCGGGAACGGTATCAACGCGCCGTATTACTCGTCTAGCAGCTTCTGGTAAGCGGGCTGCATCTTCGCCATGGCATCGGCCGGCGTCATCTTGCCCGCCCACACTTCGTTCAGGAATTTGAACGAGACGTTATCGCGAAGCTGCCAGTTCTTGGTGGACGGCTTGCTGAACTTGACCGTGCCGGCGACGGAAGCGTAGTCGCTGCGGTTCGGAAGGGCTTTGAACTCGGCGCTCTCGATGACGGAAGGCTTCGACGGGATATGGCCGGCCTTCGCCCAGATGGCGCCGTTGTCGGCGAGATAGTTCGCGAACACGATCGCCGCCTTGCGCTTCGTCTCGTCCTCTTTCTTCGTGACCGGGAGGATGATCGTATGCGAATCGCCCCAAGTCGCTTCTTGATCGTATATCTTCGGAATCGGCATCGCGCCGAATTCGAGGCCTTTGGTCGACTCCCAGGTGCCAGTCGCCCAGACGCCTGTCATCATAATCGCGGCCGTGCCGCTCTGGAAGTTCTTGTAGAAGTCCGGATCGTTCTTCTTGATATAGCCGTTCGTGTAGAGGTCTTGAATATATTGGGCGGCTTTGGCGCCTTTGTCCGCGTCGAGCGCGGCCGTCTTCAGATCGTCGGCGATCACGTCGTTGCCGCCGAGTTGGGAATACAGGGCCCACCAGAGACGGTAAGGATCGTCGTTCGAATTGGAGAGCGCGAACGGCGTGACGTTCTTCGGGAGCTTGTCCTTCAGCGCGGTCAGGAACTTCACGAAGCCGTCGGCGGATTGCTCGAGGACCGGCTTGCCATCCTCGCCGAGCAGTCCGGCATCCTTCAGCAGCTTCTTGTTGTAGTACATGATGAACGGGTGCGTATCGATCGGCACCGCGTAATGAACGCCGTCCACGACGGTCGCGTTCAGCAGGTTCGGGTTAAAGGAGTTCCAGTCTACGCCGGTGGCCGAAGCGACTTCGTCCAGGCCGCTCACGACCCCTTGATCGATCAGATCGGGGAGACGGGAAGTGTGGGAGATGCCGACGTCGGGACCGTTGCCGTTGCCGACGGCCGTGATCAACTTGGTGTAGTACTCGCCCCATTCGAGCTTCGTATTCTTCACTTGAATGTTGGGGTGCGTTTTGTTGAATTGATCGATCATGGCCTGCATGTTGTCGCCGTCGCCGCCGCTGAACAGCGTCCAGAAGCTCAGGTCGACCTTCTTGCCGCCCGTCGGGTCGTCGGAGACGGCCCCCGAGGCCGAAGCAGAAGCCGATGCGGACGCCGACGACGAAGGCGATGCCGATCCCTCGTCTCCTTTGTTGCCGTCGTTGCCGCCATTCCCGCCGTTGCCGCCGCTGCAGGCGCTGAGCATCATCGTCAGAGAAAGCGCGGACGCGAGCATCATCCCATACCTTTTTTGCATCTTTTTTCCTCCCCCGTGTGATTCTTGCTAAGATAGGTACATAACAACAATTTTGGTTTATTACCGTTTTCGTGTACCTATGAGCCCATATTATCTTCGATTCGGGGTATTGTCAAGCGCTTTCATCTAATAAAATTGTAATGATTAAAACGGGAAAGGCCACATCCCGCCCTTCCCGCCTTCGATCTAAGCCAAGTTTTCGCCCGGCATCGCGTACTGGATCTTCATCTTGATGTCCTGCTCGTAATCGCCGAAGCTGCGGCCGAACAGATTGACGCCGCCCTTGTGCACCGCGTCCGGCCCGACGCCGACCCGCAGCCTCAGATTCGGCCGCTGCAGCAGCTGAAGCTGGTCGACCGTCACGTCCGATACCTTCTTCATATCCAGCGTGGTCCGTTCGCGGTCGATCCGCCACGTCTTCAACAGCCCGTATTGGGTCGTCCAATCGGTCCACCAGGGCGGGTTCAGCTTGCCCCGCCGGTCCCCGAAGTCGCCGGGGCTCGTCCACATGCCGATCTCCACGCCGTTCAGCCACACCGAGATGTCGGAAGGCCAGTCGTTATCGTAATTCGGCGCTTCGGAGCACATCTCCATCGAGAATTCGACCGAACCGATCTGCGCCGCCTGCGGAATCTCGAGCGGGAACAGATACTCCAGGTAGCCCTTGCGGAACCAGATGATCTGCGCTCCGACATGCTTCGGGTGGTAGAAGCTGGCCGGCTCGTCCTCCAGGATGATCATGCCGTCGCGATCCGCCATGCCGCATGTCGGATGCACTTCGCAATCGCTGTAGTGGCCGATCGGCATCTCCATCTCGTACACGTTGGTCGGGCGCTTGGCCACGCTCTCGTAGATGTTGTTCAGCGCCATATGAATGTCGTCGTAGCTGCGGCTGCAGACCTTCATGGCGCCTCGCACGGCCGGCAGCAGCTCGGTCGTGATGAGCCCCGCGCCTTCCAGCACCTTGACGTTGGAGGCGACGGTGGACACCGGGAGGCTCAGCGCCTCGGCGATCTCCACGATATTCATGCTGCGCGTATTCAGCAGCCGCAGCATGTCCACCCGCGACCGCGTAGACAGCGCGTGCGCGACGGTGATAAGCTTCTCCGGTTCGTTGATGTGAAGTTCCAGCATGGGGCACCTCGTTTTCTTAAAATGCATGTCAATTAATTACAATAATTATACGACAAACCACTTATATAATCAATATTTATGTATTAAATCAATTTTTATAAAACAATATAAAGTCTCCATATACAACATCGCGCCGCCGTCAGCTCCGGACGGGGATGTTAAAAACCGCCGATCTCCCCTATTTTCGGTGACGCTGCCCCCGCAATGGTGTATAATATCACCTAATGAATATTTGGCGGGCTCCCGGGCTGCCGGGAACATTGACCACGTGGAAGGATGAACTTCGATGAATCCCCTCGCTCAGCAGTTAAACGACGTTATCGCCCGAGAACAGCCGCGCTTCGCCGAGATGCTCTCCAAGCTCGGTCAAGCCATCTATTTCCCGAAGGTCGGCATCTTGAGCCAATCCGCCGAAGCGAAGCAGAAGGCGAACGTCTACAACGCGACGATCGGCATCGCGACCGAGAACGGTCAGCCGATGCACCTGAAGGTCATTCAAGACAAATTGTCCGCATTCGCGCCCAAGGACATTTACGAATATGCGCCGCCTGCCGGCAAGCCGGAGCTTCGCTCGGTATGGCGGGAGAAGATGCTGAAGGAGAATCCTTCGCTCGCAAACAAAACGTTCAGCCAGCCGGTCGCGACCAACGCGCTGACGCACGGCCTCAGCATCGTCGCCGACCTGTTCGCGGACGCCGGCGACGCCGTCGTCATCCCGGACAAGAATTGGGAGAACTACGAGCTGACCTTCGGCGTTCGCCGGGGAGCGGAGATCGTCGAATACCCGCTGTACGACGGGGACAACCGCTTCAACGCGGCCGGCCTGCGCGACGCCCTCCTCGCGCAGAAGGACAAAGGCAAAGCGATCGTGCTGCTGAACTTCCCGAACAACCCGACGGGCTATACTCCCGGCGTCGAAGAGGGCCAAGCGATCATCGCGGCCATCAAAGACGCGGCGGATGCCGGCATTAACGTGGTTGCCGTCACGGACGACGCGTACTTCGCCCTCTTCTTCGAGGACTCGCTTCAAGAGTCGCTGTTCGGCGGTTTGTGCGGCCTGCACGAGCGCGTGCTGCCGATCAAGGTCGACGGCGCCACGAAGGAAGAGTATGTCTGGGGCTTCCGCGTCGGGTTCATCACCTACGGCGGCGCTTCCGAAGCTTGCCTCGCCGCGTTGGAGCAGAAGACGATCGGCATCATCCGCGCCACCATCTCGAGCGGACCGCATCCGTCGCAGACGTTCGTGCTGGACGCGCTGAAGTCGCCGGATTTCGAGTCGCAGAAGGCCGAGAAGTACGCGATCATGAAAGGCCGGGCGAACAAGGTGAAGCAGCTGCTCGACAGCGGCAAGTACGGCGACGATTGGTCGTACTACCCCTTCAACTCCGGCTACTTCATGTGCTTGAAGCTGACGGGCGTGGACGCCGACGCGGTTCGCCTCCGCTTGCTCGACGCTTATGGCGTCGGCACGATCGCGCTCGGTTCGACCGATCTGCGCGTCGCCTTCTCCTGCATCGAGGAGCCGCTGCTCGAAGACTTGTTCGACCGTATTCACCAGGCGGTGCTCGACGTGAAGTCGGGTGCGGCCGGCGCCAACTGATCATCGACGCGGCCGCCTATCGGCCGGCTCGCGTTCCGAAAACAAGGATATCCCCGGCGGGAGCGCCGCCGGGGATATCCTTGTTTTTCGTTATAGGCGCCTGCGGCTCCCCGTTCGGCCCTATCCGGCCGATCCGCTCGTCTCGGCGACGGACGCGGAAGGTTGATACAGCCGATAGCGGTTGCGCCCTTGCTGCTTGGCCTGATACATCGCCACGTCGGCGGCATGGATCAGCGAGACGGGATCCGCCGCATGCGTCGGCCACAGCGAGATGCCGATGCTGACGGTGACCGGCGAACCGGCTTGGACCGCCCCGCCCTCTCCCGTCAGCCCGGCGAGCAGATCATGGGCGATCGCCTCCGCCGCCCCCGCTTCCGCCGCTCCCGGCAGCAAGACGGCGAATTCGTCGCCGCCGATCCGGCAGATCTGACCGGGCGCGGGTACGCACGCGCGCATGATGCCCGCGATGTGACGGAGAAATTCATCGCCCGCGAGATGACCGTGAACGTCGTTCACTTCCTTGAAGTGATCCAAGTCCAGGATGAGGAGCGCGCCGCGCTCCGGTCCGTTCAACAGCGCGCGCATCGCTTCCTGGAACTGGAGTCGATTGCCCAGGCCCGTCAGCGGATCGTGATAAGCGAGGTACACGATCTCCTCTTCCGCTTTTTTCCGCTCCGTAATATCCTGCAGCACGACATAGGAGAGCCGCTCGCCTTCCGCGAACAGCTCGTTGACCTGGGCGCTCACCCGTTTGCGTTCGCCGCGTCCGCCGACGATCTCCACTTCCCCTTGGGCGGAGCCGTTGGCCGCCTGGGGAAGCGACTCCCCTTCCGCCAGGAATGTGTCCAAGGACTGCCCGCGCATCTGCTCCGCCGTATAGCCGAACAAGAGCAGAACCATCGGATTCGCCTCGCGAACGATGCTCCGGCTGTCGATCAGCAGCACGCCGAACGGCGACAGGTCGAACAATACCCGGTACTTCTCCATGAGCGACGGCATAAAACCGTAATGGAGCATGGCCCGGCGAATGAAGAAGCCGAACAGTAGCAGCGCAAATAAGGGGGCGGGCGGCTCATCCGCGATGCGATAGGCGTCCGTCCGCACGACGACCGAGACGATCAGCATCCAAGCGCCGCCGAACAAGAGGGCGAGCCCGACTTGAAGCAGCTGGATCCGCGGCGGATGATCCTGGGGTTGATCCCGGAGCCGTCGCCAGCCCTGCACCCACCTCGCGCCGCTGTAGACGGCGCAGATCGCCGTAACCGCCAGCATGAGGACGTACGCGCCTTCGCCGGACCCGCTAGCGCCGCCGGACGGCGATCCGAGCCCGAAGTAGGAAGGATAGGCGAGCAGAAGCGCTGCGGCCGCGGGAGGGGCGGCCAGACACAGATCCAGGTTGCTGAAGGACGGCGCCGCGACCCGCGCGGTCAACTGGCGGATGAACAGCATCGTCACCCCGTTAAGGACGATGGCGGGCAGCAGCTCGAACCAGGTGACGAAGGCGCCCACATGCTCGGTCGGCAGCGTCTGGTCCAGCAAGGCGCCGCTGAAGAGCAGCGCCATCAGCCCGAACATGGCCGAGGCAGTCCGGTTCAAAGGATGCCGAGGGTTGCGCTGGTAGACTTCGCAGGCGAGCCAGCCGAGCATGGCGCACGGGATCACGTGCAGGGCGATATAAACCATATGTACGCCCATGAACATTCCTCCCGCACCCCTCAAAATTAGTCATTTAGAACTATTCTCTACACAGGACGTTTTTCCTGCATCGAAATGCCTGCAATTGTTAATTTTGCTCGTTACGCATCGTCCTCGTCATCCTCGTCCGGCTTGGCCACCCGCCTAGGCAGAAGCCATCCGGTCCAGAGGAGGCCGGCCGCCAGCGCCAGAAGCCAGAGCGAGGCGTCGAACGGCCGCGACGGCACCGCGGCGATCAGCCACAGCAGCACGGCGGCCGCGACGCCGGCCATGCGCACGGCGGCCGCCGCGGCTAACCGGCGGCCCTCCGGCGGCAGCGGCACGACCGACGCGTGCTCCGCGAATCGGATGCGTCCGAGCTCCGTGAGCTGCAGCCCGCCCACCGCGACGGCGATCGCGTAAGCGATCATGTCGACGGACGGCTGCTTGGCGAACGCCAGGATGACGGCCAGCACCGCATTCCAGCGCCAGAATGCGCCGAACGCTTCGCCGCGCAGCATCGTCTTGACGTATAGATAATGCCAGGCATAACGGCGGGTGCGCGGCAGCCGGTCGCCGATCCAGGCGATCCAGGCGCGGCGGGCGGGCGACGGCGATTCGTTCGGCACGTCGACGAACCAACCGAGGAAGCCCTTCCAGCGGCGACGCGCCCCTTGCTCTTCGGCGATCACCCGGTCCCAGGGCAGCGCGTGCCTGGCAGCCAACAAGCTTGCGGCGCTGACGAGGGCCGCCGCGAGGACCGCGAACGGCAGCGACAGCGCGAGCGCCTTCGTCAGCAGCGCCCAGGCGGCTAGCGCGGTGACCGCCCAGCGCGCGCCGCGCAGCCAGAAGCGCCAAGCTGCCGAAGCGCAGCGGCGCTCGCCCCAAGCGGCGTAGGCGTTCCAGCCGCCGAGCAGCGCGAACGACAGCGCGAGCGCGATCCAGCCCGCGGTGCCGGCGGGCGCCGCGTCAGCCGTCACCGGCGCGCGGACGTACAGCGGCGCGAAGACGGCGAACACCGCCAGCGCGCGCAGCCCGCCGGCGATGCCGGCCCTCCGCACGGAAGGCCGGAGCACGTCCGACAGCAGCGCGCGCTCGACGGGCAGCAGGTAGACGGTATCGGCGGGCTCCATGTAGGTTCGAAGCGGCGCGTAGACGCTCGCCAAAGCCAGCGCCGCGGTGCCCACGATATCGGCCGGCCAAGCCGTCGGCATCTTGGACAACAAGCCCGCGTACCAGGCGAGCAGCGTGATGCCGATGGCCGACAGGACGAGGGCGAACCCGCTCTGGAAGACGTAGCGGACGTAGGGCAGCACCTCCCCGCGGAAAGCCGCCGCCCGTCCGCTGCGCCATTCGCGGAGCTTCGCGTTCCGCGGCGGACGGGAAGGGTTAGCCAACGGGGCGGCCTCCTTCCTCGGCGGCCAACACGAGCGCCTCGAAGGCGTCGTCCAGCGTCGCTTCGGTCGGGGCGGCGTAGCCCGCGGCCGCCTTCACCTCGCCCGGCGTCCCTAGCGCGACGATCCGCCCCTGGTGCAGGACGACGAGACGATCGGCCCGGCGCTCGAGCGCAGGAAGAATATGGGAGCTGAGCAGGATCGCGGTACCGGCGGCGCGCGCGTCTTCCAGCGCGCCGATCAGCGCCCGCGTCGCGAGCGGATCCAGCCCGAGGAAGGGCTCGTCGATGATGAGCAGCGGAGGCGAGACGAGCAGCGCGTTCATCAGCATCACCTTCTGCCTCATTCCCTTGGACAGCGTGCCCGGCAGCGCGCCCATCGCGTGCGACATCCGGAACGTCTCCGCGAGCTTCCGCGTCTTGCGCTCCGCCTCGGCAGGGTCCAGTCCGTAGGCCATCTCGGTCCATCGCAGATGCTCCGCGACCGTCAGATTCGGGAAAAGCGACGGCTGCTCCGGCACGTAAGCGCAGGAAGCGCGAAAGCGGTCCCGATCCTCCTCCAGCTTGACGCCCGCCACGCGCACTTCCCCGGCGTGCGGCAGCATCAAGCCGAGCACGTGCTTAATCGCGGTGCTCTTGCCCGCGCCGTTCAGGCCGATCAGGCCGACCATCTCGCCCGGCAGGATCTCGAAGCTGATATCGTGCAGCACCGGCTTGCGGGTGCTGTAACCGCCGGTCAACCGGCGAATCTCCAATGCAGGCGTCATTGCGGCGATCCCGCCTCCTCATCGTGGCTTGTCATCCTTTCATTATAAACGAGGGCCGCACACGGCACAAAAAAGGAGCGTCGCCGCAATAAATCGAATCCCGCAGCCCTGAACCCGACCTTCCTGGCGCGATCGCCAAACCAAAAAACGCCTCCGGGCCGCATAGGAATGGCCGGAGACGTCTGGATGCCAAGCTTTCGTTATTCGGTTGGCTGATTAAAGACTTGCCGCGCAAGACTTAAGCTTAGGACAGAATCTGCACTTTCGTCACGACGTTGTTCACGATCGTCACCGTCACGTTCTTGTTCGTCGTCAGCGCGCCGTCCGCGATCACCAGCGAGTCGCTGACTTTATAGGTCGTCGTCACGGTCGCGTTGTTCACGATCTTCGCCAGCTTGATCGTGTCGATCTTGTTCGCCGCGTACGTAATCTCGGTCAGCGTGCCGGTATCCGTCGTTTGGACGGGCGCATCGACCGCTTTGGTCACCTCGATGAAGACGGCTTTGCCGTTGTACGTGCGGATCAGCGCCTCGTCGCCTTGCTGAATGGCGGAAGGCGAAGCTTTGACATCCTTGCGGAAGACGAACACGCCAGCGTCAAGCGGGATCGTATACGTCGTGCCGTCGGCTTTTTTCACCGAGAGGTTCCCGTTCGATACGCTCTGCACCGTGCCGACGATCGCCGTGTTCCCGTTCTCCGGCAGCTGTCCGTCGGCCCGGTCCAGCAGCGCGGCCAGCTCCGCCCGGGTGACCGGCTTGTTCGGTTGGAACGTGCGATCGCTGTAACCGGTGATGAGCCCTTTCTCGACGGCCACCGCGACATAACCGACGGAGCCCGCCGGAATCTGGTTCGCGTCGCGGAACGGCAGAACCGTATCCATCTTCTTCTTCGCTTCGCCGTCCAGCTTCAGCGCCTTCACGAGCAGGATGGACGCCCAGAGACGGTCTGCCGGCTTCTCCGGCTGCACCGACGTGTCGTTCTCGGAGAAGAGGTCGTTCTCCAAGGCGACTTGGAGATAGCCGATCGCCCAAGGGTACTTCTTCTGAATCTCCTTGAAGTCCTTGAAGTTCAGCTTGGCGTTCATGTTCTCCGGCTTCTCCGCCTCTTCCTTCAGGCCGAGCAGGCGAACGGCGGCGACCAGCGCCTCGATGCGCTTGATCTTCTCCTTCGGCTTGAAGCTGCCGTCCTCGTAGCCGTTGAATACTTGCTGGGACGCCAGGCGGATGATGTGCTCGTAAGCCCATTTCCATTCCTTTTCGTCCACGTCGTGGAAGTTGAGATTCAGCTCGATCTTGGACTTGCCTTTGTTCTTGTCCTTGTCGTCGTGATCCTCTTTATGCTTGGCGCTTGCATCCGCGTATACGCCGGACAAGCTGCCGGCCAATACGCCGATCGCAAGGGTAGCTGCCGTCGATTTGCGCAAGAGCGAGAATTTGCTGTTCGTGTTCGTCATAAGATGATGGACACTCCTTCTCCCTGGGTTTGACGGTCTGAACCGTGTGCCCATAACATTCGGAAGCCCGGTGCGAGATTGGCAGGGTCTCCGGGGAAATTGAGACCGAAGACGCAGAAAAGACCCAGATCCGCCGGCCGAAACCGGGCGAATCAGGGTCTTGGGACTTGCCTAGCTGCGTTCATGCGTCGCGCTTCAAGGCGTCGTATCCGGCCGATTGACGTTCTGCTTTTCCTTCAGCCAGCGGGGCGCGCCTTTGTTCTTGCGGTCCCGGTCGCGGTCCGCTTTGATCTTGGCCGCCCGGGAAGGCTTGGGCGCGGGCGGCTTGGATGCCCGCGGCTTCGACGCCGCCCTGCCGCCTGCCGGCCGCTCCCCGGCTTCGGCTGCGCCTCCCGGCGCGGAAGCCGCGGTGATCTGCGCCGGCGACCGGCGCTGCGGCTTCGCGGCAGAGGCCGGCTCGCCGCCCGGGCG
>NZ_JACJVP010000089.1 GCF_014212125.1 Cohnella nanjingensis
AGAGGGAGTCCTGGACTCCCTCTTTTGTCATTTCGGGCGTTGCTGTGACGAATAGGGAGTCGCGGATTCCCTCTTTTGTCGTTTCGGACGTTGCTGTGCCGAAGAGGGAGTCTAGGATGCGCCGTTACCGTGAGCCCCCCAATGTAGGTAGTTTACATACGCACATTTGGCGCTACCGCACAAACAACCGTCAATGTAGGTAGTTTACATACGCACATTTGACGCTACCGCACTAACAACCGCAATGTAGGTAGTTTACATACGCACATTGGGCGGCTTCCGCACAACAACCGTCAATGTAGGTAGTTTACATATGCACATTTGGCGCTTCCGCACCGCAACCGTCAATTTAGGTAGTTTACATACGCACATTTGACGTTACCGCACAACAACCGTCAATGTAGGTAGTTTACATACGCACATTTGGCGCTACCGCACAAACAACCGTCAATGTAGGTAGTTTACATACGCACATTTAGCGCTACCGTACAAACAACCGCAATGTAGGTAGTTTACATACGCACATTTGGCGCTTCCGCACAACAACCGCCAATGTAGGTACTTTACATACGCACATTTGGCGCTTCCGCACAACAACCGCCAATGTAGGTACTTTACATACGCACAATTGGCGCTACCGCACTAACAACCGCAATGTAGGTAGTTTACATACGCACATTTAGCGCTACCGCACTAACAACCGCAATGTAGGTGGTTTACATACGCACATTTGGCGCTTCCGCACAACAACCGCCAATGTAGGTACTTTACATACGCACATTTGACGTTTCCGCACAACAACCGCAGTTACCGCGCATCATCCCCCGATGTGGGCAGTTTGGATACTCATTTGCCGCTGCCGCCGCACTAAAGTTACTTTTGAGGACAACGGCGAACATATCCATCCTGTGCTATAATGGACCAATATTTAGGATGGGGACGGAGATGAGGGGATGACGGGATTCCGCCCGATGTTCTGGGGCATGTTGTTTTTGCTGGATTTCCGGATCAACGGTTGGGATCTGCTGCCCGACGCAGTCGGATACGGATTGCTGTACGGCGGACTGAGCGCGCTGAGCGCCAAGAGCACGTCGTTCTCATCCGGCAGCAAGCTTGCCTTGATCTTAATGCTGATCTCGCTGCCCGATCTGAATCAGTCCTGGCTCGGCGGGAGCCCGTTCTACTTCGCTTATCAGTTGATCTTGATAGGCCTCCATCTCTGCATGATCTACTCGATCACCAAAGGCATTCAGGAGCTGGCCATCATACAGGATCGGACTGATCTGTACGATGCGGCGCAGAGCCGATGGCGACTCTTCTTGGCGGGCTGCTGCTTAACGGTCTTGATGATGACCGGCTTGATCGCAGCGGCGCCAATATTAATTCTCGTGTGGATCTTCTCTCTCATCACGTATGTGCTGATGATGGAGCTGCTCTCGCGGTGCGGCAGCGTATTCGTAGATTGACATAATCCAGGGGCAAATGCGGGATACGTGGTGGAGGCAGCGATTAGGGGCATGGGGTGGAAAGCAAAAAAATCCGTCTCGCGAGAGACGGATTGTGCGTTCCGATATGGATTATCTCCCGTAGGCAAAGGACGCGCTTCGTTCGGCCGGCAGCACGCCGCCGCGCAGCAGATCCCTCTCGCCGGCGATGAGCCGTTCGAGCCAAGCTTCGGGGGGATACTGGCTCCGATGCGCTTCGGAGATGCGTTCCGCGTGATCGCGCGGGGCATCATAGGCGCCGAGCTTGCGAATGACATGAACATAGCGGACGACCAACGCCCGGGCTTCTTCGGCAGCATATCCGTGTTCGGCGGTCAACGCTTCGACGATGCCGCGTTCATACCGATTCAGTCTGACTTGACTGGTCATGGTAGACCCACCTTCCTTCCGCATGCACGTAGTACCCGATGAATCGCAAATGGGGTTCCCAGCGTTCGGAGGAGAATACGACCTGATTTCCGAGCCGGAGGGCGTCGAGCCGCCTTCCATTCGCGGTGCGGGTAATTTGATCGTAGAACCATTCGACGTCTTTTCCTAATTGTAACGCATCGACCATCAATTTTCCAGTATCGTTGTCCGCCATAGGGCCGATGACGATGTCGGGATGGCGATCGCACGGATCCTGTCCTTTGCCCGTCGCCGAACGATGGTTGAAGATGAAGTCGGCCCAGGCGAGCGATTCGGACAAGAAGACGCACGGGGTTAGGCGGCGCGGCAGCGAAGCCATCTCGATGACCAGCACGCACGGCCGGGTCGGCTGAACGGAGCCGCCCGCGGCTTTGTGCGCCCATTTGCGCGCTTGCGCGGGAGAGATGGTCGTGTAGAAGCCTTCGCCGAAGTCGCGGCCCGGCCGCCAATAGGTTCGGTTCAGCAATCGCTGGCCGAAGCTGCCGACGCATCGTTCGGCGGTGCCGTGGTAGAGCACCTGCGGGGTGATGATATCCATAATACCCTCCTTTGCGTCGTTTGGTTCTTTGTTTAACGTATCAGAAAGTATAAGTTTCACAAATCCTTTGCTGATCCGTCTCCGATAAAAACGCGTTGCCCTCTTCCGTGAAGACGGCAAAGCCGTTTTTACTAGGTTCGCTGCATAGGCAGAAAATTCCTTGTCTCGGGCGAAAACCGTTTGGCGCCGTTCGCAGTCTAATTGTCGTGGAGAGGAGAGAGCGCGTTGACGATCATCGAACAAGTCTTGGCCGCGCAGGCGGGGGACGACGAAGTCTTCTACGAGCTGGTGAGCAGCCAAAAGCATAAGTTGTACGCGATCGCCTACGCCTATCTGAAGAACGAATCCGACGCGTTGGATGCGATCCAAGAGGCGACATGCCGGGCCTACGCCAAACTAAGAAAACTGAAGGAGCCGGGCTATTTCCATACGTGGCTCATCCGAATTCTGATTCATCACTGCATCGACGAGCAGAAGCGCCGCAGCAGGGCTCTGCCGCTCTACCTGATCCCGGAGTCGCTGGTCGCCGAGCTGAATCTGGAGGATCGGATCGTGCTGCGCATCGCGATCGATCGACTGCCGCCGAACTACCGGCACATCATCATCCTGAAGTACGACCAGGATATGACGCTGACCGAGATTGCGAAGCTGCTGGAGAAGCCGGAAGGCACGGTAAAGACGTGGCTGAACAAAGCGCTGAAGGAGCTGCGGGTTTCGTTCGGCAGGGAAGGGGGATACGATCATGCATGAAGAGGAAGCGAGAGAGGCTCGCATAGACGGCGCTTTGACCGACCGGATCGACCTTGCGATCCGAGCGGGCATCCGGGACGGTCGACAGGCGAAGACAAGGGCGCGGAGAAGAACCGCACGCCGGTGGAGCATCGGCGCGGCCGCCGTCCTCCTGATCGCCTCCTGTCTCGTGAGCATCCGCGTCTCGCCGGCGTTCGCCGCGATGCTGAGGGAGGTGCCGGGTTTTGCGGCATTCATCGATCGGGTCCAGCAATCCAATTACGATCGGAGCCTCTCGCTGGCCGCCGACAACGACTACGCCCAGCCGGTCGGGCTCTCCGACGAACATGACGGCATGAAGCTCACCGTGGAGGGCATCCTGGCGGACGACGGCCGGCTCGTGGTGTACTTCGACGTACGGGGAGAGGGGGCGGAAGACGCGCTCCGCATCGGCTGGCCGACCGTGACCGACTTGCAGGGCAAGACGCTGGAGGCTGGCATTCAGTCCGGCACCCCGGGGGAGTATGAGAAGGACGGCCGGAAGACGGGCATCTACCAAGGGATGGTGGACGTACAGATGGGAACGGGCGTCGCGCTGCCGGACGAAGCGGTTTTCAAAGTCCGCTTGGGCAAAGAATCAAGCGTCAATGCGCCAAGAAACGATGGCGGGAGCCTCCCGCCGGTCGCGCTGGACACGGATCCCGAATTCACGGTCCGGTTCAAGATCGACCACAGCCGGTTCGAGGGATTGAAGCAGCAGATCGCGATGAACCAATCGATCACGGTCGCCGGGCAGACGGTCACGTTCGAGAAGGCCGAGATCTCCCCGCTGCGCATCGCGCTCTACATGAGCTATCCGGAGGGGAACGAGATGCAGATCTTCAATGCGGGCGACATCCAACTCGTCGACGATCAGGGCAATGCGTGGAAGTGGACCGGCGGGACGGGGGAGCGGAATCGCCCGATCCAATACTTCGAGAGCAGCTACTTCAAGCAGCCCCGGGAACTCTATGTCGAGGGCAGTTGGTTCACCGCGCTGGACGCGAAGAGCCGCAAGGTCGTCATCGATACGAAGGAGAAGCGAATCCTGAAAGCGCCCGACGACAAGATCATGCTCGCGAACGTGGTAAATGGGCCTTCCTATACGACGCTGACCATCGGAATTATGGGGACTCGGACGGATGACAATCGAGGGTACGCGCTGTTCGGCTGGGACGGGTTCACGGACGGCGCCGGGAAGCTTCATCGCTTCTCCGAGAACAAAGCCGACACGGTCGGCTCGTGGCGTTCCACCAACGACGGCGTTACGCTGCAGGAAGCATACTACTATCTGGCTAACGAAGACTATCCGCAGCCGCTCACTTTCGACGTGTACGAATATCCGGCTTACATCGTGGAGCCGTACAGGGTCCGCATACGGTAGAACGCAACCAAAAGAAGGCTATCCCCGAGTCGAACATCGACTCGGCGGATAGCCTTTCGTTTCACGGTTCGGATAGGATCGTCGCTGGCGGGAAACCTTGAAGACAAAGAAAAAAGCATCGCCGTCCTCGAAGGACAGCGATGCCGCTGGCGACTGGAGTTCAATCCATTAGGCCTTCGTGCCGGGAGCGTTCTCTTCCAGATATTCTTCCAGCGTGATGTGCTGCTTCATGATCTCCTTGGCCATCTCCACGCCGACGTAGCGGATGTGCCACGGCTCGTAGGAGTAGCCCGTGATGTCTTCCTTGCCCTTCAGGAAACGGATGATGAAGCCGTACTCGGCGCAATGCGAGGCCAGCCATTTGCCTTCCTTGGTCTTGGCGAACTTCTCTTCCAGCTCGTAGTTCGCGCTGGCGCTGGACACGTCCATCGCGAGACCCGTCTGGTGCTCGCTCTGGCCTGGGTGCGCGCTCGTCTTGTTCGCGACTTCGGCGCCTTTCAGCTCGGCGTTGCGGTCGAAGATCGCCTTCTGCGTCGCGTACGAGCGGTAGCCCGATACGGCCTTCAGCGTGATGCCGTCGTCGCTCGCGCCCGCGAAGAGCTTCTCGAGCGCCCGCGCCGCCGGCCGCTGCAGCTGCTTCTTGGGCGAATCGCCGGAGAACGAGAAGGCGACGTCAGGCACGACGAGATCGGCCGGCTTGTACGTGGAAGGCAGATTGCGCTTCTTGTTCACGAGGACGTACATGCTGGAGGTGTTCGTCACGACAGCGAGTCCGTCCTTGTTCTGCTTGATCGTCTTGTCCGGCGCGTTCGCCGCGAGGATGGCCGCCAGGCTGTCTTCGCCCGCCGCGGGCGCCTGCGTCTCCACCGGCGTCGGCTTGGGCGTCTTGCCCGGCTTCGCGGTGGCTGCCGGCTTGTCCGCCGGCGGGGTCGCCGTGTCGTCAGGCGCCGGGTCGGCGCTCTCCGCGGGATCCGGCGACGGCGACGGCTCGTCCGACGCGTTAGGCGGAGAAGCCGATGCCGATGCGGATGCCGGCGGCTGCGACAGCGAGATGCTGCCCCAGACGTCCGATTTGCTCACTTCAATCATACCCCAAACGAGAATGGCCGCTCCGGCCGTTAAGATCAATAGTCGTCGTTTTCTCACATTCATCGCCTCCAAACTATTGATATAGACGTAGGTTGATAGGGAAAGGTTTCGACAGAGAACGCGGTTTTTCGGAGATGATCCGAGCTTTTCTTTGCTTCTTCGCCAAAGAACAGTGAAGATAGAAAAAAGAATGGTCCATGAACGAGAGGGAATCCATGAAGAAGTCGTTGTTGGCGCCGATCTCGCGCGTGCTGGCGATTGCGTTGCTCGGGGCATCCACGAGGGAAATGGATTGACAAATTCATAGTTAACCGATAAGATTTGAATTGACTGACGAGTCAATCGGGAGGGTGTGGCCGCCATTACGGATGAAAAGGATAAAGAACAAAACGAATTAGGGCGAAAAGAGCTCCTGATGGAAATTGCGCTGGAGCGATTCGCCAAATACGGCTACCGCCAGACGAAGATCTCGGATATCGTCGGTCAGGCCGGCGTGGCGCAGGGCACCTTCTACTGGTACTTCAAGAGCAAAGAGGCCGTCGCGCTGGAGATTATCCGATCCGGCCAGGAGAAGCTGCTATCGGTCATTCAACAGGGCTATCGCAAGCAGGCGGGGTCCGTGCAGGACATGGTCCAAGCTTCCGAAGGGCTGCTGGCCGGCATTTTCGGCTTTGCCCGGGACAATCGCCATCTGATGGAGATGCTGCTGACGGGAAGCGGAGGAGACGAGACGATTCGTCAGGCCGCTCACGAGACCCGCATCGCGATGGAGGAAGCCTTCCGCCGCAACATGAACCGGGCGATCGAGCTGGGCATGCTGCCGGAGTCGATGAATCCGGGCGTGCGCGCAGCATTGCTCATGAGCCTCATCGAGGGCGTGATCGCCCGCTGGCTGTTCGGTCCCACGCATCCCGAATCGGGCATCGGCGAACGGTCGGCCGAAGAACTCGCGGCCGAGACCGCGCGCTTTGAATTTTTTGGCTTATTGGGCGTGTAAGTCCTACCTGACCTCAAGGAGGAACATCTAGTGATGGCAATCAAATGGCTGGACCGGCGTTACGTCGTGAACCACCCCGACGGATCGGCATGGGGAACGGAAGCGTCGACGGCTTGGACGCCGATCGAGCTGATGGAGGCATCGCTCGGGCTCTGCGTGGCGAAGTCTCTGAACTTGGCGATGGCGCAAGACGGTATCGAAGCGGATCGCTTCGACGTCTCCGTCAGCTCCGCAAAGGCGACGTCCGGCGCGCCGAGGCTGGCGAATATGGAATTGAAGGTAGAGCTGCCGGAGCTCTTCGACCCGGACTATCGGGACAAGCTGCTGCAGCACGCTTCCCGCATCTGCACGATCGGCAACACGCTTAAAAAGGGAAGCGAAATCGAATACGAATCCGCTTGAGCGATTCCCATGTTCGGGACGACCCGTCATGCTCCGCCTGCGGCATCAAGCCTCTTGAGGTAAGATCAGACTAGATCGGGAGAGTGTTGACTAATGTCGGAAGCACTGAAAAATACGGTATCGGCAGGCTCTGCCGGTGTCGAGGATTATTCGATCACGGCGGTGCCGGGCGATGAGCGCAAGTCGGTCCTGAATATCGCGGTAACTTGCTGCGCCTGGATCATCTCGATGTCCACCCTGTTTGCGGGAGGCGCGCTCGCGTCCGGCCTGACCTTCGGCCAATCGTTGTTGGCCGGCGCACTAGGCATGCTAATTCTAGCGGTGATCGGCTTTTTCCAAGGATGGATGGGGGCGAAATACGGCGTATCGACGACCGTGCTGGCCAGGCATGCGTTCGGACGAGCCGGAGCGGGGCTGTTCGGACTCGTGTTGTCGATTACGCTAGGGATCGGGTGGTTCGCTTGGCAGATCGCCTTCTTCGGCTTAACCATCGAGCAGATGTTCCCGGACGCCTGGTTCGCGGATCATACCGTCGCCATGGTGTGGGGCGGCATCCTGATGCTGACCACGGCGTTCATCGGCTACAAGGGACTCGCGGCCATTAGCTTTATCGCCGTTCCGCTCGTCTTTATCCTGTCGATCTGGGGTATCGTGGCGGCGGTCGACCATGCGGGCAGCTTCGATGCCCTGCTCCACGCGCAACCGTCCTCCGGGACCGGCATGACGCTGTTCGCCGGCATTACGCTCGTCGTCGGGAACGCCGCGCTTGGCGCGGTCGTCTTCCCTGACATCACCAGATACGGCAAAACGCCGTTGAAGGGCGGCTTGGGCGCCTCGCTGGGGTATTTCCTGGGCGGATTGTTCTGCGTCGGCGCCGGGGCGGCCATTACCCTCGCGGCTCAAGTGCCGGGGCTCGGCTCCACCCCGAATATTCCGGCCGCGATGGCGCAGATCGGCCTCGGATTCTTCGCCTTCCTCATCCTCGTATTCGCCCAATGGACGACGAACGACAACAACCTGTACACCGGCGCGCTCGGATTGCGGAACGTCGTGAAGCTTCCGAAGTTCGTGCTCGTCCTCGCGATGGGGCTGGCGGGAATCGCCATTGCCGTTGTCGGCATCCAGGATCAATTCGTTCCTTTCCTCAACACGCTGGGAACCTACGTGCCGCCGATCGCCGGCATTATGGTGGCGGACCATTGGATCGTAGGTCCTTACATTCGGCGCTCGCCTTATCGTTTCGGGCCGGGCACCGAATACGCGACGATTAACTTCGTGGCCATCCTCGTCGTCGTGCTGGCCGGCTTCATCGCTTCGAAGCTTTCGTTCGGCATCGGCCCGATCAATGCCGTCGTCATCGGCTTCGCCGGCTACGTCGCGATCGTTTATCTGTTCCGTCTGTTCCATATTCCTTATTCGATCGGCAATCGCAGAGAGGACGCTTCGGGGTTCTGACCGATCGACCACATGGAGGTTAACCGTCAATGAATGCTGCTACCGCTTACCCGACTTGGATGCTGGGCATCGACGTAGGGGGAACGTTCACCGACCTTGTCGCGCTGGATGGCGAGGGTCATCTGACTTCGACGAAGACGCCTTCCACGCCGGACCCTTCCGTTGGCGTCATGAACGGCATCGCCAAGCTGGCAGGGAAGTTCGGCTTGTCCTTAAGCGATTTTCTGAACCGCTGCACGCTCATCGTCCATGGGACGACGGTCGCGACCAACACGCTGCTGGAGTTCTCGGGCGCCAAAGTCGGCCTGCTCACGACCGAAGGGTTCCGGGACGAGATCGAGTTCCGTCGGGCTTACAAGGAGAGCGTCTTCTCTCCCCGGCTTCCCGCGCCCCATCCGATCGTACCCCGCCGTCTTCGCATCGGCGTACCGGAGCGGCTGGACGCGCAGGGCGGCATTCTTCGGCCGCTCGACGAGGAGGCGGTCCGGGAGGCCGTCCGGTTCTTCGTCGAAGAAGAAGTCGAGGCCGTCGCGGTCTGCTTCCTCTTCAGCTTCCTCGATCCGACGCATGAGCGCAGGGCGGGAGAGATCGTCGCGGAAGAAGCGCCGCACCTCTTCGTGTCGCTGTCGAACGACGTGCTGCCGCAGATCCGCGAATTCGAGCGGGTGAGTACGACCGTCGTCAACGCCTATACGGGACCCGCGCTGCAGCGGTATCTCGAGCGTCTCGAGCAGTCGCTCGGCGAGGAGGGCTTCACGGGCGAGCTGTACGTGATGCAGTCCAACGGAGGCGTCCAGAACGTCGTGCAGAGCGGCCGCTTGGCCGCCGGCTGCCTGCTGTCCGGTCCCGCCGGCGGCGTGACCGCCGCCTCGTTCATCGGGGAGCGCATCGGTCACCACAACCTCATCACGGTGGACATGGGCGGAACGAGCTACGACGTGTCCGTGATCGAACAGCTGCAGCCGACCCTGTCGACCGAGAGCTGGATCAGCCGGTACCGCATCGCTCTGCCGATGCTGGATATCCATACGGTCGGCGCGGGCGGCGGGAGCATCGCCTGGGTAGACGGCGGCGGCTTGCTGCAAGTCGGTCCGCGCAGCGCCGGCTCCTATCCGGGACCTGCCTGCTACGGACGGGGAGGGACGGAGCCTACGGTGACCGACGCCAACCTGTTCCTTGGCTACCTGAACCCCGACCGGTTCTTGGGCGGGGAGATGAAGCTTGACGCGGCCGCGGCCGAGCGGGCCATTCGCACCCATATCGCCGAGCCGCTCGGCATCTCGACGATCGAGGCGGCCATCGCCATCTCGGAGATCGTGAACAACAACATGTCGAACGCGATCCGCTTCGTGACGACGCAGCGCGGCTACGATCCGCGCCGATTCGCGCTGCTGGCGGCGGGAGGCGCTGGCGCCATTCACGCCGGCAGGCAAGCGGAGGACTTGGGCATCGAGACGGTGATCGTCCCCGGATTCGCGCCGGTGCTCTGCGCGTTGGGCGACGTCTCGGCCCCGCTCAAGGTGACGGAGCTCAGAACCCGCTTCGAACGGGCCGCATCCGTCAATCTGGAAGGAATCAACGCCCTCTTCGACGAGATGGAGCGGTCGGCCAGAGACAAGCTCGGCGGGGGCAAGACGGCGCGGCAGTTCGAGGCCAGACGATACGTAGACCTTCGGTACGAAGGCGAAGTGCATGAGGTGACCGTGCCCATCCGGACGCGCACCCGTAGGGTTACCGCGCTGAATCTGGAGGCGACCGTGGCGCAATTCCACGTCATGCACGAGCGGCTGTACGCGCATCAGAATCCGGGGCAGCCGGTAGAGCTTCTGAATTTGCGGTTGGACCTGATCGGCTTGCGGGATCGGATCCAACTGCAAGAATCGCCCTTCGACGAGGAGAACCCGGAAGCGGCGTTGACGGGGCGGCGTCCGGTTCACTTCGGCGCGAAAGCCGTTCAAGCGCATATCTACAACGGGGATCTGCTGAAGCCGGGCCATATGATCGTCGGACCTGCGGTGATCGAACAGTGGGGAACGACAATCGTCGTCTACCCGGGCCATGAGGCGCTGATCGACGCGCTGGGCAACTGCATGATCGAAGTGAGGCGGGAAAGAGAGGGCAGGCTATGACGAAAAATGCGGCCAACCAGATTGAGGATCAAATCGTCTATGGGAAGCTCGCCGCGCTGAACCGGCATGCGGGCGATCGCCTGCAACGGATATCCCGATCGCCGCTGATCGCGGAGGACCGCATGTTCGCAGCGGGCGTGCTGACCGCCCGCCTGGAGCTTGCGCACCAGCTTCAATACGAGCCGGAGCATCTGTACGCTTTGCGCGCTTCCGTTCGTCACGCCTTCGATAGGTTCGCCTACGACATTGCGGAAGGCGACGTCATCCTGACGGCCGATCCGTACGGCGGAGGCACGAAAGGGCAGTCCCTCACGCTGGTCGTGCCCACCTTCGTGGACGGCGAACTCGCGCTGTCGCCCGCCATTCGCGCCCAAATGACCGATCTCGGAGGCGAGATCCCGGGCGGCTTCAATCCGGTCGCTTACGAACTCTGGCAAGAGAGCGTGCGGATCACGCCGGTCAAGCTCTTCGCCGGAGGCAAGCTCCAACGGGACGTCCTGCGCTTCCTGACGACGAACAGCCGGACGTCCGAATGGTTCGGCGACGATCTCGAAGCGCTGCACGCCTGTTGCCGCGAGTCGCAGCGTTCCATTCTGGAGCTCATCCATGAGTACGGAATGGAGAAGGTGAACCGCTCGGTGTCCAGCATGCTCGCCTATGCGAGGTCGGAGGCGCTGCGGGCCCTTCCGGATGCGAGCGAGGCGGCCGCCCTGCCGGGAAAGGCCGACCTTCCGTTCGAGGGGGCGGACTTGGAGATCCGCGTCCGGGCGTACCGCGACGAAGACCGGTTCGTATTCGACTTCGCGGACAGCCCGGCGCAGCGGCATAGTCCGTACAATTGCACCCGGGAAACCGCGCAGTCCTTCGCCGTGTCCGCCGCCCTGGCGCATCTTCTGGACGATCTGCCGCTCAACGACGGTCTGCTCGAATCGTTCCGCTTCGAGCTGCCGCCAGGCTCGATCATCTGTCCCGAATTCCCGGCCGCGACGGCGCTCGGCGGGTCCTATACGGGCCATGCCGTAGCCGCTGCCGTGACCGATGCGCTGAATGCGGGCAACAGCGACGGCGCCTACCCCGGCATTCACGGCACGGGGCCTTGGGCGATGCTGTATCCCCCGGTCGGATCGGAGCGGGTCGTCCCGATGCGGGTCGATCCCGGATTCGCGTCGGCCGGGGACGGCTGGGGACCCGCCGGACTGAGCGGATCGGGACGGCTGATGTCGGCGGAAGAGCTGGAAGCCCGTTATGGATTCCGCATGGAAAGGAGGGAACGGCTGGAAGGAAACGACCGCGGTATGGAGGTTCGCCTTCGCGTGTTGGACGGGGAGTGGGAATACAAGCTGTTCTCGCCGGAAGAAGGGGAATTATCGATTCATGCGGCGGACGCATCCGCGGCTCCTTCGGGCAAGCGGACTTTAAAGCCGGGAGACGTCATCGATTTTCGTTACAAGGGACCCGGCCCTCTCGAAAGGAAAGGAGGAACGCGCGATGAGGACTAATCCGAGCGATCGCATCTTGTCCCAGGTCGTCGGCGGCACGCTCGATTCGGTGGCCCAGGAGATGAGCGCCGTCGTGACGAGAACCGCGCGCTCGCCGCTGTTCAACGAAGCGCACGATTTTACGACAGGCATCTTCGACCTGCCCGGCAGCCAATCCCGTCTGGTCGCGCAAGCGCCGGGATGCACGCTTCACCTCTATGCGGTCGTCAGCGCGGTAGACCGATTGATGGAAGCGTTCCGGTACGATCTCCATCCGGGCGACGTGCTTCTCGTGAACGACCCCTACTATGGCGGCTCCCACAGCTTGGACTGGACGATCGTGACGCCCGTCTTCCACGGACGCAAGCCGATGCTGCTGCCTGCCGTTCGAAGCCATATGGGCGACAATGGCGGTCCCGTCGCCGGCGGCTACAATCCCAGATCCCGCGACATCTGGCAGGACGGGCTGCGCATCCCTCCGATCAAGCTGTACGAGCGGGGGGAGAAGCGCCGGGACGTGTTCGAGATGATTCTCGGCAATAACCGGCTGGCGCATTGGCTGGAAGGCGACCTCGACGCGATGATCGGGGCTTGCAAGGTGGCCGCCGAACGCATTCAGAGCCTGCTTGAACGATACGGCGGAGATGCGGTCGCCGAGGCCGTCGACAGCCGGATCGCCTATACGGAGAAGCGGGTGCGGGAGGAGATCGCGAGCTGGCCGGACGGCACCTACACGGCGGAGACGTTTGCCGATCATGATTTTCAGGGAATGCAGGATATTCAGGTGCGGGCAACCGTGACGGTGTCCGGCAGCGACCTCGCGATCGACTTCACGGGTTCGTCTCCGCAGGTAGCCGGGTTCGTAAACAGTCCGCTCTCCAACACGACGTCGTTTGCCTTCGTCGCGATCTCGACCTGCTGCGACGAAGACATCCCGATCAACGAAGGCTACATGAATCCCGTAACCGTTACGGCGCCGCTCGGGACGGTCGTAAATCCCAAGCCGCCTGCCCCGTGCGGGCATGCCACGGCGTGCGTCGGCGCGGAGATCGCGGAAGCGGTGCTGCTGGCGCTGTCCCAATGCGCGCCGAACCGGGTCGGCGTGAACGCGCACAAGCTGCCGCTCGCTTATTCGCATGGGCAATACGAAGACGGCCGCCCGTGGGTGAACTTGAACTTCTACGGGTATACCGGAGGCGCCGGGGCGGCTTACGGCACGGACGGATGGGGGCTGTATCCGCCGGTGATGACGGGCGTCATCCTCCCGTCGATCGAGATGACGGAGCTGCAGTATCCGAGCCGGGTGCTTCAGCACGAGTACAAAGCCGACTTCACCGGCCCCGGCCGTTGGCGGGGAGCGCCTGGACTCGAGGTCCGCATTCAGCATCTGGCGGATAGCCGAACCAGCGTCATGATGGCGGGCGTGCGCCATACGACCCAGGGCTTCTGCGGGGCGGGCGCCGGCCCGTCCAACCGGGTCGTCGTCGACGAGGGGCGGCCCGGCGCGCTCGAAGTCCCGGAGACGGCGTTCAACGTCGGCATGGCTGCGGGAGGCGTCTTGGCCTTCCACCGCTCCGGCGGCGGCGGCTGGGGCGATCCGCTCGACCGGGAAGCGGAAGCCGTGCTGGATGACGTGCTGAACGGTTATGTCTCCGTGGAGCATGCGTTCGCGGATTATGGCGTCGTCATCCAGTCGATTGGCAAGAAGCCGGTATTGGATCTTCCCGCCACCATCGCCGAACGAGACCGCCGCCGCTCTTCTTGATTCGGATCCCGCAAGGCCGCCTGGCAGGGCGGTGAACCTCATTATAGAACGAGAGCCCTCGGGCAGCGCGATTGTCGCGCGGTCCGGGGGCTTTGTGCGTTCTTTTCTACGTTTCGCACCTATCGTTAACAATGCGATAGCAAATGGTGCTTATATTGGGCTTGTAAGAGAAGGCGAAGCCGGACTGCGCATTTATGGTTGACTAATCAACTGATATATGGAATAATTACCCTATGGTTGACTAGTAAACTATATGGGAAGGAGCGCAAGCCGACGGGATGAAAGTCGATGGCACGATGATTCAAGGCAAGGCATGCCGCAAACAGGGAACGGTCATAGAGACATATCGACCTATCCGCCGAATGAAGTCGCAGGCTTGCAGTGCGGGAGTGGCAAATTCAAATTGGAAAGGCGAGAGATGAGATGATTAGCGAAATGTTCCCTTACGAGAAAAAACGTCAAAGGGTTTTGGGGTTGGAGATGGCCTACGTGGAGATGGGGAGCGGCGATCCGATTGTTTTCCTGCATGGGAATCCTTCGTCCTCGTATCTCTGGCGCAACCTGATCCCTTATGCACAAGCGCATGGGCGCGTCATCGCACCCGATCTCATAGGGATGGGGGACTCCGAGAAACGACCCGACGGCGGTCCGGACGCGTATACCTTTGTCGAGCATCGCCGTTATCTCGATGCGCTGCTGGACCAGCTCGGCGTCAGCGAGCGCGTAGTCTTCGTGGTTCACGACTGGGGATCGGCCCTGGGCTTTGACTGGGCGTACCGCCATCCCGGCGCCGTGAAGGGGATCGTCTATATGGAGGCGATCATCAAACCCCGCGCGTGGAGCGAGATTCCCGAGGCCGGGCGCCAGATTTTCCAGGCGCTGCGCTCCCCCGCAGGCGAACAGATGGTGTTGGAACAAAACTCGTTCATCGAGGTCAACCTTCCGAGGACGATGCTGCGCAAGCTGACGGAGGAAGAGATGAGGCAATATCGCCGGCCGTTCGCAGAACCGGGCGAAGCGCGCCGACCTACGTTAGCCTGGGCGCGTCAGCTTCCCATCGACGGAGAGCCGGCCGACGTGACCGCCATCGTCACCGCCTACGGAGAGTGGCTGGCGCAGAGCCCTATTCCCAAATTATTCATCCAAGCCGATCCCGGCACGATGCCGCAGTCCCATATCGAATTCTGCCGCACCTGGCCCGCGCAGACCGAAGTAACGGTGCGAGGTCTCCACTATCCCCAAGAGGATGCCCCGGCCGAGGTGGGCGAGGCGCTCGCCGCTTGGTTGCAAGAGCTGAACTGAGGCGATTGGAGCTAATCTGAGCGAACAGCCGGAGCTTGCGCGCCTCTCGGCAGGCATCGGAACGTATTAGAAAGAAGAGGATTCCCTTTTCGCCATGGCCGCCGGAACCTGCCGGACGGCCTTTTTTTTACGAAAATGGTCTTGGCCATTATCGCTTTCAGGGCTTACACACCTAATCATCGTAGGGAATAT
>NZ_JACJVP010000009.1 GCF_014212125.1 Cohnella nanjingensis
GAAGGGAGTGCTCGTATGAGTGAAGAATTGCAAAAATTACAATTACAATTGAACGGGATTAACCTAAAATTGCTTCATCTCTTGAGCGAACAGGCGCGTACGGCCGATGAAATCGTTCGGATCAAGGAAAAACAAGGGATATCGGAAGCAGATCCAATTGGCGTCCAGCAAATGGTGAACGAGCTTGCAAGTCATAACCCGGGACCTATCGATAACGATACGGTCATGCGCATATTTATGGAGATCTTCAATGCCTACCCTAAAAAGCAGCAAAACGAGAAAAAGGAACGAAAACTCCTCGTAAGCCGCAGCCACAAGAGCGAGGATACGATCATCCGGGTCAAACATGCCGAATTCGGCGGCACCTCGCACGTGACGATCGCGGGTCCCTGCTCGATCGAATCGCGAGAACAGCTTCTGACGGTAGCGGCCGCTTTGAAGAATGCCGGCGTTACCGTCCTGCGCGGCGGCGCGTTCAAGCCGAGAACATCTCCATACGAATTTCAGGGGCTTGGCGTGGAAGGTTTGAAAATCATGAAGGAAGCGGCCGACGAAATCGGTATGGTGAGCATCAGCGAAATCATGAGCCCTTCACAAATCGATACGGCAGCCCGCTATGTCGATATCTTTCAGATCGGCGCCCGCAACATGCAGAACTTCGAATTGCTGAAAGCCGTCGGCCAAAGCGGAAAACCCGTTCTTCTGAAGCGAGGCCTCTCCGCCACCCTGGAGGAGTTCATTCTTGCGGCAGAATATATCCTGTATAACGGGAATAACCAGGTCATGCTGATCGAGCGCGGAATACGTACTTTTGAAAAATGGACAAGAAACACGCTCGATATTTCTGCCGTTCCGCTGCTGAAACAGGAGACGCATCTCCCGGTGCTCGTGGATGTCAGTCATTCGGCCGGCCGTAAAGATATTCTGCTGTCTTGCGCGAAGGCCGCGCTTGCCGCGGGCGCCGACGGGATCATGGTCGAGGTGCACCCGAATCCGCAGGCTGCCCTTTCCGATGCGAAGCAGCAGCTCAATATCGATGAGTTTGATACGTTCTGGAAGGGACTCCGTCATTCGGGCTTGTTTAAATCGACAAAGCCGCACGAGTAGACATTCGCTAACGGGGGGAGAGGGTATGACGGATATAAACGCGTTCGACATGGATTCGCATGCTGCAGGAAGGGCGCTCGATTTATTGCATGGGTTGATATTTAAAATATTGCTGGCGACGGACGGACGAACAACGGATGTACTGGAAGCTCTGTTGGACGAAAAAATGAAAGTTCACGTCATTCGTCAAGAGCAAATGCAACAAGAACATGCCGAACGATTGGGCGAGTCCTCCGGCGCTCCTTATTATATGAGAGAATCTCTGTTGCTGAGCGAAAAGAGCCGCTTTCTGGTCTCTCACAATTTCTCGCTCGTATACGCGAAGCATGTGCCTCCTTCTTTGTACGAGAAGATCGTGCGCCGAGAGGAGGGGATTGGAAAAGCAATCAGC
>NZ_JACJVP010000090.1 GCF_014212125.1 Cohnella nanjingensis
CTGTCTCGTGGGCTCGGGCGTGCTGTAACGATAAAAAGTATCGTTACAGCGGACAAAGCGGGTCCGTTGCATGTTGTAGCGATAAAAGAAGGTCCGAGGCCGTGCTGTAACGATAAAAAGTATCGTTACAGCGGACAGAGCGGGTCCGAGGCGTGCTGTAACGATAAAAAGTATCGTTACAGCGGACAGAGTGGGTCCGAGGCGTGCTGTAACGATAAAAAGTATCGTTACAGCGGAGAAAGCGGGGCTCGAGCGTGCTGTAACGATAAAAAGTATCGGTACAGCGGACAGAGCGGAGCCGGGGCATGCTGTAACGATAAAAAGTATCGTTACGGCGGACAATGCGGGTCCGAGGCGTGCTGTAACGATAAAAAGTATCGTTACCGCAGCACAGAGAAGCGCGAAAAAACAATTTTACCCAGTGCCACATGACAATTCCTATTCGATGCAGCAGCCCTCCACGCAAGCCGATCTTTTCCCCCACCAACCCCCTTCTTGGAAGACGCCGCGATTTCCTGTAGACTAGGGATAAACGACCGATGGAGGAACACATGATCCCATCTTTCTATCAACATTGGCGGCACGTGTTCAAGCTCGACCCGGATCGCGAGATCTCGGACGAGGCGCTGGACCGCGTGTGCCTGTCCGGGACCGACGCGATCCTGGTCGGCGGCTCGAGCGGCGTGACCTATGACAATACGGTGGACCTCCTATCCCGCATCCGACGCTACGAATCGCCCTGCGCGCTCGAGCTGTCTGACCCCGCCTGCGCGGTGCCGGGCTTCGACGGCTACTTCATCCCGATGGTGCTGAACACCCCGCGGCGGGAGTGGCTCATCGGCAGGCAGACGGAGGCGCTGGCGGAATTCGGCCATCTGATGCCGTGGGAGTCCGTCGCCGGCGAGGCGTACATCGTGCTGAACGGCGAGTCGACGGCGGCGCGCGTGTCCGGGGCCGATGCGTCCATCTCCGCCGCGCAGGTGTTGGCTTACGCGCAGCTGGCGGACAGGCTGTGGCGGGTGCCCGTCCTGTACATGGAGTACAGCGGGGCATTCGGCGACATGGCGCTCGTCCGCAAGGTGCGCGACGAACTGAACCAAGCCCGGCTCGTCTACGGCGGCGGCATCCGAACGGCCGCGCAAGCGCGCGAGGCGGCTTCGGCGGCGCACACGATCGTCGTGGGCAACGCGATCTATGACGACCTCGAAGCCGCGCTTCAGACGGTCGGAGCCGCACGAGCCGCACATGAACAAGCAAAGGAGCAAGGTTATGTTTTTTGAACCGGCAGATCCGCAATCGAACAACCTGTCGCAACCGCAGCATGCTTTCAACATAGACGAAGCTATTCAGAAACTGAATCCGAAGCAGCGCGAGGCGGCCGTTGCCACCGATGGACCGCTGCTCATCATGGCCGGCGCCGGCAGCGGCAAGACGCGCGTGCTGACGCACCGCATCGCTTACCTGATCGCCAAGCGCATCGCCCCGCCCTGGAGCATACTGGCGATCACGTTCACGAACAAAGCGGCGCGCGAGATGCAGGAGCGGGTGTCCAAGCTCGTCGGTCACGGCGGCCAAGACGTCTGGGTGAGCACGTTCCACTCCATGTGCGTCCGCATCCTGCGCCGGGACATCGAGCGGATCGGCTACGGCTCGAACTTCAGCATTCTCGATTCGGCCGATCAGCTGTCCGTCATCCGCGGCGTGATGAAGGACCAGAACGTCGATACCAAGAAGTTCGATCCCAAAGCCGTGCAGGCCATGATCAGCGGCGCGAAGAACGAGCTGCTGAGCCCCGAGAAATACGAGAACCGCGCCGGCGACTATTTCCAGACGATCGCGGCCAAGGTGTACACCCAGTATCAGAAGCGGCTCAAGGCGAACAACTCGCTCGATTTCGACGACCTCATCATGCTGACCATTCAACTGTTCAAAGACGTGCCCGAAGTGCTGGACTTCTATCAAAATAAATTCAAATACATCCACGTCGACGAATACCAGGATACGAACAAGGCGCAGTACATGCTGTGCAAGATGCTCGCGAGCAAGCACCACAACATCTGCGTCGTAGGCGACTCCGACCAGTCGATCTACCGGTGGCGCGGCGCCGACATCACGAACATCCTGAACTTCGAGGCGGACTATCCCGAAGCCCGTACGATTTTGCTGGAGCAGAATTACCGTTCGACCTCGAACATCCTGGAAGCCGCGAACCAGGTCATCAAGAACAACCTGGGCCGCAAGGCGAAGAATCTGTGGACCGACCGCGCCGGCGGCGAGAAGATCTCGGTGTACCAGGGAGATTCCGAGCACGAGGAAGGCTACTTCGTGGCGAACGAGATCCGCAAGAACCGCCAGAGCGGCCGCCGTTACGACGATCACGCGATTCTGTACCGGACCAACGCGATGTCCCGGGTCGTGGAAGAAATCCTCATCAAGTCGGAGATTCCGTATCAGATCGTCGGCGGCACGAAGTTCTACGACCGCAAGGAGATCAAGGACATTCTCGCGTATCTGCGCCTCATCTCCAACCCGGACGACGACATCAGCCTGAACCGGATCGTGAACGTGCCGAAGCGGGCGCTCGGCGATACGACGATGGGCAAGGTGCAGGACGAAGCCGGACGGCGGGGGATCTCGATCTTCCGCTTGATCAGCGAAGGGGACGGCCTGCTCGGCGACGGATTGTACCACTTGGATATTCAGTCCCGCGCGAAGGCCGCGCTGTCGGAATTCCGCCAGCTGATCACGAACCTGACCGCGATGGTGGAGTACCTGTCGGTGACCGAGCTCACGGAGAAAATGCTGGAAATGTCGGCTTACCGGGAGGAACTGATTCGCGAGAATACGCTGGAGTCGAAGGCGCGGCTGGAGAATATCGAGGAATTCCTCTCCGTCACCCAAGAGTTCGAGAGCCGCAACGAGGACAAGTCGCTCGTCTCGTTCCTGACCGATCTGGCGCTGATCGCCGACATCGATTCGATGAACAATGACCCGGAAGAGGACAGCGGCGATTCGGTCGTGCTCATGACGATGCATAGCGCGAAGGGGCTGGAGTTCCCCGTCGTGTTCATAGTCGGCATGGAGGAGGGCATCTTCCCGGGCAGCCGGGCGTTCATGGACAATGACGAGATGGAGGAGGAGCGCCGCCTGGCGTACGTCGGCATCACCCGCGCGGAGAAAAAGCTGTACCTCACCTGCGCGCGCATGCGGCTCCTCTACGGACGAACCAACAGCAACGCGCCGTCCCGGTTCCTCGGCGAGATCCCGGACGAGCTGAAGGAAGCGGTGGAGCCGCGCGGCGGACGCCTCGGCTCCTATGGCGGCTACGGCTCGCGGCTCGGCGGAGGCGCCTCGGCGTCCGGAGCCGGCGGGTTCGGCGCGCGCGGCGGCCCCGCAGGCGCCGGATTCGGCAGCCGGCCCGGCGC
>NZ_JACJVP010000091.1 GCF_014212125.1 Cohnella nanjingensis
TCTCCCGGATCGTCGCCATGCAGGAGGAATACGTGAACGATCGCAACCTGCGCCTCTTGAGCATCGCCGATCCCGTCATTAGCGATATCGAGCGGCACGAGGCGATCGTGACCATTCATGCCGAACTGGACCGCTTGGTCCATACGAGTCCGTACATCTTGGAGGCGGAGATCTATCTGCCGGCGTCCGAACGGAAAATATCCAGCTCCTCGACGATCTTCGAGCAACTGCCCAAGCCGGAATACGATGCGCTGAAGGCGGTCAAGAACCGCTTCGACAACCCCTTCATCTACTGGCACGGCCGGCTGTTCATCAGCTTCCCGTATTCGAGCATGGCGATCATGGGCGATCAGGAGCCGGTCTTCGTCATCGGCGTGGAGCTGAATCTGGAGCAGCTGCGGGACGCGCTCGCGGGCTTCGCCATCGGCGGGAGCGGAGGCTCGATGCTCATCGACCAGGACGGCCGTTGGCGCATCGCGGGCAACGGACATCTCCTGCCGCAGGCCGGGATCGACGCGGCGACCGCCGGCCTGACGGCGGACGCGCCCGCGGCGACGGCGGAGAAGTGGATCGAGGGCCGCAAATATTGGATTGCCGCCGAGCGGTCCAAGACGATGGGCGTGACGCTCCTCTCCTACATGCCCGAGTCGGATATTCTGGGTTCGCTGGTTCAGTACCGGATCTGGTATTGGGTGCTCGCCGTCCTCTCGGTGCTGATGATCGCGCTGTTCGCCTACTGGATTTTTCTGCAGATTCACCAGCCGATGCGCAGGCTCATGCGCGCTTTCCAGAAGGTCGAGAACGGCAATTGGAAGCTCGCGCTGGTGCATAGACGGCAGGACGAGTTCGGTCATCTATACAGCCAGTTCAATTCGATGGTAGCCAAGATCGACGAGCTGGTACACGAAGTCTACGAGCAGCAGTACCGGGCCAATCTGTCCGAGTTGAGACAGCTGCAGTCGCAGATCAATCCGCATTTT
>NZ_JACJVP010000092.1 GCF_014212125.1 Cohnella nanjingensis
ACCTCCCGCATGCGCTCCCGGTCTTCACGTCTCTCGCGCTCCGCGCCTGTAGGCACGGCCGGCTCGATCAGGGCGACGGTCGGAAACGTATAATACGGATTCAACTTCAGTTGGAACATGCGCTCCTTCAGATTCGACTTCGCGCTTTCTTTGCTCGACACCAGCTCTCTCAGCAAGTGGTCCCTCATCCAGGTCAGAATCCGGTCTTCTTGGAACAGCGATTGATCTGCCGGCATATTCCATTCCCCCTTCGCGATGAAAGGCATATCGAGGCATGCTTGACGCTAATCCAGATGAATCATCTTGTACGAGTGCATATGTTCGACGAAAGCTTGTTCGGCCGCTTCGAGATCGCCTTTCCGCAGGAAGTCGATCAGCCGAAGATGCCATTCGACCAGCCCGTCGGTCGTGTAATGGCGGTTGGAGATGGCCATGAAGCGCATCACCTTCGTCCGCATCTGATTCCACATCTCCAGAATGACGTGATTGTCGCACCGCTTATAGAAAAACCCGTGGAACTCCATGTCCTGCTCCAAAATATTCAGCAGATCGTTCTGCCGGATCGCACGGTCCATCCCCTGGATGATCGCTTCCAAGTATCGGTAATCCTCCTCGGTCAAGATCGGCATCGTCGTCCGAACGGCGAAACCTTCGATGATCTCTCTCACCGCGAAAATGTCCCGGATCTCCTTGGACGTAATCGGGGAAACGACCGAGCCTTTGTTCGGAATGCCGACGATCAAGCCTTCCTGCTTGAGCCTCTCCAGCGCTTCGCGGACAGGCGCTTGGCTGACCCCGAACTTGCCGGCGATATCGAGCACGATCAGCCGGGTGCCCGGCTGAAGCTCGCCCGACAGAATTTCTTTTTTCAGGACGCCATAGACTTGCGCGCTGATGGAATTGAATTTAAAATACGGCTGCTCCTCCGGCATCGGCTCTCCACCTTCTATTCTTTATCGATTATCGATAATATGATGCAAAATCGAACTTCGTCATCTACCCCCCTTGCCCTTTTATCGATTATCGATAATTTCGACCGCAACTCCATTATAAATTCGATCCCCCGCCGTGGCAACGGAAGATTGCCGAACTCCACAACTTACCCGTCCGATATCCGCGCGAAACCGTCGGTATCCGGGCGTGGAGACCGTTCGGATTTCCAGTGCCGCGAAATGATTCAGCCCCAGACGGCCGTGGTAAGGATGAGGCAAGTTCACGCCGTCGCCGATGCCGCCGCCCGCTGTCGGCGCATCGCATGGTACGGCGTTTCCACAACCTTTGAAGGAGGCGTTCTTATGCTATACTGGGCATTCGTTTTCCTCTTGGTGGCGATCGTGGCCGCGATCTTCGGATTCGGCGGCATCGTCGGCGCTGCCGTCGGCGTGGCCAAGTTCCTGTTCTTTCTCTTCATCGTTCTGTTCATCGTATCGCTCATCTTCGGTCGCCGCGGCCGAGGGGTCTGACCCGCGGCGAGCGGCGCCGGACAAGGATTGTCCTGCTGCGGCGGCGATTAGAACTCTTGCGGGAACACCCTTTTTCCGGTAAAGTAGGCGGTAGCATCGGCCTTTTCACCAAGTCGATTGGGCCTATCGACCGTTGCCGGGGAGCCGCATGATTCGCCGCCGCATACGCCGCCTTTTCCTCCTACGAATCCTAGAATTCACATGACGCCTTCCCTGCGCGCAAGCGATCGGGAAGGCGTTTGTTTTGGTCTGCGCCGTGTTTCGTTCTCGCCAGAATGCGTTAAAGAGAGACATGCGCCCGACATCGTGAGGGTACTGAAACAGAAACGGAGGCTGATGATCCATGCAAGCACTATTTCTCGCCGGTGGATTGGGAACCAGATTGCGGCCGCTCACCGAAAATTTGCCGAAACCGATGGCGCTCGTCGGGAATCGGCCTTGGCTGGAGCATCTGATCCTGAACTACAAGGAACAAGGCGTAGACGCATTCGTAATCGCCGTCAAGCATTACCGCGAACTGATCGAATCTTTTCTCGGGGACGGCTCCAAATATGGGGTTCGGATCGAATACGCCGTGGAGAAAGAGCTGCTGGGCACCGCAGGGGCGATCAAGAACGCCGAGCACCTGCTTCGCGACCGGTTCATCGTCGTCAATGCCGACATCATTCACCAGATCGACCTGCAGAACGCGCTTCGGTTCCACGAGGAGCATGACGGCCTCGTCACCATCTGCCTGACGGAGGTGGAAGACCCGTCGCATTACGGCGTCGTCGAACGGGCGGACCGCGGACGGATCACCAACTTCGTCGAGAAGCCGAAGAGGGAAGAGGCGCCCTCGAATCTGATCAACGCCGGCATCTACATCATGGACAGAGCCGCGCTGGCTCACATCCCCGCCCGGAAGGTCGTTTCCATCGAGAAAGAAACGTTTCCTCTTCTGATCGACAATGGAAGCGGGGTGTTCGGTTACCCCATCAACGGCTACTGGATGGACATGGGGACGAAGGACCGTTACCGCCAGCTGCATTGGGACGTGCTGGACCGGAAGTTTCCGCTCTCGATCAGCGGCAAGGAAATGAACGAGAAAGGCATCTGGATCGGCGAAAACGTCCAGATCGGGCAGGGGGTCCTGCTCGTCCCGCCGGTCATGATCGGCGATAACGTCACGATCGGGGACCGCAGCATTATCGGTCCGTACACGATCATCGGCAACAGCTGCCGGATCGGCGGACACGCGAGAATGTCCAAGACGATCCTGTGGGACCGCTGCAAGGTCAGCGCGGGCGCGCAGCTGAACGAATGCATTTTCGGCTCGGGCATGCAGGTCGCCGGTCCCCATGTGATGCGGGAAGAGGTATGCAGCAGCGCGGGCAGCGCCGCGCCGGGCGGCAACAGAACGTTGGAGGTGCACAACCAATGAGTCCAAAAACCTTTCAAATCGCTTACGTTAGCACCTATGTGCCTAAAAAATGCGGCTTGGCCACCTATACCCACCATCTACGGGACGCGGTCAAGCAGGCGCAGGGCGGCATCTTCCCGGACCCGGTCGTCGCCCTGTGCGATGCCGACGAGACCGAACTATACACGGAGCACTGGCATCTGCCCCTGCTCAAGCAGGAACGCGAGGATTATCGGAGGATGGCCGATTACCTGAACCGCAGCGCGGTCGACGTCGTCTCGCTCCAGCANNTGCGCTCGACCTGCTGGAGCGGCTGAACAAACCCGTCGCGACCACGTTCCACACCGTATTCGAGCAACCCCAAGAGCCTTACTCCGCCATTCAAGCGGAGATCGCGCGGCGCAGCGACCACATCCACGTCATGAACCGCAAAGCGCTCGGTTACCTGCACGAACACTTCGACATTCCGCTCGAGAAGATCTCCTTCATCCCGCACGGCACGCCGGTGCCAAGCCGCGCCGATCGGATCCGCACCCGCCACGCTTACGGCTGGGAGAACCGCAAGGTCGTCTTCCAATTCGGCCTGTTGAGCCGCAGCAAAGGCGTCGAGCTCGTGCTGCGCTCTCTCGCCACGGCGGTCAAGGCGGTGCCGGACCTGCTCTACGTGCTGGCCGGCCAGACGCACCCCGAAGTGCGCAAGCACGAGGGCGAATCTTACCGCGAAGAGCTGAACGCGCTGATCGAGGAGCTCGGTCTTCAGCATCACGTGCGCATGATCGACCGCTACATTCCCGAGGAAGAGCTGGTCTCGCTCCTCATGGCGACCGACCTGTACGTGACGCCGTACCCGGGCATGCAGCAGATCACGAGCGGCACGCTCGCTTACGCGGTCGGCCTCGGCCGCCCCGTGTTGAGCACACCCTATATTTATGCCAAAGACCTGCTTCAGGGTTACGACGAGCTGCTGCTTCCTTACGGGGACGCGGACGCTTGGAGCACGAAGATCATCGAACTGTTCACCTATCCCGAAAAGCTGGCGTTCACCGAGCAGCGGATGGCCGAGATCGGCCGCAGCATGCAGTGGCCGGAAGTCGGAAACCGATACTTGCGGCTCTTGGAGCGGACGGCCGCGGAGAAGCGCTGGAGGATGGCCGATGTCATTTAACCGAAAAAGGCGGGCTGCCCCGCCTTCTTTTGTCCATTTGAGCCGCATGACGGACGATACCGGACTGCTGGAGCACGCGCTGGGCCGCATCCCCCGGCGCCGGGAAGGGTATACGACCGACGACAACGCGCGCGCCCTATGGACCGTCACGGAATGGATCAGCGCCGCGGACGAAGCGAGACTGTCCCGGGAGGACCGGGAGCTGCTGCTAAATCTGGCTTCGAACTACCTGGCGTTCCTGCTGTGGAACCAGCGGGACGACGGCTGGTGGCACAACAACGTCGCCTACGACCGTTCGCCGGAGGAAGAGGAGATCTCTCACGACTGCCAAGGGAGATCGATCTGGAGCTGTGCGGACGCGTGGGTTCGGCTGCCGGCTACGCACAAAGACGCCGCGCTCTGCATGCTGGAGCGGGCGCTGCGGACGATCGGCAAGATCGATTCGCTGCGGGGCCAGGCGTTCGCGATGGCCGCCTGCGCCCACGTGCTCGAAGCCGACCGCGACGGCGTCGTCAAGCTCCCGAGCGGGTGGCGCGAGGAGCTGCAGCGGCATCTGAACCGCATCGAAGAGATGATGATCGGGGCGTTCAACCACTTCTCCGACGACCGCTGGCGCTGGTTCGAGCCGGCCATGACCTATGGCAACGGGGTATTGCCATGGGCGATGCTCCGCACGTACCGGCTGACCCGCCGTCCCGAGACGCTGGAGGCGGGGCTCGACAGCTTGTCCTCCCTGCAGACGGTAATGACCGCGGGCGAAGGCTGGTTCCGGCCGATCGGCAACGACGGCTGGTGCACCTCGAAGGCGATCAGCCGCTGGGACCAGCAGCCGCTGGAGATGTTCAAGTTGGCCTTGGCGTTCGAGGAAGCCGCCCGCGCGCTCGAAGCGGCGGACCGCGAAGGCGTGTCGCTCCTGCTCGCGTACGACGCGGCGGACGACCAGCGCAAACGCGGGAAGACGGGGGCCCGCCCCGCCGGCCGCGGCGCGGAGGATCCGCTCGCGACCGTCGGCGTCGCCCTCGCCGTCCAATCGGGGCCCGACGCCGCCGATGCCGAAGCGCCCGAGAACGCGCAGGTGGTGAACCCTCTCGCGCATGCGGCCGTGCTTCGCGAAGCGCGGGACCGCTGTCTCGACTGGTACTTCGGCGACAACGACTTGCAGGCGCCGATGGCCGACGCGGCGGACGGCAGCTGCTGCGACGGCCTGCAGGCCGACGGTCCGAACGTGAACCGCGGCGCCGAGGCGACGCTGTCGTACTTGATGACCGAAGCGCTCTGCCGGCACGGCTGACGGGGAACAAGGCCTTATTCGATAAAATGGGGAGAGGACGGAGCGACAGGCGCTCCGTCCTCTTTTCGTTAGACAAGCCTGATCGCGGGAGGGCCCGCTCCCCNNCCGCCGCCTGCGGAACGCCCGGCGCTTGGAGCCGGACGAGCCGCTCAGCTTGTAGTTGGCCAAGCTGGTCAGCGTCCACATGAAGCCGATATCGTGGTCGAGCCGGTTGTAGCCGTCGAGCACGTCATCCAGCCGATCCTCGCACGCCTCGGCCAACGCGCGGAACGCGGCTTCGCCGCTCCCGTCGTGGAGGAGCAGCAGCAGGCCCGGCCAGAATCCGGCCGTCCGCCGATGCGGCTCCTCGAGCACGTAGCGCCGCCTTGGCTGGCGTGCGGGAAGTTCGCGCCGATGCGGGCGCTCGTGCGCCGCGTCTTGGCGACGGTCTGCGTCCAGGCTTCTTCCACCAGGGTTGGATCGATTGCTCAACGGCCATCGCCGATTGCCATTCGTCGGACATCACTGCCGCAGCCTGTTCATTGGAATTGGAACGTCAGCGCGATCCGCAACGACAAGACGCGCGGATCTCTCGCGTGAAGGTCGATCGTATAATACGTCTCCTCTTCGCCGAAATGGTTGCGGAAGACGCGGCGTTCGATCTGCGGGTCGAGCGCCTCTCCGTCATACGCGAGCCGCACCGTTCGCCTCGCGGCGCCGCCCAGCAGGATGACGCCCGGCCGCGCGACCGCGGGGACGGCGCGGCTCACGATGCGCTCCGTCACGCGCTCCGGCGCCGACGCGAAGCGATAGTCGTCGGCGAGCTCGAGCGTCGGCAGCGCCGTCTTCCGCCAGACGAAGCGGCGGATGAGCGACTGCAGGCGCGCGAGGCCGTACGTCCCGGCCAACTCGAGCGCAAGCAGGTCCTCCGCGGCGCCCGCCGCCGCTTCGAGGACGACCGCCGCGCGATCCGCGCCGGGTTGCTGCAGGGCCCCGTCCACGATTGGCAGCGAATGGCCCTGCGCTCCGTTGCAGGCGTAGCTGTACCTCTCTTCGCCGTATATTCGCCGCTGCCGAGGTCCGCCGCGAACTCCGGCTCGTCGTCCGCGAGCAGAATGAAGTGCCCGGCATCCGCATGGTTGTGGGGCTCGTCGTTGTGCCCGCCCTTCGCCGCGAAGCCGAACCGCCCCTCGGATCCGGCATGCCGCGAGACGAGCCACGCCGCATCGGGCAGGTACCAGCTGCCGGACGGCCATGCATCCGCCGCCTCGCCGGGCCTCGCCCAGATCAAATTCCGCAGCGCCGGCGCAAACCGGCTGCAGGCATCGTCCGCGTAACGCGCCCGGATGGACCGCGGAGGCGGTTCCACTTCCGGGTACAGCCCGGACAGATAGTCCGACAGGCCGATCTGCGCGGAACACGCGGGCAGCGCGTCTGAGAAGTTGGCCGTCCGGTCGCCGACCAGATAGCACCGCTGCTGGAACTGGGCGATCCGGCGTGCCTTGGGGACCGCGAGTAGGTCGATCTCGCCCCGGGTCCGGCGCCGCAGCAGGTCGGCGAAGTATGCGTAGTACCCGAAGCCGTAATTCCAGTAGCCCAGCCCCTCCGGGCAAGCGCCGTCCTCGCCGAAGCCTGCGAGGTAGCAGGCCATGCTGTCCAGCGCCTTGCCGACGATGCCCGCCAGCCGGTCGGGGTCGGCCATCAGCAGCAGCGCAGCCGAGGCGACGGATCCCGCGCAGGCGGCAGACCAGTTGTGCTTCGCCGTCTCCCAGCCGTAGGGCCCCCGGGTCAGATAGGGCTCGAACAGCCTCGTCTCCGCTTCCTTCGCGATGCGCTCGCGCAGGGCCTGCGGCAGCCGTTCGCCGCCGATCGTCAGCATCTCGGCGAGCGTGAAGCCCGTCTCCGCCGCGAACAGGTCGATCTCGCCATCCGTCTCCAGGCCCTTCACGTGCGCGGGCAGACACCAGGTTGCTTCCGCGCAGACCGCCTCGACCGTCTCGGTCCAAGCGGCGAGATAGTCGTCCCGCTCGGGCGCCATCCAGGACAGCAGCGCGAACGTGTTCAGCCTGCGTCTGCGCGCGAAGTACGCCCGCTCGTAGTCCAAGCGGACGCCCGTGCGCGCGAAGGACAGGAACAGTTCTTCCGTGAGCGCGGGGATCGGCTTCCCCAGCAGCCGCTCGCCTTCCGCCCGAATCTCGCGCGCCGTCTCGGCCTGCGCGTGAGAGTCGGCCAGCGTTCGCCAATACCGCCCCGGGTCCGCGCCCTCCGGCACGTACAGGCCGGGCCCGGCCGGCGCGAGGCGCGCCATCGTCCCGCGAAGCTCCGCCTTCTCCATCCTCTCGCTCCCCTTTGCCGATGCTTCTTCGTCGGTGCTTCTTGTTTGGCCTCCAAACCCTGAGCAAACGCTTTCTTTCCATTCTTTAATAGATGCTATGTTAAATCTTAATGGTGATTTGAGGGAATAAGCAAGAGGCTGTCTCATAAGGTCGTAATATGACCTGAGAGACAGCCTCTTCGCTGTACGTGGCTGTCGCGGATTAAGCCCGCTCCGACCACAGATGTAGGTAGTTTATTTCCTCACATTCGGGCTCCGGCTCGCCGACCGCCAACGTAGGTACATGATTTCCTCACATTCGCCGCTCTAGCTCGCCATCCGCCAATGT
>NZ_JACJVP010000093.1 GCF_014212125.1 Cohnella nanjingensis
CCGGCCCATACGGTGCTGGAGGAAGTCTGGAGCGAGTTCAAGATGCTGCCCGAGGCGGAGATCCGCACGGTGCTCGGCAACTTCCTGTTCAGCGGCGAAGACGTGCGCAAGTCGATCTCAAGCCTGAGCGGCGGGGAAAAAGCCCGCGTCGCTCTCTCCAAGCTGATGCTGCGCAAGGCGAACGTCCTCGTCCTCGACGAACCGACCAACCACCTGGACTTGTGGAGCCGCGAAGTGCTGGAAGCTTCCTTGGAAGAATACGACGGCACCCTGCTGTTCGTCTCCCATGACCGGTACTTCCTGAACCGGCTCGCCGACCGGATCGTCGAGCTTCAGCCGGACGGCGCCGTGCATTTCCTGGGCAATTATGACGAGATGGTGTCGAAAAAGAAAGAAATCGAGGAATGGAAGCTCGCCTCGTCCGGCCCAGCCGCGACGGCTTCTTCGGCGCCGGCCGCCGACTATGAGGCCGAGAAGCAAGCCAAGCGGGACGAGCGGGCGCGCCAGCGCAAACGGGAACAAGCCGAAGCCGAAATCGCGAGGCTGGAGACCGAGATCGCCGCGATCGAAGAGGAGATGGCCACGCCCGAGGTGTCCGTCGACTTCGTGAAGCTGAAGGAGAAGCAGACGGCGGTCGAGGAGCGCCAGACCGCGCTCGAAGAAGCGTACGCCATCTGGGAAGCGCTCATGGAATAACGGCACGATGAAATCGCAAGGGGCTGTTCCGCAAGGTCGTCTAGACCGAAATGGAACAGCCCCTTTTTTTATGAAAATGGG
>NZ_JACJVP010000094.1 GCF_014212125.1 Cohnella nanjingensis
GATACTACCTGAATACATACAATTAAACGGCCTCAGTCCCATGGAATACAGGACGAAGGCCGCCTAATACTTTACTTATTTGTACTGTCTACTTGACGGGGTGCAGTTCAGAGCAAGCCAGTCTTTTTCTTTTTCTTTTTCTTTTTCTTTTCTTTCTTTTTCCTGCGGTTACTTATGCTTCAGCGTCTCGGCGACAATCGCCACGACGAGTTCCGTCACCTTCACGATATCGTCGGCGCGGATCCGCTCGCTGGTCGTATGAATCTCTTCGTAGCCGACGGCCAGATTGACGGTCGGAATGCCGTTGCCGTTGAACATGTTGGCGTCGCTGCCGCCGCCCGTGGCGAACGTGCTCGGCGCGAGACCGATCGCGCGGATGGCCTCGCTCGCGATCTGCACGACTTCGTCCGCTTCGGTGTAGTGATAAGCCGGGTAGATCGTGACGCTCTCGAATTCGTATTCGGCGCCGAACTCTTCGCAGGCGCTGACGACGGCTTCGCGCATCGACGCCACTTGGGCCTCCATCTTCTCCTGCACGCGGCTGCGCGCTTCGGCGAAGATCTTGATCTGGTCGACGACGATGTTCACTTCTCCGCCGCCTTCGAACCGGCCGATGTTCGCGGTCGTCTCTTCGTCGATCCGGCCCAGCTTCATGCGCGAGACCGCCTTCGAGGCGACCTGGATGGCGCTGATGCCTTTCTCGGGGCTGACGCCGGCGTGCGCGGCTTTGCCGCGGATGGTGATGTATTGTCGCGAGTTGGTCGGCGCGGAGACGGCGATCTCGCCGACGCTGCCGTTCGAATCGAGCGCATAGCCGAACTTCGCGCGCAGACGGGAGCCGTCCATCGCCCGTGCGCCGAGCAAGCCGGATTCCTCGCCCACCGTGATGACGAACTGGATCGGGCCGTGCGGCAGATTCTGCTCCTTCAGGACGCGGAGCGCTTCGAACATCGCGGCCAGGCCGACCTTGTCGTCGCTGCCGAGGATCGTCGTGCCGTCGCTGCGGATGAAGCCGTCGTCGTCGAGGCGAGGCTGAATGCCGCGGCCCGGCGAGACCGTATCCATATGCGAGGTGAAGAGCAGGGCGGGCACCTCTTCCCGACCGGCTGAGGCCGGCAGCCACGCGAACAGGTTGCCCGCGCCGTGACCCGTCTTCTCCGCGGCGTCGTCCTCCGACAGCTCCAGGCCGAGCGCCCCGAACTTCTCCTTGAGCGCCTTGCTGATCTCTTGCTCGTGCCGCGTCTCGCTGTCGATGCGGACCAATTCCATGAACTCGGCAATCAGCCGTTCTCTTTGAATCATCGGAAAGCCTCCTCGAATATAGGTGTGAAATACGTTACAATAGGAATGATCCAGTCAATCTTATCGCAAAGGATGATCCTGTTGAACCAGACGCGTTGGTTTAAAATCGTCATTTACGTCATGCTCATCGCCATGCTCGCTTCTACCGTACTGATGTCGATCGGATCGTTTCTGGACTGACGGAATCATAGCCGAATACGCGCTTGAAGTGCGGCATTAGCCGTTCCCCGATCGCTTCGACATCCAGGGCTTGACCGGTCTCGGCCTCCAACGAAGTCACGCCGTATTCCTGGATGCCGCAAGGCACGATCCCCTGAAAGCCGTCCTGCGCGACTTGGCTCTTCACGTTCAGCGCGAAGCCGTGACTCGTGACGAATCCGCGCCGGGTGCGCGCCCGATTGAACTTCACGCCGATCGCGGCGATCTTGCGATCCCCGACCCAGACGCCCGTATATTCCGGCTTGCGGCCGCCCTGCAGGCCGAATTCCGCCAGCAGGCCGATGATCGCTTCCTCGAGCTCGCGCAGGTACTTATGTAGGTCGAGACCTGCCGCCTCCAGATAGAGCAGCGGGTAGCCGACCAGCTGTCCGGGACCGTGGTAGGTGATGTCCCCGCCGCGGTCGATCTCGTAGACCGAGATGCCGCGCCGATGCAGCTCTTCCGGCCCGAGGAGCAGGTGTTCGGGATGACGGTCGGTGCCGACCGTATAGGTCGGCGGATGTTCGAGCATCAGCAGCGTATCTCCGCGCGCCTCCGTGTCGATCTCCCGGATGAGCGCTTTTTGCAGTTCCCACGCTTCCCCATAGTCGATCCGCGACAAGTACGCGGCGTGCAGCGTCTTCATCTTCGGCTTCGCCTCCCTTTCCACCCCTTATTGTAGCGCAACCGAATCCGGCCCCGCAATCGGCGGTTCGCGGCGCGTCCGCCGGCGAACGTTAAAGGCCGTCCCGGCCCGCGAGTTCGCCTCGGCGGCCGGGACAGCCTTGTCCTCCGGCCGCCGGGATGCCGGCGGCCGCCGTCTTAATATAGCTTGGTGTCCGAGCCGTAGCTCTCGAGATTCTCCTTGACCCGCTGCAGGAACCGGCCGCAGATGACGCCGTCGAGGATCCGGTGATCCAGCGACAGGCACAGGTTCACCATCGAGCGGACGCCGATCATGTCGTTGATGACGACCGGACGCTTCACGATCGATTCGAACGTCATGATCGCCGCTTGCGGATAGTTGATGATCGGCTGCGTCAGGACGGAACCGAACGAGCCGGTATTGTTCACGGTGAACGTTCCGCCTTGCAGATCGTTCAGCTTCAGCTTGCCTTCGCGGGTGCGGCGGGCGAGATCGTCGATCTCGTGCGCGAGCCCGGCGATGCTCTTCTGGTCGGCGTTGCGGATGACCGGCGTGATGACCGAATCTTCCGTCCCGACGGCCAGCGACAGGTTGATCTCGCGCTTCACGATGATCTTGTCCGTCGCCCAGACCGAGTTCATGATCGGGTAGTCCTTGATCGCGCTGACCGCCGCCTTGCACAGGAACGGCATGTACGTCAGATTGATCCCTTCCCGCTTCGTGAATTCGTCTTTGAGCTTGTTGCGCAGCACGACGAGGTTCGTCACGTCGACCTCGATCATCATCCAGCCGTGCGGGATCTCGGTGACGCTCTGACGCATGCGGCTCGCGATCGTATTGCGGATCGGCGTAACGTCGATCATATACTCGCCGCGCCCCGGGAGCTCTTGGCCCTCGATCTCGACGGACGGGATGCGCGGCGATTCGGACAGATGCAGCCCGGAGGATCGGACCGGCATTCGCGGGTCCATCGGCGCCAGCTGCGCGGCGGCCGCGGGAGCCGATGCGGCCGGCGCGTTCTGTGCGGGCGTCGGGGCGGCTGTCGCAGGCGCTGTTGCCGGCGCAGAGGCCGCGCGGTCGGCGGAACCGGCCCCGCCGGCTTGCACCGCGGCCAGCACGTCGGCGCGCGTAATGCGCCCGCCGGCGCCCGTACCCGCTACGCGGTTCAGATCGATCCGATGCTCGGCGGCCAGCGACTGCACGGCCGGCGAGTAGCGATGGCGCATCGGCGCGTTCGCGCCGGCGCCTGCATCCTGCGGATTGCCGGCGCTCGGCGCCGGGGCCGCCGCGTACGATTCCGCGGCCTCCTGCGCGGCGGTAGCGGGCAGGCCGGCCGCCGCCGCGCCGCCCGGAATCTCCGCGTAGATCTCGGCGGCCTCCGTCTCGATCAGGCAGATCGGCGAGCCGACGTCGATCGTCTCCCCGGCGCCGACCAACACCTTCACGAGCACCCCGCGGACGGTCGACGGGAGCTCCGCGTTCACTTTGTCGGTGATGAGCTCGCAGATCGGCTCGTACATCTCTACCGTATCGCCCGGCTGCTTCAGCCATCGTTCGACTGTCGCCGTCACGAGCGATTCCGCCAACTGCGGCATGATGATTTCTGTCAACTGCTTAGGCATCGTTCCCGCTCCTTTCAGGCGCCGATCAGTAGCGCGCCAGCTCCAGCATCGCCGCTTTTAATTTGTCTTTGTTCAGCATGTAGTGCTTCTCGCCCGGCGGATTGATCGGCATCGCCGGCACGTCCGGCCCGCACAGCCGGCGGATCGGCGCGTCGAGGTCGTAGAGCAGCTCCTCCGCGATGATCGCGGCCACTTCGGCGCCTACGCCGCCCGTCTTGTTGTCCTCATGCACGATGAGCACCTTGCCGGTCTTGGCCGCCGCCTCGAGAATTCCCTCGCGGTCGAGCGGCTGAATCGTCCGCAGATCGAGGATGTGCGCCTCGACGCCTTCCTCGCGGGCGAGCTCCTCGGCCGCCTGCATGGCAAAGTGCAGCGGCAAGCTATAGCCGATGACGGTGATGTCGCGTCCTTCGCGCAGCACGTTCGCTTTGCCGATCGGCACCGTATAGTCGCCTTCGGGCACTTCGTCGCTCACGAAGCGGTAGCACTTCTTGTTCTCGAAGTAGAGGACCGGATCCGGATCGCGGATCGCCGCGATCAGCAGCCCCTTCGCATCGTACGCCGTCGCCGGTGCAACGATCTTCAGACCCGGCGTCCCGAAGAACACCGATTCCGGACACTGCGAATGGTACAGGCCGCCGAACACGCCGCCGCCGATCGGCGCGCGGATGACGACCGGGCATTCCCAGTCGTTGTTCGAGCGGTACCGGATCTTCGCGGCTTCGCTGATGATCTGGTTGGTCGCGGGGAACATGAAGTCCGAGTACTGCATCTCCGCGATCGGCTTCATGCCGACCATCGCCGCGCCGATCGCGACGCCGGCGATGGCGGATTCCGCGAGCGGGGTATCGAGCGCCCGCATCTCCCCGAACTGCTGCTGCAGTCCCTTGGTCGTGCCGAACACGCCGCCCTTTAGGCCCACGTCCTCGCCGAGCACGAACACGCTGGCGTCGCGCTCCATCTCCTCTTTCATAGCCGACCGAATCGCTTCGATATATTCCATGACTGCCATCGTCAGCGCCCCTCCCCGTGAACCGAAACTTCGGCGTAGACGTAACGGAACGCGTCCTCTACCGGCTGGAACGGCGCCCGTTCGGCATAAGTCGTCGCTTCGTCGATCATCGCGCGCAAACGGGTCTGCAGCTCCTGCTCCCGCTCGTCCGACCAGAGCCCGTGCTCCGTCAGATAGGCGCGGAAAGCCGGCACGGCATCCTTCGCCTTGTGCAGATCGACCTCTTCCTTCGTGCGGTAGGCCATATCGTTGTCGGAGGTGGAGTGCGGCGTTACGCGGTACGTCATAATCTCGACCAGCGTCGGCCCCTCGCCCGCGATCGCGCGCTCATGCGCTTCCTTGAAGACGCGGTAGACCTCGAGCGGGTCGTTGCCGTCCACGCGAATGCCCGGGAACCCGTAGCCGAGCGCCCGGTCGCTGATGCGGCCGGCGGACTGCTTGGACATCGGGACGGAGATGGCGTATCCGTTGTTCTGGCAAACGAAGATGACCGGAAGCTTATGCACGCCGGCGAAGTTGCAGCCTTCGTGGAAGTCGCCTTGGTTGCTCGAGCCCTCCCCGAACGAGACCAGCGACACGCTGCGGTCGCCTCTCATCTTCGCGGCCAGCGCGATGCCGACCGCATGCGGCACCTGGGTCGTGACGGGACTGGAGCCCGTGACGATGCGCAGGCGCTTGTGGCCGAAGTGGCCGGGCATCTGGCGTCCGGCGCTGTTCGGATCCTCGCCCTTCGCGAACAGGGACAGCATCAGTTCCTTCACGGTCATGCCGACCGCGAGCACGAAGCCGTAATCCCGGTAGTAAGGCAAAAAATAGTCCTTGTCCAGATCCATCGCGAACGCCATCGCAACCTGCGACGGCTCCTGCGTGATGCCGGAGATGTGGAAGTTCACCTTCCCCGCGCGTTGCAGCAGCTGCCCTCTCTCATCGTAACGCCGAGCCAGCATCATCGTCTCATACATTTGAACGACTCGCTCGTCGCTTAATCCGAGCAGCGCATGTCTCGCTTGCTGCTGGACGGAGCCTTTCCGGGTCATGGCGCGTCCCTCCTGGCTTTGACTTAGTTTTAAAACCTGGTCTTAATACTAACACCTAGAACCTATTATACATCCTTCCTCGGCAAAAGGAAACGGTCGTTCCGCGCCCCCGCCGCCAAGCCCAGCGCGCGGGGGCGGATAAGGCAAACGGCTTCGCCGATGCTGCCCTGGCGAAACCGCTGCTCTGGCGCGCCGCGCAAGGCGCGCGCCCTCTTATGAACCGTGCGCGGCGTTCCCTTCGAGCGCCTGCATCACTTCCTGCATCGCCTCCGACAGCGTCGGATGCGGGTGAATCGCGCGGCCGATCTCCCAAGGCACCGCGTCGAGCAGCTTCGCCAGCGAAGCCTCGGCGACGAGCTCGGTGGCATGCGCGCCGACGAAGTGCACGCCGAGCAGATCGCCGCTCGCGCGGTCGGCCACGACTTTGGCGAAGCCGTCCGCTTCGCCGTGAACGAGCGCCTTGCCCAGGATGCGCAGCGGCAGCCGGGCCGTGCGGACGTCGAAGCCGTTCGCCTTCGCCGCTTCCTCCGTCCAGCCGATCGAAGCCGCTTCGGGACGCGAATAGATCGCCCGCGGAATGTCGCGGTCCGCCGCGCGCGGATAGGACCGCCCGAGCAGATGATCGACGGCGACGTGCGCCTCGTGCATGGCCGCATGCGCCAGCTGGACGCCGCCGATGACGTCGCCGATCGCGTAGATGTGCGGTTCGCCCGTCTGCAGCGTGGCCGGGTTGACCGCGACGAATCCGTTGCTGGTCTTCACGTCCGTGTTCTCGAAGCCGAGGCCCTCGACGTTGCCTTGACGGCCCACGGACACCAGCATCCGTTCCGCCGACAGCGTCTCCGTCCGTCCGTCCGCTTCGACCCGGACCGTGACGCCGCCGTCCGCGACAGCGCAGCTTGCCGCATCGAGCTTCGCGCCCAGCAACACCTTCGCGCCGCGCTTCTGCAGCTGCTTCGCCAGCTCCGCGGATACGTCCTTGTCCTCGCCGGGCACGAGCCGCTCCGCCGTCTCGACGAGCGTCACCTCCGTGCCGAAGTCGCACAGCATCGACGCCCACTCGACGCCGATGACGCCCCCGCCGACGATGACGATCGACGCCGGACGCGACGTCCAGGCGAGCGCTTCGTCGCTCGTCACGACGTGCAAGCCGTCGTAGGGCAGTCCCTCCAGCTTGCGGGGACGCGAGCCCGTCGCGATGATGAGATTGCGCGGCACGACAGTCTCCGATTCGTCGTCCTCCAGTTGCACCGCCACCGCGCCGCTGCGCGGGGAGAAGATCGACGGCCCGATGATGCGGCCGCTGCCCTGAATCACCTGGATCTTGTTCATCTTCATGAGGGTCTGGACGCCCCGATGCAGCTGCTCGACGATGCCGTCCTTGCGTTGCATCACCTGCCGCCAGTCCACCTCCGGCGCGCCCTCCGGCAGCCGAATGCCGTATGAAGACGCTTGTCCGACCTCCGCGAATACTTCCGCGCTGCGCAGCAGCGCCTTGCTCGGGATACATCCCCGGTGCAGGCAGGTCCCGCCCAACTTATCTTGCTCGATGATCGCGACGCTTCGCCCGGCTTGCGCCGCGCGCACCGCGGCCGTATATCCGCCCGGTCCCCCGCCGAGAATGGCGACATCGACTTCGATTGGCATCGTTTTCCCCTCCGCATTCCTGTTCCGGTAGTTCGTATGTATACTGCACGATCTATTGTACCTTTTTTTGACGAACGGGACAAAGCCGCCCGCCATGCGGCTTCGGCGTGGACATCCTCCTTCCGAATCGGTATGATAGGAGAAGAGGAGAGGAAGGTGAACCTGTCCGTTGAAGCTCGTCGTATCGCGCCTGATCGCCGTTTTACTGCTTGTCATTCCCGGCCTTGCAGCCGCCTACGGTTTTTTGCTGATGAAGGACGCGCTCTGGGATTACTTCGCGCAGCTCGGCAACGTGAAGCTCCCGAACCCGGAATTCGCCTGGCTGCATTTCGCGCTCGGATTTATCTTATTCCTGATCGGCGTAGGATTTATAGGCGGTTGGATCTTTTTCCGGGACCGCAAGCATAACTATGTCTCTTCGCGCTTCCGCGCCAAGCGGCCTCCTCGGCCCCCGCGCCCGCAAGAGAACGGCAAACCTTCGGAATAATCGAATAACGGCAGAGGCTCTCCGGCGTTTCCCGCGGAGAGCCTCTTTAATGCGCGTTCACGGACGGTTCCGATACGCTTTGGGCGTACAGCCGTAGACCGCGCGGAACAGCTTGATGAAGTAGCTGAAGTTGTCGAATCCCGACTCGAGCGCCGCCTCCGATATCGTCAGGTCCGAATCCAGCAGCCGTCCGGCCGCATGACGGATGCGGTACCGGTTCAGATAGGCGATGGGCGTCTGCCGCATATACGTGCGGAACACCCGGCTGAAGTGCCCTTCGCTCATCCCCGCGACGTCCGCGAGCTCGCGGACGGTCAACCTGCGCGCGAAGTGCGCCTCGATGAACAGCAGCACGTTCTTCAACCGTTCCGCGGCGCGCCGCTCGGACGGCTCGCCCGGATGCTTGCTCTGCATCAACCCGCGCGAGATCAAGTCGGCGAACAGGGCGAGCAGCCCGATCTTGACGCGGAGTTCCCGGGCCGGGTCGTCCGACGCCTCCAGGTCCAGCACGGTCCGCAACTGCGTCAGCAATTTCGGTCCCCACTCGGCGTCCGCCGTCCAATGCGAGGGGAGCGACAGCAACCCCCGCTGCAGCGGCAGCAGGTAGCGCTTCGCCATCTGATCCCCGCTGCCGATCAGCCAGCCCAGGTCGCAGACGACCGCCTCGTACGTGCAAGGGGCTTCTTCTAGCGGAAAACCGCCGTGCAGCTCCCCGCCCGGGATGAAGATCGCTTCGCCCGCCTTTAATTCATAGGAAGCGAGTCCGATCTGGAAGATCGCCTTGCCGTACGTCACCATGAGGAATTCGATCTCTTCGTGCCAATGGTTGTCGAGGATCGACTCGCCGGCCGTTCGCTCGATTCGATAGAAACCGACGGGGAAGCCCGGGTTGCCGTGCAGTCGGTTCTCTCTTAAAGGTTTGACGTCCATCCCATCCCTATGCTCAGAATCGTGTTATTAATGAGCATAATAATGCAAGAGCCGCGGGATATCAATCGGTATTCTATTAAAGAGACAGGTACCGAAACATCAACCCGAAGGGATGGATGAAGATGAAGTTCAGCGACGGCTATTGGATGACTCGCAAAGGCTACGAGGTGCTCAGTCCGTACGAAGTGCACAGCGTGGAGGCCGGGCAGGACAAGCTGCGGGTGTACGCGCCGCACCGTCATCTGGAGCACCGCGGCAATACGCTTAACGAAGCGCTCACGACGATGGAGTTCGACTCTCCGCTGCCGGACGTTATCCGCGTGCGTCTCTACCATCATAGAGGTCGCAAGCGCCGGTCGCCCGACGCGTTCCCGCTCCTGACCGGTGGCACCGCGCCCGTCGCCATCGCAGACGGCGAGGACGCCGTCTCGCTGACGAGCGGCCGCACGACCGTGACGATCGCCAAATCGCATCAGTTGAAGATCGCCTATACGTACGAAGGGCGTAAATTGACGGGCAGCGGCTTCCGTCAGACCGCTTTCGTGCGGGGCGAGGACGGCCGCCATCATTTCCGCGAGCAGCTCGATCTCGCCGTGGGCGAGACCGTCTACGGCCTCGGAGAGCGCTTCTCCGCGTTCGTGAAGAACGGCCAGACGGTCGACATCTGGAACCAGGACGGCGGGACCGCGTCCGAGCAAGCCTACAAGAACATCCCGTTCTACGTGACGAACCGCGGCTACGGGGTGTTCGTCAATCATCCGGAGCTCGTGTCGTTCGAAGTGGCTTCGGAGAAAGTATCCAAAGCCCAATTCAGCGTCGAAGGCGAGATGCTCGAGTATATGATCATCGGCGGGGGCTCGCTCAAGGCGGTGCTCGGCAACTATACGTCGCTGACCGGCAAGCCCGCTCTGCCGCCTTCCTGGACGTTCGGCCTGTGGCTGACGACGTCGTTCACGACGAACTACGACGAGGCGACGGTGAACAGCTTCGTGGACGGCATGGCCGAGCGCGATCTGCCGCTCTCCGTCTTCCACTTCGACTGCTTCTGGATGAAGGAATACCAATGGTGCGACTTCGAGTGGGACGCGCGCGTGTTCCCGGATCCGCAGGGCATGCTCGCGCGGCTGAAGGCCAAGGGGCTGAAGATCTGCGTCTGGATCAACCCCTACATCGCGCAGCGCTCCCCGCTGTTCGACGAAGGCATGGCGCAAGGCTATCTGCTGAAGCGGCAGGACGGCAGCGTCTGGCAATGGGATCTGTGGCAGTACGGCATGGGCATCGTCGACTTCACCAATCCCGACGCCTGCCGCTGGTTCGGAGACAAACTGCGCGCGCTCGTCGACATGGGCGTCGATTCGTTCAAGACCGACTTCGGAGAGCGGATCCCGACCGACGTCGTCTACCATGACGGCTCGGATCCGTTGCAGATGCACAATTACTATACCCAGCTCTACAACAAGGTCGTCTTCGAAGTGCTCGAGGAGAAACTCGGCCCTGGTGAAGCCGCCTTGTTCGCCCGGTCCGCGACGGCCGGCGGCCAGCAGTTCCCGGTCCATTGGGGCGGCGACTGCGAGGCGACGTTCGAGTCGATGGCGGAGAGCCTGCGCGGCGGCCTGTCCCTCGGCCTGTCGGGCTTCGGCTTCTGGAGCCACGACATCGGCGGCTTCGAGCAGAGCGCGACGCCGGACCTGTACAAGCGCTGGGTCGCCTTCGGCCTGCTCTCCAGCCACAGCCGCTTGCACGGCAGCACGTCGTACCGGGTGCCGTGGCTGTTCGACGAGGAAGCGGTCGACGTGCTCCGGCACTTCACGAAGCTCAAGGCCCGCCTGATGCCGTATCTGTTCGGACAAGCGGCCGTCGCTTCGCGGCAAGGGCTGCCGATGATGCGCGCCATGGTGCTGGAGTTCGGGGAAGACGCGGCTTGCGACTACCTGGACCGCCAGTACATGCTCGGCGATTCGCTGCTCGTCGCTCCGATCTTCAACGAGGAAGGCGAGTCGGCCTACTATCTCCCGCAAGGAACGTGGACGCACTTCCTCACGGGCGAGCAGGTCGAAGGCGGCGCTTGGCGGCGCGAGCATTACGACTACATGGGCTTGCCGCTCTTCGCCCGCGAAGGCGCGCTCATCCCCGTCGGACGCGAGGATTCCCGCCCGGATTACGATTATGCGGACGGCGCGGTCTTCCACCTGTTCGCACCGAAGTCCGGCGCATCCTTCTCGGCGTCCGTCCCGGACAGCCGCGGGAACGAACGGTTCTTCGTCTCCGGCAGCCGCGAAGGCGAGATCCTTCGCCTCGAGACTCGCGGCGAAGCGGCCGAATGGCGTTTGCTGCTCCGCGGCGTCTCCACCGTCTCCGGCGTCGACGGAGGCACGGCGCAGCCAAGCGCGGAAGGCGTCGTCATCGTGCCGGCGTCCGGCGCGACGCGGCTGCAGATCCAGCTGTAAGGCTCCCGCGCAAGCAGCAAAGGCGATCCCCTGAACGAGGGGGATCGCCTTTTTATTGCTGAAGCCCGTTTTAGGGTACGAAACTTGGATCTCCCCTCGCCGGAAACGCAAATTGAACTATCCAGAAAGCCGATTGAGCCTGGAGGAACAGTCCCATGGCGCGTTTTCGCCATGACATAACCAAATGCACACATTCACCGCTCCAGCTAACCGACCGCCAATGTAGGTCATTTATTTCTGCACATTCGCTGCTCTAGCTCGCCGACCGCCAATGTAGGTCATTTATTTCCTCACATTCGCTGCTCTAGCTCGCCGACCACTAATGTAGGTAGTTTACATACG
>NZ_JACJVP010000095.1 GCF_014212125.1 Cohnella nanjingensis
TCGAAGCGCGAGATAACCGCCGAAACGGGTTAACGCCGCGGTTTGCGGGCCTCGGAGGTGTGATATAACCGTCGAAACGGGTTAACGCCGCGGTTTGCGGGCTTCGAAGCGCGAGATAACCGCCGAAACGGGTTAACGCCGCGGTTTGCGGGCCTCGAAGCGCGAGATAACCGCCCAAGCGGGTTAACGTCGCGGTTTGCGGGCCTCGGAGTAGCGAGATAACCGCCGAATCGGGTTAACGCCGCGCTTTGCGGGCCTCGAAGCGCGAGATAACCGCCGAATCGGGTTAACGCCGCGCTTTGCGGGCCTCGAAGCGCGAGATAACCGCCCAAGCGGGTTAACGCCGCGGTTTGCGGGCTTCGAAGCGCGAGATAACCGCCCAAGCGGGTTAACGCCGCGGTTACGGGCCTTGGAGTAGCGAGATAACCGCCCAAGCGGGTTAACGCGGCGGTTTGCGGGCCTCGAAGCGCGAGATAACCGCCCAAGCGGGTTAACGCGGCGGTTTGCGGGCCTCGAAGCGCGAGATAACCGCCCAAGCGGGTTAACGCGGCGGTTTGCGGGCCTCGGAGTAGCGAGATAACCGCCGAATCGGGTTAACGCCGCGGTTACGGGCCTCAGAGAAGCGAGATAACCGCCGTAACGGGTTAACGCCGCGGTTTGCGGCCTCGGAGTAGCGAGATAACCGCCGTAACGGGTTAACGCCGCGGTTT
>NZ_JACJVP010000096.1 GCF_014212125.1 Cohnella nanjingensis
TGCAGCGCGTGAAGGAAGAGCGGGTCACCGTTCACGCTTGGCTCGTGGACGGGGAGCCGGTCTCCTTTGCCGACGATACGGTGCTCGTCGCCTTCCGCAATTCCATACACCGCGAGACGACCGAGAAGCCCGCCAACCGGCAGGTGATCGAGCATGTGCTGAGCGCGGTGTACGGACAGCCGACCCAACTGGCCACGCTGCTGCAGAAGGAATGGCAGGAGGCCGTCGCGGCGGGAACCCGGACGGACCCGGGCGCCGAGGCCGGCGAGGAGCTGACGCTCGTGCCGGAGGGAGACGCGGAGCCGGCGCGCGAACCGCTCGTCGAAGAGGCGCTGCGGCTTTTCGGGGAAGAATTGGTAGTCATCAAAGACGATTAAGGGAGGCCGTTCAACATGAACAACATGAACCAAATGATGAAGCAAGTGAAGAAGATGCAGGAGCAAATGCTCAAAGCCCAGGAAGAACTCGGCACCAAGACCGTAGAAGGCACCGCCGGCGGCGGCGTCGTCACCGTGAGCGTCAACGGCCACAAGAAGCTGCTGAGCATCGAGATCAAGCCCGAAGCCGTCGATCCCGAAGACGTCGAGATGCTGCAGGACCTCGTCCTGACCGCGGTGAACGACGCGCTGACCAAAGCCGACGAGCTGGCCAACACCGATATGAGCAAATACACCGGCGGCATGAAGATTCCCGGGTTGTTCTAATCCCAAAGGAGCCTAACATCCTTGTTCTATCCAGAACCGATCGCCAAGCTGATCGAAGCTTTCTCCCGCTTGCCGGGCATCGGGCCGAAGACGGCCGCCCGGCTGGCGTTCCACGTCCTGCGGATGAAGGAGGAAGACGTCATCGATTTTGCCAAGGCGCTGGTCAACGTGAAGCGCAACCTGACTTATTGTTCCGTATGCTGCAATATTACCGACGTGGATCCTTGCCGCATCTGCTCCGACAAGACGCGGGACGTCTCCGCGATCTGCGTCGTTCAGGAGCCTAAGGACCTGGTGGCGATGGAGCGCACCAAGGAATTCAACGGCATGTACCACGTGCTGCACGGCGCGATCTCGCCGATGGACGGCGTCGGTCCCGACGACATCCGCATTGCCGAGCTCGTTCGAAGGCTCAGCGACGAGCGCGTGCAGGAGATGATCCTCGCGACCAACGCGAATATCGAAGGGGAAGCGACCGCCATGTATCTGTCGCGGCTCGTCAAGCCGTTCGGCATCAAGGTGACGCGCATCGCGCACGGCCTGCCCGTGGGCGGCGATCTGGAGTATGCGGACGAAGTGACGCTCTCCAAGGCGCTCGAAGGACGTCGCGAATTGAATTAGCGGCGAACGGCCGGACGACAACTTCAAAGCGATTCCGAATGAAACGGACGCCCTTCGGGCGTCTTTTTTGATTCCCGGGAAGTTGCGCATTTCGTTGCTTGCCTGATTCTGATTCCGCCTTCCGTGACATATAAATGATAGCGGGTTGTCCTGCGGGCAGCACCATCGGGGTCAGAGGAGAAGGGAGAGGGCGGACGATGAGACGGACCAAGCAAGAGCGGGAAGCGCAAGCGCTGCTGCTGTCGGAGCGCGAACAGTTGAAGGAAGACGTACGGCTGGCGGAGTTGGAGTGCGCGGCGGCGCAAAGGCGCTTCGAAGACGCGCTCGGGATCGATCAGGTGGATTATGCGATCTATGCGCTCGAGGCGGCGGAGAAGAAGCTGGATATGGCGCTGCGCAAAGCGAAGATGTTCTGGCATGCGAATCCCGAGCAAGAACCGCTCGCCGTTCGGCTGGACGGCCGGGCGTACGGAGGCGAGGGCGCATGAAGACGTTCTGGATCGTCATGTTGATCGCGTCTTCGGCCGCGCTGCTGCTGCTGGTTCTTCGCCGGCAGGTGGCCAAGGGCTGGTTCGTCCGGTTCGGCACGCATCTGGCGCTTGCGGCTTTCGCGATCTACGCGTTGAACTTCTCCGGGTGGATTACCGGCTGGTACGTTCCGCTCAATCCGGCGACGATCGGCGCGGTGACGGTGCTTGGATTGCCAGGCGTGGCGCTGGTTCTCGGGTTTCAACATCTGCTCTTGGCGTAAAAAAGCAAGAACTTCGCAAAAAGGCGTTGACGTGCTAGTGCGGATGTGTTAAATTAATTTTCGCGTCTGATGGGCGGCTGACATCGAACGAGAAATGACGATGAAGGCCGAAGAGATTTACCAGAAATTACAGGTTGCAACGAGCTAGGCGAATATGATATATTATTCAAGTCGCCGCTGAGAGGCCGGGCAAGAACGAGGCCGAGAGCGAAGACAAGATTGCTCCTTGAAAACTGAACATCGAGCGTAAGAAACGTCGGGTTTCGACAGTCGTGCTTGCACGACGAAGA
>NZ_JACJVP010000097.1 GCF_014212125.1 Cohnella nanjingensis
ATGTAGCGTACCTAGTACGTCACTTGGCTGGGCCGTTGCAAGTTCCGCTGCCAAGCAAGATCTCTTGCGCGGTGAGCCTGCAGACGGAACCAGCAATGGCGTACGGGCGAATCTATAGATAAACGTGTAACGCGCGAAGCGAAGGCTAGCGCCGTTACGCGCCGGACTGGTCAAGCTTTTAGAAATTTCCAACGGAAATCAGGAAATACTCGAGAATAGGGATAAAGCCGGATGACGAGCGGCCGAGGCTGCTTGATCTCCGACCGAGGGGAACGAGGTGCGGGTTTGGAAGGACTAGGAGATTCGAAGAAGTCATCGTCGCATAGGGGGCCGGACGCGCGCGGAGAAGGGCCGGCGCGCCAAACGAGAGGCACTGCCGCCGGGAGCCGGCCTGGCAGCCATGGCATCGGGCGCCAATCGGGAGACCGCGCGACTGGGCGTCAGTCTGGCAGCCGCGGTGCCGGCCACCGAGCTGGAGGCCGCGCCACCGGGAGCCAGCCTGGAGGCCCCGGTCGCCAGACCGACAAACAGGCGCGATCCGGGCAGCCGGGCGCGTCCGCGCGGCGCGGCAAGCCCGGCGGTCCCGGCGCAGCGGCCGGCCGCGGGC
>NZ_JACJVP010000098.1 GCF_014212125.1 Cohnella nanjingensis
TATGCTCCAGATAGTGGCCGGTCCAGGCGATGCCGTGGCGGTCGCACCACGCCGAGATCGGCTGCACGAAGCTCTCCACCCAGATCTCCCGGATCGTATGGTAGTAATCGTAGCGCACCTTGCGGGGATCGCGGTCGAACGCGTCCGGCTTCACCTCTCGGAACAGGTACGGAAGATAGTCCTTGAGATCGTAGCCGTTGCGCGCTTCGAACTGTCCGGCGAACCAATAGCTGAAGGGCAGGAACGAAGCGCCGTTCTGCTGGAACAGGTTGCCGGGGGAGATCTCCGGTTCGTCGGTGAAGATCGCGGGGNNGCTGCGGTACGCTTCATAAGTCGTCTCCAAGAACAGCCGGGTCACCTCGGGCCGCATCAAGTCCGTGTAGGCGAAGCCGCCCAGCCAGGAGTTCGTCTCGGGCGTGCCGATCTCGAACACGAGGAAGCGTTCGCCGTACGCCTCCCATTCCGCGTATGGCAGCTGGGTCACGTCCTGGATCTCGCCGATCGCCTCCCCCGTCTCCGCGCCGCCGCGGAAGGCGAACACGCGGATGGGATGGCCGGGCCGGTTCAGCATGCCGGAGGCGACGGGCAGCACGGACGGCAGCTCGCCGAGATGCAGCTCGCGGAAGATCGCCGCGTTCGCCAGACAGTCCGGCAGCTCGGCGGGGACATGTCCGCCCGCGAATCCGGACGGATAGGAATTCTCGTCATATATATACAGCTTCATCTCCAGGCGCTCCGCCTCTTCCAGCGCTTCCGACCAGAGCCGGAACCATTCCTCGCTGAGGTATTCCGTGACTAGGCCGGGACGCGGATGGACGAACGCGCCGCCGAAGCCGCAGCGCTTCAGCTCGCGCAGCTGTTCGCGGACGCGCTCCGCCGTCATCTCGTCGTTCCAGACCCAGAAGGGCGCGGGACGATAGGCCGCAGGGGGAGCGGCGAATAAGTCGGCAATCGGTTCGTTCATGGCAAAAAATCCTCCAATCGGATAGTCGGGATACGGCGGGGACAAGCCTTCTGCTCCTCTGCCGGACTTTCGCCGCCGGGCGGCATCCCGTTATGCGTTCATTATAAATAACCGCTCGACCGGCGCAACGGATTACGCGCAACAAGTTGACGGTTGGACGGTATTGTCAAGATAATACCCTAGTTAAGGCCGACGGACATTCTCTATACTTTGAACGGGAAGGGATATCCCGCAACTCCATATAGGGGGAACAACGATGAAAAGGAATCAACAAGCTGCAACCGCAATGGCGTTATTGTTAGCGATTACAACCGTTCTCGCAGGCTGCTCGGACAATACGCCGGACAATGCGAAGGCGCCGGCCTCCGGCAGCGGCTCGGCCTCGAGCGGCGGCGGCCAGGACGCGCAATCGGCGGGGACCGGGACGGACGGGAAGTACGATCCGCCCATTACGGTAACGACGGTCAGAGCCCAGGCGGACGTCACCAACTTCGCCCCGGGCGAGAACATGGACAGCAACATCTGGACCCGGTATTTGGCGGACACGTACGGATTCACGATCAAGAACGATTGGATCACCGACAGCGCCGGCTACAAGGACAAGCTGAACGTCACGATCGCTTCAGGATCCCTGCCGGACTTCTTCAAAGTCGATTCGACCCAGTTCAAGCAGTTGGTCGAGGCCGATTCGGTGGCCGATCTGACGGAGGTATACGAGAAGTACGCTTCTCCGCTGCTCAAGAGCCGATTGAACGAGGACGGCGGCATTACGCTGAAGGCGGCTACGATCGACGGCAAGCTCATGGCGCTGCCCTATGTGACGGCTACGATGGACGGCGCGGGCATGCTGTGGATCCGCAAGGACTGGCTGGACAATCTGGGACTGTCCGCGCCGAAGACGGTCGATGAGCTGCTTGCCGTGGCCAAGGCGTTCAAGGAGAACGATCCGGATCAGAACGGCAAGGACGATACCGTCGGCCTGGGCCTGACGAGCAGCGTCTTTTCCGGCTACGGGGGGTTGAACTACTTCTTCAATATGTTCCACGCCTACGGGAAAATGTGGATTCAAGACCCGCGCCAGAGCGGCAAGCTCGCCTACGGCGCCGTTCAGCCGGAAGCGAAGGCGGCGCTCGCGAAGCTGCAGGAGATGTACAAAGCGGGCGAGATCGACAAGGAGTTCTCCGTCAAGACGGCGACGCAGCTGACCGACGATATGATCGCCGGCAAGGTAGGCATGACCTTCGGGACGATGGCCAATCCGATCAACTACCTCAGCAAATCGGTGGCCAAGGACCCGAAGGCCAAATGGGAGATGTACCAGCTCCCGTCCGTCGACGCCGCGCCGGCGAAGGGGCAGATCAGCTCGGGCATCGGCACGTTCTGGGTGGTCAACAAGAAGAGCAAATATCCCGACGCGCTGGTGAAGACGATGGATGCCTTCGTGACGAAGCTGTTCAGCGACAAGGCGGAATTCAAATATATGTATGACGGCCCCAAGCAGGAATACCATACGTTCAAATACATGGACGTACAGGCATTCGGAGCGAAGAAGAATCTGACCGCCTACCAGAACGTCAACAAAGCTCTGCAATCCAGCGACACTAGCAAGCTCAATCCGGAGGAGAAGGGCTATTACGATCAAGTGCAGGCCTACATGGGCGGAGACGCCTCGCAATGGGGCATCTACAAGGTGTTCGGACCCGAAGGTTCGCTCGGCCTGCTGGAGAAGATCGTCCAGGAAGACCTCATGATGCCGGACCAATACTTCAGCTTGCCTACCGAGCTGATGGCGCAGCGGGACAGCACGCTCTCGGATCTGCTGAACTCCACCTATGTCAAGATCATCATGGGCGACGCTATCGACAGCTTCGACGCGATGGCGCAGAAGTGGAATCAGCTCGGCGGCGAGGAGATCACCAAGGAAGTCAACGACTGGTAC
>NZ_JACJVP010000099.1 GCF_014212125.1 Cohnella nanjingensis
CTGAAAGCGATAATGGCCATGCCTCGTTTTCATAAAAAAACCGCCGACGATTCGCGTCGTCGGCGGGCGTGAGGGACGGCTTGGCACCGCGGTTACTCGGACGGCAGCGACTTCGCTTCCATCCGGCTGGACAGCAGCACGCTGCCTTCGTAGAGGACGATCATCGGCGCATAGACGAGCAGCATCGATACGGCGTCGGGCGGCGTTATGACGCCCGCCACGATCACAAGCGCCATATAGGCGTAGCGGCGGAACCGGCGCAGCATGCGCGGCTTCAGGATCCGCAGCTTGGTCAGGAACAGCACCACGACGGGAAGCTCGAACATCAGCGCGATCGGGATCGTAATGTTGAATAGGAAGGAGAAATACTGCATGATCCCGTAGGTCTCGGTTAATTCGAGGCGATGCGCGACCGCCGAGGTGAACAGAAGCGCCATCCTGAACACGACGAAGTAGCCGAAGGCGAGCCCCGCCACAAAGAGAAGCAGCGCCGCGGGAATGAACATAAACGAAACTCTTCGCTCCTCCTCCGCGAGCCCCGGCTTCAGAAACAGCCACAGCTGATACATCGAGAAGGGCAGCGAGATGACGACCCCGCTGATAAATCCGACATTCAGGTACAGCCGCACCGCGTCGCCGGGCGAGAAGATGTTCCAGGCGAGCTGGTCCGCCGGCGGGACGCTCTTCATCCACGCGATCAGCGATTGCGCGCACGCGAGGCCTGCCGCCACGCCGACGATCAGCGCCGCCAGCGTAAACAGGATTCTCCTGCGCAGGTCGGTCAGATGTCCGACCAGCGTCATCTCTCCGCTACGCTTCGCGTTCGCGGCCTCGATCCCGCCAGAGAGCCCTCCGTTCATGGCTTGCGAGGTTCCGCCGCTCTGCCGTCAGGCTCGTCCAACGACTGAACGGCATCCTTGTCCGCGTCCCGGGGACCCGACAGCGCGCCGGTCGTGGCGTCCTTGAACTCGCGGAACATCTTGCCGAAGCCGCGTCCAAGCTCGGGCAGTTTGTTGGGACCAAACAAAACGAGCGCCACCAAAGCGATTAAGATCAGATGCCACGGCGACAGCATGCCCATCGTTCACCCCTCCTAGATAAAAGAATCCTTGTAATAGATCGTCGCCTTCCGGGCGCCGGCCGCCCCCGAGGCGAAACCGAAGCATAGCTGGCCCGTGCTCTCGTCGTTCGGGTCGGTCAATCGGATGGCCATCCCCTCCGGTTCCCGGTAAGCCAGCGACACGCCGGCCTGGGTGCGGAAGCGGTCCACCTGCGTGCCGGTATTGAGATCGACCGTCGTGAGATACGTATTGCCGGGCGACGGGTTCGACGCGCTGTAGGACGTTCCGTCGAGCAGATAGAGATAATTGCCGTAGGCGCAATACCCCTGGAACACGCCCAGCGTCGTAGGCTGATACACGCTGGCGATCGGCGGCGATCGGCGTGCGATCGCCGGCCTTGAACGCCTGCAGGTTGAACACGTCGAACCGCGGATTGGTCGACGCGTCCCTGTAGCGGACGATCAGATGGCCGTGGTAGTTGTCGATATTGCAGGTGTAGCTGTAGTTGCCCGCGCCCGGCACCGTATACTTGGTCAGCGACGCATCCGTGTTGTACAGCGTCGTGCCGTCGGCAAAGGGGAAGCGGCAGATCTTCGAGCCCCAGCTGTCCGCGCCGTCGATGACCCCGTCCGTCTCGGTCCATAGGTACGCGGTCGTGCCGGAAGGCTCCACGCCGATCGATACGCCGTGGCCGAATCCCTTGAGCGCCATCTGACCGAGGATCGTGCCCGTCGTGCTCAGCTTTGTCACCGTCAAGTCGCCGGAGGACGAGGGAGACCCGTACGTGATCTGCGCCGTATAGACGGCGTTGTTGACGCTGTCCATGGCGAACGACTGCATGACCGTCGCGCTGCCGAGCGACTTCTCGCGGAACATCTCGCCCCCCGAGCCGCTCAGCGAGAAGCGCGGGCTGGCCGGCAGCGCGCAGGCTTCCGCCTTGCGGGCGCCGCCGAACGCGATGCCCGGGAACATCGCCGCGGCGGCGACGCTGCCGCTCAGCATCAGAAATTTGCGCCGGCTGAAGCTTCGCTCCGCCAAAGAGGCCGGAGCCGCCTCTTCTAACGCGTTAGCGCTTTCAACTCTCGTTTCCTGTTCCTTCCCTTTGCCGATTCCATTCATAACTACACCTCCGATAAGGATGATTGGGCCTTACAGCGTCCAGTGTAGGGGATGAACCGGCGGCAGAATAGGGTAAAAAAAACGACATCGGCGGTAAAATATCAACTCTCTCGCTTGGCGGCCGGATTCGGCTGCAGCAAGGGATACTGCCGAGCCGGAATGGTGAGGATCACCTGATTGCCGCCCCCGGGCCTCCGGTTGAAGGCGACCCCGGCCTGCTCGCCGAACGCGAGCCTCAATCTGCGGTGAACGTTGACCAGCCCCGTCGTCTCCGTATCGATCCATTCGGTGGCCAGCAGCTTGCGCTGCAGCGCTTCGAATTCCGCCTCCGGCATCTC